>JAPPOV010000033.1:0-109154 GCA_028873595.1 Gemmatimonadota bacterium | reverse complement strand
CAGAAGTACGGCAACAAGATTTCCTGGGCCGACCTCATGATCTTCGCCGGGAATTGTGCGATCGAGTCGATGGGACTGAAGCCCTTCGGATTTGCCGGTGGCCGCGAGGACGTCTTCGAGCCCGAGGGTGACATCTACTGGGGCAAGGAGACCGAGTGGCTCGGCGATAAGCGCTACTCTGGAGAGCGGGACCTGGAAAACCCCCTGGCGGCCGTCCAAATGGGGCTCATCTACGTGAACCCCGAAGGACCCAATGGAGAGCCGGACCCGCTCAAGGCCGCGCACGATATCCGTGAGACCTTCAGCCGCATGGCCATGAACGACGAAGAGACCGTCGCCCTCATCGCCGGTGGTCACACGTTCGGCAAGACACACGGTGCCGGCGACGCAGCGCTCGTCGGCGTCGAGCCCGAGGCCGCGAGTATCGAACAGCAGGGCCTGGGCTGGAAGAACAGCTTTGGCACGGGCAGAGGTGAGGATACGATCACCAGTGGCCTCGAAGGCGCCTGGACACCGAATCCCATCGAGTGGGACACGGGCTACTTCGATACGCTTTTCGGCCACGAGTGGGAACTGACCAAGAGCCCCGCCGGCGCGTGGCAATGGACTCCGCAGGACGGCGCCGCAGCCGATGCGGTACCGGATGCGCATGACCCGGCAAAGCGCCATGCCCCAATGATGGCGACCACGGACATCTCACTGCGAGAGGATCCGATCTACGAGTCGATTTCCCGCCGCTTCCACGAAAACCCCGATCAGCTTGCCGACGCCTTTGTCCGTGCGTGGTTCAAGCTGACACATCGTGACATGGGTCCGAGGGCTCGCTATCTCGGTCCGCTGGTACCGGACGAAGATCTCATCTGGCAGGATCCGGTTCCGGCCGTCGATCATGAGCTGGTCGATGCGGATGACATCGCGGCGCTCAAGACGACGATTCTACAGTCCGGCCTCTCGATTTCCGAGCTGGTCGCTACCGCATGGGCTTCAGCGTCCACGTTCCGCGGTTCTGACATGCGAGGAGGCGCCAACGGTGCCCGCATTCGCCTCGCTCCGCAGAAGGACTGGTCGGTCAACCAGCCGGAGAACCTCGCGAGGGTGCTGAGCGCGCTCGAGTCGATCCAGGCCGGGTTCAACGGCGCACAGTCGGGCGGCAAGCAGGTCTCGCTGGCCGACCTGATCGTACTCGGTGGCTGCGCGGCGGTCGAACAGGCTGCAAAGGATGGCGGGCACAACGTGGTGGTGCCCTTCACGCCCGGTCGTACGGACGCATCAGACGAGCATACTGATGCGGATTCGTTCGACGTGCTCGAGCCGATCGCGGACGGGTTCCGGAACTACCTCGGCGGCGAGTACTCCGTGTCGGCCGAGGAACTGCTGGTCGACAAGGCGCAGCTCCTGACGCTAACGGCCCCGGAGATGACGGTTCTGGTCGGTGGCATGCGCGCACTGAGTGCAAACGTCGAGGGTTCCACACACGGCGTTTTCACGAAACGGCCCGGCGTGCTCACGAACGAATTCTTCACGAACCTCCTCGACATGGGGACTGCGTGGTCGGCCGCGTCAGACGACGAATCCATCTTCGAGGGACGCAGCCGAGACAGCGGCGACGTAGCGTGGACGGCCACACGTGTCGACCTGGTCTTCGGGTCGAATTCTCAGCTCCGTGCGATCGCCGAGATCTACGGCCAGGACGATGCCGGAGCTCGGTTCGTGCATGACTTCGTCGCGGCGTGGGACAAGGTCATGAACCTGGATCGGTTCGATCTGAGCTGAGTCCCTTCGACGATCGGTAGGACCGCCGAGCACCAGCGAAGGGCGGCACCCCTGAGGGTGCCGCCCTTCTGTGATGGCAGCGCGTGAATCATACCTCTAACGTGAATCGCGAACGTTAACTGCGGCCTCCGACGCCGCAGGCGGACACCGCGAAACACGCTGGCGTGCAACATCGGCCGTGCGCGCCGCGAGGCGGCACGGTATCATCACGTACTCCGCAGGGTTCTTACCCCGACACCGAGTGTATCCTGGGCGTCTTCGAATTTGTCATCGTTCTCGTTGTTGTGACGACGATCGGAAAACTCGTGACCGAGTACAACGAGCGGCGAACGCTACCGCCTCCACCCGGCACACTCTCAGCACAAGAGGTCGAGGCATTGCGAGATGAGATCGCCGACCTGAGCTCCCGCCTGTACCGCCTCGAGGAGGAGCGGGATTTCTACAAGGATCTCCTCGACCCCTCGCAGCAGCGAAGCTCGCTAGAGCCGCCGAGGGAAGACGGGGCGTAAGCGGACATTCGGGGGCTTCGGACGCATGAGTGCGATCTAGTCAGCTTGATTTCTCATGTGATCGGCGACCGCGCGGAACCGAAGCCTCAGGTGCTCCCGGAGTTCGTCGGGCATCGCGTGCTCCTCGAGCGCATGATCCATGCACCAGACCCACTGGTCTCTCTCGGCGGTACCGATGGGAAACGGGAGGTGTCGCCGGCGCAGCATGGGATGGCCGTGACGTTGCACATACAAGGGAGGGCCACCCGTCCATCCGACCAGGAAGAGGAAGAGCTTCTCCCTCGACGAGGTCAGATCCGGAGGGTGCATCGCACGGATCCCCGCTACCTCCGGAGCGCTGTCCATCCGGTCGTAGAATACGTCGACCAGTCGCCGTATTCCGTCCTCGCCACCGAGGAGTTCGAAGTGACTCGACTGCGTCTCGCTCACGCGGGCGTCACCGATCGTCCGTCGCAGTTCTGCGCCACTCGTCGTACTGACGACGAAGCTCGAGCAGTGGGTTTTCAGCCATTCGCTCGGTTGCCACTGAAAGCGCGAGCCACGGCGCGTTCGCGGTACCCGCGTCGGTCATACCGATGCTGGCTGTCGCGTACGGAGCATCTCCACCGCGGGCCACGAGAATCACGGCCATGGACGCGGTCTGGCGTACGCTTTCGTTGTTGCAGCGTACGTCGCCACCGGCCACCGATCCGGCTTCGAGAGCACGCATCAGGCGATCCGAAAGCCAGTTGAAGCCCGCGGGATCCTCCCAGCGATACGCATCGAGTGGCGCACTCACGACCTCGGCACTCTCCAGAGTGTTGCCTTGTGAGCTCACACCGTGGCTGGCGTCAGACATGACCCCTGCGTAGCGGATCAAGCCGTCGTCCCCCGCGCTGATGCCTTGTCGAAGCGGCGTCGTGTAGCCGGCGACGTGGACGAGTCCGTCGTGCATCGTCACGATGCCGTATTGGCGCCGCTCGAGCTGATCGTCCCAGTCCGCATCGGTGACGCGGAGGATGACCTCTTCGGCCGTGAGTCCCTCCTGGATCGCCTCATAGACACGGTTCCGGTTGTCTACGTCGAAGCCAGCCTGCGTCGCAGCAGCACCCATGCCCGGCACCAGGGCGGCTACAGCGTCCCCGTGCGTGGGGACACAAGACGCCACCGCCACCCCTACGTCTCCCGTCTCTGGGTCTACACCCACGACGGACCACGTCGTCATCTCCAGCTCGTCGGGGTACACTCCCTGCTCGGCACATCCCGACGACGCCAGGACAAGCCCGCAGGCAACAAGCGTATGCGCAGCAGTCGTTCTCGAGGCTCGCATCCTGTGCAGCTCCATGATGAGGACTCGGTACTCGGTCGACGGAGGATTGGGCGAAGGTAGAGCCACGACGACCGGCGCCGCCATTCGCGTGGCGGCCATCGGGGGCTGAGGGGTATCGTATCCCCGGCACGCGCCTGACGGTCTGGCGGTGTTCACGATGTTGTCATCGGCCGTTCTCAGACCCTCTCCATCATGCCCGACGTCCTCAGCCTCGACGCGATCCGCTCGCTCCTCGACTCCGAACGACTTGTCGATGAGATCGAAGCAGGCTTCGTCCTCTACTCCGGCGGACGGGTCACCGTCCCTCCGGTCGGTTTTCTGCACTTCGACAACCCGCCCGGTGACGTGCATATCAAGTACGGTTCGGTCACGGACGACGAGTACTGGGTCCTGAAGGTCGCCTCGGGCTTTTATGAGAATCCGAAACTCGGGCTCTCCCCATCGGACGGGGTAATCCTTGTCTTCAGTCAGCGCACGGGGGCGCTCGAGCTCGTCCTGCACGACCGATGCTGGCTGACGGACATGCGCACCGCCGCAGCCGGCGCCGTGGCTGCGCGTCATCTCGCGCCATCCTGCGTCGACCAGATCGGTGTCATCGGCACCGGTGTTCAAGCCAGAATGCAGCTTGAAATGCTCTGCTCGGTCGTGGAGGCGACATCAGCCGCTGTCTGGGGTCGGAACCGTGACAAGGTCGAAGCTATGGTCGAGGACCTGTCCAGGAGTGAACAGATTCTCGCAGCGGGCCTCTCGATTCGGGCCGTGGCCAGTGTCGAGGAGCTCGCTGAGCACAGCCGCGTCATCGTGACCGCGACGTCCGCACGCACTCCGGTTCTCCTCGCTGATCACGTCCAATCCGGGACACACATCACCGCGATGGGGTCCGACGACGATGGCAAACAGGAGTTGGAGGCAGCGCTACTCGGAAAGGCCGATCGGGTCGTTGCCGACAGTGTGGCTCAGTGCAGCGAGTACGGAGAGTGCGTCCACGGGATCGAGGAAGGCTCGATCTCGAGGAGTGATATCGTCGAACTCGGCGCGGTTGTCGCCAATCCGCACCTCGGTCGCACCTCCGACGACCAGATCACGGTGGCCGATCTCACGGGTGTCGCGGTGCAGGATATTCAGATCGCGAAGATGATCGCACGGGCTCGATCCGAGTCGTAGTGCTGCCGTAGCGCCCCAAATTCAGGAGATCGGTCTCTCGTACACCTGCGTCTCAGGAAAGGTGAACGAGAAGCCATACCAGCGTGTGAAGACCTGGAGCGGACGGTTGCGCTCCTTCCGCTGTCCGGCCGCATCGTAGAGGATGCCCGCCTCGATTCGATCACCGTTGGAAAGACGGAGGATACGATCGTCCCACTCGTACCCGTCCGCAGCGGTGACCTCTGCGACGAGGGCCCGGGCCGTCGGATCATAGAAGATCAGCAGACGGTCACCCGCGAAGTCATCGATGAGTGCATCATCCTGACCCCGCACCGCCGGCAACGGATAGTACTTGGCCTGCTCGCCCTTCCAGATACCGATGCCCATCTCCATCCGATCCCGACGAGCGTCTTCATTGCCCATGGTAGCCGGGAACATGTCCGGGACGTCCAGAATCCGGTCGAGAAGCCCACTCAGGATTCCACCTCGATCACCGGAGCGCTGAATCGCGGACGGGTGCTCGGACCAGGCGAGCAGCGCGTCCGGATCCTCTGCGAGAATCTGCTCCACCGTCGTATGGAGAACGTTCGTGACCGGGAGCCGCTCACCGACGAGCGGACCATACACGGCCTCACCCGTCATGTGATTCCAGCGTGTACCCGACTCGTAGTCGTACATGAGGAAGAGCCCGTCATAGAGCCCCTGCTCTGTAAACGTGTGAACCGCTCCGTTCACGTGCGGGACCAGACCGATCCCCGTGTTGCAGATCACTCAGAACGAGACCATCCACGGCTCACCTGCCAACTCACCCTGGGCGATGTGGTGATACGACATCTGCATCGTGAGGAACGTAAGGGTCGTCCCGCCTTGCTTCAGGACAAGCAGCGCCGTGTCGTCATCGACTCGTCGGTCACGCAACGCGTCGGACAGCGGCTCGTACTCGGTGGGGTAGAACGCGTCGAACATCGGCGCGTCACTGAGCATGGCCCGGTCCGGATCGAAGTCCTCCGCAGTCTGCCCGAGTATCGGCGTCACACTTCCCAGAAGAAGGGCGAGCGCACCTAGATGCGCAGGGGATCTGTTCACGAGACTGGTCCTGTGTTCGGGGATCCTCGTATCAGCACTGCGACAGCATACACCACGCCCTATGCCTGTCGATACCTGTTTGCTGCTGACTCGATCTCCTGAGCCAGCGTTGACCTTACCTTTCAACCATGCGCTACGAAGGCAAACTCTACCGACCCCCGTCCGAAGCCCGGTCGTACATCGTCCAGGCCACGATCGGCTGCTCGCACAACCTCTGTACGTATTGTGACATGTACAGGGACAAGCGATTTCGCGTGCGTGAACTCGGCGAGGTGCTCGAGGACATCACCATGGCTGGGCGCGCCTACCCGGACATGGACAAGGTCTTCGTCGCGGACGGCGACGCGCTGGTCATGGACGTCGATCGATGGCTGACGATCCTCAGTGCATGTCGGGACACCTTCTCGCGCTTTCGCCGCGCCTCGTGCTATGCGACAGCGGAGAATGTCCTGGAAAAATCACCCGACGAACTCCGGACGCTGTGCGAAGCCGGACTCGAAATGCTTTACATCGGGCCCGAATCCGGAGACGACGTGACCCTGAAGAGGATCGTGAAGGGTGGGACATTCGCAGAGCACGTTGAGGCGGCAAACAGGGCGCACGCGGCGGGGATACGACTCAGCGTGATCGTCCTGCTCGGGGCCGGCGGCGTGGCGCGAAGCGAGGAGCACGCTCGAGAAACGGGGCGACTGATCACCGAGATGGATCCTGCGTACGTCGGGGCCCTGACCTTGACGGTCATCCCAGGAACCCCGCAGGCCCGTATGGTAGAGAAAGGACACTTCGTGCTCCCGAAGATTCCTCAGCTCCTTCGCGAGATGCGCACGATTGTGGAGCACGCTCAGCCAAGCAGCACGATCTTTCGAACCAACCACGCGTCCAACTATCTGCCGATCGCAGGTGAGCTGCCAAGGGACCGTGAGCAGATTCTTCACGCGATCGACCTCGCCCTACACGGCGAGATCCCGCTGAAACCGGAGTTCATGCGGGGGCTGTAGGTCCAGATGGCAAGACTCGAAGCCAGTGAAGAGCGGGGGGTGACAGCGGGCAGCCAACGTGGGATCACGCAGGCTCAGTACGCCGGCTTCTCCGGGCGCTGCTCACCGGCTCGGATGTGGACCCGAAGCCAGTTGTCGAGTGGGGGGAGCGCACAGACCGAGTACGCGGTGAAGACACACGGTGCGTTGTATGTCCGGTTGAAATCGATCGTCGTCCAACCGGTTGAATCGGGAAAGGGCGCGCGGACATAGCGGCCGCCCTGATACGTGTTCTCCGTCGCGGTCGAGTCCCAGACCAGAATGAAGAATGATGTACTCGTCTCTCCAGCCGTGGTGATCAGTCGACGCTCTTCACCATCGAGCCGGAACACCAGCTCCCCCGGAGCTCGATACTCGACCAGACCGCCGGTCACATCCGCGAACTGCAGCGTTCGCGGCTCCTCGTATTCGTCGAACCGAGCAGCCACACGCCACTCGTCTGAGACCGGGAAATAGTCAGGGAGGGTGAACGTATCCCGCTCCGGCATGTCCTCGTCCCACGTACGGAGCCAGAGTCGGTCCGTGCCGGGCTCGCTGTGAACCCGCATGCCCAACGAACCGAGCGTCAGTGTGGTCGTGTTACCGGAACGATCGTTCTCGACCACGATCGGCTGAGTGACCGGCGTTTTCATCACCGAGTCCTCGTCGTCCGGATCGGACAGACGGACATGAATCTCAGCGTGCTCGGCTGGAAGAAGCGTCACCACCTGCCCCTCGCGTCGGAGAACACCGGCGACCGGCGGGGCGTCTTCACGGGGAAGGGTGATCGCGTGCTCGGGGTCCGAGCCGAACCGCGTATCTCCCTGGGGGAGCTCCCATAATCCGCTCCATAGCACCGCCCCACCCGGTGGGGTCACGAGGCGGCGCTCACGATCAAGCCGTCACTCCTCGTGTTGCACGAGAAGGGTCTGGGCGTCCACAGGAGGAGGATCGGGCCAATCAGTCTCGCACGCGCTTGTCAGGAGCACGATGCTGACGGGGAGGGTCGCATACCGCATACGCTCATGCTGGTAGACGATTCACGGTTCGGCAAGCAACCCGCTTCGGGGGAGACCTGATTCCTCAATGGGCGATCGAGAGCCCGAAGACCGGCAGTATCGGGCGGACGGCGAGCGGCGTGACATCATCCGACCGCCACGGCTGGTACGCGTAGAAGAGTGCATCACGCCGATCGAGCGCGTTCAGGACGCGGAGGAAGGGACGGAACCTCCATTCTTGCCCCCACCAGTTGCGCTCGATCAGTGTGTGGACTTCCACGTCCAGTCGAAGGAACGACTCATCCAGGAGGAACCGGGGATCGGTCGTGACCCCTCCAGTGCTGCTCTCATCCCCGGCTCCACCGATCGGGGTGAGGGCGTCTTCGGAGCCGAACGGGATACCGGTCGAGGGCAACCCTGCACCGTACGAGAGGCGGGCCTCGATCTTCACCGGACCTGCGAGCGAACCATTCAGACCAAGTGTGATGAGGTGCCGTCCAGCGAAATCGGAAGCCGAACGGGAGCCGGGATCATCAGACCAGAACCACGACACACCGTAGCCGAGCCACAGAGCGCTTCGGTCGCCAACTCCGACGACTTGCAGATCCAGTCCGGAGTTCTGAAGCGCTCCACCGCCCGATTCGATTCCGGAGAAGCGCTTGAAGTACCCGCCCACATTGAGGGATACCGACTCCGAAGGTCTCTGAGCCATGGAAAGGACCACGTGGTCTGCGGTCGCCACCGGTAACGTCTCATCGAGACCGCTGCCGGCGAACTGCTCGAGACTCTCTTCGACCCCTGTGTCGATGGCCAGCCTCGTCATCTGGTGGTACCGGCCAGCGGCCAACGTCAGAAGCGACGTCGGCCCCACGTCGATCGTGATCGATGCGCGCGGGGCGAGCCGCACCCTGTCTCCACCGAAGACATCCGCCCGGAGTCCGGCTCGTACCGCCACACCACGGGCTACGGTCGTCGAGCCATCGACAAAGGTACCAAACACAGTCCGGCGCCCGGCGCGGCCCCGCCGGCTCGAACCGTCGATCCGATCCGCCGCATACGCGAGGGTCTGATCCTCGAATGCCACACCTGCGCGGATCGGCACATCCCCCTCTCGCCACGCAGCTTCCACCGCCAATCGGGTACGCTCGTTGTTCGCAGTCGCGAGGATCGCGGAAGGTGCGGGATCATCGGGCTTCGGTGACGGCTGCAAGGGAAGACGGGCGTCATACTGACTCGCACCCACCGTCGCCTGCATCTCCACCGACCCGACATGCGAGCGCAACGTTCCGGAGAAGGCCCCGTTGCCCCACCGCGCATCTCCCGGACCATTCGGGAAGTCGAGCACGACAGACTCACGATTCCGAAAGCCGGTCAGGCGTACCGAACCGACCGTGCCCAGATCTGCATCGACGGTGGCGAGAACGTCGTGGTATCCGTAGGGACTCCGCCCACCGCCCAGCATGGCCGTACCGGCCTCGTGCAGCGACCGACCCGAAAGGAGCAAACCCGCGGATTCACCGAGTGGCTGCTCCACGACGGCCGCGCTCGACAGCAGATCAAGAGTCGCCGAGGCCCGAGCCCGATCGCGCCGCGCCGTGCGCGTCCTGAGATCCAGAATGTGCGTGAGCCCGCCGCCATACCGTGCGGGTGCCCCACCAACGTGGAAGTCGGCACTGGCCAGCATCGATGGTTCGAAACTCTTCAGCAGGCCACCGACGTGAAACGGCGCGTAGACGGGCACACCGTCGAGCAACACCAGCTTCATGTCGGTGGTGCTGCCGCGCATGAAGAGGACATCACTCGGATCAGCGGGGTCATTCCCGGGCATGCCCGCCACGGCCTCGAGGACACCGGACTCGATGACGCCGGGAGACAGCTCCAGCCTGCGCAGCTCAAAGGCCGGATCCGGCGCGGGCAAAGTCGAGTCATCCAGGGACGACATGCCCTGCCGACGACCCGCCTGAACACTCACGCCGGGCAAGAGCATCGGCACGGCCGTCAACTCTACATCGAGCTCGAGCACACCGTGTTCCGGGAGTCGAACGCTGAGCTCCAGGGGTTCGTGTCCGATACGCATGACCTTCAGACGGGCGGGCCCGGTGGGCAGACCGGTGAGCTCATACGATCCATCGATCCCCGAACGCACCGAATAGACGCCGTCCACGGTCCTGAGTTCGACGAACGCATCACCAAGCCGCTCCAGGCGACCTCCGAAGGGACCGCCGAGGCGACCTCGAACGGTACCCCGCATGTCGGCTGACACCGAGATCTGAGGTGCACCCGAAACCTGCCCGAGCACGGCTGACGGGACGGTCGCGATCAACCCACCGACGATGAGTGCCACAGCCCACGCAGAGCTGCCCGATCCAAGCCCGGATGCATACCTGCTCGGTCGCCGGCTCACGATTACCACCATCCCCGTTCCTCGAGTCGATTAAAAGTCAGGCACCCGGAAGACCCATCCACCGTCAGCCCGTACGCCCGACGCGTCGATTTCGTACGTCGCTTCGGTCCCCATGAACATGGTACGTCCGTTGGCGGTGACCGTGAGCGTGGGAGCCCCCGCGGGAACACGGATCACGACAGGGCCGATCACGTCCGATACGGTGATCCGGTTGTCCGCGACCGCGAAACGCGTGCCCTCACCCGCAAAGACCTCCACCTCGTCACGGACCTCGAAGACGAGCGCAATACGCGTTTCCACCCCGAGCTCCGTCAGCGCGACCACCAGGCCCGGTCGCGCAGCGACACCGATCGATCGGAGTTCGTCCGACTGTACCGGAGCGTCGACGGCCGGGGCTTCAGGCACTCCGGGCTGCACGAATCGATCGGAGAACCATCCGCGTACCTGAGGAGACTGAACCGCGTAGGCAGCTCCAGCAGCCAGCAGTAAGATCGCTGCAGCGCGGCCGAGGCTCGTCATGATGCGCGCGTAGCGGGGGCGCGCACGCTCTTGGTCGAGCCTGGCGCGCACCTCCGCCTTGGCAGCCTCGGTGTCGACGAGCTCGACCTCACGGCCGAGGAGATCGCGAATCGAGTCGGCGCGTGCACGGGCTTCGGCGAGCACGCCGCGGCACACGGAGCACGCAGCGATGTGCGCTCGGGCGGTCTCCGGGATTCCTTCTCCGTCCCGTAACGCCAGCAGCATCCCTTCTTGCGGATGTGTCATGGTGTGATCTCCAGTTGTTCTGCAGCGTCGGCGAAACGACGCTCCGCTCGACTGAGCAGAGTCCCGATCGACGTCTCCGCGACACCGACGGCTTCGGCGATCTCTCGATAACTGAATCCGGAATACCGCATCAGCAGAATCTCTTTGTCTCTCGGGGCCATGGCCTGCAGCACAGCCCTGGCTCCCGCCTCTTGTTCCCTACGTTCCAGCACCGCATGCGGCGACTCCGGCTCCGAGGGGCGAACCGGATGCACCTCGAGCAATCGTCGACGGTTGGTGGCCGTGCGGTGTCGGTCACGCGCCAGGTTGGTGGCGGTCGTGAAGAGCCAGGCTCGGACGTCGACCGGCCCGGCTCGAAGCTCGTGGCCGAACAGGCGGCACACGCTCTCCTGGGCAATGTCTTCCGCTACATCGTCCTCTCCCGTCAGGCGCCGGCAGTAGCGGACCAGGTCCGCGTAGTGCTCGTCGAAGACGACGTCGAAGTCGACGTGGGTGGGTCGGTCTGTGACGCGAGCGTTCACGTAGCCGTGGAAGCAGACTGGACGCAGCGGCCCCTCGTGGTCCGCTATTCAAATAGACGAACGAGCGGACACATCTGTGACAACGCCCTCCATAGATCCTTTCGCACTCAGCACGAGGCCTTACAATGGCAGGAGGATTCAGGTTTGCAGGAGAACCGAGTTGGAGAGACTGACGAAGAGCCTCATCGTCGCGGTCGTGACCGCGACATCGGTAGCGCCCGCCGTGGAAGCCCAGGACTGGAGACAGCGGGAATTCCCGTTGGCACCCACGAACTCCACGGGCAACTTCGTGGCACCATACTTCGATGGCTTCTATCAAAACGAAGACGGGACGTACACGCTCTCGTTCGGCTTCATGAACCGCAACGACTCCGAGCTCATCGAGATCGAGCTGGGTGCGAACAACTTCATCGAGCCCGCCGAATACGATGGCGTTCAACCGACCAGCTTCCCGACCGTTCGATACTCCGGATTCGGGGGACCTCGCGAGCGCGGCGTCTTTGCAGTCGTGGTCCCCGAGGATTTCGAGGGGGATGTCTGGTGGACGCTCAGGACCGACGGGTACGAAACGAAGGTCCCCGGGCGCCTTGTATCACCGGGTCAAATCATCACGGGGGCCTACGAGCTCAGCAGTGGGCCCATGGCCGCAGGCTCTCTGCGCCCGACCATTCACTGGACTCAGGACGACCCGGGAGCGTGGGGCATCAATGGTACCTGGAAGCCCGAGACATTGACCACGACGGTGGGAGAGCCGGTCGATCTGAGCTTCTGGGCAAGAGACCGAGGTGAGCGCGAGCTCGGGACAATCAACGTGTCGTTGTGGAAGTATCGGGGACCGATCGGTGGAGAGATCTCATTCGAGTCGATGGTTGAAGCGCTTCCCGACGCACGGCCGCCCCGACGTGGTGGTCGCGCACCGGGGCCGGGCCCGCTCCTGACACGTCAGACCGTCAAGCTTCCGCTGGAAGGGCCCCACGCGGATCACGGTCGCTTCACTGCGACGTTCGACACGCCCGGCGAATACATCATCCGCGTCAAAGTCGACAGCTTCGGGCTCACCGATAGTGCCCCGGGCCACCAGTGCTGCTGGTCGAACGGGTACATCAGAGTGAGCGTGACCGAGCAATAGGACATATGTTGCTTTGTGGTGCGGTTCGGCCGAACTGTGCTCGAAGTGCCATTCAGGAGGAAGTGATCATGCAGGTCTTCAGCCAACGTTTCTGGTCGCAGGTCGTCGCGGCGGGCGTCTGCGCTCTGCTCGTGACCGTCGGGTCCAGCGACGATCTCGCTGCCCAGACCGGGCCAAGCCCCGACCCGGCAAACGACATCACCTTCGCGAAAGACGTGGCGCCGATTCTGCAGCAGAACTGCCAAGTCTGTCATCAACCGGGCGCAATCGGCCCCATGTCCCTCATGGAGTACCAGGACGTGCGGCGGTATGCGCGCAGGATCTCGCGCATGGTCGAGTCACGAGACATGCCACCGTACCAGTACGACACCGACGTCGGTATCCAGGACCTGAAAGAAGACTGGCGGATGACAGACGACGAGATCTCGACCATCATGGCGTGGGTCGCTGCCGGATCCCCCGAAGGGGATCCCGCTGACATGCCGGCTCCTGTCGAGTGGCCCGACCCGGCTGAGTTCCGCCTCGCCGACCGCTTCGGTGAGCCTGACGTTGTGGTCGCCTCCGCTCCGTACGACGTACCGGAGGTCGGTCAGGATCGCTGGTGGAGACCGACCACCCCGACGGGCGTGACCTCGGATCGGTGCATCAGAGCCGTCGAGACCAAGCCGTCCGTCACAGGCCGCGCCGTGGCGCACCACGCCAACTCCTCCTTCACCGTGAACGGTGAGCGCGCAGGACGACTCTCCGAGTATGCACTCGGCAAAGTCGGTGAAATCGTACCTGAAGGTGCCTGCCGTCGAATCCCTGCCGGGGCGGATGTGACGTGGGACATCCACTATTGGCCGAACGGTGTCGAGGTCAATGACGACCAGGTGGAAGTCGGCATCTGGCTGCACGATGAGGACTACGAGGGCAAATACGACCAGACGCTGACGCTCTACTTTCTGAACGGCGGTCGTGGTTACGACATCGCCCCGCACGGCACGTTGATGACTCAGGGCTTCCACTCGTTCGACACGCCCACTCGGATCGACAGCTGGCAACCTCATGGCCACACCCGTCTTGTCGCAGCGTCGATTCAGATTCTGCGAAAGGACGGCACACTGGAGATGGTGAGCATGGTCTCCAACTGGAGCGCCCTGTGGCACCACAGCCACATCTACGATGAGGATCAGGCGCCTCTGCTCGAGGCCGGGGATCAGATCGTCCTGACTCACTGGTATGACAACACAGCGGACAACCGATACAACCCGGATCCGGATCAGTGGGTCGGCATCGGTGATCGCACGGCCGACGAGATGGCCCATGCCTGGATGGCCATCACTCATCTGGACGAAGAGGGCTACGAACAGATCAAGGCGGAACGCTCGCGTCCGGTGAGCGAGCAGCCAGACCGAGATCGCTGAAGTGAACCCGATGCAGTAGGGTGACAGCCAGTCGTACGACGCTGGCGTAGACACGGCCCCGACTCGAGGCAGCAGCCTCGGGTCGGGGCGTGTTCGTTGGGCCCATCCTTCCAGAAACCCCTGACATGCTCAGAACTCACACGCTCGCAGCCGCGGTCTTCTTCGTGGGGGCCACCCTTTCCTGCACTTCGACCGACGACACCCTCTCTCTCGATCAGGGAATCGACTCGTTGTCGATCGACACCTTCCTGGCGCACATGACAGCCCTTTCCAGCGACGTCATGAGTGGCCGGCAGCCGGGAACAGCCGGGTATGACTCAGCTGCTGCGTACGTGGCTCGGGAATCCCAGGCCCTCGGGCTCGAACCCGGAGGAGTCTCGGGCACCTACCTTCAGCCGATCGACTTTCTCCGCGCGAGCCTCGACCCGACGACCGCTGCACTCTCCGTGGCCGGTCGAGCCCTGATGTACGGCACGGATTACACACTCTCTCCGCGCACCACACATACCGAGATCGACCTTCGTGCATCGATGGTCTTCGCCGGATTCGGGATCAGCGCTCCGGGCCTTGGATACGACGACTTCGACGGGATCGACGTCTCGGGAAAACTGGTCGTGGTGATGGCCGGTGCCCCCGACGACTTCGGATCTCTGGAGCGCACGGTGCTGTCGAGTAGCGCGTCACGCGACGCGGAGCTCCGGGAGCGAGGCGCCATCGGGGTGGTCATCGTGCAACCGGAAGAACTCGGGGGACGTGAAGGACCTCGTGTGCGCTACGTCACACCAGACGCCTTCACGTCCGATGCGTCTTCGCCGGAAGAGCTGGAGGTTTCGCTGACGGTTCCCCGACGCGTAGCCGCGCCGTGGATGGAGGGGGCCGGTCGAAGCCTCGACGACGTGGTTCAAAGCATTCGGGCAGGTCGGCCGGTTTCCTTTGAGCTCGGAATCGAGGCCCGAGTCCGCGCTGCGTTCCGGCACGAGTCGTTCGCGAGTTCGAACGTAGCGGCACTACTGCAAGGCTCCGACCCGGTTCTGCGGGACGAAGTGCTCGTCCTGACCGCCCATCTCGACCACCTGGGCATCGGTGTCCCGATCGAAGGCGACTCGATCTACAACGGGACACTCGATAACGCGTCCGGGTCGGCCGCACTCCTCACGCTCGCGTCGGTACTCACACGCCTGGATGCGCCGCGGCGGTCGATACTCTTCCTCTGGGTAACAGCCGAAGAAGTGGGCCTTCTGGGATCCGAGTACTTCGCACGCTTCCCATCCATCGGCCCCGGCCGCGTGGTTGCGAACCAGAACATGGACGGTGTCATGGGTATGATCACCGCTTCGGACGATGTGCTGGCCTTCGGCTACGAGCATTCCAATCTGTCCGAAGCGGTGGATTTCGCGGTGGGACGGACCGGCACACCGGTCGCTCCAGATCCGACTCCCGAGGAGAATCTGTTCATCCGAAGCGACCAATACGCGTTCGTACGTCAGGGTATTCCCGCGATCTGGGTCCAGGGAGGGCGGAGTGCGATCGACGCCCGGCGCGACGCTCAGGCCGAGCTCGACACCTGGATCCTAGAGCGGTACCACAAGCCGACCGACGACTTGGAGCAGCCCTTCGACCTCGAAGGGGTTCGGCGGGAACTGCATTCCAACCTGCTCGTGACATGGCACGTGACGAACGAGATGGGTCCTATCGAATGGGATCCCGGCAGCTTCCTGTATCAACGCTGGGTACGAGACTGAGCGGTCCGGCTTCGCGACGAATGATTCAGTCGTGGCGGCGGACTCCCGACCGTGTCGCCACTAGCGACTCCGTACGTTCAGGAACAGCCTGCTGAGCGACGCCGAATTCGCGAATCCGAGCTCCGGAAAGCCGTCACCGTTCACATCCGCTGCAGCAACGCCGTACGTCGATACGTCCTCGAGGCCAATCAGCACTTCGCGCCACGACCGCCCCTTCTCGTCGTTGAGGTAGAGCGCGTTCTGCCCACGCACGTTCCCGACGACGATGTCGAGATCACCATCCCGGTCGACATCGACGACCGTCGCGGCATACGTACCCTCATCTCGGCCGAACGCGATGCCCTGCCCGAACTGCCCAGGTGCATCTGCCAGATAGACCGCATTCGGCTCCCCGATATTCGCCGCAACGATATCGAGCATGCCATCCTCGTTCAGGTCCGCCAGCACCACGGACCGGGTCTCATCCGACCCGGTTCCGAACTCTCGTACCTCGTCGAAGTTCAGGGTCCCATCGTTCAGTAGAATCTGGTTTGCCTGCCCGTCACGGTTCGCGAGTACCAGGTCCACATCGCCGTCTGCATCGATGTCACCGATCGCTACGGCGATCGTCGACCCATCAGGGTCACCGAAGGGCTGCTTCGGTCCGAAGCGTCCATCGCCGTCATTGAGGTAGAAGCCATTGGCCGTGCCTCGATTCGTGACCAGCACATCGAGGCTGCCGTCCCCGTCCAGGTCCGACAGCTCAGCCGATCGTGTCGGCTCGACTTCGGGCCCCACGGACCACACCCGCTCGAACGTACCGGTTCCATCGTTGAGGTAGACCCAGTTCTCCGCTCGATCGTTTCCGACCACAACGTCCAGATCACCATCGCCATCCAGGTCTCCGGCAGGGACGGCATACGTGGTCGCCTTCTCGGGGCCGAGCGGGTAGCCGAAGGTGAACTGGCCAGCGCCGTTGTTGATGTACACCTCATTGACCTGAGCCCAATGCCGACCGTTCGCCAGCAAGGCATCCACATCTCCATCTCCATCGATATCTGCAAAGACGATGGACGCCGTGAGGTCGTCGGGGGTACCGAACACAAGTCGGTTTGTGGACTCGAACGCCCGCTGAGCGCTCGCTGGCCAGGGGGCGGCCGCCAGAAGAAGCGCCAGAGTGAAACGTCGAGCCCTCATCGGATCGTGAACGGCTCGAGGTGCACCGGAGTGATCACCCGCGTCCCTGGGGACAACTCGCCGACAGTCTCGATGAACGGGAGGATGTTTCGTTCGATGTTCGCCTGCTGAGAGAATCCGTACGGAAGCCGGAAGTTGTCCCAGTGAGTCGGTATCACCACCGGCGGGAAGCCCGTCGTCTCAAGCAGCCGACGATCGTACTCGTAGAGGCCGAGCCTCGAACCATTGATCCCTGCGAGCAGAATGTCGGGCTCGATGCCCACGAACTCTCGCTCGATGAAATTCATCGAGCCCATGGTCAGAATGTCATGCCGATCGAAACGGGCCAGGAAGCTGAGCGACCCACCCTCGATGAACTGTTCAATCCGAAGAGGCGCCTCCAGCACGGTGTTCCGATCGTAGCGTCGGGTGTCGTGGTAGTGCTTTTCGTTCAACGCTGAGTGGATGCCGGGGACCACCCGGACGCTGAAGCCGTCGAACTGATAATCTTCCCCGCCGCCTACCGCGTACAGCTGGTCGTTGGGAATCCCGTAGGCACGCAGGATCATCACCGTCGTTTCCGTGCCAATCACCTTCGCGCCGGTCTTTCGGGCGATATACGGCACGTCACCCAGGTGATCGAAGTGTCCGTGGTGGACGAGGATGAAGTCCGCTTCCGAGATCAACGAATCGATCAGCGTCGTGTCGGAGACCGCAATGTCAGTCCGCGCGTAATCGGGACGGTCATCATCCGGGTGCCCCCCGCCACCGTACTTCAGACGAGAGGGCCAGGGATCAATAAGCACCGTGACGTTACCGTCCGTGATCTTCCAGCCAGCCGCCCCGAAATACGTCAGTTCGAGTGGTGTCGACGAACCGGCATCTACGCCCGCCTGAGCCTTCACAGGCAGCGGCACGACGAGTGCGGTGAAGACGATCGTGGCTGCGGCGCAACGAAGCGAAAGACGAGCCATGGACATTCTCAAGGTCTGGGTTCATTCGGATGAATGGCGAAGCTATCCGGCCCCCCTCGGAATGTCATTCCAACCCATGCTCGAGCGCCTGGGGGTGGCCGCTACATTCGTATGCCCTGACACCTCAACAGAGATACGCGCATGAATCATCCCGAACTCATTCGTCCCGAGACGCTTGCACAGTTCAACCCGGAGAAGATGGGAAAGACGACGATTTTCATGTCCGATCGGATGCTCGTCGGGCTGAACGCGTTCGAGCCCGGCCAGGAGCACTCGCTTCACGGGCACGCGGATCAGGACAAGGTCTACCACGTCCTACGGGGATGCGGCCTCTTCCTGCTGGAAGGCCGAGAGATCGAGATGGATGCGGGGGCGATGCTCGTTGCGCCCGCCGGCGTACCCCACGGTGTCCGAAACACGAGCGACGATCAGCTCACCGTACTCGTCTTCATGGCGCCGGCACCACGATAGGCGCCGGCACCGCCAGCCCCTTCCAGCCAGCGGCTACTGCTCGCGGCCCTCGATCACCCGCTGGATTCTCCCCGCCTCGACTCCGAGCGCCTCCCCCACCCGGGCGTAGAAGTCCTCCGCTTCCGCGTCCAGTTCCAGGAGACTCGCCAGGTAGGGTTGGACCGCCTCGTGACCATACATCGCCGCCTCCCTCTTGAGCCTCCGATAGAGTCGTTCGGAAACGTCCATTCGATCCTGCGATGCTCCGTCGAGTCCGAACGCGGGCACGCTCGCTCGACCATCGATATCCCGAGTGGGCTCCTCCGGAAGTGACACTTCGGCGTTGGGATCGACGTTCGAGTGCATCGGCCAACCTTCCTTCCTTTGAGTTCAGGACTTGAGCAGAAGAACCATGTTGCGCTTCGCACCCGTCTGAGGCTACGGCGCACATGTAACAACATCGTCACAGGGTGGACGGACGGCTCTCATCCACGCCGGTCTACGCGGACGTCAGTCGATACCCAGCACCTCTTTGGGCATGTGCATGCTCACCAGCATATGAGGCACATCGACGACCTCCGAGATTTTCAGGTCGCCCGCCACCGAGCATAGGATGTACGCCTCTTCGGGAGTCAATCCATGCTCCGCAGTCAGGTAGTCGATCATGTATCCGGTCGCCTTCCTCGCAGCCTCGTCGAGTGTCGTCGCAAATGCCGTGACGGCATAGTACTCATCGGTTTCGTACTGAGGCTCTTCGATCGCACGAGCACCCTCGACGACTTCGATCCGGTACCGAACGCGCATACCCGCCTCGATTGCGGTGCCGGAGACTTCCCCGTCACCCTGAGCAGCGTGCGTGTCGCCGATCGAGAAATTCGCACCCTCCACGAAGACGGGAAAATAGATCGTCGTACCCACGACCATGTGCCGGTTGTCCATGTTGCCGCCGTTGGCTCGAGGCGGGATCGTCGCCAACAGGGAGTCCGTCGCAGGCGCGACACCCATCACACCCGGAAACGGGGCGAGTGGCACCGAGATCCGATCGTTGAACCGGATGTGTGAGGCATCCGGATCAATCTCGAAGCTCTTGTAGTAGGGATCGGTGAATCGGTCGGCCAGGAAGCCGAACCCGGGCACGATGGCTGCCCAACCCCACTCGTCTACCTCGATGTCGAGGAGGGTTACCGCGAGCACGTCACCCGGCGACGCACCTTCCACGGCGACGGGTCCGGTCAGAGGATGAATAGGGTCGAAAGAGACGGTCTCCACGTCGGCGACCGTCGACTCGAAATCGAACTGACCATCCGAGGCTTCCATCGTCTGGACCTCGACGACCGAACCGGACTGCACCGTGACCACCGGTGGGATGGTCGCGCTCCATCGAGCATGGGTCTGGTCGGACGTGAGGAAGACATCCGGCTCAGGAATCTCAGCCTGGGAAGAGGTATCGCTCCCGGACATGGGAGGATCCGAGGAGGGCGCACAGCCATAGAATGTGAAGATCGGCAGTGCGACGGTGCCGAGTACCAGCAGGCGAGTACGGGAAACGAGCATGACTATCTCCAGCGGAGCCAGGGTCCGTGCGACGGCGAAAGATGCGAATCCCCGCGCGAACGCGCGAACCGTATCGACCGGGAGGGGCCGCCTAGCCCGGTGCGATGGCGACGCACAGATTGGGCGAAATTACCCGGATATCACCGCCTCTGGCCCATGAGCTCTTCGATGCCCTCTCGCATTCGTCCGTGTCTGCCATTCCTTCTCTTCACATTCGTCGTCTCGAATCCCGGCGATTCGTCGGCGCAGCAACTACCGGAAACCTGGCAGGAGCAGCAGGACTTCCGCTCCGGTCCTACGCCATTCGAGCCGCTGATGGACTTCTGGTACGAGCTCGACGCGATGAGCGAGCTCGTCAGCATGCAGCCGCTGACCGAGACACTCATGGGTCGAGAGATGAATCTCATCGTGATCGCGAGCGATCCGATCGTGAATGCTCAGGATGCGATCCGCTCCGGCAAGACCATCGTCTTCGTCGCCCCGTCCGTGCACGGCGGTGAGGTATCACCGAAGGAGTCGTTTCAGCTGGTCGCGAAGGAACTCATCGCGGGAGACCTCCAGCATGTGCTCGACGACGTCATCGTGATCGGCACACCGCTGACGAATCCGGATGGCGGTGAGGTCCGGAGGAGGACGAACGAAGCCGGATACGACATGAACCGCGACTACGTAAAGCTCGAGTCGCAGGAAATCCATGCGTACGTGACGCAAGTCATGACGGAGTGGACGCCCGACATCCACGTCGATGGACATCACGGTGGGTCCGACCCGTACGTCATCACATACCAGGGCACACTCAACCCCGCCGCCGACGCCGCCCTCCGAGCCTGGCCGTACAACAACATCTTTCCCCGCATCCGCGAGGCCGTCGAGGCTGAGGACTATCGGGCCTTCGACTATTCCGGGGTTCGCACGGAGAACGGTCGACGGGGTTGGGGCTCGACGTCGGTCGAACCCCGGAAGCACCATGTGTATACCGGGCTCACGAACACCATCGGCATCCTGCTCGAAACCCCGCGAAATTCGCGGCGAGTCATGCAGGACGGGACCATCGTCGAGATCCCTGAAGACGAACGCTATTACCACCAGATCCGAGGCGGCGTACTCGCGCTCAGCGCGATCCTCGAAGTCGCTGCCGAGCGGCGACAGGAGATCCGAGAGCTGACCACCGCATCGAGAATGCGTGCAATCCAGGCGGGGCACGGAGGCCTGGGCCAGGTCATTCTCGACTACGAAGTCAGCAACCGCGGTAACGAGCCTGTATGGATGCCGGACGAGGATGCCGAAGCTGGGTACTCGCTGCAGGACGTTCCTGTCTGGCTACGGTGGGTTCCGACTCGCACGACCGACCGTCCTGTCGGCTACCTCATGCCCCCGGCGATGGCGAGCGTCGTCCCGATCCTGATGGATCACGATATCGCCGTGTACCGCTTCAGCGGCCCGGCGTCACTCGACGCCGAGGTCTATTACGCCACGGACGTGCGCACGGAGTCGTACTTCCAGGGACACTACCTCAAGGCCGTCGACGTCGAGAAAGAAACCGAGACGCTCGACGTGACGGAGGGATGGTTCTACGTGCCGACGGCACAGTCGATGGGCAACCTCATCACGTACCTCATGGAGCCCGAGACGGACGACAACCTCATCACGTGGGGCTGGACCGACCACATTCTCGAAGAGACGCCAGAGTCTCGGGAGGCCGTGGTCGAAGGTATGCTCGGCGGTCGCGACCCGTCCGAATTGACGACCGAACAGCTCGAGCGGATCAGGGAACGGGCGGCGGTCATCATCGCGCAGCGGCAGCGTGTGCCGATGATGCGTGTGCTCACACACCAGCACATGTCCGTGATCCGCGTCGGCCACTACAACGGCTTCCAGCGGAACCGGTTCTACCGCTAGGAGGCGACGACATGTCCGCTGAATTCCGCGTAGACAGGTGGTCGCGAAGAGCTCTGTTCGGAGCCCTCGCCGTCGCAGGACTCCTGACAGCCGCCGGCTGCGAATCGTCCGAAGACGGGCATACTCCGACCTTCGTCATTGTCGGTGCGACCGTCGTCGACGGAAGTGGGGCGGAGGGCCGGGAAATGAACGTCCGGGTGCGGGGCGACCGGATCGCCGACATCGGCACGTTCGAGCCCGCCCGTGGCGAAGACGTCATCGAGGCAGACGGGCTGGTGCTGGCACCTGGCTTCATCGACACGCACAGCCACCACGACAACGGGCTGGGCGAGATGCCGGACGCGCTGGCCGCGGTGAGCCAGGGCATCACGACGATCGTCGCAGGGCAGGACGGTGGGTCGCCCTTCCCGCTCGCCGAATTCTACGAAGAGCTCGAGACGTCACCGGTCGCGATCAACGTTGCCGCGTACGTGGGCCACAACACCGTTCGGGCGATGGTCATGGGTGATGACTACCGCCGTCCGGCGACGGAAGCCGAGGTCGAAGAGATGGTCGCGCTCCTTCAGCAGGAGCTGCAGGCTGGAGCGCTCGGTCTGTCGACCGGACTCGAATACGATCCCGGCATCTACTCCGAAACACCCGAGGTGATGACACTCGCACGGGTCACCGCCGGGGTGGGTGGGCGCTACATCAGCCACATGCGGAGCGAAGACCGCGCTTTCTTCGAGGCGCTCGACGAGCTTCTCGCGATTGGACGCGAGACCGGCATGCCCGTCCAGATCGGGCACATGAAGCTCGCGATGAAGAGTCTGTGGGGCCGCGCCGACGAAGTCATTGCGATCCTCGACGAAGCACGCGCAGAAGGGATCGACGTCACGGCCGACGTCTACCCGTACGAGTTCTGGCAGTCGACGATGACGGTGCTCTTCCCGGACCGGGAATTCACGCGCGAGGCCGCACAGTTCGCTCTCGACGAGCTCGCTCCAGCGGATGGGATGCTCATCGCAGCCTTCGAGCCCGACCCGTCGTACGTAGGGATGACGCTCGCCGAAATCGCCGAGGCACGCGGGCGCCCAGCCGCAGACGTGTATCTGGAGTTGATCGCGGAGGTCGAGGCAATCGACGGCAGGGAGAGCGTGATCGCGCGCAGCATGGCCACCGAGGACATCGCCACGCTCCTCGCCTGGCCTCACACGAACGTCTCCAGCGACGGCGGACTCGCAGGTCGCCACCCGCGTGGCTTCGGAGCCTTCACACGGGTGCTCGGACGGCACGTCCGCGAGCGTGGCGACCTGACGCTCGAGGAAGCGGTCCGCAAGATGACCTCTCTCGCCGCCGACCACATGGGGATCGTGGAGCGTGGCACGATCGAGTCCGGCAACTTCGCGGACCTCGTTCTGTTCGACGCCACCACCGTGCTCGACCTCGCCACGCCGGAGACTCCGAACGAGCCGTCCCGCGGCATCGAGGGCGTCTGGGTCAATGGTGTGCGGGTCTACGCTCCCGAGGGTACGACCGGAGCGATGCCGGGACGCGTACTCAGGGGATCGAATCGATGAACACCTCACTCTCTTCGGTGCGCCAACCACTCGGCACCGTAGTCCTCATCGGTCTTCTCCTCGGCGCACCGGAGGCATCCCATGCGCAAGCAAGCTTCGACACCGATGCTGTAGACGCGGTCTTCGCTGACTTCGACACGGGACAGGCACCCGGGTGTGCACTCGGGGTCGTGTCGGACGGGCGACTCGTGTACGGCCGAGGCTACGGGCTGGCCAACCTCGAGCACGGAATCCCGATTACAACGACCTCGGTATTCCGGTCCGGCTCGGTATCGAAGCAATTCACGGCCGCCGTCGTGGCGATCGCCGCGATGGACGGGCACCTGAGCCTGGAAGACGAGCTGCGGACGTGGGTACCTGAGATCCCGGACTACGGGAGCCGACTAACCCTCCTCCACACGCTCAATCACACCAGCGGTCTCCGTGACTACCTGACCCTGATGAGACTGCGGGGCCTTCGCGGCGATGACTTCTACGACGAGGCGGAGCTGATCGCGCGCCAGGCCGCCCAGGACGAACTCAACTTCGAACCCGGATCCGAATACCTCTACAGCAACTCGGGGTACTTCCTGGTGACCGAGGCTGTGGCCCGAGCCACCGGCATGTCGTTTCGCGAGTACGCCGACGAAATCCTCTTCCGCCCACTCGGGATGAGCAACTCGCACTTTCACGACGACCACACCCACATCGTGCCGCAGCGGGCAGACGGATACGCGCCGCTTCCGGGTGGCGGCTTCCGGACCTCGATGACGACACTCGAGATGATCGGCGACGGCGGCGTGTACACCTCGGTCGAGGATATGACGAAGTGGTTGACCGCCCAGGAGGAGGACGGTCTCCGCAGGGGGCTGAACACGATCGTACAGGCGCCTGGCGTCCTGGAATCGGGGGACGACATCCCTTACGCGCTTGGGCTCAGTCACGGTGAGTACCGTGGCCTGCCGACCATCGGGCACGGCGGCTCCTTTGTGGGCTACCGGGCCCACACGCTTCGATTCCCGACGGAGGGGCTCGGGCTCGTGACCCTGTGCAACCGGTCGGACGGCGACCCCGGCACACGAACCCGCAGAGTCGCCGACGTCATACTCGCCGATCGCCTCGGGCCGATACCCGAGAGGGCTGAGGAGACCGTCCAGGATAGGTTGGGTGTGCCGGCGCGGTCTCCCTCCGATCCCGCTGCGTATGCAGGCACGTACTACAGCCCCGAACTCGACGTCCGATATCACATCGAGGTGGCCGGGGACGAGCTCCGCGTGCGCGCCGGTCCGGGGATCGACGATCGGCTGGTTCAGATCTCGGGCGACACGCTGACCGCAGGTCGGTCATTGCCCGGCGACCGGATCGACCCCGGCCTCATCTTCCGCTTCCAACGCGAGAGGTCGAGGGTCACTGGATTCGAGCTCGACGCCGGGCGCGTCGTGCACGTACGCTTCCGGCGGGTGCCGAACGCACCTTGACGTCCCCAGTGGGCTGCAGACCTGCTCCATCGGAATCCCCTGGCTCGGGCTGGGTCGCATGAATTGCGCGACAGGCATCAGCGCAGCATAATCGCACTATACTCCGATCCCGATTCGAGGAGCACACGATGTCGACGCCTGCGGAAACGTTCCGTCCGACCCCGGCCCCGGCCCCTTCAGCGATCTCCCGCCGCGACCTCGTCACGGCTCTCGGTGCGGGTGCGGTTCTGAGCGCGATGCACGGGTGCGCTCCGTCGAGTAGCGGTGGTGCTCCGCGCACACCTCTCGCCGATCCCCTCCACTACTCGACCGCCCGCGCGCTCGCTGAAGCGATCCGGGCCGGGGAGGTCTCTTCGACGGAGGTCGTCGAAGCCTGCCTCGTACGTATCGGCGAGGTGAACGGACAGCTCAACGCCGTCTTCCAGATCCAGAGCGATGCCGCCATGGCTCGTGCGGCCGAGGCCGATCAGGCTCTCGCGCGGGGTGAGTTGTGGGGACCGCTGCACGGCGTACCCATGACGATCAAGGACTCGCTGGACACGGCGGGGGTGATCACGACAGGTGGCACGCAGGGGCGCGCCTCCTTCGTGCCGGAGCGAGACGCAACCGTCGTCGCGCGGCTCAAAGGAGCCGGTGCCATCCTGCTCGGGAAGACAAACACGCCAGAGTTCACACTCAACTTCGAGACGGACAACCTCGTCTACGGGATGACCCACAACCCGTACAACGTTGCCCACTCTCCGGGTGGGAGCAGCGGTGGAGCTGCGGCCATCGTCGCGGCCGGAGGAGCGCCCTTCGACATCGGCAGCGACTACGGTGGGAGCATACGACTGCCCTCCCACTTCTGCGGGCTGGCCGGCATCAAGCCCTCCGCCGGCCGAGTGCCTCGCACTGGACACATCTACCCGTTCGGCGGCCTCCAGGACTCCTTTCAGCAAATCGGTCCCCTCGCACGGTCGGTGGACGACCTCGCGATGATTCTGGACATCATCCACGGGCTCGACGGTATCGACCCGGGCCTGATGCCGCTGATCTGGAACGGACCCGACGACGTCGACCTCTCTGCACTACGCGTCTCGTTCCACACGGACAACGGACTCGCCACCCCCACGCCCGAGACCCAGGCCACGGTGCGGGCCGCAGCCGCCTCTCTCGATGGTGTCGTCCGCAACGTGGTCGAAGCTCGACCGGGTCCTGTCGACCAGACGATGGATCTGACCGCCATGTACAGGTGGGACGGTGGCGCAGCAGTCCAGAGACTCGCCGATGCTGCCGGAACGACGGAGGTGTCCCTCGCCGAGTTTGCCGCGTCGACCTCGAGTGCCGCAGAGCTCGATGCACTCGTGAACCGCTGGTACACGTTCCGCAGCGAAATGCATGGGTTCATGGCCGACTACGACGCCATCATCTGTCCGGTCAACGCGCGACCGGCACCGCCTCACGGTCCGGACATGGACGAGATGATCCGGTTCAGCTATACGATCACGTACAACCTGACCGGCTGGCCAGCCGTCGTCGTGCGGGCGGGCACGTCACCGGATGGAATGCCCATCGGCGTGCAGATCGTCGCACGACCGGGCCGTGAGGACGTCGCGCTTCGACTCGCCAGACACGTGGAGCAGGAACTCGGCGGCTTTCAGCGACCCGCGCTGTAAGGCCCCCGGCTAGTCCGACGTGATCACCACGAGCAGCTCGTCACCCCGGATACGTGTAGGGCGCCTGCAATCCGAGCGGGATCCCGAGTCCCCAGTAGATAAGCAGGAACGCGGACCAGAGGACGATGAAGAAGATCGAGTACGGCAGCATGATTGAAACCAGCGTACCGATCCCGAGCGATTTCACGTAACGCTGGCAAAACACCACCACGAGTGGGAAGTACGGCATGAGCGGGGTGATGATGTTCGTGGTCGAATCACCGACGCGATATGCAGCCTGTGTCAGCTCCGGGCTGATCCCGAGCTGCATCAGCATCGGAACAAAGATCGGAGCAAGTAGCGCCCACTTCGCGGACGCCGAGCCGACCGCCAGGTTCACGAACCCGGTCAGGATGATGATCCCAACGATCGTGAAGCCAGCCGGCAGGGCGAGCTCACGCAGGAAGTTTGCCCCCTTCACGGCGAGCAGTGCTCCGAGATTCGACGTCCCAAAGGCCGAAATGAAGAGCGCACAAAAGAAGGCCATGACGATGTAGTAGCCCATCTGTTGCATCGCTTTGGTCATCGCATCGATGACGTCCTTGCTCTCCTTGAACGTTCCCGCAGCATATCCGTACACGGTGCCCGGAATCATGAAGAGCAGGAAAATCAGCGGGACGATCGACTGCATGAGCGGAGCGGAGAACGCCGTCAGGTCTCCGTCCGGTGCGCGGAGCGGTGACGTGGCCGGCGCGGCCGCAACCCACAGAAGCGCGAGACCGGCCGCCATGACTCCGGTAGCCCCCCAGAACGCGATCCTCTCTCGACGGTCGACTTCCTTCATTTCCGGCATTTCTTCCGGATCCCCGTCGACCTTTGTCGCCAGGAGCCTCGGCTCGACCACCTTGTCGGTGAGCCACCAGCCAACCAGCACGATCAGGATGCTCGACGCCGAGGTGAAGAACCAGTTACACAGCGGGTTGACAAGGATCGCCGGGTCGATCAGCTGCGCCGCTCCCTGCGTGAAGCCCTGCAACAGCGGGTCGACACCGGAGGGAATGAAATTGGCGCTGAAACCACCGGAAACACCGGCGAACCCGGCTGCGATTCCGGCGAGCGGGTGCCGGCCCGCCGCGTAGAAGATGACACCACCAAGCGGGATCACGAGCACGTACCCGGCGTCCGTCGCGGTGTGACTCAAGATCGCGACAAGGATCAGCATCGGAGTAAGAAGCGTCTTCGGAGTGACACCGAGCACGATCCGAAGCCCCGCGTTGATGTACCCACCATGCTCCGCCACACCGATGCCGAGCATCGCGACGAGGACAACGCCAAGTGGAGGGAACGCAGTGAAGGTCTGAATCATTCCAGCCAGAAACGCGGCCATCCCCTGCCCCGTGACCAGATTCGTCACACGGATCGGGGCCCCCGAGCGCGGATCGATCTCGGTAAACGCGATACTCGACATGAGCCAGGACAGCCCCCAGACCAGGAAAAGGCTGATCACGAAAAGCACGGCTGGATCGGGAAGCTTGTTCCCCACAGTCTCGATCGCGTTCAGAAAACGATCGATCAGTCGCGGCTTATCGGCGGTCGCAGTTTCAGCAGACACGTGGATCTCTGGCTCGAGGGATGATTCGCCCGATCAAAGGCGTGTACGATGCTATCGTGTGCCCTTCAGGTCGCGAAAGAACGCTCGCACATCGTCCACGAGAAGATCGCGCTCCTCGAGCGCAGCGAAATGGCCTCCCCGAGGCATCACCGTCCAGCGCACGATGTTGTACCGAGCCTCGGCCCAGGCACGGGGCGTGAAGTAGATCTCCTTGGGGAAGATCGCGCCCGCCGTCGGCACCGAGAGGTACGGTACCGGACGCTCGGTTGGCGCATGACGAAACTCATAGTAGATGCGAGCCGACGAAGTGATCGTCTCGGTCACCCAGTACAGGGTGATGTTCGCCAGCATCTGGTCCTTGGTGAATGCGTCTTCGACGTGTCCGTCGTTGTCGCTCCACCCATGGAATTTCTCCACGATCCAGGCAGCCAGACCCGCTGGTGAGTCATTGAGGCCCACACCGACCGACTGCGGCTTGGTTCCCTGGATCTCCTGGTAGGCACTGCCTTCCGCAAAAGCCTCCATCCGCTCGGCGCGAAGAGTACGCTCTTCGTCCGTGACCCCTGCGTTCGGATCAGTCCCCGGAGCGGGACCACCCAGTACGAAGTTCGTGTGAAAGCCGATCACGTGATCCACATCATTGCCCGGGAGCGAACGCCCGATGATCCCGCCCCAGTCTCCGCCCTGGATCCCATACCGGTCGTATCCGAGTCGAGCCATGAGAACGGCGAAGGCATCGGCCATCCGCTCCGGACTCCACCCAGTCTCGGTCGGCTTGCCCGAGAAGCCGAAGCCCGGCAGCGACGGAATTACCAGATGGAACGCGTCACTCGCCTCACCCCCGTACGACACCGGGTCGGTAAGCGGCCCGACGAGATCCATGAACTCAAAGACCGAACCCGGCCACCCGTGGATCAGGAGCAAGGGAGTCGCGTCGGGGTTGGGCGAGCGCTGATGGATGAAATGCACATCCACCCCGTCGACCTCGGTCTTGAAGTGATCAAGCTCGTTGAGCGCCTGCTCCTGAGCTCGCCAGTCGAAGTCGGATCTCCAGTATTCCAGGAGCTCCGTGA
The DNA here is from genome assembly GCA_028873595.1 of Gemmatimonadota bacterium. Lineage (GTDB taxonomy): Bacteria > Gemmatimonadota > Gemmatimonadetes > Longimicrobiales > Gaopeijiaceae > UBA2589. Next base: position 79,986 of record JAPPOV010000033.1, on the reverse strand, counting down.
GGTACGTCCCGTCCGTTCCGTATGTCCACCCTGTCCCAGGGATCTGGTCCGGGACACGGGCCCGAGCGAGACGGTCAGCGAGATCGGCCAGAACCTCGTCGGGCACGTCGATCGTGAACGGCCGGATTGCGTCCGGGTCCATCGGTCTCGCCTCCGTATCCGTCGCGGCTGAGCATGCCGAAGAGGCGACGAGCACGAACACGATGAGGGAAGACCGGGCCCAACGCCCGGCGATACTGGTCAGTGAGGGCACGGCGGTTAGAAGTGCTGGCGTTCGAAACGGAGATTGCGGACACGACTGCCCGTGGCGGCGAACTCGGTGACCTGCCCCGATGGATTCCGCGTGAAGTGCACGCGTGGCAGCCAGCCCTCGTCGCCTCGAAACTCGTCGCCACCGACCGGCGTGAGCATGGCGTCCGCATTCCGCCAGTGACGTGCGATCAGAACACCGTCGCCCGCCACGATCTCATAGCTCGAGTCCAGCTCGGCACTCCTGTACCAGCCTTCGTAGGCCCGGAGCTGCGCGGGAGACAGCGTGACCGCATCGGAACCTGGGCGGTCCGATACGGCCTCGGGTGGCGGGGTCATCTGATCCTCCAGAAAGACCTCGGCGACCCGCCGGGCACGTCCACCAGGGTCACAATTCGAGACGTTGCAGAAGACAGCTATCGAGAGATTCTGCTCGGGGAAGCGCACGAAGTTCGTGCGGTAGCCGGCCCAGCTTCCTCCATGTCCGAAGGTGGGCAAACCTCGGTAATCAGCGAGGCGCAGGCCCTGCGCATAGGTCAACACCTCACCGTCGTTCAGCACGCCCTGCTGGAGCATGCGCTCCATGAGTACCTCGCCACCGACGGCCGCCGTCTCATAGTTCTTCATCCAAAGGAGGAAGTCGTCCATCGAGGTATTGAGCGAGCTGGACGCCAGCGCGGTGAGCTGGTTGACGACCCGGCGGTACTGCCCGTCTTCGGTCGGCGTGTAGGACTCGGCGCGACCCGGCACGATCTCCAGGTAATCGTCGGAAAAGTGCGTGCGCTCCATACCGAGGGGTTCGAAGATTCGCGCCTCGGTGTAGTCCCGAAATGACTCACCCGACTGCACCTCGATGATGCGGGCGAGAAGGTTGTATCCCGTGTTGGAGTACGAGTACTCCGAGCCCGGCGGGAAGTCCAAGTCCTCCTGCTGGTACAGCATCCGGAGAATCTTGTCGAACGAGATCACGTCGGTGTACGTCATCCCTCCGAGCATCATCGCGTGAGGCCAGTCGCGAATCCCGCTGGTGTGATGCACTAGATGGCGCGGGGTAATGGTTGAGCCGAAGTCGGGAAGCTCGGACACGTACTCGCGCACGTCCGCGTCAAAGTCGAGACGACCTTCATCCTCGAGCATGAGTGCCGCCATCGCGCCGAACTGTTTGGAGATCGACGCGATATCGAACACCGTCTCTGGAGTGATCGGAATTCCGTGATCCATGTTGGCGATGCCGTATCCGGCACGGTGTACGACTTCTCCTCCGAGCAGCACACCAACCGCAGCACCCGGCGCGTCATCCCGATCGAGGTCGGCGAAGACCGCGTCGACTCCGGGATGGACCGGGCCGGCACCTCCGCTTTGAGCAGCTTCGCCTGAGCAGCCCGCCAGAATGAGCAAAGCAACGGGTAGCAGCCCACGCGCCGAGGCTGGCCGTTGTCTCATCGGGACGGTCATCACGAACCACCCCCTCGCCTGAGCACGCGCCCAGGCATGACGTCCAACAGCGCTCCGTCGTCGATGACGACGGCCCCGTTCACGAGGAGATAGTCCACCCCCTCGGCGTACCTCATGGCATTGGCCCCGAACTCGGCCCTGTCACGGATCTGCTCAGGGTCGAACACGACAAGATCGGCCGCCATGCCGGGCGCGCCGAAGCCCCGATCGTGAAGACCCAGCCGCTGCGCGGCCATCGACGACATCCGCCGGATCGCGTCTTCAAGGCTCAGAACGCTGTCCTCCCGCACGTACTTTGCGATCACTCGCGGGAAGGCACCGAACGCCCGAGGATGCGAGCTGTCGGTCGTCTCCGGGTTCACGGGTGAAGCATCCGTGTCGATCATCACGTACTCGGCGTCGAGCGCGAGCCACTTCTGCTCCTCGTTCATACTCTGCGGGTTCACGCTCACGCCGCCTGCCTGCACGAGATCGAAAAAGGCGTTCCACGGATCCGTGCCAAGAATCTCCGCAGCCTCGGTGATCGAGCGGTTGATCACCGCCGGATCCACGGCATCGGAACCCGAGACGATCAGGACGTTGTCCCAGTTCATCCCCACATGCCGGTACCAGTTTTCCCAGTCGGACGTCGTCTCGACCTCGCGGCGGAGTTCGGCTCTGAGCTCCGGATCATCCAGAGTCTCCAGAAACGGGCCTGTCCCTGCGGCGTAGTGGCGAGGGTGCAGGAAGGAGCCGAGCCCAATTCCGTTGCGGATGTACGGATAGATGTCCGCCGTCACATCCATCCCTTCTGCGCGGGCCGAGTCAATCAGAGCGAGTGCATCGGCCATGAGCGGCCAATTCTCCTGACCTGCCGCCTTCAGGTGGTAGATGTGCACGGGCACACCCGCACCTGCACCGACTGCCATGGCCTCCCGGATCGCATCGAGTACCGCGTTACTCTCGTTGCGCATGTGCGTGAAGTAGACGCCACCGTACTCTCCGGCTACCCGCGTCAGCTCAATCAACTCGTCGGTCTCAGCATAGATCGCCGGCGGGTAGATCAGCGAAGTCGAGGTACCGACTGCCCCGTCTTCCATGGCTTGCCGAACGAGCCCTTTCATTTCTTCGAGCTGCTCCGGCGTCGGCTGCACGTCCTGGTCCCCGAGTACGACCCGACGGACCTGGGTCAGGCCGACATCGTGTACGACGTTGATGGGGATACCGTACTCCTCGAGGAGCCCGAAATACTCCCCGTATGTCGTCCACGCCCGTTCGTCACCCTGAACCGACACCGGGGGTGCGTCGGGGGAGCGAGGCGCGGGAGACCCGCCCTCACCGGAGAGATACGTGGTGATCCCTTGGCGTAGCTTGGACTCCGCACTGGGCGGGTTGGTCATCAGGACTGTCGTCGACTGTCCCATCATGTCGATGAACCCCGGGCTCACCACACGATCGGCAGCATCGATCGTCCGATACGCCGGCTGACCATCGAGCGCGCCCACGGCCGCGATCCGGTCTCCCCGGATGCCCACGTCGCCGCGAAACCAGGGATTGCCTGCTCCGTCGACGACACGCGCGTTGGCGATCAGTATGTCGAAGGGCACGTCGGAATCGTCGGGCGGAACACAAGCACCAAGCGTCACGAGCACGGCTGCGACCGAGACACACGCGAGTCGGGCCATCCGAGGCGACAGGGTAGGGCGGTGTGTGCGGAAAAGCGGCATATCGGCTTCCTCTCTGCTGATTTCAAGCAACTATAGGTACGCTGTCTAATGTCTCTGCGATACATGAGCGGCGATTGGCTCTTTGTGCTCGACGACGTCGGCATGCTCCTGGCCTCACCGAGGCCGTCGACGGCGTTCTCGGACATTCAGCGCGGCAGTGGTGATACGTACTGCACCAGCATCCCCCGATGATCGCGGGGGATGCATGAGGTGAGCATCGGAACTCAGGCGTACGATCCGCATACTGTTCACCGCCGAACCACGCCCCGCTCCCCTGCACTGCCATGAAGATTCCGATGTCATTCACTGTGTTCGCGCTCACCGTATTCGGACTTGTCGTCTCCCCGACCCATACGGAAGCCCAGCTCACGATGGAGCAGGCGCAGACCGCCGTGGACGCAGCGGAAGTCGAAGCGCGAGCGAATGGGTGGAACCTCACGATCTACGTCACGGACGCTGAGGGTCTCCCGGTCTATCTCCGCCGGATGGATGGAGCCCCGCCGCGCACGACGGACATCGTGATGCGGAAGGTCCACGTCGTGATCACGACTGGAGAAGCTACAGTTGTGTACGGTCAGGCTTTGGCGGCAGGCACGACGGATACGATCCCGGGTGGCATCCATTACGAAGGGGGTCTACCGATTTTCATGAACGGCGAGATGGTCGGCGCGATGGCGGCCAGTGGCGCTCGTGGCTCCGAGGATGCTCAGGCCGTACGAGCAGGGCTGGCTGCGATTGGAGCGACCGCACGGCGTTGATCACACCCACCGTCAGGGTTTGCCGAATCCGGCCGTGACGCGGGTGGAGGACGGGGGACTCCGAAACCTCAACGCCTCCATGTACTGATGCGACCGTCGGGGCACGCACCCGAACGGCATTCCCAGCGGACAGTGCGTGGCCGGTGACGACTCAACGATCGACGGAATGATCCACTCGACCACACCGGATCTCCAGCTCACGTACTTCGGGTCGACTCGTGGAAGCCCCCGGGCTGCTCCCGCAGTACCGACGGTTCGACCCCGGTACGCTTGCCCTGTGCACCACCGCCGACGCACGATACTCGCCCTCGTTCGAGTTCCCCTGAGCCTGCACACGTCATGACGCACGCACTGCCACGATCGCCCCTCGCCTACCGTGGGGCGCTCCTCCTCTTCGGCACACTCCTTCTCCCCGGTGTCGCTGCCGCGCAGGTATCGATCGAACAGGCCGCAACCGCGCTCGAGCTTCGCGAGGTCGGGCCAGCCGTGGCCGGCGGACGGATCGCTGACGTCGAGGTACACCCGCACGACAAATCCATCTGGTATGTGGGCGTCGGGTCCGGCGGTGTGTGGAAGACCACGAACGCGGGCACGACCTTCACACCGATCTTCGACGACCAGCCAAGCTACTCGATTGGGGAGATCGCGCTCGCGCCGTCGAACCCAGAGATCGTCTGGGTCGGCACCGGTGAGAACGTCAGCGGCCGACACGTCGCATGGGGCACCGGCGTATATCGGAGTCTCGATGGCGGCGCGACGTGGGCGAACATGGGCCTCCCGGAATCGGAGCACATCGGAAAGATCCTGATCCACCCCGAGAACCCGGACGTCGTGCTCGTTGCATCGGAGGGTCCCCTGTGGTCTTCCGGAGGGGAGCGCGGCGTCTACATGACTGAGGATGGTGGGGAGAGTTGGACCGCAACCCTGACGATTGACGAAAACACCGGCGTCACGGACATGGAATTCGCGCCTGACGACCCGAATACGATCTACGCAGCGGCATTCCAGCGTCGCCGTCATACCTGGGGCTACATGGCCGGCGGACCGGAGTCCGGCATCTGGAAGTCGATGGACGGCGGCCGCAGCTGGCGAGAGATCACCACGGGCCTCCCCTCTCGCGACATGGGCAAGATCGCGCTCGCCGTGACTCCGGCAGACCCCGATCTCGTGTATGCGACGATCGAGTCGAACGAGGGGCAGGAGGGCTTCTACCGCTCCGCAGATCGCGGTGAAAGCTGGGAGCACCGCAACAGCTACATCTCCGGTGGCACGGGGCCACACTACTACCAGGAGATCGAAGCGTCGCCCACCGAGGCGGACATCGTCATCCAGATGGACGTGTTCTTCCAGGTCACGTATGACGGAGGCGCGACCTTTGGCAATCTCGAGACGGGCAGGGACAAGCACTCGGACAATCACGCCCTCTGGATCGATCCCGATAACCCGCTGCATATGCTCGGCGGGACGGACGCGGGCCTCTATGAGACCTTCGACCGCGGCGCTACGTGGCGGCACTTCCCGAACCTCCCGATCGCGCAGTTCTACAAGATCGCGGCGTCGAACTCCGAGCCGTTCTACGAGCTCCTCGCCGGGGCGCAGGATCTCGGCACCCTCTGGGCACCGGCCCGGACGCAAACCACGGAAGGTGTGCGCAACGAGGATTGGCTCTTCCCACTGGGGGCCGACGGGTACGGCGTCGCCTTCGATCCAACCGACGCCAACGTCATGTACATGATGACGCAGCAAGGGAATTTGCAGCGTGTCGACCGCGTGAGTGGGGAGATCACTGCGATCCAGCCGCAGCCGGCACCGGGTGATCCGCCGGAGCGTTGGAACTGGGATTCTCCGATCCTGATCTCACCGAACGATCCGGACCGGATCTACTACGCGTCCCAGCGCCTCTGGGCCTCGGACGACCGTGGAGACACCTGGACCGCCATCTCGGGGGACCTCACCACAGACACCGATCGGTACACCCTGCCCTTCATGGGCCGGGTCTGGGAGCTCGACGCGCTTCACGATAACGGAGCGATGTCGCAGTACGCCTCACTCACAACCATCTCCGAGTCCTCGATAGCGGCAGGGACGATCTACGTGGGCTCCGATGATGGGCTCGTACACGCGACCACAGACGATGGGGCGAACTGGACTCGTGCACGCGACCTCCCAGGTGTGCCTGAACGTTCCTTCATCAACAAGGTCGTCGCGAGCGAGCATGACGCCGCAACGGTCTTTGCGCTCGCAGATGCGCACAAAGTGGGCGACTACGCGCCGTACATCTTCCGGAGTGACGACCACGGCCAGAGCTGGACGTCGATCCGAGGTGATCTGCCGGATGGAGAGCTCGTCTGGGCGATGCAGCAGGACCACGTCGAGCCCGATCTCCTGATTCTGGCGGGGGAGACCTCGCTCTGGTTCACCGTCAACGGCGGGACGAACTGGCACCGCCTCGATGCGGGAGCCCCCACGATCGCGTTCCGGGACGTACAGCTGCATCGGCGGGACGATGACATCATCGGCGGCACGTTCGGCCGCGGCATCTGGATTCTCGACGACTACGCTCCACTGCGTGCGCTCGCACAGGACGCGCTCGCGCAGGGTGGCGGCGTGATGCCGCTTCGGGATGCCTGGTGGTTCGTACCGGCGCTCACCAACCAGGCGACCGGCCGGCCTACGCTCGGATCAACCGCATGGTCCGGCGACAATCCTCCGTTCGGTGCCACGTTCACAGTGCACGTGCCTGAGGTTCGTCTGACCGCCGAAGCAGAGCGGGAAGAGCAGGAGCAGGCGTTGCGGGACGCAGGCAGTGACGTCCCTTTCCCCGGTTATGACAGGCTCCGGTCGGAGCGCAACGAGACCGGTCCGATGATTCGCGTCCGGATCTCGGACGCCGTCGGGTCCCCGGTGCGGTGGGTCGAGGTACCTGCGCGGGAAGGGGTGCACCGCGTCACCTGGGACCTCCGACACCCCGCACCGAACCCGGTCAGCTTCGCCGACCCGGCATTCCGGCCCCCGTGGGTCACCGAGCCGACCGGCCCGCTCGCCGCGCCAGGCGAATATTCCGCCCAGCTGGTCGTCATCGACGGCGGGGCAGCGACGGAGATCGGAGCCGCGGAGAGCTTCACCGTGAAACCCGTGCCGACCGTCCCAGCCGGTACGGACTTCCAGGCCGTAGAGGCGTTCCATCTTGGGGTCGCCGACCTGCAGCGCAGGATCTCGATCGCCAGCTCGGAGATGTCTCAAGCCTCTGAGCGGGTTCGCTACATGCGCGCCGCCCTGGAGCGTACGCCTTCGGCTGACCCGGCCCTGTACGGTCGACTCGACGACCTGACCCAGCGTCTGGACGGCTTCCGGCTCGCACTCAACGGTGATCCGGTGCGCGGTTCACTGAACCAGTCCAGCACCCCGACGATCTCGCGACGTGCTGGCCAGGCCGCGTCATCGTGGAACACGCGCCAGCCGCCCACGGGGACGATGCAGGAGAGCCTGAGAATCGCTGAAGGAGACTTCTCCGCGTTCCAGAATGACCTCGGCGCGTTCCTGGATGGTGAGATGGCCGCCGTCGAACAGGCGCTGGCCGACGCAGGTGCTCCGTGGACTCCGGGAAGACGCGTCGGGCGTTGACCTCAGCGATCCGGCCAGACTGGCGGAAGATGTGCCCCCTGCCCGCGACGGTCCTCACCGTCGCGGGCCTCGCCGCATGCACACCGGACCAGCCACCCATGCCGGGTGATCGAATCCCGGACTCGGAGTTCGAGGTCATCGACCCGACGGCCTCACCGTGGTCAGCGGGAGACCGCGTCTCTCTCCGTGACCTCCAGGGCCGACCGGTGCTGATCGACTTCTGGGCTTCGTGGTGCCCGCCCTGCCTCGAACAGCACGGTCACATCTCGGAGGTGGCCGAGGGGTATGGAGACGAGATCATGGTCCTGGGGGTACTCGTCGACGACAGCCCGGCCAACGCCCTCCGCTGGATGGAGGAGCAGGGCGCGACGTACCCGACCGTCCGAGAGATCGAGGATGATCTGACGGACGCATTCTGGATCCGGGCCACAGGGCTACCGCACATCGCCCTGATCGACGCCGACCGCCGCCTCGTGTGGCACAGGCTCGGCGCGTCCGCTACCGGCATCCCCGACGACGTGCTGACGCAACTCGACAGTATCCTGGCAGTGGGCCGATCACCCTGAGCAGGGCCGTTCGCTACTTCAGGGAACCCCACGTCTCGAAGACATCACCAGCTGCCACCGGAGGCGCTCTAGGGCACTCAGGCAGGGCATGAGGGTGAGGGCCAGAACGATCTTCGCATACTTGATCATCGATTCTTCCGTATCCTGAGTCGTCTCGTTCGCAAACGATCGGCCGGCGTACACTCTGTCTTGCGCGCCTTCAGGGACTGGAGGCCGTGCTCGCTGGCCGGGGGTGAGGAGCACGTCCATCTTTCCTGTCCAGTTCGTGTCGACCGTACGCCTGCATACGGCGTGCTCGGCAATCATCCTCCCGCCCTGCAACAGGTCAATCTGTGCGCTCGTACTCCTACCCCAGCCTCGCCCTCGCTCTTCTGATCTTCACCACCTCCAGTCCGGGCGCATCGGCGCAGGACCGGTTCGGGGCCGCGGTGACGTGGGCCGGTGCGGACGAGGTCGTCGTACTGAAGCCCGGTGCGGCGATCGGGCCCGCCGCCGCGCTCGTCTTTCGCCTCGGGCAGGACGGCTCCTGGGCACAGGACACACGCCTTGCCAAGCTGGAGGGTGGCTACCCGGGAGAAGCCCTGATCCCGGCGCTCGCGGCCGGGGGAGATCTCCTGCTTCTGGCGAGTGGCGACCCGAACGGTCGCGAAGCCGGGCATCTCTACGAGAGGAGCGGGGCGGCGTGGGCACCCCGGATCCGAGTTCCTGTGGACCCGTCGATGGGCGGTGGACGGGCCGCGCTGCCCTCGGGTGGACTGGACATGACCACGCTGAACAACCTCATGGGCCCGCCCGCCCGCAGTGTAGCCCTGTCGCCCGACGGACGTCGTCTGGCTGTCGCCGGCGGCGCAGTCCCATCCGGCACGGTTCACGTGCTCCGGATGGCGTCGGACACGTGGACGCTGGAGGCGGCCCTGCAACTTCCGTCCTCCGGGGCGCACATTCTGAGTGGACTGGGCACACCTCTATCGCTGAGTGACCGCCATCTGGTAGTGGGGGCACCGGGGTCTGGCCTCGGTGGAGCAGTCCACCTTTTCGAGCGCGGAGAACTCGGCTGGACCTCCGCGGCTCTCTTCCCTGCGGATTCACTGGAACGGGATGCTCGCCTGGGCACTGCGGTCGCGCTGACCGAGGACGGTTCGGAAGTCTATGCCTCCGCCCCAGGGCTCGAACGGGTCATTCGATTTGTGCCGGGGACCGCTGGATCGTGGGTACGTGCTGAAACGCTCAGAGCCCCGGACGCCGAAAGCGGGGAGCCCATCGGGTTTGGAGGATCACTCGCAGTCGGTGATCGACATCTGGTCGTGGGTGCGCCGCTGGCCAACCGAGGGACAGGGCGAGTCTACGCCTACGAACGCACCGACGCCGGCTGGACTTTGAGCCGAACCCTTACGGCCGAGGATCTCGAGCGCGCCGGCTTTGGGGCCTCGGTGGCCCTGCGTGGTGACCACGCGGTGATTGGCGCCCCCGACGCATACGGAGGCGATGGGCGGGCCGCCGTCTTCGACCTCGCAAGCGACGGCAGCCCGGAATGGCTCGATCCGGGCGCCGGTCTTCAAGCCGTGACGGGGACCGAACCCATCACCTGCGTCGACGGTGAGGCTGCGGGCTACTCCTGCGAGAGTGTCGACCTCGTATCCTTTCTCTCCCTGTCCGCCCTCGGCGGTGCGCCCGGTGAACGGGTGACTGACGTGTGGGGATGGACCGATCCCGAAACCGGCCACGAGTACGCGCTCATCGGCCGAACCGCCGGTCTGGCATTCGTCGACATCAGTGATCCGGGCTCACCCCGGTTCGTGGGTCTCATGCCCTCCAACCCGTCACACGCGCGAGACATCAAGGTCTACATGGACCACGCATTCTTCACCGGTGACGGGGCCGGTGATCACGGCCTGCTCGTCTTCGATCTCACGCGCCTGCGGGACGTCGCGGCAGTGCCGGCGACGTTCGAACCTGACGCCCGATACAACCAGGTCGCCAGCGCGCACAATCTCGTCATCGATACCGAATCGGGGTTCGCCTACACAGTGGGGACGAACACAGGCGGACAGTCGTGCGGTGGCGGACTGCACATGATCGACATTCGCGACCCGCTTCAGCCCACATTCGCCGGTTGCTACACGGACACGGAGGGGCTCATCTGGACTGGTCGAACACACGACGCTCAATGCACCGTCTACCACGGGCCGGACCAGAACTACCAGGGGCGGCAGATCTGCTTCGCGGCGAACGAGACCGCGATGCGCATCGTCGACGTGACCGACAAGTCCGCCCCAGAGCCCATCTCGACCGCGAGTCACCCCGGCACGGCGTACGTCCATCAGGGATGGCTCACTGAAGACCATCGGTACCTGTATGTGAACGACGAACTGGACGAGATCGTCGGCACGACAGACCGCACGCGGACGCTGATCTACGACGTGGCAGAGTTGGACGACCCGATCTTGATCGGTGAGCACCTCGGTCCGGATCAAGCCACGGACCACAATCTCTACATCTCCGGTAACCGTGCTTATCTGGCGAACTACCAGGCGGGCTTCCGTGTGCTCGACGTCTCCGATCCCGAGGCTCCCGTGGAAATCGGCTGGTTCGACACGACACCGTACGGAGAGAACCCCGCAGGCTTCGGCGGAGGCGCGTGGACGGCCTGGCCGTTCTTCGAGAGCGGGATGATCATCGTATCCAGCATGAACGAAGGCCTCTTCATCGTCAGGCCTCAGCGGCCCGTGACCTGAGTGGACTTCCGGCACTAACGAACCCCGAAAGCGACAGGCTCATGGTAGCAAAACGGCGAGGGTCACAGTCCCAGATGAAGGGCTTCCGACCGGGAAAGGAACCGGCGCAACTCAAGAAGAAGCGCGCCAGGGCCCAACTCGGCTCGAACGCTTCCTGGGGCCAAAAGCAGGCCGTGGAGGTGGTCGCTGGGAAGAGCCCTCAAGAGGTCCAGTCGATGGTTACACGGTGGAGCACGACGCTCTTCGTGGGGGGCGGCGTCCTCGCCGTTGGTGGGCTCCTTCTGTACGACTGGTCCACGGCCGCCGGCGTCGGGGCGCACGTGCTCGCAGGCGTCATCCTCTTCCTTGGCTATCGATTGAGGAAGCAAGGTCCGGGGCTGGTGGAAATGGCAGGATCGCTTTGACCTGGCCATTCCCCCGCACTCAGCTCACCGGCCGCGGACTCACTTTCATGATGAACAGCCCTTCGCGCACGCTCGTGAAGATGACCAGGTCATCTTCGAAGAACGGGTAATTGCTCCACGCTCCGCTCTCCGAGGAACTGTGGCCTGGCCCGTTCTCGTTGTACGGCGCGCTGTCAAAAAATGCCTCTTCGCGCGGGTTTGCCCGGTCACTGATGTCGAGCACCCGTAGGCCACTCCCGTAGTTCGCCTGATACATCCGATCGCCAACCACGTAAAGGTTATGGTCGGAGGCCGCCACGGACGCGATGTACTCGTTCGCGACCACCGGGTCGTCGAGCTCGGTCAGATCCCAGACAATCGTACGCGTTCCACTCACGTTGCCCGCCAGCTCGTCGAGCTCGTCGTTCATGTAGAAGTACCGCTGCTCTTCGTCGAACCATCCCTGGTGAGCGTACGCGACGTTCGGGTAGCTCATGCGCGCGACCGTGACCGGATTCGCCTTGTCCGTGACGTCCGCGATGTTGATCTCCGACTCGTTGGAGCCGACGCAGATCTGACGGCCCCGGTACTGGTCGTCCGGGCCCTCGTAGACGAGACATTGCGCATCGTGCGTGTAGCCGCGGGCTCCGGGACTGGCGGTGTCGTGATAACAACCCGCGAACACCGGGTTGAGCGGGTCACCCGCATCGACCATGTGCAAGCCACCTCCGCACGTTCGGCCGCCGCCGTTGGCTGCGACGATGTAGAGGAACTTCGATGCGGTATCCGCTACGACGTTGTGTGCGCTGTGGATCTCCCGATACGTGTTGTCGGGCTCGAAATCGACCGGCTCCTCACCGACGGACCGAAGGCGCGTCAGGTCGAACACCTGCATGCCGTGCTCGCCGGCTCCGTCGGAAACGATGTACGCGTAGTCGGCGACCACCTTGATGTCGCGCCACACGGAAGGCGGCGAACCGACAGTGCGAGGAAGATTGCCTACCAGGGTCGGCGCCGAAGCATCGGTCACGTCCACGAACGATGCACCGTCCCTCCTGGCGACGAGCGCGTACCGGCGGCCAGTCTGAGTATCGGTCCAGCCCCAGACATCGTTCACCCAGACGCCACGCTCACCTCCGAGATCGCTGATCGGCATGTGCGCGACCAATTCCATGTTCGTACACGGGAACTCCGTCATCGCACCCTCGACGCAACGGTCGCCCGACTCGAGCGCCGATCCAATACGATGGATACGGCCCTCAAGCAGATCCCCGGCGACCCAACCCGCGCCCGTGTCCGCCAGTGTCATGACCCGGCCCTCACCAAAGTCACGACTTGGCATCGCCACGACGGCTCGAGCACCCTCCGACGCGAGAGCATAGCCGAAACCCAGCGGCCAGGAGGCCCCCGATGTATCGTCGGGGTCGAGCCGAACCGGGCTGCTCCAGGAGCCGTTGCCAGACGCCATGAAGCGGAAGACACGTCCGTTACGGCGTTCGAGGCCGGGCGCCCCGACCCACAACTCGTCGCCAACACGGCCTACGGAGAAACCGAACTGCGAGCCATCCGGATCGACTGGAGGCCCCAACACGTCGGTCGCTGACCAGCCGCCGTTCAGCCCACGTTCGAGAACCACGACTGCCGCAGCTCCGGGAGCACCAACCAGCGCCTGACCGGCGGTGAGGACGAGGCTCGTGCCAGCAGCCCCACGCTCGGTGCGAGCTTCCGCGGGCAGCTCAATCTTGCTGGCCACGCCCCACGTGCCGTCCGGTCCGAGTACGACTTCATGGACGCTGCCCTGCCCTTCACCCGAGCCGGGCGCCCCGACCAGAAGCTCGGATCCATTCCACGCGAGTGCTCCACCGAACGTCTCGACACCCTGATCCGATTCCGGTGTCATCGTGCCGGTAAGCGTCCAGCCACTTCCGGTTCGCTGGAAGTGATGAACGGCTCCACCGCCCTCGGTCCCCGGCGCTCCGACCAGCAGGTCGTCACCCACGAGAGCGAGTGCCGTGCCGAGCTCGGTCGGCCCGCTCTCGGCTGGGGCCTGAAGGGTCGTCTCGACCGTCCACGGCGAGTTCATAGCTCCCCGTGTGAAGATGTACACGCGCCCGTGACCCTCGTACTTCCTGGGCGCACCGATCGCGAGCGTATTTCCGTCGATCGCGATCGCACGACCAAAGTCGTCCATCCGCGACGAGTCCGGGGCGACGAGCAGCTGGCGCTCGATCCATCCATCCACGTCCGATCCGTACGCGTAGACCATTCCAGGCCCGTACCAGTTCACCGGCTGCCCGACAAAAAGCTCGTCCGCCGTCATCTCGACCGAGCGACCGAAGTTCGGCTCCTGTGCCGCAACCGGGATCGAGAAGGAGAGGGCGGTCGCGATCAGCAGGAGGATGGAAGGGGAGTGCTTCCCCATAGCGGACCTCGGAGAGTCAAAGGGATCGAAGAGGAGGAAAGTTCGGGGTGAGTCAGACCGTACGACAAGGGAGACCAGTCGACCCCCTCGGTGTCGTTCGATGCCGCTCGACGCTCGTTACCAGCCCGGCTTCGCGAACGGCAAACGGTTCGACACGACGTGCCCGTTCGAGATGATCACGAGTGGGTCCTGCAGCGCCCGGACCCGCTCCAGTGGATTGGAGTCAATCACGAGGATGTCACCCTCGAACCCCTCGCGCATCGATCCGGTGCGGTTTGCCACACCCAGGAGCTCAGCCGACCGACTCGTCGCGGCCTGCAGCGCATACATGGGCTCGAAGTCCAGCTCTTCCACCATGAACGTCACCGCGCGGGATACCCGAGCCGTGCTCTCGGGCCCGTAACTGGTGTCGACCCCGACAACAATCGGAACCCCCATCGCATATGCGGCACGAACCATCTCGACGCGACGCGGGGCCAGGTGTTGCCCACGCAGAAAGATTCGCGGGTCGGCGTAGTCTCCCGGCTGACCGAAGGAGAGCACGGACGAGAGCGTGGGCACGAGCCAGGTCCCCCGTTCCAGCATGAGGCGCAGCGTGGCGTCCGACGCGTAGGTACCGTGCTCGATACTCTTCACACCGGCATTCACCGCGGCCACGATGCCTTCTTCGCCGTGCGCATGGGCAGCGACGGACAGCCCATGGCGTTCGGCCTCTTCAACGACCGCCCGCAACTCAGCTTCGGTGTACACCTGCTCGCGCGGATCGGTATTCCACGTCCCCGCTCGCTCAGTCGCCCGCGTCTTGATCCAGTCGACCCCGCGTTCGGCGTTCACACGCACGAGCGTCCGCAACTCCTCCTCCGAGTCGATGCTGTCGTCGAGAAATCGATATAACCGGGAGTCCGCGAGTCCACCGTTGCCGATCTCAGGTGTGACGTACACCCCGGTCGCCAGAATATCCGGACCGGGAAGCCGCCCGGCCCTCACCGCGTCCCTGATCCCGACATCCGCGAATCCGTCGACACCCGCGGTCCGAACCGTGGTAACCCCGGAGTCGAGCGCCCTCTTGGCCGCATCGAGCGTGTTCATGTGACTGTGAGCATCGAGCAGCCCGGGTACGGCCCAGTATCCGTCCAGGGCAATCTCACGGACTCCTGCCGGGGCCTGCGCGTCACGGCCAGCAATACGCGCGATCAACCCGTCCTCGACGAGAATCGAAACGTCCTCTCGAATCGAGCCTGTCGCAGGGTCAACCACGTTGACGCCGCGCAGAATAAGCGACGGCGCAGCGGTCTGCGCACCGATCGGAGCGGAGGTCACGAGGAGGCAGAAGAGCAGGCCGAAGAAGATCGGTCCTGTGCCGAGGTGCGATCGAACCATGAAGGAACTCGTGGTGCGAGAGATGACGTTGAAGCCGACGAGCAGGCCGACAGTATGCAAGATTAGATCCCGAGGGCGAGTCTCGTCCACGGGACCGGATGAAGGACCGCCTCGCAGGTCCATGGTTCCAGTGGTGTGCAGGCCCAAACCTCTACGATGCCCTCGTGCCGCTCGAGCCCATGGTGGAAGGAGCTGTCCGACACTCGTTCGATTCCACCGCTGAGCCGGGTCCGGTTCGCACAAACCACGTCCAATCGTCGGAGTGCCTCCTGACGGCCACGTCGATCGGACCATCGAGCGCAGCAGACGTCACCGTGAGCGCCATTCAGCCCCGAATGCCGTGGGACAGCAAAGCACTCTGACGCCGGGGATGGCCCGCCTCTGTAGCTCCACCGCCGTCGACCGCGGCCTTACAGAGCCCCTTCGGCCATGAGATCCGCCGCGTAGTTGGCGGCTCGGGCGCTGAAGGCCATGTAGGTCAAAGAGGGGTTCTGACAGGCTGCGGACGCCATGAATGAGCCATCGGTCACAAACAGATTCTCGATGTCGTGAGCCTGGCACCATCCGTTCAGCACCGACGTCGCCGGATCCCGACCCATGCGCGCACCACCCATCTCGTGGATCCGGTTGCCGGGCTTCGTCAATTCCAACCCTGCAGCCCGGATGTCCGTACAGCCAGCCGCCTCGAGCATCGCGATCGCATCCTTACGTGCCTCTTGCAGCATGACACGCTCATTGTCGCCGTAGGTGACGTTGAACACGGCCAGCGGATTGCCCCACTGGTCGCGCGCCGAGGGATGCAGTGTGACGCGGTTGTTCGGATCCGGGAGTTGCTCCCCGAATGCTTCGAGGCCGACACGCCAGGGGCCCGGTGCACGATGGGACTCCTTGAACGCGCGGCCGATTCCCGGAGTCTGGCCACTTGGGCCATTGACCGGCCGCACGCTTCCCTGGAAGCCGAATCCGCGTCGATACGGCTTGTCGTGCTCTGTGATGTTGGCGTAACGCGGGATGTAGATCCCACCAGGTCGGCGACCGAAGGTTGTCTTGTCCTCATGGCCGGACATGAATCCGCTGACCCCCACCCCACTCACGTGATCCATGAGATTCCGTCCGATCTGATCCGAACGGTTGGCCAAGCCACCGGGGAAAGCCTCTGAGGTCGACTGCAGCAGGATCATCGCCGAAGCAATGGTCGAGGCATTCAGGAAGACGACCCTCCCCGTGTACGTGCGTCGCTCTCGAGTCTCGGCATCGATAACACGGACACCGGTAACGCGCGCTGTCCCCGGATCGTAGTCGATCGATTGAACAATGGCGTTGTGCACCATGGTGAGGTTACCGGTGCGTTCCGCCGCAGGCAGTGTGGCGTTCAGGGACGAGAAGTATGCCCGATACACGCAACCATGTTCGCACCGGTCGCGTACCCGACAATTGCTGCGCCCGAGCTCCTTCTGTTCATCCGTGGCGGCCGTGATGTGCGCGACGCGCGCCGGAATGACGCTGCGGCCGGGGAATGAAGCCTCTACCCGCGCCTTGAAGTCCTCCTCCCCGCAGGTCAACGCGAACGCGGGCTGGAAGACACCATCAGGAAGTTGAGGAAGCCCCTCGACGCTCCCGGAAATCCCGGCGAATCGTTCGACGTGATCGTACCAGGGTGCGATATCGTCGTAACGAATCGGCCAGTCGACGCCGACGTTCTCCTGTTCGTTTGCTTCGAAGTCCTGAGGTCCGAGCCTGTATGCCTGCCGACTCCACATGATGGAACGGCCGCCAGTATGATATCCGCGCAACCAGTCGTAACTGGTGCCCTCGGCCTCTTCGTACGGGTGCTCGGAGTCCTTGACCCAGAAGTGCTTGGTCGTCTCCTTGATCGCGTAGGCTACGCCGCCGTACTGCTTGGGGTAGTGCTCTTCGATTTCGTCCTGCGAGATACGATCCAGGTTGGGGCGCTCCCAGGGCGGGATCCGATCGGTGTAATCGCGCTCCGGGATGATCTCCGGCCCGCGCTCGAGGACGAGAACCTTGAGGCCGCGCTCGGTAAGCTCCTTCGCGCTCCATCCCCCGCTCATTCCCGATCCGACCACGATCGCATCAAACTCGGCCAAGGCTGTTCTCTCCGCAGTGAGGTAGATTCGGTCGCGTACGTTGCACGCACATCCGTAGTTCAGGATCGATCAACACACGGATCCCAGCGGCCCGGCGCAGGATCCCATCCGCGCTCGTCCGCCCCCGCTTCGGTGGCGAAGTACACTTCGGTGATCAGCCCCTTCAACTCCCGGTATCCGTCGAGTTGGTCACCTGAGAATTCCGCATCATCGACATCGGTGAGCGACTGCCGAGCGACCTGGTCGCTCGCACCGAGAAAATCACCCCCGGTCAGTGTCTCGAGCCTCGAGGTCAGTCCTGTCAGTGCCGCACGATGGTCCGCCTGCGTCTCGACGTTCGCCCACTCTGCCATGAGGCGGTCGAGCAGACCTGGAACGCCGGAGTCCAACGCACCGGGAGTCTCCGTCCGTGGCAGAAGTAGGTCGCTCACCCTCGAGAGGACTGCCATTTCATGCTCGCTGTAGAAGCGCGGCACAGGTGTCGGTGCCAGCGCTTCCAGCGACACCTGCCCGCCGCACGCGCTCAGGAGCGATGAGCCGCCGACGGAAATGACCAGGGTCTTGATCGCATCACGACGGGTAATCGTCACCTGTACCTCCTCGGCGTGGGTCTTGGGCCTGCTCCGGGCCGCGAATCGAGCGGCCGGGATAACCTAGGCGACCCACCGGCGTTCGGCATCTGACTCACGCTTACTCAACCGAGTTCACCCACCGCTGGATCACGCGAGCGTTTCCCCGACCAGAGCAGTGGCGCGCCATCGTCGTGCTCCGCAGGAAGGCAGCGAGAACCGGATAGGCCGGAGTGAACAACCGTTTGACTTTCGCCAGAGGCACGGCAACTCTGGGTGGCTGTACGGTATCGTGTGACGGCGGAGATCCCGTTCCTTCGGGATCCCCGCCTTCGTGTTTCTGAACCGGGTTCATGACCCGTCGGCAGCGTCGCTGCCAGGGAGGGTGGCGCAAGACATTGCTGGACCGAAGCAGTACGAAGCCACAACGGCTCATGCGCACGTTTCGGTATTCCAGGAGCTGGAGGCAGGGCTCACTCGGAATCGAAAGCACCCAGGTATCGATTCAGCGCGGAGGACAGGAGATCCCCGCCACCTTCGTGCGTCCCGTCGAGACCCCACCGAGAATGGCCTGCTGGATCGCGGAGCTCCCCCGCTCTTCGCAGCCACATCGAACGTGCTGCAGGCACTGGACTCCGAAGATTGATCGACGAAAGCCACCCGCCTCATGAACTGGACCCCTCGCTGAGGAAGCGCATCGACGCGCTCTGCGAGGAAGGCCGTGACTTCTGGCACGAATTCGATGCACAGGTCCGGCAAAAGGAGTGGCACTCGTTCGTCGCGGCAGACTACGACCGGGTTCGAGACGTGCTTCTCTCGCTTCGTAGGCGAGGGCGTCGCTTTCTCGAGTGGGGATCGGCCAGCGGTGTCATCACGATCATGGCAGACCTGATGGGGTTCGACGCCTGTGGGATCGAGATCGATGCCTCTCTCGTGCGTGCGGCACGTGAGTTGGCCGATCGCTCGGATTCCGAAGCGCGCTTCGCCGTCGGAAGCTTCATCCCGATGGGGTGGCGATGGAACCCCGCAGACGGAGACGGACGCACGGCCACGATTGGCCAGGGGCCGTCGGGATACATCGAACTGGGACGGGCTCTGGGTGAATTCGACGTTGTCTACGGCTACCCGTGGTCAGGCGAAGAAGCTCTGATGCGAGCCCTGATGCGTGCGCACGGAAGTAGGGAAGCGCTGCTCGTTCTGCACAACGTCGACACCGGCATCAAAGTCTATCGAGGAGGAAAGGAACTCGGCCTCGACACGGTCGCGGGCCTCTAACCTCTACGCCTGCCGCACCGACGCCGTCTGGCGCCGTGCAGGCTTACTCGACGCCTCTTCCTCCTGCACATTCGATCTTCGTACCGACCGCGCGCTCGATCTTCGCGACATCCTTACTTCACCTCCGAGGTTACCGGAGAGAGCGCCGACACTCGGGAACGAGGACTTGAGGTGAAAACTCGCGAGCGAAGGGCCGTGGGGAGCCCGACGGAGGATGCGTTTCAATAGTGCCACGGAAAGCGGGAGAAATCCTTGTCCCGCTTTTCGACGAATGCATCCCGACCTTCTCGCGCCTCATCCGTACCGTACGCGAGACGCGTGGCCTCCCCGGCAAACATCTGCTGACCCACCAGGCCGTCGTCGATCAGGTTGAACCCGTATTTGAGCATGCGCATCGCCGTCGGACTCTTTTCGTTGATCGTGCGGGCCCAGCTCAACGCAGTCTCTTCGAGTTCGTTGTGGGGGACCGACGCATTGACCATTCCCATGGCCAGCGCTTCATCGGCCGTGTAGTCGAAGCCGAGGAAGAAGATCTCTCGAGCCCGCTTCTGCCCGACCATACGAGCGAGGTACGCGGACCCATATCCGCTGTCGAAGCTGGCCACATCCGGGTCCGTCTGTTTGAACCGCGCATGTTCCCTGCTGGCGAGCGTCAGATCACAGACGACGTGCAAGCTGTGACCCCCGCCGGCCGCCCAGCCCGGAACCACCGCGATCACGATCTTCGGCATGAAGCGAATGAGTCGCTGAACCTCGAGGATGTGCAGCCGCCCGAGCCGGGCTGGATCGATCTCCCCTTCCCCTCCCTCGTATTTGTATCCGTCCGCCCCACGGATGCGCTGATCACCCCCGGACGAAAAAGCCCAGCCACCGTCCTTTGGCGAAGGCCCGTTTCCGGTCAGAAGCACGCAGCCGACCGTCGACGTTGTTCTCGCGTGCTCCAGCGTCCGATACAACTCATCGACCGTCCGTGGACGGAACGCGTTCCGGCAGTCGGCGCGATCGAACGCGATCCTGACCGTCTTTCCATCGAGTGAGCCGTGGTATGTGATGTCGCTCAAGTCCTCGAAGCCGGGGACTTCGCGCCAGGCTGACGCATCGAAGATCTCGGAAACCATGGAGAGGCTGTGTGGTGGTAGGTGTGAATGCAGGAGGGGAGCGCTCTCTTGCTGGGAGGAGGCTATGGGGGTCGCGAATGTGTCACAAGCGTCGGCGAACCAAGTCGAACGATATGACTCATCCTGGACCGACCTACGAGGGCCTCACATGCCTCGCGATGTCCGAGCCCGAATCGGATCTACGTGGTGTCCACGACGATCTCGTCCACGAAAATCCAACCCGTCTCACCCGCTCCAGGGTGCCATTCAGGGAGGGGCTGGGTGTTGGTGGCGTGGACTCGGATATATCGAACGGGCGCGCCCCCAACGTCGACGGAGAGAAGTCGTGCCTCGACGCGGTCGTCTGCCTCCGGGGCGACCATGAGCGCGGGCAGATCGCGCCAGGCCTGACCGTCTGTGGACACGCTGGCGCGTATGGCGCGGGGCAGCAGAATCCAGGCGGACTGAACCTGCAGACAGTCGATGCCTACGCGAGCGACGGTCTGAGGAGTACCAAGGTCCAGCGTTGCCTCGAAGTCCACGCCGTCGTACGCGAGCCATCGTCCATCTCGGAAGTCGCCCGACCCCACACGTCCGTCAACCAGCGCATCCGGCCCTGCTCCGGGGTATCGCACATCCGTCGGTGTGGCCTCGATGACGACGCCGCCCACAGCGGCATGGGCGAGCGTGTCCGGTCGACCGAGAGACAGGCGCCCGGGAGGGCGAACCTCCGTGCCCGTGCGCTGCATCAGTCGATCACCGAGAGCTGCACGGGCTAGCTCCCCGATCGCCTCGAGTCGCGCCACGACATCGGGATAGTCGGCCGAAACGTCCACGGTTTCCCCGACGTCGGCCTCCAGATCATACAGCGCGTCGGGCACCGTCGGGAACGCATACGGCCCGGGGTACCCGTCCATGCCGGGCTCGACCCCCACATACGAACGGGTGCGATGCGTGAAGACCCGTTTCCACCGGCCCTCTCTCACGGCACGCAACTCTCCCGTGTAATAGAACCAGAACTCTTGTCGCGGGTCTGCACCGTCCTCTTCGAGGAGGAGCGGCAGGATGCTGACCCCGTCGATCGGCTGGGTCGGCAGGGAGGCTCCGGTGATCGCGGCCACGGTCGGGAGCACGTCGATCGTCGATGCCATCCGGTTACAGACCACCCCAGCTGGAATCCGTCCGGGCCAGCGCATGATCGCCGGAACGCGTGGACCGCCCTCGAAGGCGGTCCCCTTCCCCTCACGCAGCGCTCCGGTAGAGCCCCCGTGGTTTCCGTAGTTGAGCCACGGGCCGTTGTCGCTCGTGAAGATGACGAGCGTGTCGTCCTCGACGCCGTTGCGCTCCAGCGCCTCAAGGACCTGACCGACCGACCAGTCGATCTCCTGGATTACGTCGCCGTACATACCCTGCTCACTCGAGCCTCGGAATCGATCCGAGACACCCAGGGGCACATGTGGCATCGAATGGGCGAGGTAGAGGAAGAAGGGTCCGTCCGCGTGACGATCGACGAAGCGTACGGCCCGTTCCGTGTAGCGCGTCGTAAGGAGGTCCTGGTCCGCGAGCTCGTCGACGGTCTCGATCACCTCGTCACCTTCGATAAGAGGGAGTGGCGGGTAGGCGCTTTTTCCACCCTCCTCGACTGGGTTGCCGTCATAGTCGACAGGCCACATGTCGTTGGAGTACGGTAAGCCGAAGTACTCGTCGAAACCGTGTTGCAGCGGCAAGAACTGACGCCCGTGTCCGAGGTGCCACTTACCGACCGCTGCAGTCGCGTAGCCGAGCGGCTTGAGCAATTCGGCGATGGTGACTTCGTCCGGGTGAAGGCCGACCTGCGACCCCGGACTCAGCGCCCCGAAAATCGACACGCGGGGTGCATAGCATCCGGTCAGGAGCGAGGCGCGCGATGCCGAGCACACGCCCTCCGAGGCATAGAAGTCCGTGAAGCGCATGCCCTCCCCGGCCAGCCGGTCGAGGTGGGGCGTGCTGAACCCCTCGGCGCCGTACACACCGATGTCTCCGTGCCCCTGATCGTCGGTGAAAATCAGGACGATGTTCGTCGGCCGTGGCCGAGGGGCACACGACGCGAACCAGGAGGCGGCGGTCATCGACAGGCCCGCAGCCCCGGTACAGCGCAGAAAATCTCGTCTCGACGGAGTCATTCTCACTGAAATAGCCTCCATCACGGCCGGAGGCGAGCACCCGACAGGGGCTTCGCTGGTCTTCGCACCCTTGAGTCGTCATTATCGGCGCACCGTCCGCAGAGGCACCCCTCGAGCCATCATCGAACATGAAATTCATGCACAGCCCATTTACGATGGCGGTGTTCCTAATGGCGCTGTCCGCCTGCGGCGACGCAGATCGCACATCGCCCGCAGCGGCTCACCCTCACCGGGTGACGTACGAAGGCGACACGGGCCCGGGTGAGGGGATGCACGTCGTCCTGATTTCCGGTGATCACGAATACCGATCCGAGGAGATCCTGCCCGCGATGGGCCGGATTCTCGCACGCCGATACGGCTTCGACACCAGCGTCTTCTTCACGCTGGACGACGACGGGTTCATCGAGCCGGGCAGCTCGAACATCTCTGGCCTTCAGGCCCTCCAGACCGCGGATCTCATGATCGTGGCAATCCGTTTCCAGGATTTCCCCGCAGACGAGATGCAGCACATCGTCGACTACCTCGACCGAGGCGGGCCGGTCATCGGTCTTCGCACGGCGACCCACGCGTTCCAGATCACCGACGGCCCACACGCGCGCTTCTCCTGGGATTACGAGGGCGAGGAGTATCTGCAGGGATTCGGTGAGCAGGTACTCGGTGAAACCTGGGTCGGGCATTACGGCACGAACCATGAGCAGAGCTCGAGGCTGATCCCGGCGGATGGGCGCATGGACCATCCGATCCTGCGGGGAGTTTCGGATATGCACGTGCAGTCCGGTGGATATCAGGCGTACCCTCCCGACGACGCCGATGTCATTGCGCTCGGCCAGGTGCTTGACGGGATGGAGCGCGACGCTTCGCCGGACCCCGAGAAGGAAATGCTTCCGGTCGCGTGGACCCGCAGCTACACCGGGGCGGGCGGGCAGACGGGGCGCGTGTTCACGACGACGCACGGCGCGTCCGAGGACTTTCTCGACGAGGGATTTCGGCGGATGCTGATCAACGCCTCCCTCTGGAGTCTCGGACTGGAGGAGGAGATCCGTGGGGATCGCGACGTCTCCCTTGTCGGGCCGTACCATCCCGTCATGTTCAGCTTCGACGGATACCGCCGAGGAGTACGACCGTCCGACATGGCGGGCTTCGAAACGCCCATTATGTCACCTGACAGACCGACGACCGCGGATCCCGCGGATGACGACGGAGCGAATGACCGATGAAGAAGCCGATTCCGCTCATCCTGGCCCTCCTCTTTGTGGCGGGGTGTGACCGACCCGTGGCCGAAATACAGCCCGGTGAGCACATCGTGCTCCTGGGCAACGCGCTTCCCGATCGCATGCAGCACGACGGCTGGCTTGAGACCTACCTGCAGGCGGCTCTGCCCGACCACCAGCTCGTGATCCGTAACCACGGCTTCAGCGGCGACCGCGTGGATCACCGGCCCCGTAGCGAGGGCTTCCCATCCGCGGACGACTACCTGGGCCTCTCTCAGGCGACGACGATCTTCGCGATGTTCGGGTACAACGAGTCGTTCGATGACGACCCGGCAGGGTACGGCAACGCGTTGTCGGAGTGGATCGAACACACACGAGAGCAGGACTACTCGGGTCAGGGTCCCCCGGACATCGTCCTCTTCTCGCCGATCGCGCACGAAGATCTGGACGACCCCAACGTCCCCGACGGCAGTGAGAACAACGCTCGCCTGGCCCGGTACGCCGAGGCTACTCGTGCGGTCGCAGAGGCACAGGGCCTCGGATACGTCGACCTCTTCACGGCATCGCAGGGGCTCTACGGCTCCACCGAAGCGCCGCTGACCATCAACGGTGTACACCTCAACGATGAGGGCAACCGCCGCATCGCGGAGGTCATTCTTCGCAGGGTCACAGGCCAGGCACCTTCCGAGGATGAAGAGAGACTCGCTTCGATCCGGACGGCGGTGCTCGACAAGAACCTGCACTGGCACAACCGCTATCGGGCGACGGATGGCAACGACGTGTGGGGCACACGTTCCACGCTCGCGTTTACCGACGGGCAGACCAACTACGACGTCCTGCAGAACGAGCTCATTCAGCTCGACTACATGACCGCAAACCGGGATCACGTCATCTGGGCCGCAGCCCAAGGCGAATCCATCAGCCCGGACGACTCGAACGTACCCCCGCCGGTCGAGGTCATCTCCAACCTCGACGAGCCACAGGAGCAGGGAGGCGTCAGCAAGCTCGGTACGCTGGACTTCCTCTCGGCCGAGGAGGGCATCGACCGCATGACGCTCGAGCCCGGGCTCCGTGCGAACGTTTTCGCCTCGGAGGAGATGTTCCCCGAGCTGGTGAACCCGGTGCAACTCGGGGTCGACACGCGCGGGCGTATGTGGGCTGCGACATGGGGCACGTACCCCAAGTGGGAGCCGACTGGTGAGATGAATGACCGGCTCCTCATTCTGCCTGACGACGACCGGGACGGTGTAGCCGACCGGGCCATCACGTTCGCATACGTCCACAATCCAACAGGCTTCGAGTTCTGGAACGGGGGCGTGATCGTCGCCTCCGTACCCGACCTGCTCTTCCTGAAGGACACCGACGGCGATGACGTCGCAGACGTCCGAATCCGGCTCATGGGAGGGCTTGGATCGGCAGACACCCACCACTCCGCAAACAATTTCGTGTACGGTCCCGACGGCTTCCTCTACTACCAGCGGGGTATCTTCAACGTCTCGAACGTCGAGTCGCCGTGGAGCGCGAATCAGGAGTCTCGTGAATCGGGGATGTACCGGTTCAATCCGCGCACGCACGAGTTCTCCTTCCACGCGATCAATACGCCCAATCCGCACGGTACCAGTTTCGATTATTGGGGCTATCACTATGCGACCGACGCGACGGGCGGTGCTGCGTTCCAGGTCAAGTCGAACCGCAACGGCACCTTCGAAATGCGCTCACTTCTCGAGCATACGGTGCGCCCCGTCCCATCGAGTGGGATCATCTCGAGTGCGCACCTTCCGCCGCGCATGGAGGGCAATTTCATCATCCTGAACGTGATCGCCTTCCTGGGGATCAAGCAGTACACACTCGAGGCCGACGCCGTGACGGGAGACGTCACGGGTACGGAGACGTCGGATCTGCTCGTCTCTTCCGACCCGAACTTCCGACCCACCGACTTCGAGATCGGAGATGACGGAGCGCTCTACGTTGCGGACTGGGCCAATGCGATCATCGGCCACATGCAGCACAACATCCGGGATCCGGCCCGTGATGATTCCCATGGACGTATCTACCGGCTGAGCGCCCCCGCACGGGCGCTTCAGGACCACGTGGACATCGACGGGCAGCCGATTCCCGTGCTGCTCACCGCGCTTCAGCACCCGGTGAACGGCATCCGCCACCGGGCCCGTATCGAGCTCTCCGAGCGACCGACGGACGAGGTCATCGCAGAGACCGAGGCGTGGATGGCGCAGTGGGATCCAGGGGATCCCGGTCACGCGCATCACCTGCTGGAAGCACTCTGGGTCCACCAGCAGCACAACGTCGAGAATCAGGACCTGCTGGAGCTCGTTCTGAACTCGCCGGTACCGGACGCGCGCATCGCAGCACGCCGAGTGGAACGGATGTGGGAGAACTCCGCTGCTGCCCCTGTACGGATCTCAGATCCGGAGGAGGACGAGAGGAGCAACGAACGGCCCGACCTCGGGAGTGACGCGATCGTGGTCAAGACCGTCGTGGAGGAGATGCGTTACGACGTAACGTCCTTCACCGTCGCGGCGGGTCAGGACGTCACGCTGCTCTTCGACAACGAGGATTACACGCCCCACAACCTGGTCATCGGTCATCCACGGTCGGGCGAGACCATCGGCGCAGCAGCCGATGCGCTCGGGGTCGACGGATTCGCCAAGCGCTTCATTCCCGAACGCCCGGAGATCATCGTCGCCTCGGACCTGCTCAACCACGGGACGTTCCAGGTCCTGACCTTTACAGCTCCGACCGAACCCGGCGAGTACGACGTCCTTTGCACCTTCCCGGGCCATCGGGGCACGATGCACGGAACGATGACGGTGGAGGGCTGACATGATCGTCCCACGCCCCACACGAGAGGAGATTCTCGCTCGGCTGAAGCGAAAGATCGACGAGCGTCGGCCCATCTTCATCGCCAGCGCAGGCAGTGGCCTGGTGGCCAAGCTTCTGGAGACGGCCGGCGTGGACTGCATCAACACGTTCTCTGGCGCCCGCCTTCGGGCGAACGGAATGGGAACGATGTCGATGATGTGGCCCATCCTGGACTCGAATAAGCAGACACTCGACTACACCGAGCAGGACATCCTGCCGGCGATCGAAGGCGATGCCTTCATCTGTGCCTGTCTCAACGCGAACGACCCTCTGCGTGATATGCGCAGCGTGCTTCAGCGGCTCAAAGACATGGGGGTCATGTCCGTGTCGAACATCGGTCCATCCATCAGCTACGTGGACAAGGACAGCAACATCTACCGGGTCCTGACCAAGAGCGGGATCACGCTCCAGCACGAGATCGACATGCTCGCGCTGGGCCGGGAGATGGGGATGGTCACAGTCGGCCTTGCGTTCGATCTCGAGGACAGCCTGCAGATCATCGAGCAGGCCCGTCCTGACATCTTCTGCTTCCACGCAGGTACGACCAAGGGAGGCATCACGGGCTACGACTCCGGCGAGACGATCGAGGAGACTGCTGCCAAGACGGAGGAGGCGTACAAGGCCATCCGTGCAATCGAGCCCGATACGATTCTCGTCGCGCACGGCGCGGCGATGGAGACGCCGGAGGACGCCCAGTTCATGCTGCACAACACCTCGGGACACGGCTTCTGGACAGGTTCGTCCACCGAACGCCTCCCCATCGAGCGGGCGGTACTTGGCGCGGCCCGAGAGTTTGCGGCGCTCACCTTCAAGGACGAATAGGGGGTCCTCATGGCCAGAACCGTGGTCGTGCTCGCGACGCTCGACACCAAGAGCGAAGAGGCACAATACCTGAAGGAACAGATCGAGGGGTTGGGCGGGAGCGCCACGGTGATGGATATCGGTGTGGTCGGCACTCCGTCGATCCCGGCTGACGTGACTCGCGCGGACGTCGCCGCGGCCGGCGGCGAATCCATGGAGAAGCTTCTTGCATCCCCGACACGTGAGGAGGCCGGCCCGGTGATGGTCGCAGGCGCCACCAGGATCCTCCTCGACCTCATCGCAAAGGACGAAGTACACGCCGTGCTCGGGATCGGAGGGACGCAGGGAACATCGTCGTGCACGCAGATCATGCAGGCCCTCCCATACGGCTTCCCCAAGCTCATGGTGTCCACAGTCGCGTCCGGTGACACCTCACCATTCGTGGGGATCAAGGACATCACGATGATGTTCTCGGTCTCGGATCTCCTCGGTGTAAACCGGTTTACGGCTCGGATCCTCGCCAACGCGGCGGCAGCGGCACACGGCATGGCTCAGGTGGAATCGGACGCACGCCCGGAGGCAGGGGACAAGCCGCTGATTGCGATGACGAACCTCGGCGTGCTCACCGAAGGGGCGAACCTCGCAGTGGAACTCTTCCGCGAAGCTGGCTACGACGTCGTCGTGTTCCACGCCGTTGGCTCGGGTGGGCAAGCCATGGAACAGCTCATGAAGGAAGGTGTCGTCGGCGCCGTGTTCGACTACGCCATGGGTGAGATCGCCGACGACGTTTTCGGAGGTCTGAGGGCGGGTGGTCCGGAGCGCCTCACGGTAGCCGGCAGCCTCGGCCTTCCGCAGGTGATCTGCCCCGGGGGAGCCGAGCATCTGGGCCTGTTCGTCGAGGCCAACCAGGTGCCGGCTGAATACGAAGATCATCTCCACGTCTTCCACAGTCCGGTGATCTTCGTGCCCCGACTCAACCGCGAGGAGTTCGTACGCGTGGCCCAGGAGATGTGTACACGGTTACAGAGCACGACGGGGCAGGCCGTCATGATGCTGCCGCTTCGAGGCGTAGGACGGTACTCGATCCCCGGTGAACCGCTGCACGATGAGGATGGCGATCGTGCGTTCTTCGACGCGCTGAGGACCGGCCTGCCGGACGCAGTGGAGGTGATCGAGATGGACGCCCACGCCGAAGATCCACACTTCGTGGAGCATGCGGTCAAGACGCTCATCGCGATGATCGAAGCCCGATGAGCGCAGGTCGGGACTGGGTCCCAGCCGGGACACGAGACGACGACTTCTCTTACAGAGGCGTGTAAGATGCGCTCTCGCTGGGACGATCACGACGCGGCAGCATTTCTCGAGTCGCCACTCGCGCTGCGCGTCTACACCTCCCGCCTGCTGGGACAGGACCCGTCGCTCGTGCTACACGGCGGAGGCAACACGTCGGTCAAGGCGACCGTGCACGACGCGCTCGGAACGGAACACGACGTGCTGCATGTGAAGGGAAGCGGATGGGATCTGGGGTCCATCGAGGAGGCGGGGTTTGCCTCGGTCCGCATGGATGTTCTCAAGAAGATGGCCGAGCTCGAGTCGATCTCGGACCGGGAGATGGTGCTGACGCAACGCGCCGCGATGCTCGACCCCGATGCACCCACCCCGTCCGTCGAGGCGGTGCTGCACGCCATCATCCCGTTCGACTGGGTCGACCATACGCACGCTGACGCGGTCGTCGCGATCACGAACACCGAGAATGGAGAAGACCGCATCCGCCAGGTGTACGGTGAGCGCGCCCTGATCATCCCCTACGTCATGCCGGGCTTCAAGCTGGCACGAGCGGTAAGCGAAGCGACCAAAGGGCTGGACTGGTCGAAGATCGACTGCCTCATTCTCATGAACCACGGGGTATTCACCTTCGGAAACACGGCTCGCACGAGCTACGAGGGCATGATCGACGTGGTGAGTCGTGCGGAGGATTACCTGGCCTCCACCGGCGCTCTGGGAGAGAGCCTCGATGATGTCTCCGGCGAGGGCGAGGCTCTCGACGCGGACTCACTCGTTGAGCTGGCGACACTGCGGCGTGAGGTCGGTCACATGCGCGGACATCCGCTGATCGCCCGTATCGATCGCTCGGATGTAGCACGTCGGATGGCAAGATCGGAAGCAGTCGGGGAGATCGCCTGCCGCGGCCCGCTCACACCGGACCATGCCATCCGCACGAAACCGGTTCCGCTCATCGCCCAAAGCGACTGGGCCGCCGCCGTTCACAACTACGCCGACGCATACCGGGACTACTTCGAACGAAATGCCGGTCCCGAGCACGTCGAACTGGACCGGGCTCCCCGATGGGTGGTCTGGCCGAACGTCGGCTCGGTCGGATTCGGGGATACGGCGGCAGCAGCCGGAGCCGTGGTCGATATCGCCCAACACACGATGCGCGCGATCGAATGGTCGGAGCGGCTGGGGGGATGGAGGCCGGTCGGAGAGTCCGAGCTGTTCGAGGTCGAGTATTGGGAGCTCGAGCAGGCTAAGCTCAAGAAAGCGGGTGCACGACGGCGGTTCGCCGGACAGGTCGCGCTCGTGACCGGAGCCGCGGGTGGAATCGGGCGTGCCGTAGCCGAAACACTTCTCAATGACGGAGCGGCTGTCGTGGCTACGGATATCGACCCCGCAGTTCGTGACGTGTTCGAGGGTCGAGATCGGGTCGGTGTCGTAGCGGACATCACCGATCCGCTCGACGTCCGCCGATCGGTCGAGGCAGCCGTATCCCGCTTCGGCGGACTGGACATCCTGGTATGCAACGCCGGCTTCTTTCCCCACAGCATGACCATCGAGGACATGACCGACGAGGCATGGGGGAAATCGGTGAACGTGAACCTCACGGGTCACCTGGTTGTACTTCGAGCAGCCGCGCCCTTCCTCCGGCTGGGATGTTCGCCCTCCGTCGTCTTCGTCGCCTCGAAGAACGTCCCTGCACCGGGACCCGGAGCCGCAGCGTATTCGGCGGCCAAGGCCGGCATGACTCAGCTGGCGCGCGTCGCGGCACTGGAACTCGGGCCGCACGGGGTACGCGTCAACACGGTCCACCCGCATGCGGTGTTCGACACCGGGGCGTGGAATCACGACGTGATCGCCGCACGGGCGGAGCAGTACGGGGTCACTCCGGAGAAGTACAGGACGAACAACGTGCTCGGGGTCGAACTCACCTCAGCCGACGTCGCAGCTACGGTGACGTCGCTGTTGAGCTCCGACTTTTCCAAAACCACCGGTGCCCAGGTCCCACTAGACGGGGGGAACCCTCGGGTGATCTAGGGCGAGCGGACACTCGAGCTCCACACCGGATGGGGGTCACCGACTAACGCCCGAAGTGCATGTCGGCAAAGTCCATGTAGCGGTCCCAGTCGTACTCCAACACGTCGTGCCCGCTTCTGATGGAGTCATTACGTTCACCGCCCCAACCCCGCCGGGCTCAGGGGAATCGGTCCAGCGCGATCTCAGCAGCGGAGCACTCCAGATGAAGCAATCGAGGCGTCGGTTCACAAAGGGGTTCGTCATGGCCCTTCTCCTCGTTCCGGGGCCGAGACTGTCCGCGCAAGTGACAGCGGAGCTGGACGCCTTCTGGACCGAGGTATCGAGGACCGTGGAGTCCGGAGATTTCGTCGGGTACGCAGCCACATACCACCCGGACGCCGTGGTCATCTTCGGGGACACCACGCAGCCGATCTCCGAAGCCCTGGCCGGGTGGGAAGCGGGGTTCGACGATACGCGCACCGGGCTCCTCGAGGCGTCGGTGGACTTTCGGTTCTCCGAGCGCAGAAACGACGCCTCAACCGCGCACGAAACCGGCATTTTTCGGTACTCGGCCTTTTCACCCGCGGACGATGGATCGATTCAGTACGTCCACTTCGAGGCGCTCCTCGTGAAGAAGGACCGCTGGGTGATGATGATGGAGTTTCAGCGCGACGCAGCGACGGAAGCGGAATGGACAGCGCTGGGGAGCGAGGAATGACCGAAGGCAGCCGTGTAGCCCACTCCCGGACACGCGACGCGGAGTCACTCGAGATCCCGAGGACGCGGTAACCCCATGTCCGAGGCCCTGATCATCGGAGGCACCAGCCTGATCGGACCACCACTCGTCGCAGCACTCCTCGCCCGGGGCGACCACGTCACCGTCATGCACCGGAGCCCCGGCACCCCGTTCGGTCATCGTGTCGAGGAGCTGCTGGCGGACCGGAACGATGGTGAGGCCGTCCGAGCGGCCGTCGGACATCGACGCTTCGACCTGGTGTTCGACAACGTGTATGACTGGCAACGAGGCACCACGGCAGCCCAGGTCCTGGACACGACCCATGTCCTGATGCACGAGGATCTTCAACGGTACGTGTTCGTCTCGAGCGTCGCCGTCTATCCGGAGGGCGGCCCCTTCGATGAGGACGCGGAACTCAGACCCTCGTTCGATCCGAACGTGTACGGCGTCCACAAGGCGGAAACCGAGCGTGCGCTCTTCGCGCGAGCCCGTGCGGATGGGCTACCCGTCTCGACGACGCGGCCGGCATTCGTCTACGGACCACACAACCCCTTTCCCAGAGAATCATTCTTCTTCGATCGGCTGATCGCGGGACGCCCCATCATCGTCCCGGAGGACGGTGAACGCACAATGCAGTGGGTGCACGCAAGCGATGTAGCAGACGCCTCCCTGCGTGCGGCATCACGCGAGAGCGTCGGTGGCGAGGCGTACAACCTCGCTAACGCCCCGGTGACTCAGAACGAATTCGTTCACATACTCGCCGACGTGGTGGGGGTCGAGCCGGAGCTGGTGCACGTTCCTCGTGACCGGATCACGGCCGGTGGCGGACAGGTCATGCAGCCCCCCCTCTACTTCGGGGCCTACCTCGACATTCCACCGATCACGGCTCTGGGGGAACGAACGCGAGATGTGCTCGGCATGGAACTGCGATCGCTCGAAGACGGCATGCGGGAGACGTTCGAATGGTACCGTGTGCAGAACCGCCCACGGCCGGATACGTCGTGGGAGGACGAGTTGATCGCCTCCCTGTAGAGGGTTGTGCCGCAGCATGCGAAAGAGCGCTTCAGTCCGTCCGTGAGGTAGAGTTCATGGCGCTGCGTCCGGAATGCTCGAGCAGGTAGACGTTCGCCACGAGCTGGGTGGTCAAGCGCGACGCGAATCCCCCTCGCGCACAGCGTTCGAACGCGCGGTCAGAAGACGAGAGTACGAATTGACGACCAGCCTCTCGGCATCCAATCTCACCCCTCTCCCGCCGCCCTCTCGCTTGAAACGCTTCATGTCGATTCCCGTATCACAGGCCGTCAGGCCCCTCGCGCTCATCGTGACCCTGATCCTCGCAGCCTGCTCTGGCGGCACACCGTCCGTGGAGGAGCTTGCGAGCACGTCCCTGGCCCAGCTTGATGGCACCATCGACGTGCCCGGCCTTCAGGCTCCGGTCGAAGTCATCCGGGACGAGTATGGGGTCCCCCATATCTACGCCGAGAACGAAGAGGATCTCTTCTTCGCTCAAGGCTACGTCATGGCTCAGGATCGCCTGTGGCAGATGGAGATGTGGCGTCGTTGGCGCGAGGGGCGCCTGGCCGAAATTTTCGGCCCGGAGGCGCTGCCGTACGACCGCCGCACGCGGTTGATGATGTACCGTGGCCCCTTCGACGAAACGGAGTGGACCAGCTACCACCCAAACGCCGAAGCCCTCTTCACCGCCCACGCGAACGGCGTGAACGCGTTCGTCGAGCAAAACCGTGACAACCTGCCACTGGAATTCCAGCTCACGGGCGTGGAACCGCTCCCGTGGACGAAGGAGACAGTTGTGCTCCGGTGGGCCTCCCTGGCCGTTCCTAGTGTCCGGGGCCACGCGATCAACGAAGTTCAACTCGCCATGGATGTAGCCCGGTTCGGGGCTGCGGAGGCGAATCGGCGGTTCGCTCCCGACCCGTGGGACGACCTCGAGATCCCGGATGGGCTCGACGTGAATCTCTTCACGGACGAGATGCTCGCCGCAATGCGCTCCGGAGACGGTGACCCGTTCGTCACGGGTCGTCTACCCGCGCTCGAGATCCTGCCAGAGTACCGGGAGGCGATGCCGCCCATGCAGGTCGCCCAGGTCCTTACGCGCGACATCGCGACGGAGGGGAGTAACAACTGGGTGATGAGCGGAGAGATGTCACCGACGGGTGTACCGATCCTCGCCAACGATCCTCACCGTCGGATCGAGATGCCGGCGCTACGCTACTACGTCCACCTGAATGCACCGGGCTGGAACATCATCGGTGGTGGTGAGCCCCCGTTCGCGGGGACAGACGCGGGCAACAACGAGCACATCGCCTGGGGCTTCACCTTCGCCGGGACCGACATGGTCGACGTCTTCGTCGAGGAGACACACCCCGAGGACGCGAATCAGACGCTCTTCCGCGGCGAATGGGAGGAGATGCGTGTGATCGAGGAGCAGATCCTCGTGAAGGGGCAGGCTCCCGAGACGATCACGCTCAAGTTCACGCGCCATGGGCCGGTCTTCTACGAGGACCCCGAGAACCACAAAGCGTACTCGGTGCAGTCGGTCGTTCAGTTCCCCGGCACCGCGGCCTATAAAGGCAGCTTCCAACTCGCCCAGGCCGAAAGTTGTGAAGACTTCTTCGACCGGGCGAACCACTGGCTGGTGCCGACGCACAGCCTCATCTGCGGTGATGACTCAGGGAACATCGCGCTCCAGGTGACGGGCCTGACGCCGAACCGGGTGGGTTGGAACGGTCGGCTACCGGTGCCCGGAACGGGTGCGTACGAGTGGGACGGCTTCCGTGAAGACCTGCCGAGGGAGTTCAACCCCGAGCGCGGCTACATCGCGACCGCCAACAACAACGTACATCCTCCGGGTTACA
Source organism: Gemmatimonadota bacterium (assembly GCA_028873595.1). Classification (GTDB taxonomy): domain Bacteria; phylum Gemmatimonadota; class Gemmatimonadetes; order Longimicrobiales; family Gaopeijiaceae; genus UBA2589. Next base: position 45,702 of record JAPPOV010000033.1, on the reverse strand, counting down.
CGGACGTCAGCCGCCCAGTCTTCTACCACACGCTGCGTGGAAAGGAGACGTCCCGGATCATGAGGCTTCATGACCTCTTCGGAGCGGGCGGCACCTTCTCGGTCGAGGATCACAAGGCCGTTCAGTGGGACAACCATATCCTCGCGGCCGCTCGGGACATCCCGATGTTCGACGGCTGGTCCTCGTCCGATCCCGATGTGGAGTGGGCACGCGCCGCAATTGCGGAGTGGGACGGTGACCTCGACCGCGGGAGTCTCGCAGCGGCCCTGTATAGGCGCTGGACCGATGGCGTCGATCGCAACGGCCTCGACGCAGCAACCTCGGCCGCAGATCAGCAGGAGTTTCTGGAGATTGGGCTCGCAGCCGCAATCCAACGCCTGACTGGAGAGCTCGGCGAAGATCGAGACGACTGGCGTTACGGCCGGCTCCACACGAGTCCGCTGCCTCACATGTTCGCCTCCACGTTTGACCTTCCCACCGTCGAGCGCCCCGGCGGCTTCGGCTCCGTAAACGCCACCGGTGCAAACTTCCGGAGAATCATCGACCTCTCCAACATCGACAACTCGGTCGCGAGCAACGCTCCCGGGCAGTCCGCGCAACCGGGTAGCCCCTTCTACGGCAACCTCGCCGAGGCACTCGGCAACGGGGAATACTTCCGGCTGCTCTTCTCGAGAGATCAGGTCGAGAGGCAGTCTGCGCACAGGCTCACGTTGAACCCCGGAGGGTGATCATGACACGAGGCCACGCGGTCCCGCAGCCGCATCTCACTACCTCTCGGATCTCCCGCGGTCTCGCGATGATGGTAACGAGCGCGGTCATCACGATCTCTCCGGTCGAGGCCCAAGACCGCGTCTTCACCTCGGACATCGCCCTTGACGTCCGGACCGCGCGCATCGCGGCCGTGACCGAGGACGGCGCCAGAGTCGCGGTGACGGTGCAGACCCGCCGTGACCGGACGGACGTCGATCATCAACGGTACGGTGACCCGACGTACGTGTCCCCGGTGAGCACCCGGTTGATGGTCATCGACACGCGCTCAGGCGAACAGACCTGGGTTCATGAACAACCGACCTCCCTCCGAGGCTACACCTGGTCGCCCGACGGTGAGCACCTGGCCTACTTCGCTCATGGCGAAGACGGATATTCGCTGCGCGTCTTCGACGCCTCCGCGCGCCGTGGGTCTGCCATCGATCTCCGCACGGAGTTGGACATCGCCTCGTCTTCACCGCTGGTCTGGTCACCAGACGGCCGGAGCGTCCTCGTGTCCCTTCGGCCCGCCGGATGGGGCGCGGAAGCCCGTGAGGCTTTCCTCGATCTCACAGTCGCCCCCGTGATCGTCCAGGACTCGCGAAACGACTTCCTCGCATGGGATCGAGTGCGAAACCTCGCAAACCGTCAGATCACCGTCCTGGTCTCGCTGGCAGACGGTGGGGTCGAGGAAATCTTGTCGGACCTGACGCCAAGCGCCCCGCGCTTCTCGGCCGACGGATCGACACTCCTCTACGCGACCGCTGCGCGCACGAAGACCTCCTACACGCGTCGCGACGGAACCGAATACGCGATTCATGCTCTTGACCTCGAGTCTGGTGAATCAAGTGCGTTGATGGGCCCCACCGAGGAGCGTTTGTCGTACGCGTGGTCCGAAGCGGGAGACGCGTTCGCCTATGCCGAGGAAGGTGCCGTCTTCGTGCAGTCGATCGGCTCCGATGAGCCCGTCGATGTGACCGATGGCCATCGCGAAGTGGAGGGCGATTCCACTGAGCTCCGATTCTCGCTCGACGGCTGGAGCCCGGACGGGTCGTCCCTGCTGCTGACGTCGCGGTTGGGATGGCATCTCGCGGATACCGCGGGTGATGGGATTCATCTCGTTCTCGAACTCGACGAAGACGCGGAGGCGAGGCCCAGGCGGTCGGTCCAGTCGTGGTCCGAAGACGGTCGGTGGCTCTACTTCTCATACTCGGCTCGCGACCAGTGGCAGCGCGGTCTCAAGCGCCTGGACCTCCGTTCCGGGCAGCTCGAAACGCTCATCCTGGACGACCACATGTACAGGTCCTGGAACGTCTCGAAGAACGGGGAGCACATCGTTTACGCGATGTCCGACGGGGACAGACCAGACGAGATCTATGTCGCTGACAACAGCGGGAAGTCGACGACCCTCACCACGATGAACCCTCAGCTCGACGATGTCGCCCTGACCCGGAGCGAACTGATCGAGTACCTCGACGTCGACGGAAATCGCCTCTACGGCATTCTCTACTACCCGTCGAACTACCAACCGGGGGAGACGTATCCGCTGGTCGCAGAAATCTACGAGCAGTACTTCGACAATGGGTACAACGAGAACATGAATCTCATCACTGCACAGGGGTGGTTCGGCTTCCGCCCGTCGGTGCGGTTCGAGGAGGGGTACCCGGGCGAAGCATGGCTGAAAGCCGTCCCCAACGCGATCAACGAGATCATCGATCGTGGCCTGGTCGACCCCGACCAGCTCGGGGTCTACGGACAGAGCTATGGCGGATACGCGACCAACCTGCTCATCACGCAGACCGATCGGTTCGCGGCGGCGGCGAACGTGTCGGGTAAAGTGAACATCATTTCCTTCCTCGGAGATTCACCCAAGATCACGACCCGCAACTACGCCGCGGCGGAAGTCGGGCAGGACCGCATCGGTGCGACACTTTGGGAGCAGCCACACAAGTACATCAACACGTCCGCCGTGATGTTTGCCGATCGGATCGAGACACCGCTCCTCATGCTCTCGGGAGAGGGCGACTGGAACGTTCCGGCGACCAATCAGCGCGAGATGTACTACGCCCTGAGGCGGCTGGGGAAAGACGTCGTATGGGTGCACTACACTGCGGGCGGACACGGAGCGGGTCGTGCCAGCACCGAGGAGGACTTCGTCGATCATTGGCGTCGCATGGTCGACTGGTTTGCCGAGCATTTCGACGAGGTGGAGGAGAGCGCGGCCTCGGACCGGGAGCGCAGTTAGGGCGGCTGAGGGAACAGACGGCTGCTCATGAGATGTCGCACTTGATTCAATGGACCGCGCGCAAGATCAGGACAAAACCGTGACGTACGCCCGAAGGCCGAACGCTTGAACAACGCACAGGCCGTCGTCGGCTCCGAGCTCCGGCGACAGTTATCCAACGGCGCGTGGGCGATCCGTCGCGCTTGGCACGCGTGTCCCAGGTTCATCGTGGGGCTCTCCCTGTCGGTGCCGCCTGACCAAGAAGGTCGCGCCAGCAATGATCGTCCCGATCGTGATCATTGCGACGCCGTACACCATCATGAGTCCTATAAGACTTCCCATTTTCTCCCCCTCCCCGTTCACCGGTGCACACACTCACCGTTGAATCCCCTTACGAGTAAAGGGTGGGTTGAGTTTTCCTTCAGCGGGTATCTGGTCACCGATCTTCCCCGGGGATCGAGCTGGCTGCCCGGGAGCACCCGCAGGGCCTCGGGGTAAGGGCCTCGTCCGTCAATCCGATGTCTCACCCACCGCCAGGGGAAGCACCATGTCCGGGAACGAGGGTCCACGAAACGTGCTCGGCACCGAGCTCGAGGACTGTTCGCACGAACCTCTCACCGGCTTCTTTCGTGACGGCTGCTGCCGCACCGGCCACGGCGACGTCGGCGTGCACGTGGTCTGCGCCCGAGTGACAGCCCGCTTCCTGGTCTTCTCGCGGTCAGTGGGGAACGACCTGAGCACGCCCCGCCCCGAGTTCGGCTTCTCCGGCCTGAAGCCCGGGGACGCCTGGTGTCTCTGTGCTGCCCGCTGGGCCGAGGCACACCGAGCCGGTGTGGCGCCGCCGGTCGTCCTCGAGGCAACGCACGTTTCGGCCCTCGAGTTCGCAAGTCTGAACGACCTTCGCGCGAACGTGTGGACCGAGGAAGCGGAGTAATGTCGACGTCGTCGTTCGGATTCGAGAACACGTACGCCGTCGAGCTCGAAGGCTTCTATGTCCCCTGGCAAGGGGCGGTGGTGCCAGAGCCCAGGATCGTTCACCTGAACCGCGCCCTCGCCCAAGAGCTGCAGCTGGATGAGGCTACGCTGGCGAGCGACGTCGGGGCCCGCGTCCTGGCCGGAACTCAGGCACTGGAAGGGACAACGCCACTGGCACAGGCGTATGCAGGGCATCAATTCGGCAACTTCGTCCCCCAACTCGGAGACGGCCGCGCCCTCCTGCTCGGTGAGTTGATCGACCGTGCCGGCACTCGCCACGATCTCCAGCTCAAGGGCTCGGGGCGAACCCCGTTCTCACGAGGTGGAGACGGGAAAGCGACACTCTCCTCGGTCTTGCGTGAGTACCTGATCAGCGAGGCCATGCACGCACTCGAGGTGCCCACGACGAGATCGCTCGCCGCTGTCACCACAGGCGAAGAAATCTGGCGCCAGGGCGCGCAACCGGGAGCCATCCTCGCACGGATCGCATCGAGTCACATCCGCGTAGGGACCTTCCAGTTCTTCGCTGCGCGAGGTGAGGTGGAGCGTGTTCGCCAGCTCGCGGAGTACACGATCGCACGACACTTCCCCGAATTCTCGAAGGAGGACGATCGCTACCTGCAGATGTTTCGGGCCATACGCGATCGCCAGGCCGCGCTCGTCGCACGCTGGATGTCGATCGGATTCGTGCACGGAGTCATGAACACCGACAATACAACGGTGGCCGGAGAGACACTGGACTACGGGCCCTGCGCGTTCATGGACGGGTACGACCCGACGACCGTGTTCAGCTCGATCGACCACCACGGACGCTACGCATACGGCAATCAGCCGGCCATCGCCAAGTGGAATCTCGCCAGGCTCGTGGAGACCCTGCTTCCGCTCATCGACCCCGACGAGGATCGCGCCATCTCGCTGGCCACTGCCGAGGTCGAGGCATTCGCGCCGGTGTATGAAGGTCATTGGTTAGAGAGGATGCGCGCGAAGCTAGGACTGGCCGGGTCGGAGCCGGAGGACGGAGCGCTCGTCGAGAAGCTCTTCAACGCGCTGGAGGGCCAGGACGTCGACTTCACCGGCTTCTTCCGTCGCCTGGCCGACAGCGCGCGGGGTGATCGCAGCGCGGTTCGGGCGCTCTTTCCCGATGCGACCGCCATCGACGCCTGGATGGATCTGTGGATCGCACGACTGGCCCGCGAGACCGAGAGCGCCTCATCACGGGCCGATGCCATGGATCGAGTGAATCCCGTGTACGTCCCACGCAACCACAAAGTGCAGGAAGCCCTCGACGCCGCCGACGCCTCAGACCTCGAACCGTTCCGTCGCATCCTGAACGTCCTCGAGCGGCCCTTCGATCGGCGCGAGGGTCTGGAGGAGTTCGAGACTCGCGCGCCGGACAGTTTCGGCCAATACACGACGTACTGTGGGACGTGAGCGCAGAATCTCCGCGACGATTCTCCTCTTCGGTGACCCGTGGCCAGCCACCCTCTCGCTACACGGGCTGAGCTTCGGCCCTTGAGACGGTGCCGTGCGGCTGGCCCCGGTCGGCTGTCGACTTCTCAGTCACCGCCTGCTCATGAAGCGGCCCAACCGAAAGGGCCGTAGCGGCCCGGGGGCATCCCCACCCTCCCGAGCCCACTGCGCGATCAACGGTGCCGCAGCCGGGGCGATGGCCCATCCGTGCCCGGACCAGCCCGTGCCGACAATCACGTTCGAAGCCTCGGGAAGTCGATCGATGATCGGGATGTCGTCGACGCACGCACTCTCCGCTCGATCAGCCCGAGCTACCCTGGGCTCCAGATCCTCCAGGACTGGAAACACCCGCACGGCTTCGGCCCAGTTCCCGCGCACCGCGTCCGGCAGAGCCTCGCCTTCGCCTCGCTCCGGGTTCCATCGCCCTCGCCAGCCACCGGAGGCCATGACCGCCCCACCCGGTACCATCTTGAGAGCCAGGGGTCGATGAGCGTGACCGAAGAGTGAGCTGAACGGTGGCTCAGCCACAGGATCGGTGCACATCGCCTGAGGGAAGATCTTCCACACCGGCAACGAACGGCCGAACGACGCGGACACGAGCGGTGCGACACCCGTATTGTTCAGCAGCAGGAGGTCTCCGCGCACCGTGATGCGCTCTCCCCCGGCGAGCACGACTGTGGCTGCCCGCCCGCCCGTCACCTCCACCGCAGAGACGACCGCACCCTCCCGGATGACCACTCCAGCTTCTCGGGCCTGCGCCGCATAACCCGCCGTCGTCGCGCTGTGATCCGCGACACCGTCATTGGGGCAATGGAGCGCACCGAGCACGACGTCGCTCAGACCCGGTTCGATCTCGCGCACGCCACTCCGGTCCAGGTGGTACGTCTCGATACCGGCTTCACCCTGGGCCCACGCGCGCGCCCGGGCGGCGCCGACGTCGTGGTGACGCTCGTAGAGACGAAGGTGGCCGACTCGCTCCCACCCGGTCGGATGCCCCAGGTCGGCTTCCAGGGTTGGCCATACCTCATAGGCCGCACGCATGAGCGGCAACTCGCGGAGGTCGCGGCCGTTCGCCCGCACACCACGCTTGCCGAGGCCGCCCGACGCACCCGAGGCCACGGTTCGACCTTCCAGCACCAGCACCTCGCCGCCAGCGCTCGCCAGATGCCACGCCGTGGCGACCCCATAGATGCCGCCCCCGACGATCACGTATTCCCACGCTCGTTCGTTCATCCACCCAACCTCCCACCCGGGCCTCTCCGGGGCTAGGTTGGGCCGCCATGGACTTCCTTGTGGCACTTGGCGGCCTCGGCCTGCTTCTCCTCGCAGGGCTCGTGCTCCGAAGCCGGGTCCGGCTGCTGCGCAGCCTCATGCTCCCGGTTTCGGTCATTGGCGGCTTCGTCGGCCTGGCTCTCGGCCCGTATATGCTCGACGTAATTCCGGCGGACACGGTCGCGGTCTGGTCGGGCTTACCGGGCATCCTGATCAACTTCGTCTTTGCCGCGCTGTTTCTCGGCGTGACGATACCGTCGCCCGGAAAACTCGTGAGCCTCGGGGGACCGCTGATCCGGTTTGCAGCGATCGTCGCGCTCGGTCAGCTGGCGGTAGGGATGCTCCTTACATGGCTGGTGCTCGGGCCTCTCTTCAGCACTCCCGAGCTGTTCGCGAGCCTGCTCGAGGTCGGCTTTATCGGGGGGCACGGAACTGCCGCCGCCATGACTCCCGTATTCGAGGGCCTCGGCTTCGAGGCCGGCGGTGCTTTGGGCCAGATGTCGGCCACGGTCGGGATCGTCGTCGGGGTAGTAAGCGGCCTCGCGCTCGTGCATTGGGGTGTCCGGCACGGTCACGCCAACCAGCTCGACCCCTCGCGCGACGTTGCTGATATGGGAGACATGACCACGCTGGTCCCCTCGGATGAGCGCACCACGGCCGCGACACATACGACCCGAAGTGGGGCGATCGACACATTCACGCTGCACGTATCGGTGACGATGGTCGCCGTCCTGATCGGGTGGCTGCTCATGACGGGAATTCGGTCGCTCCACTCCTCCATGAGCGGCTTTCCTCTATTCCCTCTCGCGATGATCGGCGGGATCGCCATCCAACTCGGTGCCAGTCGAGCGGGCGCGGCGACCTACTTCGATCGGGCTACCTTCGAGCGCATCATGGGGCTTTCTCTCGATGTGCTGATCGTCGCCGCGATCGCCTCCCTCCGGCTCGACCTCTTTCTGCAGAACGTCGTGCCATTCACGTTGCTCATGCTTGCGGGAATCGCCTGGACCCTGATGGCGTTCCTCGTGCTCGCTCCCCGAATGATTCAGCAGGATTGGTTCGAGCAATCCATCACCTTCTACGGGATGGCCACCGCAGTCACAGCGATCGGGCTCATGCTGCTCCGAGTCGTCGACCCGGAGAATCGCACGACGGGAGCTCAAGCGTTCGCAGCCCAGGCGCTGGTGATTTCGCCCATGGTCGGAGGAGGGTTCGTTACCGTCACGGTTCCCATCCTGATCGTGAACTTCGGGCTACCTGTCGTGCTGACCGGAGTGGTCGGTGTTGGTCTCGTCCTCTTCCTGTGGCCCAAGCCGGGCACACGCCCTCCGACCCGTGTAAGTCGGTGAAGCGCATCTCTTCGTCAGCAAACGATCGCGTCGTCCCGAACCCTTCCGCTCCGCCTGAAAGGCGTCATGGTATGCCACACTCTGTCCGACGACTTCACCGCTCGTACGGGACGGGGTCCACGACTGGCACGGCGAAATGCGTGCGCATCGAATCCAGTCGCATCGCCAGACGAGCCTGAATTTCCGCGTAGTCCGGGGACCCGAACACGCTGCGCAGCTCGTCAGGATCCGCCTCGAGATCAAAGAGCTCCCACTCCCCGATCTCGTAGTAATGGATGAGCTTGTGCGTTCCCGTGCGGATGCCGTAGTGCCTCCGCACCATGTGAGGGCCGGGATACTCGAAGTACTGGTAATAAATCGCGTCTCGCCAGTCGGGTGGCGTCTCGCCGCGCAGCAACGGCACGAGACTCGCACCCTGCATCGACTCGGGAATCGACACATCAGCGAGATCCAGAAACGTTTGCGCGATGTCGAGATTCTGTACCAGCGCGTCATTGCGCTCACCCGCGTTCACGGACGCCGGCCACCGCACGATCAGGGGGGTCCTCAGCGACTCCTCATACATCCACCGCTTGTCGTACCATCCGTGATCGCCAAGAAAGAACCCCTGGTCGGACATGTAGACGACGACGGTGTTCTCCGTGAGACCTTCTGCGTCGAGATAGTCGAGGACCCGCCCGAGGTTCTCGTCGACGGACGCGATCGACCGCAGGTAGTCCTTGATATAGCGCTGGTATTGCCAAGACGTGCGCTCGTCACCCTCGAGTTCCGCCGCCTCAAAGGCTTCGTTTCTCGGGCCGTACGCCGCGTCCCACGTGGCGAGCTGATCGGGCGTGAGATTGGCCGGCGCGACGAACTTCATGTCCCGCGGACTCATGTGCTCAGCGATCGTCATCTCCTGAGTGAGCGCAGCCGACGTCCGTCCGGACGCATCGTCAAAGAGCGTGCCCGGCTCGGGGATCTCCTGATCGACGAACAGATTCAGCTGCTCCGGCCCCGGCGCCCACTCCCGATGAGGCGCCTTGTGCTGGTACATGAGCAGGAAGGGGCGATCTCCATCGCGCTCCTCCTGCATCCAGCGAAGCGTCCGATCGGTGATGATGTCCGTGGTATACCCCTCGTACGAGACACTGTCGTCGGCTGAAAAAAGGATGGGGTTGTAGTATGGCCCCTGCCCTCGAAGCACTTCGAAGTGGTCGAAGCCCTCGGGATATACCTTCAGATGCCATTTGCCGATAAGGGCCGTCTGATAACCGGCGGACTGCAGCAGCTTCGGAAAGGTCAGCGTCGTCGCGTGCAGCGTATCGTAATTCGTCGGTACCCCGTTCAAGTGCCCGTACTGGCCCGTGAGAATCGTCGCCCGGCTCGGGGCGCAGATCGAGTTGGTGACGAACGCGTTCTCGAAGAGCATGCCTTCGGCCGCCAGTCGGTCGATGTTCGGCGTCTCGTTGATCACCGACCCGTAGGCGGAAACGGCGTGAGACGCGTGGTCATCCGTGAAGACGAGAAGGATATTCGGGCGCTCCGGAGAACCATCGGCGCAGGCACCAACCGACATGAAGAGTGTGAGCGCAGCGACACCTCGCCACATCTGCAGGGTCATCACTCGTCTACACATGTTCGTGCCTTCTCCATCTCGAGTCCGGACTCCGAAGGTACAGGCGAACGGAGCAGAAGCGAGTTGATGCTTCCGATTCCATTGCGCCCCGAAGTCGGACTGGATCGATTGGCCCGCATGCGAACCCAGCCCGAGCCGACCAACCACACCTTCGCCGTCCGGAGGATCGTGCTCTTCTGTCTGCTCAGCGCATCCTTCCCTCCGTCCTTCACGGCGGCACAGACGGTTCAGTCGGGTGACCACATGACCCAGACGATCCCGGGTACGACCGTATCATTCGACCTGATCCTGCTCCCGGGCGGCTCCTTCAAAGTCGGCAGTCCGCCGGACGAACCGGGTCGAGACGAAGACGAAGGACCGCAGCGCACGCTGACCATCGGACCGTTCTGGATGGGTACGACGGAGGTTCCACACGAGGTATTCTCGGTCTTTCGCGACCGCAGCCTTGATGACGATATCCGTGCGGACCCGAGCCGCCCGTTCGACGCCGATGCGGTCACACGTCCCAGCCCGCCCTACGAAGATCCCGCGCACGGGATGGGCGGAGCGGGCAGGCCCGCGACCGGGATGACCCGTGCCGCCGCACTCCACTTCGCCCGCTGGCTCTCGGAGAAGACCGGTCAGCTGTACCGGCTCCCCACGGAAATGGAATGGGAATACGCATGTCGCGCCGGGCACGAGGACGCATTCGGTCTCGGTGCAGCGTACCAGGAAGACCTCGAGTCCATCGCGAGCCTGCTGTCCGACCGTGCCTGGTTCGAGGTGAACAGTGACGGGTCCCTCCGAGACGTGGGCACGCTTGCGCCGAACTCCTGGGGCCTCTACGACCTGCTGGGGAACGCCGCCGAGTGGACGCTGCATCCCTACGACGCCGACCGCTACGCGTCACTCGACGACGCACCGACCACGAGAAGGGAGCCTGACACCTCCACGCGTGGCCGCGGGGTCGTACGGGGAGGTGCGTTCGACGACGACTTGCGCCACCTGCGCTGTGCCGACCGTTTCGAGGAGACATCGGCTTGGAAACGCAGAGACCCGCAAATCCCAAAGAGTCGTTGGTGGAATACCGACTCGCCTCACGTCGGCATTCGCCTCGTGAGCCCAGCGCGACCATTATCGGGGTCGGAAATTACCGCGTACTGGGACGGGATCCTGGGCGCGAACTGATGGACTGAACTCACACCTGCTGATCACAGGAGGATGCATGGACCGGCGAGATTTCGTCCGAACTTCGACAGCCACCATCGGAGGACTTTCGCTCGTGGGGCAACCTCGAATGGCTCGAGCCCAACCTTCCGGGCGTGATCCGATTCGCGTCGGCCTCATCGGGTGCGGGGGACGTGGCACGGGTGCGGCAGTCCAGGCGCTGAGCACCGACCAGGATGTCCAGCTCGTCGCCATGGGCGACGCATTCGCCGACAAGGTCGAGAACAGCTACCGCGAGCTGACGACGTACGAGGACGTGGACCTCACCCCTCGTATCAACGTACCTGCGCAGCACCGGTACTCGGGCTTCGACGCATACGAAAAGGTGATTCCCCACGCAGACGTGATCATTCTGGCGACCCCGCCAGGCTTCCGGCCGATGCACTTCGAGGCTGCGGTGAACGCGGGAAAGCACGTCTTCATGGAGAAGCCCGTCGCGACGGACTCGCCCGGAGTACGACGTGTGCTCGAAACCGCCACCAAGGCCAAGGCCGAGGGACTCAACGTCGTGGTTGGCCTCCAGCGCCACTATCAGACGATCTACCGCGAGTGGGTCCAACGCCTGCATGCGGGCATGATCGGCGACATCACGCTCGGGCGCGTCTACTGGAACAGCGGTGGCGTGTGGGTTCGGGAGCGGCAACCCGCTCAAACCGAGATGGAGTATCAGATGCGCAACTGGTACTACTTCAACTGGCTGTGCGGCGACCACATCGTCGAGCAGCATATCCACAACATCGACGTGGCCAACTGGGTACTCGGAGGACCTCCCGCCCGCGCACAGGGGCAAGGCGGCCGCGAAGTCCGCAATGGGATCGATCATGGCGAGATCTTCGATCATCACTTCGTGGAGTTCACGTATGACTCCGGGGCCACCGTACTCAGTCAGTGCCGGCACATGCCCGAATGCATGAATCGCGTCACCGAGGCTTTCCATGGCTCGAACGGCAGTGCTCCGGAGCCCGGCAAGATCGTGTCGACATCCGGCCATTCGCTCTTTGAGTACGACGATTCCGAGGACCCCAACCCCTATCAGGTCGAGCACGACGAGCTGTTCGCAGCCGTCGCGGCGGGACGCTTCAAGTACGCCGACGGCGAGAACGGAGCGATCGCGACGATGACCTCGATCCTCGGTCGAATGGCGACCTATTCCGGCCGCGTCGTCGAATGGGACGAGGCAATGGCATCGGACCTGAGTCTGATGCCGGAACGGTACGCGTGGGACGCGCCACCCCCGGTCCTTCCCGACGGAGACGGGCGGTACGCGATTCCGACCCCGGGTTACACGCGGGCATTCTGACGTCGAGGCGAGCACGGTGTACCTCCGCCGTCGCATGATCTCCGACCGACTTCGCTCACCGGGTCACGGCCTCGGAGCTGCTGTTGCTGCGCTGCTCCTGTTCGGTAGCGCGCCCGGGCACGCGCAGGAGTCGGCAGCGCTGGTTCGCCATACCTCCGAGTCAACGCACATGGGCACGACGTTTCGGATCGTCGCCTATTCCGAGAACGCCGATGTAGCGCGTGCTGCAACCGCTCAGGCGTTCGGCCACGTAGCCCGACTCGACTCACTCTTCTCCGATTATCGGCCCGATAGCGAAGTTACGCGCCTCACGAAGCGGGCGACGATCGGTCGATACGTCCCCGTGTCGACCGAACTCTGGTCGCTTCTCCTTGAAGCGAATCAATGGTCCGAACGAACATCCGGCCTGTTCGACGTCACCGTCGGCCCCCTCAGCAGGCTCTGGCGCTGGTCCGCACGCAGGGCCGAGTTGCCCGACCCCAAACGAATCCGTGACGCACGGGAAGCCGTCGGCTTCCAGGAACTCGTCGTCGATGCGTACGAACCGCAGGTAAAGCTGAATCGCGCCGGTATGGCTCTGGACCTTGGCGGAATCGCCAAAGGTTTCGCGGCTGACGCGGTGCTCGACATCCTGGCGAGACATGGAATCGACGCGGCGCTCGTGGACGCCGGAGGTGACATCGCCGCTGGTGCCCCACCACCCTGCTCGGACGGATGGCTGATCGCTCTGCCGAGCGGAGATTCTCTGCGAATCGCGCACTCCGCAGTCGCAACGTCGGGCGATGTCGAACGACACGTCATCGTCGACGGAGTTCGCTACGCACACGTTGTCGACCCCCGTACCGGACTCGGTGTGGTCCATGCCCCGACGGTGACCGTCGGGGCACCGACTGCCACATCAGCCGACGTACTGGCTTCCGTCCTGTCCATCATGGACACGCCCTCGGGGGATGCTCTGATCCAACGCACCGAAGGGGCATGGGCACGGACGCACGACCCCGAACCACAGACCCGACCTTCTCAACGATGAGCGAGTTAGAATGAAGCGACGTGACTTCCTGGCAGCCGCGGGAGCGGCTACCGGCGGGACCTTTCTCGCGGGCAGCGCACTTCGCCCCCGGGATCTCCGTGGTGCTGAAGCACCCCCTTCGACTGCGCCATCCGCCGCAGATCCGTTCCGATGCGACTTCGCGCCGCATTTCGGGATGTTCCGCCACAGCGCGGGCGATGATCTCATCGGCCAGCTTCAGTTCATGGCTGACCAGGGATTCCGGTCACTTGAAGACAACGGCATGAAGGGCCGCACCGTAGCCGAACAGGAGCGCATCGCGACGGAAATGGCCCGCCTCGATATGCGCATGGGTGTCTTCGTCGCTCATACGATCCACTGGACAGAACCGAATCTCGCGGGGGGCGATCCGGACAAGAGAGCGGAGTTTCTCGCTGAGATCCGAGAGTCCGTGGACGTCGCGCGTCGAGTGAATGCGACGTGGATGACGGTCGTTCCAGGGCATGTAGATCTGAGACTCCACCCGGACTATCAGACCGCGCACGTCGTCGAGAGCTTGCGACAGGCGTCCGCGATTCTGGAGCCGCACGGGCTGGTGATGGTGCTGGAGCCCCTCAACCCACGAGATCATCCGGGGCTGTTTCTCAAGGGAATACCGCAGGCCTACCAGATCTGCCGAGCGGTGGACAGCCCTGCCTGCAAGATTCTCGACGACCTCTATCACCAGCAGATCACCGAAGGGAACCTCATCCCCAACATCGATGCGGCTTGGGACGAAATTGCCTACTTCCAAATCGGCGACAACCCGGGGCGTAGAGAACCGACGACGGGTGAGATCAACTACCAAAACGTCTTCCAGCACATCTGGGACAAAGGGTTTCGAGGGATCCTCGGAATGGAACACGGCAACGCCCACCCCGGTGAAGAGGGAGAACGGGCAGTCATCGAGGCGTATCGCTCCGTCGACGTAGCCGGCTGATGTCCTCCCCCGACGGACCGCATCCCGATGGGCTAGTTCGCACGCTCGGACCCATCGCAGCGGGCGCCTTCGTCGTCACGAACATGATCGGATCGGGCATCTTCACCGTCCCCGCATTCGTCCGTGTGGCAACGGGCAGCGCGCTAGCGTCCCTCGGGGTCTGGCTCGCAGCCGGGCTCCTGGGACTCTGTGGTGCGCTCTGCTACTCCGAGCTTGCTACGCGCCTGCCTCGCGCGGGCGGCGAGTACCGATTCCTGACCGAGGGGTATGGACAACTCTGGGGCTTCCTGAGTGGATGGACGTCGTTCGTAGTCGGCTTCTCCGCGGCGGTGGCCGCCTCGTCACTCGGGGTGACAGCCTATGTCGCGCCGCTCATCGGAAGCTGGGATCCCGACGCCGTCTTGGTCGGAGGTGTTTCGCAAGGTTCAGCCGCAGCAGCCAGCCTGGTGCTGGCCCTCACCACTGTCCACTGCATCGGCGTACGCTGGAGTGGTGGGTTCCAGACAACCCTGGCAAGCCTGGTTCTCGCCGCCATTGCGATCCTCCTCCTGGCAGGCTTTTCAAGCGGAAATGGTGCGTGGTCTGGTCTCACCGCGGCGGCTGAGCCAGAGAGCAGCTGGTGGGTGGCGCTGCTGCAAGTCACGTATGCGTACGCAGGATGGAACGCCGCGGCATACATCGCCGGAGAGGTGAGGAACCCGCGGCGGAATCTACCGATCGCTATCGTGGGTGGGACACTTTTCGTGATCGTGGCCTACCTCCTGCTGAACGCACTGTTCTTCTACGCCCTGCCCGAAGCGCAGTGGGAGTCGGAGATTGCCATCGGCGCTGTGGCTGCGGAACGCCTGTTCGGACCGGGAGGCGCCCGGACCGTGAGCGCCGTCATCGCACTCGCGATGTTTGGGTCGGTTAGTGCGATGACCGCAGTCGGCCCGCGAATCTATTTCGCGATGGCCCGTGACGGCGTCGCCCCGCGCTTCATGGGGCACATCTCCGAGCGCGGGGTGGCACCGGTCGCGGCCATACTGGCCCAAGGCATCCTCGCCGCATTGCTCGCCCTGACCGGCGCCTTCTCGGCCCTACTGATTTACATCGGGTCTTCCCTGTTGCTGTTCAACGCCCTCACCATCGGGACGCTCTTCGTGGCCCGGCGACGAGGGCACGCTGCCGCAAATACGATATTCCGAACACCGCTTCACCCTGTACCGGCGATCGTCTTCATCGCGATCACACTCGCCGCGTGGGTCAACGGGCTGGTGGAGGCTCCGGTCCCCACGGGTGCTGCCCTCGGGACACTGACTCTCGGTGCAGGCGTCTACTTCCTCGGCCGTCGGATCTCGGGCGTCTAGCCCAGCCTTTCCCTCAGTTCCTTAACGGCTCGATACGCTTCGTTGATCGCGGCGTCACTGTGTGGGCTGGCTGCCGCATCCGCGTTGGCGATGGTGATCCGCCCAAACGGCTGCCTCGCAACAACGCACGGCCGGTCATCCGGCGTACCAAACGCCCACCGTGGGTCCTCGAAGAGTGGGTTGTACGAGTAGCTGTACCCGTGCGGCCATCGATTCACCGTGATCCCCAGAATGTCATCTGCGGGATCGAAGCCATGCCCTCCGAACATCCGAGCCATCTGGTCACGGATGTTGTGCTCGAAGGTCTCAAAGGATGTGCGCTGGAGCTCTCGGCGACCCCGACGGTGCTGTTCGCGTCGGGAGTGCCCGGGCTCGTACAGGTAACGGGACAGACGCAGAATTGCCGGCTCATCGGGATTCTGCCCCGACGTGTACCCGCCCATGCGCAAGGAAGTAGACAGTCCGAGGCTCTGGTGGTAGGAGCCGGGAGCGGACGCGCCTGATATGCCCGCGCTCACGAGCGGCTGCCAATGACGAAGAAAAACGTTGGTGTATACGAGCGGCGCTTTCTCTCCGTAGCGAAGCGCCTCCTGCTGCGTGTCGGGGAGTTCGGGGCAGAGCCAGGGTATGATCTGATGCCAGCACGCCAGCACCACGCCGCGTGCCCGAACTCGATGCGCTGCTCCATCACGCACATAGGTCACTTCGACCTCACGAGCCGTATCGGGATCGCCGAGATGACGCACACCGACCACGGTCGACCCCAGTCGGATCCGCGCCATCGAGTCCGCACGGTCCAAGCGATCGTATGCGGCACGAGCGAGCACGACGTCTTCCATCGACGCACCAGGCATCGCGTCTGGAATCAGCGAGCGAACGAGGAGTCGCGTGATCGTGGCATTCCCGTCCGGGAAATACATGGTGGGTCGGCCCGCTCCAGCGCGGGCCATATTCTCACGGCCATGCGAGCCCCCCGGCTCGTTGATGAGACGCTGTGGAGGCGTGGGCTCGAGGCCCAGATGCACGAAGCCCGGGTACCCCATTTCCCAGGCATAGACCGCAGGGACCGCGTCGGCTCCGGTAACGAACAGGTGTCCGGACGAATCCTGCATCAGAGCCACGGCCGGATCCATTCCGAGCACGTTGACGAGCCAATCACGATAACTCGTTCGCGCCAGGCGGGACTTCTTCTCGTCAGAGGTCAGGCCTGGCCACGGATCGACCAGATCACGGCCTTCGTACAGCCGAACCAGATCTCCCTGAGCGCCGTCCGAGAGTGGTGTCCTGGCAGCAAGCTCGGCCCACGATCCCCTTCCCCATCCCGACACGAGACGGTCTTCACCGAAGTTCTCACGATCGAAGAAGTACCCATGGGAAAGCCCAAGTTCGGCGTAGCGCCGACGCACAGATTCCGTCCCTTCCCAGTAGCGTGTCTGGTCGATCCCCAGATCCCACAACAACCCGGCTGCCTCAGGGCTATACTGCGAAGGCGCCTCCACGTTCAGCGTGCCTCCGTTGACCAGATACAGGCGCCCGTCGTGACGGAATTCGTTGCGTTTCGCGTGCCCCCCAAAGTCGTCGTGGTTGTCGAGCACGAGGATGCGAGCGTTCGGGCCACCGACCTGACGGCGGAAGAAGTGCGCAGCGGATAGACCACTGATGCCCCCCCCTACCACAATCAGGTCGTACGCCTCACCTGTGTC
This sequence comes from Gemmatimonadota bacterium, assembly GCA_028873595.1. Taxonomy (GTDB): domain Bacteria; phylum Gemmatimonadota; class Gemmatimonadetes; order Longimicrobiales; family Gaopeijiaceae; genus UBA2589. Next base: position 28,501 of record JAPPOV010000033.1, on the reverse strand, counting down.
GCGAGCCCGATCCCATGTCTCACCGCGGACAAGCCCGTGCGCGGTCTCCCAGGACCCGTCATGCGTGCCCCGCATACCCGAGCGCGCGGGAGGATCGATCGATTCCTGACGTCTTTCGACCAAGGAAGCGAGTGAACCGGCGGACCCAAGCGGAAACATGGAGCCCGTGAGCGCTACACCTACACCGCTGACGAAATCGCGGCGAGGTATGGATCGACCCATACCGAGTTCGTGGTCGGACGCAGAAGACATCGAACGATCTCCGGTAAGTCGCAGGCTTCGCTGAAGCGACGGTACGATACGGTCATGGGCAAGTGCGTGCCGCAACTTCGTGCACCATCGGCCTCACCTGGCGCGATTGTGGACGTCGTCAACCGAGTCCAGGCAGGACTCGCTGTGCCCCTGAAGATCAGCGTCCGCGAGTGCGATACGTCAGTTGAAAGTCCGCTCGAATCATGTAGTGGTCCGACGGAAAGCCTGAATCCCATGTAGAAAGGACACGCGTCGCCGTGTTCCTGAGCCCCGCACCCTTGAAGTACAGCTGGTCGATCCTTCGACCGCTCGTGTGTGTAGCTCCGGGCCAATCATCGACATGGGGACGAGCGCTCCGGAACGCATCCGTGAATCCCGCCTCGGTCAACGTGACGGAAGCGGGGCTCTCCCCACCATCTGTATGCGGAACCGCATTGAAGTCGCCCCCGAACAGCACAGGTATCGTGTCCGATCCTGCGAAGCGGCTCGCATGGAAGTCGAAGACATCTGGGAATCGGTCCATCCCGTACCAATTGGACATGACATACAGGTCCTGACTCGCACTGACTTGGACGCGTGCACCGACGTTGTTGAACGGAGAGGACTCCGGGACATGCACCTCCGTGATCGGGTAGCGACTCAGTATGGAGATGTTGGCGCCCTGATTGAGGTAGTCCCAGTCGACCGTGGTTGCGAAGTAATAGCCGAGTTCCGCGGCGATGAAGTCTCCGGAGGAGTAGGTCTCCTGCATCATCACCAGATCGACCGCTTCATCGGCAATCATCTCCGCGACCCGTTTGCGGGAATCCCATCCGTCCGCCTCGAGCGTGAAATGTTGCCCACCGTGCCAGATGTTCCACGCAGCCGCGGTCATGGCAGCGCGCTCCTCGGTGAGCGGCACGTCGCTCGGATCGAAGTGCTCCGCATACGAGTCCCGCACCTCGCTCGGTGACAACACTCGATCCCAGATCGCCAACTCGTCGATCTCGAAGTCCGGGTTGGAAAGCCTCTCGCGCGCCGCATACCGAGCGGCCACGTCCCGCCGGATGACCACCTTGCCGTCGATGAGCGTGTAGATCCGCGAGAGGTGAGCCGCCTCCATGAACTCGAGCGCCTGGTGGGTCGTGTACGGATTGTCCATCAATACCGCCTCCGCAGCCGCTACGGGGGCCCAGGCTTCGTCATCGACCTCCCGACCAGCCCGTTCCTCGAAGACCTCGCGAGGGTCGACGATGACCCGCAGGAACTCATCGGACTCTATGGGGCGTTCGCCCAGCGCATTGAACGCATCGATGAACGTCTGGAGTTGCTCCGAGCCCAGTACGATGAGGGGCAGCAGCTCACGGTCCGACTCGGTCGCCACACCGTCCCAGCCGATGGTCAGGGGAGACTGACTCGTGAAGTCGAAGCCATTCGCGTCAGTGACGTTGTACGTGACCCAGTTCACGCCGTCGTAGAACAGCCGTATCTGCGAGAGTTCCTCGCTGTACGTCATCGCCAGCTGGTGCCAGCGACCGTCGTTTATCGGCATTCGGTCGCCGTTTTCTCGTTCGTACGTGAGGCGTCGTTCACCTGAACCGACATTCCACGCCCACGTGCCATCCGAAACATAGAAGACCCAGCCTGCGTTCTTCTGCGAAGCCAGGCTGTTGTCTTCAAGCTCCTTATGCGACAGGACGACGAAGCGCCGATCAACATCTGCCTCCGTCCTGATCCAGAACCGCAGTGAGAAGTCGGCGCCACTTCCGAAATTCCCCAGCTCCGTCGGCAACGTGAGAACGCTACCTGGCCCGAGCGTCAGTGCCCCGCCGCCGATCCCATCCCCGTAGCTCATCGGTCCGGACTCGACTGCCTTCACGGGCGTGCCCACGGATGATCCTGCGGTTCCATCGAATTCGAAACGTGCGATCGGCGCGGAGCCGGTCTGACCTGCGACGCCGTGATTCGTGATCGCAACCACAGCAGCAGCGATCAGGAAAATCCTGAGAGACGAGGTCATCAGCGCCCCGTGGGCATCTTCGCGTCGACCTCCCGCCTCCAACTACGGAGGGCACTCAGGAGCCGGGCAGTGTCCTCTGGCCGCTCCTTCGACAGGTCTCGACGTTCACTCAAGTCAACAGAGAGATCGTACAGTTCCACCGCGTCGTCCTCGAACCATTCGATCAACTTCAGGTCCCCGATTCGAACAGCTCCTCCCGGTCGGTTACCTGACCCATGATAGTGGGGGAAGTGCCAATAGAGGGCATCGTGGATCTCTCCTGCATCCTCCTGGATCGCACCGAGCAGTGATACTCCATCGACGTGATCCTGAGGACGTGCGGGCAACCCAGCGAGCGCCAGAAGTGTCGGGAACACGTCATTGCTGGTCGCAGGGGCAGACACCACGGTGCCAGCCGAAATCACACCCGGCCAACGCACGATCAGCGGAGCGCGGATTCCCCCCTCGTACAACCACCCCTTTCCGGCTCTCAGCGGCACGTTCGCCGTGGCCTGGTTGGGGCTCCGTCGCATGAGTGTGCTCAAGCCTCCGTTATCAGAAAGGAAGACCACAGCCGTGTGCTCATCCAATCCAAGCTCGACCAACTTATCGAGAATTCGACCTATGCTCCGGTCCGTCGACGCGATCATCGCCGCATAGGTTGGGTGGTCCTGCCGGAGCTTGGTTTCCGCCTCCCGCTCAGCTTCGTAATGCTCCTCGAGCTCCGGCCCGAGCTCCGCGGCCTTTTCTTCGTAGCGCTCGACCTCCTCCTGGGGTGCCTGAAGCGGGGTGTGGACGGCGTAATGTGACAACACCAGCAGGAAAGGTCTCTCGCGATTGTCCTCGATGAAATCGAGTGAAGCGTCCGTCAGCCGGTCCGTCAGGTAGGAATTCTCCGGATCCCCGAACAGATCGGGAACGTCAGTCGGTGACTCGGTTGAGCGCGCGTACGGCGGAAAATACGAGGCCGGCTGACCCGCATGGTTCACCGCAAAACTGAACTGGAACCCCTGACTGTCCGGAAGATGTCCGTCTGGGCCGAGATGCCACTTGCCGATGTAACCAGTCCGGTACCCTGCATCCGAAAAGGCCTCGCCGAACGTGGTCTCACTCTCGGGAAGCTGACGAAGGTAGACCGCCTGGTTGAGTAGCCCGTTCTGCTCCCCGCCGATCCAGTTGGTGATGTCCAGCCGGGCCGGATGCTTACCTGTCATGATGCTCGCACGCGTCGGCGAGCACACTGAACTGGCCGTATAGAACTGAGTGAAACGGGCTCCTTCTGCCGCCAGACGATCGATATTCGGCGTTTCGTAAAAACCACTCCCGTAGACCCCGGTGTCCATCCAGCCCATATCGTCGATCAGAACCACGACGACGTTCAAGGGCGGGTCTGCTGCCGAGTCAGCGCACGCCGGTAACCCGAGGATGCCTAGGCAAAATAACAGGGTAGTTCTAAGTCGTTTCATCCCGCCTCAAGCAGATGCGAAGGTTTTGAACGGAATCGGCCCGCATGCCGCCCCCGTACTCGCAAAGAGCATAGCACATAAAGGGCGGGCCCGATCGGAATGCACGGTCGAACCGATCGAGCGACCTTTTGCGTCAAGCCACAGGCGCGCGCAGCTTTACCGCTACACGTTCACGCTGTGGCCGCAATCAACATCCAACACTCAGGGTGCTCATGAGCGCCGACCGAAACGACTCTCCCGAGATCGGATTCACTTCGACCCAACCAGGCAGCACGTCCGAAGCGACCTTCGCTGACCTGGAAATGCCAGATCTGACACTGCGTGGCCTGATGAGCCACTTCGGTCCAGGTGTGATCCTTATGATGACAGGGATCGGAACGAGCCATCTCGTGACGGCCCCCACAGCTGGCGGGCGCTTTGGCTACGCACTGCTATGGTGCCTGCCTGTGGCCTACATCTTCAAGTATTACGGGTTCGAGATGGCCTTCCGGTTCACGAATGCGACCGGCAAGAGCATGATCGAGGCGTACAGTACGGCCTGGAAGAAGTGGCCGTTGTGGTACGTCATGATCACGACGCTCATTCAGTGTGCGGTAGGTCAGGCCGGGCGTCTGATTGCGGCAGCGGCCGTCGCGTACTGGGTGGGTAGCGAGGTGATCGGCCTCCCCTTCACCCTTCCTCAATACGGCCTGGGACTCGCTCTGGTGGCGGTGGCTATCATTTTGCGCGGCCGCTATCAGGCGGTCGAAATAGCGGCCAAGGGGCTTGCCGCGATCCTCGTCATTTCGACCCTGGCGGTCTTCATCGCGGAGCCGTCCCCGATCTCGGCAATGGCGAGTTTCTTCATCTTCGAAGTTCCGGCTCCCGCCGTCGGTGACAATGGGTCATGGCTGATCATTGCCGCGTTCCTCGGCCTGCTGCCGACGGGTATCGATGTCTCTCTTCAAGCGTCGGAGTGGGGGAAGGCAAAGAAGAAGGGGATGAGCAAGATCCGTGAACGACTCGAGATCATGGGACTCGCGACTCCGTTTGACCCGTTCACCCCTCGCAAGACGGACCTGGCGGTCGATACATCTGTGCTGCCTCAGAACGCGTCTGACTACTGCCGCCGCTGGTTCAAGATCGGCACGTGGGATTTCCGGCAGGGGTACATCGTCTCTTTCGTTCTCGCGGTGATCTTCGTCCTGCTCGCAGCGGTGCGAATCTATCCCAGCGAACTACAGGGTCGCGGGGTCATGGGCGACATCGTACGCATCTTCACGGCGAATCTTTCCGGGCCGATGGCTGTGGTCTTTATGCTCGGTGCCTTCGCGGCCACGTTCTCGACGGCATTCAACTATTTCGACGGCTGGCCACGGATCGTAGGAGCATGCTCCCGAAACCTCTTTCGCGGAACTGCGCGCCTGACCGGTATCGATGTCGAGAGTCTCCCACCGGAGCACCGGAGCACCTGGTATTCGGAGTACAACATCTACCGGGCGACCATGTTCTACTCGCTGGTCGCCTCTGTGGCGATCATCTGGGGACTGCCGCGTCCGGTGTTTCTCGTCCTCGTCGCGTCAGCACTCGCTGCCTTCGTCGCGCCCGTGATCTTCTTTCTGAATTTCTGGTATTGCTTGACGGTCATCCCCAAGGACGACAAAGCCTTCTATCCGTCTGCGTTTGCGCGTGGTTTCGGCTGGACGAGTCTCGCGGTCTTTACCGGTCTCACCGGCATCTCGATCTACTGGACGATCTGGGTGCGTTACTTCGCAGGCTGACGGGCTTGAGCGGAACTCCCGGCTACAGGTAGGCCCCCGCAACCCGAGCCCGCTGCTGCACAAGGGCCAGAACAGTGTCGATCGTGGGTGTCGGTTCGTCGACGAGACGGCCCATCTCCTGGACGGCCGTCACAAGGGCGTCGATCTCCATTGCACGTCCACGCTCGAGATCCTGGAGCATCGACGTTCGGTGCGCACCAATTGCCGCGGCTCCATCAATGCGCTTGTCCACGTCGATCGAGAAGCGAACCCCGAGCTTCTCCCCGATCGCCTGCGCCTCGAGCATCATGGCTCGGGATACGGCGCGCGTACCGGGATCAGTCGCGACCGTGTCCAGAGTTTCCAGTGTCAGGGCACTGATGGGATTGAAGCAGAGGTTGCCCCACAACTTGACCCAGAGATCGTCGCGGATGCGCCGGACTGGGGCCCGGAATCCAGCGCCCTTCAGCGCACGAGCAAGGGCGAGGACGCGCTCCGTCTTGTCACCGCTCGGCTCCCCCAATGTGAATCGATCACCATCGAGGTGCTGGATGACGCCCGGCTCTAGCACCTCGGTCGCCGGATAGACTACGCATCCGATCGCGCGCTCCGGCCCGATCCCGTCCCACTGGACGTCGTCGGGATCGACACTTGCGAGCCTCGTCCCTTCCCAGGGACCCTCCAGTCGATGGAAGTACCACCATGGGACCCCGTTGACGGCGCTTACCACAGCCGTTTCCGGTCCGAGGAGCGGCTGCATCGCATCTACGACTGTCGGAGCAGAGTGCGCCTTAAGTGTGACGATCACGAAATCCTGCTCACCGACCTCTGTCGGATCACTAGTGCACCGCGGGTGAGCGATTCGTTCTTCGCCGCCGATGCGCAAACGAACCCCGTTCTTCTGCATCGCCTCCAAATGGGGGCCGCGTGCAATCAGTGTGACATCTTCACCCGCGAGTGACAGCTGGACCCCGAGGAACCCACCGATCGCCCCCGCTCCGTAGATGCAGATCTTCACGCGATTCCGAGTTGCTCTGCGAGACCGATACGGCGGAGCTTCCCAGTCGGTCCTTTTGGAATCTCGTCCATGATCAAAACGGTTCGGGGCACCTTGAAGTCAGCCAGCCGGGTGGCGGCAAAGTCTCGAATATCCGCGGTAGTCGTTTCCGTCCCCTCACGCAGCACAACCGCCGCAGCGACCTCCTCTCCAAGCTTATCGTGCGGGACCGAGAAGGTCACCACCTGCTGGATCGCAGGGTGGTCCATGAGCACGACGTCGACTTCCTTGGGCGAGATCTTTTCTCCGCCGCGGTTGATGATCTCTTTCAGGCGGCCTGTGAGCGAAAAATAGCCATCGTCGTCCATCGCACCCTGGTCGCCCGTCCTGAACCACCCGTTGGTGAAGGCCTTCTCGTTCGCCTCCGGGTTGTTCTCATAACCCGGCGTAACATTGGGGCCCCGGATCACGATCTCACCCACTTGCCCCACCTCCAGCAGATTGCCGTCATCGTCCATGATGGCAACCTCCGGCCCCGACGCGCACCCCACGGTGCCCGCCTTTCGCAGTCCTGGCGGAAGCTGATTGCAGGTCATTTGATGCGAAGCCTCGGTCATCGCATACGCCTCGACGACCGGGACACCAAACATCTCTTCCAGTTCGCCCAGTACCTGTGGCGGGAGTGAGGACGAGGACGAGCGGATGAGCCGAAGACTTTGCCTCGCGCGCGCGACCGCCTCCTCGTTACGAGGGGCTCGAGCGAGAATCGCCTGATGCATGGTGGGTACGGCCGAATACCACGACGGACGGACCGCGTCCATCCAGCCATAGAACTTCAGGGCATTGAAACCAGGTGTGCACACGACCGTGGATCCGGTGGACAGCGATGACAGGACCGGTGCCATGAGGCCATGGATGTGAAAGAGCGGCATAACATTGAGGCACGTGTCACCGGGCTCCAATTGCAGCGTACCGCGGATATTGGCCGCAGACGCACATATGTTGCGATGCAACAGTGGAACGATCTTCGGTCTTGATGTCGTGCCGGAGGTGTGCAGCACCAGTGCGACGTCGTCAGCTTCCGCAGGTCCGCGCTGTGCCGGAGAACCACTGGGCTTGCCTTCGGGTTCCAGGTCAAAGATCCCGGCGGGGGCTCCATCGGGGACGCGCAGTCGGATAATCGTCGCTCCCAACGCTCGGGCCGCGTCGATCGCTTCGGACTCACTGTCCTCCTCCACGACCAGGGCCTTGGCTCCCAGATCCTCAAGGTAAAAGTCGTACTCTTTTCGCCGGTACCCGGGATTCAGCGGCGCAGTCGTCACGCCGCAGGCCAACGAGATGAACGCAGAAGCCATCTCAGGGCCATTCTGCAGAACGATCGCGACTCGATCCCCTCGGCCCAGACCGAGCTCATTCAGACGCTTGACCGTTCGATCCGCGTGCGCGCGCAGACCGGCGTAGTCGAGCGCGACTCGATCGGGAGCTCCAATCGCTGGCGCGTCGCCTGAGCCAGTATTCAGTATAGACCGAACCGTGCGTGGATCTTTTGACATTATGCTCCGTCCGAGAGACTGAGATCAGCGAAGATTCTGGGCCAAGATGTTACCGTCCGGTCTGAGAGGCAGCGAGCCCTGGGTGCGCTGTTTCCTGGCGCCGGCCAGAGAATTGGCGACGATTACAGGCATATTCGACTACCGGCCCAGCATGCCAATCGTCTGAATCGTATTCACTTCCGGGACGCTGGTCTGCATCGTGACAACGAATATGTTGCGAAACCCAATCTGAGGGTTACGCTCTTCAACGCTCCAGCAGCCCTGCACCGTATTTGCACCTTCAGTTCTTCTTCAATGGAGAGCGCCAATGGCACGATGCACCTGACGAAGATTCACACTTTGCAGTTACCGATCGCTCATCCCACCTCTACCAAAAGTTGGTTTCTATGCATGTCCTGATCGTCAATTTCAATCTCGAAGGCATCGATCACGCTCAGTTCAGTGAAGCGTGTGACGGACTAGCAGACACGTTCGCTGCCATCCCGGGGTTGATCGCGAAGGTTTGGCTCTCTGATCCAGAGAGCAACACCTACGGCGGCGTCTACACCTTCCAGGACAAGGCTGCATGTGATGCCTACACGTCCGGAGAGGTATTCGCCGCTGTTGCGGGGAACCCCAACTTCGTGAACGCCTCGGTCAAAGACTTCGGCATCCTCGAGGGTCCCACTCGCGTAACCCGCGGTCTCGCTTGACGCCTGAGGTAAGGATCCCCCTAACAAACGCCTGCCGGGTCTCGCTTCATCTCGTGCGGATTGAGATGCTTCGCACACTTTGAGACACTCAAAGGGGGAGCAGGCTCAGCTTGGTTCCTGAGCCTTTCTCTGGCTTTACTGCCTAACGAGGCTTCCAACCGCTAGCACTCTGGGCCTGTCCATCTACCGTGCTCTGTAAATGTTGGTACACATGGGAATTGAAGGCACTACAATCGTTGACCTTTTGGTTGCCCGACCAAGCTGAGTAGCTCCACGTCCCGAGGGCCAGCACGCCGTGGATAACTTCCGCGGAGCTAGGGCGAGGGTCCTCAGACAATTCGTACAACAACGTGGAGCCGACCACAGCGGCGTAAGCGCCATCCGCAATCACAAGGGCTTTCCCGGATGTGCATGGACTTAGAAGTGCTACTGCTTCAAGTCGGTCAGGGTCCTCAATGCCCCTCCAGCCCACAGGAGGTCCGTCAATCAATAGAAGGCCGCATCCTCCTAGAGACGGGATTAGTGTCAAGAGTACGAATAGCCGCCATGACCGTAGCAAAGTCATCTCAGTCTTCATGATTTCTGTTCCCGCCGTTTCGATGACTGCGTGACGATGGGCAGCCATTTACTGATCTTTCCAGGATTCCTCTCGGCAGAGACGCACTCTAGCCGCGATGACCTCGGTTGCTACCCTAAGCCTCTACGACCTCAGACGCGTCCTCCGCTCAAATGTACTGACCGTTAGTGTCTTGCGCATTTGCTGTGCGTTCCAAAGGTTGGAAGCGAGTCTCATTTGCACCTACCTACAGCAAGGAGTGGTCGCATGAAGAGGTTTCTCGGTGCGTACGCCGTTGCCCTGGGCGTTTTCTACGTTGGCGTCACCTACTTTTTCGATCCCGCTATGGCAAGAGATCTTCCGGGAGATCCGATTCTACCCAGCCCTGGAGGCCTCCTTGTCGCTGTCGCTCTCCAAGTAGCCTTCTATGACTGGGTTGCACAGCACATGCAGGATTCGATGAAGGCAGCGCTCGCAGTAGCTGTCCCTCAGATTCTGTTAGTTGACGTCCTGTACGTTCTGAATGGCACGCGCCGTGTAGATGCTGGCATTATCAGCGCGATCATTATCTTCGTCGGTTGGATGGCAGTGGCAAAGGTCTACGACATGCTGTCTGACAGCATGCCCTCCCCAGATTCTGACAGCGTGCCTTCCTCAGAGTCGGTAGTGCACGAGTTGCCCGAGGATCCACCTGTGTGGAGGAATGAGGGGATAAAGGACCAAGATTCCCTGAGTTAAGCTCAAGCGAATGGATGGAATGTCCTGAGCTGCCACACCAGTCAGGTCCTTAACGGCACTCTCGATGTCGGCCGTGCGGCAAAACGCACGGATACACATCGGATCATGTATGCGACGAGATCACGTAAGAGGCGGACCTTACCGCTGTGGCGGCCAGGATATTCCGATCACTAAAGATCGTCATTCGTGTAACTCGCAGTTCCAGAGGGTCGACAGACTACCCTTCGAGATAGCGGGGATCCCGAGGCCTCGTCAGGAGATGAGCACCTTCGTCGAGAACCCTAACCCGACTGGTAAGGTATCTTAGACGAACCACGCACCGGGCCACCCGCCCAACTCACCGAGCGGTTACTCACGAATCGCGGGCAGACTCGACGTTCGGTCGACCCGCGGCTGGCAGCTGAGATCCCTCTGAGGCAGAGGCCAAAAGAGCGTCGGCTACTCCAGCATCGACCGGCCGGCCTCTTCGTGCCCGAGTCGGACATCCGCCCGGGCGTTCATCACCCGGGCGCACGTATTCCAGCGCAGGATCGCGTCGTCATTGCCCGGAGGCCGGATCGCCTCAGCGGCCTCGAAGTGCCTCATCGCCTTCACGAACCAGTCGTATGCAACTTCACCGGCAGCCATCCCCCCTCGTCGCAGGATGGAGAAGGCCATGCGCTCGGCCACCATGCCGCTGTAGTACATCCGGTCGTAATCGCCATCGAGCTGCTCGACGATATCCATGGCCGTACGCACGGTCGCGCCCCCTTCCACCCCGAACTGGTCGCACAACGTCAGGCACAGGGTCACCAACGTGCCCTGGTCGTCCGGATTCACCTCGAGGATGTCCCGACAGATGCTCTCAGCCAGAAAAGGGTGATTCAGCAGCCGGTACTGGGCCGCCTTGTCACGGGCACCGTCCAATGCCTCCGGCGAGAGCTTTTTCAGTTCGAACATGCCGTAGCTGTCAGTCGTCGTCGGCACCGCCAAATACGGAACGAGCGATCTTCGCGATCGGGTCGTACGATCGGTCGACGACACGTTCCTTGAGCGGAATGATCGCGTTGTCGGTGATCGTGATGCCCTCGGGGCACACGTTCGTGCAGCACTTGGTGATGTTGCAGTAGCCGATTCCCAGATCGTCCCGGAGCTGGGCCACGCGATCCCCGACATCGATGGGATTCATCTCGGCCTGTGCCGCGAAGACGAAGTGCCGAGGCCCTGCGAACTCCGCGTGCATCTGATGGTCGCGCAGCACGTGACATACGTTCTGGCACAAGAAGCACTCGATGCACTTCCGGAACTCCTGCGGGCGCTCGACGTCGTACTGTTGCATCTCCCATGAGCCGTCCTCGAAGTCCGGCTCACGGGGCGTCACCGGCTGGATGGATGCCTTCACCTCGTAGTTCCACGAGACGTCGGTCACCAGATCCTTGAGCACCGGGAAGGCGCGCATCGGCTCGACGGTAATGGGTCCGTCTCCGGCCACGTCTTCGACGCGCGTCATGCACATGAGCCGGGGTGAACCGTTCACCTCGGCGGAGCACGATCCACACTTGCCCGCCTTGCAGTTCCAGCGGCACGCCAGATCCGTCGCCTGCTCCGCCTGGATCTTGTGAATTGCGTCGAGAACGACGTATCCGGGCTCCAGGTCGACATCGTACGTCTCGAAGTCGCCGCCTTCCTGGTCGCCACGCCAGACCTTGAACGTCGCAGACTTCATCAGCCTTCCTCCTCGAGGATGTCCTGCAGTTCCTGACGGATCGGGGGAATATCGCGACGCTCGATGATCATCTCGCCATCGGGCCCTTTGCGAACGACGTGGTTGAACGTCGACCACGCCTTGTCCTTGTCCAGGTGATCCAGCCGCGAGTGCGCGCCTCGGCTCTCCTTCCTTTCCCGAGCCGACAGCGCGATGGCTTCGGAGACAGTGAGGAGGTGCTTCAGGTCGAGCGCCGTGTGCCACCCGGGGTTGTACCAGCGGTTGCCTCCTGCGCCCACATCGGCGAGTTGGCCCGCGATCTCTCCGATGGAGCCGAGGGCCTCCGAGAGCCCTTCCTCCTCCCGCGCGATCCCAACCTTGTTCTGCATCATGGTTTGAAGCTCGAACTGCAGCTGGAACGGATTCACCGACGTGACACCCCTCTCGAGCGGCGCGAGCGCCTCGGTCGCGGCCTCCTCAATCTCGGCCTCCGACACCGTGTAGTTCGGGTTGTCCTTCGCGAACTTCGCGGCGTATTCGCCCGCTCGCTGGCCGAAGACGACCAGATCGGAAAGCGAGTTGCCTCCGAGTCGATTCGCACCGTGCAGACCGCCACCGACCTCTCCGGCCGCGAACAGGCCAGGCACGGTCGTGGTCATCTGCGTGTCGGCGTCGACCGCGACTCCCCCCATCGCGTAATGCGTGGTCGGTCCAACCTCCATCGGCTCTTTCGTGATGTCGATGCCCGCCAGCTCTTTGAACTGATGGTACATGCTCGGAAGCTTCTTCTTGATATGCCCCTCGGAGTCCTTGATGTGCTCCTTGATCCAGGAGATGTCGAGGAAGGCACCACCATGAGGGCTTCCCCGCCCCTCCTGGACTTCCTTCACGATCTTTCGCGCGACGTGGTCACGGGTGAGGAGCTCGGGGGGGCGGCGCGCGTCCCGATCGCCGGTAACGTATCGCCACCCTTCCTCGGGGTTGTCGGCGGTCTGATCGATGTACAGAGGCGGGATGTCCTCGAACATGAAGCGCTCACCCTTGCTGTTCCTCAGAATCCCACCCTCACCGCGGACACCCTCGGTCACGAGGATACCCCGGACGCTCGGCGGCCAGATCATTCCGGTCGGGTGGAACTGGATGAACTCCATGTCTCGCATCTCGGCACCGGCGTGATACGCGAGCGAATGCCCGTCGCCCGTACCTTCCCAGCTGTTGCTGGTCACGAGGTACGCCCGACCGAGGCCACCGGTCGCGAGAACGACCGCCTTCGCCTTGAAGATCCGGAAACGGCCCTGCTCGCGATCGTATCCGAACGCTCCGACGCACCGCTCACCGTCCTTGAGCAGTCGCGTCACTGTGACTTCCATGTGGACATCGATGCCCTGGTGGATCCCGTGATCCTGCAGGGTCCGAATCATCTCGAGACCGGTACGGTCACCGACGTGCGCGAGCCGCGGGTATTTGTGTCCTCCGAAGTTGCGCTGCAGAATCTTTCCGTCCGGCGTGCGGTCGAAGAGGGCTCCCCACTTCTCGAGTTCACGGGCTCGCTCGGGCGACTCCTTCGCGTGCAACTCCGCCATCCGCCAGCTGTTGAGGTACTGCCCCCCACGCATGGTATCGGCGAAATGCGTCTTCCAGCCGTCTCGTTCGTCGACATTGCCCATCGACGCCGCCATGCCACCCTCGGCCATCACGGTGTGCGCCTTTCCGAGGAGCGACTTGCAGACCAGCCCGACATTCACGCCGGCGGCAGCTGCCTCGATCGCAGCACGCAGACCCGCACCGCCGGCTCCGATGACGAGCACGTCGTGCTCGAATTCCTGGTACGCCGACATCAGAAGAACCTCACGTTGGTCCAGATACCCATCGCGCAGAGCCGGACGTAAATGTCGGAGAACGCGACCCAGAGCAGGCTCGTCCACGCCCACGCCATGTGGCGTGCGTTGAGGCACGAGACGCACTCGTAGGCGGTCTTGCGGATCGGGCGACGCGATAGAATGTCGATACCGCCGCCGACGAGGTGCCGCAGAGAGTGGCAGCCGAAGGTGTATCCCGAGAGAAAGATGACGTTGAGCGTCAGGACGATGGTACCTACGCTCATTCCGAATTCCTTCCCTCCGCTGCCATCGTCGAACCAGAGCGCGGTCCATGCGTCGTATGTGAGGAAGACGAGCAGCAGCAGCGCAAACGGTAACGCGTAGCGGTGCAGGTTCTGAATGATCAGCGGAAACTTCCGCTCACCCATGTACTCTTTTCTCGGCGTTCCGACACTGCACGACGGCGGACCCGGCCAGTACGCCTTGTAGTAGGCACCACGGTAGTAGTAACAGGTCAGACGGAAGCTGACCGGAGCCCAGAGGATCAGGAACGCGGGTGAATAGGGGAGGAACCCCGGCCACCAGCCCGGTGCACCCGAGCGTTCCATGAGCGCGTGCTCGGAAGCGCCCCAGATCTCCGGTGAATAAAACGGCGAAAGAAGGTTCTCGTGCCAGTAGAACGTGCCCTGGAACGCAGCCCACGTGCTGTAGATGATGAAGCCGGTAAAGACCGTGAACACGACAAGCGGCTGGATCCACCAGGCATCCTTCCGCATCGTCTGGCCGAATGACCGCCGCACGGGAAGTGCCGTGGGAGGTGTCGCCATGCATCGTCCTTCCGCGGCGCCATCCGCCGCGCGGGAGAGATCGTCAGCCCTCACTCGGGCTCAAGAGACGGGGTAGGATACGCCGCTCCGGCGTCTTCGCAACCGACATATGCTCGCGCCCAACTGGCGGATCGCATGGGCGCCGCTCTGCCTCCCGTCTATCCCGTCTGGGAAGGCCCCAGAAGCTGGCGGAGTCGTGCCCGGCAGCTGTGCCGTACGGTCAGCATTTTCGGTGTCGCCACCGACCTTGTGGCTCCGCAGACACGACAAGAATACGGCGCCGAAAGCGCCCGGGATCAGAGAAACTCCAGCGAAGTCAGGATGTCACACCCCGCGGCCACGTGAACCAGCCCTTCAGGTCTATTTGCCCGCCTGAATGGGGGCGGTATCCGGCATCAGTTTGTTCAGAACCGTATAAACCGGGCAGAACTTGGTGAATGGGCTAGCGATCTGAAGGATGGCCACCCCGACAGCGACGTAGATCCAACTGACACCAAACTGACCCGCCAGCGTTACAGAACCCAGATACATGAGGCCCACAATCCCGTCGTGGACCCTGACTTTGACGATGTCTCGCTCAGACATGATCTCCCCCTAGCAGCTCGAATTGAAAAGCGACTGAAACGCAGCACGCCCGATCGGTGGCTCGTTCCTCCCGGATCCGAGCTCACGCTCCTGCGTCATTGTGGCCCGTGAACACGTTGACCGTAGGATCCATGGGCAGGCCCGCTGCTCTGCGGTACGCAACGATCTGGCCGGTGTGGTACACCGCATCACACATGGGTCCGTTGATCATGTTCCAGAAGGGGAACTCGAGGTCGTTCCCTCCCATGTGGAAGCGGGCCTTCCAGTCACCAATCCTTTCCGGATCAGTGTCACGAATCGCTTCGCTTGCCCGCTTGATCGCGTTCAGCGTCTCGACTCTGACATCGAGCCCTTCGGGAATGTCGGGCTCCGGGATCGGATACGTACGCCCGGACAGCGCGTACTCGATCATCTGCACCAGGTTGTACACGTGCCCGATCGTCTCACCGACGGAGCGACCCGTCGCGCCCGCCCGGTATTCGAGCACTTCATCGGTCAGGCCCTCTGACGCCCAGTAGAACCGATATCCGAGACCATCCAACATGCGGCTCAGGATCGCGGCAGACGTATAAGAGTTCGGGGCGTCAGGTATGGCTCGGAACGGGATCATGGTCATGACCGGGGCTCTTGCTGCAAATGGATAAAGGGCGACAGCGGACACTGCAGAGATTCGACCTGCCGATCAAGCCCACGCACAGCGTCATGTTCTTGGCAGCCGCCGATGTGCCATCAGAACCGACGGCCACGTTCGAGAAAACGACCGGGCCGTGCACCGGTCATCTCCTCTTCTCGCAGCACCGCCGTTCCCCCGACCCATACGTGAACCACACCCTCGGAGTAGTGATGCGGGTCGGTGAACTGCGCTCGATCCGTAATGCGGTCAGCATCGAACACAGTGATGTCGGCCACCATGCCGACGGCGAGGCGTCCCCGGTCGGCTTGCCCAAGCCACTCCGCCGGCGCAGACGTCATCTTCCTCACGGCCTCTTCCATCGTCAGCACTCCCAGCTCGCGGACGTAGCGACCCAGGATGCGGGGAAACGACCCGTAGGTGCGCGGATGTGGGAAGCCCACACCAGGCTGTACGAGGTCACCATCCGTCTCGAACATCGCCGTTGGATGCTGCATGATGCGGATGACATCGGCCTCGTCCATGCCGTAGAAGTTGCCGATGAAGCGACCGTTCAGTTGGAGCTCGATCAACACTTCGATCGTCTCGTCGAGCGTGGTTGGACGTCCCGCGTCAACGAGGTAGTCGGCCAGGGTCCGGCCCGTCATGTCCGGGCGGCCATCGAGCGTCCTGAACTGCACGCTCTCCGGTCCCGGGCCCGTCTGCTGTCCGTAGATCGTGCGCATCTCCGACACCAGACGACTCCGGACGGTGGGGTCGGCCACCCGCGCCGCAAAGGCGTCGGAGCCGTCGGCGAGCACCCACGACGGAAACAGCAGGTCCGAATAGGTGCTGAACGCCGTGTAGGGGTACACGTCGTGCACGACGTCCTGCCCTGCGGCGGAGGCTGAATCAAGCAGGGCGAGCGTGCGGCTCGTAGCGCCCCACTGGTCCGCGCCCGTCACCTTGTGGTGGTTGATCTGAACGGGGATCCCAGCCTGACGCCCCACCTCCAGGGTCTCCTGAACGGCTTCAATCACGCGTACGCCCTCGTCGCGCATGTGCGTCACATAGATGCCCCCGTAGCCAGCTGCTACTTCGGCGAGTGCCACGATTTCGTCGAGCTCGGCATACGCGGCGGGTACGTACTCCAGCCCGGTCGACAGCCCCAGAGCGCCCTGCTGCATCGTGGAATCGACAAGAGCGCGCATCCACTCGAGCTCCGATGCCGTCGGGGGGCGATTCTCCAGGCCGATCACACGCTCTCGGATCCACGTGTGACCCGCGAACATCCCCACGTTTGGCGCCATGCGAACGTCGTCCATGTACGCGTCGAGAGGCCATGGCTGGGGCTGACTGTGCAGTGGCGCGAGCACGGTCGTGATGCCCTGCCGGATGAAGTTCTCGGCGTCCGGGTGTTCTGCGAGCGTGACGAGGTGCGCGTGGTTGTCCCAGAACCCTGGACTGACGACGAGCCCGGACACATCGACGACCTCCCCACCGCGCGTATCGAGATCAGGGCCGACAGCGGCGATCCGCCCATCGTGGATCGCGACGTCGGCGACGAAGGCGGGCGCGCCACTCCCATCCACGACCGTTCCGCCCACGAGCACCGTATCGTAGACCGGAGCGTCGATACACCCGGAGAGCAGGAGCAAGGCCAGCCCGACCGAAGCCGTCCCGCGCACGGCCATCACCGCGGATCCGGCGTAAGGAAGACGAAGTTCGTCAGGCCGCCGTCCGGTCCGATGGTGAGTGTCACGCGCATCCCTCGATCACCCCACGCAGCCCGATACTCGAGCTCGGTGTCATCGCCGACCTGCTTGCGAGCGAGCAGGGTCAGGTCATCCGGACGTCCGCGACCGGCGAGCTGGGCCTGAAGGGCCGCCTTCATTCGCGGGAAGACCGTCTGTCGCACGAAATCGAAATCGGTCAACTCGAGCGAACCGTCCGACATTCTCTCGAGCATGTCCATCACGTAGGCCGAGACGGCGGGGTCATCCACGATGGCCTCCGTCGGCGGCGGCTCGGGCGTGAGCTCCGGATCGATCAGAGCCCCGATCTGCATCGCCAGCGGGGCTGACATGGTGCTGCGCGCGTTGGTGAGCACGATCACCGACAGGTCCTGCCGGGGGAATCGCGTGTACTGGTTCACGAAGCCCTGCCACGCCCCGCTGTGCTCCGTTACAAGCTGGCCGGCGACCTCGTCGAAGAACCACGCAAAGCCGTACGGGTGCGTGTTGCCGCTATTGAGAACCATAGGCGTGAGGATCTGATCCCAGCTTTCAGGGGAAAGTACCGTCCGCGTTCGCACGACTTCGTTCCAGGCGATCATGTCTCGCAGGCTGAACAGCATGCTGCCGTCCCCGGTCGTGTTGGTCTGTTCGGCCACGTGCGAGGCGTTCTGCAACCCCCTGGGGCCCGGCATATAGCCGCGGGCCCGGTGTGGCACGATCTCGGTTGCCGTGTTGATCCGGATCGTGGGCATGCCCGCAGGATCGAACAGGCGTTCGCGAAGGAACTCCCAGTACGGCGCGCCCGTGACTCGACTGATCATCACGCCGAGCATGACGTAGCCAGTGTTCGAGTAGTTCCATCGCGTCCCGGCCGGAAACTCCAGGGTGAGGCCCGACGCCATGCGCACCAGATCCTCTTCCGAGTAGTTCGTCGCGTAGTCGAACGAGTCGCTGGTGTAGTCGGGAATCCCCGAGGCGTGTGTCAGAAGGTGGCGAACGGTGATCGGTTGCCACGAAGCCGGTGCTTCCGGCACATGCACGCGAATCGACTCATCGAGGTCGACGCGTCCATCCTCGACGAGGAGCATCACGCCAGCCGCCGTAAACTGCTTACCGACCGAACCCGACTGGAACATGGTCTCGGTCGTCACCGTCGAGCCGGTCTCGATGTTTGCGACTCCGAACCCTTTCGACATCAGCACCTCACCGTCGTGTACCACCCCGACCGCGACGCCCGGTGTGCTCGTGCGATCCATTGCCTCGCGCACGGCAACCTCGATATCGGCTATGGCGGTCGCCGGGGAGGTAGTCTTCCGGAGCTTCCACGGCATCGGACGCGCTCGCGGTGTCGGCCATACCTCGTCGAGCGTGAACCCGTCGTACAGCACGCCGCCGCGCATGACCTGTTCGATGTCCTGCGTGGCTTCGATGTCGGCCAGCGGGTCTCGGCTCAGAATGACCATGTCCGCGAGTTTCCCTGCCTCGATACTCCCCAGATCCGAATCATGGCCGATGGCCTCGGCTCCCATGATCGTCGCGACGCGCAGGACGTCGTGATTGGACATGCCGCCGTCGGCGAGCAGCTTCATCTCCCAATGACTCGCCAGGCCCTGCACCTCGCCGTGCCCGCCCAGTGCCACATTGCCGCCCGCCCGCAGGATCGCGTCGGCACCCCGAGCGACCTCGACGGCGCTGAAGTCTTCAGGCGCGAACCACAGCTGCCGGGTCGAGCTTCGCTCGTACAACTCTCCCTCGGCATGCCACCGGGCGGCTCGAGCGTCCTCGTGCGGTCGTTCTTCGGCGAATAGCCGGTAAATCGGCAACGCGGCCCCGAACGAAACGACCAGGGTGGGCGTGTATGTGACGCCCGTGTGCGCGAAGAGTTGGACGAGGTCGTCGTAGATCGGAGCGACCGGCACGGCGTGTTCGTTCCCGCTGAACCCGTCGATCGCATGTGTGAGATCGGCCTTCGTGTCGGCTCCGCCTTCAGTCGTCGGCATCATGCCCAGTTCTCGCGACGCTTGAGCGACCCAAGCGCGTTGTTGCCGATCACCCACCAGGTAGGACTTGAGGACGTGCGTGCCGTACTCGTCCCGATAGCGTCGGAGCAGCGTCAGCGTCTGCTCGTACGATTGCAGGTTCAGCATGCCGAACAGCCCCGGCCCCGTCGACACCACTCGTGGCGCGGGGACACCATCGGCTTCGATCACGTCGGCCAGCTCGAATACGTCGACCTGCGCCTGTGGGTTACGCACGGTCGTCACCCCGAACGCCAGGTTGGAGAACGCGAACGTGCCCTCGGGCTCGAGCAGCTCACCACGTACGCCGAAGTGGGCGTGAATATCGATGAAACCCGGAACGATGACGCGCCCCGAGACGTCGATGACGCGGGCGCCGTCGGGGGGAAGCTGCGACCCTGTCGGTCCCACCCACTCGATGCGTCCGTTCGTCACGACCACGTCACCGCGCTCGATCACCTCGTCGCCGCGCATCGTCACGACCTTTGCGCCACTCAAAACGATGGAGCCGGTCGCTGCGGCTCTCGGCACTTCGACACCGAGCGGCATCACGGTCGGTGCCGTGCGCCCGTCATTGCCGGCCTGTCCGATCCGCGGCCCCTCGGTCCACAAGAGGGTGGAACCGTCAGGCGTCCACGCCACACTCGTCGCGTCGGCCGAGGTCAACGGCGGACCCTCGGGCGTGAGCGTTACCGGACCGACGCCATCGGCCATCGGCATCTGGACGCGCACGACGCTCGGGCCGGCTCGCACGGCAACGAAACGCCCATCGGGACTGATCCGCATCTCGGCTGCGGGCGGGCCACTCGTCGTCGCAACCGTCTCGGGCGTGCCGCCCACGAGCGGGAGGCGCACCAGCCCATCCGTTCCTCCTGAGAGGTACACGGCGTCGGTCGCCGGCCCGAAGTGCGGAAACCTCGCTCCGTTTGAGGGCGCGATCGTGCGATGCGCCCCACCGTCGGCAGGGACCGAAACGATGTCGGCCGTGGACGGCACCGCGCTGCCCGGCCCGACGGCCGACAACGATTCCGCAGCGCCGAGCGATGCGCGCAGTGCGATGACCGCGTCCCCATCCGGGCTCCACACCGGGTCGGCCCACAGTGCGGGGGCATCGGACAAGCGCTGAGTTACCCCGCCCTCGGTGCTCGCTTTCCAGAGGTGACCGCCATCCTCTGTCCATGTGACGTAGGCAATCCAACGGCCATCGGGTGACCATGCCGGCATGAACTCGCGCGGTCGAGCGTCGTCGGTCAGGCGCCGGGGCGTGGTACCGGAAGCACCGGTGACCCAGATGCGGGCCAGCGACGAGAACGTCATGCGTCCGTCGGAGGAGACCGCGACCCCGTGCGCTCGCCGGGCACGCACCGGACCCACTTCGACCGCTCGGGGAAAGTCGAGGCGTTCGGCGACCTGGAGGCGCACGGGCGCTTCGAAGGGGACGGGAGAAACCTCGTCCGTCGTCAGGTCGAGGCGGCGGATGCGCCCGCGCAGCTCCAGGAACAGAGCACGTCCATCGGGTGCGAAGGCGTAGTTCGGGAGCACGTCGCGCGTCGCACGTCCCTCGAGTTGATGCCTTTGGATCGGATACGCGATCCAGCGCTCACTTCCTGTCGACAGATCCCTTGCCTTGAGGCCCGTGCGCCCATCACGCATTGCACCGTAGACCAACGTCTCACCGTCCGGAGACACACGCGGCTTCATCGCCTGGGCGCCCTGGAGCGGCACGGGCGTGCTGCGTCCCGCAGCCGGATCGTATCGCATCACCGCACTGCTCGCCCCGCTCCTGCTGCCGTAGGGGCGGGGCGTCACCGACGTGTAGTAGATGGACCCGTCGGGCGCGACAGACGCGCCGTACGGACCGGGTGCCGGAGACGACACCAGAGGCGCTGAGAGGCCATTGTTGTTGTCAACGAGCCGTGTCCCGGATCCATCCGCGACGTCGAACGCCCACAACTCAGCGATACGCTGAAACGCGCCTGTCACGACGGTCGTGAACAGGGTCTCGCCGTCCGGCGACCACTCCGGGGAGATGAACGTCGACCCGGTCCGATTGCTGATCTGGCGTGCGCCCGACCCGTCGGACCTCGCGATCCAGAGGTTATCGGCACCCGACTCGTCGCTGACATACGCGAGCCAGGCGCCATCGGGTGAGTAGCGAGGCTGCGACTGAAAGGCGGTGCCAGTCAGGACAGGGGTCGCTTCCCCGCCCGCCACGGGTAACCCATAGATGTCCCCCAGGAGCTCGAACACCAGCTCCTCGCCGCCGGGTGAGACGTCGAGCGAAAGCCACGTGCCCTCGTCGGTGGAGAACGCCACCTCACGGGTCTGTGCGCCGGCCAACGTCGGACACAGGAAGGCCACCGTCGCAACGACGACGGAGGAGACTGAACTGCGACGTGCCATGGAGCCGAGTTCCTTCGCATGGGAAGTTGGCAATCGCTACGTCACAGGGTTGGGTCGCAGCTCTTGCATGAGGCACCCAAGGTGGGGTCGCAGCTCAGGGTCTGGAAGATCTCTTCGCCGACCGTATTCGGCGATGGGATCTGGCACGAGTCTACCGGGACCGTTGAGGGCCGTGCCTGGGCGAGGGATCCGGGCCGTTGCCCATCGGGCCCGACGGGCGATAGGCTGAAGGTCAGCGTGGGCGGCGGATTGGCAGCGAGCCGCCCTCTCGGCCCGAACATGTCCAGGGGGAATTCGATGGAGCGGTTGGTAAGCAGGTCGTCCAGTGTCGTGGTGGATCTTCGGATTCACCTCTCCTCGCTACTGACCTTCGCCGCGCTCGCATCGGCGTCGGGCCTCGGAGCTCAGGAGCCGGCGGTTCCTCTTCTGACCTCGGTCACGGGGGAATACACTCGAGCCATCGATACGGAGGTGCCCGACGCCCAGGCGTACTTCGATCAGGGCATGCAGATGGTGTACGCCTTCACGCTGCCGGTCGCGATTCGCTCGTTCGAGGAAGCACAGCGACAGGACCCGAACTGCGCCATATGCGCGTGGGGCGAGGCGCAGGCGCGTGGGCCGTTCCTCAACGGCCGCATGACGGACGTGAATGCCGGCCCGGCCTATGAGGCGGCCCAGCGCGCGCTGGCTCTGATCGATCATACGGACGATCCGAAGGAGAAGGCGCTGATCCGCGCGATGGCGCTTCGCTACGTCTCCGATCACGACCCGGACACCCGCGCCCCGCTCGACTCGACGTATTCGCTCGCGATGTCGGAGATCTACACGTCCTACCCGGACGACGTAGACATCGGGACGTTGTATGCGGAGTCGCTCATGCTACTCAACACGCAACGATCCCTGTACGAAGCCGACGACCCGTACGTGCAGAGCTTCCACCGCGTCCTCGAGGGCGTGCTCGAGCAGAACATCAACCACCCGGGTGCGTGTCACCTGTACATCCATGCCACGGAGGCCACATCGGCCGCGTGGAAGGCCGAGGCGTGCGCGGATCATCTCATGACCTCCGTTCCGGGATCCAGCCACCTCAACCACATGCCGTCCCACACCTACAACGTCCTCGGTCGCTGGGGTAAGGCGGTCCGGTCGAACGCCATGGCATGGCGCTCCGACGAGCGGACCGCGTACGGAGAGGGCGTGTCGTACGGGGCGACCCACAACCTGCACATGCTCTTCTTCGCGGGCTCGATGGACGGCCAGGGTCAGGTCTCTCGTGCCGCCGCCGAGGAGTACGCGCGGCAGGTGAGCGGGGGGCAGTTCTACCAGTCCATGGTCCTCCTCCGCTTCGGAGAGTTCCGTCGGATTCTCGCCCTGACCGAGGCACCGGAGCGCCCCCTGCGTCGCGGCCTGTGGGAGTTCTCTCGCGGGTACGCGCACCTGCGCGCGGGATCGGCGGACAGCGCGGCCGTCTATCTCGAGGCCGTCGACGAGAAGGCTGCTACGCTCCCGGACGACGTGCGGGAGCGGAACAACAGCGGGCGTGATCTCCTGAGCATTACCGGCGACATCCTGCGGGGTGAAATGCTCCGCGCCGACGGGAAGCTCGACGAAGCGATCACCATCTTCGAGCGAGCCTCGGAGCGCCACGACGGCCTGGAGTATGCGGAACCCGAAGCGCTCAACTTCCACGCTCGCCACTGGCTGGGCGCCGCGCTGATCGAGGCCGGGCGCTTCGTCGAAGCGGAAGCGGTGTATCGGGTCGCGCTCGAAGAACATCCGAGCAACGGATGGTCGTACTTCGGCCTCGAGCAGGCGTTGCGGGGCCAGGGCAAGGACGGCGAAGCCGACCAGGCGCGGACCGATTTCGAACAGGCATGGGCGCGGGCCGACATCATCATCACGTCCTCGCGCTTCTGATCGGCTCAAGGAGACGGAGACCGGTGGAGGGGCGGTCGGGCGCGGGCGTCCGACCGCCCGTCGCCGGGCTCTTCCTCGGGCTGTTCGGGGCATGCTCCTTGACCGGGTGCGCGTCGGCCGGGCCTCCTGCAGCCGGAGTGGCGGAGCGGACTGCTGCTGAGCAACCGGCACCCGGGGCGCTGCTCGCCCCCACCTACACCGCGGAGCAGGCCGACCGCGGGGCGGCGGTCTACTCGGGGGTGTGCTCGTCGTGCCACGGTGCGAACGAGTTCAAGGGGCCGATCTTCGCCATGACGTGGATGGCCGAGCCGATCGGGCACCTCTACGAACACATCAGCACGAACATGCCGGAGGATCGACCGGGCAGTCTTGCGCCCGAGGAATACGTCGCGGTGCTCGCGCATCTGCTGCGAGAGAACGGGCGCGCGCCAGGAGAAGAGGAGTTGCCGGTCGACCCCGAGAGACTGCTCAGGATCCGGTGGTGAGCTGAAGAGGACGTTGGACCCCGAGACCACGCCTCCAGCTGCGTTCTCTCCTAAGCGGAACCCCTTCGGAGGCTCTCTGGAGTCCCCCCATTTCAAACAAGGATCAACGACGCCAAGGATATTCGGGCCGAATCAGGTGCCAGTTCGTCTCGTCCTGGTAGGACATCCCGAAATCGAGTACGGCCTGTTCGTCGAACGCCGAACCGACGATTTGAACACACAACGGCATCCCGTCCGGATCGAAGCCACACGGGATGTTGAGGCCAGGGTGACCGGCCAGGTTGGCGATGCCGTTGAGTCGCGGCGTGCTGCCAGCCAGGTCGTTCGGCGGCTCCCATTCGTGGCGTGCGGGAATCGGCCATCCGTCACTCACCTCCCGCAGAGCGGCTCCATTCGGCCAGGTGGGGGCAATGACCGCGTCGTATCGCGAGAGGATCTCGTCGACTTCACGTGTGAGTTGGCTCCGGATCCGCTGCGCAGTGAGATAATCCGACGCTGACATCATCCGTCCGGCCATCCACCCCGCGGCTCGATCTTCGTTGAACGAAAACATGCCGGAGGCGCTGCCATCAGCGAGGAGCTCCCCGAAGATGGTTCCGCTCTCGACCGTCACGATCGTGGAAAAGAGCGCGCCGGTGGGGTACTGCGGCAGATCGATGTCCTCGACGATGACCCCCATGGACGCCCAACGATCGAGCGCCTCCTGGAAGACCGCACGGTTGTGATCAGATTGCGTCAGCAAGAACTCGGGACGGTGGACACCGAGCCGCCGGCCACTCATCGAGCCGGGATCGGCCCGAAACGCGAAGGGGCGGCTCGCAGATGAGTTGTCGCGCGCATCAAAGCCGTTGATCTGCTCGAGGACGTATCCGCAGTCCCTGGCCGACCGCCCTACGGGCCCGATCTTGTCCAGGCTCCAGGATAGGGGCATGCATCCGAATCGGCTCACACGGCCGAAGGTAGGCCGGAGCCCGGACGCTCCAACCGAGGAAGCCGGATACACGATGGAGCCGCCGGTCTCCGTGCCGATCCCGAACCCGATCAGGCCGGCGACCGCGGCGGAAACAGTGCCGCTGGACGAACCGAAGCTGGTGCGATCCAGCTTCCACGGATTCAAGGCAGAGCTGGTGTTCCCCCCGGCGAACTCGCCGAGCGAATTCTTCGCCATCAGTACCGCTCCTGACGCGTCCAATCGCTCGATGACCCCCGCGTTCCGTCGTGGCACCCGATCCCGAAAGATCCCCGAGCCCCACGTCGTGCGGATACCGTCGGTATCGAGCAGATCCTTAACGCCGTATGGAATACCGTGGAGGATGCTACGTCGCCTCCCCGAGCGTAGCTCGTCGTCGGCACGCTCGGCGGCTTCGAGCGCGTGCTCCCGCGCAATCGTGACCATAGTCGCGAGCATACCGTCGTGGTCGGAGCGGGGCTCGCTGGGAAGTTCGAACGGGGGTGGGTCGAGCTCCGCGGCGCGGTCAAGGAAATGCTGAGTCAGCTCGACGGAGGTGATCTCGCCCGAGGCGAGAAGGTCCGCCTGCTCCCGGACCGTCATGAAGTGGATCGGCGTCGCCTGCATCAGCCTCTCCGAAAGATCGTGAGCGGTTGCTCGTCTTCATTCAGTGGAAACGCCCTGAGCTGGTTCGCAATGCGCGCACTGTTCGCGATCGCCCTTCGAAGACGCTCGAACTCCTCCGGGTCGTCATAGACCCCACGAGGTCCTTGCGCATCGAGTAGCGTTCGGACCGTGTCCGCGGTGACGCCCCCGGTGTCTGAAACCTGGGCACACGCCTGCTGCCAGGCGACAGCCATTACGGCAGCGCCTGCACCGGCGACCTTGGCGAACTGTCTTCGATCGATTGTCATGTCAGCCCCGAGCAGTGGGAAGTCCAATCCAGTGTGGGCACCGGCAAGGCAAGTTCGCGACGCCTGGCCCGTACGCCCGATCAACGGCCGGTGTCGGTCGCTTGCTGCGCATCCTCTTCTCCCGCCAAGTTACGCTGATGTTCGACTGCTGCCGAGGAGAGACCCGGTGAAGCGCCCACCCGCCCTCCTCATCGTCCTGGCCGCGATGGTCTCGAGTCCGCCTGCAGCGGAGGCTCAATCGCCGGCCGTCCTGATCCGTGCAGACGAGATTCACACGGTCACGAACGGCGTGATCCGTGACGGTGAGATCCTCCTGCAGGACGGGGTGATCCAGGCGGTCGGACACACAGTTGACGCCCCACCCGGAACGGTCGAGTACACCGCCGCAGTCGTCATCCCGGGCATGATCGACGCCCACGCGCATTTGGCACTGGATCGATCGAGCCGATCCATGATCCCGGGACCGTTCACACCGGAGTGGAAGGCCGTCGAGAACCTCGACCTCCACGACCCGATGATCCAGGTCGCGCTTTCCGGTGGTGTGACCTCGCTCATTACCCGATCAGGCAGCGGCATCATCTCCAGCGGGCAGTCGGTGGCCCTGAAGATGAAGGCCGAGCCTGGACCCGACATGATCCTCAAGCCGTACGTGGATCTCAAGATGGCGGTGCGACCCCTGATCAACCTGCGCCCGGGGCAGACACCTCAGACGGTCATGGGATGGTACGCCACCGCGGACGAGTACTTCCGGCGGGCCACGGAGTACCGGTTGTCGCTCGATGCCTATACCGCCGGCCAGGCCACCGCTCCCCCGGCACGGGACGAGAGACTCGAGGCGTTACTCCCCGTCCTGAGGGGCGAGGTCATGGTCCACGCCCACTCGCATTATCCGAGCGAGACCATGATGGTCATGCGTCTCGCAAGGAAGTACGGCTTCATCGACCGTCTGGCCCTCGCCCACGCCGAAGAGGTCTTTCCGATGATCGATGTGCTCCGGGACACGGACATCATACCGGTCATTGGCCCCATGATGATCGTGCAGTATTACAACGATCCAGAGCCAATCAACCTCCTCGAGGTCCTCCTCGACGCGGGCATCACGGCGAGCATTCAGACCGACATGTCCGCGCAGCACTTCGGCGACTTCCGTGAGTACGGTGCCTTTCTCGCCCGACACGGCCTCACCGATCAACAGGCACTCGAGATCATGACTATCAACGGCGCGAAAGCCATGATGCTCGATGACCGAATCGGGAGTATCGAGGTGGGCAAAGACGCCGACCTAGTGTTACTCAACGGCCATTTCCTGGACCTTTCGGCAGATCGGATCGAGCGCGTCTTCGTGGATGGCGAACTCGAGTACGAACAGACCGTGTCGCGCCAACCGGACCGGCCAACACCGGTGGGCCCGTTCACAACGATGACCGGAGCTGTCAGCCAGGGCGACGAGACCTTCGCGATCACCGGCGCCCACGTCTTTACGATGAGCTCGGGCCCGATCCGCGATGCGACGCTGGTCGTGGAGGACGGACGGTTTACGCAGGTGGAAGCGGGCGCATCCCCACCTCCGGGAATCCCCACGCTCGACGTAGGGGGGCGGGTGATCATGCCCGGATCGATCGTCGCCCGCGCGTTCGCGAACGACTGGATCGGCGATCTCAAGTGGCAAGTCCAGAATGACGAACTCACTAAGCCAGTCGTGCCGGAGATGAACGCGCTATACGCCGTAGACCCGTGGTTTCCCTCGTACCGGGTCAACACCAACGTCGGTGTGACCGCGATGCAGGTGACGCCGGGCATCCTGAACCTGATCGGTGGGAACGGCGTCGTAATCAAGACACCCGGCCTGGATTTCGAGAAGATGGTTCGGCGAGAGCCGAGTAGCATGGTCATGTCGCTCTCGTCCGCCGCTCGCAGGCAGTGGTCCGAGAGCCCCGAGAACCCCATGTCACTTCAGGAAGCCTCGTCGATGATCCGCGCGACACTCGAAGACGCGACTCGCTACCGGGATGCCGGGCCCGATCGCGAATACGATCCCGGCCTGGAAGCGCTCCAGCCCGTGCTCGAGCGCCGAGTACCTGCGGTTATTCACGCCGACCGAGAAGCAGAGATCCGCGAGGCTATGAACATCGCGGAGACATATGGCCTCCGACTCGTGGTGACCGGGGGCGTCGAGGCGCACCGGCTTGCCGACACACTCGCCGCTGCCGACGTAGGGGTGATCCTCGGGAACTCCGGGTCGTTCGCTTCTGACATCCGGGGGGGCGGAGAGGGCTGGAGCGTTGAAGGTCCCGCGATCCTGAGTAGCGCGGGTGTGAAGGTCGCATTCTACGGACCGGGCGCGTCACGCCGTGCCTCCCCCATCGGTCGACTCGCCGGCGAGCCCATCCTGAACTCGGCCTGGGCATTCCGAAATGGCACGACCGAGCTGGAGGCGCTCCGCATGGCGACGCTGAATGCAGCGGAGGTTGCGGGTGTGTCTGACCGCATGGGCAGCATCGAGGTCGGGAAGGACGCCGACTTCGTAGTTCTCGAGGGGCACCCTTTCGACTATCGAGCCACACCCCTGCTCGTCTTCGTCG
>JAPPOV010000001.1 GCA_028873595.1 Gemmatimonadota bacterium | reverse complement strand
ACCCGATCCACACGCCCGCCTGCCAGGTAATGGGCTTCGAGCGCGTTGATGTCGAGCGCCAGCCCTGCCTTCGTCGCATTGATGAGGGGTCGCACGATTGCAGCAGGCGACACCTTTCGCAGTCGCATGCCGACGAGCGTCCCGATACCGACAGATACACCCGCGGAGAGCGCTTCCACCCAGAGTCGGACCGGAATCGCCCAGGCGATGATGAACACCAGAAAGACGGATCCGGCGAGAAGAAGCGCGTTGAGTGCTGCGATGCCTTCCATGTGTGGAGCCTCGTCAGAGGAAGTTGGTTCTGTGCTCGGCTACGCCTCGGTCGGCGTGCCCTCGTTAAGCTCTGCATGATCGACGGCTCGGACGACGTGCCGATACCCCTCGGCGCTGACGACCTTAACCGGCGTACCTTCGGTGACCCATTCGGATTCCGAGACGACATCGATGCGTTCGTCTCCGAAGAGTGCGGTGCCCGCAGGGCGTAGATCGGTGATGGCTTTTCCGACCAAACCGATGAGGTCCACGCGGGTCTCGGCCGACTCGTATCCGATCTCGGTATCCGTAGTGTCCGTCAGTAGAATACCGCTGCGCGCCAAGCGTGACGAGCCGGGGAGTGTCCGGATCACAACCCAGGCCGACACAACGATCAGCAACACGGTTGTGCTCAACACCATCCCTGCCCGTGTGAAGTCCGGGGATGTCGGCAAGCCTCCGAGCATGCTCAGATACAGGCCTGCCATGACCCCGATCCCGCCGAGAAGACCGAAGATGCCGAATCCGGGGATCAACAGCACCTCGACCCCGATCAGGGCGAGCCCAACGCCGAAGATGATGAGGTCCTCCAGCCCCGCGAGGCCGATGATCAGGTGTGAGCCGAAGAACAGTGAGAGGGCCAGGATACCCGCCCCCCCGGCAAGTCCGAATGACGGAGTCTTGATCTCCGTGAGGAGCCCGAGGAAGCCGAGCGAGAGGAGAAACGGCGCGACGACAGGGTTCGAAAAGAAACGAACGACGCGCTCGGCCCAGTTCGCTTCCGCTGTCGTTACGGTCGCTCCAGCCACCCCGATTTCCTCGATCAGCGAGGAAAGGTCCTCGATCTCCTCGGCATACCCGAGGTCGACCGCCTCTTCCGTCGTGAGGGTCAGGAGCTTCCCGGCCTCGGTGACTCCCTCGATCTCTATGTCTTCGTCGACCATCGCCGCCGCGACCTCCGGATCGAGCTCCGCGTCCTCCGCGAGGGCACGCATCTGGCTTCGCATCGCCGAGACGATCTTCTCCGAAGCCTTCGTACCACTACCGTCTACGGGGGTGGCAGCTCCCATCACCGATCCCGGCCGCATGTAGATGCGGTCCGTCGAGAGCGCAATGAGCGCACCCGCCGAATATGCCCTTCGATTCACCAGCGTGTATACGGGGACCGGAGAGTCGGACAATGCGTCAGAGATGCGCTCGGCTGCGTCCACTCGTCCACCCGGCGTATCCATGTCGAGGATGACGGCAGCCGCACCGGATGCGGCCGCTTCCTCGATACTTCGCTCGATGAACGGCGCCAGCCCCAACTCGACCACACCGGTCACCGGAACCCGGATGACCATGCCGCTCGACTGAGCCACGGTGGGGGCCGGAAGCGCGGCAAGCACAGCACCCACGACCAGGACGAATGGAATTCGACGAATCATTGCAACGACCTCCGGGAGATCTCCGGCAACGTCAAAGTACGGACTCTGCTACCCCACACAACGCGACACGGCACTCTTGAAATCGAGAGACGCAGGCAAGGTCACTCCCCTGTATTCTAGGGCCACACACCAAGGGTACGGCGGCACACGGAAAAACCTTCATTTCGCCTCCCGTCCCGAGGGTCTCAGCCGGTTGACCGCCAGCTCCAACGTTGGGACCTTTCAGCTCTTCCGGAGCCAGTCCGAGCACCCGCTTTCACCCCGTTTCGACGGCTCTCAAGAGACGCATTCAGCATCCATTTCCAAGGGAATAGCCCAGATGTCCGATTCGGTATTGGTGCACTACGAGGTTCGTGGCAAGGTCGCCCTTCTCACCCTCGACGATCCGCCCGCGAACACGTACACGCACGAGATGATGCGCCAGCTCGACGAGAGCATCATCAAGGCGCGCTTCGACGAAAACGTCGAGGTGATCGTGCTCACCGGCGCGGGCGAGAAGTTCTTCTGCGCCGGCGCCAACATTGGCATGCTCTCCGAAGCCGATCCCGAGTGGAAGTATTGCTTCTGCTTGCACGCCAACGAGACCCTGAACCGGCTCGAGCACACGCCGAAACTCGTGATCGCCGCACTGAACGGTCACACCGTCGGTGGTGGCCTCGAGATCGCGATGGCGGCGGACATCCGGATCGCCCGCAAGGACGCCGGAAAGGTTGGACTGCCCGAGGTCGCCCTGGGCGTGCTCCCGGGTACCGGTGGCACGCAGCGCCTCGTCCGTCTCGTCGGGAAGCCGGTCGCGATCCAGATGATGGCAGAGGGGACGACGTTCGGCTTCGACGAGGCGCACAAACACGGCCTGGTCAATGAGATCTACGATCACGAAGATCGCGACTCGTTCGTCGACGCCGTCCTCGAGTACGCGAGCCAGTTCACGACGCCGAACAAGGCCACGAAGGCGGTCGGCCTCATCAAGCGGTCGGTCCAGACGGGCGCGGAGCTTCCGTTCGAGCTGGCACTGGCGCTCGAGCGCGAACTCCAGGCACAGCTCTTTGCGAGCAGCGACGCCAAGGAAGGACTGAACGCCTACGTGGAGAAGCGGGCAGCCGAATTCACCGGTAGCTGACGCTGACGACCTTCGCGACACATCGAAGCGGGGTCCGGGGCGTATTCCGGGCCCCGCTTCGCGTTCATACACGAGGCACCAGGAGACGAGATGTCTGAGCGGACGATCCGGAATCAGATGTGGATTGGCAACGAGTGGGCGGACGCCACCGATGGATACACATTCGCGACCGTAAACCCGGCAACCCACGAGACCATCACCGAGGTCGCGTCCGGTCAGGCCGCGGACATCGACCGGGCTGTAGAGGCGGCGCGCGCCGCGATGAGAAACCCGGAGTGGCGGGACATGAACCCGCACAAGCGGTCACGTCTGCTTTGGAAGCTCGCGGACGCTCTGCAGGCGAATGCCGACGAGTTGGGCGCCCTCGAAACAGCAGATAACGGCAAGCCGTACTTCGAGGCCCGAAAGGTCGATCTTCCGAGCGTCATCGAGAACTTCCGGTACTACGCGGGGCTTGCCGACAAGATCGAGGGGTCAACCATCCCGGTGGCCGGACCGTTCTTGAACTACACCCTTCGCGAGCCGGTCGGTGTCGTCGGCTGCATCACTCCGTGGAACTTCCCTCTCTCTCTCGCGACATGGAAAGTCGCTCCGGCCCTGGCGTGCGGAAACGCGGTCATCCTCAAGCCTGCGGAGCAGACTCCGCTGACCGCCATCCGGTTGGCGGAGCTCGCCGCCGAGGTCGGATTCCCGGCAGGGGTGTTCAACGTTGTACCCGGCTTCGGGGAAACGGCCGGAGCGGCCCTGGTCGCACACCCCGGTGTGGATGCCATCGCCTTCACCGGATCGACAGAGGTCGGAAAGATCGTCATGCGCGGTGCCGCCGACACGCTGAAGAAGGTGTCGCTCGAGCTCGGTGGAAAATCCCCGAACATCGTGCTGGCCGATGCCGATGTGAGAGCCGCCGTGCGGGGAGCGACGACCGGAATCTTTTACGGGAAGGGAGAGGTCTGCGCTGCAGGCTCCCGCGTCTTGGTCGAGCGCTCGATTTACGACGACTTCATAACGGAGTTTGCGGCCCGTGCAGAGAAGATGACCGTTGGTGACCCCATGGACGCGAGTACACGTCTCGGAGCCATCGTCAGCGAAGAGCAGCTCGACCGCGTGATGGCCTACGTAGATGCGGGCAGGGATGAAGGGGCCCGTCTGGTCGCCGGCGGTGAACGCACGAGTGTGAACGGGACCGGCAACTTCGTCACCGCCACGGTCTTCGCCGACGTCGAGCCGGGGATGACGATCGCTCAGGAGGAGATCTTCGGGCCGGTAGCGGCGGTGATTCCGGTCGATGACGTCGATCACGCGATCGAGGTCGCCAACGACACGATGTACGGTCTGGCCTCGGGTATCTGGACCCGAGACATCGGTACGGCGCACCGCGTCGCTCGCGAGCTCCAGGCTGGCACCGTCTGGATCAACACATATAACCAGTACGACTCGGCGTCCCCGTTCGGCGGATACAAGGCCAGCGGCTTCGGCCGCGACCTCGGCCACGAGGCGGCGCTCGAAAAGTACACACAGACGAAGAGCGTCTGGGTAGCAGTAGACGGCTGAACCGTCCTCGACCTGCACCCGACCCAAGCAAACCCGATCGGACGGCCCGGCCACTGATCGACAACGAGCTATGACAATGCGCGAAGCATGGATCATCGACGGCGTGCGAACGCCGATCGGCAGGCACGGTGGAGGCCTCGCCCCGGTGCGGCCCGACGATCTCGCGGCCGTCACGATTGCAGGGCTGCTGAAACGAAACGATGTCGACCCGGCCACGATCGACGACGTTCTCCTGGGCTGCATCAACCAGGCCGGTGAAGACAACCGGAACGTTGCCCGAATGGCGCTACTTCGCGCGGGGCTCCCGGTCGAAATCCCAGGGCAGACGGTGAACCGCCTCTGCGGTTCGGGTATGCAGGCTCTTCTCTCCGCCTTCCATGCGATCCAGGCCGGTGAGGGGGACGTCTTTGTCGCCGGAGGCGTGGAAAGCATGAGTCGGGCGCCGTTCGTCATGCTCAAGCCCGAGGTCGGGTACTCACGCGGCCACCCCAAGACCGCCGACACCGTTCTGGGTTGGCGCTTCCCCAATCCGGCCTTCACACCCGAGTGGACGATCGGACTGGGTGAAACAGCGGAAGTGATCGCCGAAGAATTCGGGGTCACGCGTGAAGCACAGGATGCCTTCGCAGCAGAGAGCCAGCAGCGTACGGAACGGGCCATGCGCGCTGACGTCTTTGCCGACGAGATCGTCTCGGTTTCGGTTCCCCGTCGAAAGGGAGACCCTGTCGTCGTCGACATGGACGAACACCCGCGCGCCGACACGACGGCCGAGTCACTCGCTCGACTCCGCCCAGTCTTCAAGAAAGACGGTACGGTGACTGCCGGTAACTCGTCGGGCATCAACGACGGGGCCGCCGCGCTACTCGTGGTCTCCGCGGAGCGCGGTAAGGAGCTCGGCCTGGAGCCGTTAGCCCGCGTGGTCGGCGGAGCTGTAGCCGGTGTCGAGCCACACAGAATGGGCATCGGACCGGTTCCAGCCACCCAAAAGGCGCTGACCCGCCAAGGCTGGTCCATCGACGACATTGACGTTGCGGAATTGAACGAGGCGTTCGCCGCGCAGGCGATCCCGTGCATGAACCAACTCGGCCTCGACCCCGAGCGCGTGAACGTGAACGGAGGCGCCATTGCGCTGGGGCACCCGGTCGGGTGCTCGGGCGCTCGTATCCTGGTCACGCTCGTACATCAGATGAAGAGGCAGAACGCCACCCGCGGAATGGCCTCGATGTGCATCGGAGTCGGTCAGGGAATCACGAGCCTGCTGGAGGGCACATGAGCCGTATCGAAACTGTCGCGGTGCTCGGGGCCGGAACGATGGGGCATGGCATCGCACAGGTTAGCGCCACCAGTGGCTGTACGGTTCGCCTGTACGACATCAACGAAGCCGCGGTGGCAGGTGGCCTCGACCGGATTCGCGGGAACCTGGACAAGGGCATCGCTCGCGGGAAGGTCACGCAGGCGTCACGGGACACGACCCTCGCGAACCTCTCGACCGCGACGAGCATCAGAGAGGCCGTGACGGGCGCGGACCTGGTGATCGAGGCAGCTCCGGAATCCATGGAGCTGAAGGAATCGATCTTCGCCGAGGTCGACGCAGCCGCCCCGGCCCACGCGATCCTCGCCACCAACACGTCATCGCTCTCGATCACTCAGATCGCCGCCGTGGCAAAGGATCCTGCCCGATTCGTCGGTATGCACTTCTTCAATCCTGTCCACATCATGGGACTTGTAGAAGTCGTGTGGGGAGCGGAGACGTCCGCTGCGACCCGAGACACTGCGGTCGACTTTGCACGGCGTCTCGGTAAGGAACCGATCGTCGTGAGAGATGCGCCCGGCTTCGCGTCATCTCGGCTGGGGATCGTTCTCGGTATGGAAGCCATCCGTATGGTCGAACAAGGTGTCGCGTCTCCCGAGGATATCGACAAAGCGATGGAGCTCGGCTACCGACACCCGATGGGGCCGCTCAAGCTTACCGATCTGGTGGGTCTCGATGTGCGTCTCGGTATCGCGGAGTACCTGCATCAGACTCTTGGCTCAGAGGCCTTCGCACCTCCGGCCCTGCTTCGGGAGATGGTCGCAGAGGGTAAGCTGGGCAAGAAGAGCGGTCAGGGCTTCTACTCATGGTAGGAACGTCCGGATCCCGTCCGTGAGTCTGAGAGGTGCGGACGCCTCGGTTGCCTCGTGAGGGAGGCCTGACGGTCGTACCGTCGCCCATCAATGGCTTCACGCTCCGGGAGGGTTGAGTCGAGACTCTGGATGACGACCTTTCGAAGCGGATCCCCGCAATCATTCGACCACACGGAGTCCCGATGTCCGACGCACCGGTCCAGGTAGAGAAACGCGATGACCACATCGCCGTCATTACCCTCAACCGCCCAGACAAACTCAATGCGTTGAACGCCGAAGTCCGTCGAATCCTGCGCGAAACGTTCGATGAACTCGAACAGGACGAAGACGTTCGAGCGGTGGTCATCCACGGCTCCGGGGAAAAAGCCTTTGTCGCTGGGGCCGACATCACGGAGTTTGCCTCGCGTACGCCCGAGGAACAGAGGGACGTCTACGCTCATCGCCGGATCTACGAAACGGTCGCGGACTTCCCCAAACCGGTCATCTGCGCGATCCACGGCTTCTGTATCGGAGGGGGTTCCGAGTTGGCACTGGCCTGCGATATCCGCGTTGCAGACCGCACAGCCCGTATCAGCCAGGCTGAGATCCGCATCGGACTTATTCCCGGCGGAGGAGGCACCCAGCGACTCGCGCGACTGGTTGGCCGCGGCTGGGCATCGATCATCAGCCTCACCGGTGACTTCCTCGAAGCCGAAGAGGCGCACCGCATCGGTTATGTCGACATCCTCGTCGACGAGGGCGAACACCTCAGCCGCGCGCTGGAGCTCGCGGGCCGCATGGCCCGCTGGAGCCCGGTCTCCCTCCGGCTCGCCAAGGATGCGATCCGCGCCGCCTACGAGCTGCCTCTTGCCGAGGGACTCGTCTACGAGAAAGAGCGGTTCCTGGACGCCTTCGCGTCCGAGGATGGACGCGAAGGGGTCTCCGCCTTCGTGGAGAAACGGAAGCCGGACTTCAAGGGCCGCTGAACTCGGTGCACGCGGCCTCCCCATCGGCGGCCCATAGGTCCGTCCGGCAGCCCGTCGCCCTGGCGATGGTGGCGCTGGCAGGCGTTGCCGCCTGCGGCTCAGGGCCGGAGAACCCGCTCGCCCTCGACGAACGTCTCTGCCCCGTCGTCGGTTCCGGCGTCACGCAGGGCGGACAGGGCTCGTTCACGGACGATGCGGCCCCTGTCCAGCGGCGGATCGTTCTGATGGGTGGTGGTCCCGAAGATGACGGCGCGAGCCGCGGCTTCGTAGAAGCTGCGGGAGGTGGGGACGTGCTCATCATGCGTGCCCGCGGCTCGACCACGAGCTACCCCAACTACTTCATGCAGGAGCTCGGCTCCGATCCCCGGCCCAACGCCGCGGTGACCGTGCGACTGGACGTCGCCGCAGGAGGAGCGAATCCCGGCGTTCTGTGCAGAGTCCAGCACGCCGAAGCGATTTGGATTGCCGGTGGAAACCAGTGGGACTACCTGGGCCTCTGGCCCACCACGCTGCACGACCAGTTGAGCGCGAGCGCAAATCGGCAGATCGCGATCGGTGGTACCAGCGCCGGTGCGATGTCACTGGGGGAGGGCGCGTTCGATGCCCGCGAGGGATCAGTCACGTCGACCGAAGCGCTAGCCGACCCCCTTCGCACAGACGTGTCGGTCTCCCTCTCCCCCTTCGGCCAGCCGGAGTTGGAGGGTGTCCTGGTCGACACGCACTTCTCCGAGCGCGACCGTGAGGGGAGACTCCTCGCCTTCCTCGCGCGATTCTCGCTTCTTGTGGAAAGCGCACCCATCCGCGGCATTGGCCTAGACGAGGGCACGGCCATCACAGTCCATGACGGCACCTTCACGGTGTCCGGACCCACCTCCACAGCGGCGGCATGGATCTACCAGTACGCGGGCACTCCTTCGCTCGCGAGCGGCACGCCGCTCTCACTCGACGCGGTACAGCGTGTCCGTCTCGCGCCCGGCGACACCGGGGCTTGGCCCGTAGACCTGAGCATGTGGCCCGTGGATTCACTGGCCGTTATCGAGGGCAACATCGTCCGGGCTCCCTGAAGGATGCGGTGAAGTGCAAGGGACGCTAGCATTCGTCCCTCCTCACCCAATCGGACATCCATGCACATCGCTCGAACCGCCCTCTTGCTCGGGGCCCTGCTCCCCGTCGCCACTTCGGCCAACGCCCAGGAGACTGAACAGCTGGCCCTCCTTCGGGCTCATCTCCAAGAGCAATTGGCGTCGATCGTCGAAGCGTACGAAGGCGTGGCCGGAGTTCACGTTCTGGACCTCACCACCGGCGAGCGTTTTGCCGTTCGGGACGAACTGGTCTTCCCACAAGCCAGTGCCATCAAAGTCCCCATCCTCCTGGAACTCTTCCGCCGAGCCGAAGCCGACCCGGACCTGCTTCGGAAGCGCGTCGCACTGACGGATGAGGTACGAACGGGAGGGAGCGGAGTCCTCCAGGTGCTGACGGACGGAGGGTCCGCACTATCCCTCGAGGACTTCGCCATCTACATGATCCTGCATTCGGACAACACCGCGACGAACGTATTGATCGACGAACTGGGTATGGACGCGATCAACGCGCTCTCGGCTTCGTTGGATGCGCCGAACACGCTCCTTCAGCGCAAGATGATCCGTCCCGAAGAGTCGGCGCGTGGAAACGAAAACCTCTCAACCCCTCGGGACGCGGCCAACATCATGGAGCGAGTGGCGACGTGTGACCTGCCGATGAGCGAAACCGCGTGTCAGCGTGTGCGTGAGATCCTGACGCTGCCGAAAGGTGGACCCGTCCGTACACCGGTCCCCAGTTCCATTCCCATTGCCTTCAAACCGGGCGGTATCACGGGCGTCTCCACGGTCTGGGCGCTCGTCGATGTACCCGATAGACCTTATGTGATCACAGTCATGTCGAACTACGGCGGAAACGGAGGCGCGGTCATCGAGGCCACTCAGACGGCAGCATACAGCTATTTTTCCAGGCTGTCCGGCGTCACCGAGTACGGGACGCGCGTGCCGTTGGACGTTAAGCGACGAGTCCGAGGATCGGAGTCAGGCCGATGAGCCTCAAGACAGCCCGTATCCTCGCAGCGGCATATCACCTGCTGATGCTCTACTTCGTGACCTGGCCCGGCATTCTTCCCTTCGCAAAAGCAGAACCGCTCATCCTCGGCCTCCCCTTCACCATGGCATGGATCGCCGGCTGGATCGCAGGGAGTGTCATCGTGCTGACCCTGCTGGATCGAGTCGAAAAGCGCTTCAGGGTCGTGGAAGGAGGTGATGACTGATGGAGCAATGGGTCGTCGTCACGATCGTCATCACGCTGTACCTCGCGTTGACGCTGACCATCGGTCTTCTGGCGGGCCGCCGGCAGACCGACAGCGTCGCGGGCTATGTCGCTGCGGACCGGAGCTTCGGGCTTCTGGTCATGTACTTCGTCACCGGCGCTTCCGTCTTCAGCGCGTTCGCGTTCCTCGGTGGGCCCGGCTGGGCCTACTCTCGCGGCGCGGCCGCCTTCTACATCCTGGCATACGGTGCGCTCGGGATGGCGCCCTTCTACTGGATCGGCCCAAAGGTGGCCAGCCTCGGCCGCAAGCACGGCTTCGTGACGCAAGCACAGCTCATCACGGGCCGCTTTCCGTCCCGAAACCTGTCCGGCCTGATCGCACTGCTCAGTCTCATCGCCTTCGTACCGTACGTCACGCTGCAGATGCGTGGAGCCGGGATCGTGATTGAAGCGGTGACCGACGGGAACGTGCCGATCTGGCTGGGCTCGGCAGTCGCCTACGGGATCGTGATCGCGTACGTGCTCTCGGCCGGCGCGATGGCAGTGGGGTGGACCAACACCTTCCAGGGCATCTTCATGGTGCTGATTGCCTGGTCGCTTGGTCTGTACTTGCCCCACGCGCTCTACGGGGGCATCGGAGAGATGTTCACACAGATCATCGCCGAGCGCCCGGAGCTACTGGCACCTCCGGGCCTCACAGCCTCCGGTGAGCCGTGGAGCTGGGGCGCCTACTCGACGTTCATTCTGGTCAGTGCCGTCGGGTTGATGATGTGGCCGCACCTGTTCATGAAGGCGTTTACGGCGAAAGACGACGACACGCTGCGTCGCACCGTCATCCTCTTTCCCACGTTCCAGCTCTTCCTGATCCCTGTTTTTCTCATCGGATTTTCCGGCGTGCTTTTTCCCGGCTCACCGCCGTCGAGTGACTTCATCCTGCCATTCATGATCCTGGAGACCGAGTTGCCGGCTCTCGTGGTCGGGCTCTTCTGTGCAGGCGCCCTCTCGGCCTCAATGTCGACGGGCGATGCGCTCTTGCACGCCTCGGCGTCGGTCGTGGTCGAGGACGGGGTCCAGCAGTTCGTCGACCTGAACGAGCACACCCAGCGTCGTCTGATGCAGGGGCTCGTGCTCCTGACCGGTGCCATAGCCTACATCTTCGCACAGGATCCAGATTCGTCGCTGGTCCTGCTGCTCGCCTCGGCGTACGGAATCATCGCCCAGTTCGCACCACCGGTGGTGGCCGCTCTCTACTGGAAACGGGCGACCACGACGGGTGTGATCGCTGGACTGATCGCGGGTGCAGCGACCGCGTTCTTCTTCTGGCAATCCCCAGAGCTGAAGCCCTTCGACATGCACGAGGGTATCGTAGGGCTGATGGTGCATATCCCCGTGCTCATAGGGGTCAGCCTCGCGACGCCCCCCCAGTCGCAGCTCCACCTCGAGAGATTCTTCGACTGAGCGTTGCCCGGCTCACTGGTGAGCCGGGCAACTCAGGCTGACGCTGTACGTTGTCGAGCGCGCGACTAATCGTCGGTACGACGCGACGGCAAGCCACCCGATAGCCGCGACACGGCAACAGCCCCACTGCCGACGGGGACCCGCACCCCGTACATCTCGCCTGGTGGCGTCATCCCCCGGGTCAGATGCGGATTCAGCGCAAAGATCAGTTCCTCGTTGGCATCCAGCGCATCCGCGACGCTCTCAAGCGTCGTCTGCCCCGGTACGAAAATGTTGTCGTACCGGTACGGTGTAACCGCCCCCGACGCGTACTGCACCGTCCCAACCTCTCGGGCCAGGCGTGATACGGCGATCATCTTCGGGATGTACTCACGGGTCTCACGCGGCAAATAGTCCACGATCTCCCAGAAGAGGGCATCGTTCCATTCCTTGCCCTCCGCATGGCGATTCAAGACGCGCTCGAGACGCCCCGGCCCCGCGTTGAACGCAGCAGCGGCGAGATACCACGAACCGCCAAACCGGTTATGCAAGTAGTCCAGGTACTCCAGTGCGGCGTCCGTAGCACGAATCGGGTCGCGACGTTCGTCTACATATGGGTCCACGCGCAAGCCGTACTGCAGCGCCGTCGGGCTCATGAACTGCCAGAGCCCCACCGCCGACACGCGCGAAACCGCAAGCGGGGAGTACTCGGACTCGATCATCGGGATGTATACGAGGTCCTCGGGCATACCGCGCGCCCGAAGGTTCTCCTGGATGATCTCGTCGAACCGCTCTTTCCGTACGAGCAGGAGCTCGAATTTGGCCCGTCGGGTCGTCTGGAAGACTTCGAGCCACTTCTCGACGCGCGGATGGGTGTCCAGCGGTATCGAACTTCGTGGCGCTATAGCAACCGTTAACGTGTCGAGCGTGGTCGTAGCGAGAGCATCCGACCGGGTCTCGGGATCTCGACCCATCCATGCGACGGGGATCGTGAGGAGAGCCGTGACGAATGCGGCCCTCAACCTATGGAGACGCCAACCGGCCCTCCACCGATCCTGCGGGGACTCAGACCTCGAATCCTCTGTCTCGACACGAGCCCGAAGGTCGCGAAGGTCATCGGTAGACATCTTCTACCTCCTTCTATATTCGCCCTGCCTTTCCGTACGTCGTACCGGACAACCAGGATTCGAAGTGCAGAACCCGGAAGCAGGCCTGGGCGCTCCATCCGCGCTCGAGTGGCACGGATATGAGAAAAGGTTAGCGCAAACGACGGTCGTCGCCTAGCGTGCCTTGAACGAGAGTGGAACTACTCCGCGGCGTAGACGGACACGACGTTCCGCGCGCGCATACGCTCGAACGTCACCACGCCATCGACGAGGGCGAACAGGGTGTCGTCCTTCCCACGGCCGACGTTTCGGCCGGGATGG
The DNA here is from genome assembly GCA_028873595.1 of Gemmatimonadota bacterium. Lineage (GTDB taxonomy): Bacteria > Gemmatimonadota > Gemmatimonadetes > Longimicrobiales > Gaopeijiaceae > UBA2589. Next base: position 97,617 of record JAPPOV010000001.1, on the reverse strand, counting down.
ATCTTGGTTCCGCGCTGCCGCACGATGATGCCCCCCGCGTTGACGGACTGACCGCCGGAGCGCTTGACGCCTAGACGGTTCGGGTTGCTGTCCCGGCCGTTACGGCTGGAGCCTACACCTTTCTTGTGTGCCATGACGCTGTCCCTCTATTGAGAAGGGTCGGGAGCGCCGCTCAACCGAGCGCGACCTCTTCGACCCGAATCTCCGTGAAGTTCTGCCGGTGCCCCTGCTTCTTCCGGTAGCCTTTCCGGCGCTTCCGTTTGAACACTATGACCTTGTCACCGCGTCCGTGCCGAATCACCTCGGCCTTCACCGACGCGCCATCCACAGTCGGCGTACCAACCTGCACGTTCTCCGCACCGTCACCAGCCAGGAGGACGTGATTGAAGGTCACCGAATCCCCGATCTCGGCTTCGAGCGTGGGGATACGAAGGCGGGTGCCGGGCTCGGCCCGAAACTGCTTACCGCCTGTCTGAAATACCGCGTACATAGTGTGATTGCGAGGTGGAATCGATTTTGGTATCAAGCCTATAAATGTCGAGCAGGCTTCCGCATCGGTCAAGACGGCCCTGCCCCCCTACCCCGCATACTTCTCCGTGACATCGGTCTCCGCCGGTCCCGACAGCAATCGAAACTCGTCGAGGCGCATCAGGGGGTCATCTCGGAGGCGAAGCTGCAGCTGTGCCCGGTTCCCCAGTCGCTTCAGAAACCCTGGCTCCTCCTCGACCACGCGAAGTGCGACCTCGGGGTGAACGCGCACAACGAGGCTCTTCTCGTCTCGGGTCGCAGCGGCACGCTTGATCGTACGTTCGATCTGTCTCACGACGCTTGCTGGCGTATACACCCGCCCGATGCCCCCGCACGACTGACAGATCGAAGTCAGAGAGTTGAAGATCGAGGGCCGGACCCGCTGGCGAGTCATTTCCACCAGACCGAGGCTCGACACCTCGAAAGCCTTTGTTCGCGCTCGATCTCGACCCAGGTGGGACCGCAGTTCCCGCAGAACCTTGTCCCGGTTCTCCTGGCTCTCCATGTCGATGAAATCGACCACCACGATCCCGCCGATGTCCCGCAGCCGCAGCTGTTTCGCGATTTCCCGTGCCGCCTCGAGATTGTTCTTCAGAATCGTCTGTTCGGGGTCCTTCTTGCCCTTGCCGGTAAATCGACCGGTGTTCACATCGATCGAAACGAGGGCTTCGGTCGGCTCAATGACGAGGCTTCCTCCCGACTTGAGCGGAACGTTGCGGCGGAAGGCTTTCTGGATCTCTTCCTCCACGCCGAACTCGTCGAAGAGAGAGGTCTCACCTCGGTGCAGCTGCACGCGGCCTAGGAGATCCGGATCCACGGACTTCACATAATCGACGATCTCGTCGTGGGCCTGCTTCGAATCGACGCGTAACGCTTCGAACTTGTCGCTGAAAAGGTCGCGGATGACCCCACTGATGAGCGTGGCCTCGCGATGGACGGGTGACGGAGCGCTCAAGGCCTCAGCGTCTCCCTTGATCTTCAGCCAGCGCTCGTAGAGTCGCTTGAATTCGCGCTCGAGCTTCTCCGGCGTGACCTCTTCACCCACGGTGCGAACGATGAGGCCGCCGCTGTTCTTTGGCAGGATCTTCTGCGCCATCTTGCGCAGCTTCGCGCGCTGGTTGCGGCCCTCGATCTTTCGGCTGACCCCGACCCGCGAAGCATACGGCATGTAGACGAGGAACCGACCGGGCAGAGAGATGTCAGCCGTTAGTCGGGGGCCTTTGGTGCTGATTGCCTCCTTCGTGACCTGAACGAGGATCGTCTGGCCCTTCCGGATGTGGTCCTGAATCGGAGGAAGCGGTCGCTGCGTCCGCCCTCGTCCGCGGCCGCCGCGGCCTCCACCACGCCTGCCCCGGCCACCACCTTTCCTGTTGCCCCTCTCAGCGGCCTGACCTTCGCCGTTCGCAGGTTCACCATCACCGTTGTCGGCCGCGCCGTTTCCCTCCTCGTCGCCCGCACCCTCGCCCTCGAGATTCAGGTCCGAGACGTGCAGGAAGCCGGCCTTCCCGGTCCCGATATCGACGAAAGCGGCCTGGATGCCAGGCAGGACCGCGTCGACGCGGCCCAGGAAAATATCGCCAAGCATCCGATTTTGATCCGGGCGGTCGAACATGACCTCGGCGAGTCGTTTGTCTTCACGGAGCGCGACCCACGACTCTTGTGGGTTCGAGCTCACGAGGATTTCTCTCCTCAAGAATGTCTCCAATTGTGATGTCGGGTCCGATCAACCCCTGCGGCGCCCCCGGACGACCCTGAACTGCTTTTCGCGAGCTGCGACTCTAGCAGTTCCGGCGACCACCGGGGCTCCGACAGATCCGGGCGCAGCAGAGAGGCGTTTCAAGGACAGATGTCATGAGGACGCCTGCTCCCGACTGCAGCGGACCGACGATGTTTTGAACTGTTCTAGGCGCCCACGGTCTCCATTGCCCGCTCCAGCACCATTCCGTGCAACGGATCGGCCTGGAGCTCCTCGAGGAGCTTCCGTGCGATGACCATCCGCTGGATTTCGTTCGTGCCTTCACCGATCTCGCAAATCTTGGCGTCTCGCATCATTCGCTCGACCGGATAATCACTCGTGTAACCTGCTCCACCCATGACCTGAATTGCTCCGAGCGTGGCACGCATGGAAAGCTCTGAGCAAAAATACTTGGCCATTGCCGCTTCTTTCGCATAAGGCTGGCCGTTGTCCATCAGCCAGGCGGCATGGTAGGTGAGATGGCGACCGGCTTCGATATCGGTCGCGATCTCGGCCAGCTTGAACTGGACCTGTTGGAAGTCCCAGACACGCTGGCCGAACTGCTGTCGCTCCGTCGTATACCGCACCGCCGTATCGAGTGCTCCCTGGGCGAGGCCCAGAGACAGCGCCGCGACGCCGATGCGTCCCGAATCGAGGGTCTTCATGAAGTTGATGAAACCCAGACCTTCCTCGCCAAGCAGCTGATCGGACGGGACCCATGCATCCTCGAAGTGGAGCTCTCGAGTGTCGGAAGCACACCAGCCCATCTTGTCCTCTTTCTCGCCGGCCCGAACTCCCTCCGTGAACGGAAGGTCATCGAGATGACCGCACCCGACCGCAGACGTCTCCATCGGGTCGACCGTCGGTTTGCAGACGATGAAGCTGCTGATGCCCTTCGAGCCCCGTCCCGGCTCCGTAACAGCAGTCGCTACGAAGATCTCACCCACACCGGCATTCGTGATGAAAATCTTGGAACCGTTGATCCGCCATCCATCACCGTCGCGCTCAGCACGCGTGCGAGTCCCCGACGCATCGGATCCAGCGCCAGGCTCGGTGAGTCCGAACCCTCCCAGCACATCACCTCTCGCCAGAGGGGGTACGAACCGCTGTTTTTGCTCTTCGGTTCCGAAGTTCAAGATTGGCGACATGCCGAGCGTGGTGTGCGCGGATACCGTGATCGAGTGGCTCGCGTCGAACTTGCCGAGCTCCTCGACGACCATGATGTAGCTGAGCTGATCGAGGCCCAGCCCACCGAGCTCCTTCGGCACCGCAATACCGAAGAGGCCCATGTCGGCCATGGCCTTCACGTTTCCCCATGGGAACTGTCCGGTCTCGTCCAGCTCCCGCGCGACAGGCGCAATCGCCTCGCGACCAAACTGGTTCACACGCTCACGTAGAGCGATGTGATCCGCAGTCAGATATCTATCCATCAGGGTTCGGTGATCTCATCCAGGGTCCCATCCACATCGGTCGCAGCGGCCACACTCCAACTCCGCAAACTCACCAAAATAGCGTAAGAGACCATTTCTACGGCATCCCTGCCCTCTGGCGAGACGCCGAACAGCGTTGAGACGGGCGATGGCTGATCGCCGCAAATCCCTCGCAAGGTGCCAGTTCGGGTGCTCGAGCAGTTGTACGACTCCGAGAGAAGACACTGGATCGGGCAAGACTGTTCCGCGATGTCGGAGCGCGCCGATGCGCTCGAGCGCCGAGAAAGCACCAGAGAGCTCTCCACGGGGCGACGTTTCGATATGCTGGCGCTCTGGTTCGGACTCGTTGCGCGGATTAACCGGCCTGACGCTCGCCGTCGGAGGGCTCACCAGCCGGCTGGCCGAGGTCGTCGTCCTGGTCGTCTTCGAGCTCCACGCGCATCGAATCACTACCCGGAAGGAAACGAAGCCCCAACCCCCCGGCGAGCAGAGCGATCGCGCTACCCGTCATCCATCGCTCCTCGAAGTAGATCCCTGCCAGCCCGAGCACCGCAGCAACCGAAAAGAGCCGGACCTTCCACTCGAGCCATCGATCCGAGCCGCGACGTCGATGTGTGAGGAACGCCAAGATATCAACCGTTCGACTTGTCGAGGAAACGACGCACGCCGGCGCGACACTCCTCCGTCATCCGAGCTTCGACATTGACCTCGGCACTGCGCTCGACGCCCGCATCGAAATCGAGCCCGTCGAGCTCGTAGAGCAACCCCTTGGTGAGTCGCAGCGCAGACGTCGGCTTTCGGGCGAGGGCCGTCAGGTACCGGGTCACCTCTGCATCGAATTCAGTCACGGACCAGACACGATTCACCAACCCGAGACGTTGGGCCTCCACAGCGCCGAAACGATCACCCTGCACCACCAGCTCAAACGCACGCCCTTCGCCCACCTTTCGCCTGAGGATCGTCATCACGAGCGCAGGTACGAAGCCCAGATACACCTCGGGATACCCAAACTCGGCGTCGTCCGTGGCGAGGACGAGATCACACGCGGACGCGAGCCCGCAACCACCTGCGAGCGCACGCCCTCGAACGATACCGACGATCGGATTCGGGTGGCGGCGCATCTGCTGAAAGAGGGCTCCGAGCGATCGGGCGTCCTCCAGATTCTCCTCCTCACCCATGTCCGCAATGCGCTCGAGCTCCGCCAGGTCGGCGCCGGAGCAGAAGTCCTTCCCGGCGCCACCGAGTGCGACGAGCCGGACCTCCGGGTCCGTAGCGGCCCGGTTCAACCCCTCCTTGAGCGCAGCGACCAGGTCGCCGTTGAGCGCATTCCGTTTCTCGGGGCGGTTGAGCGTCAGCCACGCGACCCTGTCTTCGATCTCGTAAAGGAGAGAATCACTCACGGCGACCAGCCCTCCGGCACCCGGCCCTGTCCGACCGTCGCCGCTGCTACGGCGTCGGGCACCTCGATTTCCATGCGAAGCAGTCCCGTGCTGAAGACTTTGCCCTGAGCATCGTTCATCAGGGACATCGTACCACCACCGCCGAGTGCCCCGTGCAGGAGAAAGTTCAGGGCTCCGAGGTTGGGTAGCTCGAACCGCTCGACGTCACCCCTCACCAGTTCGCCGAAGTGTGCCTTCACACGTTCCGGCGTGAGCTGTTCGCGGAGCAAATCGTAGTGATCCGGATCGTACGCAATGACCCCGACGTTGGCGGTGTCGCCCTTGTCGCCCGAGCGGGCATGGGCGAGCTGAACCAGCTGGACCTTGGTCATACGTCACGCACCTCGACACGAAGCCTCGACTCGACCGCTTCCCGTCGGATGAGGGCCGGCCAGTACGCCATGATCTCCTGCACTCGTGGCCGCCCACCGGCGAACCCGGTGACCGACGGCGGGCCAGTGAGAACCAGCGGCGCGATCTCGCGCGTGAAGCGCTCGACCGAGGCCCTGTCCGATGAGCGAACACCGACACGAAGCTGGACTTCGGGGAGGTCGGCTGGGGGTTCACCCGCGAGGGACCCATGCGTCGAATCCCAGCCGACGAGCTCCGTCCGGACTTCGTCGAAGCGCAGACCGAGCCGATCCAGCCTTTCTCGCAGAATTCGGTCCGCCGAGCACGCCTTCGCCGCAGCGTCGGGCCAGGAATAGGTCAACGTGCCCGTCGCCTTCCACCCGGAAGAGTACGCGATCGACACCTTGAGAAAGTGAGTACGAGGACGGCCTCTTACGCCGTAGATGCGGACACGATCGTTTCCCTGATCCTCCAGGTGAATCGTCGTGAAGTCTGCCACGACGTCGGGCGTGATGTAGTCGGTCGGATCACCCATCTCATAGACGATCTGCTCGGCCACGGATGCCCGAGTTACTCGGCCGCCGCTCCCCTCGTGCTTGGTGACCACGAACGAGCCGTCCTCGCGGACCTCGACGATCGGAAAGCCGACGACTGCCATGTCGGGGATCTCCCACCAGTCGATGAGGCAGTTTCCGCCTGTACACTGAGCGCCGCACTCATTGATGTGTCCGGCCACGACACCAGCAGCGATGCGATCGTGATCGTCCGGTGACCATCCGTACTCGTGCATGAGCGGCGCATACGTCAGAGCTGTGTCCGTGCTTCGCCCTGTCACCACGACGTCTGCTCCGAGATCCAGTGCCTCGACGATCGGCGCGGCGCCGATGTACGCGTTGGCACTCTGGACCTGGTCCCGAATCTCGGAAAGCGGTGCACCGGTTTCCATGTTCGCCAGCTCGTGCCCCGACTCGAGCAGTTCGTCGAGACACCCCATCAGATCGTCACCATGCACGAGCCCGACCCGGGCACGACCGCCCACACCGGCACGGCGCCCGGCTGCCACGAGGGCATCTGCGCACCCGGTCGGATTTACTCCGCCCGAGTTAGTCACGACCCGGACACCATCGTCCATACAGCGTGGAAAGATCCGCTCCATGAGCTCGACGAAATCCCGAGCGTACCCAGCCTCGGGCCTCCGGGACCGTTGTTTCTGCATGATCGACATCGTGACCTCAGCCAGGTAGTCGAGCATGAGATAGTCGATCCCCCCACCCTCCACCTGCCGGACCGGTGCTTCGATGTCGTCACCCCAGAAGCCCTGACCGCTCGCTATGCGAACAACACGGTCCTCACTCATACCACCCCCTGAGGGATCTGAAAGGCCCCAATGTGCGGGCCCTGGTTCTGGCGAGAGGCTCGCAGGAGCAGACCCAACGCAGGCCGCAGTTCCTCTGCCAGCACGACCTCGTCGACGAAGCCCCTCGCCGCAGCGAATCGTGCATCGAGCTGGCGGTCGTACTGCTCCCGCACCTCGTCCATCCTCGTAGTGAGGTCCTCGTCGGGGACCTCCCCCACCTGCTTCAGCTTATCGAGCTGTCCACCAAAGAGCGCCATCACGGCGCTGGACCCTTCCATAACGCCCATGCGCCCGGTCGGGAGCGAAAGGATGAAGTCAGGATCGAAGCCCTGGCCCGCCATCGCGTAGTAGCCAGCGCCCGAGGCATGGTTGAGTGTCAGCACGAGCTTCGGCACCGTAGCGGTCGCCATCGCTTCCACAAACTCGGCGCCGGCCCGAATGATGCCCGAATGCTCGGCGTCCGGCCCGACCATGAAGCCGGAAACGTCCTGGATGAACAGGAGCGGAGTCTTGTGGCGGTTCATCGTTTCGATGAAGAACGCCACCTTCCGCGCACTCTCCGTATACACGATCCCACCGAAGTGCGGCGCCCCACCGGTCGCCGGCTTGAACAGGCCACGGGCGTTCGCGATCACACCGACAGGGAGACCGTCCACGAAGCCCGTCCCACAGATCATCTCACCCGCGTAGTCTGGCTGGAACTCGTCGAGGCCCTCTCCGTCCAGAATGCACTCGAGCACGTCCCGAATTTCATACGGCTGCCGATGATCGTGCGGGAGGAGATCGTAGAGATCGTATGCAAGCCGGCGAGGCGGCGTAGCGGTGCGCTCCGACCGGGCGACGGCGTCAGGCAACTCTGATACCAACTGCCGCAGCCGGGAGATGCACGTCTCGTCGTCCGGGACCATGTAGTGTGCGACACCGCTCACCTCGGTATGGACCTTGGCCCCGCCCAGCTCTTCGGCACCGACCGACTGACCGGTCGCGCCCTTCACGAGATTGGGGCCTCCCAGCCCCATGAACGACGTACCTTCGACCATCAGGATGACGTCGGACAACGCCGGCAGGTACGCCCCCCCTGCGATGCACGGGCCCATCACCGCTGCGAGCTGCGGAATGCGCAGATAGCGGCGCATGACCGAGTTGTAGTAGAAGATCCGTGCCGCACCGTACTGGCCCGGGAAAACGCCTCCCTGATAGGGGAGGTTCACGCCAGCAGAGTCGACGAGGTAGATGATCGGGATACGGCACCGCATCGCGATCTCCTGCGCCCTCAGGATCTTCGTGATCGTCTCGGGCCACCAGGATCCGGCCTTCACCGTCGCGTCGTTCGCGACGACCACCACCTCTCTACCTTCTACCCGACCGACCGTTGTGACGACACCCGCACCCGGAGCCTGTCCGTCGTAAAGATCGTGAGCGACCAGCATGCCGATCTCGACGGAGACGCCGCCCTCGTCGAGAAGTGCATCGATTCGCTCACGAGCAGTCATCTTCCCCTGAGCGTGTTGACGATCGATCCGTTTCTGACCGCCACCGAGGCGCAGCTTGTTGCGGAGCGCCTTGAGTTCGCCCGAGAGATCGCTCAGGCGCCCGGACGCTGCGCCGTCAGCCGGCATGAGTTGTTGCGAACCACTCGTTGACGTAGGCGATGGCGTCAGCGGTGGAGGTCCCCGGACCGAAGAGTCGCCCGACGCCCTGCCTCTCGAGCTCGGTGACGTCATCCTCCGGGATGATGCCGCCACCCGTCAGGAGCATGTGATCGGCATCTGCCTCGTCGAGCAGCATCTTCACACGAGGGAAAAGCGTCATATGGGCACCCGAGAGCACCGACATGGCGACCACGTCGACATCCTCCTGGACCGCGGCATTCACAATCATCTCGGGGGTCTGGTGGAGTCCGGTATAGACGACCTCGAAGCCGGCATCGCGAAATGCACTCGCGATCACCTTCGCTCCTCGGTCATGGCCATCGAGCCCGGGTTTGGCGACCAGGACTCGGATCTTCCGTTCGTCAGACATATCAGGACTTTCGTTAGGAATCGCGACTCGGTTGGGCCACGGGATAGAAGCCGGGGCCAACCTTGGAAATCTAGAAGAACCTCAGAGGAGCGTCGATTCGCGAGCAGGATGTCATGCATGAAGAGCTCGCGTGATCACCTGTTTCCCGGTCGGTCGTGGCACGATGTCGGGCCAGCCATGCGGGTAACTCGTTCAGATCCGAGACCGTCTCCGCTCGCTCCCGATGAAGGCCGAGTGGGTCAAGCAAGACGGCATCCAGGCCGGCGCTGCGTGCTCCGACATAGTCAACTGGATACAGGTCTCCGACATACAGGCACGCGTCTACAGGGAGTCCCAGTGCCTCGCAGCCTGCCTCGAAGATCCGCGGGTCCGGCTTCTCTACTCCCAAGATCTCAGAATCGAGGACGAACTCGACGTGCTTCCGCACGCCGGCGACGTCGAGAGCCCCTTCCATCCGACCGTCAGCGTTTGAGATCACTGCGACACGGTATCCCTGCTCCCGCAGCCGCCCGATCACGTCACCCGTGTGCGGAAGGGCGTAGGTCCAGAGGTGATCCGCGCGATGCTCGTGACTCACCCGCTCGCCGACCGACCTCGTCTGACCCGGCGGCACACCACAATCGAGAAAGAGTTGCAGGAAGTACTCACCCCAGAGTTCAGGCTCGGTCCCCCTGCTGCCCTCGTCGATGCGATCGTGCAGGATCCGACGAGTGTTCCGTTCAATCCGCCGGAACGCATCGATTTCGATCTCGACACCCTCGGCTCGGAGGATGTCGACCATCCGTGAGGGATCGAGATAGACGAGCGTATTGCCGGCGTCGAAAAGGACGGCCCGGATCAGAAGAAGACCGGCTCCTTGTACGATCCGAAGACCTCTTCCATCGCAGCTCGAATCTCGTAGAGCGTGCAGTACGCGCGGGCGCAGTCGAGGATGTACGGTACGACGTTCTCTTCGGCCCGGCATGCCTCGGTCAACGCCGCCAGGGCCTCATTCACCGCCTCGTCGTCTCTTTCCGCGCGCATCCGGGCCATCTTGGCGACCTGACGCTTCTCGACCTCGGGATCGATCTTGAGCGTATCGATCTCGACCTCGCCCGACCCCTCGGTGAAGTGATTCACGCCGACGACCACGCGCTCCCCGGACTCGACCTCACGCTGCTGACGCATCGCGGAGTTCGCGATCTCCTGCTGGAACCAGCCCTGCTCGATGCCCTGAACCACACCGCCCATCTCGTCGATCTCTTCGAAGAGCGCGAGCGCATCGCCTTCCAGCTCGTCCGTGAGAGCTTCGACGTAGTGTGAGCCAGCCAGCGGATCGATCGTATTGGCTATGCCCGACTCGTATGCGAGTACCTGCTGAGTGCGCAGCGCGATGCGCACCGACTTTTCGGTCGGCAGTGCCAGTGTCTCATCCATCGAGTTGGTGTGGAGAGACTGCGTACCACCCAGCGCTGCAGCCATCGCCTGATAGGCGACCCGCACAATGTTGTTCTCCGGCTGCTGCGCGACCAGCGTAACTCCAGCGGTCTGGCAGTGCGTGCGCAGGCGCCACGAGTCAGGGTTCTTCGCCCCGTATTTCTCCTTCATCCCCCGGGCCCAGATCCGACGAGCTGCCCGAAGCTTCGCGATCTCTTCGAAGAAGTCGTTGTGGACGTCGAAGAAGAAGGAGAGCCGTGGCGCGAAGGCGTCCACGTCCAAGCCCCGAGCGATACCACGTTCGACGTACTCGAAACCATTACGGAGTGTGAAGGCGAGTTCTTCCGCAGCAGTCGCACCCGCTTCACGAATGTGGTATCCGGAGATCGAGATCGGGTTGTACTTCGGCGTTTTTTCGCTGCACCACTCGAACATGTCGACGATACAGCGGAGCGCCGGCTCCGGTGGGTAGATCCAGGCGTGCTGGGCCTGATACTCCTTGAGAATGTCGTTCTGGACCGTGCCTCGGAGCACGCTTACGTCGACGCCCTGCTTTTCGGCGGCAGCGACATAGAAGCAGAAGAGGATGATGGCCGGCCCGTTGATCGTCATCGATACGGACACCTGATCGAGCGGAATGCCTTCGAAGAGGCGCTCCATGTCGGCCAGCGACGAGATCGCCACGCCACACACGCCGACCTCACCGAGCGAGCGGTCGTGATCGGCGTCGTATCCCATGAGCGTCGGGAAGTCGAACGCGACGCTCAGGCCGGTCTGCCCGTGAGCCAGGAGATACTTGTACCGTTCGTTCGTCTCCTCGGCCGTGGCAAAGCCCGCGAACTGGCGCATGGTCCAGAGACGCGTGCGGTACATCGTCGTGTACGGCCCCCGAGTGAACGGGTACATGCCGGGATAGCCGATCGACTCGTCGTCGGACGCGTGGTTGAGTTCCGTATAGAGCGGCTTCACCTCGCGTCCGGAGACACTCGTGAAGAGCGCGTCCCGTTTGGGCGTGCCGTCGTACGCCTCTTCCCACTCCGCGAGGCGGGCCCTCAGTTCGGCGATCTCACGGTCACGGTCCTTGACCGCTTCCTCGAGATCGGTCCGGCTGAGCACGTCCTTCTCGATCGTCGACATGGTGCTGCTCCCTGCGCGTCATCCCGGGTGACCGCCCGCGGCGGCCGGCTGTGTAGCCCCAAAGATAGTCGGGAAGTCGTTACGGACGGAGGGTCTGGTGGCCCGGGGGTAGAGTCACGGCCCAGAGCCGGGGGCGTCGCGCCGTCTCCGGACGCTCAGCGCAGGAGTGTGCCCAGAATTACATCCGCAGCCGAATAAGGTGTGCCGTCCCCCGCCGAGATCTCTTCGACCCCCTCCCGCAATAGTCTCTGGACATCGTCCGACTTCCACGCGACCCGGCGCATTTCTCGGTCTACGACGTCGCGGATCCGAATCGCTGCGCGAGCGCGCCGGCGCTGCTCGATCTCGCCACTCTCCTCGAGCCAAACACGGTGCTCGGATATGGTGTCGAGCAGCTTCTCCACACCTTCGTTCGTCAGTGCATTCGTCGTCAGGACGGGCACCGACCAGCCCTCCGGCTCCTTCGCCGGCGCGTCGGTCGTGCGCTCCTTCTTCATCGCTTGCCCCAGATCCACACCGTGGTGGGCGGGGATGTCCTGGAGGGCACTTCCCGCACGCAAGTGGAGAGCCTGCCGGAGTTCCTTCACCAAACGCGGCGCGCCGGGCCGATCCGCCTTGTTGACGACGAAGACGTCCGCGATCTCCATCAGCCCAGCCTTCATCGCCTGGATGGCGTCGCCGGACTCCGGCACGAGCACGACCACGACGGTGTCAGCCGCGGCCGTCACTTCGAGTTCGGTCTGGCCTACGCCGACGGTCTCGACCAGCACCCGATCGAAGCCGAACGCGTCCATAAGGTCGACGACCTCCTTCGTCGTCGCGGCCAGTCCGCCGAGCGACCCGCGCGTTGCCATGGAGCGTATGAAGATTCCGGGATCCGTGGAGATGTCGTTCATCCGGATCCGATCACCGAGCAGCGCCCCACCGGAATAGGGAGACGTAGGATCGACGGCCACGACACCGAGGTGCTCATCGAGCTTCCGGTACTCCGTCGCCACCGCAGCCACGAGGCTCGACTTTCCCGCTCCCGGGGGGCCGGTGAAGCCGACGCGCTTCGTCTGAGGCCCTGACGCCATCACGGTGTGCAGCAGCTCCTGGAAGCCGGCGCGCTCGTTCTCGACTACGGTGATCGCTCTGGCCAGGCCGAGGACCTTGCCGTCGAAAAAGTGCTTGAGGAGCGCCTGGTGTTCGTCCGATCGGGCGGTGGCGTTCATCGGGCATCGATCCCGCGCGCGTGCCGCAGCGGGTTCTCCAGAAGGTGAGTGGGAATGAAGAGCACGATGACGAACATGATGAGAGCCGCACCGAGACCGGTGCCCAGGAGCCACCAGTTCCGTAGTGCTATGAACAGGATCGAGGTGATGACTGCCGTCACCGAGGCGAAGATGCTCAGCAGCAGACGTCGAGCCTGAAGATGCAGAAAACGCTCCTGCGCCTGAATGTCCCGTGGATGCACGCGCACTCGGAGCTCTTCGCGCTCCGCTCGAGTCACGAGGTCGCGCAGCGACCGCACGACCTGCTGCGACTCCTCGATGAAGTTCTTCGCGATCTGCACGGGCTGTTGTCCGGCGCTCTTCGTGAGCTCGGCCCGGTTCTCCCGAACGACGCTGCGAATGAAGCTCAGACCGTCGAAGCGAGCGTCGTACCGGAAGGCAAGACCTTCGATGAGTGCGGACGTTCGAAAGAAATAGACGAGCTCCTGTGGCAGAACGAGCGGCCAGGTGTAGAAGGTGTCCAGCAGCTGCGCGATCACATCCTCGACGATCATCTGGTGGTTCGTCGTCTTCGCGCGCTCCACGATCCGCAGGATCTCGGTCGCCGCCTCACGGATCTCACCGCGCGAGACCTCAGGGCTGATCATGCCAAGCTGGTACATCTCGTTGATGACGCCGTCGATATCTTCCCGCCCCAGGGCCAGGGCGATGCCCAGGATGGATTCACGCGTCCAGCGCGGCACTTCGAGCACGGAACCCCAGTCGAGGACCACGAGAGTACCGTCATCCTGTACGAGCAGGTTTCCGGGATGTGGATCAGCGTGCATGAAGCCGTCGACCATCATCATGCGCATATACACGCCGGTCAGCGTCTTCATGACCTGACGAAAAGAGAGCCTCCCCTCGTCGAAGTGCCCCTTCAGACGATCGACCTTCGTTCCGTGGCAGTACTCCATGACGAGTACCCGACGGGATGTGAAGCCGTCGATGACGTCCGGAGCGCGGACATTCGACTCATCGGCGAAGACCGACTGGAAGCGCTCGATGTTCGCCGCCTCCTTCCGGAAATCCATCTCCAGACGCACACGAACCGAAAACTCCCGAACCACATTCGTGAGCGCCCGGACATGATGGTTCGGAAAAAGGATATTCAGCCAGAAAAGCAGCCGAAACGAGATCGCTAGGTCCAGCGCGACGATCCGCTCTACGTCGGGCCGCAGCACCTTCACTGCGACGTCTCGACCTTCGACGCGGGCCCGATGCACCTGCCCGAGGCTCGCGGCAGCCAGCGGTTCATCCTCGAAATCGTCGAAAAGTTCGGTCGTCGGTGCTCCGAGTTCGCCCTCGATAACCCGCCGCACGGCGTCGGAGGGAACAGGCGGAACGCGATCCTGCAGCTTGCCGATTTCCGAGAGGTACGGCTCCGGGAGGATGTCGGCCCGAGCACTCAGAAGTTGGGCAATCTTGATGAATGCCGGGCCGAAGTGCGCCAGGCGGGCTGATAACAATTCCGCCCGCCTCTGATGGTGCTCGGGCATGCGCAGAGCCGGTCGACCGACGACCAGAAAGGATCGACGATCGCGCATGAACGCGATCGCAAACGGCGCGAGCCGAACGAAGATGGAGATCGTGCGCGCAAAGCGCTTCATGAGCTCAGCCGCCGAGGAGGAGCTTCGAAGCAAGCCCGAGAAGAAGGAAGAAGCCGCACAGGTCCGTAAGCGTGTGGACGAAGACCGAGGATGCCACCGACGGATCTACCCCTATCCGGTCCAGAGTTGCCGGTACGAACGCTCCCGCGAAGCCAGCGACAATCTGGTTGCCCCACATCGCAAGCATCACCACCAGGCCAAGTCGAGGATTTCCATCAGGAATGAAGAGCGCGATCAACGCGATCCCGAGCCCGAGGGCCCCGCCGATCACGAGCCCGATGAGGAGTTCCTTGATCACGAATCCACGTGCACTCCCCGGACCTTCAACCGTGAGCCGCCGGATCGTGATCGCAAGCGACTGGGTTCCCGAGCTTCCCCCCATAGCCGCGATGATCGGGGCCAGGAACGCGAGCGTGATGACCTGATCGATGACGTCTTCGTAGATCAGGATCGCCGAGGCCGCGGCCGAAGCAGTCACCAGATTGAGGGCCAGCCAGGGGAAGCGAGTGCGCACCGACTCCGTCCACGTGTGCCGGAGTTCTTCTTCGTCCGTCACACCGACCAGGCGGAGAATGTCCTCCGTCTGCTCCGCCTCCATGACATCGATCACGTCGTCGAACGTGATGCGCCCCAACAGGACGCCCCCGGCCGTCACGACGGCGATCGATGCCATGTTGTAGCGACTGATCAGCCTCCCTACCCGCTCCCGATCCTCCTCCGGGCGAATCGTCGCCACTGGTCCCTCGACCAGGCCCTGGATGCGATCGGTCGGGTCCGCGATGACCAGGTCGTCAAGGCGAACTGTTCCCATGAGCCGACGGGACTGGTCGACCACGAAGACCGTATAGAAGTCCTCGACTTCCCTGCCCCGAACACGTACCTGCTCAAGCGCCTCTGCGGCTGTCAGGGTCGACACGACCGAAACGAAGTCGGTGGTCATGAGACCCCCGGCTGATTCCTCGTGGTACTGGAGCAGGTCGATCAGCTCGGCGGCCGTTTCGTCCGGCAGCTGTTCGAGGATCGCCTGCTGGTCCGGGAGATCGAGCTCCGCGATGAGGTCGGCCGCGTCATCGTCCGGGAGTTCTTCGATGAGCTCCGCACCTTTTTTCGGCGTCAGACTCGAGAGTAGCTCGGCTCGTTCGTCCCCATCCTCCATTTCGGCGAGAGCGTCGGATGCGAGCTCGGCAGGCAACGACGAGAGGAGCGTGACCCGGGCCTCTTCGTCGAGGCCCTCGATAACGTCGGCCAGATCCGACGCGTGCAGGTCCTCGACCAGAGCGCACGCAGCCGAGAGATCGCCCGAGACAATGAGCGCCTCGATGCGATCCCGTACCGCTTCGTTCTCTTCGTACACGGTGGTCATGACGATCTCGCAGGAGCGCGGCGGACAGCTCCGGCGGGTCGCCGCCGGGCCGATGGAAGATCCCCGGGTCGCCGGGTCAGGGCAACCCGAGTTCGACGGAGGTCAACGCGCCGCGAGAACCTCCGCGACCAGTCGCTCCTGAAGGGCGAACATCGGGCTCTGGAGCCGTTGCGACCCCTCGGGGTGGTCGTGGCCGAGGACGTGGAGTGTCCCATGGATCGCCAGCCGCAACAGCTCAGTCTCGAAGGACTCTCCGAGTTCCTCGGCCTGCCGCGCGGCTTGCTCGAAGCCAAGGTAGACGTCACCCAGGACTTCACCGCGAGCCCCCAGCGAGAACGCGATCACGTCGGTCGGTCGGTCACGATTCAGATAGGTGACATTCATCGCACGGATTTCCTCGTCGTCCAGGAGGGTCACCGATACTTCGGCCGCGTCCTCGCCCTCGCACGCCAGTGTGGCACGAACTCCTCGTTCGATCAGTTGCGTCGGGACGTCCTCCGACGTGCTCTCCGCATTCACCAGAACGATGACACCTTCGGAGTGACCGTCAGGCATCGAACTCTGTAGATTGCTCGACGTCGACTTCGACCTCCGACCCGTCCTCACTCTCGGAACCGCCATTCGCGTCCGTGAGGTGTTTGGTCTCGGGGTACTCGATCCTGCGATGGACGACCCCGCCGAGGATCTTCACGAACTGCTCCTTCGCACGTGACACTTCACCGAGCGTGAGCGGTGCCTCGTCCAGCTGGCCGTCGGCCAGCTTGCTTCCGACGACCATATCGATGAGGTCACGGACCCGCTCGGGCGTCGGGTCGCGCATGGCCCGCGCCGCCGACTCGACCGAATCGGCGAGCATCACGAGCGCCGTTTCCTTCGACTGCGGCTTGGGCCCCGGATAGGTGAATCGCGCCACATCGACGTCGGGGCCCTCTTGCTCCCGGGCCTTCTCATAGAAAAAGCCGATCCGCTGCGTGCCGTGGTGCTCGAGGATGAAACGGAGCACGAGCTCAGGAACCTTCTCCTCCTTCGCGAGACTCACACCTTCGGTGACGTGCTCGCGGATGATCGAGGCCGACGTCTCCGGTTTGAGCTTGTCGTGCGGGTTTCGGCCGTCGTGCTGATTTTCCACGAAATAGTGAGGCTTCAGCATCTTTCCGACGTCGTGGTAGAGGACGCCGACCCGACACAGCAGCCCGTTGGCTCCGATCTCGTTCGCAGCAGCCTCTGCCAGGTTCGCGACATTGATCGTATGGGCATACGTCCCGGGCGCCTCCATGGAGAGACGGCGGAGGAGCGGACGCGTCGGGTCCGCCCACTCCAGCAGCGTCTGATCCGTCGTGATGCCCGTAAAGAGCTCGAAGACCCAGAGAAAGCCGACGGCCAAGAGGGCCGACACCGTCGCATTTCCGGTAACAGCGAGCGCTGCGCCAGCGATATCCGCCAGAGGCTTCGCGGTGGCCAGGCCCTGAGCGAGCAGGACGAGGCTCGCCGCGCCCGCGACGATCGCGATCGAGACCCACGTCTCGGACCGGCGCCGAACGGCGCGTACCGACATACCGGCTGCCGCACCGGCAACCATCACCACCAGGACTGTGCTGTAGTCCGAAAACGGAGCCAGGGTCCCGGTGATCGCCGCCAGCACGAGAACGAGCAGGAGCGACATTCGTGTGTCCCATAGAACGGCCACGGGAAGTGCAACGAACGGGATCGGGAGCCAAGCCGGAGCGAGTCCCCCTCGATGAATGGCGAGCGCCATACCGAAGTACGTCGCGCTCAGCAACGTGAGCAGCAGCAACCATCGGAAGTTCTCGTACACCTTGGGCCGGCTGAAGAAGACCAGCAGGCCGAAGATCGAAAGCAACATGGACGTCAGGAGCCCGGCACCCAGTACTGCAGCGAAAACCGGCTCTTCGGACTCAAGGAGATTCGCGTCGCGGAGGGCGACCTCATACGCCTGCAGACGTTCGAGCGTCTCCGACCCGATCGGATCCGCTGCCCGAACGATGGCCTCACCACGGAGAACATCGGCTTTGGTGAGAGCAACGGAGTTGCGCGCGGCTTCGCGAGCCGCCTCCGTCTCGGCGCTATTCGGCGTAAGGCTGAACTCGAGATGCGAAATCAGTACGAGCCGCAGAAGCTCCTGCGCATCAGGCGATTCACCCGGAGGGAGGTACAGGACCGCCTGCGCGTAGAAATCGCGCGAGGTCACGACATCGGCCAGGGGGCGGGTTCGCTCGACCACGTCCGCATCGGTGATCGTCCGAACGTAAATGATGTCGGTCGTGACCGCGGCCACTTCCGCAGGGTCCGCCATACCCCGAGGGATGATCTCGAGCGTCGCCGACCGACTCGCCGTCCGTAATGCGTTTCGCCGCTCGCCGTCCAGGAGGTAGGTCATCTGGGACGGCGATGCGTTAATGCGCGCCGACTGAAGGATCCGACCCACCTGCAGCGTATCCCCGTCCTCGGCGACTTCGTCGATTGCGTCAAAGAAGACCCCCAGATTCGCAGCGACCGAGTCGCCCACCGAGGGACGCTCATCGAACGTACGCGGCACAGCCTCAGCCGCCTCGCGACGGTCGCGCTCGAGCTCGGCCGCCGTCTTGGGCACCGAGAATTGGATCTCCGCAATCACGTCTTCGGGCGCCACCATGCCCATGTCATACGGTGTGACCTTCATCCCCTCTTCCGGCGGGAAGAGGGCCGTGATTAAGGTGGCTAGACCGATCAGGAGAGCAGCACGCGCTCCATGATGTCGGAAACGTTCCGCAGGGGTCGCCCCAGGGTCACCCGAGAGATCCCGGATCACAGACCTCGACGCTCGTTCGTCGACACGCCGGTTCACTCGCCCACCTCGTCCCCGCCGCGCTCGTACGCCTTGATGATATCCTTCACGAGCCGGTGACGAATGACGTCCTTTGCGTCCAGATAGACGACCTCGATTCCGTCGATGGCACCGAGGATTTCCTCCACTTCGACTAAGCCGGAGTCGGACTTGTTGGGGAGATCGATCTGCGTCTTGTCCCCGGTGATGACGACCCGAGAGTTCAGCCCCAGACGCGTCAGGAACATCTTCATCTGGGCACGAGTCGCGTTCTGCGCCTCGTCGAGGATCACGAAGGCATCCGAGAGCGTTCGACCCCGCATGTACGCGAGCGGTGCGATCTCGATGGTCGAGTCCTCGAGCGCGCGACTGACACGCTCATGCGGCATCATGTCTTCGAGCGCGTCGTACAACGGTCGCAAGTACGGATCGACCTTTTCCTGAAGATCGCCCGGAAGAAACCCGAGGTTCTCGCCCGCCTCGACCGCCGGTCGAGCCAGGATGATTCGCTTCACACGCTTCTTGTAGAGAGAGTCGACCGCAGCCGCGACGGCCAAATACGTCTTTCCGGTTCCCGCTGGCCCGATGCCGATTACGACGTCGTTGCTCTGAATCGCCCGGATGTACGTCCGCTGACCATCGGACTTCGGAACAATCACGCGCCGTGAGCCGGGCAGGGCGATCCGCACCTCGTCGTCCGGGTGCACGATCCCATCCGCGCCCATCGCGTCGACGCCATCCGCAAAGCGAGCGATATCGGGCGTGTCGAACGGCGCGCGGAGTCGCGCCAGCTCGATCATGTGCTGGACCACGGGCGCAGCACGCTCGATAGAGTCCAGCGGCCCTCGAAGCACGAGCTGGGATCCCCTCATGACGACCTGCACCGAGAAGAGTCGCCCCACCTCATGCATGTTTCGGTCGTTCACACCCGCCAACATCAGGGGATCGACCCCCTCGGTGTCCAGCCGGTGCTCCACCATCGTCTCGGTATCCGCCACGCCTACTCCTGAACGCAGTCTACGCTTCCTTTTCACCCCGATCCGAGGGGTCCTGCGCCTTCAGCTGCAATCCGAGCTCGTCCAGTGCGGATCGACCCGACGGCATCGGTGCCCCCTCGAAGAGGGCTCGAGCCGCCGTGGTCTTCGGGAACGCAACCGTATCCCGCAAGCTCGGAGAATCCGTAAAGCGCTGAACGATACGGTCCATACCCAGCGCGATGCCACCGTGGGGCGGTGCACCCGCCGACAGCGCGTTGAGCAGGAAGCCGAATTTTTCTTCGATCTCGTCCTCGCTGAGACCGAGTACCCGAAGGATCCGACGCTGTAGTTCCGGGTCGTGAATACGAATGCTCCCGGAGCCGAACTCCGTGCCATTGTACACGAGGTCGTACGCCGTTCCGCGGACCGACGCGGGATCCGCCTCGAGATCGTTGATATCATCCGGGTGCGGCATGACGAACGGATGGTGGCTGGCGGCCAGAACTCCATCCTCCTCATCGAACACAGGGAAATCGGTCACCCAAAGCCAGGCGTGCTCACGCACACGCGGGAGGTCGAGCGCGGTGATCACGGCGTCGCGGACGGCAGACATCGTGCGGGATGTGATGGCATCCTTCCCTGCCGAGACCAGCACCAGGTCACCAACACCCAGCCCGATCCGGTCGGCTTGCTCGTCTGTCATGAACTTGCCCAGCGGACCAGACGCACCCTCATCGCTACGCTTGCCCCAGAGGAGTCCCGGAGCTCCTGCGGCCTTCGCCGTCTTTTCGATCGCGTCGATCTCCCGGCGGGAAAGGCGGCCACCCCCCTCCAGGCGGAAGCCGCGCACCCGACCGCCGGCCTCGACCTGACTTCGAATCACCCCGAAATCAAGATCAGCCGTAGCTTCGGTCCAATCTTCGATTTCGAGGTCATACCGAAGGTCCGGCCGGTCCGAGCCGTAACGCTCAATGGCCTCACTCCATGAGAGGCGCGGGAACGGGAGCGGCGCATCAAGACCCGAGACCTCGGCAAGAGCCGCCATGAGACCTTCCATCCAACGAAGGATGTCGTCGACCTCGACGAACGATGCCTCAACATCGATCTGCGTGAATTCCGGCTGCCGGTCAGCGCGAAGGTCCTCGTCACGGAAGCATCGTGCGATCTGAAAGTATCGATCGAATCCGGCCACCATGAGGATCTGCTTGTAGATCTGCGGGCTCTGCGGAAGCGCGTAGAACTCACCCTTGTGAACCCGGCTGGGTACCAGATAGTCACGGGCCCCTTCCGGCGTGGCCTTCGTGAGAATCGGGGTTTCCACCTCGACGAAGCCGTTGTGGTCGAGATAGTTGCGCGCGGCGAGTACGAGCCGGTGTCGGAGCACGAGCTTTTTCTGAAGCTCGGGGCGACGAAGATCGAGAACCCGGTGCTGAAGCCGTAGCTCTTCAGCCGGTAATTCGTCCTCCGGGGCCCGGTACACGGGGATCTCGGGTGTGCGCGCATCCGACAGGATCTCGAGCCTGGTGACCCGCAACTCAACCGCGCCCGTCACCATATCGTCCTTGCGAGCGCCTTCCGGGCGAGCGGCGACGACACCTTCGACCCGGATCACGTCCTCGTGTCCGATGTCATGAGCTCGCTCCATGGACGAAGCCTCCGTCCAATCCGGACCGAAGGAGACCTGAAGGAGGCCGCTCCTGTCCCGAAGGTCTACGAACAGAAGTCCACCGAGATCTCGGCGGCGATGAACCCAGCCCGCAAGCGTGAGCATTTCCCCTTCGTGTTCGGCGCGCAAACCGCCGACCATGCGGCTTCGCAGCCCCGTCTGTTCGATCTGAACTTCAGACATCACGTCGCTTCCTCGGCTTCGACGTTCCCATGCACTCGTTCAACCACCTGCAGTGTCGCCCTGTATCCGACGAGCAGGCCAACTACATCGGCCAGCCAGTCCGCGAGATCGGGCACTCGCCCCGGCACGTACATCTGGTGCCACTCGTCCGACAAACCGTACAGCACCCCCGCCAGCAGCACCATGAGATGCGGCACCGGACGGGGAGAGCGAGACCATCCCCACGCGAGCGTAGCGCCCAGAACCGCATACAGGATCATGTGCGCGACTTTGTCACTGAAGGGAAAGCTCGGCGCTCTACCCAAATGTGGAAGGGCGCTGAGTACAAAGAGCACGATTGCCCAGCCTGCGGCCGGGCCCCATGCCCGAAGTCGGTCCCCCAATATCTCAGCCTCCGTGGAGTAGTCTGGGCGAGCCGTCACACATTGCAAAACGGGCTCAGGACCGCCGCAACCGGTACCTGAGCCCCTCGTTCGGCGGCTAAGTTATCGGGCCCGCAATATTGATTCAACGATTCCTGATGACCGCCGACCCCCGACCCGATCTGCTCTCCTTCACGCCCGACGAGCTCCGTCGTGCGCTCGAGGAGCATTTCGCATCCCGGCGTCAGCCGAAGTATCGAGCCGGGCAGGTCGAAAAGTGGATCTACGAACGCCTCGTTCGCTCGGTCGATGAGATGACGGATCTGCCCGCCGCGGAACGAGCGACACTCGATGCGGAATTCCGCATCGACGAGCCCGTCCCAGATACGGTTCAGCGGAGCGAAGATGGGACAGTCAAACATCTGTGGCGGCTCTCGGACGGGGAGCTTGTGGAGTCGGTCCTGATCCCGACGGACCGTCGCCTGACCCTGTGCATCTCATCGCAGGCAGGCTGTGCCATGGGGTGCACCTTCTGTGCCACCGGTTGGGGCGGCTTCGATCGCAACCTGACTGCCGGTGAGATCGTCGGGCAGTACCGTGCCTCGCGCCGGTGGGCGGACGAGAACGAATACGGGGCAATCTCGAACATCGTGTACATGGGGATGGGCGAGCCGCTGGCGAACCGGAAGGCGATTCAACCATCCCTGACGATCCTGAACCGGGGGTATGGTATGGGGGCCCGGCGAATCACCGTGTCGACGGTCGGCGTCGTCCCCGGCATCGTCGAACTGGCGGAACGCCCCGAGCAGTTCAAACTGGCTCTCTCGCTGCACGCGCCGTCCAGCGATCTTCGCCGCGAGCTGATTCCACTCGAGAAGCGGCATCCTCTTCCCGAGGTGCTCGCCGCGCTCGAGCGCTTCGACGACGGCGGAGGAAAACGGATCACCTTCGAGTACACGATGATCGACGGGATCAACGACGCTCTGGATCTGATCGTTCCTCTCGGCGACCTCGCCCAGCGCGTTCGCGCCTTCGTGAACCTGATCCCGTTCAACCCGATTCCGTACCAGCCATGGGGCCCCTCCAGGCCAGAGCGCATCAAGGCATTCGAACGCGGACTCGCGGCGCGGGGAATTTCCGTCGCCATTCGTGAGACGCGCGGACGCGACATCGACGCCGCCTGCGGGCAGCTGCGAGGCCACACACTGGTCAAGATCGACAGGAAACGGGCGCGCTCCGAGGTCTGACTCGAGTCGCACGGGCTCGCGCATTCAGGCGTCTCGGGTCGGTGTCTTCCCGAGCCACATCCGCGGTCAGGAAATCCCGCGTCCGATTCGGCCCCAGCGCACCTCACGAATGGCAGGGAATGGCCGGAAGGAATCCTTGTTGTACGAGTAGTACGTAAAGACCGCTCGACCCTCGAGGCGCCACCCCTCGAGAAGCCCCCAGTATCGCGAGTCGAAACTCTTCTCACGGTTGTCGCCGAGCATGAAGAAGCGGTCTTCCGGCACCACGATTGGACCCCAATTGTCGCGGGTGGGTGCATAGGTCACGGCATCGACACCCGGAGCCAGAAACTCTCGCTGCCAGCTCATCCAGGGGTGCATCTCGTCGCCGACATCGGAGTGGATGACGTATGGCTCGTCGACGCGTTCACCGTTCCGGTACAATACGCGATTGCGCATCTCGAGCCGATCTCCCGGCATCCCGACCAGCCGCTTTATGAGCTTCAGCGTTTCTTCATGGGGCGGATCGAAGACCAGCACATCTCCACGATCAACGGACGAATAGCCTGGAATTCGAAGCGGGGTCCCCGGGATTTTCGACCCGATCGCTGCACGGTTCACAACGAGCATGTCTCCGACCAGCAGAGTGTCTTCCATGGAGCCCGACGTGATTACGAACGTCTGCACGAGGAAGGTGCGGAGGACGAGAAACAGAGCGACCGCAATGACGATGGACTTGGTCCACTCAGCGACGGAGTTCTCCCCCGACTCTTTGGCCGGACGGGAACCAGATCGCTCCGCACGCCTGCGCGCTCTGCGTTCGTCCTGAGTCTCGCTCGGTCCCGACTTGCCGATGCGAGCGAGGCCACGCCCCTTGTTTTTCTTCGCCATATCGTCCTGCTCTGAGCGCGCATGGGCGCGCGATCCCGTCGTCGCTTATCTGCCGAGCCACCCGCGCAGATTCCACCAGGGCCGTGCTCCAGGCTCTTGGCTCTGGTGGTCATGAACATCCGGCTCCCACGCACGCCCCAACACTACGGTCACGTCAACGTAGAGATTCGGGTCCGGCTCGCTGAGGACGTTATCGATTCCCAGAGCCTTGGCAACGGCCTGAGCCTGGTCGGTCCGCCCGATGCGATCGATAACCACGGAAGGGCGGTCAGGATCGAAGCTCGGTGCGTTACCGAACTTCACGACATCGAAGCCGGCTGGACGCAGGATCTCCATCGCGGAGCGCGCCATCCCTGTGACGCCGCCCCCATTCTGGACGTCGACCCTGACTCGGGCGCCATTCCAGACGATGTCCTGCTCGGCATCGAGGGACTCCGGGGCCTCCTCCTGGACAACCCCCACGCCGATCGCGGCCAGTGAAACGACGCCCACAAACAACCCGATCGTTCCCACGAGGGAGCGAGGGTTCGCGCGATTCTTTCCGGCCCCGCGTCGCCGTTTCCGAGAGGATGAGCGCACAGGTTTACGTACTCGCTTCTTGCGGGGACTCACGCTGCCTCCCGAACGATCGTGTTCCAGAACGCCAGCGTCCCTGGGAGCACCGCCGAACCTCGCTCGATGAGATTCCGGAGTCGAAGGCTCGCAACGTCACGGACGACCGCGTCGAAATCCGACGGCATGCGCACACGACGCTCAGCCCGCCAATCGGACATGAACGATCGCCCGGGCTCCAGAAAATCCGCAGCATACAGCGCGCGAGCGAGACGACCAAAGCGAGCATCGCCAATCGTATGGTAGGCAACAGCAGTGAGCAGTTCCCCGTCTTCGACTCCGCCCAATCGAAGACGTTCAGCGACAGCCGGACCGTGCAGGATGGGATCGGGGAGATCCGCGAGAGTCGGGGGGAGGTGCATCCGCAGCGTATCCGGATCGGCATCCCTGAGTAGATCGTGCGCAAGGCCTGCCACCTTCCACCGGTTCTGCTCGTCCTCGGACAGGTCGAGTTCGACGGCCCACGCCGCCATCAATTCGGCCACGCGATTCATGTGGGCAAGGCGCTCGTCTCCGGCGACCCTCCATGCCGGAGGTCGTCCATCGAGGAGAGCTTCGAGCAATGTATGCACGGCGAACCGAGGGGGGCGTCCGGGTCGAGCCCGGATCGGTAAACATTTGACGTCGTCCAAGGATATGCTCTGCGCCGCAAGGACTCCAGCTTCTTCTGCGGGCGCGGCTGGTTAGCTTCGGACATGGCGATCCGATGGGACTCCGTCCTCGTACGAGACCTGGCCCGAGAACTCGACGCAGAGCTTCACGGAGCCCGACTTCGCGCAATCCGGCTCGATGCTCGGACTCGCGAAGCCGTGCTCTTCTTTCGGGATCGCACCATGGTCTGGCGACTTCACCCCGAACGAAGTGGAATGTGGCTTCGAGACGCCGTCGACCCCCAACCCGAGGACATGAGGATCCGGGCGCGGGTTCGTAGCGTTCGAGCGATCGCCGACGAGCGGATCCTGACCATGGAGCTCCAGAGTAGCCGGTCGGGTCGTGGTCCATGGACGCTGATCATCGAGTTGCTCGGGAATCAGATGAACGCGCTGGTGACCGAAGGTGCGGATCGTACCGTACGCCACGTGCTACGCACGAGAGAGGGTACCCGCACACTGAGAGTCGGGCAGCCATG
This sequence comes from Gemmatimonadota bacterium, assembly GCA_028873595.1. GTDB lineage: Bacteria > Gemmatimonadota > Gemmatimonadetes > Longimicrobiales > Gaopeijiaceae > UBA2589. Next base: position 72,106 of record JAPPOV010000001.1, on the reverse strand, counting down.
GGTTCCTCCCCCATCCACGTATCGACGGTGGTCCGACGGAGAGGTGTCACTGGGGAGCTGGCGTGAGCTTCTGCTTCCGGTGCCTCCGCCGGACCGGGTTCGAGTACTCATGTCCAGCGTGGCCTGGGTGTCACCCCTCAACGCCGATTCGTGCCTGGACGACGAGCCCGGCGAGCCACTCCTGAACGGGCTCGAGACGTGGCGAGTCCTCGCTTCACCCGCGCACGTGATCGAGCCGGTCATCCTGGAGACGAAGCGAGGTAGCCAGCCGTACTCCTGCCCCTTGCCTGGTACGCCATCGCTACCTTCCGACAGCCTGGTCGACGCGATCGCCCAGTGTGCCGGCCCGACCGACGAGGCCTCACCCGGGACCATCGCCATCGGCCCGGAGCTGATGGAACGACTCGAAGATGCGATCGAGAGTGTGGATCGCCGCGTCGTCCGGCTTACGGCGCAACTCGATGCACGCGAGGACCCCGACCTTCTGCGGGGACTCGGTGACCTCGTCCTCGCCCGATACCGAGAGGTCGAGGTCGGCGTGTCACGGGTCACGCTGATCGACTTCGAGGGGGACTCGGTCACACTCGAGCTGGATCCACAGCTGCAACCGCACGAGAACGCATCACGCTACTACGACCGAGCCGCGCGCTCGGAGCGAACCGCAGAGCGGATCCCGAGGCTGCTCGACGCCGCTCGAGAGGAGGCAGAGGGTTTGCAGCGCCTCCTGAACGCCGCCCGAGAGGGAACGGCCGATGCGGACGAGGTGCGACGGGCGCTCCCCGCCGCGCCGGCACGGCAGCGGCGCGGCGCACAGGGACCGGCCTCACCGTACCGCCGGTTCACGAGCAGTGGGGGACTCGAGATCCGGGTGGGACGCGGCGCCCGCCACAACGACGACCTGACATTCCGGCACTCAGCACCGAGCGACGTCTGGCTGCATGCTCGCCATACGGCCGGCGCACACGTGATCCTCAGGTGGACTGGCTCCGGGTCACCGCCGGCCCGAGACCTTGAGGAGGCTGCATCTCTGGCTGCACTGCATTCGAAGGCGCGCACGTCCGGAACCGTGCCGGTCGACTGGACCCTGCGCAAATATGTCAGAAAGCCACGTGGGTCCGCCCCCGGATCGGTGGTTCCCGATCGAGTTCAAACCCTCTTCGTCACACCGAACCCTGAGCTTGCCGACCAGCTCGCCTCCGAAGACGGGGTTGGCGGAGACAGCTCTCCGTAGTCGGAGCCCCTCGTCGTTCTCATCCGTCGAGCGTGGCGCGCAACTCCGCAACGAACCGAGCTCCGGCCTCGACCCCCTCCTCTTCCATGATCCGAACGAGTGCACTTCCGACGACGACGCCATCCGCAACGGCACCGATCTCACGAGCCTGCTCCGGCGTCGAGATTCCGAATCCAACGGCCACGGGGAGCCCCACAGTGGCACGCAGCGATTCCACCTCTGCCGCCAAGTCCCGCCGAAGCTCCGACCGAGCTCCGGTGACACCTGTCCGCGAGATATAGTAGAGGAAACCCGAACCAGCTTCGGCGATACCTGGGACCCGCTCCCCCTCGGTCGTCGGCGCGACCAGACGGATGAAGTCCAGCGGGCTCGCCGCCACGGCCCTCTCCAGCTCGGGATCCGCACCCAGCGGCACATCGGTAAGCAGGAGGCCGTTCGCACCAGCCTCGGCGGCATCGGCAAGGAACACGTCCACCCCGTAGCGCAGGACAGGGTTGAGGTACGTGAAGATCACGACCGGGGTGTCACGCTCGGAGCGAAACCGTTTCAGGTCACCCAGCACACTCTCGACGGTGGTGCCGTTGACCAGAGACCGGAACGACGACTGCTGGATGGTCGGGCCGTCGGCAAGCGGGTCGGAGAACGGAATGCCGAGCTCGATGATGTCCGCCCCCGAGTCGGCGAGCGCATTCAGGACGGCAACCGTCGAGTCTGCCGAAGGGTGACCCGCAGTGACATAAGGAATCAACGCAGCTCGACGGTCGTCCCGCAGGGCAGCAAGAACGGATGAGATCATGAGAGCAGATAATCGCTGACGCGGATTCCGTATTTGTGCGGATCGGTCGTCTTGATGATCTGGTGCTTCGGCTGGCCGGTCGTCGGGTTCACGGCAGCCGGATCGATGACCTTGGGCTCCGAGAGCGGCAGGAACTCCTCGTCCCAATCCAGGCGATCGCCCGCTTCGCTCGCCGCGTCCAAGGAGTCAGTCAACGCCGGGCCCTCAGATCAGAAGCCCCCGACCCTCGAGCTGAGCGACATGACTCACGTCCTTGTCGCCCCGACCCGAGAGGCAGATCAGGATCGGTCCATCGACCTGACCACCTTCTTCCAGGACGTGCGCGATGGCGTGGGCCGTCTCCAGAGCCGGGATGATACCCTCGAGCTCGGAAAGTTTATGGAATGCCCTCAACGCCTGCTCATCCGTGACGAAGGTGTACCGAGCCCGGCCCGCGTCTTTCAAGAACGAATGTTCGGGTCCGACCCCCGGGTAATCCAGGCCCGCGGACACGGAGTGCGCGGGCGCAACCTGACCATCCGAATCCTGCAAAAGATAGCTGAGCGAACCGTGCAAGACACCGGGCGTTCCAGCGACCAGTGACGCCGAATGGCGACCAGATTCGATACCGGATCCTCCCGCCTCGACTCCGACGAGTTCGACGTCCTCGTCCGGGACGAAGGCATGGAACATCCCCATGGCATTCGAGCCACCACCCACACAGGCCACGACGGAGGCCGGCAGACATCCGATCCGGTCGAGGGACTGTGCCCTCGCTTCCTGCCCAATGATCGATTGGAAGTCGCGCACCATCCTTGGAAACGGGTCAGGTCCGACGACCGACCCGATGATGTAGTGGGTAGAGTCGACATGGGTCACCCAGTCCCGAATCGCTTCGTTGGTCGCATCCTTCAACGTGCGTGTCCCAGACGTAACGGCTCGAACATCCGCCCCGAGAAGCTGCATCCGGTAAACGTTGAGTGCCTGCCGCCCGACGTCCTCTTCGCCCATATAGACGACGCACTCCAGGTCGAACAGCGCACACGCCGTTGCCGTTGCCACACCGTGCTGGCCCGCTCCCGTCTCGGCGATGATCCGTTTCTTTCCCATGCGCCGCGCGAGCAGGGCCTGACCGATCGTGTTGTTGATCTTATGAGCACCCGTATGGTTGAGGTCTTCACGCTTGAGCCACAGCTGCGGATTGCCGGCAGCCTCACCCAATCGTTTCGCGTGGTACAGCGGCGTCGGGCGTCCGACGAAATCAGCGGAAAGAGCCCGAAACTCCGCTTGAAACGTCGGATCCTGCGATGCTTCGCGGTACGCGGCAGAGACCTCGTTCAGCGCCTTGATGAGCGTCTCCGGAACATATCGCCCGCCGAACTCGCCGAAGCGGCCCGTCTCGGGTTCAGTGGTCGTAGTCACGGCGTTCTTTCGATGTTGAGGTCGGTCCGCCCGAGCAGGGTATCTGAGCGAGCCGCACGGATGAAGGCCTCGACCCGGTCGGGATCCTTCAGACCCCGCTCCCGTTCGACACCTGATGACACATCTACCACATCCGGACCGAACCGTGCCGCGTAATCGGCAACCGACTCCGGTGTGAGTCCACCAGCGAGCACGAAAGAAACGGACCGCGTCAGCACTCGGTTCAACTCCGATGGATCGACCCCCAACGTCAGCCCTGCACCTCCGATCGCGCCATCACGCCAGCCCTCCACGAGCACACCGTCAAGCATCTCTCCGAAATCGTCCATCACGCGTTGGACATCCGCGACCTCTCGAGCCCGTACCGCCTTCCAGATGGACCACGCGCCGGCATTCTTCAGCGCCCTGGCGGTCTCCTCCGGCTCGCTGCCGTGCAGTTGGATGACCGAGGCGCCGATCGAACGGGCCAGCGCCACGTTGATCTCCGGTGATTCATCCACCGTGACGGCGACACGCGGAACGGTGACGCCCTCCAGAACCCGCTCCCCATCTCCCTCGGGCACGCTCCGGCCGAAGCCCTGCGAGAGGACGACGCCCACGTAATCGGCACCGGCCTTCTGAGCGAAGCGAGCGTCCTCATTGCGCGTGAGGCCGCAAATCTTCACGAGCGGAGCTCCGCGAGGCGTGCCACCTGATTCGGTCATGTCTCGCGCACCCGGGTGATGCTCGGCAGGCCCGTCAGCTCTTCGGCGGCAGTCGAAGGATCGCGCGCGGCAAGGATCGACTCTCCAACGAGGATGGCGTCCACGCCCGCGCGTCCCAACCGAGCGACGTCCTCCCGTGTGCGAATGCCGCTCTCGGATACGATCACGACGTCCGACGGAACCGAGGCCAGCAATCGCTCGGTCGTGGTGAGATCGGTCCTGAACGTGGAGAGGTCACGATTGTTGATCCCGATCACGCGGGCACCGATCTGCAAGGCACGCTCGAGCTCATCCTCATCGTGTACCTCCACGAGCGTGTCGAGATCGAGCAGCGCCGCCTCACGGTGGAGCGCGCCCAGCAGCGCGTCGTCGAGAATTCGCACAATCAGCAGCACGGCATCAGCCCCCCCGGCTCGCGCCTCCAGGAGATGCAGTCGGTCGAGGGTGAAGTCCTTCCGAAGGATCGGGATGGACGTCGCGGACCGCACCGTGGAAAGATCGGCCATCGAGCCACCGAAGTATGTGGAGTCCGTCAGTACACTGAGGGCCGAGGCCCCCGCGCGTTCGTATCCAGCCGTGAGCTCCGCCGGATCGACACCCGGTCGGATCGAACCCGCCCCCGGCGACCGACGCTTGCATTCGGCGATCAGTGAGACCGAGCCCGCACGCGCAAGAGCGCCCACGAAGTCGCGCGTCCTCCCCGCTGCTCTCGCGACCGACTCGAGTTCACGGGCCCGATCCGCCAGGGCTCCGAGTTCTTCGCGCTTCGTCCGTACGATCTCGGCGAGGATGCCGGGAAGCGAGTGTTCTTCTTGCGTTTCGGGCAACGTTCGGGTACCCTTACTTCGGTTCTTATTCGGTCCCCCACCGATCGGAGGAGGGTGACATGCCTCTTACCAAGCGCCAGAAAGAGATCCTGGACTACATCGAATCTTTCATCGAGGACCAGGGCTACGCGCCCAGCTTCGAGGAAATCGCCGAGTCCTTTGGATACTCGTCCCTGGCCACCGTGCACGAGCACCTGAGCAATCTGGAGCGCAAGGGATACATCCGGAAGTCGTACAACGAGAGCCGCTCCATCGAGTTGATCGGTCACGGCACGGGAACTCCGGTCGTCGAACTACCCCTCCTCGGCGCAGTCGCTGCTGGACTGCCGATCGAAGCGGTCCAAGACACGGAGACGCTGGCCGTTCCACCGGACATGGTCAGCCGGCGCCGCGACAACTACGTGCTCCGAGTCGAGGGCAACTCGATGATCGAGGAGCAGATTCGCGACGGAGACTACATCGTAGTCCAGGCCCAGGACCGGGCCGAAGACGGTCAAATGGTCGTAGCCCTGGTCGGTGACGAATCGGCGACCGTCAAGAAGCTGTATCGGGAAGCCGCGGGGAAAATTCGTCTCCAGCCTGCGAACCCGACGATGGAACCGATCTTCGTGGACGCCGACGACGTGCGGATTCAGGGCGTGGTGGTCGGGGTTATCCGGAAGTACTGATCCGTAGACGCTCGAGTGCGGCTGCGGCCGCGCCAGAGTCGATCGTGTCCTCGGCGAGCGAGACCGCGGCCGGCCAGTCATCAGCCCGATCGGCTGCCAAGAGGGCCGCGGCGGCGTTGAGGACGACGACCGTTCTGGGCGCATCCGTGTCTCCGTCCAGAATCGCCTGGATGATCCGCGCATTGTCCCCGGGCTCACCCCCGGCAATCGCCGCCCGATCGACCGGGGTGAGCCCCACATGCTCCAGCTCGAGCTCGTAGTCAGTCAGTTCCCCGTCCTTGAGTTCAACCACGCGGGTCGGGCCCAGCGGACTCACTTCATCGAGCCCGGGAGCCCCATGCACCACGAGCGCCCGAAGGTGACCAAGCTCCTGAAGCGCCCCGGGAATCAGTTCGAGTAGCGCCGCGTCTGCCACACCGACAACCTGGCGACGGGCACCCGCGGGATTGGTCAAGGGCCCGAGAATGTTCATCACAGTTCGAATCCCCAACCCTTTTCGAACCGGCCCCACATGTCGCATCGCTGGGTGCAGTAAGGGAGCGAACATGAACACGATACCCGCGCTCCGGAGCACCTCGCCCATCCGTTCGGGCGACAGATCGATTGTAACGCCGAGTGCCTCGAGCACATCGGCACTCCCGCTCCGCGAGGTGAACGAGCGGTTCCCATGCTTTGCCACCGGAACCCCTGCCCCCGCGACCACGAACGCGGCGGCAGTCGAAATGTTGAAGGTGGTCACCGATCCACCACCCGTGCCCGCGGTGTCGACGAGCAGGCTCGGATCCTCTGATGCAACCGGGATCATGGCCGTGCGAAGCGCCCGAACACCCCCTGCGATCTCGGACGATGCGAGTCCCTTGGCCCGCAGGCCAACCAGGAGGCCGGACATCTGAACCTCTGTCGCACTCCCGTCCATGAAGCGGTCGAATGCGATCTCCGCCTGAGACGCGGTCAGATCGTGTCCCTGCGCCACACGCTCGAGAAGGTCGGTCAGACTTGGCTCGGTCATCACATGTCCAGTGGAGGGCACCGGCCTTGGCCGGACAAGCGGGAAGCCTAATGATCGCGCGACTTTCCGGTCAATCCGGAATCGTCCGGACGACCAGCGCTCGGGCCGACCGGCCCGGCTTGGAAGGGCTCCGCTCCCGCGCTACCTTTTCGCGGTGGATGCCCCCGAGACCCTCCATTTTCGCCTCACCGTTCACTACGACGGTGCCGCGTTCCATGGCTGGCAGGTCCAGCCGGATCAGCGTACGGTCCAGGGAGACCTCGAGGCCGCGCTCACCAGATTGGGCAACGCCCCGCGCTCGGTCATTGGATCGGGACGCACCGATACCGGTGTCCACGCCACCGGCCAGGTCGCCTCGGTCGAGATGCCCGCGCAGTGGAGCGCGCCACAGTTGATGAAGTCACTCAACGCGGTGCTGTCCGACGACATCTGGATCGAAGCGGCTGTCCTGACCACCGCGGACTTCCATCCGCGATACGATGCGATCGACCGTACGTACCGCTACGAGGTAGGCCTCGTGCCAGCGTGTGCGTCACCCTTTCACAGGCGCTGGTGCTGGCCGCTCGGCGGATCGGGCGGCCCGCCCGTCGAGCTCGACCGAGCTCTGCTTGCCCGCGCATGCGAGGAGATTCTCGGTGAGCACTCGTTCGAAGCGTTTGCCAAGGCTGGCCAGCCCGAGCGCGGGACGCGGTGCACGGTGCATGCCGCCACCTGGATTGAAACCGAACTGGGCGTCCGATTCACGATCACCGCCGACCGCTACCTGCACCACATGGTGCGGTACCTGACGGGCACAATGATCGACATCGCCCGAGGTCGGCGCCCGATCGAGGATATCGCTAGATTACTCGCCTTCCCTGCAGAGCTGACCACATCTCCTCCGGCACCTCCTGAAGGGCTGTTCCTTCATCGGGTGACGTATCCGGGCGACGATGCGGCCGACACCGACTCACAACCCTCCACCGAACGGACCAGGAGTCCACTGCCCCAATGAAGATCTTCCTCGATACCGCCGACCTGTCCGAGATCCGCCGCGCAGCCGACGCGGGCCTGATCGACGGCATTACGACGAACCCGTCTCTGGTCGCGAAGGTCGCAGAAGGCGACGTGTCCGTGATGTACCGGGAGATCTGCGAGGCCGTGGACGGCCCGGTGTCCCTTGAGGTCCTCGCTGTGGACCGTGAGACGATGGTCACCGAAGGGCGTAAGCTGGCCGCGATCCACGAGAACGCTGTCGTGAAGGTCCCGTTGACCGAAGACGGACTGAAAGCGTGCAGCGACCTCGTCGCCGAGGGTCACAAGGTCAACGTGACCCTGTGCTTCTCCGTCTCCCAGGCGCTTCTCGCTGCGAAAGCGGGCGCGACATTCATCTCGCCGTTCGTGGGCCGTCTCGACGACATCTCCGGTGAGGGCATGCAGTTGATCAGCCAGATCCGGCAGGTCTACGACAATTATGGCTTCGACACCGAGATCCTTGCCGCATCGCTTCGCCACCCAATGCACGTCGTCGAATGCATGCTCATCGGAGCTGACTGCTGCACCTTGCCTCCGAAGGTTCTCTGGCAACTCAGCAGCCATCCGCTCACCGATAAAGGGCTCGCCGCTTTCCTCAAGGACTGGGATGCCGCAGGTACTGCGATCTAGCATGGCGGACGGAGTTCGCCGGTTCCTCTTCACGGCGCTGACGGCTCTCGTCGCCGGAGCGTGTGACCCGGGCACGGCCTCGTCGCAGGCGGCGCACCAGTCCATCGACGAGAGCCGCGCTACCGCCATCGTCCGCGCATCGGCGCGGGTCGCGCCGGCGGTGGTCAGCGTGAATGTCCTGCGCACCCAACGAGCCCGACCTCGCACGATGTGGGAGAGCATGATCCTGCCACCGGGTGCACAGCAACGGAGCGCAGGCTTCGGCTCAGGAGTCATTGTCAGTGAGGACGGGATCGTCATCACGAACGACCACGTCATCACCGGTGCGTCGCAAATCAAGGTCACCCTGGCTGGGGGACGGGATCTCGACGCGGAGATCATCGGAACCGACCCGGTCGCGGACATCGCCGTGCTTCGCATTCAGGGTAACGACCTCCCCGTTGCTCCGGTCGGAAGCGCCGCAGGCCTCATGATCGGCGAGTGGGCGATCGCGATCGGAAATCCGCTCGGCAACTACGTCGCGGATAGCGAGCCGACCGTGACCGCCGGGGTAATCTCCGCGGTTGACCGCAACATCGCCCCCTCATCCGAGGACGAGGGATTCTACTTCGGCATGATCCAGACGGACGCTGCGATCAATCCCGGCAACTCGGGTGGGGCATTGGTGAACGCCGACGGTGAGGTGATCGGGATCAACGCGTCGATCATGTCACGAAGTGGAGGAAGTGAAGGCCTCGGCTTCGCCATCCCGATCGACCGCGCGCTCCAGATCGCCGACGACTTCCTCGAGCACGGAGAGATCCGACGCGCCTGGGTCGGCATCGAGGTCGAACCCATCCAGGCCGACGCCTGGGGTCGTACTCGTGGCGTCCGGATCAGTCGTGTCGCCGAAGGCTCTCCTGCGGACGACGCGGCACTCGAAGCCGGCGACATGCTCCTGCGCGCGAATGGCCGCCCTCTATCCGGTCCCCTCGACTGGGAGGGCGTGCTCCTCGATCTACGCGCCGGCGATGGCGTGGATTTGACCCTCCAGGGTCAGCCCCGGGTAATCGCCTTGCAGGCCGAGCCTTTCCCGTCCACGACAGCAGCACGGGTGACGCTGTTTCAGGACATCGAGCTCATCTCCGTCTCCTCGCAGATTCAGGGAGAGTTGGGATTGTCGAGCGAGTCCGGTGCGCTCATCGCCAACATCTCGGGGGAACTTACGAACCGAACCCGGCTTCGGTCAGGCGACGTGATCATCCAGATGAATCGAACCCGCATTCGCAGCGCCGACGACGCTGCAGCGTTCTTTGATGCGCTTACGGGCCAGCAGGGCCGGATCGTCGTCTACCTTGAGCGCAATAACGACTACTACACGACCAGTCTGTACTGGAGGGGCTAGTTGGACCTCGATCGATACATGCACCCGCTCTCTGACCGATACGCGTCACGAGAGATGCAGAAGATTTTCTCGCCCGCCCGCCGCTTCGGTACGTGGCGACGCCTTTGGATCGCGCTGGCGGAAAGCGAGGCCGAACTCGGCCTCGACATCTCCGATGAGGCGCTCGAACAAATGCGCGCCGCCGTGGACAAGCTGGATCTCGACAAGGCGGCCGAGTACGAGAAGCGCTTCCGCCACGACGTCATGGCGCACGTGCACCTGTTTGGTGACGATGCTCCTGCGGCAAAAGGGATCATCCACCTGGGAGCAACCAGCGCGTTCATCGGTGACAATACGGACCTGATTCTTCATCGCGATGCGCTGGAGCTGATTCGGGCCCGTCTCATCCGGTGCGTCGAGGCATTGACGGAGTTCGCCCGCGAGCATGCTTCCCTGGCGACACTCGGCTACACGCACTTCCAGCCAGCCCAGCCGACCACGGTGGGAAAACGGGCGACGCTCTGGATCCAGGACCTCTTGCTCGACATCGAGGAGTTGGACCATCGGATCGAAGTGCTCCGGTTCCGCGGCGTGCGTGGGACCACCGGCACACAAGCGTCCTTCCTCGAACTCTTCGAGGGAGATCACGACAAAGTCGACGCACTCGATCTGGCGGTCGGACAGCGCATGGGCTTCGAGTCTACGTACCCGGTCAGCGGCCAGACGTATACGCGGAAAGTCGATTACGCCGTGCAGGCATCCCTGGCCGGCGCAGCCGCTTCGGTGTCCAAGATCGGCCACGACCTGCGCATACTCGCCAACCTGCGTGAGGTCGAAGAGCCATTCGAAGCGGAGCAGATCGGCTCATCGGCGATGCCCTACAAACGCAATCCGATGCGCGCCGAACGGATCTGCGCTCTGGCCCGGCATGTCATTACGCTGTCCATCGACCCGGCGTTCACGGCGGCCACACAGTGGCTCGAGCGAACGCTGGACGATTCGGCGAACCGACGTGTTTCCGTGCCCGATGCGTTTCTGGCACTCGACGGTTGCCTGGTCCTCCTGGAGAACGTCGCCCGCCGACTGATCGTGAATCCGGAGGTCGTGCGCAGGAATCTTGCGGAGCACCTTCCCTTCATGGCTACAGAGACGATCTTGATGCACGCCGTGTCACGAGGCGGTGACAGGCAGGTGCTGCACGAGTCGATTCGGCAGCACTCGATGGCCGCCGCGAGACGCATGAAGGAAGAGGGTGCCGATGCAGACCTGCTCGACCGTATCGCTGGAGACGACTCGTTCGGTCTCCGCGCGGACGAGCTTCAGGAGATGGTCGACCCGATGCGCTTTGTCGGTCGGGCTCCGTCTCAAGTCGAGCGCTTCATCGAGTGCATCGTCAACCCTGTTCTTGAGAAACACCGTTCCAACACCCTGAACCTGGACGACCCCAAACTCCATGTCTGATCAGAACCTGGTCCACGAGTCGCAGCTGCCCCTGCCGCTCCTCCACCGAGGAAAGGTCAGGGACGTCTACGAGGTAAACTCCGACACCCTCCTCATGATCGCGAGCGATCGCGTCAGCGCGTTCGACGTGGTCCTTCCGCAACCGATCCCGCACAAGGGCGAAGTCCTGACCCAGATCACCGCATGGTGGCTGGACCAGCTCAACGATCGCCTGGCACACCATCTCATCGCGGTCGACCCGGATCGTATCATCGCCCGGCACCCCGAACTCGCTGAAACACGTGACCAGTGGGCCCGCCGAGCAATGCTGGTGCACAGGACCGATCCAGTGCTCGTGGAGTGCGTGGTCCGCGGGTATATCTCCGGCTCGGCGTGGAAAGAGTACAAACAGAGCGGTACGCTCGCGGGGGAGCCACTGGCGGAAGGCCTCGAGGAGAGCCAACGGCTGGATCCGGCCATCTTTTCGCCGGCGACGAAGGCACAGCAGGGTGAGCACGACGAAAACATCACCTTCGGTCAAACCAGAGAAATCCTCGGCGACGAGCTCGCGAACCGACTCAAGGACCTCTCACTGGAGATCTACGGGTTCGGGCGGGACGTGGCGGAGAAGAGTGACATCATTCTCGCCGACACGAAGTTCGAGTTCGGGCACAAGAATGGTGAGTTGATGCTCATCGACGAAGTCTTGACCCCCGACTCCTCGCGCTTCTGGCCCAAGGAGAGTTACGGCACCGGCCGAGGTCAGCCGTCCCTCGACAAGCAACCGGTCCGCGACTGGCTGGAAACGCTCGATTGGGACAAGAGCCCACCCCCTCCGGATCTGCCTACCGAGGTCGTCGAGGAGTCCTCAGAGCGGTACAAGGACGTGTTCCAACGCCTGACCGGTACAGCGCTGGCCGACTACCAGCCTCCGCTCTTCGGGGACGACCGGTGAAGATTGCCCGCGAGGGACTTCCGTTCGCTGCGGCGGGCGTATTCCTCGCGGGTGTCTGCTGGACCGGAATCTGGGTCCTGGGGCGTGCCCCCGTGGATCCAATCGCCGGCGCCGGCCCATCGGATGCGGCGAGTGCGGGAGAGATCGCGCTCCAGATTTCGGCATGGGCCTTCAGCGTCCTCGCCATTTTCGTGCTCTGGTTTTTCCGGAACCCGGAGCCGGCGGTACCGTCCGACGAGTCCCTGGTCGTCGCTCCAGGCCAGGGCAAGGTGATCCTGATCGAAGATGTAGAGGAGCCCGACTTCATTGTCGGAGCAGCCACCAAGATTTCGATCTTCCTCAGCGTCTTCGACGTGCACGTCCAGCGCGCTCCGGTCTCCGGGACGGTCGGGTACAAGGTCTACCGGCCCGGCGCATACGCTGTCGCCTGGGCTGACAAGGCGTCCGAGGACAATGAACAGTCGTCGCTCGGGATCTCCACCGATCACGGCAACGTACTCGTGAAGCAGATCGCCGGGCTGGTAGCGCGCCGGATCATCACCGACCCCAACCAGGGTGACATGGTCGACCGCGGAGCTCGCTTTGGCCTCATCCGCTTCGGCTCCCGGGTCGACCTATTCTTGCCGTCGCATTGGGACATCCTGTGCGCGGTTGGAGACCGAGTAACGGTAGGATCATCCCCGATGGCGCGAATGCGCGCTGAGGAAGGCTGATGCCGGGGCGACGACAGACGCTGCAGCGTGGAGTCATCATTCTGCCGTCGGCCTTCACGCTGGGGAACCTCTTCTTCGGCGTCTACTCGATGGTTTCCGTCTCCCGCGGTGATTTCATGTGGGCCGGCTGGTGTATCATCATCGCGGGCATCCTCGACATGCTCGACGGAAGCGTGGCTCGACTGACTCGAACGGGTTCAGCGTTCGGAGCAGAGCTCGATTCGCTGGTGGACGCGATCTCCTTCGGTGTCGCACCCGGCTACATCATGTTCGCGCTCTTCTTTGAAGACGCGGAGTGGAGTTGGGTACTCTCCTTCGTCTACATCACCGCAGTCGTAGTCCGGCTCGCTCGCTTCAACATCGAACAGGGCGGAGAGGCCAAGCGCTACTTTCACGGTCTCCCGTCTCCCTCGGCCGGCATGGCGCTGGCGTCGTACTACCCGTTCAGTCAGACCACCTTCTTCGCGACGTCTCTGTCGGATCTCCCGTGGCAGCAGATCATGGGAGTCGGAATGGTCCTTCTGGCTGTGCTCATGGTCAGCCATGTGCCGTACGGGAAGGTCGGAAAGATCGGACTCCGCAGCACACGAGGCATCGTCAACACCATTACGGCGGTGACAGCCATCTTCGTCGCCGTATCGGTCCCCGAGTACTACTTCTTCAGCGTGCTGGTACTCTACATCGTGTGGGGTCTCCTGAAGTCCGTAGCGCTCGGCTTCCTCGACCGGCTCCCCGGTGGAGATCCGCTTCTCGATGAAGACGAAGGTGAAGCTGGTGCCCGAACCGAAGTCCGTGACATGGACTACGGCAACCTGGTCCCGCAGGGGCCGATACATCTCGAAGTCGATTCCCAACCCACCCCCGACCCCGATCGCGGTCTGGAGGAACAAGCGTGAGTCAGTACCGTCTCGAAGTTCGTGTAAAGCCCCGCCCAGGACTTCTCGACCCCCAGGGCAAAGCCATCCACCACTCACTCAACTCTCTCGGCTGGGAGGGTGTGAGCGACATCCGAGTGGGCAAGGCCATCTATGTCGATATGGAAGCGGATTCCCCCGACGCGGCTCTTGAAGCCGCAGAAGCGATGTGCCGGAAGTTGCTGGCCAACCCCGTGACCGAGGATTTCGAGGTCTCGATGGTCGGTGAACTGGAGGGTGCCGGCTCATGAAAGTCGCAGTGATCACCTTTCCCGGGTCGAACTGCGACTACGACCTCTACAAGGCAGCGCAGCAGGTCGGCGGGGATGCCTCCTTCATCTGGCACCGTGAGCGCGGCATCGAAGGGTATGATGCCGTCCTGCTCCCCGGTGGCTTTTCGTACGGAGACTACCTCCGCGCCGGCGCGATCGCGCGGATGAGCCCGATCATGGAGGACGTCATCTCCTTCGCGAACGCGGGTGGGCCGGTCCTCGGAATCTGCAACGGCTTCCAGATCCTCTGCGAATCCGGGCTCCTTCCGGGTGCTCTGATGCACAACAACTCGCTCAAGTTCGAGAGCAAAGACGTCCTGCTCCGTGTGGAGCGAGCAGACACGATGTTCACGGCAGATTACAAAGCAGGGCAGATCCTTCGAATTCCGATCGCACACGGCGAAGGCAACTACGAGGCGGACAAGGAGACACTCGAGGCCCTCGAGGCCGAAGGGCGCGTTGTCTTCCGATACGTGAACGCCGCTGGGGAAACGAGTGCGAACGCGAACCCCAACGGTTCGTGGCACAACATTGCCGGCATTACGAACCGAGCCGGGAATGTGCTCGGAATGATGCCGCACCCCGAGCGCGCCATGGAAGAGCTGCTTGGCTCGACCGATGGCGTAGCCCTGTTCACATCCATGGTCGCGAGCCTGCAAACGTCATGATCAAGCCCACGGCCGCTCCGGTCCCTCCGCGCAAGGGCGACCCCGAGATCACCGCCGAAGTCGTCGCCGACCACGGCCTTTCGCCAGACGAGTACGAGCGGGTGCAGCAGATCATGGGCCGCACCCCGACCTACACCGAACTCGGTGTCTTCAGTGCGATGTGGTCAGAGCACTGCGGATACAAGAACTCAAAGCGTCTGCTTCGGCTTCTGCCGACAAAGGCCCCCTGGGTGATTCAGGGCCCGGGAGAGAACGCGGGCGTCATCGACGTCGGCGAGGGCTTCGCCCTCGCCTTCAAGATCGAGTCGCACAATCACCCATCGGCGGTCGAGCCCTACCAGGGTGCTGCGACCGGTGTGGGTGGTATCCTCCGTGACATCTTCACGATGGGTGCCCGACCCGTCGCAGTTCTCGACTCACTTCGCTTCGGGGACCTCGACACAGGCCGCGTCCGGTACCTGTTCGGTGGTGTCGTCAGCGGGGTCGGTGACTACGGCAACTGTGTCGGGATTCCGAACATCGGTGGAGAGGTCCAGTTCGACCGTGGGTACGAGGGGAACCCCATCGTAAACGCGATGTGCCTCGGACTCATGAAGCACGAGGACCTGATCACCGCATCTGCATCGGGTGACGGCAGTCCTCTCATGGCCGTGGGCGCGCGTACCGGCCGTGACGGTATTCATGGCGCCACCTTCGCAAGTGAGGAACTGAGCGAAGATTCCGATGAATCGAGCCGCCCGCAGGTGCAGGTCGGAGACCCGTTCACGGAGAAGCTCCTCCTCGAGGCCAGCCTCGAACTCATCGCATCGGGTGCGATCAGTGGGATCCAGGACATGGGTGCTGCCGGGATCACCTCCAGCGGTTCAGAGATGGCTGGACGGGGTGGAAGCGGCATTGAGATGGAGATGACGGACGTTCCCATCCGTGAGGAGGGAATGACGCCCTACGAGATCCTCCTATCGGAATCCCAGGAGCGAATGCTCGTCGTCGCCAAGCCGGGTCGCGAGGACGAGGTCCGGCAGATCCTGGAGAAGTGGGAACTCGAGGCGGCGGTGATCGGCCGCGTCACGAACGACGGCATGTTCCGAGTGCTCGAGGAGGGCCAGGTCGTTGCGGACATTCCAGCCCTTCCGCTCACGGAAGGCTGCCCCACGTACGAACGCGAGGGAATCGAGTCCGAAGAGATCGTCGCGCTCCGTACGATGGATCTCACCGAACACCTGATTCCCGAGGGAGATCTGACAAAGAGTTTCCTTCTCCTGCTCGGCTCGCCGAACGTCGCATCCAAGCAGTGGATCTACCACCAATACGACACGACCGTACGAACAGCCACCGCCGTCCGACCCGGTGGAGACTCGGGCGTCATCCGGATCCGGGGCACCAGACGTGCAGTCGCCGCGACCACGGATTGCAACGGGCGTTTCGTGTACCTCGAACCGAGAACCGGCGCGATGGCCGCGGTCGCCGAAGCAGCACGCAACCTCGTGTGCGTCGGTGCATTGCCCACGGCGATCACGAACAACCTGAACTTCGGCAACCCACTCAAAGCGCACATCTACTACCAGCTTCGCGAAGCGGTACTGGGTATGCGTGACGCCTGCGGAGCATTCGAAACGCCGGTCACCGGCGGAAACGTCTCACTCTTCAACGAGACCGATGGCAAGGCGATCTACCCCACGCCCGTCATCGGCATGGTTGGTGTGATCGACGACGTATCGAAGATCACACGTCACGCCTTCCAGAATGCGGGGGATGACATCGTGCTCCTCGGGAGCAACACGGGGGAGTTCGGCGGTTCCGAGTATCTCTACGTGACCGCCGGCCTCGTGGCCGGACAGCCCCCCTCCGTCGATCTGGATGGGGAGCGAGCGCTGCAGCAGGCCGTTCTCAAGATGAATCACGAGGAGGTGCTGAACTCGGCGCACGACTGCTCCGAGGGTGGTCTGGCGTCCGCACTCGCAGAGTGCGCCCTGGGCGATGGTGACGCACCGTTCGGTGTCGATGTTGAGCTCGACGAAGACCTTCGCCCTGTCATCTCCCTCTTTGGTGAGTCGCAGGGCCGTATTCTGGTCTCGGCCAGCCCCGACAAGACCGAGCAGGTCCTTTCGCTCGCAGCACGGTATGAGGTGCCCGCGATGAAGATCGGCACGGTGACAGACGCGGACGCCGGCTTCTCCGTAAAGGTTCGCGGTGGCTCGGTCGCGGCGAGCACGGCCGACATCTCCGAAGCCTACTTCACAGCGATCCCGAAGATCATGGACGCACCCGCAGGCTCGGAGGCCTGAGATGTGCGGCGTGGTCGGCATCAGCGGCGTTGAGAATGCTGCTCAGCAGGCATTCCTCGCGATGTACGCACTCCAGCACCGCGGCCAGGAAGCGGGAGGCATCGTCGCGTTCGACGGTGAGGAAGGAAAGCTCCACAAGGGCGCTGGGCTGGTCTCCGAACTCTTCGGACCGGAGTCACTGAACGGGCTCGACGGTGATACCGCCGTCGGCCATGTCCGATACTCGACCGCCGGTGGCAGCGACCCTGCCAACATCCAGCCGATTACCGCGCGCTATCGACATGGTGACCTCGCTCTGGCACACAACGGGAATCTTACGAATCAGCTGGATCTCCGAGCTTCGCTGGTTGAAGAAGGAGCCATCTTCCGCTCCTCGTCGGATTCCGAGACACTCGTGCACCTGATCGCGAAGTCACGAGCGGAAACGGTGGACGAACAGGTTATGGACGCACTCTCCCACCTGGTGGGGGCGTTCTCGATGGCGCTGGTCGTCAGAGGTACGCTGTACGCAGCTCGGGACCCTCGAGGGTTCCGGCCGCTGATCCTGGGTCGAAAGGGGGATGGACACGTCGTAGTGTCCGAGACCTGTGCGCTCGACATCCTCAGTGCCGAGTACGTTCGTGACCTCGAGCCGGGGGAAGTGATCCGGATCGAGGGTGATCGGGTGGAAGCAGTGGGGCGTCTGGGTCCGGTACCCCAGCATGCACCGTGCATCTTCGAGCTTGTCTACTTCGCTCGTCCCGATTCGGGGCTGTGGGGTGAATCGGTCGATCGGGCACGCCGCGCCTTCGGCCGCCAACTGGCCCGGGAGAACCCGGTAGATGCGGATGCGGTGATCGCGGTGCCGGACAGCGCCAACTCTGCAGCACTCGGGTATGCCGAGGAGAGCGGCATCCCCTTCGAGTTGGGACTCCTCCGGAACCATTACGTCGGACGTACGTTCATCAAGCCGGACCAGAAAGACCGCGACTTCGGCGCGAGGATGAAGTACAACCCAGTGCGCGACGTTCTCGTCGGGAAGCGCGTGGTCGTGGTGGACGACTCACTCGTCCGCGGAACAACGAGTCGTAGTCTCGTGCGAATGCTCAAGGCTGCAGGCGCGACCGAAGTGCACTTCCGGATCGGTAGCCCACCCGTGCGTTTCCCCTGCTTCTACGGCATCGACATGCCGACTCGGGGTGAGCTCATCGGTTCGGAGCTCGAGATTCCCGAAATCGCCGAGAAGCTCGGTGTGGATTCGCTTGGATACCTATCGCTCGAAGGAATGACCGAGGCGGTCGCCGACGCGGGCCCCTACTGCACCGCATGCTTCTCCGGCGAGTACCCTGCTCCTCTGGTGGACGTGCAAAAGGGATTCGCATCCAAGGAAGGACCAGCAGCAGAACGCGGCTAAACGGCGGGTTGTCGAGGACCACCCTCGGCACGCCGAGGGTATCGTTCGACGCAAAGCTCCCCCACCAGGGGCCGAGCATCCCTTACCCACCATGTGCTCGCGCGGTAGGCACCTCGCGCCCTAGAATCGGCCGCGACCCACTTGGTGGATTCCCTACGTCTACAGACCACGAGGTACTCCGTGCGCCCATTACCTCACCTCAACCTCTCGTATCTGCTCGTCATCCTGCTCTGCTCGGCGGCAGTCGCCCCGCCCGCGTCCTCGCAGACCGTCGCAACCGCTCCAGAAGTCGAGGCCCAGATCGAACTGTTCTCGAACTGGCTCGAGGGACAAATCGAGATTCGCGGTCTCCCCGGTATTGTCGTCGGGGTTGTATCGGGGGACGACCTCGTGTGGGCGCGAGGCTTCGGACATGCGGACGTAGAAGCCAATCGCGTGATGGCGACGAACACTCGCTTCCGGATGGCATCGCACAGCAAGCTCTTCACGGCGACCGCCATCATGCAACTCCGGGAAGAGGGCAGACTGCGACTCGACGATCCGGTCGTGGAGTATCTACCGTGGTTCACCTACCAGTCGGCCTCGGATGACGATCCGCCCATCACCATCGAACACCTCCTCACGCACAGCTCGGGACTGCCGCGAGAAGCTAGCTCACACTGGACCGATTTCGACTTTCCCAGTGCCGAGGAGGTTCGTGCCTTGATGCCGGACCGGGTCGCGCCCTTCTCCCCTGAGGTTCGATGGAAGTACTCGAACCTCGCCTATACGATTGCAGGCCTGGTTATTGAAGAGGTGAGCGGGTTGAGCTGGGCCGAGTACTTGCAGCAGCACATCTTCGACCCGCTCGGGATGACCGCCTCGAGTGTCGACCTCCCCGATCCCATGATGGCCACGGGCTACGGGCGCAGAATGCCAGATGGATCCCGACAGATCTTCCCCTTCGTGGATGCTCGAGGAATGGGTGCAGCCACCGGACTTACGTCGACCGTCGAGGACATGGCCCGCTTCGTTTCGGCGCAGTTCCGGGATGGACCTCGGGGTGGGGACCACCTGCTCAGCACCGCCTCACTCCGGGAGATGCACCGAGTGCGGATGCTCGAAACAACGTGGACTCGGGGCCAGGGTATCGGGTTCAGCGTCCAGCGTCGGGACGGAACCTTGTACGTGGGTCACGGCGGTGGATATCCCGGTTATACCACCAACACGACGATTCAACTGGACTCCGAGGTCGGCGTCATCGTCCTCACGAACACGAACGACTCGAACCCATCTCAGATCGCCCAGCAGCTCATGGCAACCGTGGGGCATGCGGTGGGTGAAGCTACGGCAGCCGAGCCAGAGCAGGTGGCGTGGAATCCCGCATGGGAGCGATTCGCCGGTGTGTATAGAAGCCGGGGCGGCGAGACCCGTGTCCTGGTCCTGAACGAGCGCCTCGTCTCCATGAACCCCTGGGCAACAAGCATCGGTGATCCGACCTACCTGGAACCCATCGGAGATGGGACCTTCCGGATGATCGCTCCTACAGGTGGCGGTGTCGTGGGAGAGATCGTGCGCTTCGTAGAAGAGAACGGACAGGTAGTGCGGATGGTGACGGGCGACTCGTACTCGGTCCGAGTCCGGTGAGCGCGCCCTGCCGCGTACCACGGAGACACAGTGACCGCTGACGATCGCTTCATCGAGGCGCTACCCAAGGCGGAACTGCACGTCCACCTCGACGGATCGCTGCGACCGTCCACGATGTTCGAGCTCGCCAGGGAGCGAGCGGTCCCGCTCCCTGGCTCGACCGCAAGGGCTCTCGAATCGCACATGGTGGTCCGCGATGCGTCGAGTCTCGAGGAGTACCTCGAGCGGTTCGACCTCACCCTGTCGGTCATGCAAGACGCGGAGGCCCTCGAACGGATCAGCTACGAACTCGTGCTCGACCACGCGGCGGAAAAGGTTCGATGGGTCGAAATCCGGTTCTGCCCACAGCTGAACCGTCGACAGGGTCTGACCCTCGACAACGTGCTCGATGCGGCACTACGTGGCATGCGACGGGCGGAAGCCGATGTGGCCGACTCAGGGGGCCTCATCGAAGCGTCCATCATCGTCTGTGGCTTGCGGTCTCATGAACCGCGAACGACATCGGAGACTGCCGAACTCGCAGTCGCATACGCGAACAATGGCGTATGCGGATTCGACCTGGCTGGGGCTGAAGCCGGACACCCCGTGTCCGATCACCAGGACGCCGTGGACCGGGCACACACAGGTGGACTCGCGATCACGCTCCACGCCGGCGAGGGCTTCGGACCGGCCTCCATTCGCCAGGCGCTCGACCTCGGGTATGCCCGTCGCATCGGGCATGGTACGAGACTGGGTGAGGATCCAGAGCTACTGGCCCGTGTCGCCGAGGAACAGATCCCCCTGGAGGTCTGCCTGACCTCGAACGTCCAAACCGGCGTTGTTGGCTCGGTCACTCAGCACCCGGCCCGAGACTACCTCGGAAGCGGTGTCCCCATTTCTCTCGGGACGGATAATCGCCTCATGTCGGGGGTCACACTGACCGAAGAATACATGCATGCCCGAGACGCCCTCGGCCTCACACCAACAGAGCTTCTCGCCATCGCCCGAACTGGATTCGAGCACGCATTCATGGATGAGGGTTCCCGATCGCGCTTTCTGGCGGAGCTCGATGACGCCGCAGAGAGGCTCGTTCCACAGGGAGGAGAATCGCGGTAGCTCTGCCCTATGCGTCCTGGGCAAGCATCTCTTCGGCCATATCCACGAACTCCCTGGAGCCCGCGTAAATCGGTACACGCTGGTGCAGCGAGGTCGGCACGATATCCCTCACCTCCTGCGTCCCTGTACTCGCCCGACCGCCAGCTTGCTCGAGAATGAACGCCATGGGTGCGGCCTCATACAGAAGTCTGAGCTTGCCCTCGGGCTTGGCGACCTCGGACGGGTACATGAAGAGTCCTCCCTGGAGCAGAGTCCGGTGGATATCCGCGACCATGGAACCGATGTAACGCGACCCGAACCCGCCTTCGTTCTTGAGATGGCTGACGAGCCGCTGCTGGCCCCGTGACCAGCGTGTAAAGTACGCCTCGTTGACCGAGTAGACCTTCTTGGGCGGTTCCGGCATCCGCATGTTCGGATGGCTGAGGATGAACTCACCGATCGACGGGTCCAGGGTAAAGCCATGAACGCCGGTTCCGGCCGTGTACACGAGCATGGTCGACGAACCGTAGAGCACGTAACCGGCTGCGACCTGCTCACTGCCGGGCTGCAGGCAATCCTCGAGCGTACCCCGCTCGCCGGTCGTGCGCTTCCGATGAATGCTGAAGATCGTCCCGATCGACACGTTGACGTCGATGTTCGATGAACCGTCGAGCGGATCGTAGATGACGACGTAATCTCCCGCCGGGAACTTGTCCGGAATCCGGATGAATTCCTCGCTTTCTTCCGAGGCCAGGCATGCTACGAGCCCGGTGTGGTCCAGGGCTCGGTACATGACCTGGTTGGCGAACACGTCCAGTTTCTGCTGGTCCTCGCCGTGAACGTTCTCCTCACCCACCGCGCCGAAAATATCGACCAGCCCAGCTTTGTTGACCTCTCTGCCGATGACCTTCGCCGCGAGCGCGATGTCCGACAGCAGATTTGTGAAGGCACCCGTGGCGTCCGGGAATTTCCGCTCTTCCTCGATGAGGAATCGGGAAATGGTGACGACGTGACTTTCCTGCTTCATGAAGCCTTTCGTGCTCTGGATGGATACGACCCCCTGAAAAGTACATCGGATCCGGTGAAGGACGGGAATGAATTCATCGAGCCCCGCCCACCTCCCGTGTCACCCAGGATCAACGCATGGGCGAGAAGTCCGTCGGCTCCAGGTACACCTGCTCGAGCCCAGCCACGAGCCGACCGTCGCGCTGGCTTTCTTCAGCCACCGCCTGCCATTCCGGATCCGAGATGAACGCCTCCCAACTCGCATCGGCCGCGGCACGCGAGGGGTGCGCGAGCAGGTAGATCAACAGGCTTTCCGAGTCAGGAGTCTCCTGCGGCGTCCAGTAGCCGATGTTCGCCATGCCATGCTTTTCGAAGATCCGCATGGTGTGATCCCTGAAGCGACTCAGCAGAGCGTCATACTTTCCTTCCGCGGCAACATACGTTCGGAGTTCGTACACCTGGGTGGTCGGTTGAGCCTCCGGGGGCGGAGCTTGAGCGCTCGGAACGGTCGTCCCTACGGCGATTCCGGCAAGGAAGGCGGCGGTCACGCCACCGATTCGGGTCAGAAGCTTCATGGGTGTATCCTGGCAAGGCGTATGCAGTGCCCGAACCTGGGTGCTTTCAAATGGCTCCGCCAGCGTTCAACGCCCGTGCGTGACCCGAATGCGTCCGTCTCGCGCCACCCGCAACTTCACGGTTCCTTGCTCGTCCGTGCGATGGATTACGGCTCCTGCATCGGACAGTCTCGCCAGAACAGCTGGCGCGGGATGCCCGTATCGGTTCGACCGACCCACCGAAACAAGGGCGTGCTCCGGGGACGTCGCGTCGACAAAGGCTCGACTGGTGGAGGTCAGGCTTCCGTGGTGCCCGACCTTGAGGACCTCGATGTCACCCAATCGTCCAGCCAGAGCCTCTTCCACATCGGTGTATGCGTCACCCGCCAGCAGAATATCCACGTCGTGCCAGGCAATCCCGAGGACCACCGAAACACGATTCGCCTCGGCCTGGGTCCCGGCACGCGACTCCAACACCACGGCGGAGTCCGACGGATGGAGTACGTCGATGCGGACCCCGTCGAATTCGAGTTGTTGTCCCGCTCTCGCCGCACTCCAGGCGATACTCCGAGACTCAGCCGCCATGATCACCTTCTCGTACAACGATTTTCCGACAGGAAGAGCGGGATCGAGAATCCGCTCGACTCGGAAGCTTTTCAGAACACCGGGCACGCCACCGATGTGATCGGCGTCCGGATGGGTAAGAACCAGGAGGTCGATCGAGCGGACGCCAAGCGACCGCAGGGTGCGCACCACGGGTTGAGCCGACACCTGGACGTCGGACGGTGGGCCTGCGTCCACGAGAATCCATGAGCCCTTCGGTGTTCGTATGACCATCGCGTCACCCTGGCCCACGTCGATCATCCAGAGATCCAGGCTGCCCCTTCCCTCGGCAGTCACGAGCATCGGCCAGACGAGCACCCCGGCGAAAAGGTAGATACCCGTCAGCCGGCGGCGTCCGATCCCGCCGACTCCCGGCCGCCGAGCGAGCCAGGTCGCAAAGAGTACCCCGGTGCCACCAGCGATCACGGTCGCTGGCGAGATCCACACACTGCCGAACGCCAGACCTGCGGTACGCTGCGCGATATGAGACAGTACATCGAGAACGACGATCACTCCCCCTGCGAGGAAGGCGCTGCCGCCCGGCCACAGGACCGAAAGACCGACCGAGAGCGTGGAACCCGTGAGTGCGAGACTGACCAGAGGTGTCGCGAGGAGTGTCGCGGGGATGCCAAGCAGAGCAACGCGCTCGAAGTGCCAATCCACGAACGGAAGTGTGGCTACGGTTGCCGCGATCCCGGCTCCAGTGGCCGAGACGAGCGTACGAGGCAGCCGCACGGAGGAACCGCGCAGGCATGTGAGTAGCCACGACTCGACCGGCCGAGCCCAGGAAACAAGGCCGGCTGCACCCGCAAACGAGAGCTGAAATCCAGGATTACCGAGCTCCCGCGGATCCAGCCAGAGAACGATGAACGCTGACGCACCCAGAGCACCCCACCGACTGGGAACCCGTCCCACCAGGACGGACAGTGATGTCAGCACGAAGATCAGCGCAGCTCGACACGCCGAGACGGGAAACCCGATGAGCGCCACATACGCTGACGTGATGAGGGCCGCCGCACACCTCCTGCGACGTCGCCCCCACGGGAGGCCCGCCAATGCGGTAGAAATGAGGCCCGCCACGACGCCGACGTGAAACCCGGAAATCGCGAGCAGATGAGCGATCCCGGCCCCCGCAAACGCCTGTCGGACCTCCGGATCGAGTCCCTCGGTGCGGGCCAGCATCAGTGCGGTCACGAGCGGGGCACGATCTCCGTACAGGTCGTGTGTCCGACGCACGACCTCTCCTCGGAACCGAATGACACTCCAGCGGACGCGTTCTGTCAGTCTCGGATCCTCCCAACGCCCCATAGGCTCGATCCTCGTCGCCTGAAACCACGGCCGGCGCCGTCCTGCACGCATACGCCCTTGTACCTGAACGGCATCTCCCGCCCGAACCTCCTCTGCGCTCTCCAGGATACTCCGCCGCCCCGAAACAACGACCGTGATCGTGCCGCAGCCGTCGAAGCGGGCGAAGGGTGCTGAGTTGGAGAGCGGCGGAGCGATGAACCTCCCCGTCAGCGTCGTCGTATCACCGCATACTGGATCACCAACGAGCCCTCGGTCGGTGGACGTTGCGTATCCGGCCAATGCCCCCGCCGCCGCCGCCATGACGATGCCACCTCGTAGCGGGAGGGGACGACGCAATGCCGGGGCGGGCAGGATCACACCGATCGAGACGACGAGGAGCGAGATCCATACCGGCACGCTCAGGAGCCCGGCGGCCACTCCCGCAGCATAGGCGAGAGCGAACCGTACGATCGGGGCCACCGTCACCTCAGACGGAGCCCTCCCCGTTGATCACGTCGGTTCAGTGTCCTCCGATCGATCGCCCACTTGGGGAAAGAGATCCTGCTGCGAGTCATCGATGAAGCGCTCACGCTCCTCACGATCCTCCTCGACGAGCCTTCGGTGGAGGATCCGACGGACTCTGAGATCGGACTGCACGCCAGCGATGAGCATCACGACCATACCCACGATCACGCTACCGAACGCCACAACGGTCAGGGGCACTCCCTGAAGTGTCGCAAAGCCGAGCCGGAGTGTGACCCGGTGGGCAGAGTTCAGCGATGCGAAGAGAAGCGACACCCCGAGCAGGGCCGCAACACCAACCCACCCGAGAAACCGGCTCATGCCGACGCCGTCACTCGCTCGGGCGCCTCGACCTCCGAACCCACGAATGTGGCACCGGTGGTACGCTCGAGTCGCGCATGTGTGTACGCACCCATCCGCGCTGCCTCGCCGTCGAAGACGACGACCTTGTTGCGACGTGTCCGACCACGGACCTGCCCGGGATCACGACCTTCACCCTCGATCAGGACTTCCTCGATGCGGCCGACCTCATCCCGGTTGATTTCGTTCTGGATCGCCCTGGAAACCTCGATCAGCTCAGCCAGACGTGCCTGCGCCTCATCCGGATCGATGAAGTCACCCTCAGGCAGCCTCGTCGCCGGTGTTCCGTCGCGGAGCGAGTATTTGTAGGTGAACGCGTCGTCGAACCGAACGGTTCGCATGAGGTCGAGCGTATCCCGGAACTCGGAGTCTGTCTCTCCCGGGAACGCGACGATGATATCGGTTGACAGTGCGATGTCAGGCACAGCAGACCGCACCATATCCACCTTCTCGAGCAGCGTCTCGACCGTGTAGCGACGAAGCATCCGCTTCAACGTGCGGTTGTTGCCCGCCTGAGCAGGCAGATGTAACTGCTCGCAGACAGCGGCTTCCGTCGCCATGACCTCGGCCAGTGCTTCGTTTACGTCCCGCGGGTGGGGAGACGTGAACCGGACTCGGCGGATTCCGTCGACACGGGCGACCCGTTTGAGAAGCTCCGGAAAGGGGACGTCCTCCCACACGTACGAATTCACCGTTTGCCCGAGCAACGTGATCTCCGTGACCCCCTGCTCGGCCAACCCACGAACCTCACTCACCACCTCGACGGCGGAACGGTTCTTCTCTCCACCGCGCACATAGGGCACGATACAATACGTGCACCTGTGGTCGCACCCGCGCTGGATCGGGATCCAGGCGCTGGGACCATCTGCGCGCCGTTGTTCGAGTCCCTGATAGTTCTCGTCCATGTCGAGTTGGAGCACCGCGAGCTGTGGTCCGCGTTTTCGGCCACCCCTCAGGACCTCGATTCCCCCCGCGCCTGCACCTTCGCGGGCCAATCCCACCGATTCTGGCGGGGGTGGCGCTGACCCTTCGCGCCTCCCGGATTCCAGACGATCCAGGGTCTCGGGAAGGCCCCGGTAACCGTCGGGACCCATCACGATGTCCACGTAGGGAGCCTCTTCGAGCAGGGTCCCGCCCATACGCTGGGCCATACATCCGGTCACACCAATGACCATCTCGGGGCGGTCCCGCTTGAGCCCGTTGAGCTGCGACACCCGTCCAAGGACACGCTTTTCGGCATGCTCCCGAATGGCGCACGTATTCACGAGCACGACGTCGGCGTCTTCTGGACGGCCCACGATGTCGTAACCGGAGCGCTCGAGGATGCCTTCCATCAGCTCACCGTCGCTGATGTTCATCTGGCACCCGTACGTTTCGACGTACGCGCGGCGTGAGGGCTTCGTGCTCATGCGAAAGGAAGGGCAGAATCGTCGGGCGATTCAATATACAGATCGTCCGGATCGCCACGCAGGGTGCCGGTCAGGAGCGTGCCGTGCGCGAATGACGACCGCGGAGTGGACCGCTCTTCGCCGACCGTCCCGTCCTTCCCGATGCTCGCTCCGATCCGGACACGCAGGTAATCCCCGGTGAGGCCGGTCCCCCCGTCCCCTTCGACCACTACAGTCGCGGAGGACCCAGACCGTCTTCTTCTGTACGCGGCGCCCTGATGCTGCGCGAGCATACGCAGTTCCCGCGCCCGATCGCCCGCAATCCGCTGCGGCACCGGAGACGGAAGAGACTCCGCGACGGTATCCTTCCGCGGTGAAAACGGGAAAACATGCAGATAGGTGAACGGAAGCTCTTCGATAAGTGCTCGAGTGATCTGGTGATCGTCCTCCGTCTCACCCGGAAATCCGGTGATCACGTCGGCCCCTAGACCCAACGGCGAGATTCGCTCTGCAATCTCCAACGCTCTCGCCCTGTACTGCTCACGAGTGTGCCAGCGCCGCATCAAGCGAAGTACGGGGTCGGCACCACTCTGTAGCGGCATATGCAGGTGTGGGGCGAGCCGTCCTCCCGACGTCGCCATCAACTCGATGAGGAGATCGTCGACCTCCGTTGCCTCCACGCTACCAATCCTGAAACGGACATCTGGAATCTTGTCGAGGAGTTCAACACAGAGGCGGGATAGCGTCAGCTCGGGCTCGCGGTCGATCCCGTAGTGCCCGATATGGATACCCGTGATCACCAGCTCCGCATGCCGCTCGGACAGCAGGCGCGCCTCCGCAACGACCTCGGAGAGGGGGCGCGACCGGGACACGCCGCGCGCCAGGCGTGTCGCGCAGAACGAGCACTTCCGATCACATCCATCCTGCACCTTGAGCCAGCCACGAGCCGCACCTCGACGTGTCCTCAGGAGCTCCCCGCCCACGGGCTCGTGATCAATCCGATCCAGAGATGACCTCAACTCGATCTGAGTCAGGCTCCCGTTCTGCTGCCGATCGAGGGCCTCCGCTACGAGGACAGCGTCGTGCCCCCGCACGACGTCGGCCACGCCATCCATGGCCCTGTATTCTTCCTCGCGCAGAGCGGCTGAACATCCCGCAACCACCATACGGAGATCCGGATGCTCCCGGTGGACTCGACGAATGAACCGGCGAGCCTCGGCATCGGCCTGGTTCGTGACGGTACACGTGTTGATCACCAGCACGTCGGTCTCGGACGTATCACCGGAGGTGACGGCTCCTCGGGCCTCCGCCTCCTGACGCATCCTTTCGGTGTCGTACTGGTTCGCTTTACAGCCGAACGTGTGATAGCGAACGCGCACGAGAGGCGCCGATCAGAACCCGGAGGTCATGAGCGAAAGCGTCGCTCTCCAGAAGTTCTCCGTGAGGTTCGCGCTGCTGCGGAGTCCCCGTTCGATCGACATGTCCAGACCGGCGAGGACCACTCCGGCCGACTCGTTCAGGACCAGCCCGAATCCCCCCGAGAATGTCCGCTCCGTCACCGACTCGTCCTGGAGCGCGAACGGAAGGCCGACCCGCCGAAAACCGAAGCGGAGCGGAGCGTCCCGGCCCAGTAATCGAGCTCGGGAGAGCTCAACGCCCAGACCGAAGCCATTGCCGGTGCTGGCGAACGAGTCCGTCAGATCGTCCTGCGCATCCGACCAGTCAGCGAGGACCGCACTCCCATGCACGAGGATGCTCGGTCCGACCGTGACCGTCGCGCCCATGCGATACTGAACTGGAAGCGAGAAGCTGCGATCACTGCCCCGCGTCTCGTCGGATGCGTTCCCGTCGAGGGCAGACGGAAGCTGGACACTGGCCGCAACGCGGAGGTTCTCGAAGTCCGCCGATCCACCCGCGGTCAAGGACCATCCGGTCCACGCCCACACGCCCGACTCGACGTATGTGTCGATGTTCCCTGCTTCGTCTTCCTCACCGTACGTCCGTTCGAGGGTCCGATCGAGACTCCCCGCATACCGACCGACGGTCAGACCGGCAGAGAAGCGTTGCCCCAACGGACGCGAGAATCCGAGGTTCACATTGGAGACCGACCCGTCCTGCGTGAACAGGTCTGTCGTGCGAACAGGGCCGTCTCCCAGGTCGGCTTCGCCGACGCTTGTCACTTCGTACGTCTGGTCAAGGAACGATCCGATCTGAATCGAGGCCATCCCGCCGACGACGGGGTACCCGATCGCCATCAACGGGAAACGATTCCCCTGGAAGCTCCCCGAACGATCGCCGGGGGCAGTGTAATCAACCCAACTGGGTGACGCGGCCATGATCCCGGTCGAAATGCCCAGCCTCGCGAGTCCACCCGGATCCGTCGGCATGATCGAGCGCCCGGGCAGCCCGATCCCAACGCTCCCGAGGGCGCGGGCTCGGCCATCGAGGGCCTCGACCGGCGTACCGAGCCCCGCTGCATTGAAGAGAGACTGGGCGTGCATCGGCGCAGCCCCCAGAAGTGACGCCAAAAGCACTGCCGGAACCGTTTTCACGAGCCTTATTCCGTCCCTCGTCATGGTAGCTCCACAGGCGGACCGATCGTCAGCACGAGTCGAAGGTATGGCTCAGCCGCGGACAGGGGACCCTCGAATGAGGCAAAGGCAATCGAGAACGGCTCAATGACCGAAAGCAGTGCCAGCGTTTCAGGTGTCGGGTTCCCACTCGTATCGGTCCCCCGGAGGCGATCTCGCGCATAACCCGTGAACGGGATTTCGATCTCCACCCCCGGGGCAGCACCGAATGCTTCCGGCTGAACGGTCCGACCGAACGGACTGACGATCAGCGAGACACCGAGCGGAGACTTGGGCATGGCAGAGCGGTTGAGCACCGGCCGCACGTCGAGACGAATCGAGTCCGTGGGCTGGAACGCCGCCTCCGTCGCCCGGCTGGTCAACACCAGTGCAGCATACGAGATCTCCCCGGGTATCAGCGTATGCGGACAACTCACCACGGCGCAGAAGTCCGGGATTCCGTCGATGACCGACGGCACTCCGATGTCGAGGATCGTTCGCCACGAAGGCGCACCACCGATCCGCACACCATCCGGCGGTGGCTGCGGAAAGGGGCTGTAGATGAACGTCGAGCCCCGCGTTGCGGCGGTGAGCTCAATAATGGTGTCCGGGTTGCTGCTCGGTCTGGCATCGAGACGGAGCACTGCCGTGCTCAGCGCGAGACGCTCACCCGGATCCAGGATGTCGAGTCTGGCACCCACGCTCAGGTCGGTGGTGTCTGCCCACGCTGCGACTTGAGCCGAATCCAGGACAAAGACCGCAGTATCGCCCGCTGAGGGATCCCAGGTGGCCTGAGCAACCGGGTTCACGAGGCCTCCGCCCACTTCGGTCCAGGGGCGCTGGTCATTGATCGTATCGACCGCGAAGTCCCACGACACCGTCGTCTGATCCCACGCTTCCGTGGTGGCCCCGAGCGCCAGTGTGACAGGCGCCGTGTTCGTGCTTTCGATTGTGTCGAAAAACGCCACGAACCGGCCACCGAGGATCGTAAGTGTGGAATCCGGCCGAGACGCGCCCGTCGTGTCCTGCACCGTAGCGATGCGCGGATACGCGCCGAATCGCAGGAGGGTTCGCGCATCCAGCGTTCCCGCAAAATCCTCCGCGAGCACACCTTGACCGATGTCCTCCGCAGAGCCGTAACCGCCGAAGACCTCGAGGTTCGACGCGAAGTCGTTCCACGGGATGTTCACTGTCACCGTGATCGGTGCGCCTGGTAGCGCTCCGTCATCCGGGGCGACCGGCGTCTGCTCCTCGCATCCCGTGGCCATGACAGCCAAGAAGCCGAGTGTGGCGATAGCCGCACTGCGGCGATGTTCAGCCAAAACGCTCAAAGACCTGCTCTTCCTTCCAATTGAAGCGATGCTCACGGGTCCTGATCCGTCCAGACTCGTGGCAGCCGACTCGTCAGCCCGGTGAGCACCTCGTAGCTGATCGTACCTGCCTCGGCCGCCACTTCGTCGATGGTCCTCGCGGCGGAACCGTCCGAACCAATCAGTGTCGCGACGTCTCCTTCGCGTACCGCTTCGACGTCGCTGATGTCTACCACGGTCACATCCATCGAGATCCGCCCGATGATGGGGACCATCGTACCGTGTAATATCGCACAACCTCGGTTCGACAGGGCCCTCGGAAGTCCGTCGCCGTACCCGATGCAAAGAGTTGCCCAGCGCTCAGGCCGTTCGGACCTGTACGTCGAGCCATATCCGAGCGTAGTACCCGCCGGTACCGAACGCACGAGCCCGACCGTGGAGAAGACGGAGACGACGGGCTGTGGCTGTGGCTGCCCTGGTCCGATCCCCCCTCCGTACAGGAAGATCCCGGGACGAACCACCGACCGAGCGACCTCGGAAGCACGGAATACGCCGGCGCTGTTGAGTACGTGGACAACGATCTCGGAGGCCTCCGGGCCACGCTCCGCAACCACCTGATCGACCACCGCAGAAAAGAGCGACCACTGCTCATGTACGGTTTCGCCATTCTCATCGGCCGAGTGCAGATGGGTGCAACATCCGACACACCGTGCGCCGTCCACACCGCCGGCGGCAGCGGCTACCCATCCGGCAGCGTTCCTTCCGTCGAATCCGCTACGCCCCATACCGGTATCGACGTCGACGTGGTACTCGGCGATCCTGCCCGCCGAGCGGGCAGTCTGTCCGAGATGCCGAAGCGCGTCGACGCTCGAGATCGAAAGCTGCAGGGAAGACCGCACCGCCTCACCCACATCCTCGGGTGGCACAGGGCTGCAGACCACAATACGGCCCTCGAAGCCCAGGGCTCGCAAACGAACTCCTTCGGAGACAGCGGCGACGCCGAAGCCCCAGGGGTCGAGTGGCGTCAGCGCGCGCACGACGTCTTCGGCACCCAGACCGTACGCGTCCGCCTTGACCATCGGGAGCACACCGGTGCCCAGACCGACGTGGTCGCGAACGCGAGCGTAGTTGTCGCGTAGAGCATCGGCCCGCACTTGCACCCAGGCGCGCGCCTTCGGATTCGTTGACATGAGACTCGAAAGATGCCAGAAACAGGGCGCTCCGACGACCCCCCGCAATGCTTCGCCGAGTCAGGATCAACCCGCACTCGAAGCGCCGGATCGACCGATATGAAAGGCCCCGCCCCCTCCCACCACTTCCCAGGCCCTGGAACGCTGGACCGCGCTTTGAATCTCGTCCGGTTTCTGCGGCACGAATGTCCGTGGGATGCCAAGCAGACGGCCGAGTCCCTGAACCCTCATCTGCTGGAGGAGACCCACGAGGTCGTGGACGCGATTCGCGAGGGCAGTCCCGACGACCTGGAGGGGGAACTCGGTGACCTCCTGCTGAACCTGGCTTTTCAGATCGTGGTCGCGGAGGAGGGCGGACAGATGGATGCTGATTCAGTCTACGCTCGTCTCGAGGCCAAGATGATCGCTCGGCATCCGCACGTATTCGGAGACGGCGAACGGGAGAACTGGGAGACGATGAAGGCCCGGGAGCGTGCTGACGATCAGAGCGTCCTGACGGGTCTCGCCAAGGGTCTCGATCCGCTTACCCGCTCGT
The DNA here is from genome assembly GCA_028873595.1 of Gemmatimonadota bacterium. Lineage (GTDB taxonomy): Bacteria > Gemmatimonadota > Gemmatimonadetes > Longimicrobiales > Gaopeijiaceae > UBA2589. The sequence goes on along the minus strand of JAPPOV010000001.1, from coordinate 39,799 downwards.
ACCGAATCCAGGAGCGGGCGGCCAGCGTCGGATTCGACTGGGAGGACCCGAGCGGGGCACTCGAAAAAGCGGGCGAGGAGCTCGAAGAGGCGACTGATGCCCTTGGTTCGGACGACTTCGTCGAAGAGATCGGCGATCTCCTCTTCGCCTGCGTCAACGTCGCTCGACTCGGAGGCGCCCATCCTACGACGGCACTCGCGCGGGCCAACACCAAGTTCATGCGCCGTTTCGAAGCGCTCGAAGTCCTCGCACGCGCCCGAGGAATCGATGTCGCGAGCGCGCGTTTACCCACGCTCGATCAGCTCTGGAACGAGGTGAAAACCCAGGAGCGTCAGTAACCCGCCTTCTTGTCGACGACATTCTCCCATTCGTCGAGCGGACGCTCGCGCAGGTATCGATCGAGATTTCGCGTGATGAGATCCGTCTCCCGTCGCCAGAAGCCCCGAGTCACAGCAGAGACGTGGGGCGTAATGACGACGCTTGGAAATCCCCACAGTGGACTCTCCGACGGCAGCGGCTCCCGGGTAAACACATCCAGGCCCGCGCCGCGGATTCTTCCCTCGGTCAAAGCGACGATGAGCGCATCTTCATCGACGAGGCGACCGCGTGCGACGTTCAATACGATCGCGCCCGGCTTCATTCGACCGAAGGCCCGCTCGTCGATCATCCCGCGCGTCTCCGGCGTATCAGGGGCTGCGACGACAATGGCGTCACATTCCCTGTAGACCGCGTCGAGTCCGGATTCACCCCACACCATCTCGATCCGTGAGCCCAGCACACCGCCTCCTGCGACCGGCTCCAGATTGGCCTCTCCGGGGCGAGCCGGATTCCGCTTCACGGCGATGACGCGCGCACCGAGCGACGCCACTCGCCGTGCGACCTCTCGGCCAATCCCCCCGAACCCGACGATCCCAACGGTCATGGAGGACAACTCACGCAGCGGTGCGCCCGCGACGTAGAACGGATCGGTCGACCACTCTCGACGACGCTGTGATTCACCAGCCAGGTCAAGCCCACGGGTGAAGTGAAGGAGCATTGCGAGCACCGTCTCGGCCATCGGCGGAGCGTGCACCCCGGCCGAGTTCGTGAAGACGACCGAACTCTCGACCATTGTCGGTGTCAGAGACGACCCGACACCGGCCGCGCCCGAGTGTACCCAGCGTAACCCTTTCCCCGCGTCCAGCAGCTCCGCCGGGATCCCGTAACCGAAGTAGACCTCCGCGTCTGCCACCAGGCCGAGTACATGCTCAGACACCCGGGCCGCGCCGTCCCCTGACCCGTCCGTCTCTTCCTCGACCACCTCGAGGGTCCACGAGGCGGGTAGTGCGTCGCGAATCTGATCCGGAACCCAGTCGGGCATGGCCCAGATGGGTCGCCGATCGGTCATGTCGAGTACGGCGCGGGGCATCGTCGACTAGGGGTAGAGGCGGTTCATCAGACGTGGGAATGGGATCAGTTCACGGATGTGATGCCGGCCTGTGATCCACGCCACCGTCCGCTCGATGCCGAGTCCGAAGCCCGAGTGAGGGAACGTCCCGTAGCGTCGAAGGTCGAGGTACCAGGCGTACGCCTCTTCGGGCAAACCCTCTTCCTTGATCCGACTCTGCAGCCGTTCGAGATCGTCCTCACGCTGGCTACCCCCGATGATCTCGCCGTAGCCTTCGGGTGCGAGCAGGTCGTCGCACAGCACCGTGCGGGGGTCATCCGGGTTTTCCTTCATGTAGAAGGCCTTCGCCTCCTTCGGGTAGTCGTGCACGAAGAGGGGCAGATCGTGCTCTTCCATGAGCTTCGCCTCGTCTCCAGCCCCGAGATCACGACCCCATTCGACATCCGACCCCAACTCCTGCAGGCGCTCGACAGCCTTTGTGTAGCTCATACGCGGGAATGGCGGCTTCACCAACTCGAGAAGCGATGTGTCCCGCTCGAGCACTTTCAGCTCCTCCTGACACCGCTCGAGTGCCCGCTCGACGATGTACGACACGAACTGCTCCTGCAGCTCCATGTTGGCGTCGGAGTCGGCAAAAGCGACTTCCGGCTCCACCATCCAGAACTCCGTCAGGTGGCGACGGGTCTTCGACTTCTCGGCGCGAAAGGTCGGGCCGAAGCAGTAGACACGGCGAAACGCTGGACAGGCGGCTTCGACGTACAACTGTCCGGTCTGAGCCATGTATGCGGAGTCGCCGAAGTAGTCCGTCTCAAAGAGCGTACCAGCATGCTCGCCGATCGCCCCGGTCAGGATCGGGGTATCGACCCGAACAAAGTCGTTGTTGTACATGAAGTCGTGGATCGCCTGCTCGACCTCGGCACGCACCCGGAGACCCGCGCGCTGCTGTGACGAGCGAAGCCACAGGTGTCGGTGGTCCAAAAGGAAGTCGACCCCGTGTTCCTTCGGCTGAATCGGGTATTCGGCGGCGTCGGAGAGGAGTGCGACCGAAGACACACCCAGCTCATACCCACCAGGCGCCCGCGCGTCCTCCTTCACCTCTCCCGTGAGGGCAACAAGAGACTCCTGAGTCAGTGACTGCTGGAGCTCCCATGTCGAGTCATCGACACTGGCCTTCAGGAGTACGCCCTGAAGGATGCCCGTCCCGTCGCGGACGACGGTGAACGCCACTTTGCCATGTCCGCGGGTTGCCTCGACCCATCCACGGACCGTGACTTCTTCCCCGACGTGCTCTCCGAGTTCTTTGATCTCCACCATCATCGTGCTGCATCGCGATCTGAAGGACTCTGCCGGGTCGTTCCCCCGGCACGCGGCAGGAGAATGCACAGAATGCGCGGTAAGGGGAAGCCGGTCAGCCCACCCCGTACATGTCGAGTCGGTGCTGATATCGGGTGTGGAGGTGCTGACGGATCCGGAAATGCTCGGGATGCTCCAGGTCAGGATCCGCGGCGATGATCGCGCGAGCCTCCTGCTGCGCTTCCACCAGGATATCCTCGTCTGCGAGAAGGTTGGCGAACCGAAGCGCTGGATCGCGACCGTGCTGCTGGCTTCCGAAGAGGTCTCCCTGACCCCTGATCCGAAGATCTTCACGAGCGACCTCGAATCCGTCACTGGTCTCGCGAAAGGCCCGCAGCCGCTCGAGAGCGTCTTCTCCGGGCTCCGAGATCAGAATGCAATGGCTCTCCGCGGCACCGCGACCGACGCGGCCCCGGAGCTGGTGCAGCTGGGACAGGCCGAAGCGCTCTGCGTGCTCGATGATCATGACGCTCGCATTCGGCACGTCGATTCCGACCTCGATGACCGTCGTGGCGACCAATACGTCGAGGTCACCGGCGAGGAAGTCCCGCATCACCCGATCCTTCTCCTGCCCCGAAAGCTGACCGTGGATCAACCCAACCCGCTCCTCGGTGAACACCTCGCTGGCCAGACGCTCGTATTCCCGCGTCGCGGAGAGCAAATCGACCTTTTCAGAATCGTCGACCAAGGGGTAGACGATGTACGCCTGTCGACCCGTCGCGATCTCCGAACGTACGAAGTCGTACACGCCGGGGCGCCTATCCGGCGAGCGGAGCGACGTCTTTACGGGCGTGCGACCCGGCGGCATCTCGTCGAGCAGGCTCAGGTCGAGATCCCCATGCAGTGCCATGGCGAGCGAACGCGGGATCGGGGTCGCCGACATCACCAGCACGTCGGGGGCGGGGCTCTCCCGCTCGAGCAGGGCCATGCGCTGCTTCACACCGAAGCGGTGCTGTTCATCGATTACGACCAGGCCCAGAGAAGAGAACGTGACCGACTCCTGAATCAGGGCATGCGTACCCACGATCACCCGAGCCGAGCCGGATGCGATCGCCTGAGTGGCTCCAAGACGCTGCGCCGAGCCGAGTGATCCGGTGAGCAGGGTGACCTCAACCCCGAGAGGTTCAAGCATGCCCGCGATCCCACGGGCGTGTTGTTCCGCGAGAATTTCCGTCGGGGCCATGAGGCACGCCTGATAGCCACCCTCTACGGCAATCAGCATTGCGAAGACCGCGACCGCGGTCTTCCCCGCCCCGACATCACCCTGGAGCATACGATTCATCCGCTGCGGCGATACCATGTCAGCATGGATCTCCCGAAGCGATCGGGCCTGAGCCCCTGTCAGTTCGAAGGGCAGCGTTTCGTGCAGAGGGCGAATGAGGTCATTGGTTCGACGGTGCCTGATCCCGGGCCGTTCTTCCGTCGCTCTTCTTCGAGCCTGCGCCTGAACAAGCTGGAGGAAGAAGAGCTCGTCGAACGCAAGGCGACGCCGGCCACGTTCGGAGTGGTAGATCGTTTGGGGTCGATGCAGCCACGTCAGCGCCTCCTCGAGCGAGGGTAGTCCATGCTCGGCCTTCATGCGCGGAGGGAGGTATTCGTCGTCATTGGCCCACGTCAGCATCTCCGTGAGGTTCTTCTCGAAGACTCCACGCAACACCCACTGGGGAATGTCTTCCGACGCTGGGTAGGACACGAAGATGACGCCCGCACCCTTCTCGAGGGCCGCTCCGGGCGACCCATCGGACGCCGAGTCCCGTTCCAGAACGGTGTACTCTCGCGGCTGCAGCTGACGGCCGTGGAAGAACTTCACCTTTCCGGAGACAAGCAGGGTATCTCCCTCCCGCAGCTTGCGGTCGAGCCACGGCTGCCCCGGCCACGCAACGGTGATCATCCCAGTTTCGTCCTCGAGCACAGCCTGGAAGATCCGCAAGCCACGGCGTGTCGGGATGACTCCTTTGCTACGAATCCTTCCTATGGCGCTCACGTCCATACCGACCTCGAGACGTCCAATCGGCTCCACCGTGGATGCGTCGTCGTAGCGACGCGGGACGTGGTAGAGGAGATCGCGTGCGGTCGTGACCCCGAGTCGTGCGAAGGAGTCGGCGCGCTTGGGGCCTACACCCTTCAGGAACTGGATCGGCCGATCGAGGTGGGAGTAGCTCACCCGAAAACAGCGTCGACAAAGCCATCGATGTCGAACGACTCGAGGTCCTGAAGCCCTTCCCCTGTTCCGATCAGCTTCACAGGGATGCCGTACTCCTCTCGCAATGCGACGACGATCCCACCACGTGCGGTGGAGTCCATCTTGGACAGGATGATCCCGGTCAGGTCGACGGCCTGGGAGAACGCCTCGACCTGACGGACCGCGTTCTGACCGACAGTAGCGTCGAGCACCATGAGCGTTTCATGAGGCGCCCCTTCGATTCGACGGCGGACGACGCGGTCGATCTTGGTGAGTTCCTCCATAAGACCGCGGTTGGTGTGGAGACGTCCAGCCGTGTCGACGAGCACCACGTCGACCCCTCGCGATTCCGCTGCATCGAGCGCGTCGAATGCGACCGCCGCTGGGTCGCCTCCCTGCTGACCACGAATGAATTCGGCACCAATCCGATCTGCCCACATCTCGAGCTGAGCGACGGCTCCCGCGCGAAACGTATCCGCGGCAGCGACCATCACGGTCTGCCCTTCCGCGATCAGATGGTGTGCAAGCTTCGCGACCGACGTTGTCTTTCCCACGCCGTTCACGCCGACCATGAGGTAGACCGTGGGCCCGATGTCCGCCGCACCCAGTTCAGCGTCGTCCCCCGCACGCAGGATCTCGGCGACCTCCGACCGCAGAACGTCGGACAGGCCCTCGAGGCCCCGCGCCTTTCCGCGGCGGAGAACTTCTTCGGCCCGGTCAGTCAGCCGGAGCGTCGCCGGAACCCCAAAGTCCGCGGCAAGCAAACGCTCCTCGAGCGTTTCCAGAGATTCGGAGTCGATGCCACTCGCCACGACCCGAAGATCTGTGAGAGCCAGATCTACGACTCGCTTCCAGAGCCCTCTTGTCCGTTCCGGCTTCTTCCTGAAGAGCCTCGCCATACGACGTCCCTTACCGTAGCCCACTGCGGCGACGGACCACCCACTCCCCGCAAAGCAACATGATGAGCAACAGGTATGGCCACGGCGAGGTCCGAATCGGGCGACCGAGGCGGTCACCCATGTCTGCGACTGTGTTCAACTCGAGCGGGAGTTCGGGGACTTCTGCAGCCGGGAGCATCTCCAGAGAGCCCTCGGCGACGTCGAAGCGCCCACTTGAGATCGTATCCCCACGCTCAGCCTCCACCACATACCCGTAGGCGCCCGGCGCCAACCCAGGTGTGGTGGTCGACGCACCACCCTGGAGCGTCGTGTCCGTGACGACGCCACTGACTCCTTCGACGATGATCCTCAGCGACATGGAGTCACCTCCCACGCTCCAGGCCACCTCCTCGCCTCGGGCGAACACCCATTCACTCGGTCGGGGCTCGGCAGCCACAACCTGCTCGTCGGCCAGCAGCCATCCGGCAACTCCCGACCAGATCCGGCGATAGGCCTCGTGCCCCTGCTGTCGCATCGCCCATCGCCAGAACCCGGACGCGAGGGCGACCGCAACTCGACCATCATCACGATCCACCAGGCCGAACGCACTCTCCGGCGTGCCCGCGCCACGAAGCTGCACCTGAAGTGGCGGCAGCGAGGATCGCACCTCGGGGATCATGACGCCGGACAGAGGGGGAAAACCCTGCAGATCGACGCCGGCAAGCGCTCCCGCGATCGGTGACGTGGGCACGTCGGGCGACGCATACCACTCACCCCCCTCAGGTCCCCCGGTGACAAGCCCCACAGCAGCAGCCCCTGCCGCGTCCGACGGAAGCACGAGGCGACGACCGGCCCGACCCGTGATCGTGGTCATCCAGGGTTCGGTGTCACTGCTCAGACCGTGCATGACCAGCAGAGCAGCATCAGCGGCGGCCCTGCGGACCGTCGCCGAGTCGACCGGCACGCCCCGGTCGGACGCGGCGCCGAGCGTGACGAATCGATCCGGCCCGACCCGCAGGTATCCGGCGGAAGGGAGCCCTGTAACGTCCGCCAACACGGGTAGGAGGTACCGTGGTTCCCAGTCGGGAACGGCAGAGACGAGGACGAGAGCACCGGCCTCATATCCGATGTTCGCGTACGTGACCGCCTCGTCGTCACTCGCGAAGCCATCGTCCGACTCCCCTGCGACCCGTGCCACATACCGACGACGGCCACTCTCGGAGGCCGCAGGCAGTTCGATGGATGCCGTCGCCCGGAGCCCCGCCGCCGGTGCGACTGCAGCGACGCGAGCCACGAGCTGGTCTTCTTCGTAGATCTCGACGGCAAGAGAGTCGCCCGGAACTCCACCAAACACCTCGATTTCGGCGTTGGGACGGTCGGATGGCTGACGCACGTCCGTCACCGTAAGGCGCCCGATTCCGGCGTTCCACGTCGTGCGGGACAGATCCTCGAACTCGACTGAGACCGGGAGTTCTTCGAGTGTCGCCTGAATCGCCACTCTGTCGGTGAAGCGCATATCCGAGAGAACGCGGACCTCCCGTGCCCCGGACTCGGCAGCTGTCCGCAATACCGGAGCAAGCTCACTTACGAGGCCGTCGTGCGTCGACCCAGCCCCGTCAGCATGGGTGGTGACCCTACCGTTCCCGAATTGTACGACCGTCCATCCCTGGTCCTCGAGCTCCTGCGCACGCGCTCGGGCCACCGCTGAGGGAGTCGTGTCGTCCGCTCCGGTCGCGGTCATGCTCAGTGATCCATCAAGCAGAATCCAGCGGCCCGAATCACCGCCCGTCGTGCTCATCGGAAGACGCGGATCGAAGAGCAGGAGCAACACGAGCACCAGCGTTACTGACCGGACGATGGCGAGGCGCCGTGCAGCCGGAACGGCGAGCTCAATGCGACGATAGATCCAGAATGAATAGGTCGTGAGCGCCCCGGCCAGGATCAGAAAAAGGAGCGCGCGACTGATGGGGGACCCCAAGGCTGCGCCTACGCTCCCCCGCTCGGCTGCAGCGCGTCCGGCTCCGGTGAGTCTTCAGCGTCTGCAACGAAGGTGCGGACCGGCCCCAGCCTCGGAATCGTCTCGAGCAAGCCGTAACGACCGGTCATCTCGGACCGCCAACGGACCATGTCGTCGGCCGGCACCGGATCACCGGCTGGCAAGTCAACGGAGAGTGGATCGAATTGACGTCCATTCTGCAGCATCTCGTAGTGCAGGTGCGGCCCTGTAGCGAGTCCGCTCATTCCTACGTATCCGATGACATCGCTCTGATGCACGCGCGTTCCGACCGTCACGCCACTGCGGAACTGCGACATATGTGCGTACCGGGTCACCCATCCATTCGGGTGCCGAATCTCGACGGTATTCCCAAAGCTCCCCTTCGGCCCACGGTGAATGACAACCCCATCGGACGTCGCCATGATCGGTGTGCCGGTGTCGGCTGCGTAGTCGATTCCCCGATGGGAGCGAATCGTGTTGAGCACCGGATGACGACGACCACTGGAGAAGCGACCGGAGATCCGACGGTAGGACAAAGGCTTGAGGAGGAAGGCTCGCCGAACCGACTCACCATCGAGATCGAAGTACGAGCCTCGGCCATCACCATTCGGGTCGAAAAAGATCGCGTGGTACGGTGTCCCACTATTCACGAACTCGGCGGCGAGCAGCCTGCCCGCCCGCATCGAGCCATCGGGCCGCACCTCCCGCTCGAACGCGAACCGGTAATTGTCTCCCGGACGGATCTGCCGCGAGAAGTCCATCTGCCACTGGAAGACTTTATCCAAGTGGTCGATGAGGAGATTACGGTCCTCGAAGTTCAGCGACGTGAGCTTGTCGTTGTTCACGACCGAGCCCCAGAACGTCGCACTGATCTCGCCGTTCGCGTAGATCGTATCGATAAAGATCGGGGTCTCGATGAGTTGCGAACGCCAGCCCAGCATGTCCCGGTCGAGTCGCACCGTCTGGTCCTTGCTCACCGCGACATCGACACCTCTGAGTTCCTGGGTGTCGGGAAGATATCGGAGCGTGACTTCGGTACGCTCGCGCAGCCTACGGGGGTCGGCATGTTCCTGGAACGCCAGCAGAAGCGAGGCTTGTTCGTTGGCGTCGATCGCTTCGTACAGGAGGCCGCCAAAGGTCTGACCTCGACCCAGTGCACGGACCTCGGCGCGCTCAGCGGCCGGGACCCAGATGGGCTCCAGCTCACCAACCGCGGGCGTCTCCATCGAACACGCAGATACGAGGGCCACCGCTACAGCGATGCCCCCTGCCCGAATGCCTTGTTTGATGGATTGCTTCACGTCCGACTCCTGAACCCTCACTAATGTCCCGAAAAGCTCTGAGCGACAAGGGCTTCGAACGGTCGACTGCCCGGCGGACGTTCCCGCCGGACAGTCGGTCGCCCGATGGCGAGCCGGAGCTAGGGATCCAGCTCAGTCCATCTGGCGACGAATGAACGTCGGAATATCCAACCCTTTGATCTGCTCTCGGGATACGATGCGCTCCGGAAACCTCGTGAGCGGCAACACCGGCTCCGATGCCCCGCCGCCGACTGCGACCCGCTTCTCGGGGAGCTCGACTGGCTCAGTGGGTGCCGGCGGGTCGAGCACCGGCGGGACGACCTCGGCGGCCGGCTCTGCCGGATGCACGGGCTCGACCTGCACCTGCTGCGGGGTCGCTGTCTGTTGGCGAGGGCGTCGGAAATTGCCCGAAACCACTTTGTCGTCGTTCTCCGAATCGAAGCCCGTCGCGATCACGGTCACGCGAATCTGGTTTTCGAGTTCCGGGTTGTGAACGGCACCGAAGATGATCTCGGCTTCGTCTCCTGCCTCTTCCTGGATAATCGATGAAATCGTCGTAACCTCGTCAATGGCGAGGTCCATTCCGCCCGTGATGTTGATCAGGACACCCTTCGCGCCTGCAATCGAAACATCGTCGAGGAGCGGCGAGGAGATCGCTTCCTGAGCCGCTTCCTGCGCCCGGTTGTCTCCTTCACCGAAGCCGGACCCCATCAGGGCCGGTCCACGGGCAGCCATCACGGTGCGCACGTCCGCGAAGTCGACGTTCACTTCACCGGTGACACGAATCAGGTCGGAGATCCCTTGCGTCGCGTTGAGCAAAATCTCGTCGGCCTTCTTCAGGGCGTTCTTGAACGACGTGCCCTTCGGCACCACGGAGAGGAGTCGATCGTTCGGCACGAGAATCATCGTATCGACCGCACGACGGAGTTCCGCGAGGCCTTGCATGGCCTGACGATCCCGCTTCTTGCCTTCGAACGAAAACGGCTTGGTCACAACGCCGATCGTCAGAGCGCCCATGTCACGGGCGATCTCGGCCACGAGGGGAGCAGCACCCGTACCGGTCCCACCACCCATGCCAGCCGTGACGAAGACGAGATCCGCCCCATCGAGTGCACGGCGCACCTCTTCCTCGCTCTCTGCGAGGGCTTGTCGACCGACCTCCGGACGCGCTCCCGCGCCCAGGCCGCGAGTGAGCTTCTTGCCAATCTGAAGCGTAACCTGGGCCTTGGAGTGCTTGAGCGCCTGCCCATCGGTGTTCATCGAGATGAACTCGACGCCCTCAAGCTCCTCGTCGATCATGCGATTGACGGCGTTCCCGCCGGCTCCCCCCACGCCTACGACCTTCATTCGCGCGTTCGCGATCGGGGTTTCTTCGAACTCGAAGATCATCATGCTCTCCTCCCTAGCGGAGATGTGGACCAACTGCGACTAAAAGAATTCCTTCAACCAAACGCCGAGCTTGGTGACGATCCCGGAGGCCCGGGTCGATGCACCTCGACCGGTTTCTGCAAAGCGATCCGCGCCCCAGAGCGCGAGTCCGGCACCCACCGCAAAGCGAGGCCGAGCAACGACATCCGCAATTCCTCCAAGCCCCTCGGACGGTACTCCGAGGCGCACCGGTGCTGCGAAGATCTGCTGAGCGAGTTCGACGATTCCCGGGATCGCCGCGCTGCCACCGCTGAGCACGACCCCGGCCCCGAGCTTGTCGAGCGCTCCATGGTCCTGAAGCTCGCGCTGGATGATTCCGAACATTTCGTCGAGGCGCTGCTCCACGATGTGTGCGATCAATTCGCACGCCACCGAGCGCATCTGATTCGGTGAAGGGCCCGGCAGATCCACGGTCTCCCGCGGGTCCACCATCTGTGCAAAAGCGTGGGCGTGGTGCTCCTTGGCTCGCTGGGCCTCCTTGTACGGAACGGCCAGCCCTCGCATCAGATCCTGCGTAAGCGTGGCACCACCGAAGGGAAGAATGGCAACGTGATGGATCTTTCCCTCGTAGTACGCCGCGACGTTTGTGGTCTGCGCCCCGATCTCCACCATCGCGACGCCGACTTCCTTTTCGTCCTCAGTCAGGAGCGCCCGCGCCCCTGCGAGCGGCTCGAGTACACGCTCCTGCACGCGATACCCAGCCCGAATGCCGGCCTTCGTGATGTTCGCCGAGGCCGTGACCTGGCAGGTCACCAGAAAGACCTCGCTCTCGAGTCGGACGCCGGACATACCGAGTGGGTCCTTGATGCCGGCCTGGTGGTCGATCCGGTATTCCTGCGGGATGGCATGAACCATCTCACGGTCGGGGGGCAGGGCGACCGCCCGAGCGACGATGTGCACGCGCTCGACGTCGTCTTCCGTAACCTCCTCTTCGGAAATCGCCACGACACCCATCGAGTTTGTGGCCCGGACGTGGTCTCCGCCGATTCCTGCATAGACCCGGTCCACGGTAGCACCGGCCATAAGCTCGGCCTCGTTCACGGCACTACGGACCGACTCCGTCATCTCATCGATGTTGATGACGAAGTCACCTCGCAGCCCCGACGTTGGAGCTTGTCCCACACCGAGGATCGTAAGCCCCGGGCGACGTGGGTCCCCGACGACCTCGCCGATCACGGCGCAGGTATGCGTGCTCCCGATGTCGAGCCCGGCGATCAGGTTCGAACGCATGTTATCGGCCTCCGGCCGTGAAAGTTGAAGCGACGAAATTGGCCGAGCGGCTGCGAATGATTACCTGCTCGGCGAATCGAAGGTCGACCTCAACAGGTGAGCGACCCGCCCCCTGCTGCATGGCATGACCGAGCGCCGATTCGCCTTCACGAATCCGCTCCCCCGTCGTGAGTACCGGCATGATGAAATCGACGTCCAGCCTTTGCAGGCGAACGGCGACCACGTCCTCTGCGTGCCAGCGGATCGTGGAGATCCGGCGCGCAAAGTCCTGGTGGGTCGCCATCAAGTGCTCGACCTCAGCGGCCAGGGATCGGACCTCTTCGGGAAAGAGCGCCGCGTCTTCCGACACCGGGCCTCTCGAACTGATGATGGGCAAATCCAGAGGGTACAGGGTCGGGTCGATCGGGAGACGATACCCTTCCGCATCGATCGGCTCGAGCATCGGCGTACCAGCGAGGGCAATCGGGACGCGCTCGTCCACGTCGACCAGCAGCTTGCTCGGGATGCGTCGGCGAATCTCGACCGCGCGCACCATGGGGTCCGCTGCGATGCGCTGCCGCCAGACGTCGGCATCGCCCCATACCGAGGCGAAAGAACCCAGGGCAAGGCGCGCTACCACAGCGTCCTCACTCAGGAGCTTGATTCCGGTCACCTCGACATCCCGAACCGCGAAGACCTCCAGATCACGGGTCATCTCGACCCAGCCAGGGCCCCAGTATGCGAGCGGCCCGACCGCAACCATGGCGGCGAGCACCTTGAGCTGACGCGTCATCATCGGACTAGGCATGGGCAGGCTCCCCAAGCACGTCGAGAAGCATGCTTCCGGTGCGCTCGATGGATCCGGCACCGAGCGTCACGATGACGTCGCCTTCGCGTGCACCCGAGGCCACTGCCGCCGGAAGTCCGTCGAGAGCATCGACGTACGAAACGTCCCTCGCACCGGCCTCGGTCGCGGCTGTGACAAGCGTCTGCCCGTCTATCCCCGGAATCGGTGCCTCACGTGCAGGAAAGATGTCCGTCAGCCACACCTTGTCAGCGACAGCCAGCGCTTCACCGAACCCTCGGGCGAAGTCGCGGGTCCGGGAGTAGAGGTGTGGCTGGAAAACGGCGACCACTCGACGCCCCTCGTACATGCTGCGAGCTGCCTTCAGCGCCGCTGCGATTTCGGTCGGGTGATGTGCGTAATCGTCGATGACGACCACACCGGCTACGTCGCCGACCTTCTGAAAACGGCGACCGACACCGCGGAAGGCCGCAAGGCCACGGAGGATATCGGCCCAGTCCGCACCCAGAGCTCGAGACGCCGCCGATGCCGCGAGTGCATTCAGCAGGTTGTGCCGCCCACCCATGGCGAGACTGAGTTCACCCACGTTCCTGCCTTCTTCCCAGACAGTCGCGCAGGTCACCTCGCCGTGGACACGAATGTCCGTGGCACGGAGCATCGATCCAGCCGATGTCCCATAGGTATAGCCAGATGGCCCGATCGTCGGCAGCAGCGTCGAGGCGCCATGGTCGTCCGCACACACGACAACGCGGCCTCCACCCCGAACACCGGCCAGGAAATCAAGGAACCCCCGCCGGACGCCCTCCAGATCCCCGTAGATGTCCAGGTGATCGGCTTCCAGATTCGTGACAACGGCGACATCCGGGGACAGCGTGAGGAAGGAGCGGTCAAACTCGTCGGCTTCGACGACGAACGTATCCCCGCCGCCGTAGCGCAGATTGCCCCCCCACTCAGTGACATACCCACCGACAAGACCGGTTGGGTTCATCCCCGCCTCGGCCAGTACCGCGGTAGTCATCGCCGTCGTCGTCGTCTTGCCATGTGTCCCGGCGATTCCGACGACCTGGCCGTGTGCCACCCACGTGCCGAGCGCTTCGGCCCGCTTCATCACGATGAGGCCCGCCTGCCTTGCGGCGAGCACCTCCGGATGATCAGACGGAATCGCCGCTGTAACCACGAGTGCCGCCGCGTCGGCGACGTGCGCTTCGTCATGGCCGACCGAGACCTCAGCGCCGAGCGCTTCCAGAGCCCGGAGCGACCCACTGTCTTTCGTGTCACAGCCGCTGACCCGCCCACCACTCCGGAGAAGCAATTCAGCAAGGGGGTACATGCCAGCGCCGCCCACCCCCATGAAGTGCACAGGCCGGTCGGCCGCCAGAGCACGCAGGTCGAGGCGGGCCTTCATGCAGCCCTCCCCATCGGAGGCAACATGGCGGCGAGGTCGGCCGCAATCTCTTCCGTTGCACGCGGATGCGCCCGCTCGGCAGCCCGTGCGCTCATGCCGTGAAGCACCTCGGCGTCACGGGTCATCAACGCGATCTCCGCAGCAAGCCTGGCGGGAGAGAAGTCGTCCTGAGGAACAACGCGTACAGCGCCCGCTTGTTCGAGTGCGCGCGCGTTCTGCGTCTGATGGTCTTCCGCCGCGGTCGGCAGGGGCACGAGCACCGCCGGGAGTCCCTGGTTCATCATCTCGGCCGTAGTCATCGCCCCGGCGCGACAAACCGCCAGATCGGACGCAGCGAGCGCACCGGGCATGTCTTCGATGTACGGGAGTGCGTGGACCCACTCGGGTGAACCGACCGCGTCGAGCGCGTCGCGTACACCGGGAAAGTGCTTGCGCCCGGTAGACCAGAGCACGTGCAGCATCACGGGCCGTTCGATCTCGCCCCGCACCACCTGGGTCACATAGGCCGTCAGTCCTTCGTTGAGCGCGAGAGAGCCCTGACTTCCCCCTGTAACGAACGTGAGCGTAACATCCTCCGGCACGCCGAACGCAGCACGGGCCTCGGATCGACCCATGCCGGACCGGGAACGCACGGGGTTACCACTCACGACGCAGCTCTCGGCACCGACCGGCAGGCGGCTGATCGCCTCGGGATACGCGACGTGCACACGGGTCGCGAAGCGCGTGAGCAACTTTGTCACGGCGCCCGGCACCGAGTTCTGCTCCTGCAAGACCAGCGGGATTCCCATCAGGCCTGCCGCGATCCCTGCGGCAGCACCCGCATACCCACCTGTCACGATCACGACCGAGGGTCGGGTCCGCCGAAACAGCGCAACGATCCGCGCAAGCCCCAGGAAGAGACCCCCGAGCGCGCGAATCAGGCTGATCGGGCTGCTGCGATCGATTCCATGGACGGGCAGGAGGACGTGGTCTTCCGAGCGTTCGGGCAACACGCGCGCTTCGATGCCCCTCCTCGCGCCCACGAAAACGACATGGATGTCGGGACGAACTTCCCGAAGTGCATCGGCAATCGCGAGCGCCGGGTAGAGATGGCCGCCCGTTCCTCCACCCGACAGGACCACCATCGGCCCCGGAGCCCGACTCAACTCAGACACGGGCTGCCTTCCCACCTGGTGCCGCGCGCGCAACCGAAATCAGGATCCCGAGCGTGATCAGCGTCACGATCAGGTTCGAACGACCGTAGGAGATGAGCGGCAGCGCGAGTCCGGTCGCGGGGGCAAGCGCAAGTCCCACCGCCATGTGGAGCCTCGCCTGTCCTTCCAAGAGGCGCGTTCACCCGAGCTCGACCAGCCCGCCTAACAGGCAATTAGACCGTCTCGCAATACTTAAACCGATCAGAACAAGTGCCGAGTACACTCCCACGACCAGAAGAATTCCGAAGAATCCCCACTCTTCACCGATCATCGCGAAGATGAAGTCGTTGTGTGCCTCGGGTAGGAAACCATGCTTCTGCTGCCCCTCTCCGAAACCGACTCCGTAGAGCCCCCCGGAGCCGATGCCGATCAGCGACTGCTTTACCTGATATCCGGCACCCGCTGGGTCAGTCAGCTGTCCACCGAACACCTTGATGCGCTCCCACCGATACGGGGCCCGAAGCAGCATGAACAGTGCCGGCGTGACGAGGGCACCCAGGAAGACGAAGTGGGCGATCCGTGCCCCGGCCGAGAAGACGATGACGAACCCGAGTGTGGCCACCACCAGAGCGGTCGACAGGTCGGGGCCCATCGTGACGAGGCCGATCACCAGACCCCACACAGCGAGAAACGGCCCCAATCCCCGCCGAAGCGACTTGAACTGAGGAGCCTTCCGTACGGCCATCGCAGACGACCATACGATGATCGCCACCTTGGCGATCTCGGATGGCTGGATCGTGACGCCGACGCGCAGCCACCTTCGAGCTCCGTTGATTTCCGGAGCAATACCGTACGTCCACGGAAGAACGCACAGGGTCAACATGACCACGCTGGCCGCGACAAGCGGCCAGGCGAGCAGCGCCCAGTAGCGGTACGGCATCCAGGCGCAGAAGCCGAGTAGAGCCAGGCCCACCACTGCCCCCGCCCCCTGGCGCACCACGTAGAACGTGTCGGGCATGCCCTGGCTGAGCGCGAAGACCGACGACGCACTGTAGAGCGTCACGAGGCCGAAGGAGAGAACGAGGAGCGTGAGGCCCATGACGGCGGCGCCTTCCCATCCTCGCCCCAGCCCCGACTCCGGCAGACGAGCCGGGCCAGCCGGCGCGATATCCATGGGCCGTGCCATCCTCATGCGACAGCCCTCGCAAGTCGCGTGAAGTGCCGGCCCCGGTGCTCGTAGCTCTCGTACATGTCGAAGCTCGAGCAGGCGGGTGACAGGAGAACCGCGTCACCTGCCCGAGCCCCGACGTGGGCGCGGGCGACCACGGTCTCCATAGAGCCATCGACCCGATGAAGCACCGGAGTGCGCCCACCGGGGCCTGCTTCATCCGACTGGGTACCGGCGTCATCCCCCAGGGCCGCACTCAACTCCTCGATCGCACGTGGCCCGGCATCCCCATACCCGATCACCATACGCGCAGATTCGCGCACCGCCTCAGCAAGCTGACCGAAGTCTTCACCTTTGTCTTTCCCGCCGAGGAGGAGGACGACGGGACGGTTCAGACTGGTCAACGCGCTTCTGGTCGCAGCGACGTTGGTAGCCTTGGAGTCGTTGATCCAGACGACTCCCTCATGATCGGCGACCGGCTCCAATCGGTGCGGAAGCGCACGCGCAGACCCGAGACCGGCACTCAGGCCACCGGTGCCGGCGCCCGCCAGGCGAGCCACCAGAGCGGCGGCCAACGCGTTCTCCACGTTGTGTGCACCGAGAAGAGGGAGATCGGCGCGCGGGAGTAGCGGCTCGATCTCACCCTCGACACGCAGCGTAAGCTCGTCTTCCGCCAGGAACGCGCTGCTGTCCGGGCCATCGCCGAAGTAGTACCGGCGACCCGGCGCGTCACCGCAGAGGCGCTGGACTTCGTTGTCAGATGACGGCAGCACCCAGAGGCTTTCCGTATCAGCGTTGTCGAAGAGCCTGGCCTTGTCGCCATAATACGCGTCGACCGTGTCGTATCGGTCGAGGTGGTCCGGCGAGAGGTTCGTCACGACACCGATGTCCGGCCGAAACGTGTCCACGCCCGCGAGCTGGAACGAACTCATCTCGAGCACGATCCAGTCCGGAGCATCGTCCAGACGCGCGAGATCGGACGCGGCAGGGGCGAGCCCTCCCCCGACGTTCCCACCCGCGGCGGAACGAATCCCCGATGCGTGAAGCAGATGGTTCACCAGTAACGTCGTCGTGGTCTTACCATTGGTTCCGGTGATGGCGATCAGTGCACCATCGAAGAACCGTGAGGCGAGTTCGGGTTCGGAGATCCATCGAACTCCCCGGTCCCCAAGCCTTCGGAGCACAGGAGCGTCCGGCGGGATACCGGGGCTGGCGACGACGAGGTCGGCATCGACCATTCGTTCGAGGTCGTGTCGTCCCAACTCGACCTCGATTCCATCTCCGAGGTCGGCTCCACGAGCTGCAACTGCATCATCCGTGCGCGAATCCGAGACATAGACGTCTCCTCCCTTTTCAGCGGCCAGTCGTGCGGCGGCGATTCCGCTCGCACCGAGGCCGATGACAGCCACATTCAGTCCAGACAGGTCCATCAAAACGCACCTCCGAACCGCACGACCGCAGCATACACGCTCACCGAATTTTCAACGTGCTGAACGCGACCATCGCGAACAGAACGCCGACAATCCAGAAGCGGATGACGACCGTGGCTTCGGACCAGCCGAGCTTCTCGAAATGGTGGTGTACGGGGGCCATCCTGAAGACGCGTCGCCCCTGCCCGAACCGCCGCTTCGTGTACTTGAACCACCCCTTTTGCACGATCACCGACAGCGTCTCGAGCACGAACACGCCACCGACGATCACGAGGAGGAATTCGGCCTTCAGGAGGATCGCCATGACGCCGAGCGCGCCCCCGAGAGCCAACGACCCGGTGTCGCCCATGAAGACGTCCGCCGGGTGCGCATTGAACCAGAGAAAACCCAGTGCGCCGCCTGCGAGCGCGAGGGCAAAGATCGTCAGCTCTCCTGCACCAGGCAGGTAGAAGAAGCCGAGGTAGTGAGACGTGTCGACGCGGCCTGCGATGTACGCAAAGATGCCCAGCGTCGCCGCAGCGATGGCGGTCAGGCCGGCGGCCAGTCCATCGAGACCATCGGTCAGGTTCACCGCATTCGACGAACCCGAGACGACGATCCCGGTGAAGATCACGAAGACCGGCACGGGAAAGACAGCAGCGACGTTCGCGAAGAACGGCACACTCGTCCACGTGGTCGGGTGATCCGAGATCGGATTCCAGATCAGGAATGCACCGAGAGCGAGCCCGAATGTCCACTGCCCGATCATCTTGTACCGGGCTACGAGACCCCGGGTCTTCCCCTGAACGACCTTCAAGTAGTCGTCCAGAAAGCCGATCGCGCCCATCCACAGGAGGGATACGAGAGCCACGAGCGTGTACGGGTTGTCGAGGCGCGCCCACAGGAGCGTCGATACGGTGGTGGCCAGGATGATGATGATCCCGCCCATGGTCGGCGTACCGGACTTCACGAGGTGTGACTCCGGACCTACGTCGCGTACGACCTGCCCGACCTTCGCGAGGCGCAGGCGGCGGATCACCGCCGGACCGAGCGCAAACGCGATGACCAGCGATGTCACGACTGCGCCGGCCGTACGAAATGAGATATAGACAAAGACGTTGAACGGGCCGAAGACGTCCGAGAGACGGGGAAGCAGATGAGCGAGCATCAGGCCTCGACCGGTTCGACGGGCGAGCCGAAGTCCGCCTCCAGACATGGGAGCATCTTTTCCAGCGCGATCCCCCGAGACGCCTTGAGCAGGATGACCTCCCCGCCCTCGAGTCGCTCGAGCAGCGTCGGGTACGCCGACTGCCAGTCGTCGCCGGTGATGACACGCTCATCTCGGAGACCGGCGCACCTCGCGGCATCTGCGAAAGCGCCCGTGGCCACGATCAGGTCGATATCACGGGAGACAGCGTCGACCAGAATCTCGGCGTGAAGAGCCGACGTCGCGTCACCGAGTTCGAGCATTGATCCCAGAACGGCAACCTTTCGTCCCGTGACGGCCTGGTCCTCCAGGACATCGAGCGAAGCCCGCACACTCTGCGGATTCGCGTTATAACAGTCCACGATCAGAGTGAGGTCGCCGATGCGCTGAAACTCGCCACGCATCGAGCCCATCCGGGCAGAGCCGAGACCGCGGACGGCATCCCGCGCGGGCACACCCAGATGATCCGCGATCGTAAGCGCGAGCAGGGCATTCGAAACCGCATGGCGCCCGGCCATTGGAGCCGTGACGCGCTGCCCGTGCCAGTCAAAGCTGTAGCGACCGAAGACGTCGACGTCCGCATTGCCAGGCCGGGCATCTGCATCCGCGCGCTCGCTCCAGCCAACCACCTTGACCGAAGAGCAGATCGCGTTGGCGCGCTCCTGGAGGACTGGCGGCTCGTCACCGACGATGCACTGACCGCCCTGAACCATACCGCGCAGTATGTCGAGCTTCTCGGAGAGGACGCCGTCGAGAGAGCCGAGCTTTTCGAGATGGCTCTCTCCAACGGTCGTGATGACCGCGACGTCAGGCCGGGCCACGTGCACGAGTGCCTTGATCTCACCCGGCTCATTCGTACCGAGTTCGAGCACGACAGCCTCGACGTCCTGCGGTGTCGCCAGGAGAGTGAGCGGCATACCGATCCGGTTGTTCAGATTGCCGGATGTGGCATGCACTCGGTACGTCTGGCCCAGCGCAGCCGCCGTCATTTCCTTGGTTGTCGTTTTCCCGGACGAGCCCGTGATCGCCACGACGGGAGCATCGAGTTTCTTGCGCCGCCACGCCGCCAGTCGCCCCAGGGCGACGAGCGTGTCGTCGACCGGGTAGAGGCGTCCGGCGGGGTCTCCAGCTGCCGGCCGTGACACGACCGCACCGACCGCGCCCTTCGAAAAGGCATCCGCCACAAAGTCGTGCCCGTCGAAATGCTCGCCGACGAGTGCCACATAGAGGTCACCCTCGGACACGCTCCGCGAATCGGTCGAGACACCCACGTACTCGACCTCGGCCTGTGCCAGGTCGGTCCGCATCCCCAGAGCCTGCCGCACCGAAACGTCACTCCACGCGAAGGTCATCAAAGAACCCCCAGCTCGCGGAGCGCATCACGGGCGATCGCTGCCTCGTCGAACGGCTGCTTCTCGGTTCCGATGACCTGATAGCGTTCGTGCCCCTTTCCGGCCAGGACCACGGTGTCTCCGGGACGGGCGACCTCGAGAGCCGCGCGGATGGCGGCTCGCCGGTCCGTCATCCGCACGAACTCCATTTCGCCCACCCCTTCCGCGAGATCGTCGATGATCGCGTCGGGATCCTCGGTACGCGGGTTGTCGGACGTCAGGACAGCGACGTCGGCGACGCGAGCGACGGCCTCGGCCATGGGTTTGCGTTTCGTCCGATCGCGGTCGCCCCCCGCTCCGAAGAGCACGATGAGCCGCCCATCGGTCAGAGGCCGTAAGGCACCGAGTGCACCCGATAGTGCCGCCGGCGTATGGGCGAAGTCGATCAGGACATGGAACGGCTCACGTACGACCGTCTCCAGGCGCCCCGCCACCTGCGGAGCCCTCGCCAGACGCTCCGCGGCCAGAGCGGGACTCACGCCAACAGCGATGGCGGCCGCAGCGGCAGCGAGAGCGTTCTCGACGTTGTATCCGCCGACCAGCGGCAGATGGACCTCAAACTCGTCGGCGGACACGGCCAGGATGAAGCGACTGCCCGACGGATCGAGGACGATCTCTCGGGCCCACACGTCCGCGGGACCGTTGGTCGAGTACGTCACGACACGGCGCCCGCCCGTCTCGAGCCCCTCCCACGCTTCGTCGTCCGCGTTCACGACGAGTGTCCCCTCACCGGACACCAGGTCGATGAGGCCCAGCTTGGCCGCCCGGTACGCAGCCATTCCACCGTGGTAGTCGAGGTGGTCCTGAGAAAGGTTGGTAAAGACGGCCACGTCGAACGCGACTCCATCCAGGCGGTGCTGCGCGAGCGCATGAGACGAAGCCTCGACGATGACCACCTCGTACTGCGCGTCGGCCAGCTCGCGGAGCCACTGCGTCAACAGCACGGGACCTGGCGTCGTCAGGCCTTCGGTGCCAGGGCGGACACCATCCACCTGCAGCAGCCCGAGTGTACCGATGACCGCCGCCTTCCGCTCCGACGCCACGAGATGCTGCACGAGCTGAGATGTCGTCGTCTTTCCGTTCGTGCCAGTGATGCCGACCAACGTCATCTCTGCACTGGGAGAGCCCAGGACGACATCCGCTGCGATCGCGGCCGCACGCCGGCCATCCCGTACCACCAGCTGCGGCACGTCGACGTCCACCGGTCGCTCGACGACCGCTGCGATCGCACCATCTGCTACGGCGTTCGAGACGTAGTCGTGGGCATCCGAGTCCACGCCCGTCCAGGCGAGAAAGAGATCGTCAGCAGCAACGGTGCGAGAGTCCTGCGAAACCCCCCGGACGAAGATGTCCTCCGACCCGCGTACCTCGGTCAGGAGGTTGGCAGTCCGGAGGACGTCTTCCACCGCGCGCAGCGCTGTGCTCACGTCACTCATCGTCTTGCCCTCGATACCGCAGCCGTACCACGCCGCCTCGCTGGACAACGGAGCCCGCTGCCGGATACGTACGTAGAACGGAGCCCGCTCCGACATCTGCGACGCGGAGTCCGTGCTTGTGCAGTTCTCGAACAGCAGATCGAGCAGGAAGCCCCGACACGTCCGGAACAGCCACACCAGTGCTCTCGTCCTCGCCGGCGGGAGAGACCGGCGGCAAAGGAATGCTGATGTCGGCAGTGGCGTACGCCGTGTAAGAATCCGAGGGAATGACCACGACCGGGCGCTGCTGAGCGTTTGCCAGCTTATCGAGATTCAGCACGTTCGCGGCGAGTGCCGCTTCCATGGTGGCCCGCGTCACAGGGGCAGCGACCGCTCCGCCGTAGTAGGAGTTCCCGCTCGGTCGATCGAGCTTCACGAAGATCACGAGCTGCGGATCGTCGGCCGGGAAGTACCCAACGAACGAGGACGAGTAGGCACCGCGCTCGTACCGACCGTTGGTCGCGAAACGAGCTGTCCCGCTCTTCCCGGCCACTTGATAGCCGCCGATACCCGCGGCCCCACCTGTACCGCTGTCGACGACATCGACCAGGGCCCGACCGAGCTGCTCCGCGGTACGACGCTTGACGACTCGACGGATCTCCTGAGGGTCGAAGCGCTCGACGAGCGTTCCGTTGGCATCCCGAATCTCTCGAACCAGACGGGGCCGCATGAGTACGCCACCATTCGCGATCGCGCCGTACGCCATCGCCATCTGGAGCGGGGTCGCAGACATCTCGTATCCAATCGCGAGCGACTGCGGGGACTGAAGGCTCCAGCGATCCGGCGCATAGAGTGAGCCCGCAACCTCACCCGGCAACTCGATGCCCGTCATCGTACCGAAGCCGAAGTCTCTCAGGTTCTGATACTGAAGCCCTTCCGGCAGGGCCAGCGCGGCTTTGGCGATCCCGACGTTCGAGGATTCACTGAGCGCCGTGCGGAGCGTGATGTGCTCGTCCTCGACGTGTGTGTCGTTCAGCGTGCGGCCGTTGATGGTCCACCGGCCATTGTCGATGTCGATCACGTCGTTCAGGTCGGCGAGCCCATTGTCGAGCAGGGCCGCGACCGTAAACACCTTCAGGGTGGATCCCGGTTCGAACGGGGCGTTAATCGCCGACAGAGCAGCGATGTTATCGTCCCGGATCGAAAACAGTGCCCTGATCTCGCCCGAATGCGGATCGGTGATGAGGATGTCCCCGCCCATGGCCTGGTGCTCGTCGATCGCAGACATCAGCGCTGACTGAGCGATCTCCTGAAGCTCCATGTCGAGCGTCAGGACGACCTCTCCCCCGGCACGCGGCTCGTCGACCGTCATGCGCTGACCGGGAATCGGTGCGCCACGACTGTCCCGGGCCACGACCTGAGAGCCGGGTGCACCGCTGAGATGGCCCTCGTACCGTTGTTCGATGCCCCCGAGACCTTTCCCGTCGATCACCACTCCGGTCACCCCGCGGGCAATCTCCCCATGCGGGTAATAGCGCTCATACAGGGATGTCAGGTGAACGCCGGGCAGCCTGAGCAGCGAGTCCCGGACGGCCAGGGAGTAGAGCCCTACGCGGTTCCAGCCGGAGCCGCGCGAAACAAGTCGTTCGGCCCTGGATCCGCTGAGACCGAGCACGCCGGCAAGCCGCTCCTTCACCGCTTCGGCGTCCTGCACCTCGCGCGGCGCGACGTAGACCTCGATTCGCTCTCGGGTGACCGAGAGCGGGACCCCGCCTGCGGCGAGGACCGTGCCACGTGGTGCGGGCAGCGTGACCGCACCCTCATGCTGACCGTCCGCGATCTGCTTCCAGGTCGACGCCTGGGCAATCTGAATCTGTCCGGCACGTGCAGTCACAGCGACAGCACCCAGCAGCCAGGCCGTCAGCACCGCGCGGCGGCGCCATAGATGCGGACGGACGTGACCGGCTGGGAAACGGCTCAAGAGGCACCGTCCTTGCCGAGGATCACGATCTGCTCGGCATGCGGCGTAACCATCCCGATGGCCTCCGCGGCCGTGACGATGTTGCCGAGACTCCGGCGAACCTGAATGTCACGCTCCAGTTCGATCCGTTCCGCCTGAACGACCGAGACCTGACGCCGCAGCGCATCGAGTGCTTGATTCGCCTCGAACGCACGACTCTGCCGCCATGTCACAATGCCGAGCGAGAGCAGGAGAAACGCAAACGTCAACGCAGCGCGACCGAGCACCTGGGCGTCCATCAGGCGGCTCTCCGCCAGGCACGCAGGCGCGCACTTCGGGCACGAGGGTTGCGCTCCACCTCTTCCGCCGTCGGGCGGAGCACCTTGCGGGTGAGCGTCTCACCGAGCGGCTCACCCCGACATGTGCAGATCGGGAGCTCGGGCGGACATATGCACGTCCGACTCCACTCCCGAAACGCGCTCTTCACCACTCGGTCCTCGAGTGAGTGATATGCGATCACCACCATCACCCCACCTGCCTTCATCACATCGCGGATCGCAGGAAGCCCCGCTTCCAGTGATTCCAACTCTTCGTTCACTGCAATCCGTACAGCTTGGAAGATCCGTGCCTTTTCCTTCACACTCGGCGAACGACCCATAGCGACAGTCATCGCAGCCACGAGATGATCGCTGGTCGAAAGTGGCTCTGTCGCTCGACGCTTGATCACTTCCCGCGCCAGTCGGCGTGCCCGCGGTTCCTCGCCGTATTCACGAAACACTCGCGCGAGCTCATCTTCATTCGCCTCCGCCAGGAAGAAGGCCGCGTCTCGCCCGTGCGCTTCCATGCGCATATCCAGCTTGGCACCACGACGGAAGGTGAACCCCCGTTCGTCGGCGTCGAGCTGACGCGAGCTGACCCCCAGATCGAGCAAGGCGCCGTCGAGACCGCGGTCCTGAATTTCAGGATCCGTGAGTACCCGGTCGAACCTCGCGGACACGAAGCGGACGCGGGCACGGACATCGGCAAGCGCCCCACGCGCTTCCTCGAGTGCCTCCGGGTCGCGGTCCACGGCGATGACGCGGCACGACTCGCATGCGTCCAGGATCATCCTCGTATGACCGCCCCCACCGGCAGTGCCATCGAGGTAGAGTCCGTCTTCGCTCGGAGCGAGCAGGTCTAGCACCTCGTGCCCCATAACTGGCTCGTGGTAGTCGGACACGTCGGCTACCCGAAGAGCTTGTGTGCGAACTGCTGGAATTCTCCTGCCTTCTCCTTGACCACCTCGGCGTACGTCGCAGGATCCCAGAGCTCGATGCGATCGAGGTTCCCAATGAGCAGCACCGCACCCGAAAGGTCTGCCGCGACCTGGAGCGAGGCCGGCACGAGAATTCGTCCCTGCTTGTCGGGAGCGACCTCCACGGCTTGTCCGATGATCATCCGCACCTGATTCCAGGCCGCAGGGTCCGTACGCCGGAATTCGAGCAGCTTCTGCTGCACGTCCTGCCACTTCGCCTCCGGGAAGAGCGTCAGGTAGCCCGGCTCCCACTGCATCAGAACGAAGCGGTCACCATCAGCCTCACGGCGGAACGCCGAGGGGAGACTGACGCGTCCCTTCTGGTCCATCTGATGCTCGTATTGCCCGACGAAACCGTTCACGCGGCGCCTTCAGGTGGTACGGAGTGGGTAGAAGTGGGGAGAGATGGGCCATAATACTGCGCAGTGGAGCGAGACGTCAAGGGGGGACTTTTGGTGATTATTTCCATCGAGGAAGGAGCGGCCACTGGGCCGTTCACCCGCATGGACACTGGGATGTCCAGGGCTCCGCCCAAATACCAATTCTCGGGAAATACGAACAAAAACCGAAGGTCGACTCGGAGACTTCACCGAGCGGTGGGGGAAAGTGGGGATCGCCAGACAGACGAAGGGTGCCTGAACGGTGGAGTCGGCCGCGTCGTCAGCCGATCACAACCCGGAAGCGCTGCTGGGGTGATCGACAAGGCTTCAGGGTACGAGAAAGCGCCGCGGGGGAGCCTTGTCCCCCCGCGGCGCTCTCGGATCGCGCCCTCAGACCGCGGCGTCGATCACATCGACGTCATCGACCGCGCTTGATGATCGCTTCCTGAATCTCGATGTAGGTGCCCACGTTACCCTGGAGCTCCGGAAGATTCAGGTTAACCGATGCCGGGTAGCCACCGACGTCACCCAGGAGTTCCAGCGCCTGCTGGAACGCAGGGAGTGTCGCCTGGGCGGACTGAAGCGTGTTCGGCTCCTGGTCGACGACAGCCTTTCGATAGAGGCTGAACGCGTGCCAGAAGTTCATCTGGTGGCGCATCTCCTCACTCAGGTTCGGCAGCTGCTTTCCGGCCACCATACCATCGATAGTGTACTGGAAGTTGTCCTGCTGATACCCGTTCTGATACGCCTCGGCAAAGATCATCCGACCGGCCTGCTCGGCCTGCGCGGGGTTCCCTTCCGCCGCACGGGAGAGCACGTCGACCGCGTCTTGCAGGCGGCCCGCCTGGATGAGCCAGTTACCCTGACGCAGCGCGGCGCTCGGGTGCTCCGGATTGATCTCCATGACCCGGTCGAGCGCAGCGATCGCGTCATCCAGCCGATCGGAACGCTGCAGCGCGTCCGCATAGAGAACCCAGAGACGATCCTCCGTACCATGCGTCTCGAGGACCCGCTCGCTCATCGTGACGGCAGCCTCGAGTTCTTCGAGCTGGATGTACGCCGACACGACGTTCGAGAGATGCCCCACCGGTGTCTCGGCACCCTTTGTCTCGAAGACCTTTTCGTACGACGCGATCGCTTCGCGGTAATACCCAACAGCCTCCGGGGCCACGGCATCACCGCCGTTCTGCATACCTACAGCGGCTTCCTGCTGAATCTCGAGCGCGGCGCTGAACGCGAAGCCCCCGTACTGCTCGTGCAGATCGACGTTCTCGGGATCAACGTCGAGACCGACTTGAATGAATTCCATGGCCCCAACCGGGTCACCAGCCTGAGCCAACTCATACGCGATCCGCATCCGGATGGCCGCGTTACCCGGATTGATGTCGAGGTACCTGGAGTAGTAGTCTCGGGCCTTGTCGTCCTGTTCGCTGACGGCGGCGATGTAGCCAGCCAGCTGAAGCGCGTCCTCATGGAAGGGGTTCTGCTCGATCACCGTCTCCAGCTCACCGAGCGACTCGTCCATCCGCTCCATCTCATAGAGGATACGGCCACGGAGGTAACGCGTACCGATCTGGTTCGGGTTGAGGGCGAGAGACTCGTCGCAGTTCCGGAGCGCGTTGTCCCACTGCTGCGACGCATAGTAGTCGTTGCAGATGGCGGCCGAGCGAACGGTCGTCGAGTAGCGCTCGAACTGCTGGAAAATGTGCTGAGCAGCCTCTTCTTTCTCGTCCTTCGTGGCGGGGAATGCCTCGATGGGGAACGACTCGGAACCCTGAATATCCCAGACCTCGGCAGTCATCTCGAAGTTGTCCTTCGACACTTCGTTGTAACTGGCGCAGATGGCGACCGGAATATTCGTCTGCGAAGCAAGCTGCCGCGTATACAGGCAGTTGAGGTCGTCAATATCCATGTCGAAGCGCTTCGCCTCGTCCTTGATATCGCGCTCCTCCATCGACACATGAGTGGGGAAGTCCTCGAGAAGCTTACGCAGCTCCTTCGCGACGTCCTTTCCGAATCCGCGATCCGCGTCCTCGAGGGGCTCGAAGTACGGAATGATGACGCGGAAGCGTCCACCGTCCTGCGCCGCGAGCTCAGCCGCGGGGGCGATCACAATGGCGGCCATGGCCACAGCGAACGTCAGCTTGAGCCGTCCAAGCATGGCTTCATCTCCTTGGGTTTCCCCATTGCTGCACCCGTCATCCCGTGACGGACACATGCGAACCGGATTCCGAATGGGGCTCCTGAATCCTAAACCAACGAAAAGCCGGAGATCCCGAAGGTCCGAGATCCCGGCGAGTGTAGCTTGAGAGTTTATTCACAAAGCTTGAAGTGGGCAAACCTTTTCTTCGCCACGAACGCCGTGGCCTGTATTACGCCACAATGAGGTGCGGCGCGGCACGACGCGGCGCTCCATTCCATCCTGATGATCTCACGCACGACGTGCAGTCTCCTCGAACGGCCCGTCGAATGTCTCGAGAGTGCGTCGCAGATCGTCCGGCATGGGCGTCGATGAGCCCGCCGCATAATCATACATCACCTGGACAGTGGAGCCGCTCTGGAGCTTGTCACCCCCTTCCGAGCGCACTTCGTATTCCATTTCGAAATGCTTCCGACCGATTCGCGCGACACGGACGCCCACCGATACCGTCTGGGGCCAGAAGACGCGCGCATGCCATCGGACGCGGCACTCCGCGAGGACATAATTGAGCTCGTCGATCCGTTTATGGCCGACCACCTCGGTCCAGTACGCCCAACGCGCCTCCTCGAAGTAGGTGAGCGCGTCGGCGTGGTGCGCGTGCCCAGCAACATCGACATCTCGAAAGCGTACGGGTACATCGTGCCAGAAACGAAAGGCCGATTCGGCCCTGGCGACGGGGGTGTTCTGTTCGGTGTTCATCGATCTCCAACTCTTCGACACGAGGCGTTCCGATAGGTAGGCTCCGCCGCAGGCCGAGGGAAGGGTGCATGTCTTCGGGACACGGTATACGCCGGACTACGCTGGGACACATTCCGACGGTGTATCGACTCGACAGACCATCGTATTCTTCGACCATGCGCTCAACTCGAACCGCGACTCGCCACAGCGCCGCAGGGTTCCCGGGTGCCGACTCACGGTCGCCCGAGGGCCTGTCGGATTCCATTGCGGCAACGGTACGCGCCCCATCGACCCATGAGTTGGCGAGTCTCGAAGCCCGTCGGCCCGACCGGGCCGACCTCCTCGGTGGAATGGACGCGAACGCCGGTGGCGGGAGCGGGGTAGACCTTGGCGTGCGTCTTCCGCGGTCTCGCCCACAGGGAGGCATGGGCATACGAGGTGCATCAGGCAGCCGCGCGGTCCGGTTGTTCAGGAGGGCGACGCCGCGCTCACTCGCGCCGCACGCTTACGATTGGGTGGACCCCTCGCCGAGAGCTGACGAATGTCGATGATGTCGTACCGTTCGCTGTTGACTGCAGCCGCTGTTCTGATCGCGGGCACCTTCCCTGCGCGGGCACAGGCTCAAAGCACAACGTGCCAGTTTCGCGGAGCCCCCGAAGCGCTCGCTGATCGGCCGAGTCCGCTCGACTCCGTGGCAATCCAACTCGGTGACGGCGCAGCGAAGCTGTGCTATGGGCGCCCCTCCTCGAGAGGCCGAGCGATCGTGGGAGGCCTGGACCCCCACGGTCAGCCGTGGCGCATGGGCGCCAACGAGCCGACGACCCTGCACGTCCCCTTCCCCATCCACCTCGGTTCAATTGAGCTGGAAGCGGGCTCCTATTCGCTGTACGCGATTCCGGGCGAGACGGAGTGGACCATCGTCGCCAACTCCAACACGAATCGGTGGGGCATCCCGATCAGCCCGGATGTGCGCGCATCGGATGTCGGAAGCACACTCGTTCGTCCGACGCAGGCAGGTAATCACGTCGAGACCCTCACGTTCACCTTCAGGGGCTCGGGCACGTCCGGGATCCTGACGTATGCATTCGAGCGTACGACCTTCGACCTCGAAATCTCCCGACGTTGAGGCCACCCTCGCACCCGGGACACGGAGCCTCAGAACGAGCTGAGATGGCACGCCCCATTCTGTTCGCACTGGACCATACGGTCGAAATCGTGGCTCACCGTGGGTACAGCGCGGTCGCACCGGAGAACACCGTCGCCGCCCTCACGCGCGCTTTGGACGAAGGCGCAACAGCGGTGGAATTCGATCTGCACACGGCCGGAGACGGGACTCCGATTCTCCTGCACGATGAGACCCTCGATCGCACGACGTCGGGGACGGGCCACGTCACGGCCCATCGCATGGAGGAGCTCTCCGAACTCGATGCTGGCTCGTGGTTCGACCCAAGCTTCGCGGGCGAGCGTCTGCCCACCCTCACTTCGGCCCTCGCAGCCATCGCGCCACGGGTCCGAACCATCTTCGCAGAGCTCAAAGGCGTCCGGCATCTGGAGGACGTGCAGACGATCGTCTCCGAGACGCGGAACGCAGGCCTGATCGACCGGACCGTGTTCATCTCGATGGATTGGGCGCTTCTCGACGAAGTACGTCGGCATGAACCCACAGCACTGCTCGGCCCAATCGTCGAGTATCCGGACCGTGTCGACGCTGCGTTCGATCGGGTAGCCGACGATCCACGAAGCCTGCTGGACTTCGACGCCAGAATCCTGCTCGCCGACCCCGGGCTGACAGCCAGAGCACACGACGAAGACGTTCCACTCGCGGTGTGGACCGTCGATGAGATTCACGACGCGGCCCGCCTTCTCGAGCTAGGGGTGCGCCGGATCACTACGAACCAGGTGGGCCGGCTTCTCTCGTGGGCCAGGAGTCTGGTGAACGACTAGCCCGACACCTCGACGGGGGACTCCTCCCCTACTTCGGGTCCCGCCACCGGAACCCGAAGCGTGAAGGTACTTCCCTGTCCCGGTATCGACGTTACCTCCGCAGTCCCGTCGTGGGCCTCGGCCACACCCTTCACGATCGCGAGCCCCAGACCAGCCGACCCACTGTCGCGCCCCGCCCCCTGAGAAAAGCGATCGAAGATCCGCCCTGCGATATCGGGTGACACGCCAGGACCCGTATCCCGAACGGAGATCCTCACCCATGGCCCTCCCACACGGGCCGTCACCACAACCTGCCCACCCTCGGGCGTGAGCCGGACCGCGTTGTCCAGCAGGTTCGAGAGGGCCTGAATGATTCTGTCACGGTCGACGCGAGCGAGCACCGGACCGACGGTATCCACGCGCAGCTCGATCGAGCGCGATGACGCCTGGAGCGCGAAGAGAGAGACTGCCTCTTCGATGATCGGACTCAGGTCTTCCTGCGACGGGCGAACCACAAAGATCCCCGCTTCGATTCGGGAGACGTCCAGCAGATCCTCTATGAGACTTTGCATCCGCTTGCCGGATCGTCGGATGATTTCGGCCTGCCGGCGACGCTTCTCTTCGTTCAGCGGCAGATCGAGGAGAAGGTCCGCGGCGGCCAGGGCTACACCCAGCGGGTTCCGGAGATCGTGAGACACGATCGACACCACGTCCTCGCGCTGGCGCACGGCTCTGCGCAGTGCCTCTTCGCGCTCCAGTGCCTCAGTCATGTCCGTGAACGTCAGCACCGCACCGCGCAGCTCCGTACCGTCGATCATCGGGAGGAGTGACCAGCGAGCCGGAAACGGGATTCGTCTCCGACGCCACAGTACCGCTCCCTCTGTGGACTCCAGCGCCTGCCCTTGCGCCGCGGCGGCCAGCACGGCCGAAGACGTCCGCTCCGCCGGCGTTCCGTCCGGGTTGGAGTGGAAGATGGTCCTATGCACGTCCCTGCCCCGAATCTCGGACTCGGTGTATCCCAGCAGCCGGGCACCCGCACGATTCAGTGACGTGCATCGTCCCTCCAGGTCGAGCCCCAGAACCCCATCGTCCGTCGCCTCGAGCAGGGCATCGATCTCTCGGCGTGCCTGTACCGCTTCCCTGCGGCGTCGCTCCCGCTCCACGGTCAGATCCCGGTAACGATAGGCGACGCGGCCCACGATCAGCGTTGCGAAGAGGGCGACCAGCGCGAGTGCAAGGGTAATCCGTGACTGCAGCCGCTGCTCGTTCGCCATCCGGCGGCGACTGGCATCGACCTTGGCGAGAATGCTCAGGTCCAGATCGCGCGTCGCACGCTGGAGGTCGTCGTATCCCTGACGCACGACTGCACGGGAGTCTTCGGTTGGTCCCCGCTCGAAGATGATCCGATTGTTGAATCGCCAGTCGAAGGACTCACTTCGCAGTGCGGCCACCCGCTCGAACACGGTCCGGTCCACGTCAGACGAAACTGCGGCGGACGGCGACGAATCGAAGACGTCGCGATCAAGTTCCTGTGCGTAGATGCCGAGCGAGTCGAGGGCGGCATCCTCCTCATCGATCGCAGCGTTGTAGTAGTCGCGGAACAGAGGATCGCCCGACAGGATGAAGCCCTCCACGCGAGCCATCTGTCGAGCCTTGAGTAGCCCGAGCGTCGCGCTCAAACGCGCGGCCGGCTCGACGACCTCGGTGAACCGGCTCTGAACCGCAGCCACACGCTGCCCGAAGTACGTCGGTATCGCAACGAGTGCGATCAGTGAGAGTGCCACGAAGCCGAGCGCCCAAAGCCCGCGAGCAGACGGTGGACTGGCCCCCGACACGTCCGCGCGCCGCGGCGACGGCGGCGGTCTTCCTGTGTCCGTCATCACCGCTCTACCATGTCAGACCTACTCGTCGAAGTCGAAGTCCTCTTCGCCCTCGCCGTAGGTCGCATCCCCGAGGGCGAAGCTCGCATTGAGTTCTTCGTCGGTCTCGGTCCCAAAGATGCGTCCCGCGATGTACTCACCAAGT
Organism: Gemmatimonadota bacterium; assembly: GCA_028873595.1. Classification (GTDB taxonomy): domain Bacteria; phylum Gemmatimonadota; class Gemmatimonadetes; order Longimicrobiales; family Gaopeijiaceae; genus UBA2589. The sequence continues at coordinate 7,672 of JAPPOV010000001.1, read as the reverse complement.
ACCGGGCCAGACTTGAACGATTCGGCCTGACCGCCGCCGGTCAGCCAGACATTGTCGAGGTCCGGATGCCGGTCGATGACGAAGTTGCGTGAGGCGGTACTCGAATAGTGACACGCCCGCGTCTCGTTGATGATCCCGTCGGCCAGTGCGGGAAAGAATTTCGAGAGGATCTCGCGAGGGCGCGCGTGTCGGTCTTCCGGAACCCAGCGGACGCTCTCGTCCGGATGGTCACCACGCGCTCCACCTGTGCGGATTCGGAATCCCCGGTTGTCGTGCGGCAGCGCTGGCCAGCCGGTGCATCCGGGCACGCCGTACGAGGGGCAGTTCGGCCAACGGTACGATTCATCCCCCGGGGGCGTCTGGAAGTAATAGACGTGACCCACCGCCGTGGCACGGAACCGGTTGCCCATGAGTTCCGGCAGGAAGTGTGCGAACCATGCGCCCGCAGCATACACGAACATCCCTGCCTCGAGCTTTTCCCCGTCGGAGAGATGGACGTTCTCGAGCACGCGTCCGCGTTCGTCTCCGTGGGCCGCTTTCACGATCCGGAGTTCTCCGCCTTCCTGCTCAAAGACTCGTGCCACGGACTCCATCGCGCGGCGCGCCCTCACAACTCCAGCTGAGGGTTCGAATACGGCGGCCCCCATCTCCGGCGTCTGAATCATCGGCCAACGGTACCTCACCTCTTCGGGAGTCAGCACCTCGTACGGGTGCCCGAGGATGTCCCAGTTCGCCATCGACTGCTCCATCGACGGCGTCATCTCCTCCCGCATGATGATGTCGCCGGTCTCGTAGAAGAGACGGGGCAGAAGAGCTTCCGAGTACTGCTCGTCCCAATCCTTCCATTTCTGCATCGAACGGATTGCCCACTCCGCCCACTGGAGGCCGACGGACACGCCGCCGTAGCTGCTTCGAACGCCGCGCGTTTCCCCGCCGGAAGCGGACTTCGAGTTTCCCGGTCCGTACTGGTCCAGGAGCGTCACCTTCATACCGCCGCGTTGAAGATTCAACGCGGTCCAGGCGCCGAAGTTGCCGGCACCGACGACCACGACGTCGGGGATCTGCCCACTACGAACGAACGGAGCTCGCCGCGGCTCGGCCTGGGGTGTCTCAGAGGCCTCCGCGTCCGTGGCGCCTCCGGACATCGCGAGGCCCGCGCCGGCGGTCGCGACCTTCAGGAAATCACGTCGATCGATACCCATGCTGCTTCTTTTCCTGTCGAGGGAGCGCGGGGGAGGCCGCAGATGGGGTCCTGGAGCGTCAGTTCCGGATCGAGGAGAGGCTGATGCCATCGAGAACCGCACGATCGGCCGAGAGTTCGGCATCACCTGGCTCGAAGCCGTTCATTCGGAGAATGTACGTCACGAGATCCACGGCCTCTTCGTCGGTGAGGCTACCCGGAGCGGTCTCCGGCATCTGGGTCTGGATCATCTGATAGAGAGATCCTGCGTGTCGGCGGCTCCACTTGAACTGGAACTGAGCATCCGAAAACTCGCTCGACGCATGGCACTCCGTGCACTGGCTGCGGAAAACCTCGCGGCCACGATCGGCCTGATCGTCTGTGAACGACGCCATGGCAGCAGAGCCGACGGCAACCGTGGGAGCAGCCGGAGCCGGATCGGAGGACACCGTCGGAGCCGCGGCAGGGGCCGACGACCCGGACGAAGCACAGGCGGTCAGGGCGAGAAGCAAGAAACCAGGGAGAGCTGTCTTGGAGCGGTTCATCGTGAATCGGGCTTGGGTCGGGGTCACCGGTGAAAAGAGTCAGGGCTTCAGAGCCCGGCAACGATCGGGCGCATGTTCGTTACCGTCGGACCCCTAAATCTTGATGTAGATCCTTCGGGCGTGAAGGAGCCACATCATCCCGAGCCAGAACGCCACATACGACAACGCGAACGCAAGCGACCCGTTGACGTCACCTGCCCAGCTTCGGAAGACCGTCACGTAGATCCAGTTGTACAGGGAGGTGCCGCTCTCTCCGCCTATTCGGATGCGCACCAGCGTCTTGGTCAACATGCCGGAAGCCACGAAGACCGCGATGGCATTCATCCCGTACACGACCATCCAGGTGTGCCAGGGGCCTCGGAACCTTCTCACGTCGATCAGCCAGTGCATCGAGCCGAGCAGGAGCAGCGCGGTCCCGGCCGTGAACACCACGTACGAACTCGTCCACAGATTCTTGTTGATGGGGAACATCAGCCCCCAGAGTACACCCACCACCGTGAGCGCGACCCCCGCTGCCACCATGCCTCGTGACGTGGCGCTACCGTCGCGCTCAGCCTGCAGCCACTCGCCGGTCATGATTCCCAGAAGCGAGGTGACGATCGCGGGAAACGTCGACAAGAGTCCTTCAGGATCCCACGTGCCCTGCCAGAGCCGACCCGGCATGACGATTCGATCGATCCAGGCGGCCAGGTTGGCCTCCGGACTCAGGTCACCTGCTCCGAAACCGGGCACCGGGATCAGCGTCATGGCAGCCCAGTACCCGAGCAGCAGCGTCGCGCCGGCGATCGCCCGACCTCGGCGCTCGAAATACAGATAGGCTCCGGCTGCCGCGAGGTAGACGAGACCGATACGCTGCAGGACGCCATATAGCCGCATCGTCCCCCAGTCGAACGCAGGGATCGCACGCATCGCGATACCGAGGGCGATCAGAATCAGCGACCGTCGCACCACGTGGCGCATCAGTTCGGACGTGTCCGCACCCGCCTCCAGCCGGCGGCAAAACGAGAACGGAATCGCGACGCCGACAATGAAGAGGAAGTACGGGAAGATCAGGTCGGTCGGGGTCCATCCATGCCACTCCGCGTGTCGGAGCGGGGGGTAGATGTGTGCCCAACTGCCCGGGTTGTTCACCAGGATCATCCCGGCGATGGTCAGGCCACGAAACGCATCGAGCGATACGAGACGAGTAGATCGAGGGGCGGTCTCGGTCACGGTATCCGATCCAGATCGGCGGGCACGTTCACGTTCGCGGAGACGGCACGGGCTTCCTCCGGGGTGAGGACAATCTTCCGCCCGTCGACTGCTTCCACCAGCGCGCGGGCCGCCCGCTCTCCGCCGTCGAGGAGTCGAGTCACCACCTCGGCGCACTGGATGTCGTATGCGGCGCAGAGCGGCTCGAAATCGGGCTGGCCATGGCGGCTTGCTGCGGCCGCGAGCGGTGGGGCCGAATCCGATGCAGGAGTCAGACCCGCCGTCACGGCCGCGACGATCTCGGGCCCGACGTGCGGCAAATCGGCGGCCAGGATGAAGACGGCTGCCGCATTCCGCTCCACGCCGTGCCGCAGTGCCGCCTCGATTCCCGCGAGCGGTCCGAGACCGGGACGGTCATCCGGAATCACCGTCCCCCAGGAATCGGGCACATCCCTCGAGGACACGAGGACGACGTCGTCGCAGAGCGCTTCGAGCGCGCGGACAGCGCGGAGCACCATCGGAACACCTTCCACCTCGACCGCGATCTTGTCCCGCCCGAAACGACGACTCTGCCCTCCGGCCAGGACCGCACCGAGGAGCGGCCGTAAAGACGCCGGAATCGAGTCCGCCAGATCGGTCACCACAGTGCCCGGGTCAAACGACCCTCTCGGGCTCCGTGTAGACATTGAAGCCGCCGTTACGGGTGAAACCAACGAGCGTCTGGCGGAAGCGCCGCGCAAGGTCAACCGCAAGGCTGGACGGCGCACCGACAGCGACCAACATCGGAATGCCCGCCACGACCGCCTTCTGAACCAACTCGAACGAAGCCCGTCCACTTACAACGAGAATCCGGTCGTGGGCAGGAAGTCGGCGGGCCAGGAATTCGTGCCCAATCACCTTGTCCACGGCGTTGTGGCGCCCCACGTCCTCCATGACGGCGTACCGGTCACCTTCAGCGTCGAAGAGTCCGGCTGCGTGCAGACCACCGGTCCGCTCGAACACCGCCTGTCCCTCCAGGAGTCGATCCGGCAGACTCGGGATCACCGCAGCACCGATCGTGAGCCCCTCGGGCAACATCTCGCAGCCTGCAGCCTCCACCGCTTCTAGGGAGGCCTTGCCACACACACCACAACTCGATGTGGTGTAAACGTTCCGTCGGACGAGGTCGAGATCGAACGATGCACCCGGCGCAAGCCTCGCTTCGACGACGTTGTACTCCTGTTCCTCGGCGTTCCGGCAGTACGTCAGCTCGGCGACGTCCTTCGGCGATGTCAGGACCCCCTCCCCATGGAGGAAACCAGCCACCAAATCGAAATCGTGCCCCGGCGTGCGCATGGTCACGGCCACGGCTTCGACCCGCCGCTCCCCTTGCTCCAACCACGAGACGCGTATCTCCAGCGGCTCCTCCACCGCAAGCGCGTCCTTGTGAGAGCGAGACGAGCCGTCGCGGTAGCGCTGGACTCGTGTGGTCTTGGTGCCGCCTCGCTGCCCGATCACCGTACGACGATCAGAAAGGGAGAAACTCGGCGAGGTCGCCGAGCGAGATGTAGACAGCGCCATACACGGGCTCACGCCCGAGCTCATCCGCGAGGGCGAAGGCCCTGTAGTCCGCGCCAGGCTTAAGATCGGAAAATAACGAATAGTCGTCGTACTGCTTCTTCAGGCTCATAGCAGAAAGTTGGATGGTGAGAGGGCCTGATCAGCTCGGGGCTTCATCGAGGTCATACGTATTCACTGACGAGATCTGAGAGTACGGCGCGCAGAGGCAGTTACACGATGCCGGCCGGCATCACGAAATGCTATGCACACCGCACGCGGACGACCACACAATTTTGTCTTCAGGTGGATCCCAGCTTGCCGCACCGGAGAACATTCCGCCTCTTGGCTTCTTTGACGAGTCCGTCCGCGCCCTAACCGATCACGACGACCATGCCCGTTGCCAGTCCATCCGCCCCCGTGCGCTATGCCTCGTGCTTCACAGCACTGTCCATCGCCTGCCTGGCTTTATCGTTAAGCCCTTCCCCCAGGGCCGCTCAATCGAGTGACGAACGTCCAGACGCCACCGCGAACTTCGACCTGGCCGCCCGCTGGGCACCGTACAAGATCCGCGAAATGGTGCACAGCACGACGGTCGCGCCCCGTTGGATCGAGGGTAGCGAGAAGTTCTGGTACGAGTGGGAGAACGCCGACGGCAAGTTCTTCTACATCGTCGATCCGGAGCGCGGCGTACGAAATCAGCTCTTCGACAATGACGTCATGGCTGCCGAGCTTACGCGGATCACGCGCGATCCATGGGACGGTCAGCACCTCCCCGTCACGAACATCCGCTTCATCGACGACGACACCTTCCAATTCGACGTCGAGTCGTCTCAGGATGAGGAGGCAGACGAGGACGGCTATCGAGAAGAAGAGGAAGAGGAGCAAGAAGAAGGTCAGGAACGCGAACGAACACGGAAGCGTGTTCACCACTTCGAGTTCACGGTCTCCAGCCAGACTCTGAGAGAGTTGGAAGACTACGAAGAACCCGACGACCACCCGGCGTGGGCGAGCGTCTCCCCAGACGGTGAAACGGTCGTCTTCGTGCGAAACTACGATCTCTGGATGATGTCCGGGGCAGACTACGCGCGGATCCTCGATGCGCGACGCGGCAAGAATGGCGACGACGCGGAGGACGCGGAGAACGAGGTCGACGTCGACGAAATCCAACTCACGACCGATGGCGAGGAGTACTACTCCTACGCGGCGAATGGTACCGGTCGTGGCGAGACGAACGTCTCCCGCGAGGAGAACAGGGACGACCGCAAGCGGGCGAATCTGACGTGGTCACAGGACTCCCATCGCTTCGCACTCGTACGCACGGACTACCGAGAAGTCGGCAAGCTCTGGGTCGTCCACACCACGGGGAACGACCGTCCGGAACTCGAGACGTATGCGTACGAGATGCCCGGAGAAGAGCATGTCGATCAGCACGAAATCGTGCTGTACAACCTCGAGAACCGGAGTCAGGTGACGATCTCCGATGGGACGGAAGCGGACCCCGATCTGAGCATCGTCAACGCGGAGCAGTTCTTCTACCCGGACTCGGACGAGCCGAGGACACAGCAATGGGTCTCGGAGAACTCCGAAGAGCTCTACTACCTGCGCATCTCGCGTGACCGGCATAGAGCGTCCCTGAGTGTTGCGAATACCACGACCGGCGAGTTCCGCGACCTGTTTGTCGACAGTCTCAATACGTACATGGAGACTCGTCAGCCGAGGCGACTTTCGGACGGAAGCTGGCTGTGGTGGTCGGAGCAGGACGGATGGGCTCACATCTATCGGTATTCGGCGGATGGTTCGCTTCGTAACCGTGTCACCTCAGGCCCATGGCACGTGGACGGGATCGTGGGCGTCGATGAGCCACGCGGATATGTGTTTCTCACCGGTCAGGGACGGGAGGCCGGCGAAGATCCCTACTACCAGCACCTGTACCGGGTGAATCTGGACGGTTCCGGCATCACCCTGCTGAACCCCGGGGACTACGACCATCGGTTCGCCATGGGAGAGTCCCGTCGCTTCTTCGTCGACAGCTACTCGCGGGTGAACACGACACCAGCGTCAGCGCTTTACAACGCTCAGGGAACCAAGATCCTCGACCTCGAGGTCTCGGACTTTTCGGCTCTGGAGGCAGCAGGATACAGCTTCCCCGAACCCTTCGTAGCCGAGGCAGCCGACGGCGTCACGGATATCTACGGCGTCATGTACAAACCGTACGACTTCGATCCGAACAAGCGATATCCAATCGTGGCCTACGTGTATCCGGGCCCCCAGACAGAGTCTGTCTCGAAATTCTGGTCGACGAACCAGTATGAGCAGGCACTCGCCCAGTTCGGCGTAATTGTCGTAACGCTTGGGAATCGTGGAGGGAATCCCGATCGCTCGAAGTGGTATCACAACTACGGGTACGGGGACCTGCGCGACTACGGACTGGCGGACAAGAAGACGGTCATCGAGCAGCTCGGAGACCGGCATGACTTCATCGACATGGACCGGATCGGCATTTACGGGCACTCGGGTGGCGGCTTCATGTCGACCGCCGCGATGCTCGTTTATCCGGATTTCTTCAGGGTCGCTGTCTCATCGTCCGGAAATCACAACAACGACGTCTACAATCGGTGGTGGTCCGAGATTCACCACGGCGTCAAGGAAGTCGTCGACGACGAGGGCAACTCCACCTTCGAGTACGACATCGAGAAGAACTCGGACCTGGCGGCGAACCTTAAGGGCCATCTACTCCTCACCACCGGAAACATCGACAACAATGTCCACCACGCGGGCACGCATCGCATGGCCGAGGCACTGATCCGGGCGAACAAGCGATTCGATTACTTCGTCTTCCCCGGTCAGCGACACGGGTACGGGGACATGGGTGATTACTGGTTCTGGCTCCGCGCGGAGTACTTCGTGGAGCACCTCCTCGGCGAGACCGCCGACATGGCAGACATCCTCCCCCTACAGGTGGAACAGCCGAAGACAAGATGAGTCCATGAGAGTCCCGCCAGCGGCCCTCCTCTCTGCGCTGCTGCTGACCGTCTTTCCCGTTCCCCTCTCGGCCGGACAGACGGCAACAAACGAGGAAGTCATGGAGTCGTTCGACATCACCGTGAAGGTGAAGGCGGGGGCGGAGATTCCGGAGGCGGCGGCTGGTAAGCGCCCGTCCCGCGCGACCGATCTATGCCGAGGGAGGCTCCCGTCGGATTTCGCCCGGGAGCAATTC
>JAPPOV010000051.1:25693-29578 GCA_028873595.1 Gemmatimonadota bacterium | reverse complement strand
TTTACGGCGTGGACTACCAGGGTATCTAATCCTGTTTGCTCCCCACGCTTTCGCGGATGAGTGTCAGATTCGGCCCAGCTAACCGCCTTCGCCACGGGTGTTCTTCCTGATATCTACGCATTCCACCGCTACACCAGGAATTCCGTTAGCCTCTACCGATCTCCAGTCCGCCAGTATCGCCTGCATTCCACGGGGTTGAGCCCCGGGTTTTCACAGACGACTTAACGGACCACCTGCCCGCGCTTTACGCCCAGTAATTCCGAACAACGCTTGCGCCCTCCGTCTTACCGCGGCTGCTGGCACGGAGTTAGCCGGCGCTTCCTCTGAGGGTACCGTCAGACGACACTCTGTTCGAAATGTCGCGGTTCTTCCCCTCTGACAGTGGTTTACACCCCGAAAGGCTTCCTCCCACACGCGGCGTCGCTGCGTCAGGCTTTCGCCCATTGCGCAATATTCCCTACTGCTGCCTCCCGTAGGAGTCTGGGCCGTATCTCAGTCCCAATGTGACGGATCATCCTCTCAGATCCGCTACGCGTCGTAGCCTTGGTAGGCCGTTACCCCACCAACTAGCTGATACGTCGCGACCCCCTCCTTGGGCGAGAGCTTACAAGTAGAGGCCCTCTTTGATCACACAACCATGCGGAAGTGTGACATCATGCGGTATTAGCCCAGGTTTCCCCGGGTTGTCCCTCACCCTAGGACAGGTTGGTCACGTGTTACTCACCCGTTCGCCACTCGGGTCTCCCAGTGCAAGCACCGGGGCCCTCGTTCGACTTGCATGTATTAAGCACGCCGCCAGCGTTCGTCCTGAGCCAGGATCAAACTCTCCGTTGAGAAATAGCTTGATGAATAGCTCTGAATGCGAACGCGACCTGTACTGCGTTGTGTAACTAGATCGAGCGTTCGGAATCTACGTTGTTTTGACCTGCCGACCCTTAGGTCGGATACGATAAGACGTAGTGCCTATCGTTCAGGCCCGCTCATTACACTCAAAACCTCGATTTTCAATCAGCTTGGTGGCTCGATTGAAAGCGATCTCGACGCCAAGCCGGCGAAGAAAAACTTCCTTTTCGAGCAAAACGCAGCGCACGGCCCATTGGCACAGGCGTTCGCTGCGAGCCGTGAAGTATAACAAGCATCAACAGACGGTCAACACCTGATAGCGCTTTTTTTCGCGCCCCTCAGACCCCCGCCGAACATCGTTTGAAAAGCCGTACACGGCGCGGTGTTCAGGGTGGACGACCGGAATTGAACCGGCGACCTCCGGAACCACAATCCGGCGCTCTAACCAACTGAGCTACGCCCACCATCGAACTCCCAAGAACCGACTCGACTCGCTTGGAAGTCACACTCGACCATTTCTGGCCGAGCGGAAAAAGCTAAGGAAACGCTGCCGGAGCGTAAAGCGGTTCTGGTGGGACTAGAGGCGATCCAACTGCGACTGCGTAACACACCTCCGCAGGGTCCGTAACGGCAACGGGATCAGTTCGCCTGCCTCCCCTGCCAGATCATCCGGGACAAATCAGCCGTCATCGCCTCACCCTGATCTTCATCTGGGTGCCCGCGGGCCATAGCGACAAGCACATAGGGGGACCCCTCTAATGGGAATATGACCGCCGCATCGTGGTTAATCCCCGCAATCCAGCCAGTCTTGTTGGCCACCCACACCCCGTCGGGAACACCGGCGGGGATTCTGTCCGAAAATGCTGACGGGAGAGAATGTCCAGCATGGTATCGCTGCTTTCCTCCGTATAGACGTCAGATACGTGGGTCGCGGCCATGGCCGCATCGAGCGAGCGGGTGGTGGTCGTGTTCGAGTGCATCCCGAACAACCGCTCGTGCTGTGCGAGCCTAGGGCAGAGCGGACAACACGGCCCTTAGGGCAGCCTTAGTATCCGCCGAGCCACCGAGATCGCGGGTACGTGATCGCGGGGACCCGAGCGACGATTCGATCGCCACTTCCAACTCCTGAGCCGCTTCGGGGTGGCCCAAGTGCTCGAGCATCATTGCTCCACTCCAGATCGCACCAACCGGATTCGCCACTCCACGACCGGCGATGTCGGGAGCGGACCCATGAACGGGTTCGAACATCGACGGAAACGAGCGGTCGGGGTTGATGTTGGCGGCAGGCGCTATTCCGATGGAGCCCGCGACAGCCGGCCCCAAGTCAGAAAGGATGTCACCGAACAGGTTCGATGCGACGACAACGTCGAACCAGTCCGGATGCAGCACAAAGTGCGCCGTGAGTATGTCGATGTGGTACTGCGACGTTTCCACGGCAGGATATCTCTCGGCGGCGGCTCGAAAGCGCTCGTCCCAGAATGGCATCGTGTGAACGATCCCGTTTGACTTGGTCGCGGACGTCACGTGTCGACGTGAACGGTTCTGCGCCAGCCCGAACGCGAAGTCCATAATTCGGTCTACACCATGGCGCGTGAACACTGCCTCCTGCACCGCAGCTTCGCGCTCTGTCCCTGCGTAGACGCGACCGCCTACTTCCGAATACTCACCTTCTACATTTTCTCGGACGACGACAAAGTCGATGTCCTCGGGCCCCCGCCCCTGAAGCGGCGACCGGATCCCACGAAGTAGTTTGACAGGACGAACATTGGCGTACTGATCCAGTTCCCGACGGAGCGGAATCAGGAGGCCCCAGAGTGATACGTGATCCGGCACACCGGGGAACCCCACAGCACCGAGGAAGATCGCGTCGTGGGATCGAACTCGGGCAATCCCGTCATGCGGCATCATTCGACCCGTTTCTGCGAAACGCTCACATGACCAGTCGAATTCGTCCCACACCACCTCGAATCCGTGGCGCTTTGAAACCGCTTCAACCGCCCGCTGGCCTGCGGGTATCACTTCCTTCCCGATCCCGTCCCCAGGGATCGTCGCAATTCTGTACGTAGGCTTGGGCGGCATTCAACTGCCCTCTCGGAAAAAGTCGAGGGCATGGAGAAGTACCTTGTCGGGGAGCTCCTCAGCCAAATAGTGCCCCCCTGGCAACGCGTGTCCGTCTACGTGGTCGGCCCGCTTACGCCACAGCGCTAAACAGTCGAAGTGTGCCTCGATGACACCGCGATCGCCCCAGAGCACCATGATGGGGCACGCCACCTTGCGACCTGCGTCCTCGTCGTCGTGCTTCAGGTCGATGGTCGCAGAAGCCCGATAATCCTCGCAGCTCGCCGCGATGGTTTGTGGATCGTCAAAAGCCGTCAGGTACGCCTCGAGGGCGGCGGGAGCGAACGGAGTCAGGCCCGCGGAACCCGCTCCGCATTTGTCGAGCCAGTAAGCCCGCGGATCTGCCCCGATCATCCGCTCAGGCATCGGAGCAGGTTGAATCAGAAAGAACCAGTGCCAGTACGCTCGAGCGAAGGATTCATCCGTGTTGGCGTACATCTCACGAGTGGGCGCAATGTCCAACAGCATCATACGGCGCACGGCGTCAGGTGTATCCATCGCCATCCGATGCGCCACTCTCGCTCCCCTGTCATGAGCAAGGACCGCAAATCGATCGAAGCCGAGGTGGTTCATAACCTGGACCATGTCCGTGGCCATAGTCCGTTTGGAGTAGTTCGCGTGATCCAGGCGAGGAGGGGGTTTCGATGACTGGCCATACCCCCTTAGGTCGGTCGCTACGACGGTGAAGTGCTCAGCCAGATTCGAGGCGACCTTGTGCCACATGACATGGGTTTGGGGATATCCGTGAAGAAGGAGAAGCGGAGGTCCCGCTCCTCCCTTAACGCCGAAGATTTCGACTTCGCCGACCGAAAGCGTGAAGGAGCGGAATTGTTCGAACATAGCTTTCAAGGCGATCCCCAATACGACGATCGTGCACTCAACCTGTTCTGCGCGTCAGGCCGCTCCAACAAGCGGTACCCCCCC
>JAPPOV010000051.1:0-25683 GCA_028873595.1 Gemmatimonadota bacterium | reverse complement strand
AACAGCATAGGTCTATTTATGGCTAAAATTGTGTTTGTACAATTTTTTTATGTTCTCTGAATGGACTCTGATTTAATTTGTGCGCCCAGCAGGACTCGAACCTGCGACCGCCGGCTTAGAAGGCCGATGCTCTATCCAGCTGAGCTACAGGCGCTCGGACGCGAAAACCTAACAGGCACATCGCGTTGTAGCCCACTTCGGGAAGCACCCAACGTTACCGCCGACAGGTCGGTAACGTTTCCCAGTAACGACTCAGGTCGCCCGGTCTTGGGACCTTCTCCGCCGAAAGGACGCTCCGAACTCGATCAACACGGAAGCCACAAGTTGCTGGCTCTAGCACCAAGCGTTCGAGGGGATCACTCGAAAATCATTGCTCACGGAAATGAACCGTGAAACCTTCGAAGGGTGATGGTTCTCTAACGTGTTTGAGGTTATAGAGTTGCCTCCCGAAAATTCGGCGCGGTTGGCGCCACAGTTCAGCAAAATTCAGTCAGGCCTCTCAGGTCAGAACCAAGAAGCCGTCGAAAGAGTGAAACGCGTCTTCGATGAGCTTGAGCCAGAGTTAGCAAGCGAAATCATGGCTCGCACTTCGTTCGGCGTCAGTTCGATGGCCCGCCTGACGGGTGGGATTTCCGATCCGCAGAAGAGGCCGAGTCCAGTTCTAGGATGCCCGATTCCGTCGCCTCGGAGAGCGACAGGTTGACGGAACCTCCCCAGGCCGCGCCCGATTCCGCAGCCGACACAAGCGTTTCCGACGACTCACCGACTAGCTTGCCTTAGAAACGGCCACCGATCACAGGGCTCTCGGAGGCCTACACTTCGTTGCTTGATTATCGGATACTGAGGATTTGGTTCACAGGTCTCACCTTGAGATCCGAATGCCGGCGAGCTTAGCGACTGCACCGAGTGTAGTCTGCGCCGCGTTGAAGCCGAGCATGAAATCAGCGTCTGAGAACGTCTCAAAAAGATCCGTCGTCTGATGCCAATGGGGATTCGCCCGGTTTCCAGTCTCGTAAAGACGGCGATTCTCTCGCAAGCTGACGGCCGCGACAAGGTCCATGAACGGCGTGGAGTCCGTGTTGCTCATGGCATTGCTGAGCACCGCCGGATAGTCAGTCGCATGCAGCCGGTTCGCATTGATTAGTGCTAATCCGAGCTGCGCCGACTCCGCGGCCATCTCAGAGTTGAGCTGGAATTCCACGTCCACATCCGCATCGAGCGCCTGATTGTGGGTTACAGGATTTCCATGATCCCACATCATCATGTCGTGCTGGATCATCCCGATCCATGTCGGCTCCGGGTATCGCCCAGACCCCGGAGGATCTTCGATTCCCTGCATGCCAGCACGTTGCTCCACATAAGCGCGTGCCCCATTCAGGCCAGTCTCTTCATTATTCCATAGCGCAAAGCGAAGTGATCGATCTGAAACGATATCAGACGAGGCGAGCACTCTCGCTATCTCCATGACCAGTGCCGTGCCAGAGCCGTCGTCGTTCGCGGCCTCGCCCCCGCCTCGCCCATCCATATGTGCACTGATGATGAACATCTCATCGGGTCGTGAAGCCCCGACCTTCGTGGCGAAGACCTCCTCGCGTGGCTCAGCAACGTCGCCCACACGGCGGGCAAACATGTAATGAACTCGCTCGGTCTCGTAGCCCCAGCTCCTGAGCTGGTCTTCGATCCAGTCGTTCGCGGCTTCGTTTCGCGGGGTTCCCTGCTCCCGGTCGCCGAACTGAGTCAGACCCAATAGAAGCTGCTTGTAGGAGTCGAAGTCCAGTCGGCGGACAATCTCCTGATGCATCGAGTCCGCTGCGGTCATCGGCACACCCCCTAGCACTCCGCGCAGACTTCTGCGAAGGGTCGGCGGATCGCTTACTCTGCGGCTCTCCTGCTCACTTTGCTGGCCCTCGGCCACGGTAGGGGCGACCACAAGGCTGAAGAGTGCGAGGAAGACCAGGATCAAACGCCTGACAAGCATGGAGTTACGTGGGACCGAGGAATGAAGCGATCGGACCAGTAGCAACATCCCAGCTCAACGCCCCACCGCGCAACTCACCTGGTCACGCGCTCGCGGCCTCTCGCGGTAGTCCTAATAGGCAGGCTCGAGACGAATGATCGGGCTCGGTTCACCTCTACGGCTCTCGATGGCCAGATAAATGAATCCATCCGGACCCTGGCGTACGTCCCGGATGCGGCCCATCCGCTGCACGAGATTCTCGGCCCCGGTCACGACATCTCCGTCTAGGCTGACCCTGACCAACACCTCCCCGGTCAAGCCACCCGCGAAAAGGTCGCCACGCCACGCCGGGAATCGCTCCCCGTCGTACATCATCAGGCCCGACGTACCAATCGACGGGACCCAGATGTGACGCGGATTCTCCCAACCCTCACGCATCGTAGCCTCATGGATGGCCGAACCCGAACCATAGTGGACCCCGTAACCGACGACTGGCCAACCATAGTTTGCTCCGGGCAGAACGAAATTGACCTCGTCACCTCCCTGCGGCCCGTGCTCCGTCAACCAAAGGTTGCCGGTCGCCGAATCAAAGACGACCCCTTGTGGATTGCGGTGCCCGTAACTGTAGATACTGGGCTCGATCCCGTCTTGGCCGACGAACGGATTGTCGGACGGGACGCTACCGTCTTCCATTAAGCGGTTGATCGTTCCGTGATGATTAGAACGATCCTGCGCTGGATGAGCCTCGAGATCGCCGCGCGGCGGCGCCTGCCGATCACCTACGCTGAAGAAGATGTGGCCCTGGCCATCGAACACGATGCGAGAGCCATAATGCCCTCGGCCGGCCGAGTTCGCCTCGAATAGCTCTTCGACATCGTACAGTGCGTCGTTCTCGAAACGTGCCCGAATAACGGCCGTCGTCGACTCGCTCTCGCCCTGGGGCTTTGAATACGAGATGTACAGAAGATTGTTCGATCCGAAGTCCGGGTGCGGCACAACGTCGAGCAACCCACCCTGACCCCGCACATAGATGTCGGGAAGTCCTTCGACCGAGCCCGGCAGCAGTTCACCATCACGCACGATACGGAGACGCCCCGGGCGCTCCGTCACTAGCATATCGCCGTTCGGCAGAAAGGCCATCGACCATGGGTTAACGAACCCTTCGGCTACCGTGACGATTCGGTAGTCGTGCCATGCCGACCGGCGGAACTCTCCGGCGTCCTGAGCGGCAACAGCTGAAACAGACGTAAAAGTCACCGCCGCCGTGGCGAGCATCGGCGTAAAACGTCGAGACATCTCAAATTCTCCTGAGGCACTTCTTAGGGCATGCGCTTCCGATATACATCGGTGCGGCAGACGAACACAGATCACTTCGCAAAGGTTCTTCTCACCAGGATGACCGGGTGAGCCAAGTGTTTCAAGAAAGAAAGGTAATGCCCGCACTTCCGAAATCCTCAAATTCCTTGGCGGTGCCGCGAATACCCGCGTAGTTTCTCGACCTTCTTGCTCCCGGAGGATGACGATGTCCCCAGAACGGCTGACTGCAGACCGCTTCCCAAAAGAAGTCCTTACCCTCTTCGATCAATACGTTCATGGTCTCATCGATCGACGAGCATTTCTCGATGGGTCCGCCAAGTTCGCGGTCGGTGGGATGACAGCTGCCACGTTTCTCGATGCCCTCAGTCCCGACTACGCCCTGGCAGCGGAGATCGCGCCCGAAGACAAGCGAATTCGACAAGAGTATGTCGAATATGA
This sequence comes from Gemmatimonadota bacterium, assembly GCA_028873595.1. GTDB lineage: Bacteria > Gemmatimonadota > Gemmatimonadetes > Longimicrobiales > Gaopeijiaceae > UBA2589. The sequence continues at coordinate 21,971 of JAPPOV010000051.1, read as the reverse complement.
CTCGCCGAACGGTTCGGGACGGATGCGAGGGTATATGGCGTGGCCTACCTCGTCCGATGGTCCTTGGCCTGCTGTCCTCGTAATTCACGAAAACCGAGGCCTGAACCCATATATCGAGGACGTGGTACGCCGGATGGGAGCCAGTGGATTCCTTGCCTTCGGGCCGGACGCGCTCACCCCTCTTGGCGGGTATCCCGGCAGCGATGACGAAGGTCGTATCCTACAGCGGCAGCTCGATCGCGACACGATGACGGAAGATTTCGTCGCGGCCGCCGAGTTCCTGATGGCGTATGATCAAAGTACGGGTCGCGTGGGCGCCGTGGGATTCTGCTTTGGGGGCGGCATGGTCGGCACGCTGGCTGTGCGGCTGCCGAACCTAGCCGCGGGGGTCCCATTCTATGGGTCGCAGCCGGACTCAGCGGATGTTGTCCAAATTCAGGCACCTCTCATGATCCACTATGCTGGCCTCGACGAGCGAATCAACGCCGGATGGCCGGCCTTCGAAGCTGCACTTCAGGGAGCCGGAAAAGAGTACACGATGCATATGTACCCCGACGTCAACCACGGTTTTCACAACGACACGACGCCGCGCTATGACGAGTCGGCCGCGACACTGGCCCAGCAGCGCACCATACAGTTCTTCAGCGAGCACCTGGGATGAAGGTCGGAATCGTGAGTTCTCAGCCCTTCAGGCATATCCGTCATCATCCGGGTCCTGTCATTGGGAACGATCAGGTTGGCCTTACAGCCTGAATGCTGACGGAGTCGAATGAAAGCGGCTCCCATCCTCTGCTTCGCTGATCTCTCCGATAGCACGGAGGTCGGCGAATCTGACCTACCACCGTCTTCTTCGCCCCATGAACGCTGACCCCGGCTCCACCCTTGAGGCAGTCGCGGCTCGCGCGGCATCCGCGGTAGACATGGATTTCCTGCTGAGTGCGGCGTCCACGTTGATCCGGATTCCGAGTTGGAAAGGAGAGGAATCCGCAGCGCAACGCGCGATGGCTGCACTCATGGAGGGAATCGGCCTCGAAACCGAGACGTGGACCATCAACCTGCCGATGGTTCAGGATCACCCGGAGGCGTCTTGGGAACTGGACCGCGACGAAGCACTCGGCGTGACCGGGACTCTGGGGAACGCGGCGGGTGGACCGAGCCTCATTCTCAACGGGCACGTTGACGTCGTCCCCCCAGGTGATCCCGAGCTCTGGACGTACCCTCCGTTCGATCCCGTCGTCGTCGATGGTCGCTTGTACGGCCGAGGCTCGCTCGACATGAAGGCGCAGCTGGCGGCGGGGCTCACGGCACTCAACGCGATCAGGGCCTGTAGAATCGAACTGGCCGGATCGGTTCGCCTGCAGAGCGTCGTGGGTGAAGAAGACGGGGGGATCGGCACACTCGCGGCGATTCTGCGCGAAGGAGGTGCAGACGGTGCTATCGTCATGGAGCCAACCGCCCTGACCGTAGCGCCAGTCCAGGCCGGGTGTGTGAACTTCCGCATCCGAGTCACTGGTCAGGCTGCCCATGGGGCGGTGCGCGATGAGGGGGTCAGTGCGTTCGAAAAGGCGTTTCACGTGTTTACGGCTATTCAGGAACTCGAAGCCCGACGGAATGCACCTCACAGAAACGATCCCTTGTTCGCAGCGTACACGACGCCCTTCCCCATCAGCATCGGCACCATCGCGGGAGGGGACTGGGCGTCGTCGGTCCCGGATCACGTGGCGATGGAAGGGCGACTTGGTGTTTCCCCTGACGAGTCACTGTCGGATGCCCGAAATGCCCTGGAGAGAACCGTCGCGGACGCCGCCCGGCGCGATCCGTTCCTCTCTAAACATCCTCCGGTAGTCGAGTGGTGGGGTGGCCGTTTTCTTCCCGCCCGTACCCGGGTGACTCACCCGCTGGTTCGCGCGCTGCGTGCCTCAATTTCCGATGAACTCGGGCACGATGCAGTTCTTAAGGGTGTCACATTCGGGGCAGATGCCGGGCTACTTCAGCACGTAGGGGAGACCCCAGTCGTGATCTTCGGCGCCGGAGACATCAGCCGCGCGCACCGCCCCGATGAGTTCGTCGAGCTGGATCAGCTCGAGTCGATGGCTTGTGCTCTGGCACGCACGATCGTGCGATTCTGTGGAGCGGCGTGACGCCAGCTCAGCCCCCCGACATCGCCCTGGCCTGAGCCACTCCGTCGAGCGCGTAGATCGTCGCCGAGTACACCGACACGCCGGCCGCTCCGAGCATCAAAGGAAGTAGCCCCCACGCCGAAAGTCCCAGCGCAGACCAGCCGACCACACCGAAGGTCAGTGCACTCGCAATGCGGCCGTGACTGCGGTGCACGACCTGCAACGCACCGTATCGGAGCCGCAGAACGCTCACGCCCACCAGGAGCACCAGGTCACGGCCGAATACGACCAACAGGAACCAGAATGGTAGAGGTGTGAATACGGGTCCGACACTGAGCGTGAGAAACGCCACGAGCCCCACCTGGACCAGCCTGTCCGCTACAGCATCGGCGACGGCACCCACTTGAGAGGTGAGGTCGAATCGTCGTGCCACCCACCCGTCCAGAAGATCGGTAACACCCATGAAAGCAATCAATCCAAGAGCGAGCATCCGAGCTGTTGACGGATCCTCTCCGGCACGCGCCAAATCTTGGGCGGTACGCCCCGTCAGCACGAAGAGCGGAACGAGAAAGACCCGAGCGAGTGTCAGGATCCACAGGATCGCTCGGATCATGGACCACGGTCGTGATCTGGGAGCGGGACTCCTCATGCGATTACAGCACTCACGTTGGTCGACTGCTTCGACGGCACAGGTGAAAGCTTTCCCCTTCCAATCCACAATCTAAGTGGGCGTAATCTACGACATCGCGATCGTCGCCGTCGACGCACACACGATCCAAAACCGGTACTAGAACCCGGTGGACCAGGGACCGGAGAGACGACGAACGACGCCATCGGCCGGCACTGTAACGTAGATGACCGCCTGCTACATCCTCCAGAGAATTCCGAAAGCCGCGCTTGTCTCCAACCAGATCAAGACAATGTTGAGCCCTCTCCGACGCATTGCGGTCGGCAGTCTAAGTGACTCGGTGGATCACATGTAGGGTCCTTCTAGTCGGGGACGGCCAACTGTTTCACACCAGGGACGAGTTCCTTGATCCTTGGCCAGTCGTGCGTTCCGAACGAGCGCGAACTGACGATCGGGAGTCACACGAGGTCTGGCTGTTCTCCCCATCGTCTTAAATACCGGTCGAGCCGAACCTTTCTCCGCGTCGAGTCAGAGCTCATGGATCGAACCTTCCCGAAAACCGCCCTTTCTGGCCAACCGCGATCGAATCTTCCCATGACCCACGTGATCCCCGACCACGAATTTGGATCCCTACCATCGATGGCGTAACGGTTGTTGAGGTCGACCATCGTTTCTAGTGCCTCACGGGGATGAGCCGACCACTCGAGGATCTTCTTACCCCAGAGCATGCGCAGATAATTGTGAATCACGCCCTCTTCAACGAGCTGGCGCTGCGCCGCATTCCAGATCTCGTCATGTGTCGACGCCGCCTCGATTTGCTCGCGAGTGTACGTCCACGGCCGTGGATCGCCCGCGTGGTCCTCCAGCGTCTGAATCGCCCATGCGGGCAGACTCTCATACGACCGGTAGTCCGGCTCATAGTGGCAGTACCCGTGCCCCAGCTCCCTCCATGTCACCAGCTGGTCGACAAACGCCTCCGCCGACGCACTCATCCCCCACCACCCCCTTCGCCGCCCGTCGTGCGGAGGCGAGATCCGTGCCGGAGTCCACCCTTCCCGGTCCGCGACCTCGTGGAAGATCTCGTGAGCCGATATGTGACCGTAGTGCAGCGCTGGCGAGAGACCGCTCGGAGCGCAGAGGTCCGGGTGATTACGGTCCTCCGCATATCGATCCAGATCCGCGGTCAGGAATTCTCTCAGACGGGTCCGAGCCTCGGTCTCCCCTCCGACCCAATTCACCACACCCACCGTGTGGTCAATCGGGAGCGAGGCCAGGCGTTCAAGCACGGGTCGCCCAGCGCGGTTCGACGTCAACACAGCCGCCGGCCACCGCTCGATTACCGCTGCCGGCAATTCCATCTGCAGAGGGCGCAGTGCCACACCGAGAAGAGGCGTCGGCGACGGAGATGTTCCCAGGTGACCGGAAAGTTCCTTGTGCAGAAAGCGCCGGAAATGGTACGCGGCGGAGAACGTTCGCTGAGGGACTGAAAGTGGCAGCAGTCCGACACTGTCGACCGCCTCCATCCGACACGAAACAGCCCGACGAGCTGCGACCAGCATGTTCGGCAGAAAGAACGCCGGCGACTCATCCGCGATTACGCATGCCGCTCGACCGGCCAGGACGGAAAGCAGACCTCGCCCCTCGCCGGGGCTTGCTTCGACGTACGGAATGTACGTGACCGCGGTGTTCTCGAGACGCCGTGCACTGTCCCCCATGCCATCGATGATGGACTGGTGGTGGCGAGCGCTGGCCCAGCGGTATGCCGCTCGAAGTGGCTCGAGGATCACCAGTGGCTTATCGAGTTCGACGGCCCATTCGAGGGCGCGCTCGAGCGCGAAGTTCCACGAAAGTCGGCGGGCCGAGGTCATCCAATAAAGAACGAAATCGCGATCGCCGGAGGGGCGGTCGTCACGCAGAGTACGGACGCGTGTGTCCGGAACGGTAGAGTGCATGCGCGGGAGGTACCCCCAATGCATCCGTGAGGTGTCGCGCGGCTCAGACGAGGCCGGGCAACACTCCGTCGAGGTACCGGAAGACGGCCCCCGACAGCCGCGCTTGACCCATAGAGCGGACACCCCCCGTTTAGTCTGCCCGCAACAGTAAGGAGCCGTCCGATGTATCGTTTTGTCCGACTCGCAGTCCCCAGCCTGGTCGCAGCGGCTTTGCTCGCGCCGCTTCAGGGGGTCGCCCAATCGGGTGAACCGCCGTCCTCCGGACAGCAGATCGTCCTCATCACCGGTTCGACCAGCGGGCTCGGACGGGAGGTCGCGCTCCGAATGGGTGCGCGGGGTGCACACGTCATCGTGCACGGGCGCGACGAGGAACGCGGTATGGCTGTCGTCAACGAGATCAACGCAGGTGAGGGCTCCGCCCGTTTCTATCAGGCCGATTTCGCCGCATTCGCCAACGTGCGCTCGCTCGCAGAGGCGGTGCTGCTGGAGTACGACCGACTCGACGTCCTGGTCAACAACGCGGGCTTCGGGTCCGCTCCGGACGAGCGCTGGATCAGCGAAGATGGCCACGAGTTCCGATTCCAGGTGAACTACCTCGCCCCTTTTCTCCTGACCAACCTCCTCAAGGAACGGATCGTCGCGAGCGCGCCGTCAAGGATCGTAAACGTCTCGTCCCTCGCTCAGTCGCCGATCGATTGGGACGACGTCATGATCGAGACCGACTTCAGCGGGGGCCGCGCGTACGGTCAGAGCAAGCTCGCCCAGATCGGGCACACGTTCGATCTGCACGAAGAGCTCGGGGGCTCCGGCGTTCTCGTGAACGCGCTGCACCCGGCTACCTACATGCCCACCGGCATGGTCCAGCGCCTCGGCGTGACTCCCCGGGCGACGATCGATGAGGGGGCCGACGCCGTGATGCAACTCATCCTCGACGACGTCGAGGGCGGCCAGTTCTTCAATCAGATGACTCCGCGGCGTGCCCACGCGCAGGCCTACGACGTTGACTCACGATTGAGACTACGCGAGCTGAGTCGGCGACTGACCACGAGCCGATAGCACGGTCCACCACGGGTTCTGCGTCCGTTCAGCCGTCCTGCTGAGACGCGATCGCTGAGACCACGATCGTCACATCCTGATCGTGGTACAGCGCACCGTCGTCCCCACGAGCGCGCAGTATGTAGGTACCCGGCTGATCGAAGGTGACCGTGGCGCGCCACATGCCATCCTCGGGGATTGGCGTGCGGGTCCAGAGCGGAGCCCATGGCGAATTGGCTCCCGTGCGCGTGTCCTCCCAGGTCTTGACTTGAGGCGGGTCAAACGTCGGCGTGCCGTCCGAGTCGCTTCGGTACAGAAACCACGCAACGTGGTGCCAGACCGCCTTCTGCACGGTGATCCGCGTCGGAGGACGAAGTTGCGTTCGGTTCAGTCGCGGTGGCCCCTCTCGCTCCGCCTCAGCCGCCGCAGCACGCTCCTGCCGCTCCACCCAGTTGTCGTACGCTGCGACTAAGCCGTCGTCTTCCATGCGGACAGCAAGTTCCACGGGCTGACCCACACGGACGCTGTACTCACTGCCACTCTCAATCGTGATCACAGGGGCCTGGTTGGCTCGTATTTCCGCATTGCTTGCCCCGATTCCGAGCGCACCGGTCTCGGAAGCAATCACAATGTCATCGAGCGCCTGGTCGATCCCCAGCGTTCCGTACGCACGCTCAGTCTGGCCCTGTGTGGTCAGGGTCCATACCAGTTCTTCGTCGAAGTCCGCCGGAACCGTGACCATGAATACGAACCGGTTGCGACGGGGTCGAAAGTGCGTCGGTTGCCCACGATCCTCGGGGCCGGGAGAGAAAAAGTTGTTCTCCCCCACAGGAACATCGAGTTCCTCCGACCAGTTCCGATTCATATACCCGAACACCAACGTCTTCGAGCCATCGTCGTTTTGGATCCAGCCTTCATACGCCGGCGAGACGTTCTGACCGGTCTGGTACGCCAATTGCCCATCGGCCCGTTGCGCGCTCACGAGCGATGCTCCGACGAGGGCCGCGACCGCGACCACACGCACCACGATCCGAGGGCATGGAGTCATCGACCACCTTCCGGGATGACAAGACAGAGCGGGCACCCGATGACGTGGTCGTTCGGCCCCAGGTCCAGGCGCTCACGACGGATCGCCATCTCCTCTTCGAACTGCTCCTGAGTCATCGACAGCCTCATGCCGAGGTCAATGAACATGTTGGCCACCGAGCGGTTCCCGGAGCCCTGCCAGTTCCGTGTATCCGGGACGTTGAAGTTCTCCTCGGTATTGTTCATGTAGCCTGTGATGTGGAGGACCGTACCGGCCGGCAGCAGTGGCTGGTGGTCATCCTCGAACGCGTACGTCCGGACCCAGTTGTGGTCGTACCCGACGCAGGAGAGCGTCTCGACGTTGAAGCCCCAGATCGCCTCGAGGCACATTCGGTCGCCTGGCGCGTGCAGATGCGGCTCGAACGAGACGATCTTCGTCGGTGTCTGAAGGACCGTGTACGCGTGGAGTTCCTGGTCCTTCTCGCCCGCACGGATATCGATGTCGGAGCCATTGCCGAGGCCCAGAATCGACTCACGGTACTTCGGCTCGTATCCCTCGGGGTGAAACGTGAACCCGAACTGGAGACGTGCCCTCGTATCCCGACCGTTTGAGTGGAGGTGGGTCGACTCGGAAACGATGTACGACCCTGCGGTCAGAAGACGACCCGCATCTGGATCGAACATATCGCCGTTGCGCCCGACCTCGTGAACAGGCCAGGTCTGCCGACGACCGCGGCCTTCCTCGTTCACCGTACCCCACACCATATGGTGAATCACGAAGCGCCCGCCGACCGTTTCACGACCCGTTCCCTCGGAGGGAACGTCGTTGATCTCGCGGATCTCCACGGACTTTACGTAACGGTCCTCGTCAATCGGAATCCGGACCGGCGCGATATCCCCCCACCAGTCCGGCTCACCGGCCTTTACGAGAAACTCATCCGTCGTCACGACGACATCGGGCTCTCCTAGCGTCCATGCGCCCGAGTTGTCGAACTCGAGTGCCGGCGGTGCGTCCTCGGGATCACCCTCCGGTGCGCCGTCTTCGACCCACTGGGCGATCATCGCAACTTCGTCATCCGTCAACGAGGGATCGTTCTTGTAATGCTGAATCCCGATGTCCTTCTCGGCATACCAGGGGGGCATCGCACCCATGCGATCCCGGATCTCCGTCCGGCGAGCGATTCGACGCGCATAGCGGCGGGCGTCCTCGTACCGCTGCAATGACATGGGGGCCACGCCCTGGGAACGATGGCAGTTGATGCAGCTACGCTGGAAGATGGGCAGGATGTCGCGGCTGAAGGTCACTTCATCTGGCTCACCCCCTTCTTGAGCCGTCGCGGGCGCGGGCAGAGCCAGCGCCAACGTCACAAGTAGAACAGCGAGCAGATCGATAAGGCCGGGGCGGGTCTTGGCAGGTGGCATTCCGATTTTCCTGAATTGGGCCTCGGACCGAGGACGATTCACGACTTCTGACAATCGACTATATCGGGCACAGAATCCGCATAACTGACAGTCAGTAATCTGATACTAGGCGCAAAAGATGCAAAAGAAAAACCGGTTCCTTGGACCAGAAGACATCCAAGACCAAACGCCTCTTCGGTTGGATACCGTATTCGTATCAACTCCTATTCGAATGACTTTTCCCGTTCGACGGACCGATTGATTCCTGGGGATTTTCGGTTCCAGCAGGGCTTCCGAATTGGCGTTAAGCGTGGCCTTTTTCATCACGATTGGTATTCTGAATGAGTTTCGTTTCAACAAATCGACCTGCCCTCATGACATCATGAGTTCGCCCATGCGAATAACCCTGCCCTACTGGGTCCGCATTCCGAGTCTCCTCGTATGCGGTGTTATAGGATTGACGGGTTATGAGTCCAGGTCGCAGCACGAGGTCAGCACACTAGTCGACCGCGTTTCCAATTTCGAGAAGCCCGAGCCGGAGCCCAGGGCACCAGCGGGTCGCTCTGTGGTCGCCGAGCCTACCGAAGCCGAGCTTCGGGCAGATCCTCGAGTTCGTGCCTTCGTCCATGTTTACGATTCACTGATCGACTCAGTTTCATACCAGAAGGATGATCTGGTTTTCTTTATCAAAGCCTCTGCGATCCACTTCGAGGATGGGCGCATGCTATCGTCCGCCCGACTCGATCGCCGAGAGCAGTGCGATCCCGTCTTCTATATTTATCCCTTAGAGTTTCCTGAAGAGCCTATCGCCCCCCCAGAGGAGCCAATCCGACACTGCACCGACGTTCAGGAGGCCCTTTGGGGTCGATCAGAAAGTCAGATCAGAGAGCACGCCAGCTCTTCGACGTTTCTTGGTCGACGCGTGTTCCTTAACGACTTGGCAATCCAGGCACTTGTAGACGTTGAACGCGAAATTCGCGCTCTAGCGACCGTCGAGCTGAAGGTCGCTGAGTGGATCGACGAGTTGGACATCGCTTATTCGCTCATTGACCGAGGAATCGCGGGCACGCCCCGGCGCAGTCAACATGCCTGGGGGCTCGCCGTCGACCTAGTTCCCCGCTCATACGATGGACAGCAGGTCTATTGGCGCTGGACCCGCGCGTGGAATGGTAGAGGGTGGCACCAGATTCCGATGGAACAGCGCTGGAGTCCGCCAGCCTCCGTTGTGCGAGCCTTCGAGAGCCACGGTTTCCTGTGGGGGGGCAAGTGGGCCCATTTCGACAACATCCACTTCGAGTACCGACCCGAACTTCTCGAGTACAACAAATTGATCCTTACCGAGGATTGATCTGCGGCGCCCACGCTCCGCTTGCGTTACATCCGCCTCAGCCAGACTCAGTTAGCGAGACGAACCGTCGAATCAATCAAGAATGTCCCTTATTCGCGACAGAAGGACAGTACAGGACAGGTGTCGGGACTTCCCTCCAAGAGCCCTTCGTCCCTGATTCCTGACGAGGGAACATTCGTCGGACACACGTCGTTTGGCCCGAGCATCCAATCTGCCTTCCAAGACGAGCCGAGATCAAAGTAACCGCTAGAGGCCGAACTTCAGCCCGATTTGTACCAACGGATAAAGGTGCTTCAGAATCGGCGGTGCATCCGAGAAAAACTCGTCAGCCTCTTGTTGCAAAGAGTCGTCGATACCGGGCGCCGTAGCTAGCTCGCCACTGGCACTCATCACAATCGCCGCCTCGCTTGAGTAGGCTACCCCAATATCCAAGTAGAGACCGAACCCTGACGACAAGTTCCCGAACCCGATCCCACCGAAAGGCATGAGCGAACTCTGGTCTAGCGTCGCCTGCACCATTCCGGACTGGGTATAGGTGGTGCCACCAATGTCGATGCTTTGTGTCACCATCGCCTCCGCAATCAGATCTTGATTTCGATGAATCACACCACCCATAAGACGCAGTGGCCCGAGGATGTGGAGATCTAGGCCCAAGCGCAGGGTCCTTTGAGGAAGGAGCACCTCATAGTCGATACCCGAGACATCAGCCGGCAAAAGGTTGATGAGGAAATAGTCATCGGGTACCACAGACAGTCCCCCTCGAAGCACGACGCGCGAGCTGAGCGCCACCCCAGCATCCGCACCGAATCCGTTGAATCCTGCGTGAGCGCCCAGGCCGAAGCCCTGTCCGGCGACAGGCATAGGGGCCACGATCATCACCACGGCTACCACGATTCGAAGTTTCATGTCCAATTCTCAGGCAGAAGGTGATCCTGACGCACCTGTGTCAGGTGCACCGTAAAGAACATTGGGCGGCCTACATGTTCCATACCTGTGGACGCTACCCAGCTCACGGGTTTCGGAGGGTAAGATACAACATCCGCGCCGAAGGCCTACGCACGATTATCCAGAGATTTCCTACATTTCTCGAAGCGGATAAGCGGCCCTTCGGTGTAGCTGAAACTCATGGCCTTACCCTATTTGATCGGTACGTCCGCATTGATTGGCGAGTTACATTCCGGTCGCAAGGGACTCTCCACCCGTTAGCGACCGGCCACGTTGTCCGAGGAGCCGCCGCCGCCCGACAACCCTCGTCCCGCTCCCGGTGGGGACGCACTATCGCGCCAATCACGAGTTCTGGAGCTTTTTGTGGACCTTCGCCAGATCTGGACGTTGTTTAGGCACGAGGTTCGATGCGCGCTACGTGAGCGGAACATCGTCATCTACAGCATCGTGCTGCCCGTCGTACTGTACCCCGCCCTTCTGTGGGCTGCGTTCGCGGGTATTTCTTTCGTCCAGGGCCAATCTTCCCGGATGACGTCACGGGTCGTGATCCTCGATTCCCCGACCGCACACTCTGTGTTCGTCGACTCGCTTGATGCGAACGACCGCTTCGACGTCATCGAGTCCGACGTTGACCGAGCAGGCCTGATCAGCCGCATTGCCCAGGGAAACCTCGACGCCTTGCTCGAATTCACGCCGCCAAGTGAAGGTGGCGCGGCGCTCGATGGAAATTTCGGCTTGGTGATTTCCTTCAACGAGGCGCGTGACCGGAGTGCCTCGACCAGGTCCAGACTGGAGGCGGAAATCGAGGAATATCGTCTCGCTTGGGTCGACCGGGAGAGACAGGCACTCGGTGTGGATGACACCGTTTGGGCTGACTTCCTCATCACGCGGGAGAACATCGCGTCATCTGAGGACATGACCCGGTTCCTGCTCGGAGTTCTTGTCCCCATGCTCACCCTGCTCATGGTAACGATCGCCTCGTTCTATCCCGCCATCGATGCCACGGCAGGCGAGCGGGAACGCTCGACGTGGGAGACACTCATGTCGGTGGCCTCCCCCAGAGCCAACGTCGCCGCCGCCAAATACCTATATGTCGCTGTCTTCGGGATGGCGGGAGGTCTGCTGAATCTGGCCGCGCTCACCCTCTCACTCCAATGGATTCTGGCGCCGGTGGCGGGGGAGGAGAGCCGCGCGCTCGCAACCTCCGGGGGAATCCCCCCCTCGGCGCTCGTCGTGATCGCAGTGGGCACCGCTTTACTGGGGCTGTTCGTCTCAGCCGGGATGCTCATGTTCGCGGTCTTTGCCAAGACGTTCAAAGAGGGCCAATCGATGATCATGCCGTTCTACTTTCTCATGATCATGCCGGCCTTCTTCCTGCAGGATCCAGACATCGAATTCACCATGCAGCTGGCGCTGATCCCGGTGGTAAACATGGTCATGGTGATCAAGGCAGCCATCATGGGCACGTCCGACCCGCTGCTCGCTGTCACGTCGCTGGGCGTCATGTCGCTGTGCGTCGCCCTCGCCATCGGGTTCGCTCAATGGGTGATGAGTAGTGAGGAAGTCATGGTCGGCTCGCAGGAGGGCGGACTCAGCAAATTCCTGAAGACCCGCTTCACCAACCGCAAGGCTCAGGCGTAGGAGTGTCCATGCCGGAAGTACGTGTGCGCACGGAAGATCTGACCAAGGTGTTCTACGACGACGGGCGAGGAGAAGTCCGCGCCGTCGACTCCGTCAATATCACCTGCGAGTCAGGCGAAATACTGGGTCTGCTCGGAGCGAACGGAGCGGGCAAGACAACGACGCTTCGAATGCTCGCAACGGTACTGGCACCGACCGGTGGCAACGCTTGGGTCCACGGGCATGAGGTGCGTGAAGCCGCGGAGCAGGTTCGGGCGAGCCTCGGGTTCTACAGCGCCTCGACCGCACTGTACCCGAAGATCACCCCTCGCGAAACGCTTCGTTTTTTTGCTCGGGTCAACAATTATCCGAAGGCTCGGCTGGAGCAGCGGGTCGAGTACCTGATCGACCGGTTCGGCATGGAGTCCTTCTCCGACTCCCGAGTGGAAAAGCTGTCTTCGGGGATGAAGCAGAAGGTATCCATCGCGCGCACCGTCGCTCACGACCCACCGGTACTCATCTTCGACGAGCCCACCGTCGCCCTCGACGTCCTCAACGCCATCGAATTGCGCGACATCATCGCCAAGCTGAGGGACGACGGGAAAGCCATCATCTTCTCGACGCACATCATGAGCGAAGCAGAGCAACTCTGCGACAGGATCGCGATCATCCACCACGGGCGGATCCTAGCCACCGATACGCTCGACGGCCTCCGCCAAAGCACCGGACACCACTACCTCGAGGACATCTTCGTCCACTACGCCAACTCGAGTGGCTCCGACGATGCAATCGGCATGGTGAGCGACGAGGTCGTCGGTTGAAGATCACGCCTACCGTTCGGGCGATCATCGGCCTCGAGCTGAGATCACTCATCCGGGACGTCCGCACGGTACTGATGTCGATCGTGCTGCCCGTGCTGCTGATGCCGGTCATCCTGCTCATTTCGGTCCAGATGGAGGATCGTCGAGTCGAACGGGAGTCGACCCGGACGTACACCTTCGCGGTCACGGGAGCGGAGGGTGCCATGGCCGGCGACCTTCTGAGGGATCACCTAGGGTCCGAGACAACCCAGAGCGACGGCGTTCGCCTAGCGCGCGTCGAGGTGGAGGACCCGCGGGCTGCCCTCGAAGCGGACGAGTTGGACTTTTACCTCGAAGCGCTCTCGGCCAGAGAGTGGCAAGAGGCGGCCGAGGCCGACTCGACTCTTCGGCCCGGTCTCGACGACTTCGACGATACACCGGTGTTTCGCCTGGTTATCAAATCCGACCGTACTGCGTCGCGCAACGGCGCAGACGAGCTATCGGACCGACTGATCGACATCCGCTCGGATCGGCGAGACTCCGTGCTCATTGCTGCGGGTTTCCCGATCCCTCCCGCAGAGGTTGCGGTGTTCGATACGGCCAATGTGGCGAGCCTCGACGAGGTGCAGGGTGCGCGTATGGGCCGCTTCCTGACCCTCTTTCTCGTGATGCTGATGGTGATGGGTGGCTCGGTGCTGGCCGTCGACACGCTCGCCGGGGAAAAGGAGCGTGGTACGCTCGTGACCATCCTGACCACAGCCGCGTCCCGCGACGAAATCGTGACCGCAAAGCTGCTGGCTGTGATCGCCGTTGCACTGGCCATCGCCGTCGTCCAGGTCGTGAACCTCTGGGTCTATCTGGGCCTGGATCTGATCCCGGTCGGCAGCAGCTTCGCTGTGTCCATCACGCCCGGCACGGCGGCGATTCTTCTCGTGCTCTACCTGCCTATCGTGGCCCTCACGGCCGGGCTACTACTCCTGACCTCCGCGTATGCGAAGAGCTTCAAGGAGGCACAGCTGTGGCTGACCCCCGTGTTGCTCGGGATGATTGCTCCGACGCTGGCTCCACTCCTCCCGAACCTCCAACTGCAATCGGCGATTATCGTCGTACCGATCGCCAACGTCAGCATCGCCGTTCGTGACGTGCTTGTCGGTCAGCCCAGCTGGCTCGCCGTGGGCATCGCGTGGAGCATCACGGCCGCTGTCGCCGCCTGGGTCACGAGCCTTTCAGTCCGGGCACTCAGCGATGAGGCCGTGATCACGGGCGATACCACCCGGGCGGAATTCCTTGGCGGGCCTGCGCTCTTCCGAGCCAGAGTCCTGCGGCTCTTCATGCTGTTCTGGGCGGTGAAGGTACTGATCGACTTCAATCTGGCCTGGGACGATCTGCGGGTCACCATCTTCATGAACGTGGGTGTGGTCTTCCTCGCCTTCCCATTGATCCTGATACGAATCTTCAAGCTGGACCCGGTCGAAGCCCTGGCTCTGCGCGCACCAAAACCCGGGGTGTGGATCGCGGTCCTCCTAGGTGCACCCGCGGGCCTGCTTGCGTTTACGATCGTCGCCCAGTTCGTGAACCTCTTCATACCCGTGCCGCCGGAGATGCTCGAAAATTTCGGCCAGGCCCTGCTCCCACCGGATATTCCGGTCTGGCAGATCATCGTGATGATGTCGGTCATCCCCGGAATCGTGGAGGAACTCACTTTTCGCGGAATCCTCATTCACGGTCTGCGGACACGCTGGAGCCCGACCCTGATCGCCTTGGTCACCGGACTCATGTTCGGCTTCTTTCACTTCCAGCTCTTCCGTATTCCCGGCACGGCCGTTCTGGGGATGATCCTCGCCAGCGTCGTACTGATGACTGGCTCCGTGTTCCCGGCCATGCTGTGGCACATCCTCAATAACGGACTCGCGCTGTACCTAGCCACGCAGGACGTCGATCTCTCGGTCGAGAGCTGGCCGGTCGGGGTCGCGGCGCTGGCCGCCCTCGGGATGTCTATGTGGCTGATCTGGAAGAACCGCACGCCCTACCCCGGCCTGACCAAAGCAACGCGTTTCGCGAGCGAACCAGCTACCACGCTCGCGTCCGGCAGACGCTGACGGATCAGCCGAGGCTGATGACGCCCAGCGGCTCCTTCTCGAGTCGCTTGCTCACTCCCTCAGTGACCGGACGCTCCTCAGAGGATCGAGGCCGAGCGCTCACCGGCTGAGGAACGCCGCGTGATCCTTGCCCGACCGGCATGCGTGGACGGCCTGTGTGCGAGGACGATGATGCCTGTCTCTCGCAGGAATTCAGCGAGAACGACAGCGGGGATCTTCGGTGCACGCAAAAGCCCCCGGCACCGGAGTGCCGAGGGCTGTCAGCTACCTTGAGTGACGGCCCTACGCCACCCAGAAATCCGGCTTTTCAAGGACGCCCGCCTCTTCCATGAGGCGCGCCAGATCAGGATCCGACATCATCCCGTTCAACATGGCCTCTGTATCCTCCACGGAGTGCTCGCTGTCCCAGACAATGAGGAACTGATTGGGATCATCCGCACTGTGGTAATGACCCACTTCCGACAACCCTGCCCCCGACCGCCGCTCGGCGTCGGCGTCGTATTCTTTGCGCCACTCCGCATAGTTACGGACACGATGCGTGAGAAAAATCCTGGCCACTTCTGAGTAACCTCCGTTCGAGATGACAAGCGAGCATAGTCTGCCAACTGGCAAAAGACGTCAACTTGGTCCTTCGAGGTACCCTTCGATGGGAACTCGAAGCTGCTCGCTCGCCTCCAGCATCGGTGCTGAGATCGGCCAACGGCTCCTCGAGCACCTCACGCTCTCATTCAGGAGCAACACTCGTTTTTGCCGCACAGCCAGCGATTGAGGTTGAGATAGAGTTCGTTCCTTTGGTAATCGATCTCCAGAGCCCACTCGGTGCGCTCTCCACGGGTCCAGTGAAGGATCAGCGTACCCGTCGCCCCAGTCCCGGTCGCTGACCAGCGACCGTCGCCGAGTCCCTGATAGGCCCCTGAGGCTCCGCTGCCGAAGCCCCCTGCCTGATGGTTCAAGAAGAACGAGCCGTCGCTGCATAACCAGAGGATGGCTAAGATCGGGTTCACGAACCTTGCTCCTTCCTCGCCACATTGACATGCGTCGATCCATACAGGCCCCGAAAGCCCGGGCTCCCCTGCTGCTGCTTCTGGCTCTCCTGGCATGCACTACGCCTTCCGAGCCCGGGATCATTGACAAACCCGAGGATCCGCCCTTACCGATGGCGGAGCTGGACGATCTGCTCAACGAGTTCATGACCGTGCATGGCATCCGAGCTGCAGCCGTCGGGGTGATGCGCGGTGGGACCATCGTCTACGAAAAGGGCTTCGGCTTCGTCGATGACGCCGAGACCGCGTCCCTTCCCGATGACGCTATGATGCGGCTCGCCAGCGTCTCCAAGCCCATCACTGCCGCAGCCATTCGACGCTTAATCTCGGATGGCGCCCTCAGCCTAGACGATCGGGTCTTCGAAGTGGGCCAACCCGAACCCGGGATTCTCGACCTCGCTCCCTTCCCGACGCTCGGGGACGCCCGGCTGGGCGATGTGACCGTGGGGCATCTCCTCCTGCACGAAGGTGGCTGGGATCGGGATATCGCAGGGGACCTGACGTATCGTGAAGTCCTCGTGTCCCAACAGATGGGTGTAGCAAGCCCACCCGGTCGTGAACGCACGGTGCGCTGGATTCTCGGCCATCCGCTCGAACACGCACCAGGCACCACGTACGCCTACTCGAACGTCGGCTTCCTGGTCCTCGGGCTCATCGTCGAGCAAGTCAGTGGCCGGGGATATCTCGAGTACGTACACGACGAAATTTTCGCCCCGCTGGGCGTGGACCCGACGGACCTCATTCAGGGACGCACCTTCCCCCCCGACCGCGACTCGCGAGAGCCGTGGTACGACGACGACCGTATGGTCCAGAGCGTCTTCGATCCCACAGGACCGCTCGTCCGCCTCCCCGACGGTGGCTGGGACCACGAGGCCCGCATCGCCCAAGGAGGACTCGTGTCGGCGACGCGTCCGCTGCTCGCGTATCTCGACGCATACTATGTCTCGGGCCCGAACATCGGTGCCCCGCGAAGCGGTTCGGAAAGCTCGACGTGGCGGCGCAATCACACGGGAAGCCTTCCGGGTACGAACACGCTCGCCCGCCAACGAGGCGACGGTATCAACTACGTCGTACTCTTGAATCGCCGGCCGTCGAGCGGGACGAGCTATTCGTCGCTGCTGCGGACCGAGATAGACGCCCTGTTCGACTCGGGCGAAGTCACCTGGCCGAACTGATGTCTCACACGTCGCACTCCCTTACTGTTCCACCTCTGTTCCGGAACCCACTTGCTTCGGGAGCGTCGAGAGAAGCTCGACTGGTTCGGGGACGTCGATGTCCCCTTCGAAATCGCCCAACTCCTTGAGCTTTCTGACGGTCGGCATCACACGGCGCTCGAGCGACGCGATCGATTTGTTGAAGGCGTCGGTCGTCTTGTTGAGGTTGACTCCCAGTCTTCCCAGATGGCCGACAAAAACTCTCGTTCGATCGAACAGCTCTTTACCCAATCCCGCAATCTGCTGCGCGTTCTCCGTCAGTTTCCTTTGCTGCCAGCCATATGCCACCGCACGAAGTAAGGCGACGAGCGTAACCGGTGAGCAGATCAGCACCTTCTTGTCGATCGCGTCCTCGAGCAACCCTGGGTCGACATCAAAGGCAGCGGCGAGGCAGGCCTCGTTCGGGACGAACATCACGACGAATTCGGGAGCCTTTTCGAACTGATCCCAATATTTCTTCTGTCCCAACTCGTTGATCCGGCTCCGGACCGCTTTGGCGTGGCGCACGAGTTGCTGTTTGCGGACGTCCGGATCCGAGCTCTCCATGGCCGAGAGGTACGCATTCAGGGGCACCTTGGAGTCGATGGGTAAAGCCCCCGCGTTCGGCAGATTCACCACGAGGTCGGGTCGCCCTCCTTCCGTGGTGAGTTGTTCGGTGAAGGCCACATTGCTCTCCATTCCCGCCATTTCGACGCATCGCCTGAGCTGGATTTCTCCCCATCGTCCTCGAACCGTCGAAGACTGAAGCGCCGACTTTAACGAGATGGTGGAATCGCGAAGTTCACCGTGGGCTTTCATGAGCGTCTCGAGATGCGTTTCGATGCCCCGATACGCACCTGTGCGCGCCTTCTCGAGTGCTCTCACGTGTTCGTCGAGGGTCTTCAGCTTTTCCTGAAGCGGGGCCACCACTCCGGAGATGTCCTTCTTCGTCTCCGCAGTTAGGGCCTGCGAGTTCGACTTCAGCGCCTCTCCCGCCAATGCCTGAAAGACGTCCCGCATCCCCTGCTGGGTGTTGCTTGCCCACTGCGTCTTCTCGACCTCAGCCTGCCGAGCTGCTTCCACCCTGGTGACCTGATCTTTGAGATCCGAGACGACACCCTCATGCCGGAGTCGGGCCCACAACCAGACGCCCAGACCGACGAGGAGTCCCACGAGGAAGGTGGACGTG
The DNA here is from genome assembly GCA_028873595.1 of Gemmatimonadota bacterium. Classification (GTDB taxonomy): domain Bacteria; phylum Gemmatimonadota; class Gemmatimonadetes; order Longimicrobiales; family Gaopeijiaceae; genus UBA2589. The sequence goes on along the minus strand of JAPPOV010000051.1, from coordinate 3,572 downwards.
CCGAGAAAAAAGATGTACATGCCTCAGATCCTTGGGGGCTCACGATGCAGCGGTCGCGCCACAGCCGTTCTTTGAAATGACAGCCGGGGATCTAGGCTGTCAAAAACTCAGCCGCCCGGACAGGTGCCCCATCCCTCCAAAGTCGAACAATGAACAGTTCCTCCAAACGAATCGCTTCCCTCGACATGCTTCGTGGGATCGTCATCCTGTTCATGATGCTCGATCACGTTCGTGAGCGATTTTACATGCACGTGCGGACGGGTGACCCGATCTACGATACGATCGATCCAGACCTGTTCTTCACCCGGTACGTCACACACCTATGTGCGCCCGTGTTCATCTTTCTCGCGGGTCTTTCCGCGTGGCTCTACGCCCATCGAGCCAGGGGTGAGTACCGCTCACCCTCCTCGTTCCTGTTCAAGCGCGGCCTCGTGATCATTCTCATCGAAGTGGTGCTCTACTACCTCGTGTGGGCTGACAGCTACCCGACCTTCCTCTTCCTGCAGGTCCTCTTCGCAATTGGGATATGCTTGCTTGGGCTCTCTGCTGCGTGTCGCCTCAACTACTGGGCAATCGGTGCTCTAGGGCTGCTCATCGTGACCGGACACAATGCCTTGGCCCCGATCGCCTTTGCACCGGGCGCACTCGGCTACGTGCCGTGGGCGATCCTGCACGACGGTGGTGATCTCGGCCAAATCGCAGGGCTGACGATCAGCTTGTCGTACCCGGTTCTGCCATGGTTCGGCGTGATCTTGCTCGGCTACTTTGCGGGCCCCCTCTATGCTCGATCAGTACCGCTCTTGACGAGACGCAGGATCCTCGTCGGCCTCGGAGTGTCCTGTCTCGTGCTTCTGCTCCTTCTCCGGGGGCTCAACCTCTACGGAGAGGCGGCACCGTGGACCCTGCAGCCGACAGTGATCGAGACCGTGATGTCCTTCCTGAACTTCACGAAATACCCACCCTCACTCGCATACCTTCTCGTAACTCTTGGTGTCGGCTTCCTGCTGCTGGCCTGGCTCGAATCGCTCAACTCAGAAAATAGGATCCTGCGCTCGATCCAAGCATTTGGATCCGTGCCGATGTTCATCTACGTCTTGCACTTGTACGTGCTCTTGGCGGCCTACTGGGTGCTGTATCTCACGGTCGGGCCGACCCATAATGATCGTTTTGGTCTCGACAGTGTGGCGTGGATCTGGGCAGGCGCGGCCATCTTGATCCTAGTGCATCACCCCATTGCGAAGGCCTTTGCCGACTACAAGCATCGAGAGAAGCGAGATAAGCCCTGGCTTAGCTACTTCTAACACACCCGTGTGGAAGAGCCTTTCAACTGAGCGAGATCACAGGGGCCAGTAGACGTTACCAACATTAATTCAGTGATGCGGCTTGGTTCGACCCGTCTGCATCCACCGTCCTCACTCTGTTTCCTGATCGAAAGAATGCAGTCTTTCCGACGTCCAGCGGCTAACGACGTGGTACTCCCATCGTGGCCCTCATCTCACGATCAAGAGCAAGAAACTCAGGATCAGGGTCCGGACGAGCAGTGATATACCACTGGAAGCGATGGCTTGCTTTCGCACTATCTCCCGCGGCGAGGCTCAGTCGCGCGGCCTCTCGGTGTACCGTGGAAGCAGCGAATGAATATGGATCAGTACCGGACACGTACCCGGCCACTCTGGCCGCCGCCCCGACATCCCCACGGTCCTCAAGCATCCAAGCAGCCTCGAGAGACACCCAATTCGGACGTTGCGCTGGCCCTTCGTCCAAAACCTGCACAAGCTGATTGAGTAGACCATCCGCACCAGGAGAGTCTTTTCGATCAGCTGCTATCGTTTCAAGAGTGAGAGCGCAGAGCGCGTTGTGTCCGTGCGCCGGATCAGGATCATCCGCCCCAGCTCGCAACCGCTCGATCGTACTCGTGACGGTTGAAGTATCCCCTTCACGAAGCCGCCAAAGCTCAAGAATACAAGCGCTCTGACCGCCGTCTGCGTAGGTGATCGGCCCGTTACCCCCATCAATTTGTGCTTCGAGCCTGGGTACCGCGGCCACGGCAGACTCGCGTAACCCATCCCAATACAGATATGCACTAACCCAGGAATCAGGCCTCGGTCCATATTCTGCTTCGATAACCCTCAACTGCTCATCTGCCTGGGCTCCACGCCCTCCACTCCGGAGATAGGCATAGCGCTGTAGTAGTGCCTGACGATGATCGGCCTCGGCAAAAGCTGACCGCTCCATTTGATCAAAAATTCGGTCGGCAAGCCTCGTAGGCACTGTGGCGGTCGGCCAAGCTGCCACGGCAGCAACTAGCTGTGCCGCGGGGAAAGGCAAAGATTCCAAGTTGGCTTCAAACCATTCGAGCGCTTCAGGCTCGCCGAGGATATAAGCCATCGCTGCTCGTGCCATGATTACACTCTCGGACATGACGTCTGAACTTGCTTCAGATGCCACGAGCGCGCGTAAACCCACCGTATCGTCCGACAAATAGATGTCAAAAGTCCGGTGCTGATCCACCACCCTCAGCCCTGGATCGAGCTCGATCGCCCTATCGAATGCTTCAAGTGCCTGACGCCCCCAATCCGACTCGGCAACTCTATATTGAGCATGAAAAAAAGCGTCGCCATACAGGTACCAAGCCTCCGCCTTGTCTGGAAAGCGCCGCACCAGTTCCTGCCCCTTCTCCACCCGTTCAACGGCACTGATCCGAGTACCGGAGTAGTCAAGCCAGATCTCCACGAAATCCCGGTCTCGCTGCGGTAACCGATCAAGACTCTGCACCAGGAGTCGGCGAGCTCGAGCACCGAAATTGAAGCGATCTGCATCCAACCCCATCTGCACAGCATCTACGGCTCCCAGAGCAGCGAGCGCGAAAGTGCTGTCGATATCGAGTGCCCTAGAAAAGGCACCGCGAGCTTCAACGTAAGCTGTTTGCCGGTATGCACGTCTCCCTTCCAGATAGGCCTGTAGCGCATCCATTGGGACATCGTTCAGGTAGTCGACCTGTCCCTTATCAGCCCCGGCTTCCATAGACAATACTTGTCCGGCGAGCTGGCTCACGGATTCCCGTAACCGGTCAGCTGACCCATCTACGGTTGCATCGCCGACGGCTTCTCCGGTGGAGACATCAAGAAGGCGAGCGTTCATGGCAAAGCTCTCCCCACCTCCGACTATAGAGCCAACCAAGGCCCTTCCCGCTCCGAGGTCACCTGCAAGACTTACGGCTTGCGATTCACTCAAAACTTCTCGGTCATCAGAGACAAGCCTTCGCCAAGCGCTGACCATTGCTCCGGGATCGACGATCCGAGGCTCCTCCGGAAGCATCGGCGCCAGCATGTCAATTACACCTTCTCGTAGAATCGTAACCCTGTCGTCTGTTGAGGAGACCCGAAATGGGATAACAGCGATCAGATTCTCATCTAACGGTCCAGCCTCTGAGGAGTGCACTCGGTCGGAGAGCTGCCAATACCCGACTCCAATTGCTACGATGGCGGAGACCCCAACAACGAGTGCGCCTGATCGGCGAGATCCAGCCCCGCGCTCAGTCGAAGTCGCTTTCACTCCTGAGGGAGTAGTAT
>JAPPOV010000048.1 GCA_028873595.1 Gemmatimonadota bacterium | reverse complement strand
CTCGTGGGAGTACGTGACGTTCTCGCTCGGATATCTGTTCGGCAACTGAGTCAGCTGCGTGCCTGAACCGTGGAGAGCTGGTGGTACCGGCCCTTCATACCCATCAACACGTCGTGGCGTCCTCGTTCGACAATCTCTCCGCCCTCGAGAACCAGAATCAGGTCTGCCCTCTGAATTGTTGTGAGACGGTGTGCGATGACGATCGTGGTTCGATCGCGCAGGAGGTCGTCCAGGCTGGCCTGAATCAGTGCCTCGCTCTCCGTGTCCAGCGATGACGTCGCCTCGTCCAGGAGTAGAATCCGAGGATCAGCAAGCAGCGCTCGAGCGATCGTGACGCGTTGACGCTGTCCTCCGGATAACTTGACCCCACGTTCGCCGATGACTGTCCCGAGCTTGTCCGGAAATCGGTCCGAGAACTCGGTCACGTATGCTTTCTCTGCGGCGTCATCGATCTCGGCGTCGGTGGCCGACGGACGCGCGAACCGAAGGTTCTCCCGGATGGTGCCGTCGAAAAGGAAGTCCTCCTGAAAGACCAGCCCCAACTGCTTTCGGTAGCTGGCGAGCTTCACGGTGCGAAGATCCACTCCATCGACGATGACACGTCCGGAGTTCGGTGACAGGAATGAGGCGGCGAGTCCCGCCATTGTCGACTTCCCGGATCCCGAGCTCCCGACCAACGCAACGACCATGCCCGGCTTTGCCTCGAATGAGACGCCCATGAGAACGGGCTTGTCCTCTTCGTACTGGAAGTGGACGTCGTCGAAGACGATGTGACCTTCCACTGCGGGCATCGTTTCAATTCGCGCAGGGTCGTCATCTTCCTGGGGCCACCCCAGGAGCTCGGCGGTCCGATCCAGCCCAGCGAAGGCTTCGGTCATCTGGGTCCCGATGTTCGCCATCTGGATGACCGGTGCGATCATGAATCCCAGGAAGAGGATGAAGGAGACCAGGTCTCCTGCGGTGAGGCTGCCCTGACCGATGAGCCAGCTTCCGTATCCGAGGATGAGAACACTGGCCATCCCCATGAAGAACGTTCCCAGGCTGGTGACGAGGCTCGAGGTCGTGAGCGTGGTCTTCACATTGTTGAAGATCCGCATCACACCCTCGAGGAAGATCTCTCCTTCCTTGTCGATCGCGTGGAAGCCCTTGATGACTCGGATCCCCCCGAGAGCCTCCGTGAGCCGTCCGGTAACCTCGGCCCTGATTTTGCCTCTCTCTCGGAAGGCCGGCCGAAGCGTCTGAAACGCACGAGTCGAAACGAAGCCGAACGCCGCCAGCGGCACGAGTGCGATCACGGTCATGACCGGGTTGATCCGCACCAGGAAGGTGAAAGCGACGATCGCCGTCACTGTGCCTCCAACGAGCTGTACCAAGCCGGTCCCGACGAGGTTTCTCACCCCCTCTACGTCATCCATGATCCGGGAGACCAGCTCACCGGACTTGGTGTTGTCGAAGACGTGTACGGGGAGCTGCAGGACGTGCTTTTGAACCTGGGCCCGCAGGTTCGCGATCAGGTGCTGCGCCTCGACGCTCAGCAGCATGGTGAGCGCGTAGGACGTCGAGGCCTGCAGGACGACAGCGAGTGCGACGGCACCGAGGACGACGTTGGGGTCGGGCATCGAGGTGAGCCCCAGCGGGTCATCTCCCACCGCAGGGGTGTTGGAAAGTGCACCGTCGATCAGGTATTTCGACGCGGCAGGCAGAACCAGGCCGGACAGACGGTTGAGAAGTATCAGAACCAGGCCGAGCCCGATCAGACTCTTCCGCGGCCAGATGATCTCTTCGAATGCGTGGCGAAGGCTCGCGCCCGAGATCTTCTTCTTGGATTTTGACATGATCGCAGAAGATACATGATCTATGGCCCTTTGCGGGTGAATCAGGGTAAGCCCTTTTTCTAACCCGCTCCTCGCCCCTACGGAGACATCGTGCGCGCAGTCCGTCGCATCTCCCTTCTGTCCGCGTGCGCGAGCGATACGATTCTCGACTTCGAGATCGGTGATGTCGGCGGTCTCTGGTTGGCCTCGGGCTACGAGTACACCAGCAACGTGAGTTCGGGTCGGATCGACATTATCGAGCGGGATGGCGCGGCCTTCACGCTCTCCGTGGATGGTTCCGTGCAGCCTCCTATCGTCGGCTCGACCCTCGATGATGGGGCAGGTGGAGTCACGAGCCGCTCCGGGACAGTCGACATCCGGGACGGAATCATCACCTTGGGCGATGATTCCTTCCGGGTGGTTCACGACCAGGACTTCATGACACTGACGAATGAGGCGAGTCAGTTCGATTTCGGGAGTGGGTCTGTGGCGGCTACGCTCGTGATCACCCTCAATCGCATCTGACGCGCGGAAGCATGCAGGGCTTCGGGGAGCCCCTTGGGTGGACTTCCCGGCCCATGTAGTTTTGCCCTTCCTCGCGCAGCCCCTGCGCATCGTGCGGGTGCTACGCCCCCTGCAGCATCGATCAGCCGGCGGAATTCCGCTCAGCAGTCATGGCGAACGAAGAGAAGGACGGGTATGTACCGTCCGCGGTAGAAGAGAAGTGGCAGCGTCTCTGGGAGGAGCGCGGCACCAACACGTATACGCGTGAGGAGTTGGAGAACGCGGAGGACCCGTTCTACAACCTCATGATGTTCCCGTACCCCTCCGCGGAGGGACTGCATGTCGGCAACATCTACGCGTTCACCGGGGCCGACGTTCACGGTCGCTATCAGCGGCTGCTCGGCAAGACGGTGTTTGAGCCGATGGGCTTCGACGCGTTCGGAATCCACTCCGAAAATTTCGCCCTGAAGATCGGCACGCATCCGATGGATCTGATTCCGTCGAACGTGAAGAACTTCACCCGACAGCTGCGGCGCATCGGTGGGATGTTCGACTGGAGTCACTCGGTCGATACGACGGACCCGTCGTACTACCGGTGGACTCAGTGGATTTTTCTGCAGTTCTTCAAGGCGGGATTGGCGGAACGCAAGGAAGCGCCGGTCAACTGGTGCCGGTCCTGCATGACGGTGCTGGCCAACGAGCAAGTAGTTGGTGGCGAATGCGAGCGGTGCAGTACGCCTGTCGAACAGCGGAGGATCGCGCAATGGTTTTTCCGTATCACCGACTACGCGCAGCGTCTCCTGGAGAACCTCGACCACATCGACTGGTCTGATACGACGCTCAAGGCCCAGCGGAACTGGATTGGGCGGAGTACGGGTGCACAGCTGCACTTCCCTGTCGTAGATGCGGACGGTGATGAGACCGGCACGAAGATCGAGGTCTACACGACGCGCCCGGACACCATCTTCGGCGCGACATACGTAGTGCTGTCACCCGAGCACCCTCTGGTCGAGACCGTGACCGAGGACGGACTGCGTGCGCCGGTGTCCGCGTACGTCGACCAGGCCGGGAAGAAGGATCTGGTCGCGCGTCAGAAGACCGACAAGACGAAGACCGGTGTGCCCACCGGTGGCTTCTGCCGGAATCCGGCCACGGGGGAACTCATCCCGATCTGGGTCGCGGATTACGTACTCATGGAATACGGGACGGGCGCGATCATGGCCGTGCCCGGTCACGACAGCCGAGACTTCGAGTTCGCCGAGCAGTTCGATCTTCCGATCATACGTGTGGTGGCGGCGGACGGTGACGATGCGGAGGCTCCGCTCGAGGAGGCGTACGTCGGCCCCGGACGGCTGGTGAACTCGGGTCAATTCTCAGGTATAGACGTGAGGGAGTCGGTCAAGGCGGTTACAGCTTGGGCCGCGGAGCAGGGGTGGGGCGAAGCGAAGGTCAACTTCCGGCTCCACGACTGGTGCATTTCGCGCCAGCGCTACTGGGGCCCGCCGATTCCGATCGTGCACTGTGACTCGTGTGGGCCGGTCCCGGTCCCTGAGGAGGAGTTGCCCGTGGTCCTGCCTCGGGTCGAGGACTTCAAGCCCGACGATTCCGGCATCAGCCCGTTGGCTCGAGTTGAGGAGTGGTACCGTACGACGTGCCCGGAATGTGGCGAGGACGCTCGCCGTGAGACGGACGTGTCCGACACCTTCCTGGATTCCGGTTGGTACTTCATCCGCTATCCGTCTACGGACTTCGACGACGTACCGTTCAACAAGCCGATTACGGACCGCTGGCTGCCAGTGAATACCTACATCGGCGGGAACGAGCATGCGGTGCTGCACCTGCTCTACTCGCGCTTCATCACGATGGTGCTGAAGGACCTGGGGCATATCGACTTCGAGGAGCCGTACGACGTCTTTCGCGCCCACGGTCTGATCATCGCCGACGGGGCGAAGATGTCGAAAAGCAAAGGCAACGTGATCGTGCCCGACCCGATCATCGAGGAATTTGGTGCCGACACCTTCCGCACGTACCTCATGTTCCTCGGGCCCTTCGAGGAGGGTGGAGACTACCGTCCGCAGGGGATTCAGGGTCCGTTCGGATTCCTCCATCGACTGTGGGACACGGCCGTTTCCGCCGGCGACGGTGACGCGGATCCCGATGTGGAGCGGAAGATCCACCAGACCATTCAGCAGGTCACGGAGCAGATTCCGACGCTCGGATACAACACGGCGATCGCGGCGATGATGGAATGTTTGAACGTGATCCGGGCGGGTGGGCGTTCCGCAGTGCGGTCCGAGATCGAGCCGATCGTGGTCATGATCGCGCCGTTTGCACCGCATATGGCCGAAGAACTGTGGGAGCGATTCGGCTACGGGGGGAGCATTTTTGACGGTGGGAATTGGCCGCAATACGATGAGGCCAAGGCGGTCGAATCGACGATCGAAGTCGCGATTCAGGTCAACGGAAAGCTCCGGGCGACAATCAGTGTCGGAGTGGATGCGCTGGAGGCCGACGTCGTCGACGCTGCGCGCGCGGAAGAGAACGTCGCACGGTATATCGAAGAGAAAGAAGAACGTCGAGTCATCTACGTTCCTGGTCGACTGGTGAACTTCGTGGTTGGCTGATCGACGTGGCGACGCCGGTCGATTCTGGGGCGGCGTGTGCCGGGGGTGGGCTGTCGGGTGACGGGAATGAAAATCAACAGAGAATGACAATGAACTCGACCGAACAGCTGGCGATCGACGCGGTCCGCGTCCTTTCGATGGATGCGGTTCAGAAGGCGAATTCGGGCCACCCGGGGACCCCGATGGCACTGGCTCCGGTGGGGTATGTGCTCTACCACCGCCACCTGAACCACAACCCCGCGGACCCTTCCTGGCTCGACCGTGATCGATTCATCCTCTCCGTTGGGCATGCGTCGATGCTCATCTACTCGCTGCTGCACTTGAGCGGCTATGAGATCAGCAAGGAGGACATTCGAAATTTCCGCCAATGGGGTGCGCCAACGGCAGGCCATCCGGAATACGGGCACGTTCCCGGTGTCGAGACGACCACCGGTCCTCTCGGGCAGGGTGTGGCGAACTCGGTTGGCTTCGCGCTGGCGGAACGGTGGTTAGCGGCCCACTTCAACCGTCCCGGCCACCAGATCATCAACCATCGAACCTACGTGCTGTGCTCCGATGGGGACGTGATGGAGGGTGTATCGCACGAGGCTGCGGCCATCGCCGGGCACCAGAAGCTCGGGAAGCTGATCTGGATCTTCGACGACAACCGAATCACGATCGAGGGATCGACCGATCTGTCCACCTCGACCGATCAGGCCAGACGGTTCGAGGGGTACGGCTGGCACGTCGTTCACGTCAGCGACGGCAATGATCTGGAAGCGATCGACCTCGCCATTACGGAAGCGAAGGAAGAGACTGGCCGTCCGTCCCTGATCGTGCTCCGCACCACGATCGCGTTTGGTTCCCCCGGCAAGGCAGGAAGTGCATCGTCTCACGGGGCGCCTCTCGGAGACGAAGAGATCCGTGCGACGAAGGAAAACCTCGGGTACCCGTCGACGGAGCCATTCTATGTTGACGAGGGCGCTCGGGAGCATTGGGCGAAGTGCGTCGACAAAGGCGGGGCCCTTCAAGAGGCGTGGAATGAGCGCTTTGCGGCGTACCGGAACCAGTACCCGGAGCTCGCGGCGCAGTATGAGAAGCTGATGGCGGGTACGCTGCCCGATGGGTGGGATGCACACGTTCCGGACCTTTCCAGTGAGGTATCGGCTGATGCGACACGTGGCTGGTCGGGCAAGGTCATTCAGGGCTTGGCCGCGGGCATGCCGAACCTCGTCGGCGGCTCTGCCGATCTGGGTGGATCGAACAAGACCGATATCAAGGGGGCGGAAAGCCTTCTGCCGGGATCGCCTGGTGGTCGGGTCGTGCATTACGGTGTCCGCGAACACGCGATGGGCTCGATCATGAACGGGATGACGTTGCATGGCGGGATTCGGCCATACGCGGGGACGTTCCTGATCTTTTCCGACTACATGCGTCCGGCGATCCGTCTTGCTGCTCTCATGGAGCAGCCGACCGTGTACGTGTTCTCGCACGACTCGATTGGCCTCGGCGAGGACGGGCCGACGCATCAGCCGATCGAACAGCTGTCGTCTCTTCGCGCGATCCCGAACGTGATGGACCTACGACCGGGTGACGGACCCGAGACGGAGATCGCATGGCGTGTCGCCATGGAGCGAACGGGCGGGCCTTCTTTTCTGGCGCTGAGTCGGCAGAAGGTGCGCGTTCTGGCAAGGGTGGGGAGTGGTGTAGCGGCAGACGATTCAGTCTCAGGCCGTCTTGCCTCTGCGGACGGGCTTCGGCGTGGCGCATACGTGCTCGTGGACGCATCCGATGCTGCCCCGAGTGTCATCATTCTGGCGAGCGGCTCCGAGCTCTCCCTGGCCGTTGATGCGCGAAGCCAACTCGAAGCCGACGGTATTCCGACGCGCGTGGTGAGCATTCCGAGCTGGTATCTCTTCTCTCAGCAGAACGAGGCGTACCGCGACGAGGTCTTGCCACCCTCCGTGAGGGCTCGCGTGTCTGTGGAAGCTGGAAGCACGTTCGGGTGGGAGCGCTGGCTGGGGTCGGAGGGTCACGCAGTGGGAGTTGATCACTTTGGGGCTTCGGCCCCCGCCGAAGTGCTCTACGAGAAGTTCGGGGTCACGACCGATGCGGTCGTGGCGGCGGCGAAGGAGCTTGTCGGCCGGGCGTAAGCGGGGTCCGAGATCAGTCGAGTGCTTCTTCGGGTGATCCAGGCACGTGAGGTGCTGCCCCCGGGGTGACTGGGGGTTGCGACCCTGTCCTGCCTGTTCTCGTCGCCGTGTCCATCACGAGTTTCGTGATTCAGATGACGCCCACGGCCTGGCGTGGGAACTGCGTCCGGGCGTGTTCGGACGAGTTCTCAGGAATGCCGGCGGCTACAGTTCCTGAATCGAGCGCGGGAGAGGCGGGACGCGAACGACGGACTGCCTTCGATTGCGGCGGTAGCGCACTGGACGTTCATAGAGGCGCGTGGGTTGGCACCCCGCTCGTCGGGCCCACGCTCGCCATGAGGCCCCGTGTCCGCGCTCGCCGGATTCAAGCCAGTCGGCGACGTGAGCCATTTCGTGCAGCAGTGTGTCGGCACGTTCGGCGCCGTTACCTGCGAGCATCAGGTCGCAGTTCAAGGCGATCTCGACCACGTACCGAGTTCCGTCTCTCTTCTCTGCAGGCATCATATGTCCGAGCGCAGAGCGCATGCGGTTACTGAGCCGCACCGGAATGTCTAATGGAAGCGCTCCGTCGAAACGCGTGTGGTTGAAGTATCGGTATGCTGCTCGGAGGTAGGCCCGCTGCTCGGGTGTGGCGCAGCAGTGTGTGATATCCTCGCCTGGGGCACGGTCCCTTTTCCGCTCATCGTGGGCCTCCCTCAATCTCTGCATCTCGGCGGCCAGCTCCGGCCATGAACTGATCTGTTGGGCGGCACTCAGAGATGTTGCGGAACGGACTTCGCCCTCAATGGCGAGGATGGCGAAGGCGTCGAGCAGGGCAGACGAAGCACGACGATAGGCGTCGTGGACGTTCAGGACGGTCCCGTCCTGAGTGAGAGACCAAATCGTGCTGCGATTCTTCCGGAAACGAACGCGTCTTATACGCGAAGCGCCTCTGCTGTGAATTTCGTGAAGGAAGTCGGTGGCGGTCAGCACATTACGTTGCGGTACGATCAGCGTTTGTCGGCGAAGGGAATGTACGACATGTCGTACCCCAATGCCTGGCCTCGTACCCTATATAGTGCGAGGGTGTGCAATCACTATTGCGCGATGTAACGGTTTCCTGTTTCGTTCCCGTATCCAGTCCGTAGTCCGCTCGGATGTACCCAGTCTCGGAGGCACCTCTCGTGGCAACCAGGAAGAAAAAATCGGCGGCCAAGAAGCCGGCAACCAAGAAGGCTTCAGGAGCGAAGAAGCGCCCAGCGCGTAAGACTGCGCCGAAGAAGACTGTGGCGATGAAGAAGGCTGCGGCGAAGAAGACGGTTGCGAAGAAGAAGAAGGCCGTGAAGAAGACCGTCGCGAAGAAGAAGAAGGCCGTGAAGAAGACTGTTGCGAAGAAGAAGAAG
>JAPPOV010000050.1:7292-31066 GCA_028873595.1 Gemmatimonadota bacterium | reverse complement strand
GGAGACACCTCATTGGCACGAGCACCCCCCTTGTCGCGATGACGGTCGGGGTCGTGATAGGGGAGATTGCCTTCTACGCGGTGATGCACGTGTTGATCTCACGGTTCCTGCGACGTGTGAACCCCTGGATGGGCGCTCTACTTGCGGTAGCCCCGGTTGCGGCGGTGTTCCTGATGAGCGATGCGCCGGGTCGCCTCGGAACTCTCCTGTTCGTCGGCATTTCCTTGCTCTTCAGTGCGGCCCGCGCTGAGGGTGGCTGCGAGGTCATGACCCTACCCGGCATGATCTTCGGAAGCCGCACTCACCTCTGCTGCATTGCGTTCTCGCCCATCGACTGGGCCGAAGCTCGAATCGCCAAGCGGCGAGCCGGGGTGTAGGCCAACAGGAGACGGATCTGATGGCAGAAAAGGAACCCAAGGGCCTGTGGGCCGCGATTCAGGACACCCTGAACGAGGTCGGCTTGGAGGTCGAACTTCCGGACCTCTCGGACCTCGACCCACTGAACTGCAAGATGGTCTGTATGCCCTTCGGATTGGCCGCATCGCTTCAAGAAATGGAACGTGAGCGGCGTGACAACGTGGTGATGGTTCGAGTGGACGACACCACGCAGCGGAAGCTCGACGCATGGATCGAAGCGGGGGCCGTTAAGAGCCGATCCGAGGCCGCGGCGCTCTTCATCCGCGAGGGGCTGAAGGTTCGAGCGCAGGAGTTGGAAGAACTTGAGGACGCCCTCAAGGACGTGGAGGCGGCGAGAGACCGCTTAAGAGAAAAGGCCAAGACCGTGTTACGTGACGACCCCGACGGTGAGGCCACGGAGGCAGAGGAGTAGAGCGATGTTCGATGGGATGTTTGTAGCGGCGGGTTGGGGAGTCGGGGGCGTAATCAACGGCATCATCTGGTGCCTGTTCATCGCATGCGCCATCAAATGCTGCGTTGCGATCTGTGGTCCTCGGTGGCGTGAGGACTGAGGAGTTCGCACTCAGAAGTACGTCGCGAAGCCCACCTGGAAGCCCGCTCGCCGCGCCGGGTCGTTTCCTTGAAAATCCGTCGCCCAATGGTACCGGTAGTTTGCACGGAACACCGTCCCAGATGAGGGCCGGAAGCTGACACCGGGCACGAGCGCGGTGACCTGGTCGCCGATCGCGGACCCGGTCGTCGAAAACGTACCGCGGTTGTAATCCACGGCCTCGAGCCGAAGGCCGGCAGTGACGACCGCATCGGTATAACCCAGAAACTGGGGACGCCAGACCGGGAGCAGGACGTCCAGGTAGGCTCCCCACTGCGTGTCCCCGTGGAGTTCGGCCAGCCCGGTCGGGACGTCGATCGACGCATAGACGACCTCGGCTCGGAGCGAAGTCGGGCCAACCTCACCCACGACGTCCAGGGCCGCGATCCCGAGCCAACGCTTGTCGTCGACCTGCACACCCTCGACCTGGTAGTCGTTGTAGTAGCCGCCGTAGTACGAGAGTCCGACTTCGCCGAGGCTCGTATGGCGCATCGCCACCCGGCCGGTCAGGGCAGGGGAGCCGTTGTTGTCCTCTCCGAACAACTCCTCGCTCTTCCCCGATGCGATATCGGTGCGGCCCGTCTCGTTCGCGACCACCCCGGCTCCGAGGCCGTTGGTCAGGTAAGCATCATACGACAGCACGAGATCGCCCCTGGCGAAGCTACCGTAAGCCCCGAATCCGACCTCGGAGAGCGTCGAGGGGATGATGTCGGTGGTGACCAGCGGCCGCTCGATGAAGTCCCAGCGCGGGCTGTCGTGGTTCTGGTTCAGGTAGCCGAGCGGGGGCAGGATGATCCCTCCCCGCAGCACCAGCCCGGGACTCAGTCGAAGGTCCACGAGCGCGGTTTCGAGTGCGATCTCCTCGGTGCCGTGCTCGAACTCGAGCTCCGAGAGAAAACGGACCCTCTGCGACACCTGTGAGAAGAGGAAGATGTTGAAGCGACGGAGCTCCATGGAGAAGCCTTCCGTGACTCCGTCCTCGACGAAGTAGTTCGTGTTGCCCTCTACGTAACCACCGACCGAGGTGCTCGACACGGAGCCGATAAACGGGCGGTTGTAGAGTCCGCTCTGGGTCAGGGTGGAATCGACCTGGGACTGCACGGGCGCCGCGCCACACGCGATGGCCGCGAGCGCTACGCAGGCCATGGAGAAGCGGGGGGGCGCATGTCTGCGCACACGAGACCTGTTCACTTCGTCCCCTCTCTCACTCGGAGCACGATCTGACCAGCGTTTTCGATCACCTGATACTTGGTGAGCGGCTGTTCGGCCGGCCCCGCGAGAACTTCGCCGTCGAAGCTGAACTCGCTCCCGTGACACGGGCATGCCAAGCGGTCCCCGACCGGCTCGGGCTGGCAACCGCGATGGGTGCACGAGGCGAGAACCGCGGTCAGGGCTCCGGACTCGAGGCGCCGCACGTAGATGGGCCGCTCCATGTCCGGAGCCTGAACGAAGGCGTCACCGGCCGGGCCCAGGTCGCTCACCGCCAGGCCGAGGCCACCCGCGCTCACCGTCGGGACGAGGTAGGGTGCGCTCGCGCAGCCGGCGAGCAACGTCGTCGACGCGCTGGCCGCGAGGCCCGCGGTGAGAACGGGCAGACGGTGGACGAAGTCTCGTCGCTTCATCGGAGCACCTACAGCGATTCGAGAAAACGGATCAGCCGCGCCTGATCCTCGGCCGACAGGCCCGAGAAGCGGGTCCGGGCTCCGCTCGCTTCACCCCCATGGAGGAGGATGGCTTCATCGAGCGTGCGTGCGCGGCCGTCGTGCATGAAGAAGGCCTGACCTCCCTGGAACGAGTCCTGAAGGCCGATTCCCCATAGCGGGGGGGTGCGCCACTCGGACGTGAGTGCGCGGCCTTCCGTGTACCCGTCATCGAGCTCGGGGCCCATGTCGTGGAGCAGGAGGTCCGTGTAGGGATGGAACTCCACCCGATCCAGAACCTCGATCTCCGAGGCCCCGGTCATGAGTGTCGGAACGTGGCAGCCCACGCAGCCGATGTCCGCGAAGATCTGTTGCCCCGCCAGCACGTCGGCGTCCCCCTGGTCTCTACGTGACGGCACCCGGAGCGTCTTCAGGTAGAAGACGACGTTGGCGACCGTTGCGCTCGATACCTCGGGGTCAGGAGCGGAGTCGGATGCTCGACTACCCGAGGCCGGATTGAACAGGTCTTCGGACAGCAGGTCGCTGGTCACCCCCATGTCCTGTTGGTAGGCGCCGACGGTCTGGTGCAGCAGGTTGACCGTGAGCGCCTTCTTGCCGAACCGGCCGATGTAGCGGCCGTTCACCAGCGTGCCTCGCGCGTCCGGGTCGGGTGAGCCGCGGCGCTCGAGCTCCAACGCCGCTTCGATAAGCTCGTCCGGCTCATGGAGCTGAAGACGGCCTGAGATGCCGTCACCATCCATGTCGTTCGGATCGGCCAGCGCGATCAACGTCGCGTCGTCAACCGCGTCGAGAAAACCGAGTCCGGTCACCGCCGGGGGGTTGAAAGTCGAGACGCCGACGGCCTCCTGTGGCACGGCCTCCGCGGGGTATCCCGGGATCGAGCGATGTTGAAGCTGGGGGCCGCCGAACGCGGGCATGGGGTCGAAGCCCGCGATCCCGGGGCGCCCGAATCGGACCAGACTGAAGGCCGGATGACCCTTCCCGTCTCCCGCATGGCACTGCTCGCAAGAGGCCGCCACGAAGATCGGGCCCAGGCCGTCCGCCACTGCGAAGACCCGACCGAACTCTTCGTCTCCCGCGATGTGTTGCCCGACTTGTGACGCGGTCATCCCCTCGATCGTGCCGTCCAGGACGTCCTCATCCAATGGCGCGCTCGGCATGAACGCGTCACACGCGGCCAGGCCCAGGGCGCACGCGAGCGCCACCGCCTTTGTTGATCCGCTCATGAGCCCATAGGATTAGGTGTGCCTAAATATATGATTTAGGCGATCCTAAAGATGATGGCATGGTCTGTCAACTCGTGCCCCCTTATCACCGTCGGGTTGTGGACTTCATGAAGTCTCGTAATGAAGCACCGGCATCCCGCGGACCGGTCCGCTAGTAGGCGAGGCTTCAAGTATTGGGTATAATACCCGCATGATGGTGAGGCGACGTCCCCGTGCCCTCGCAGCGCTGCTCTTGCTCGCTGCGATGTTCTCCGCGACTGCTGAGGCGGTCGCTGGAGAGCTGGCGGATTCCAGCGAGCACTACGAAGACGTCACCTCGATCGTGCACCAGCATGCTGACACGGACGCGGCTGCAGCGTGCACCGCCGACCTCCAGCAGGACACGGACGGTGAGCACATCAAGGGGTACGATCACTGCTCCCACAACCACGGCGCGTCCGCGGGTGGCGGAGAGCTCCCGACTCCTCGGGAGATCGTTATCCCAGTCGCCACGTTGGTGAGTATTGAAGCGCGACCACCTGACGCCCCGGTCGTCGGCCTCTACCACCCCCCTAAAGCCTAGTCCCCTTCTTCGGTAGAAGCGCGGAACACTGATCGGCGGGCCGAAGGCCCTCCGCTCGTCCGTGCGTTTCCATCAACCGTGAACACTAGGACGCGCCCCAATCCGGGGACGTCCAGGGACTAGGAAATGAAGCCAATCTTGCTATTGGTCGTCCTCGTGACGCCGAGCATTTTGCTCGGTCAGGAGAACGACGCCCTCCAGGAAATGACACTCGATCAAGCCGTCGCCCGTGCAGTCGAGGCGGCGCCGATCGTGTCGACGGCCGAAGGCGCTGTCTTCGCCGCCCAGGGCCGGCGAGCTCAAGTCACGTGGCCGTTTGCCGCCAATCCGACGGTCGAATTCGAGCGCACACGCCGGCGATCACCCGGTGGCGAGGTCTACGACGTCGGCTGGCGCTTTGGCCAGAGCTTCGAGATCAGCGGCTCATCGCTGCGATCGCGAGAGGCAGCGGAGACTCGGGTCATGGCATCCGAAGCCTACGTGGGCGACGCGATCCGGCGCGCGAGCCTCGAAGCGCGGGTTGTGTACGCGGCCTTGCACCTGTCCGAGCAACGGGCCGCACTGTCCGCTACGAACGCGGAACTCGCAGCGGAACTCGCCACCCTGGCACGCCGCCAGTTGGACGCGGGTGAAATCAACGTCCTCGCCTACAACACCGCTGCGCTCGAGGCTGCCCGGGCGTTGAGCCTGGCCGACCGTCTTGAGGGGGAGCGAAGGGCAGCGCAAGCGGAGCTGGCGCGGGTCCTTGCGGTGGGTGGAGATCGGGTCATCAGAACGACGGCGCTGCCGACCCTGCCTGCGGAGATCCCCGGCATCGATGTCCTGATGGCATCCGCGGTGCGCCGCCGTCCCGACCTGAACGCAGTGACGCTCGAAGTCGACGCCGCGACCGAGAATCTGACCGCCAACCGCCGGAGGCGCTTCCCGACTCTCGAGCTCGCCGTCTTCGAGGGAGAAGAAGACGGAACAGACGACTTGCTCGGTCTGTCGTTGGGTGTCTCGCTCCCCCTCTTCCAACGGAACCAGGGCGATGTGGGTGCGGCTCGCGCAGAGCAGGCCGCGGCGGAGGCCCGATCAGCGGCCACGATCCGCGCCATCCGGTCGCAAGTCGACGGCTGGGCCGAGCGCTACAAAGGCGCGTCTTCGGCGGAACGCCGATTCGCCGACGAACTCCTTCTCGCGAGCCTCGACAACGTCGAGCTCGCGGGTCGCGCGTTTCAGGAGGGTGAGTTGAGCGTCGCCGATGTCGTGGTGTTCCGCTCTACGGCTCTCGCCACACAGCTCGAATACCTGGAGGTGTTGGCGGAGGCATATGAAGCCTGGTTCCAGCTGGCGGCCGCGGTCGACGCTCGTCCCGATGAACTCACCGATCTAGCAGGAGCACAGTCATGACCATCATTACAAAGAGGCTGCTGGCAGCCGCTCTGCTTCTCGCGGGTCTTGGCGCGTGCGGACCGGGGACCAGCAGCGAAGAGGGAATGGAGGAAGGAGAAGAGCGGGTCGCCGGCGTCGATCGGGTCGAGTTGGGAGCCGAGGCGATGGCGGACTTGAGCCTGACCTTCGCGACGGCGGAGATCCAGGAGCTCGTACCCTCCCTGGAAGTACCGGCAGAGATCGCCGCCGACCCGGACCGCTTGGCCATTGTCGGCTCCAGAGTGTCGGGTCGGATCGTCGCCGTGATGCATAATGTCGGCGAAGAGGTGTCCGCGGGTGCTCCGCTCGTAGTCCTCGAGAGTGTCGACATCGGCGCAGCCGTTGCCGACTTCAAGTCTGCAAACGCGAACGCTGAGGCAGCGCGGAGTGCGGCTGCCCGGGCGACCCGACTCTTCGAGGACCGGATCGTCTCTCAGCGACGTGTCGAGGAGACGCATGCTGCCCACGAGGCTGCGACGGCGGCTGCTGAGGCCGCCGCCACCCGGCTGCGCACCTTTGGAATTGATCTGCCCATGCCCGAGGGAGCCGAATTAGGGCGGGTGACCCTGAACAGCCCCATCCGGGGCACGATCGTCGCGCGAACGGCCAGTGTCGGCCAATGGGTCGAACCCTCTGACCAGCTCGCGGAGGTCATGAACGTGGAGGAGTTATGGCTTCTGGCCTCCGTCTACGAGCGCGACATCCGTCACGTCGAGCAGGGCCAGCCCGTCATCGTGGACGTACGAGCCTACCCCGGAGAGCAGTTTCCTGGGACGGTTCGGCTGGTCGAAGCGACGCTGGACGAGTCGTCCCGGAGCGCGGGCATCCGCGTCGTGCTTCCGAACGCGGACCGGCGGCTGAAGCCGGGCATGTTCGCCACGGCCCGAATCACGGGGACACATGCCCACGAGCCTGTGCTGCTGCTTGCTGTTCCGACTGCTGCTGTTCAGGAGGTGGACGGACACACGTCCGTCTTCGTCCGCGACGAGCAGGGAGGGTTCACGCTTCAGCGGGTGCACCTCGGAGAAGAGGCCGGCGACTTCGTCGAGGTCTTGAACGGGCTGAACGAGGGCGATGAAGTCGTCGTGAACGGCAGCTTCGTTCTCAAGGGTCAGTTGCTTCGTTCGAGTCTCGGGGAGGACGAAGGCTAATGGCTGCCAAACTCGTAGACTGGTCACTCCGAAACCGATTCCTCGTCATAGTACTGGGTGTCCTCCTAGTCGTGGCCGGCGGGGCGGCGATGCAACAGCTCCCCATCGATGCTGTCCCCGATGTAACGAACGTTCAGGTGCAGGTGCTCACGAAGGCGCCTGCGCTGGCGCCGCTCGAGATCGAGCAGCTGATCACATTCCAGGTCGAGACCGCGATGGCCGGGCTCCCGGACATCGAGGAGATCCGGTCGGTCTCCAAATTCGGACTTTCGGCGGTCACCGTCGTCTTCAACGAAGGCACGGACATCTACCGCGCTCGCCAACTCGTGCAGGAGCGCCTGGCAGAGGCGCGAGAGGCGATTCCGGAGGGGTACGGCACGCCGGAGATGGGCCCCATCGCCACGGGATTGGGTGAGATCTACCAGTTCGAGGTGCGTGGGGACCCGGCGTGCGGCGTCGAGGAAGACACTGACGACTGCTACACCCCCATGGAGCTTCGAACGCTTCTCGACTGGTTCGTTGCTCTGCAACTCAAGAGCGTACCGGGCGTGGTCGAGGTGAACACGTTCGGTGGTGAGCTGAAGACCTACGAAGTGCAACCCGATCCCTCGGCTCTGCGTAGCCACAGGCTGCCGCTGGGTGATCTCTTCACCGCGCTCGAGAAGAACAACCGCAACGTTGGAGGCGCCTACCTGCTCCGGAATCAGGAGCAGGTCGTCATTCGCGGCGAGGGTCTCGTGGCGGGACTCGACGACATCGGTTCGATCGTGCTTCGGACCAGTGACGAGGGCGTCCCCCTGTACGTCCGCGACGTGGCGGAGGTCAGACTCGCGCCGTTCGTTCGTCAGGGGGTCGTGACCCGAGACGGCCGGGGAGAGGCCGTGGTCGGGATTGTCATGATGCTCATGGGCGAGAACTCTCGTGACGTCGCGAACGCTGTGAGCGACAAGATCGAAGACATCCGGGGGAGCCTCCCGCCCGGTGTCACCATCGAGACCTTCTACGACCGCACGGACCTCGTGCGTCGTACGATCAGGACGGTCGAGACGAATCTTGTCGAGGGTGGCCTGCTCGTGATCGCCGTGCTTCTGCTGATGCTCGGCAATCTGCGCGGGGGCCTGATCGTGGCGGCCGCCATTCCCCTTTCGATGCTCTTCGCCTTTACGGGCATGGTCAGGGCCGGCGTCTCGGGCAATCTGATGAGTCTTGGGGCCATCGACTTCGGGCTGATCGTCGACGGATCCGTCGTGATGGTGGAGAACATCTTCCGCCTCATGTCCGAGAAGAAGAACGAAGGGCGGCCGAGCGCCGAGATCGTGCGTGAGGCGACCTTGGAAATGGCCCGCCCGGTCGCGTTCGCGGTCGGGATCATCCTGATCGTATACGTGCCGATCCTGAGCTTGACCGGCGTGGAAGGGAAGATGTTCAAGCCGATGGCCCTGACCGTGATGTTCGCGCTGGCGGGGTCTTTGATCCTTGCCTTGACGCTGATTCCGGTCCTCGCGTCGATCTTCATTCGCAAGGCTCCGAAGCATCACGAGACGCGTCTGGTGGCTGCGCTACGAAAGGGCTACGAGCCGCTCCTGGATCACGCGATGAAGCGGCGGGGGCTTGTCGTCGTCGGTGCATCGATCCTCTTCGCCATCGGGGTCGGGAGTGCGACCACCCTCGGGTCCGAGTTCATCCCGGAGCTCGATGAGGGCGCGATCGCCCTCCAGGTGTGGCGATTGCCCTCTGTTTCCGTAGAAGAGGCCGCCAGGCAATCCGGTAGGCTGGAGGCACTGCTTCTGGCGGAGTTTCCGGATGAGGTCAGCACGGTGGTCTCGAAGACGGGGCGTCCGGAGATTGCCACGGACCCGATGGGAATCGAGATGAGCGACGTCTTCGTAATGCTGCATCCTCCCAAGGAATGGAGTTTCGGGAGCAAGGCCGAACTCATCGAGGAGATGCAGCACCTGCTGGAAGAACGGATCCCGGGGGTTGCTCTCGGCTTCTCGCAACCGATCGAACTTCGCGTCAGCGAGTTGATCGCTGGAGTGCGGTCGGAGATCGCGATCAAGATCTTCGGCGAGGACCTGGATGTATTGGCGCGAGTCGCGGATGAGGTGGCCGCATCCGTGGCCAGAGTACCCGGAGCCGCGGACGTGAAGGTCGAGCAGGTAACCGGACTCCCCATCCTGACGATCGGTGTCGATCGCGAGTCCGTGGCGAGACAGGGGCTGAATGCGGACGACGTCACGGACGTCGTCGAAGCATTGGGAGGGCGGCAAGCTGGCGTCGTCCTGGAGGGCGAGCGTCGATTCGATCTTCAGGTTCGCTTCCCTCAAGAGGTCCGGAACGATATCGGGGAGATCTCGCGAATACCCGTCGTGGCACCGTCGGGACGTCTCTTGCCACTGGCGGAGCTGGCGTCGCTCGATACCGAGCCGCAGGCGGCGCAGATCAGCCGCGAGCGGATTCAGCGCAGGGTCTCTGTCGAGATGAACGTGCGAGGTCGGGACATCGCGTCGGTGGTGGCTGATGCCCGGGAGGCGATTGCTTCCGATGTCTCCATGCCACCGGGGTACACTGTCGAATGGGGCGGCCAGTTCGAGAATCTCGAACGAGCGACCGCCCGGCTGACGATCGTGGTTCCGCTCGCGCTCTTGCTGATCTTCGTCCTTCTCTACGGGACGTTCAACGCAGCGCGGCCGGCCTTCCTGATCTTCCTCAACGTCCCGTTCGCGGCGGTGGGCGGCATCTTTGCGCTGATCGCTCGAGGCATGGAGTTCAGCATCTCCGCGGGCGTGGGCTTCATCGCTCTATTTGGTGTCGCAGTACTGAACGGTGTGGTCCTCGTGAGCCATATCCGAAAACTCGAGATCGAGGAGGGTCGTCCGCCCATGATCGCGGCACGTGAGGCAGCATTGCTGCGCATGCGCCCCGTCTTGATGACGGCGATGGTCGCGGCGCTCGGCTTCGTGCCGATGGCGCTGGCACACGGGGCAGGGGCCGAGGTCCAGAGGCCGCTGGCGACGGTGGTGATCGGTGGCCTGGTAACAGCGACACTGCTGACGTTGTTCGTCCTCCCGACGGTGTATGGGTGGTTCTCGGCAGCGCGTGAGCCGGATGACTCCGTTGGTCAGGCATGATGGCAGGGTGGGTCCGGTGAGTTCCGGGCCCACCCGCATCACCGTCGCGCACTCGTCCTTGATCCGGCCCCGATCATGAATGCCGCTATCAAAAAGGGAGGGGGGCGACCGTCACCGTGGACCTCGACCGAGGCCTGGCGGACCTATCTAGCGGGGTTGTTCTGGGCGGCCGGTCTCGTGCTGTTCTTCGGCAGCACGTCCGAGCCCGAGAGCTCTGGTTGGATGCGGGTTCACACGGATCCGGCCGGTCTGATCTTCCTCGCAGCAGCCCTCATCGGTGGATGGAACTTCTTCCCCAAGGGTCTGCGTGCGATCAGGACTCTCAAGCTCGATATGAACTTCCTGATGACGGTTGCCATCATCGGAGCCGTTGTGATTGGCGAGCCGTTGGAGGCCGCTGCGATCGCATTTCTGTTTTCCCTCGCGGAACTCCTGGAGCACAGTGCCGTCGTACGGGCCCGGAACTCGATCGACGCGCTCCTCCGCCTGGCGCCCGAACGGGCGTCGGTAGTCGGTGACGACGGAGAAGAGCGAACCGTGCCGACATCGGAGTTGAGATCGGGGCAAGTCGTGCGCGTGCGCCCCGGGGAAAAGGTGCCCATCGATGGCCAGGTGATCAGTGGGCACGCGGCCGTGAACCAAGCCAATGTGACAGGTGAGTCTGTCCCCGTTGGCAAGAAGCCAGGCGATACAGTCTTTGCCAGCACGCTCAACACCGATGGTATCCTCGAAATCGAGGCTACGAGTGATGCGGGGGATACCACGCTCGATCGCATCGCTCGGCTCGTGAAGGAAGCGCAGTCGCAACGCTCCGAGACCGAGCAGTTCGTGAAGACGTTCGCGCGGTACTATACCCCCACGGTGACGATCCTCGCGGTGGTGGTCATGACACTGCCGCCACTGATGGGATGGGGAACGCCGCTCTCGTGGTTCGTGCGTGGCCTGACGCTGCTCGTCATCGCCTGTCCGTGCGCCCTGGTCATCGCCACGCCGGTCACGATCGTGAGCGCGCTCACCTCAGCGGCTCGTCACGGCGTTCTGATCAAGGGTGGAGAGTATGTGGAGTCGCTCGGAGGGACGTGTGCCATCGCCTTCGACAAGACGGGCACGCTGACGCAGGGCCGCCTGGAGGTGACGGATTTCGTTTCACTGGGCACGGCGAACTCCGACGCGCTTCTCCGACTCGTCGTCGCCGTAGAACGGGGTTCGGAACATCCGATCGGGAGGGCCATCACAGAGTTCGGCGAACTGAAGGGTCTAGGAAGGCATGGCCCTGTCCCCACGGGGTTTCGCGCTCACCCGGGTCGCGGCGTGTCCGCCAGAATCGACACGTCCCCCGTCGTGGTCGGTACGCTCGAGTTCTTGGAGATGACGAACGCAGGATCACTGGATGCTGACGGAGTTGCCCAATTCGATGCTCTAGAACGGGCCGGAAAGACTGTGGTGGTCGCCTCCCAGGGAGGCACGGTTGTCGGTCTCGTGGCGCTCGCGGACACACTGCGCCCCGAGGCCCCCGAGGTGCTCGCCAGGCTGAGGCAGGACGGCGTGCATCACCAGGTCATTCTGACTGGTGATCAGCCGTACGCCGCCGAAGCTGTCAGAGCGGCCGTGGGTGCGGATGAGGTGCACGCCCAGCTTACGCCGGCTGAGAAGGTGGAGGCGGTTCGCAGGATTCGAGGGGCTCACGAGGGGGTGGCGATGCTCGGTGATGGCGTAAATGACGCTCCGGCCTTGGCGGCGGCCGACGTCGGCATCGCGATGGGAGGCGCGGGGTCTCCTGCGACGATCGAGACCGCAGACATTGCGCTGATGGCCGATGACCTGTCCATGCTGCCCTATGCGAGACGGCTATCCCAACTGGCTCGGACTCTCGTGCGATTCAACATCGCGTTCGCATTGGGTCTCAAGGCGATCTTGGCGGTTGGTGCCGTCACTGGGTACGTGAGCCTGATCGTTGCCGTTCTGGTCGGCGATCTTGGTGCGACGCTCGCAGTTACGGCGAACGCCATGCGCTTGGGACGAGTCAGGCCCTGAGAGCGCTATGAAATGGCTTGAGTTGAGGGTGCCGCCCGTCGTTGTGCTCATCGCGCACGCTGTCGGTGTGTGGTTGCTGGCGGATGGAACGATCTCCGTTGCGCCATGGTCTTCCGTGCCCGGGGTGGGCGGGGCTTGTCTGTTGGTAGTCGGGGGGTTGATTGCGGGTGTCGCGGTGTGGCAGTTCCGAGACTCTGATACCACGGTGGATCCACGCCGGCCGGAGGCGCCGAGCACCATGGTCACGGGCGGTGTCTATCGATGGACGCGGAACCCAATGTACCTCGCCTTCGCCCTCCTGTTGGCAGGGTGGGCATGCCTCCTGGGAGGGGGCCGAGGTCTGATGCTCGTTCCCGTGTTCATGCTCTACCTGAGCCGGTTCCAGATCCGGCCGGAGGAGCGGGCACTGGAAGAGCTGTTCGAGGCCGAGTACCGGGAGTACGCCGACCGCGTACGTCGGTGGATTTAGTTTGGCGTCGCTCGCGAGAAGCGCCTACGGAGCGCATGTTTCGGCATGAGCGCACCTGACCCGATCAGCCGAGGGCACGGCGCCCTCGAAGGCCACCACCGCATCGACCGTGAACTCAGCGAGGGCGGGACAGCCACCGGTACCCTGCGACGACGTCGAGCTCGATATTGACGCGGCGGTGCTCATCCGCGCGATGGGGCTGTTCCTGCTCTGGGCGCTTGCGCCAGCAATTCCGGGCTGAGGCGCCATGACGATCGAGGATGACGAAATACCAGACTCGATCGTCATGGCGATAACTGAGTCTCTTCGGGCCTGTGCATACCATGAGGCAGGGCACGCCGTCGTGGCGACCGCCCTCGGCCGGGATGTGCTGTTCACGGCGACGAGCTCTGAGCGCCCCGACGAAGGGGGGCGCACAGAGTACGCGGATGGGCCTACCCCCGAGGAGCTACGGGAGGCTCCGGAGCACTATCGCGCAATCGCCCTGACCTCACTCGCCGGACCTGCAGCCGAGGCCAGATTCCGTCTCCGTGACCGAGGGCTAGAGGACGCGCTCACATCCATGGTCGTGTACGAGTCGCCATTAGATGCCGCCCAGGTCGAACTATACATCCGCACCGCTGTGCCTTCCGATGCCGCGTGGGAGACCGAGGTGACACTCAGGCGCGACGCCTTCGTGCTGGTCCTCCAATACTGGTCGTTGATTCAGGGGGTGGCGGAGGAGTTGGTGGTTCGTGGCCGGCTCTCGGGTGAGGAGATCGGCCGACTCATGGGTGGTGATGAGCCCGCTGCAACGCCCGAGGCCCGCGGCGAGGTCTGACCGGCTCATGAATCCGGGCTCCTGTCCCTCATGGAGCTTCGAATCAGGGGCCCAGTGGTGCGCGTGACCAATCACGTGAAGAATCCTTCATGATGGACTCATGGAGGTTTCATCTGACTATCGACCACTTGAGGCGACTGGTAGCATTGCGCTCTCAACGCCCCTCGGTAGGGACGGGTCATCGGTTTTGCGAATTCTCGTTGTCGAAGACGACCGTAAGGTTGCGAGCTTCCTAGCCAAAGGCCTCCGCGAAGAAGGCTACGCGGTGGATGTGGCCAATCACGGTGAAGACGGCTTGCTTAAGGCCAAGATCCACGAATACGACCTGCTGTTGCTCGACGTGATGTTGCCGGGGCGGTCAGGGGTGGAAACGGTTCGAGAGCTACGCGCGAGAGAGTCGATGGTTCCGGTCTTGCTCCTGTCGGCCCGGGATAGCCGAGAGGATATCATCATGGGCCTAGACGCCGGGGCGGACGACTACCTTACGAAACCCTTTGCCCTCGACGAATTGCTCGCTCGAGTTCGGGCGCTGCTGCGTCGGGGGGGAGCAGTCCGGCCCGATCGCCTCCTGTACGATGATGTAGAGCTGGATCGGGTTGCGCATCGCGCGACTCGTCGTGGAGAGAGGCTCGACCTTACGCCGAAGGAGTTTCAGCTCTTGGAGTTCCTCATTCTGAATGCTGAGCGTGTCGTACGTCGCACGGAGCTTCTAGAAAAGGTGTGGGACCTGCATTTCGATCCGATGAGCAACGTTGTTGACGTCCACGTTGGGAACCTGCGGCGTAAGCTCCGCGAGTCCGGGCAGCATCAGCTCCTTCACACGGTGCGCGGCGTAGGGTACGTGTTCCAACGCGAGGCCCCCGCTTGAGCCTAGCCGGACGCTCTCGGCGGCGGTCCGAGGCTTCGTTCCGTTCCCGACTCGCATTGAGGGCCACCGTCGTCGTCACGGTCGGGCTCTCCCTCCTTTGCCTTGGGACGTCCGTGGTCCTACGGGTTCTCCTCGACCGTGAGGTCGATGCTTCGATCCTCGGAGTGGCGTCTATCCAGGCAGCTTCCTTGGCCGACGGACCGGACGGCGAGATGCACTTCCACGAATGGGACTTGACCCCCGAGGAGGCCGTCTCGGTCCGGGATCTGGTGCAGTACGCACAGGTCTGGGACGAGAACGGGGTGAGCCTCCTTCGAAGCCAGTACATGGTTGCCGACCTGCCGGTCGATGCCGAAGCCCTCTCACAGGCGTCTGCAGGCGACCTGATTTGGTCGCGCCAGGAGTTCGGCGAGACGCCCGTCCGTACCCTGTTCTATCCATTGGCCCGACTGGGCGCCTCTCACGGCGGCCATGTACTCCAGGTGGCGGCGCCGCTGGAACAGAGGAACGCCACGCTGCGACGGGCTGCGCTCTTCTTCTGCGCACTGACCCTCCTCATGGCGCTCGCCACCTACACCGGGTCGTGGTGGCTCGCCGGCAGCGCGGTGCGCCCGATCCACGATGTGATCGATCAGGCGGAAGAGATCGAGGCTCGATCGCTCGACCGACGGATCGAGGCCTACGCCGAGACCGTCGAATACCGCCGGCTCGTACAGGTGCTCAACACGATGCTCGGGCGGCTCCAAGCGGCCTTTGAAGCGCAGCGCCGGTTCACTGCGGACGCAAGTCACGAACTCCGGTCTCCCCTGACCGCGATGCGTGGTGAGATCGAAGTCGCGCTTCGACGTGATCGAACCAACGAGGAGTATCGCGACGTCCTGCGCAGCACGCTCGAGGAGGTGGCCCGCCTTTCGAGTACGTCAGAGGAGCTCCTGACCCTGGCGCGCTCGGATGCGCAGACGCTCCGCGCGACCGGTGAGCGGCTGGACGTGGCTCAGCGGGTGGCTCGGGTTGTCGAGCGCCTGGAGGAAACCGGCCAGCGGAGTGGGGTGGAGCTCGTTCTCAGCGGGGCCGGGTCCCGGTTCGCGACTGTGGATGGAGAGATTCTCGAGCGCGTCACGTGGAACCTGGTCGGAAACGCGATCCGGCATGCCCGAAGTCGTGTGGTCGTCGCGACCGGCCTGGATCAAGGTGACGTCGTGCTCACGGTTGCAGACGACGGCCCGGGGCTCGGCGCTGCGGATCCGGACGCCCTCTTCGAGCGGTTCTACCGCGCCGACGCGGCCCGGACGCCGGACGGTACGGAAGGGGGCACGGGGCTGGGCCTCTCCATCGTACGGGCTCTTGCACAGGCCCACGGGGGCAGCGCCACCGCGGAGAACGCCCCCTCCGGTGGTGCGCGCTTCACTGTCCGGCTCCCACAAGACCCCAATTGACCGCGGCCTGACCGCACCCGTCGAGCCCTGTGGTCGCCCGTTTCGGAGGCTGCGAATGGGACGCTAGCGGCCAAGCACTAAGGGCTGGTGAGGGTCTCATGAAGACTCCTTCATGTGTGCCTCACGCCCGGTTCATCCCTGGTCCTCGTTCTTTCGCCGTTGGCATGACCGCGGACCCTCCAGGCAAGGGTGGAACTCGATGGGGCGTTCAGGAAGCTCTCCCTTCCTCACGTTGGCGATGCTGGCGGTTCTCGGTGGGATGCCACCTGAACTAGCAGCACAGGAGGTACACGACACCCTCCGTCTAGGTGACGTCCTGATCCTCGCGGAGGAGCTCAATCCCGGACTGGTGGCGCTACGCCACGGAGCCGACGCCGCAGAGCTGCGTGAGCCCGCGGCCTCGACCCTTCCGGACCCGGTGCTCCAACTGGGCTTCATGAACTTCGGTCTACCGGACTTCAACTCCGACATGCCGATGTCCATGGCGCCGTCCGTCCAGCTCATGCAGACGTTCCCATGGCCGGGGAAGCTGGCAAGCCAGGAGGAGATCGCGGTTCGCGATCGCGACATGGCTGCTACGCGCGTTGACGAGGCGTCGTGGCGCCTGCGTTCCCGCACTTCAGCCGTCTTCTACGAGATATGGTCCGTCGACCGCCGCCTGGATGTCATGCGTTCGACGCTCGAGCTGCTCGAGGGTTTCCGAGAGGTTGCTCTGACGATGTACGGGACGGGGTCAGGTCGACAGTCCGACGTACTGCGCGCCGACGTCGAAATCGCGCGCACGATGGGCGAGATCAGGCGCATGGAGGGGCGGCGCGAAGCGGTGGTCGCAGGACTCAACGGACTCCTCGACCGTCCGAGCGATACCCCGGTGGGGGTTGTCGTCGTGGATTCCGTACCGAGGGACGTGCCGGCTCGCTCCGAGCTCGAAGGGTGGGCGCTCGATTCGCGTCCGCTCTTGGCGGAGGCGATCCTGGGCGTGGAGCGGGCGACCGCCGCGGCCGCCCGTGCTGATCGAGAGATCTGGCCGGATCTCCGCATCGGAATCGCCTACGGGCAGCGCGACCGCGGCCTCGGGACCGAGCGCATGGGTAGCGCTACCGTCGGACTGACGCTCCCCATCTTCGCCGGGAGCCGCCAGAATGCTCTGCGCGACGCGGCGTTCGCCGAGCAGCGAGTGGCCCAGGCCCGACATACGGAAACACGAGCCCAGGTCGTCGCAACGATCGGGGCGTTTCTTGCCGACCTGGAGGCGGGGCGTGCCCTGGTCGATCTGTACCGGGACGAGGTCGTGCCCCAGGCACGGACGAATGTCGAGTCCGCCTTCTCGGCCTATCGCGTGGGCCGGGTCGACTTTCTCACCCTGGTCGATGCACAGACGACCGCCAATCGGTACGAAGGCGAGTTGTACGCGCTCTTCGCGAACTACGGCATGACGCTGACGGCCCTCGAGTCCGCCGTGGGGCGGGCCATTCCATCGAACGGATCCACACTCCGAGTGAACCGATGAAGACTTCGTATCAGATCCTGATCGCCGCAGGGCTTATCGTCGGCGCGGCCGCGATCGTGGCACTCGACCTCAACTCCGAAGGGACCGACGTCGCGACGCAGGACGAAGCGGGACACGACCACGCTGCGATGACGGCGGGCTCGGGGAGCATGCAGCCCGTCGTCATGGACGATGAGGCAGCGCGTCGAATCGGCGTCACGCTGGCGGCCGTCGAGCGGCGCGTGCTGCCGGGTGAACTGAGATCGGTGGGAACCGTGGTGTACGACGAGACTCGTCTGGCCACGGTGAATCCCAAGATCGAAGGGTGGGTCGAGACCCTCCACATCGACTTCACGGGCGCTCCCGTGGTTCGGGGTGAGCCACTCATGGCCATCTACAGCCCCGCCCTGGTGGCTGCACAGGAGGAACTGATTCTGGCGGCGCGAGTCGCGGCTGAGGCCGAAGGTGAGCGAGCTCGTACGACGGCGGATCAGATGCTCGCCGCGGCGCGCCGCCGACTCGCCTACTGAAATGTCCCGCAGGCAGAGATCGAGAGAATCGAAGAAGCCGGTGTTCCGGACCGTACCATCACGCTCGATGCGCCGGCGACCGGTGTGGTCGTGGAGAAGAACGTGGTCGAGGGTGATCGCATCGTACCGGGACAGGCCGTATACCGGATCGCCGATCTGAGTCTCGTTTGGATCGAGGCCGAGGTCTACGAGAAGGACCTCTCCCAGGTGGGCCTCGGGCAGCACGCCGAGGTCACCTTCGAGGCGTATCCCGGCCGGCTCTATGATGCCGTCGTGACCTACATGCATCCGACGGTTTCCATCCAGTCGCGTACCGCACGCGTGCGGCTCGAGGTTCCGAACCCGCGAGAGGAGTTGAAGCCGGGGATGTACGCACAGCTCGCCTTTCATGCGCTGCCAGCCCCACCCACGCTCGTCGTTCCGCGAAGCGCGGTGGTCACGACAGGGCAGCGCACACTCGTCTTCGTGAGCGAGGGCCCGGCGTTGCTGCCTCGCGAGGTGGTGCCCGGCCGGAGCGTCGGCCAACTCGTGGAGATCCTCCAGGGAGTAGAGGAGGGTGAGCGAGTCGTCTCGTCCGCGGCATTCCTGATCGACGCGGAGTCCAACCTCGGCACGATGACGGGCGCGGTGCCGGAGGGGGAGGCCATGGACATGGCGACCAGTGGGGCCGATTCAGCGGGGGCCGTTGATCACTCCGCCCACAACCGATAGGGACGAGGCATGCTCGCACGCATCATTGAGGCATCGGTCCGTAACCGGGTCCTGATCCTCCTTCTGTCCGGCATCGTCGCGGCGATCGGCGTCTTTGCCGTGGCCCGTACTCCGCTCGAGGCGCTGCCTGATCTGTCGGACGTGCAGGTGATCGTCAGGACCGACTATGCGGGGCAGGCGCCCCAGATCGTCGAGGATCAGGTCACGTACCCGGTAGCCTCGGAGATGCTCAAGGTGCCGGGTGCGGCGACGGTCCGCGGCTACTCGTTCTTCGGGACGTCGTTCGTGTACGTGATCTTCGAGGACGGAACCGACCTGTACTGGGCGCGGTCCCGCGTGCTCGAGTATCTATCGGCGATCCGCGGCCGGCTTCCCGACCTCGCCGAGCCATCGTTGGGCCCCGATGCGACGGGTCTCGGATGGGTCTACCAGTACGCGGTCCTGGATACCACCGGCACGCGCTCGCTCGCGGAGCTTCGCTCGTATCAGGACTGGTACCTTCGCTATCAGC
Source organism: Gemmatimonadota bacterium (assembly GCA_028873595.1). Classification (GTDB taxonomy): domain Bacteria; phylum Gemmatimonadota; class Gemmatimonadetes; order Longimicrobiales; family Gaopeijiaceae; genus UBA2589. Next base: position 12,048 of record JAPPOV010000050.1, on the reverse strand, counting down.
TCACCGCCGTCGAAGGGGTGAGTGAGGTCGCCAGCGTGGGCGGGTACGAGCAGGTCTACGAGGTCACGGTAGATCCGATCAAGCTCCGCGGCTTCGGGATCCCCGTGACTCGCGTCATGGATGCGTTACGCACGTCGAACGAAGACGTGGGCGCGATGGTCCTCGAGATGGCGGAGCGCGAGTTCATGATCCGCGGGCTCGGCTATCTCGAGACCCTCGAGGACATCGAGGCGGTGGTGGTCTCGGCGACCGATCACGGTACCCCCGTACGTGTCGGGGACGTGGCAGAGGTACGACTGGCGCCAGACGTCCGGCGCGGCGTTGCCGATCTGGACGGGCGGGGCGACGTGGTGGGCGGCATCGTCGTCATGCGGTATGGCGAGAACGCTCTGGCCACGATCGACCGTGTCAAGGCGAAGCTCGACGAAATCGCGCCAGGGATGCCGGAAGGGGTCGTGATTCAGGCTGTCTACGACCGATCGGACCTGATCCATCGCGCCATCGAGACCTTGCGCGAGAAGCTCCTGGAGGAGTCTCTCGTCGTCGCCCTCGTAACCATGATCTTCCTGATGCACGTGCGGAGCGCGCTCGTTGCTGTTCTGACGCTGCCCCTCGGGATTCTCATGGCCTTCATCGCCATGCGGGTCCTGGGGCTGGGCGCGGACATCATGAGTCTCGGCGGCATCGCGATCGCCATCGGCGCGATGATCGATGCGGCGATCGTGATGATCGAGAACATGCACAAGCACCTGGAGCATGCGATCGACGAGAAGCGGTCCCGGGCCGGAGGGGAGCCGTTGCCGGGTGACCCTGGCGGAGACGTACTCCACACACGGGTCCTCACGTCGCAGGAGCGTTGGGGTGTCGTCGTCGCGTCCGCCCGAGAGGTCGGACCCGCGCTCTTCTTCTCCCTGCTCATCATCACCGTCTCGTTTCTCCCGGTGTTCAGTCTGGAAGCGCAGGAGGGACGCCTGTTCAAGCCACTCGCATGGACCAAGACGCTGGCGATGGCGAGCGCATCGCTTCTGTCCGTCACGCTCGTGCCCGTCGCGATGGGTCTTTTCATTCAGGGGCGCATCCATCGCGAGCACAGCAATCCGGTCAACCGGCTGCTGATCGGTATCTATCGGCCGATTCTCGAGCGTGTGCTGGACTTCCGAGTCCCCGTCATCGCCGCGGCGATCGCGGTTTTACTCCTGAGCTTCCTTCCGCTCCGACGGCTCGGCTCCGAGTTCATGCCTCCGCTCGATGAGGGCACCATCCTTTACATGCCGACGACGCTTCCAGGGGCGAGCGTCGCTCGTGTCAGTGAGACGTTGAGGGTACAGGACTCCATCATCGCCTCGTTCCCCGAGGTCGAGAGCGTCTTCGGGAAGGCCGGACGAGCCACCACAGCGACCGATCCGGCCCCTCTCTCCATGTTCGAGACGACCATCGTGCTTCGTCCAGAGGAGGAATGGCGTCCGGGCATGACCTCTGAGGAGCTCGTACGCGAGATGGACGTGGCGCTGCGTATGGCCGGCGTTACGAATTCGTGGACGATGCCCATCAAGGGTCGTATCGACATGCTCGCGACCGGGATCCGCACACCGGTCGGGGTGAAGATCTTCGGACCGGACCTTGTCGAGCTCGAGCGGCTGGCTACAGCGGTGGAAGCAGCCGTGCAAACGGTGCCCGGTACCCGCTCGGCCGTGGGGGAGCGAGTCGTGTCCGGCTCCTACCTCGATATCGAAATCGACAGAGAGGCTGCGGCACGGTACGGGCTCAGCGTACGCACGATCCAGATGGTGATCGCATCCGCTGTCGGCGGAATGGCCATCACACGAACGGTCGAGGGGCGAGAACGCTATCCGGTGCGGGTGCGATATCCTCAAGAACTTCGCGACAACCCTGAGAGGCTCGCGGAGATCCTCGTACCGATCGGACCGCGCTCGCCGGGAATGGGAGACATGGTCACGTCCGCTACGATGGCCGGGATTGACCGCGTGGGTGCGCGTGGGCCGGGTATGTCAGGGTCGGGGATGTCGTCCTCCGAGATGGGCATGGCCCAGATCCCGCTCGGTCAGGTCGCCACGATCAGAACCGTTGGCGGTCCCATGGCCGTGAAGACGGAGCAGGCGTTTCCCACGGCGTGGGTCTTCATCGACGTCGAGGGCAGCGACCTCGGCTCGTACGTCCGGGAGGCCCAGGCGATGGTCGAGTCCATGGTGGAGTTGCCGCCCGGGTATTCGATGCAGTGGTCCGGGCAGTACGAATACATGGAACGTGCGCGCGAGACCCTGACCCTCGTCGTACCGGCGACCTTGTTCATCATCTTCCTGCTCCTCTTCCTCAATTTCGGGCGGATGGGGGAGACCATGATCGTCATGCTGTCTCTGCCCTTCAGTCTGGTCGGCGGGATCGTGATTCTGTCGGTGCTGGGCTTCAACTGGTCGGTTGCGACCGGCGTGGGGTTCATCGCGTTGGCAGGGGTCGCCGCGGAGATCGGAGTGATCATGCTGCTCTACCTCGGGACGGCTTGGGACAAACGGCGGGCGATGGCCGCGACACCGGAGTCTCTGCGCGAAGCGATCATCGAGGGCGCTGCTCTCCGGGTACGCCCCATCGTGATGACGGTGACGGCGATCATCGGCGGTCTGCTTCCGATCTTCTGGGGGCACGGCGCCGGCGCCACCGTGATGAGGCGGATCGCAGCACCCATGGTGGGTGGCATGGTCTCGGCGACCCTGCTCACGCTGCTCGTCATCCCAGCCATCTACTCACTTTGGCAGGAAGCGGTGTTGCGTGCGGAGGCCCGACGCAGCGCCGGATCACTCGCTACCGCCGACGTCGGGGCACCCGCTCCGGCCGTCGAAGGCACATGACCCCCGTACTCTGCCCGGCCCTCTCATGAACGACCACAGCCACCACGACCACGACCACCCCGCGGATCACGGTCATGCCCAGGATGGTCACGGCGATCATGGCGGTCCCAGCGGGCACGACAAGCACGCCGGTCACAGCGTCGAGATGTTCCGCGACCGCTTCTGGCTGTCGCTGATCCTCGCCATCCCAACGCTCGTGTGGAGCCCGACGGTACAGGAATGGTTCTCCTACACGGCACCGGTGGTGCCTTTCGCGGAGTTCATCCCCGCGATCTTCGGAACGGCGGTCTTCCTCTACGGCGGGCGGGCCTTCCTTCTCGGCGCCTGGGGCGAGCTTCGTGCGAAGCTTCCCGGGATGATGACTCTGATCTCACTCGCGATCACGGTCGCCTTCGGGTACAGCATCGCGGTCACGCTAGGATGGGACGGCGAGTCGCTCTGGTGGGAACTCGCAACGCTGGTCGTTATCATGCTGCTCGGTCACTGGATCGAGATGCGATCGATCGGGCAGGCCCAAGGCGCGCTCAAGGAGCTGGCGAAGCTCCTCCCGGATACGGCGGAGCGTGTGACGGAGACCGGTACCGAGTCCGTCCCGATCTCGGACCTCGCCGACGGGGATCTGGTGCTGATCCGTCCGGGAGCGTCCATCCCCGCGGACGGCCTCGTCGAGGACGGCAAGACAGGGGTCGACGAATCCGCGATCTCGGGTGAGTCCGTTCCGGTGGACAAGTCCGTCGGTGACGCCGTGGTCGCCGGTACGGTGAATGGCTCGGGATCTCTGCGGGTACGCGTCACCGGGACGGGTGAGCGCACGGCGCTGGCGGGCATCATGCGGCTCGTCGAGGAAGCGCAGACGTCCCGCTCGCGGGCGCAGGCACTCGCCGATCGCGCGGCTCAGCTCCTCACATTCGTGGCGCTCGGGGCCGGCGCGATCACCTTCATCGCCTGGATGGTCATCGATGGAGACAGTGCCTTCGCGGTACAGCGTCTGGTGACCGTGCTCGTGATCGCGTGCCCCCACGCGCTCGGTCTCGCCGTCCCGCTCGTCGTCGCCATATCCACGACACTCGGGGCGACGAACGGTCTCCTCGTGCGCGACCGGCGTGGCCTCGAGGAGGCGCGTTCGCTCGACGCCGTCGTCTTCGACAAGACGGGGACGCTCACGACGGGCGATTTCGGCGTCGTCACGGTTTCTGCGGCCGAGGGGCGCACCGAAGAGGAGATCCTGGCCTTGGCGGCTTCCGTCGAGAGGGACTCCGAGCATACGATCGCCCAGGGCATCGTGAAGTCCGCGGAGGAGAGAGAGCTGGACGTTCCCGAGGCGTCGGAATTCCAGGCCATCCCCGGGCACGGAGCCCAGGCGACCATATCCGGCGCGACGCTCCGCATAGGTGGCCCGGCCCTGTTGCGGAAGCTCGACGCCCACGTACCCGGTCCGATTTCAGAGGCGGGAGCCACGAGTGAAGGTCGCGGCCAGACCACGGTCTACCTGCTCGAAGGAGAGAGCGTCATCGGCGTGATCGGACTCGCCGATCGGGTGCGCCCGGAGTCTCGTGAGGCGATCGACAAGCTCCACGCTCTCGGTGTCGAGGTCGTGATGCTGACCGGAGATGCCCAGGCCGTGGCTGACGCCGTGGCGGGCGACCTCGGTATCGACATCGTCTTTGCGGAGGTACTCCCCGACCAGAAGGCCGAGAAGATCCAGGAGCTTCAGGCACGCGGGAAGACCGTCGCGATGGTCGGCGACGGTGTGAACGATGCCCCGGCGCTCGTCACCGCGGATGTCGGTGTGGCGATCGGCGCCGGGACGGACGTCGCGGTGGAGGCTGGCGACGTGGTCCTGGTCCGGAGTGAACCGCGCGCCCTGCGAAGGATCATCACCCGGATTCGCG
>JAPPOV010000050.1:0-7282 GCA_028873595.1 Gemmatimonadota bacterium | reverse complement strand
CCGCGCGACCTGCCACGGATCATCACGCTGAGTCGCGCGACGTATCGCAAGATGATCCAGAACCTCTGGTGGGCGGCCGGATACAACGTCTTCGCGATCCCCCTCGCGGCGGGAGTCTTCGCCCGGTGGGGCCTGCTGCTGGCGCCCGCCTTCGCTGCCGTTCTCATGTCTGCGAGCACCGTGATCGTCGCGCTGAACGCCCAGCTGTTGCGGCGAACGGACATGGCCCGCTGAAGGGTACCTGACCATGGACGTCGCCGTTGGGCTGGTTCAGACCTATCTGCGCGTCAACGGCTACTTCACCGTCACCGAATTTCCGGTGGTCGAGGCGATCGGCGGGGGTGGCTATCGCGCGGCGACCGACATCGATGTCCTGGGGTGCCGCTTCCCGAGCGTGGCAGATGGCGGGGTCGGGGCCCAGGGACGGTCCGCGTCGGTCGATCCCGCACTCGAGATCCCGCTTCAATCCGTGGACATGATCGTTGGTGAGGTCAAGGAGTCCGAGGCGGCATTCAATGCTCCCGGCCTTCGTCGGGACGTCCTGGCCACGACTCTGGCTCGATTCGGCTGTTGCCCAGTCGATCATGCAGAGGTGCTGGTGACGGATCTCCTGGCGACGGGGCACTCGACGACCCCAGGGGGACACCACGTACGCCTCGTTGCGTTCGGTGCCACGCCCGCCGGCACGAGAAGGTACACGTCCCTGCCACTACCCCAGGTGGTGACCTTCCTCGAAGGGTACGTCAGACAGAACTGGCAAGCCCTCAAGACCATTCCGTCGAAGGACCCGGCGCTCGGCTGGTTGATTCTGCGAGAGAAGCTCCGGCTGGCCGGGGAGCCTGGAGCTGGCCACTGAAGGCCGTCGTTACGCCCGATCCTTGCCGGCGACTTCTACTCCGGCGCGTTGGCACAACGTGTCGTGGCAGCGCCGGATGGTGTCGACCACCACGCCCGGGTCGTCCGTAACGACGAAGGTGGCCAGGTCGGAAGGGGAAAGCGCCCCCTCTTCGGCGGCTCGCTCGTGCAGCCAGGACACGAGCCCTCTCCAATACTGAGTGCCCACGAGGATCACCGGAAACGGATCGACCTTCTGGGTCACCTTGAGGTTCAACGCCTCGAAGAGCTCGTCCAGGGTTCCGAATCCGCCGGGCAGGCAGACGAAGGCGCACGCGTATTTGACGAACGCCAGCTTCCTGAGAAAGAAGTAGCGGAACGGGACGTCCAGGTGCAGCCACGGATTGGACGCCTGTTCGTGGGGGAGTTCGATCGAGAGGCCCACCGAGGACCCGCCCGTGTCCCAGGCAGCCCGGCTCGCGACCTCCATGAGCCCTGGCCCGCCGCCCGTGAGCACGGTGAAGCCCGCGTTGCTGATGGCTTCCACGGTGGACCGCGCGAGCGGTCCGTGACGATCGGCAGGCCCGGTGCGCGCGGATCCGAAGACTGCCACCGCCCTGCGTATCGGCCTGAGGGCGTCGAACGCGAGGGCCGCCTCCCGCGCGATCCTGTGTACCCGGGCATGGTCGACATTCGGTGCTTGCGGGTCGAGATGCGCGGTCCGCATCTCGCCGAGGAGATCGGCGTGCGCCCCATGGACGCGGCCCGGGAGCGGTTCGGGCATGAGAGCGTCATATCCCTCGCTCTCGATCGCCTCGAGCATCGGCCCGAAGTCGAATGGGCCGTCGCCGAACACGTACAGGCTCTCGGTTGCCGGATCGGCGAACGCGTCTGAAACCCCGGTCAGATCATGAAGCGCTCGTACGAGACCGGCACAGGCTCCGTCAGCGCAGGTCAGCCCCGGCACCGGGATGCGGATGCACGACGGCACGGCTCAGCCCCCTCCAAGCAGTTGCCAGATCTGATCGCCGACGGATTCGGTCGCCACGCGTCCGGCGTCGACACACATCTCGCGCTTCCCGAAGTCGAGCACGTCCACGTAGCCGTCGAAGACCGGGCGAAGCACCAGGTCCGCGGTGGAAATTCGCTCATGAGCGTGGTTCAGGTGGCAGATCTCCATCGCCCTCATGACCACCTGCAGGCCATTCCTCGGTGGCGAAGCGTCCTTCGGCTGACTCGGGTCGACGGCGATCACGACCGGAGCGCCCATGGCTCGCGCGACGTCGACGGGCGCGATATCGGAGTAAACGCCGTCCACGAGCAAGAGGTCGTCGATCCCGACCGGCGGCAGGATCCCCGCGAGCGACGAGCTGGCGAGGACGGCGGGCGCGGCCGGACCCGAGCTGAGCTCGATCCTCGAACCGGAAAGGAGGTCGGTCGCGCACACCGTCACCGCGATGCGGCACTCCTCGAGCTTTCCCGGCCCGATCAGACCCTTCAGACTCGCTTGGCCCGCGGCGACTGCTTCATCCGAAGCTCCCCACCCGGTGAGGAGGCTCCAGGCTGCTTTCGCTCTTGACCAGGTGCGCCGGACGGCCGCACTCCGTTCGTCCGTCGAGTTGTGAGCCGTTCCCGAAGCCGGGACGCCGCTCGTATCCATTGCGAGAAGGGCGTCGTACCAGTCGTCCCTCATGCCATACGTGACGGCGACCACGGAGCCCATCGAGACCCCGACGATTCCGGTCGGTGCGAGGCCCATCGACTCCAGTGCACGCAAGACGCCAGCGTGCGCGTAGCCTCGGGCTCCACCGCCGGCGAAGACGAGTGAGAACGCCTTTTGGGTCATCATCGGCTTCCCCGCGTTCCGTGGTTCAGCATGAGTATTCCGTTTGCCTCATGAAGATGCGGTGATGAAAGGGTGAGAGACTTTTCACGGACGTGCCCGAAGCGGTGATCAACGCCCACGATCACCCGTGATGAGCCGCCATCGACCTTTCAGCCGTTGGTGGAGCCAGCTGTCGACGCCCGCCTCTCGCGCGCAGGTGGCAGCCGCTTCCTTCGTTGGCGCATGATCGCCGGCTTCGATCGCGTCGAGAAGCGCTTCGAGTGCTCGGGCCCGACGCCGCCACCCGGTCGTGGCGACAACGACTGCAACGGCGAGGAGTGTCAGACCCGCGCCGTAGAGCGCCGAGCGAAAGCCACTGACAGTGCGGGAGGTCGAGACTGCTTGATCGACGTCGTCGATCCGGGCTTCGAGCGAATCTCTGACTTCGAGCATCAGCCGGTGCATGACCGGGCGAAGGTCGTCCTCGATGCCCGTCGAAGTCGAGCGTATGACGACTCGTGCGAGGGTGTCGAGGGCCGGCCCAATGGCATCCCGCATCCCACGGCCAAGGCCGGCCGTGAACTCGCGGGTGAAGGTCTCGGCCACAATGCGCATCTGCTGGTCGAGAACACCACCGTTAGCCTGGAGGCCGTTCGGCAACGTCCGCTGAAGGGACCGATCGAGAGAAGCGTCGAGCACGTCGCCGAGTGTATCCGCTTCCGCCCGGGCGGCTGCGCGCATCTCGGACCACGTGTCCGTGGCCGGAGACAGAACCGCCTCGCGGAACTCACGGGCGACGATCGCGAAGGCCGTGTCAGCGAGCTGCTGCTGGAGTGCGACGACCGCCGTGTCCTCGGCCTGGAGACGAGAGACGGCCCCGGCGGCGAACTCGCCTCCGGCGGACCGGGCGACGGCGCATCCACTCATCGAGAGGAGGGCGAGCAGGCAGAGGCCGGGGGCCGTGCGGCAGGCTACGGGCATGTCCTTCTCCGATCCGATGTTCGCCGATACAAGAGCGACCGTCGATGGTGAAGGCTCCGTGAAGCCGGGGTGAAGAAATCCTCATGGCGAGCCGGTTGCTTCACAATCCCGGGGGCGGACCTTCCTGTCCGGCGACCATCGCACCCGAACCGAGCCGAGGCCATGTGGCGTAACGGCAGACTCTGGGTTGTCCTCGTGACCCTGTTCCTGTCGACCGCGGGTTTCGGGCTGACGCTTCCCGCACTCCCGTTCTTCGTGGAGCGTCTCGCGCTCGGTCCCGGTGCCTCGGATGCGCAGGTCGCCTTCCACGTGGGCTTTTTGACGGCCGTGTATGCATTGAGCCAGATGCTGTTCGGCCCGATGCTCGGGGCGGCGTCTGATCGTTGGGGACGCAAGCCCTTCCTGCTGGGCGGATTGCTCGGCTTCGCCGTAGCACAGGCCGTCTTCGGGCTCGTGACCTCACTCGCGACGCTCTACGCCGCTCGGGCTCTGGCGGGCCTCTTCGCGGCTGCCCTGCTCACGGTGGGTAGCGCGGCGATCGCCGACATGGCAGAGGACCAGGACTACCTTCGAGCGATGGCCTCGCGAGGGATGGCGGTCGGGCTGGGGGTGGTCGTGGGGCCAGCCCTCAGCGGCTTCCTGTCCCGCGGAAGCATGCACGGGCACCAGATGATCGGACACCTGATGCTGGATGGCTTCTCCATCCCCTTCTTCACCGCGGCAGCACTGGCTCTGGCGTCGGTTCCGCTCGTCACGTTCGGGTTCGAGGAAAGGACCGTTCCACCAACCCCTGTGGACGAGCTTGAGGCGGTCGCCGGGCCACTGCCTTCGCTTCTGGATCTACTGGTCCTGTCCGCCGCCGCCCAACTCGCGCTCGCGGCGTTCGAGGCCACGTTCGCCCTGTACGCGAAGGGAGTTCTGAGTTTTGGTACGGTCGAAATCGGGTGGGGGTACGCGGTGTGTGGCGGTGTCATGGCGGGCTTCCAGGGACTCCTGGTCGGACGCCTGGGGGGCCGCCTCGATCGAGCGACTCAGATCGCCATCGGCTTTGCTGGCTTGGGCCTGGGCCTCTTCAGTCTCGCGTTCACTCGATCATGGCCCGGAGTCGTCGGCTCGATCACGGTGCTCGCGACCGGCATGGCCCTCTTGGCTCCGAATCTTGCGGCCGCCGTAACGGCCCGACGGCCTGGCGCGCCCGGCGGGTCGTTGGGGCTCCAGAACACAGCGCTGGGGGTGGGCCAGGTGATCGGTCCCATCGCGGGTAGCGTGCTGTTCACATTGGGGCCAACCCTGCCGTTTCTCGCGGCGTCGGCCGTATGCGTCGTGATCAGCGGCACCCTTTGGACGCGAAGGGTGTCGGGGCACGCGAAGCTCGAACGGCTCAGGTAGGCACTCGAACTCCGAATCTCTCGATGACCTCGACGGCTCGTTCGACGTCGAAGCGCCAGGGGTCTATCTGAAGATGAGCCGACTCTGTCACCGGATTCACGTATGTCGACGTCACGCCACGGAGATCCTCGAGGGCCTGCTCCAGGCCGATCCGCCCGCCAGCGATGCAGGCGATACCGATCAAGGGAATTCTGACCGTGCCCTCGTTGCGATCGGGACTCGCCGTGCCGGCCACGTCATTCCCCCGAGCTTCCCGGCGGGTTCGGTGCGGAGTCCGCCGTGACTTCGATGTACCATTCGGGATGCTCGCCGAAGAGGCGCCGACAGCGTTCGGAACAGAAGTGGTACCTCGTGCCCTGGAACAGGGTGCTCGCAGCTGCGGTTCCGGCGTCGATCGTCATGCCGCAGACTTCGTCATGGACCTTCATGATGCCTCCAGTGCTGAAGAGCGTCCCGCAGGGTCGCGGGTGCCGCTCTCGTTCCGACGATATCCCGCCCGGCCTGAAACGGTCGTGAAGCGCGTGTGAATGTGAATTCACGATCCGGGCAGGAGCGGGTCGCGTTCATGGAGAGGGGGCGATCACGAACCCGAAGAGGGCCCGGACGGAGCGGCCATCCTGCCCGGTGGCGCGCCACACCACCGTGTATGGGGCTGGAGGGAGCGGCTCGTTCAACTCAGTCTCGAAGACCGCCGGCTCCCCCTCGACCTGGACGATCGGACGGGTAGGGATCACGTGGCCGCGCTCATCGACCACCCGGATGGAGGTGGTCCCCTCCATGGGAACCTCGGACAGCCGGATCGGGATCGATTGAGGCGAAACCGGAAGAACCTCGTCTGATGCCGGGTGCGAGTTCAGGAGGTGTACCGAGTCCGACGCAGCGCGCTCGGGCAGAAGCGCAGCGATGGCGGCCTTACGCTGCGGCGCGTCCCACTCCGTGGCGCCAGCGATGCGGGATCGGATGATGCCCTCCCGATCCACCACGAACGACTCCGGGACTCCAGTAGGCTCGCAGATGCGCCGGATCGCACCTGCAGCGTCGTGAAGAATCGGGACGGGCAGGCCCAGCTCGTCTGCGAACGCCTTCAGGTCGCCGCCGAGATTGCCGCCCGCGTCACGCTGACCAGGCGGTGCGTCCACACTCACGGCAAGGATCGTGAAGGGTTCGTCGCGTGAGGTGAAGTCCTCGTAGAGCCGCTGCATCGACGGCATTTCTTCGCGGCAGGGAGCGCACCAAGTGGCCCAGATGTTCACGAGGACGACCTGCCCTCGATAGTCCTCCAGCGTGACGGTGTCTCCCGTCAGGGTCGTTGCAGTGAACGAAGGAGCCGGGACGCCTGGGACGGGGAACGCCCTCGAACCCCGGGTGCCCCATGCGACCCCCGCTGTAACCGCGACGAGCGCCACGGCCAGGGTATACGTACGTAACCGAAACAAGGGTGAAGCGGGCATGTGTGTGGTCCTCCGGGGCCAGGGTCGCCACAACGCCTGTGACGAACTTGGCGCGTGAGGGCTGAAGACGCCGTGAACTTCGTCTGAAGGGGCCTTCATCGAGGTTCATCGACCCCGGCCCAGACCGTGCCCGGTCTGATGAACGCACCCTCACGGGCGTTTCACCTCCGGTTCATCGGCCCGGGCGTACCCTTTGGACGTCCGGAGGCGGGCCGTCGCAGATGCCCCCTTCGAGATACGAGGAAGGACCAACTACGAAATTCCAGGAGGTTGCCGAGATGTTTAAGAAGATCAGCGCGGCGCTCATTCTGTCGGTGGCCGTCGCGATGGCGCCGGCATCGGTGGACGCCCAGCAGCACGACCACGCCGATCAGGCGCAGGGCTCGTCGGGTACCATGGGTACTCACATGAGGGCCTACATGCCGCAGAGACTGCTGTCCATGCAGGAGGCCCTCGGTCTGTCCGAGGGTCAAATGTCCCGCCTACAGGAGATGGCCGAGGCCGCTTCGGAGCAGAGCCACGGTCACATGGAGCAGATGATGGCGCGCGGGCAGGGCGCTTGCGAAATGGTCTCCGGCGACTCGCCGGACTGGGATGCCTACCAGGACCGGATGGAAGCGATGGCAGACGGCATGGTATCCGGGCATGTGTCGATGATGCGGAGCGCAGTCGAAGCCCGTTCCGTTCTCAGCCCTGACCAGATCGAGACCGTGGCCGCTGGCATGCAGCACGGCATGAATGGTGGGGAGACGGATCACTCCATGATGCAGGGCGGCATGATGCAAATGATGAGTGCGATGTG
>JAPPOV010000044.1 GCA_028873595.1 Gemmatimonadota bacterium | reverse complement strand
CCCGCCGCGATGCGGCAGATCGACGAAGAGGGCGTGGGCGCGATCGGCTACCTTCGGCAGGAAGGGCGGGGGATCGGGCTGGGCAATAAGCTGAAGGCCTATCACCTGCAGGATGGTGGCATGGATACCGTGGAGGCGAACGAAGAGCTCGGATTCCAGCCCGACCTGAGAGACTACGGGATCGGAGCCCAGATCTTGCTCGAGCTCGGACTGCGCTCGATCCGTATCTTGACCAACAACCCGCGCAAGGTGGTTGGACTCGACGGATACGAGCTCGAGATCACCGGTCGGGTGCCGCTTCGCGTGGAGCCGGGGGAGTTCAACCGGGAGTACCTGGCCACCAAGAGGACGAAGCTGGGGCACATCCTGTGAGTACCAAGGGGTCACCAGTCGACGCGCTGCGGGGACAGGTCGACGTCGAGGGCGTGCGTGTGGCGGTAATCGCGGCACGATTCAACGCCGAGATCACGGACAGCCTCCTGCGGGGAGCCCTCGAAGCGCTCTCCGAGCACGGCGCGCGAGCCGACGATCTGACCACCATTCGAGTCCCCGGCGCCTGGGAATTGCCCCAGACCGCCGCCCGAGCGGTGGAGACCGGTCGCTTCGATGCGATCGTAGCGCTCGGCTGCGTGATCCGGGGTGAAACACCGCACTTCGATTACGTGTGCCAGGAAACTTCTTTGGGCCTCGGAGCAGTAGCGCGAGCCGCAGACATTCCTGTGCTCTTCGGGGTGCTGACCACCGACGATGTAGCTCAGGCGCAGGCACGCGCCGGGTCCGGGAAGGACAACAAAGGGTATGAAGCTGCGATGGCAGCACTCGAGATGGTGTCCGTGTTTCGCGTGCTACGGGGCGAACAGTGAAGGCTGACCGCGTTCAACCACAGCGTAAGCTGGGTCGCGCGGAGCGAATCGATCGCAGCCGTGCCCGCGCCTGGGCGTTGCAGATTCACTACCGGTGGGAGAGTCAGGGCTTCGAGGGGTCGCTGCGAGATACTCTGGTCGATACGACGGCCACGCGGCGGATCAAGCCAAGCCGCCTTCCGTACATTCGCGAGTTGCTGTCGCTAATCGATGCGCACATCGACGAGATTGACGGCACGTTACGTCGATACCTCGACAACTGGAGCATGGATCGCCTGTCACGCATCGATCGCGCGGTGCTTCGGCTGGGTGTGGCCGAACTCTTGTATCGGGAGGACATCCCGCCCAAAGTCGCCATCCAGGAGGCGATCCACCTGGCGGAGGCGTACGGTGGCGATGAATCACCCCGGTTCGTGAACGGCGTCCTGGACGCCCTGTACAAGGGTGAGACGAACGGGGGCTGATCCCCCGGTCTGCCGTCTTCACGCGACGCCGTGCGCATTCTCATCGTCAACTGGTTGGATCGCGAGAATCCACAGGCCGGAGGGGCCGAGGAGCACCTCCACGAGATCTTCGGCCGGCTCGCGGCCTGCGGCCACGAAGTGACGCTGCTCGCGTCGGGGTGGCCCGGGTGCGCACCGACGACACAGCTCGATGGCTTGGACGTGCATCGCGTCGGGGGACGATACACGTTTTCGTTGGCAGCGCCCGCGTACTTCAGACGGAAGCTGGCGACCCGTGATTTCGACGTTGTCGTCGAGGATCTGAACAAAGTCCCGCTGTTCACGCCCTACTGGGTGTCGGCGCCCGTTGTACTTGTCACACATCACCTCTTCGGGGTGACGGCGTTTCAGGCGGCTCCGCTACCGGTGGCTGCCGCAACGTGGCTTCTGGAACGGCCGATTCCTGCGGTCTACTCCGGAGTCCCTGCTATTGCTGTGTCAGAAAGCACGAAGGAGGATCTGATCCATCGTGGCCTTCGTGCAGGTGACATCGACATCGTGCCGAATGGGGTGGACGTAGACACGTTCACGCCGCGCTTTGACACGAAGACCGCCCATCCGACCCTGCTCTTCCTTGGCCGGCTCAAATCGTACAAGCGGGTCGACCTGGTGATCGAGGCGGTCGCGCGACTCGCCGAAGAGGGCATCGATGCCGAACTGCTCGTCGGTGGAAAGGGCGATCAGGCGGCCTCGCTCGAATCGCTCGCAAGCCGACTCGGCGTGTCCGATCGGGTGCGGCTGCTCGGCTTTGTGCCGGATGAGACCAAGTTGGCGTTGCTTCGGAGCAGTTGGGTGCACGTCCTTACGTCACCCAAGGAAGGGTGGGGCATCTCCGTGATCGAGGCAGCCGCATGCGGGACGCCTTCCGTGGCGAGCAATGCACCGGGCCTGCGGGAATCCGTGGCCCACGAGCGGACCGGATTGCTGGTTCCCCACGGAGACGTGGAGACGCTCGTGGACGCCCTTCGCGATCTGATCCGTGATCCCGAGCGGAGAATGCGCATGTCTCACGACGCACGATCGTTTGCCGAGGGCTTCTCCTGGGATACGTCCGCGGAACGAATCGAGGCGCTGTTGAGCCGGGTGGTCGCAGCTTCCGGACGCGAGTAAATTCAGGAATCGCGGCACCACATCGAGAGGACTGCAAGGTGAGAGTCAGCATCACCGAACGGCACTGTGAGGTTCCCAAGGCCACCCTCGCTCGCACCGAGGCGCAGATGAATGGCCTGACGGAATATGAACCGCGCGCCACCGCTGCGGACGTCATTTACACGGAAGAGAAGCGCTCGCGAAACGTCGAGGTGATCATACACATCGACGGAGCGCCGCACGTGACAGCACATGGAGAAGGGGACGAGTTCGGTGCTGCATTGTCCGGCGTCGTAGGCCGTCTGCGCCGACTCCTCCGCGACGCCCGGGCGCAGAGGCGCGACCACACGGCGCCTCCGCTGTCAGAACGCGCGCCCTCGGAGTGATCCCCTGACCTCCAGGACCATCACTGTCCGGGAGATCCTGGAGGCGAAGCGGGAAACGCTCGCCCTGGAGGCTCTGAATAGCGTCGGAGTCGATCGAACGGTAGCCGATCCTGACATCACCGCTCCGGGGCTGGCCCTGGCGGGGTACACGGCCCGTGTCGTGGACGGTCGTATGTGGGTTTTCGGCGAGACCGAGATGAGGTATCTCGCGACGCTGGATCCCGGGGAAGCGTCGACGCGTCTCGATGTCCTGTTCGCGTTCGATGTGCCTGCAGTCCTCGTAGCCAAGGGTCTGGAGGTACCGGAGTACTTCCTGCGCGCCGCAACGGCGCACAGTGTGCCCGTGCTGAGATCTCCGAGGAGCACGAAAGAGGTCTACCAGCTCCTGAAGCCCTTTTTCGAGCTGCAGCTGGCGCCGCGTACGACCCTGCACGGCTCACTCGCGAGCGTCTACGGTGTGGGCCTGCTCTTCGTCGGCGATAGTGGCGTCGGCAAGAGCGAGTGCGTGCTGGACCTGGTTGAGCGTGGGCACCGCCTCGTGGCGGATGATCTCGTGATCGTAAGCCGGCAGGGTAATGACGTGCTCATGGGGCGAGGCCACGAACTGCAGGGCCACCATATGGAGATCCGGGGAGTCGGAATCATCGATGTCTCGGCGCTCTTCGGTGTGCGAGCCATCCGTCAGCAGAAGCGGATCGAGGTGATCGTCCAGCTCGAACTCTGGGACCAGTACGGTGATTACTCTCGCACAGGCTTGGAAGAGGAGGTGCAGGAGGTCCTCGGTGTGCCCATCCCGCGTGTCACCATTCCCCTGAATCCGGGCAAGAACATCACGGTGATCTCGGAAGTGGTCGCCATGAACCACCTCCTGAAGTACTCCGGAGTGAACTCCGCCGCGAGGTTCGACCGAAAGCTTCGACAGTACCTCGAGCAGGATTACGAGTAGCGATGTCGCCTCGAGCCATTCGTGGTGTTGTGGTTGCGCATGGTCCGATGGCGACCGCCATGGTCGACGCGGTTCGCCGGATCGCAGGGGACTCGGCGGACGCCCTGATTGCCCTGTCGAACGATGGGAAGGGGCCCGCCGACCTTCGAGACGAGCTCGAGACCCTGATCGGCGACGAGCGGGCGCTCGTGTTCACGGATCTTCTCGCAGGGAGTTGTGGCATGGCCGCGATGTCTTCGTGTCGAGATCGCGAGCGGAGAGTCGTCCTGGCGGGCGTGAACCTTCCGATGTTGCTCGAGTTCGTCTTCCATACCGATCTGCCACTCGATGAACTCGCGGAGCGAGTTCGGGAGAAAGGGCGGTCGTCCATCGCCAAACCCACGCTGCGGGCGTAGGGCCAGCCTTGCCCGTCGTTCTGTATCGCGTGGATGAGCGGCTGATTCACGGTCAGGTCGTCGTCGGATGGGGCCATGAGCTGCGCCCTGATCGGTACATCGTGGTCGACGACGATATCGCGGAGAGTTCGTGGGAACAGGAGCTCTATGCGCTGGGGGCACCGGAGGCCGAGGTGTTGTTCACTTCAATCGCGCAGGCCCGGGAGCGACTTCGCATGTGGGATACGGAGCCCGTTCGCTCGGTCGTGCTGACCCGAACGGTTGCTGCGATGTACGGCCTGCTCGACGGGCAAGGTGGACACTTCGACGTGAATCTCGGTGGACTGCACGCGGGGTCCGATCGTATTCCCGTGCTGGACTACCTCCACCTCACGGCTCGTGATCGGGAGGATCTGAACGTGCTTGCGGGCCAGGGGGTAACGATCAGCGGTCGCAGTCTTCCCGACGCGCCGAAGGTCCCCCTCGATACGATCCTGTCGTCGTAGTGGATCTCCTGCGGCTCGGTCTCCTCGGTGGTGTGCTCGGGCTCGACAGCACGGCGGTTGGTCAGTTCATGGTGTCCCGTCCGCTCGTCGCGGGATGGCTGGCGGGTTGGGTTGCCGGCGTGCCGGAGTTCGGCGTCACCATCGGGGCCGTACTCGAGGTTTTCCTGCTGGTTTCCTTCCCGACCGGGGGGGCACGCTTTCCCGAGGGTTCGACCGCAGCGGTCGTGGCCGTTGGGGTGGCCGCGCCCTATGAGAGCCCGGACGTGGTGGCCGGAGCCGTTGCAATCGGACTTGTCTGGGGGCAGTTCGGTGGGTGGACGGTGACGCTCCAGCGAAACGTGAACGGCTGGCTCGTGCCTCGTGCGAACGTCGCGGAGCAGGGTGTGCTGGCTCGCGCTCACGCGGTCGCGGTGCTGATCGACTTCGCTCGCGGCATGATCGTCACCGCAGCCGGGATCTGGCTCGGACGTTTCGCTCTCGGCTTCGTAGGCAGGGCGTGGAGGACCGACGGATCAATTTCGAGCGGCGTCCTGTTCGTCGGGGCGGCCGTATCGCTGGGGATCATGTTGCACGACCTCGGAGGCTTCCGTCGGCGGCGCATTCTCTTCGTCGCAGGACTGGCACTCGGCATCGTGGGAGCGCGCTTCCTGTGAATCGCGGACGTCCTCCAGGCGGCATGGGCATGCTTCTGCGTAGCCTCGTGATCCAGGGTGTGTGGAACTATCGCACGATGCTCGGGGCCGGCTTCGCATTTGCCCTGCTGCCGACCCTGAAACGGGTCTTCGGAGATGATCCCGTTGCGCTTGGCCAGGCGATCGAACGCCACAGCGAACACTTCAACGCCCACCCGTCCCTGGCTCCGATCGCGCTTGGGGCCATAGCACGTCTCGAGACGGACGGCGCGGACTCCGACACGGTGCGCCGTTTCAGGACCGCGGTGTGCGGGCCGCTGGGTGGACTTGGCGACACCCTCGTATGGGCGACGTGGTTGCCCTTGGTGGCGGTCTGCGCACTGGTGCTGTACTGGTTCGGAGCTCCTGGTGGGGGGGTCGCGCTCACCTTCGTGGTCGTGTACAACCTCGGTCACCTGGGGCTCAGAGCGTGGGGACTCCGTCTCGGCCTCGATTCGGGGCGCGATGTCGGCGCGCGCCTTACGGCGGCCGATCTGGGGGGGGTAGCGAGACGCCTTCAAGGTCCGCTCGCTCTTGGGCTCGGAGTACTTTGTGGTGTCATCCTTGCCTCACCCGAGGGGCTCGCTGCGATCGGCCCGGTGTGGGTCGGCTTCGGCTCGCTCGCGTTCTTGGTCGGCCTCGTGGGAGGGCACAGGGCTTGGCGGCCGGCAGCGGTGCTGACGGTCGTGGTGATCGCTTGGTTCGGTCTATGGGGGAGGTTCAGTTGAGCGAGGCGCAGCGGGTGCAACGCACGGTCGCCGTTGTAAACCCGGCGGGGATGCATGCCCGTCCGGCGGCAGAGCTGGTCAAGCTCGCCAGCACGTTCTCCGCCAACATCCGACTCTCCAAAGACGGGCTCGAGGTCAATGGCAAGAGCATCATGGGTGTCCTCATGCTCGCGGCTGAGCGGGGTGCCATGCTGGAGATCATTGCAGAAGGGGTAGATGCGGATCTCGCGGTCGATGCCCTCTCCGGCTTCGTTTCCCGTGGCTTCGACGAAATGGAGGTCTGACGTGTCGGTCGTTCTCGATGGCTCCCCGGCGTCGGAAGGTATCGCCGCTGGCCCGGTTTTCCTTCTTGAGTGGGGTATCCCCCACGTCGCGCACCAGTCGATCTCGGATGAGGGGGTCGAGGACGAGATTCTCCGGTTCGACGAGGCGCGTCGATGGGCACTCGAGCGCCTTCAGGAAATCAAGGAGCAGACCGAGGCCCGATTGGGGCCGGTTGAGGCGCGGATCTTCGACCCCCAGCTCCTTATGCTCGAGGATGTAGAGGTCGTCGATGGGACGGCACGGTACATCCGTGAGAACCGCCTGAGCGCCGCACGGGCCTTCGAGCTGAGGATGCTCGAACTCCGATCCATGTGGAGCCGGACGTCCCACCCCATGGTGCTCGACCGGCTCAACGATCTCGAGGACCTCATGATTCGGGTGTTGAGGCGGCTGCTCGGAATGAACGACCCCTCGGATCTCGGTGCGCTCGAGGAGCCGGTGATCGTCGTCGCACCGAACCTCACGCCCAGCCTCATGGTGCAACTCGACCTGGACAACGTGCTGGGGATCGCGACTGACCACGGAACGAGGACGGCACACTGGGCAATGCTGGCCCGCTCGCTCAACACTCCGGCCGCGGTCGGCTTCGGTGACGCGTCCGCACGAGCGACGAATGGCGTGCCTGCGATTCTTGATGGTCGGATCGGGCGACTGGTGCTGGATCCGCAGGAAGTCGAGCAGGATCGGTTCGAGGCGCGTCGCAAGCAGCACTCGGATTGGGAGGAGGAGATCGCGATCATCGCCGCCCTCGAGTCGGTCACTCTGGACGGACAGTACGTAGAGTTGCGTGGTAACCTCGATTTGCCCAGTGAGGTTGAACAGGCCGTCGCCCACGGAGCTGTGGGTGTCGGTCTCTTCAGGACGGAGTTCCTCGTCGTGGGTCGCAACTCGATGCCCGATGAGGAGGAGCAGTACGAGGCCTATCGGAGTGCAGCCGAGGCCTTCCCCGCCGGGGGAGTGTACATCCGAACGTTCGACCTCGGGGGGGACAAGTTCCCCATGTTTCTCAACATGCCGCCCGAGCAGAATCCGTTTCTGGGGTGGCGGGCGATCCGGGTGTGTCTCGACGAGCCGGCTCTCTTTCGGACGCAGCTTCGGGCCCTGCTGCGGGCGACGGCGCACGGTGATGTTCGCCTGATGATTCCACTGGTCAACGACGTCGAGGAGGTCCGCGAGGTTCGGTCGCTCCTCCAGGAAGAGGCCGAGGGTCTGCGGCGGGACGGGATTCCCTTCAACGCCGGGTACAAGCTCGGGGTGATGATCGAGACTCCAGCCGCTGCGCTCGACGCGGCTGAGCTCGCGCGGTACTCGGACTTTTTCTCGATCGGGACGAACGACCTCATCCAGTACACGCTCGCGGTGGATCGGACGAACACCCGTCTGGCCAAGCTCTACAACCCGTTTCACCCGGCGGTGGTGCGCCAGCTGCATCAGGTGGCCCGGGTCGGTCGAGCTGCGGGCATCGAGGTGAGCGTATGCGGAGAGATGGCGTCGCACCCGCTCGGTGCGTTCCTCCTGATGGGCCTCGACATCACGGCACTGTCCATGGCTTGGCCGTCCCTGTCCGAGATCAAGCGACTGGTCAGGGACGTGAGGATGGAAGATGCGCGCACTGCGGCTCGAAAGGCGCTCGCGGCGCCTACGGCGCAGGACGTCACCCGATGCCTGGTCGAGGGGATCGGAGACTCCGTCGATCTGTCCGTGTTCTCCGGGCGCTGGAGCTTGTCGGTGCCCGGTTGATTGGGTAGGGTCTGTGCGCCTTGTCGGGCCTTCTTCCAGGCTCGGTGTCCGCAGCAGATACGCCTCAGGAGTCGTTCGGTGAGTACGACACTCTTCACCTCGGAGTCCGTGACCGAGGGCCATCCGGACAAGATCGCCGATCAGATTTCGGATTCCGTTCTCGACCACATGCTCGCGCAGGACGCAAGCTCCCGTGTGGCATGTGAAACGCTTGTAACCACGGGGCTCGCCCTCATTGCGGGTGAAGTCACGACCTCCGGGTACGTGCACCTTCCCGATGTGGTTCGGGGTACGCTTCAGCGCATCGGATACACGAATTCCGCCTACGGGATCGATGGGACGACGTGTTCGGTGCTCACGAGTCTCGATCGTCAGTCGCCGCACATCGCGATGGGGGTCGATACGGGGGGTGCGGGCGACCAGGGCATGATGTTCGGCTATGCGTCGGACGAGACGCCCGAGTACATGCCACCGACGATTCACTACGCCCACGCGCTGACGCGTCAGCTCGCCAAAGTCCGGCGCAGTGGAGAGCTCCCCTGGGTTCGGCCGGACGGTAAGTCACAGGTCACGATCGAGTTCGACGGAGACACACCAGTGCGCATTCACACCGTCGTCGTCAGTACACAGCACGACGAGGACGTGAGCCAGGACGAGATCGTTCACGGCATCGCTGAGAAGGTCGTGAAGCCCGCGCTCCCCTCGAGCCTGTACGATCCCGACGACTGTATTCTCCACGTGAACCCGACGGGTCGCTTCGTCATCGGCGGACCGCACGGCGATGCCGGCCTGACGGGCCGAAAGATCATCGTTGACACCTATGGCGGCGTCGGACGGCACGGTGGTGGTGCGTTTTCCGGCAAGGACGCTACGAAGGTGGACCGTTCGGCGGCATATGCCTCCCGATGGGCGGCGAAGAACGTGGTCGCCGCAGGGCTCGCGCGCCGGTGTGAGATCCAGCTGGCGTACGCCATTGGTGTTGCCGAGCCGGTGTCCGTGCATGTTACGACCTTCGGTACCAGTGAGCTGCCGGAGGATGTGCTCTCCAGGGCCGTGGCCGAGGTCTTCGACTTTCGTCCCGCTGCGATCATCGAGGCGCTCGGGCTTCGCAACCCGATATTCACGGCGACCGCTGCGTACGGGCACTTCGGCCGGACGCCGGAGACGAAGATCCCAGACTGCTCGGAAACCGGAGAGGCGGTTCGTTTCTTCCCGTGGGAAGACACCAACCGGATCGATGACCTCAAGACCGCCGCGGGGGCCTGACGGAGCGGCACGCGGGTAGGGGGCCGGGAGAACCCCTGCGGGATTCGGGAGTATTGGAGGAGTCGCGGGTCGTGAACTCGTCCAATCCACCGTCCTGGAGGAATCGAGCGCGTGCTGACCGAAGTGAGAGTCCAGAGCCTGGCTCTGGATCGGAGCACCAACACGCCTGTCGTGATCCTGCAGGAGGTCGATGGCGATCGGGTGCTTCCCATATGGATCGGTCCCGCGGAGGCGAGCGCGATCGCCATGCGGCTGGCAGACATGGACAGCCCCCGGCCGCTCACACACGACCTGTTCTGCTCCGTGCTGCGGGAACTCGGTGGGGCCGTGACCAAGGTGATCATCACGAGGGTGCAGAAGAGCACCTATTACGCCGAGCTGGTCGTATGCCGAAACGGCGAGGTCATCAGAGTCGACGCTCGGCCGTCCGACTCGATCGCCGTGGCCCTGAGAGCCGATGCTCGGATCATGGCCGATGACTCGCTACTCGAAATCGCCACGATCGAGATCGCGGAGGACGAGTCGGTGCCGGGCTCTCAATCCGTCATGGAGCAGATCGAGGTCATCGACCACGACAAGGAAATGGGGCCTGAGGAGCTCAAGGAGCACCTTCGGCGTCTCAATCCCGAGGACTTTGGTCGCTTCATCCCCTGACCGGAGGGGGGGCGGCCAGGCCGTGTACTCACGCTCACTACGCTGGGGTACGGCGCGCCTGTTCCTGTTCCTCGCGATGGCGCTCCCACCAGCGGGGGCGGTTGCGCAGGAACCCTTTCTTCGGGGGACTGCGTTCCTTGGAGACACCGTCATGTCGCGTGGCGTTGTCGTGTTGCACCACCTGACGCAGGGGACGCAAGGTGAACTTGATTCCATGCGGATCCGTGCGGATGGTTCGTTCCGGTTCACGTTACCGCGTGACCCGGACCCCTTGCTCAGCGAGATCTTCTTCGCTTCGGTTCGGCACGATGGGGTGCTGTACTTCGGCCCGATGATCACGACGGCGGCACAGCTCGACTCGTCGTATCAGGTGAACGTCTATGACACCCTGCTCGCTCCGTCGGAAGGGCTTCCCGTACCGCTTCAGTCACGCAGCGTCTTCATCGAGCCCGATTCCACGGATTGGCGGGTGACTGATCTGTTCGAGCTTCGCAACGACCAGGCGCGCACCATCGTTGCGCGGTCAGGCGGGTACACATGGCGGCACCCCATGCCGGCTGGTATCCGCGAAGTCGAGGTAGGGGAGGGAGAGCTCGCCGCTGACGCCGCACAGTATCTCAACGGGGAACTCGTCGCCCGGGCGGCGCTGCCGCCGGGCGGTCGACTCTTCGTGGTCCGGTACCGGATCGATTCCCCGTTCATGTCGTTTCCGGTGCAGCCGGGCACCGAGCGTCTTGATGTCCTGGTCCGTGAACCTGCGCCCACACTCGCCATCGACGGACTCGAGTTCATGGAGCGTCAGGAATTCGAGGCTGGCTCGACATACCGACGCTTCGCAGGTGCAAACCTCTTTCAGCCGGCGGTCACGATCGTACGGACGCAGGAGATCACTCCTCCAAGGGTGGAGTTGGCTGCCGTGCTTCTGGCACTTCTCCTCACAGCCGTCGGGGTTTCCGTCCTTCGACCCCGCGCGGCTCCTGAGGACGGCCCCGTCACCGCCTCGAACCGACATGATCTCCTTGTGGAGATCGCTCGACTGGACGAAGAATTCGAGCGCTCGGGAACAGCGGACGCCGAGAAGGTCGCGTACCAGCAGCGGCGTACTGAACTCCTCCGGCGTATTCGGTCGCTGAGCTGACCAGTGGCACCCGTGACTACCCGAGCCGTGCTGCTACGCGCCCACGACTACGGCGACTCGAGTCGGATTCTCCGGTTCTACACACGTGACCACGGCCTGGTCAGTGTGGTAGCCCGAGGCGTGCGTGGTCGAAGCGGGAAGGGGAGGGCGACCCTTGCGACCTTCGCCTCCGGAGACCTGACCGTCTACATGAAGGCGCACCGTGACCTGCATACGATGAAGGACTTCGCCTGTGCCATGACTCGGGAGGGTCTCGCCGGGCACATGTTGCGGTTCTCTGCCGCTTCGGCGGCGGCTGAGCTTGTTCTTTCGCACGCGGAAGCGGATCCCCAGCCCGGCGTCTTCGATACCCTCGAGTTCGGCCTCGATGCGTTGCGTACGGTGGAGGACGAGGTGCTGGCGGGAACGGCGCTCGCGGTGCTGTGGACGATCACCGAGTCATTCGGCTTCGCCCCGCAGCTCGAGGGCTGTGTACGATGCAGCGAGCCCCTGGAAGGGGACGAAGTCGGACGCTTCGACTTCTCTGCAGGCGGCATGCGCTGTGCCCAGTGCTCGGAGGGCGCCGCAGGGCCCCGAGTGGGACCTGTCGCGCGCAGCCAACTCGAAGCGCTGCTTTCGGGGCATGTGCCGCAGGGGTTGACCCACACGCGACGTCATCTCGGACTGGTCTCCGACTTCATCGCGTACCATGTGGTCAATCGGCCACTGAAATCGCTGCGCTTCCTCGGGAGCATGTTGCCCTCGGACGATGTGGAGGCCTCGGTTGGCTAGTGTGATTCTCGGCACCGCGGGGCATATCGACCATGGAAAGACGGCTCTTGTTCGTGCCCTGACGGGGACCGACACCGACCGGCTCAAGGAAGAGAAGGCTCGAGGCATCACGATCGAACTCGGCTTCGCGGAACTCGCTCCGGAAGGTCGGCCGCACCTGGGCGTCGTGGACGTGCCGGGTCACGAAGCCTTCGTCCGTGCGATGGTGGCCGGGGCGGCCGGCATGGACGTCGTGCTGCTTGTGGTCGCGGCGGACGAAGGCGTGATGCCCCAGACACGGGAGCACTTGGCGATCGTGCAGCTGCTCGCAGTTCCCGAGCTGGTGATCGCGGTGACGAAGTGCGACCTCGTCGAAGCCGAGTGGCTCGAGCTGATCGACTCCGACATCGGGGACGTCCTGTCTACCACACCGTACGCAGGCGCTCCACGCGTCCTCACGTCGGCGACGGCCGGGATTGGGCTGGATGAGCTACTCGATGCTGTATCAGATGCAGCGTCTCGGGTCCGGTCCTCCGATGTAGAGGACCTCGTGCGTCTGCCGCTCGATCGTGTATTCACGATCCAGGGCACAGGTACGGTTGGAACAGGGACGCTGTGGAGTGGGGCCATTGAACCGGGGGCGAAGGTGAGACTGCTGCCCGCTGATCTGGACGCTCGCGTCCGGAGCCTCCAAGTGCATGGCCGGGACGCTGAGCGGGCCGAAGTCGGCGACCGGGCGGCGGTGGCATTGACCGGTGAAGGAGGTGATCGTGAACGGGTGGCGCGGGGTGCGGTGCTCGTGGCCGACCCATCCTGGACTCCTTCATGGATGCTTACGACCCGGATCCGGATGATCCGGGACACGGCGTGGACGCTCGAGCACAACCAGCGCGTGCACGTGCATCACGGTACGGCTGAGGTGCTCGCCCGCTGCGCGCTGCTCGAGTCAGAACCTCTGTCTGCCGGTGATACGGGCTGGGTCCAGCTGCGGCTGGAAGAGCCGCTGGTGGCCCGGGCGGGTGACCGGCTCGTGATCCGGGCGTACTCTCCGGTTACGACGATCGGTGGCGGTGCGATCGCTGAGCCTGCGCCGCCGAAGAGGAATCGGCTGGCTGTACATCAGCGTCGGCAACTCGAGAAGGTCCTCGACGGCTCATCAGAGGATCGGATCGCGGCTGTGCTCGGGTTGGCTGGTTGGGCAGGCGTGTCTGCATCGCGTCTCCCTCTTCTGACGGGAGCCTCGCCTTCGGTATGTGAGGACGCCCTGGAGGTGGTCATCGACCGCGGAGCGTTGCGTGCGGGGACGCGAGTCGTCTCCGCTGAAATCCGTGGAGAGGCCGAGAAACAGATCCTGGAATCAGTCGATGCCGGTCATAGGGAGGACTCACTCCGGGTTGCTGTGCCCCTGGCTCGAGTGCGTGCAGGGTTCCCGGAATGGGCTCCGTCCGAGCTCGCTGACGCAATGATCGGCGTGCTGTGCGATTCGGGGGCGCTCGAACGTGCCGATGGTGGCGTGCGGAGGGCAGGGTTCCAACCCGAGCTCACCCTCGATCAGAAGGCCGCATCCGATCGCCTGTATCGCGAGCTTTCAAAGGACGGGCTCGCGGCGCCCACGGTCGACGATTTACCGGACGAACTGACGGGGCGGCCGGACTTCTGGCCGCTGATGCGTCACCTCGAGACGACAGGCCGGGTGACGCTGATCGCCGATGGGCTCTACGTGGCGTGTGAAGAGATCTCATCGGCCGTAGCGCGGATTCGAGATGCCCTCGCCGGGCGTGACGGTCTCGGGCCCGCGGATTTCAGGGAGGTGCTCCCCGTGTCCAGAAAGCACCTGATTCCGCTGCTCAACTACTTCGACGGGGCCGGCGTGACATTGCGTCAGGCCGAGGGGCGTTCGGTCCCCGGCTCGTGACCGCCAAGCAGGCGTTCTCGTGGACTGTTTGGCCCTGGTTGTGAGCTGCAGGCAACGGAACGCGCGTCTCGGGCATCAAGTAATAGGAGATGACAGAGTGCTCGGCTTGACCCCGTCCAGAACCTCCCGATAGTATGAACCAGGCATGCGTGCCGCCGGCCATCACACATGGAGCGCTATTGACGCTTAGCTACTGCACAGTTGTTGTGCGGAGGTCTTGATGAGACGCTTCCTTCGCGTCTTCGTCGTCCTCCTTTCCCTGATCTGCGCCGCTGAAGGCGTATCTGCCCAGGACATGGGGCGTGGTGCGCAGGACAGGGGGGCGAACGGATTCCAGCTCGGACAGAATTATCCGAACCCGTTCAACCCGGAGACCACGATCCCCTTCGTCCTTGGCGAAGATCTGTTCGTGGACGGGCGTCCTGCCGTTGTGTCCGTACGTATTTTCAATGTTCTGGCCCAGCTTATCGCCTACCCTGTGGCACTGGGGCACCCGACCGGAGAGGGCGTCCCCGTCGATCAGCTCGAATACGCTCAATCCGGACGTCACGAAGTTTTCTGGGACGGAACCGATCAGATGGGTCGCCAGGTCGCATCCGGCGTCTATCTGATGCAGCTCAGCGTAAACGGTCTTCGACCGCTGACCCGCAGGATCATCGTCATGAAATGATGATCGGCTCCGGTGTTGAGCCGGATCGCTGAAGTCGCTCGATACACGGACGGTCCCTCGATTGAGGGCGTCCGTTTTTCAGTCTTACCGGGCAGTTGCGACGCTTACGGAGCGCGTCTCTCGAGGAGTTCGAGAAAGCCGTCGACCGAATCGAGTTCGGAAAGAAGCCTGGGAACGTCCGGTTCTTTCGCGAACTGGGCGATCTTGCCCAAGACAGGCAGGTACTGATTCGACACCTCGAGCGGCGGCGCGATAATGAGGAAAAAGTTGTGTACGGGGGCGGCGTCGATGGCATTGAAGTCGAGACCCGAAGACTTTCGACCGTATGCGAGTCGGAGTCGGTTCACGACCAGGGATCGACAGTGTGGGATCGCGGTGCCCTTTCCGATCCCGGTGGATCCCAAATTTTCGCGACGCTTGAGGGTCTTGTAGAGGACCCCCTCGGACTTGCGATCGAGAGCGAGGAGGCCGACGAGCTCGCGCAGTGTGTCGTCTTTTGTCTCCGATTCGAGCTCAAGCTTCACGGTTTCGGCCGAGAAGAGCTCCCGAAGTCTCATGCATCGCCTCCCGGCGCGAAGTCAGATGGTACGTGCTTGGGAAGGACAATAAAACGCACCTGCCTTCCCCGGCATCCCCTGGTCCTCGGGCGCTTCATGGAGTTCGCAACGGTGACTAGTTTTGCGCTATGCCATACGATGTCATCTCGCTCCTGAAATCTGAGGGTACTCCCCTCTTTCTCGCGCCTCAGGCGGGCGTGAGCGAGTCGCCGTTCCGGCGGCTTTGTCGTCGATTTGGGGCCGACGTGCTCGTGAGCGAGTTCGTGAGCGCAGCGGGGATCGTGCAGAATAGCAAACGATCTCGGGAATACCTGCGCTTCGACGAAGCCGAGCGACCCATCGGGATTCAGATTTTTGGTGCGGATCCCGCGGTCATGGGGGACGCGGCTGCCTTTGTCGCAGAGGTGTTCGGACCGGATTTCATCGACATCAATTTCGGGTGCCCGGTGAAGAAGGTCGTGAAGCGTAACGGAGGCTCGGGGTGCCTCCGAGATCTCAACCTGGTCGAGGACATCATCCGAGCGGTTGACGACGCGACCTCGTTGACCACGACGGTGAAGATTCGCAGCGGCTTCACCGAGAAGACGAGAGACCCGGTCGCGATAGGGCTCCGATGCGAGCAGGCAGGAGCAAAGGCAATCTGTCTCCATCCGCGGACGCGGGCCGACATGTACTCCGGACAGGCACGATGGTCTGAGATTGCCGCTCTGGTCGACGCACTGGAGATCCCGGTCATCGGAAATGGGGACATCGGGAAGGGGGAGGACGCGCGACGGATGCGTGACGAGACAGGGTGCGACGCGATCATGATTGCACGTGGGTCGCATGGGGACCCGTGGATCTTCAAACAGGCCCGGGCGGCGCTCGATGGCTTGCCGATCCCGGCAGACCCGGACATCGATGAGAAGTTCGCCATCTGCCTCGAGCATGCGCGCAACGCCATCGCCTTCGAGTCTGACTCGAATCGCGCGATCATCGATTTCCGAAAGCACCTCGGGTGGTACACAAAGGGGCTCCCGGACGGGCGTCGGCTCCGGACCGAGCTTTTCCAAACGACCACGCTGGAAGAAGTCGAGGAGTTGCTGCAGGCGTATCGGGAGGAGCATCGGGTCGGGGTGTTGGCAGGAGCCTGAAGGCGGAGGCGTCTGCGGACGCACCCTCGGTCCGCGCGGGCGACCGCTACTCGAGCCGGCACCGGCATGACGGCCTGGTGGTACCGGGTTGTGGAACGATGCGTGCCGGTAAGATCATTGATGCATGCGCGGTCCACCTCTCGTTCGAATCGCGGCTCTGGCGCTTCTGGCGTCCCTAGCCGGATGCGGTCAGTCCACCACGACCCCGACCGATCCCGTATCGATCAGCGCTGTCAACGTAGCGGAGGGGGTTGCGGGCGAACCCTACACGCAGCGCTTCATCGCAACGGGGGGCAATGGGAGCTTCTCGTGGACAGTCAGCTCGGGGACGCTGCCCGCCGGCCTGGCCCTCTCCGGGGGCGGCGTGCTCTCGGGGACCCCCACACAGACCGGGACCTTCGGCCTGACACTTGTGGTGACGAGTGGGGACCAGTCCTCGGCCCTGAGCATCCAGCTCGTGATCGCCGAGCCACTACAGGTCAGGGCGGAGCTACCGATCGGTGTCATCGGGGTCCCATACGCCGGCGAGATCGTCGCTTCGGGTGGTACTGGGAGCTTCACGTTCGCCGTCAGCGCAGGTTCGCTTCCGGATGGACTCGGCCTGGACGCGAGCGGGACAATCGCGGGTACCCCGACCGTAGTGGGTACGGAGACTCTCACCTTCGAGGTCACGAGCGGAGCGCAAACGGAGTCCTTGGTCTGGTCCCTTACCATCAGCGACCCTGTCGAGATCGCGACGGCGACCCTGGCCACCGGCGTGCGGGGGACGGCGTACGCGGTCGATCTCGCGGTCACCGGGGGAAACGGCGTCAACACCTGGTCGCTCGTCGGTGGAGCTCTACCCGACGGACTCACCCTCGATACCGGCGGGGCGATCGCCGGCACGCCCACGACGGTCGAGGACGCCAGCTTCACGGTGCAGGTGGAAAGTGCCGGCCAGACGGACACACAGGCTCTCGACTTGAGGGTCACCGAAGCGGTCGTGATCCATACCACCTCGCTTCCCGCCGGAGTGACGGGCGTCTCGTATGAGGAGCAGCTCGCTGCTACGGGGGGAGACGGCACGTACACGTGGGCCATCACGGCCGGGAGTCTGCCCCCGGGCCTGACGCTCGTCGAAGTCGACGGCGGTGGCCCGCCCGCTGGCACGATCACGGGCGCCCCGACCCAACCTGGCGACTTCGACGTCTCGGTCGAGGCGAGCAGCGGCGGGATTTCCGGGGCGATGGACCTGACGATCATCGTCACGCTCAGCACCACGATCACGACCGATGCCCTCCCCAGCGGCTCGGTCGGTGAGGCATACGACCAGGCGATCACCGCCGAGGGCGGGGACGGCACGTTCTTCTTTTCTGTCGTTTCTGGCGGCCTGCCGCCAGGATTGGACTTGGCGGGCGCCACCGGCGTGATCACCGGTACGCCCATGGCGGCGGGGATCTATCCCTTCGATGTAGAGGCGTCCAGTGATGGCACGACGGACGTCCAGAGCCTGTTCATCGTGGTCACCGAAGGAGCGTGCACCCCCACGAGCCTTCCGGACACCGACGGCGACCGGCTACCCGACTGCGTCGAGACGAACACCCGGGTCTTCGTGAGTGCTTCAGATACCGGCACCGACCCTCTGGTCATGGATACCGACGACGACGGGATCGATGATGGTGACGAAGTCCTGGGTAGCGTGGGTGGACTCGACCTGCCCGGGATGGGCACGAACCCACTCCGCAAGAACATCCTGATCGAGTACGACTGGTTTGCCGATTTGGAGGGCGGCGGGGCCCACGACCACCGACCGACCCTCGCCACCATCACCCGCGTGAAGTTGGCCTTCGCGAATGCCCCCGTTGACAACCCCGACGGATCGACCGGCATCACGGCGATCCAGGACTACGGGCAGGGCGGCCTGTTCACCGAGGGAACGGAGGTGTCCGATCCGGACGGCTGCATCGAGGACGGGGTGGCGGGGAGTGACTACGCAGCGTTTGCCGCGGGCAACTTTCCGTCCGACAGGATGGGCTACTTCCACTATTCGTTGATGATCCACCAACACGATGCCGACGGTCCGGGCAGCTGTTTGGGCGCGTCGAGCAGCTCGGGCGAGGCCATCTACAACGACTACCGGCTGCTCGTGTCGAGCAACTGGTGGCACAACGCCTCGGATGGCGATCAGTGGGTCGCGAACACGATCGTCCACGAGCTCGGCCACAATCTGAATCTCAGTCACGGTGGAGAACGATTCACGGCGCAGCAGAGCCTGAACTACAAACCGAACTACCCGTCGGTGATGAACTACCGCTACCAGTTCGGAGGAGTCGACGTGACCTGTGACGGTCTCGCCGATGGCGCCCTGAACTATTCCAGTGGGCTGAACCTCACCCTCGACGAGTCGAACCTGGACGAATCGGTCGGTGTCTGCGGCGCGCCCGGCGTGGATTGGAACGTGGACGGCGACGCTGGAGACTCCGGTATCCAGGTGGATGTTCAGGGCTGGGATGTCGGCCCGGGGAGCGCCGAAGCCAACGGCTCGGCGACGGATGTGCTCGAGGACCACGACGACTGGGCCGCGATTACACTGGCCTCGAGTCTTTCGGGAGCGCTGTCGCCGCTACCCGCAGTCCGGGTACTCGACGTCGCGACCTGTCCGTCGATTCCGGTACCCATCGGAGCGCGCCGATGATGGGTCATTCTGCAGGATCGCGGGTCAAGACGGCTCTGCTCGTGGCCGGGTTGCTCGGGGGGTGCGGCGGAGGGCCTCGGGGCGCGGGAACGCCCGACCACGCGGATGCCGGGTCCGCATCGGCATCGGCATCGGACTGGACCTTCGTGCTCGTCCAACCGTCCGGCGCCGAGGGATCGCGCTGGGCGCTGGAGAAGGACTCCGGAGGACAGCCGGGATGGGTCACAGTGCGCGGCCCCGCACCTTCCACGAGTCGAATCTGGCTCCGCGAGCGGTGCGAGATTCCGGATTGTGGCGTCGATCCCGCGGTCTGCGGGATGTCTCTTCCTGTCGTGCGCACGCTCAGCCCGGGGGACTCGCTCTCGTGGCGGTGGGACGGCCGCACGAGCCGCACACGTATGGAGGGAACGTGCGAGATCCGGCAGCCCGCGGCGCCCGGGCGGTATACGGTCGAAGTCTGTTCGACACGAGAGGCCCCGCAGCCCGGCGACACCCCGGCCGACGCCCCACACTTCACCGGACTCGAGTGCTCGGCGCGTCAAGTGGAGGTGCCGGGGTCAGGACGCCTGGTCTGGGACGGCTGAGCGCTCGGCGGTGGTGTCGGGAGCGCGAAGTCCACGGGCGGAGGCGACACCTGTCGTCGATGTGTCGATGAACCTCGCTACCCGCTCCCGTGTTATATTCGAAATCGGATGTTTGACAGATCCTTCACGGTGCGGCGTCGTGATTCTTCGGCTCGCGCACTCATCGGGGGCGTCATGGTTTCGACGTGTTTGGTGAACGTGGGGCAGCGTGCCGAGGACTCCGGTGCCTCGTTAAAAAACTGGAAAATGTTTAGTTGCCAACACTGACATGGCACTGGCTGCTTAAGGTCAATCCTTAACAGTCCGTCTCCTGGATCGCCCGCCCGAGGCGGTCCTTGCAGACGTCGATAATTCGGGCTGGTTCCCCGGTCATGCCGCCGGATCGGGGGACGAGACACTCAGGTGGCTGGTCTCGGGGTCGGTCGATCGCTGGCCGTCTGAGACGAGATTTTCAGCGATCTACGCACGTAGCGGCTCTACTGGATTCATTCGCGGACGCGGGTTCGACTCCCGCCGCCTCCACTTACGCAATGAATTCGAACCGCCGTCCGGGGCTTCGGCTCCGGACGGCGTTTCGAGTAGGGCGATGCAATCGATTGAGGATAGACAAGCTTGACCAATACAGCGAAGAGCAGGGCGATGCTGCCCAGAAGCTCAAACGACTCCTCCAAAGGCCATAGCCCGCGCATGTACGGGAACCCAAACGAATGCAGCAAGTCGACGAATCCGAATGAGATGAGCACCGTTCCGGCGATGGCAAACTGCTACTTCGAAGAGTACGTCTCGACACGCGATCTCGGTCGCCTCAACAGTGGCGACAACGTCGAGTTCTGGTTCGTCGCGCCGCGACTCGCCGATTTGCAGGCCGAGCACGGCGACCCGACCCGAGCGCGAGAGGTCTACCGTCTCTTCCTGGACGCGACGGAGGGCGCCGACCCGGAGTTCCAGCCGAAGAGGGAACGGGCCGCGGCAGCTCTGGAAGCGCTCGGCAACTAGGTGAATCCAGTGACCCCTCGCCGCGCGATATGCGGCGTCCGGGCGATCGTCATCGGCTCGATGCTGCCATGCCTAGCCGCGTGCGGCGACGAACAGCTCGTCATCATCGAACCGCCCCTGGATCCCCTCCTCGAGATCCAGGGGACGATCGACGCGAGCGGCGCGGACGTCGGGCTGTACTACCGGAGCCTCGCGCCTGGCGATGATTCGCTGACGATCGATGCCGACGTCCGAATGCACGCCGCCAGCACCATGAAGGTGCCGGTCATGATGCAGCTGATGCTCGATGACGCCGACGGAACCCTGTCGCTCGACGACTCCATCGTCGTCTACAACAGCTTCACGTCGATCGCGGACGGATCTCCGTACGACATCCCTCGCACCGCCGACTCGGACGGCGTCTTCTGGGACCAGACCGGGTCGTCGGTCTCGATCCGCTACGCGATCGATCGCATGATCCAGTACTCCAGCAACCTCGCGACCAACATCCTGGTCGACCTGGCCGATCCCGCCCGCATCCGAGCGACCATGGCGGTCGTCGGGGCCGATTCGATGGATGTCCTGCGCGGAGTCCAGGACCTGCCGGCTTTCAACGCGGGCCTGTCGAACACGACCACGGCACGTTCACTGGGCGCCGTTATGGTCGCCGTGGCGGAATCAGGCCTCTTCCAGCAGACCCACCGCGACGAGATGGTCTCGATCCTGGAGGGCCAACAGTTCAGGGACGGCATCCCGAAGGGCCTCCCGGTCGGGACCCGCGTCGCGAACAAGACCGGCTGGATCACCGGCATCAGCCACGATGCGGCGATCGTCTATCCGCCAACTGGCGCGCCGTACGTCCTGGTCGTCATGGTCCGTGGGCACCCCGCCGCCGACCAGGGAGAAGCAATGACCGCCCACATCTCGTCGCTCGTCTGGACGTTGCACTCGATCAACTGACGGACCGGCCCTAGCGGGGCCTGAGCCTTGCGCAGCCAAGGCGCCGCGAGCAGCCTCCACGATCCACGAGTGGAGGAGCGAATGCAGTCACCCAACACCGGTCGGAACGCGTGGTGGTCGATGGCGCTCTCGCTGGCTGCGCGGCTCCTCGCCTTCAACACGGCCAGCTCGTGGGGGAGCTTCGTGATCGGGACGCTCCTCCTCGTAGGTTGGTTCCGGCTGCTGCGAGGATCCGAAGGAGCCGAGTCGCTCGAGAAGTGGGCCCGACGGCTCGGGAGCGGCTTCGCGATCGCGGCCGCGCCGTTCGTCGTGTTGGCAACGCCGCCGTTGTACTGGGTGGTACTCAACCAGGTGCTGGACCCCAACTACGTCGTGGTCCTCGAGGCGAGGGATCTTTCCGGAGAAGCTCCGACCAAGAGGGCCCTGACCGAAACGGTCGAGAAGCTGTCGCAGCGCTTCCGGGCCAGCGAGATCCCTCACGACATCATCGTGGTACGGATAGGAAGTTCAAAGGGCCTTTCGTGGCCGGAAGCGAGGTGGGATGGGGCACGAGGTGACGAGGCAGAGCAGGGGAAGACGAGGAGGGGGGCGCGACCCGGGCG
Source organism: Gemmatimonadota bacterium (assembly GCA_028873595.1). Lineage (GTDB taxonomy): Bacteria > Gemmatimonadota > Gemmatimonadetes > Longimicrobiales > Gaopeijiaceae > UBA2589. The sequence continues at coordinate 90,271 of JAPPOV010000044.1, read as the reverse complement.
CGAGAGTGCCCCGAGCGAGCGGCGAGAGCTCAGGGTGTGGTAACGGGCCGGCGAGATGCGTGGATGGGCGGGGAAGACGCTGGGAGGAGAATCCTCGGTCGGCCGGACGGCCTCAGAGGTCGAAGTCGTCGGGCAGGGACTGGTCGAAGTCGAAGTCGGGGATGGGCTCGGGCTCGGTACTGGGAAATCATGGCCGCCTGGACCCGCAAGCATACGTCTCGCAATTGAATCCACATTGTCATTCCCGCGAAGGCGGGAAACTAGATCGCGCGGCTTTTACACGGGATTCCCGCCTTCGCGGGAATGACACGGAGAACCGTCTACCGGTCCGCCCGCGCTACCACGGCGTCGAAGAACACGTTGACTGCTTCGTTTGTTGCCTCGCGCGGCACGTCCTCGGCCTCGTTGTGGGTAATGCCGTCGATGCACGGGCTGAAGACGAGGGCGGTCGGCGCGATACGCGAGATGTAATAGGCGTCGTGCCCGGCGATAGAGGTGATGTCCATTTGGCTCACACCACGCGTCTCGGCGGCATCGCGGACCAGCTGCGCGCAATCGGCATCGAAAACTTCGTCGCCGAAGGTCCATTCCGCCGTGATCTCGGCCTCGACATTCGCCTTCTTCGCGGCTTCCGTGAGGGCGGCCCGCGTCTTCTCGACCATCTCGTTCGTGACGGCACGCTCCTTGTGGCGCATGTCGACGGTGACCTCGGTATATTCCGGCAGGATGCCGAACTTGTTCGGCCAGATCTGCATGCGAGACGCGGAGGTACGCCCGACGGGCTCATACTCCCAGCCGATATCGTTGACGGCCGCCAGGAAATAAGCGGCGCCGACCATCGCGTTCTTGCGCAATTTCATCTCGGTCGGGCCGGTGTGGGCGCATTCACCGTGGAAGACACACGTGAGGGCGTGGCTGTAGTACCCTCCGGTGAGGACGCCGACGGCCGCACCAGTCTCCTCCATTAGCGAATCCTGCTCGATATGCAGTTCGAAATAGGAATCGAGCTCGCGACCGCCGACCGGCGCGTCACCGAGATAGCCGATCCGCGCCAGCTCGTCCCCGAAACGGATGCCGTCGTCGTCGTGGAGGTCATGCAGCCAGTCGATGGTCTGCAGCCCGGCGAAAACGCAGGAAGCCGCCATCGGCGGCGCGAAGCGGGCGCCTTCCTCGTTGGTCCAGTTGACGACCTCGATGGGGCGTCGCGTAGTGATGTCGTTGTCCGCGGGGGTACGCAGGATTTCAAGGCCGGAGAGCACGCCGAGAATGCCGTCGAACCGCCCGCCGGCGGCCTGTGTGTCGAGGTGCGAGCCGACCACGACCGGCGGCAAATCGTCTTCACGCCCCGCGCGCCGCGCGAAGATATTGCCGGCGGCGTCCACGGTGACCGCGCATCCGGTCCCTTCACACCATTCGACGAACTGGTCACGCATGACCTTGTCATCGTCCGAAAGCGCCACGCGCCGTAACCCGCCCGCCTTGCCAACGCCGATTTCCGCAGAACGGTCGAGCGTCGACCAAAGACGGTCAGTATCGATGGAAAGATTGGGGAGAGGGGTGGGAGGCATGGGGCCGTTCCTTTGTCGGTGTGTGCCCGGATTATATCGACGCGCCGATCGGATGAAAGGCGCGGAGCTCTTAAACCGGCACGTCCCCTTGCACGACGGCGCGCATGAGGGTGCGCGGTTGGGTGTTGTGGTCGTAAGGGCGGCCGCCGTCTGCGATCACCACGCGCAGGTCGGGCGCGCCCGGCACCCGTAGACTGTCCGGAAGCCGGAAGTCGCGGAACTCCTTCCCAACTCGGCGCTCGAACGCTCGAAGCACGTGCACGACGGCTCCTACGAAGGCAACTCCGATCTCCAGCTCCCGGAGCCGGAGTGCGGTCGCGAATTCGAGCAGGTTGCGGGCCGAGAACCGCCGGCTGCTCCCACGTCCCTCCGCGTCCTGGAAGTCCGGGACCACCGCGCCTTTCTCACACAGGTAGATCAGGCGGTGTTGCGGCTCTCCGAGGAGACGGGCTGCCTGGGTGAGCGTCCAAACGTCGGGTTTCTTCTTCATCCTGACAGAGATCGTCTATCATGGGGCGCGGGGTCAAGGGGAGAGGCCACCCAGCCACCGAATGGCCTTCCCGACCGTCTTGTCCGAGACGTCGAGGCGCTGGGCGATCACTCGGTCGCTGAGGCCGAGCTCGCGGAGGTGGAGGGCCTTCGACGCGATCCGCTGATACACGGGCGGCTCCTCCTCGGTGTCTACCAGAACCACCTCGAAGGGGAGGGCACCGGCAGTTCGAATTCTTTGCGTTCGCCTCCACTGTTGCAGTGAACTCGGACCGCCGTCCGGGGCTTCGGCTCCGGGCGGCGTTTCGATTAAGGCGATGCAATCGATTGAGGTCCGCGCCAGGTAGTACGGCCGGCCGACCTCCCGCGGCAGCCCCGGCTCGCAGGAAGAAGCACGAAGACGAAGAGGCCCCGCAACGAAGGTGACGTTGCGAGGCCTCGTTTCGTAGAGCCTAGCGTCGCCCGGCGCTGTCTGTTTCGCCGAGGTACTGCCGGGCCTCGTGCATGCCAGCGAAGTCGTCTCGGCCTTGCCACACGCGCGTGAGCTCGCGGTACGCTTCGGCGGCGGTGTCGGCCTCTCCGATCTCGACGCTGGCGCGCGCCATGCCGAGGAGTGACCGGGGCCGACGCGGCATCCGCTCGAGAGAGGCGGCGAACATGTTCGTCGCCTCCTCGTGTCGGCCCATCTCCATCAGGAGCTCTCCGTAGAGCTCGTGGACAGGCTTGATCGGGTTGGCCGAGCCACGCGGCGGAGCCATCGCTTCGACCATCGCGACGGCCTCGTCCATGAAACCCGCGGCCATGTCGTCGTGGCCCATCCCGAGGTGCAGGAGTGCACTCGCCTGGTTCGCCATCACCGGGCCGTATCCTTGTTCGCCGTCTTTGACCCGCGCTCGGAGCTCGGCCTCGGCCTCGGCCAGCGCAGCCTGGTCGCCCGTCCGGGCGGCGCTCAACGCGGTTGCGAGCAGCTCGTGGTCGCTGGATTCGGACGAGACGGACCTCGCGTGCCATTGCTCGGTCTCGACGATGTAGCGCGCCTTGAGGAGCGCATTCGTGCTCACTGCCCTCGCGACCCCGGCTTCACCCCGTGCCCCACCTTCCATGAATCCGCCGCGCTCCGACATCTCTTCGATTCGCTCGATCCAGAGCTCGGCCTTCTCGTAGTCACCGCGCTGCAGGTCGCCGTACTGCCCCCAATCGAGCGCGTGGATCGCGTCGCCCATGCTCTGACCGGGCTGCCATAGGTCGCGCGCCGCGTCGTACGCCGACTGGTTGTGGTTCGACACGTACTCCCACATCCCGTGCTGGATGAAGATGTGCGTCGGCATGTGGCGTGCGTGGGAGACGGCCGGTGCGATGTCCGCGAATCGGTACGCTGCCTCGAGCGCCAGTGGAGCGTGGATGGGGTCGTCGAATGCGTGGATCGTGTAGTGCACAGCGCCCGGATGATCCGGATTCTCGTTCATGAGCTGCAGCGCGATGGTACCCGCTCGGATATTCAGACGCCCGCTGAGGTCGCCCGTCGCGGCTCTCGCGCTCAGCATCGCCAGGGAGTAGAAGGCGGCGATCTCCCAGTCGTCCGGGTAGGCCTCATACAGCCGTTGCATCGCTTCCATGTAGCCGACCCGGCGCTCGACATGATCTCCGTCGCCCCAAAGGATCTCTACGGCCTCGAGGAAGCCCTTTTCTCGGTCCGTCGGGGCTTTGGTCGCTCGCTCGGCGCGCGTCGGCGCGAGGCGCTCGAGCACCTTCGAGGGCTCCGTGGCATCCATTCGCGAGACGAGCGGGTGATTGTACGTGAGCGACTCCCCCCAGTAGGCCATGGCGAAGTCGGGGTCGATCCGCTGAGCAGCCTGGAATTGTTCCTTCGCCTGTTCCCATCCGAAGCTGTGGAGGATCGCCACACCCCGCAGAAAGTGCTGCTGGGCTTCGCCCGTGGCGGAGGTCGGAAAATCGATCGATCCGACGTTATCGAACTGCGCCGAAAGGGGTGAAGCCAATGTCGCCAGGATCACCGCGGTCCAGAGGCTCGTCCGATTGATTCGCATGGCCGGGTTCTCCTACAGGGTCGCTGTCGCAGAGGCGATGTTGTCCAGTGCGCGTTGGATGTTGCTCCGCGGTGTTCCGAGATTCATCCGCATGAAGCCGTCCGATCCCGTGCCGAAGTTGTCACCGGGGCCGAGAAAGACCTTCGCGTTCTCCGCGAGCCATCTCTGAAGCACGTCCTCCGGTGCTACGACGGTCGAGCCCTCTGCGGTTTGGCGCGCTGCGATGCCAGGCGCGTCGATTGCCTCTGAGATCTCCCGCATGTCCAGCCATGCGAGGAAGGTGCCCTGCGCCTTCCGGTAGTGGACGTGGGGCACGTTGTCCCGGATGTACGACTCGGCGAACGACTGGTTCTCGTCCAGGTAGGCGAGCGCCTGATCGAACCACGGCTCCCCTTCCGTGAGCGCCGCGTGGTTCGCGACGAGCCCCAGAGTGTGGAGGTCCGCCCGGCTATTCGTCCGACACCGTGACTGAAGCGACGGATTCGTCGAGAACCACCAGGAGACCTTGAGGCCAGCCAGATTGAACGACTTGCTCATGGACTTGAAGGTCAGGCTGTTGTCGACGATCTCGCGATCCGGAAGAGACGCAAAGGGCGTGTACTTCTGACCGGCGTTCACGAAGTCGCAGTGAATCTCATCGGCAAGGACCACCACCTTGTGGCGGAGGCAGATCTCTCCCATCCGCAGGAGGTCTTCCTCGGACCAACAGTTGCCGGTGGGATTCTGCGGGTTGCACAGAATGAATGAGCTCGCGCGTTGAGCCCGTCGCTCGAAGTCGTCGAAGTCGATCTCCCAACGACCGTCTGAGAACACCATCGGACTGTCTTCCGTGATCGTGCGCGTGAAGCGCAAAGCACTGTAGAAGCCGTTGTACGTCGGCGTGTTCATCAGCACGCGTGACCCCGGCGGGGAGAAGGTTTGGAGCGCGGCGATCAGCGCTGGAAGCACTCCGGTTGTCCACACGAGTGTGCTTGGGTCGATCTCCAGGCCGTACCGGCGGTAGTTCCAGTCCGCGACTGCCTCCGAGTAGGCCGCAGGGCGTCGCTGGTATCCCCAAATGTCGTGTTCACACCGCTCGGCGAGCGCGCGAGTGATACACGGGGCCGTTCGAAAGTCGAGATCGGCGATACCCATGCCGACCTCGATCTCGGTCCCCATGTCTGCTACGGCACCGTCCCACTTGGTCGCCATCGTGCCGAATCGATCGACGACCTCATCGAAGTCAAAAACCTCCGGGGCGCCCGTCAGTGAGCCACCCGCCAGATTCGTCGCCGAGACCGGCTTCACTCCCACCGCGCCGAGGAGCGCTGAGGCTCCTGCACCCCTTAGGAATGTCCTTCGATCGAGTCCGCTGATGCGGGCCATCACACTACTCCGGTCCGAGATATCGCCCGATCCTCACTCAACGACCGAGAAAAGCCGACATCTACCGAACGGCGGTGCCCGGGAGGGGAGCGAAACCGGAATCCGTCAACATCCCTAGCGCGGAGGCACTTCGCAAGTCGACCGCAGTTCAGGTAAGGTGGCCTTCGAGTAGGCGGGCTGATCGATGATACGACCACTGCCGTACACAAGAGGATGAGTGGCAGCTGGGCGTGGTTCACCCACCCGGCGCCGCAGGCTACTCTCCCGTCGTCTTCGTCAGTACCGCTTCGTTGGTGACGTCTTCGCCACCCTCGGATATGACGCCGGTGCGGCTTATCGTCTGAGCTGCCGCATCCGAGATATCGAACGTCATACCGGTAACGAAGTCGTCCTCGCCTACCGTATAGGGGGTGTTGGCCGTTGGAGTAAGCTCAATGGTGCCATCCTCGGTCAAGGACACTTCGAACGTCGGCTCTGTGCCCAGGACACAGTAGTGCTTGGCCAGAAGTGTGCCGCCCTCCATGGTGTAGGTCGTTGCCATTTCCACGTCGCCTTCAATGAGTGTTTCGACGACGGTATTTCCCCCGGAAACAACTTTGAACTCGTTGCTCGTGGGCATTTCTCGGCCGTCGCTGAATACCAGCGTGCCTTCCCACGTGCCTTCCAACGACTTGATAGCATCGAAGGCAGCTTCTGCAGAAGCGGTTTCTTCGGGAGTCTGTGGTTCCTGTGTAGGCGTGTCAGTCACCTGACAGCCGGCCAACAGGGTGGCTAGGGCAAGAAGAGGGAGGAGTGGAGCGTTTTTCATCGTAGGAGTCCGGCTGATGTTGGACACAATCGGCTACCTCTCGGCATACGGTTCGGCCCAACGTAAGCCTTCAGCAGCATATGAGGAATCTACTGATGGCCTACGGCCCTGCAGCAAAGAGGGCTCGTCATCGACCCTGTACAGCGCTTGGGTTGGGCGCAGCGCCGAGCACCTCGGCCGAAGCCTGATCCGCGTACTTCTCGAAATTCTTCACGAACATCGACACCAATTTATCGGCCGTAGCGTCGTAGGCCTTGGAATCGCTCCATGAGTTTCGCGGGTTGAGAACGCCATCCGGCACGCCAGGGACCCTCTTGGGCATGGAGAGTCCGAACACCTTATCCTGCTCGTACTCCGCGTCCCGCAGGGCTCCACCAAGGATTGCGTCGACAATTGCTCGCGTGTGCTTTAATGCGAAGCGACTACCGGTCCCGTACGCGCCGCCGGTCCAGCCCGTGTTTACCAGCCACACGTCGACGTCGTGCTTACGGATCTTCTCGGCGAGGAGCTCGGCGTACACGGTAGGGTGGAGGCTCAGGAAGGCAGCGCCGTAGCAGGCCGAGAAATCGGGAATGGGTTCGGTGACACCGATCTCCGTGCCCGCTACTTTGGCCGTGTACCCACTGATGAATTGGTACATTGCCTGCTCGGGCGTGAGCTTACTGACCGGCGGCAGGACGCCAAATGCGTCACAGGTCAGGAACACGATGTTCTTCGGGTGCCCACCGACACAGGGGATCTTGGCGTTGTCGATGAACTCGATCGGGTACGAGCACCGTGTGTTCTGGGTGATACTCACATCGGAGTAGTCCACATCGAACGTATCGGGGTCGAAGCCGACGTTCTCGAGAATCGAGCCGAATCTGATCGCGTTGTAGATCTCTGGCTCACCTTCCTCACTCAGATCAATCGTCTTGGCGTAGCAGCCGCCCTCGAAGTTGAAGACACCTTTATCGCTCCAGCCATGCTCGTCATCTCCGATCAGGTGGCGGTTGGGGTCCGCCGAAAGGGTCGTTTTTCCCGTTCCTGAGAGTCCGAAAAAGAGGGCCACGTCCCCGTCTTCACCTTCGTTCGCCGAGCAGTGCATGCTGAGGATGCCTTGCTTGGGGAGTGTGTAGTTCAGCACACCGAAGATTCCCTTCTTCATCTCACCAGCGTACTCCGTACCCAGGATGACCATCTCGCGCGTCTTGAAGTTCACGTTCACGCTGGTCTTGGATCCGACGCCCTCGAGCTCCGGGATCGCCGGCATCTGCCCGGCGTTGAAGATCACCCATTCGGGATCGCCGAAATTTTCGAGCTGCTCGGCATTCGGCCGAATCAGCATGTTGTGCATGAAGAGGGCGTGGTACGCGCGGGTGCAGATGATCCGGACCTTGATCTGATGCTCGGGATCCCAGCCGGCGAAGCCGTCGATTACGTAGATGTGGTCGCGGCAATTTAGATAATTGATCGCCGTCTGCTTATTCAGTTCGAACGACGCCTCAGGGATCGGACGGTTGACCTCACCCCACCAGATATCCGCTTTCGTCGTCTCCTCCTCGACGATTCGCTTGTCCCTTGGGGAGCGTCCCGTTTTGGGTGCGGAAAACGCCATGAGAGCTCCGTTGTTCGCCAGGCTGTAGCGCTCTTGGGGAACGGCGAGCGAGTAGAGTTTTGCCACCGAAGGGTTCCGATGGACGTGGTAGCCGACCAGGGTATGGTTGGTCGACTCACCGGTAATGCCGTACTGCGTCAGGTCGAAGCTCAAGGGACCTCGCTCCACTGCTGGGGTCTAATTTCTGGTTGTACGTTGCTGCAATACGAAATGTATCCGAGAAACCTGCATCATCTGGCGCGCAAGAAAAGCGGGTGCGCCCTTTTTTCTTCTCTACGACGCGTCTTGATCCGACCGGATGCGGACCAGGGTCACCATGAATGCTTTAGGCAATCCAGCTCAATGATCGCGGTGTCTTGGGAGAAGGTGCCACCCATCTCGGTGCCCGACATGTTCGCATAGGCACATTCGGAACGATGAGGGGCTATGTTCGAATGCTGGCGGTTGTGGACGCGACGTTCGTACCTGACTTCGGTCCGTGATGGCCAAGCCATGACCTCAGGGGATCTGTCAAATGCTACGTTCCCCGCTCACTCTACACCCGGGACAAGGCCCAATGCGAGTGCGCCTGTCGGAGAGACGCACAACGATGTCCCCGAGGCCGTTCGCTTTGCGAAACGGCCGGTCACATGCACATGGACTCAGCCGCCCAACCCACCATATTTCGCAGTCAGAACCCCATTTGCTCGCAGGATCGACGTGCGCCCCAAGTTTCTGATCTTCGCGTTGACCTTTCCGATCATCATGGTACTGGATGTCATGACGAAGCGGTGGGCGCTGAGCGAATTGGCTCAGTTCGATCACGGTCACGAGTTGCTCGGCGGGCTCGTACCTCTGACGCTGGCGTTCAACAAAGGCGCGGCGTTCGGCATGAGAGTGAGCGAAGATTCGCGCTGGTTCTTCATTCCGGTCACGATATTCGCGCTCATCCTACTGGCCGTTCTGTACAAGGAGGCCGAGCAGCGGGACTTCTTGCGGACCAGCTCGATATCACTCGTCGTGTCTGGGGCGATCGGGAACCTCTACGACCGAGTGCGCTGGGATCGTGGGGTAGTGGACTTCCTCGGGCCGGTCGATCTCGGTCGCTGGGATTTCCCGATCTTCAACGTCGCGGACATGGCGATCACGTGCGGCGCGGTTCTCCTCGCCCGTTCGTTCTGGCTCGAAGAGAAGGAAGAACGAACCAGGGAAGCCGCGGCGGAGGCGACGCTTGCGGAGGGTGACGTGACGGAGACAGGGGGGAGCGATGGTGCCACCGAAGCGCCGCCTGAATCGCCGGGGCCCGCGTCCAGCAGCTGACGGGCTCGCAGGGTGAGGGGTCAGCGATTCATCATGAAGAGCAGGTAATCGATACGGCGTCCGCTCATTTGCGTCACCCGAAAATGGCCCGTTTCGACTTCGACCTCGTCGCCGACGACGGGGATTCGGTCCAGACGACCGAGTACGAATCCTCCGATCGTATCATACCCTTCGTCCTCGTCTTCGGTTGGCTCGAAATCGAAGCGTTGGGAGACTTCCCGCAGTGACGTCCCGCCCCAGATGCGGATGCGGCCACCACTGAGTGACTGGAACGCCTGCGGTTCGTCTCCCTCGTGCTCGTCCTGGATTTCGCCAATGATCTCCTCGATCAGGTCTTCGAGAGTGACCAGGCCCGCGGTGCCACCGAATTCATCGATGACGATAGCCATCTTCGTGAGCTGCGACCGCATCTCCGGAATGAGCTCCTCGACCCGTTTCGTCGACGGGGCGAAGGGCAGGGGACGGATCAGGGACTCGAGCGCAGTTTCTCCATCTCGTGCCGCCTTCCAGACATCGCGACCAATCAGGACGCCGAGTATGGTGTCCAGGTTGTTTTCGTAGACAGGGAGACGGAGGTGTCCCGTGCTCAGCATCGCTTCCTGGACTTCTTCGAGCGTTGCCGAGCTCGGGATGCCGACCATATCGGTGCGAGGGGTCATCACCTCACCGATCGAAACCTCGTCGAGGTTGATCACGTTACTCACGACCGAGTATTCGTCGTCATCGAGGGTGCCCTCACGACGCCCGATCTCGGCCAGGACCTCAATCTCAGCTCGGCTGACGGTCGGTTGCTCTCCTGAGGGGGAAATCGCCTTGGATAGCCACGCCAGCGGGATCAGCACGGGCTTCATACCAACGATCAGGACCTGCAGCGTACGGGCGGTCGCAGGAGCCAGCCCCTTCCAGTAGGTGGCGCCGACCGTCTTGGGGATGATTTCGGTCGCCAGCAGGACGAGCAACGTCAGCACACCTGAGAAGACCCCGACCCAGGCATCTCCGAAGACGTGCGCCGCCTGCGCGCCCCCCATCGCCGCACCGATCGTGTGGGCGATGGTGTTCAGCGTGAGGATGGCCGCAATCGGCTCCTCGACATTGTGCCGCGCTTTCTCGAGCCACTCGCCAGCCCACTCCCCACGGCTCTTCATGAGCGCGACGTGAGAGTGCGAGATGGAGAGGAAGACTGCTTCGAGGATCGAGCAGAGGAACGAGATCGACAGGGCGACCGCGACAATCGCGACGAGTGTGACCATAGATCGAGAAGATAACGAGGTCGGTGCCTGGCCGGCGACCCGGGCGCTCTCTTGATGCGGCCCGAGAAGTACGGCCTATTATTCAGGAGACATGGGAACGCCTCACTCAGACGGGTTCGCACCTTCGATGAACGTCCGCATCGCCCTGTCGTCGCTGACGATTATTCTACTGACCGCTTGCTCTGGAGGCGCCACTGTTCCAGTGACCTCTGGACCTGCACCTCAACGTCCGTCCGCTGCCGACGCGACCTACTATGTCTATGTGGGCGCCGAGTCCGCTGACCTGATTCACCGCATCAAGCTGGATGCGGACGGAGTCTCCGTGGACCAGACCACGCCGGTCGGTGAAATGGCGGTCGAGAACGAGGGTCCGCACGGGCTCAATGTCTCACCCGATGGCGAATTCCTGTACATGACGACGGCGCACGGCGTGCCCGACGGGAAGCTCTGGAAGTTCGACGCCGGACCTGACACGCTCGTCTCGAGGCCGATCCTGCTCGGGAACTTTCCCGCGACGCTCGATCTCACGCCCGATGGGCTCTACGCGTTCATCGCGAACTTCAATCTGCATGGGGAGCACGTGCCCTCGACCGTTTCCGTCGTCTACACGCCGGACATGGTCGAGGTCGATCAGATCGCGACGTGCACGATGCCACACGGACTGCGGATGGCCCCGGACGGTCTGTTCGCGTACTCGCTCTGCATGATGGACGATCAGCTGGTCGAGATCGACACGCGTACCTTCGAAGTCTCTCGGCGCTTCACGGTGTCGACCGGTGCTGAAGCACCGCTCACGGACTACGCAACTCCGGAGGTGATGACCGGTGCGAACGGTATGACCCGTGGTGGAGGGGCGATGTCCATGGCCGCCATGGACATGAAGGAGCCCAGCTGCTCGCCGACTTGGGTCCAGCCCGCGCCTGATGACCGGACGCTGTACGTGGCGTGCAACAAATCGGATGAGATCCTCGTCATCGACCGAGAGAGCTGGTCGCTGATCCGCAAGTTTCCAGCGGGGCGGGCGCCGTACAACCTTGGGATCTCCGCGGACGGAACGGTTCTCGTCGCCTCGCTGAAAGGTGCCGGTCAGGTGCAGTTCTTCGATGCGGCCTCGGGTGAGAGCCACGCCATTGTTGCGTCGACGACGACGGTGACGCACGGTGTCGCGCTCACGCCGGACTCTCGTTACGTGTTCGTGAGCGTTGAAGGAAAGGGGGCCGAGCCCGGCAAGGTGGATGTCTACGATCTAGACAGTTACGAACTGGTCGGTTCGGTCGGTGTGGGGCAGCAGGCCGGTGGGATCATCTTTTGGCGGATGGAGCCCGCGGGGTAACGCGACGATTGCGTTCCAAGCGCCGCGCTCGCCAGGACGGTGCCTGACGGGGTGCCCCCTACGACACCGGACGTCCTTTCGGCATGACTTTCGCGGCCCACAACCCGGAGTTCATGTCGCTGAAGAACACGTAGCCCTTGTGTGGCTGTCCGCCCCAGACGCTCACCTGATTGGGGAGAAAGCCTCCCGGATCCTGAGGCTTGTAGATCGCGATCTCACGACCCTGAGCCATCAGATCGCCCATGAGTTCGCCCGACACGTCGACGACCCTCAGCCCGCCCTTGTAGTAGGCCTGGTAGAGGACGTCCTCTTCAACCCAGAGGTTGTGCGCACCGGCCTCGGGGACCTCGTACCGAGCGATATCTCGCGGATTCTCGGGGTCGGTGAAGTCGATGATGTGCAGATAACCGCTCATGCGACCCTGAACACCGCCCTCCCCTGACGCCGGGTCGTACCTCTGGTTGTCGGCACCCTGTCCCGCCCACGCGGCGCCGCGCCCTCCGCTGATCTCGTCACCGAGGAAGAGGTAGAACTTCCCGGTCGATTCCTGAGCGTACGGGAACGCGGCGTGCGTCGCGCCAACGGGGTAGGGCACGGCGGTGACGAAGACCGGGTTCTGGATCGAGCCGCCCCAGCGACCGTTGCCCACGTCCACGACGACGACGCCGGTCTGCCACTCTGAGGAATACGCGATCCCGTCATGGACCCAGACGTCGTGGATACGACTGTCGGGGTGATTGTACTCGCTGACGAATTTTGGATCGTACGGGTCGCGGACGTCGATGATGACGTACTTGTCTCCGGCTGCGAGCGCGAAGAGGTAATCGTTCGTGGCGAACATGTTGTGCACGCCACCTGTCACACCGTTCGAGTCGAACGTCGATGCGATGACCGGGTTGGCTGGATCGGCCATGTCGAGAATCACGACCCCGTTGCGGCGGTTGGATGCTCCCTCTCGAGAAAGCGCCGCGTAACGACCGTCCGGTGAGACCTTCACGTCGTTCACCGTCCGCGCATCGACCTGAATCGAATCGACTTTCGAGATGTTGGTGGGGTCCGTGACATCCCAGAAGAACGCCCACCCGTTAGCCGCCCATGTGCCCGTGACCGCATAGTCTCGTCCGTCGACTCCTTCGAAGACCCAGAGGTCGGATGTGTGCGAGTCAGTGACCGCTCCGCGCCCCTGGAGTTCGATGTCCTGAACCGCCTCACGACCGTGAACCAGCACGGTCGAACGTGCCACGAGCGGGCCGGACATGGCCAGCACCGTGTACCGGCCGGGAACCTCCGCGACGAAGGCGCCGTCTTCGACGATCGCGGAGGCGCCCGGTGCGCGAATCGAATCGTCCGGGACAAAGGTGTAGGCCCAGGTCACAGGGAGTTCCTCGATTGCCTGCCCACCAGCGGTTCCGGTCGCCTCGAAGTGCAGTACGTCGCCCGTGCGCGCGGTTTCGGCGCCACCGTCGATCGTCAGCCGATCTGCCGGGAACGTCTCGACCGAATACGACCGCGTGGCGGAGCCGGCCTCGAACGCCGCCGTCAGCGTGACCGAGCCTTCAGCGTGCGCGGTCATCGTACCCCACCGGTCGACACTGGCGACGTTGTCGTCGGAACTCGACCAGGCGATGACGGCGCCGGGCCGGCGTGAGTTGTCCTCGTGGTAGGCATCAGCCGAATGCGTGACCATCGTGCCGACGAAGATGCGGTTCGACGAGGAGTGCAGGTCGAGTCGTGTGATCGCTGGCCATGCGACCGTCACCGAAATGCTCAACGGGTCGACAGAGACCGATGCGTCAGGGCCTGGCGCGGTCGTAGCGACGACTTCATAGGTACCCGCTTCGAGTCCCTGCACGCGGCCGTCCCGGACACGCAGAGCCCCACGCGGCGCGGCGATGCGCACTGCGACGTTCACGGGCTGACCTGATGCGTCGAGAACCTGAACGGACAGGGGGACGGACTGGCCCACCAGAACCTCGACGGCGGCCGGCTCGGCCACGAGGTGGAGAGGGCCGATTTGAGCTGTAGCCTCACCAGGGAAAAGGACCCCCGCGACCGCGAGAATCGCCAACTGGACGAAGCCCTGGTTCAGCACACGGATCGTGCGTGCGTTTCGATACATTACTGGCCCCCCGGTGATGGCCGACGACTGATGGTCGGGCAACCTCGCCGTCGGGGGCCTTTTGGAGCAAGGCGAGAGCGTTTCGCTCGCACCGTCGCTGAACCGGAGTCCATCCCAATGCGTTGGCTCGTCAGGGCCGGAGTGCCGGCCGAGGTGTCTCTAGGTCGGCTGGTCGGTTGGACGTACGAGGATCTCGCTGACGGACACGTGGTCAGGTGACGTGACGGCGAACTCGACGGCGCGCGCGATGTCCTCGGCCTGCAATGTACGGCGGCCACTCCAGGCCTCGTCCCAGACCGCCAGGGTGTCGGGCTGGTCCGAAAGGAGGTCGGTCGAGACGTATCCGGGCTGAATATCCGTCACCCGAATGCCGTGGGCGGACCCCAGTTCCAGGTGCAGTCCCCACGAGAGGGCGCGGACGGCAAACTTGGTTGCGGCATAGACGCTGGCTCCCGGGAATGGGCGGCGACCGGCAAGGGATCCGACGCTGACGATGTGCCCGGAACCCCGCTCGATCATGTGTGGCATGACCGCCGACAGGAAGTGGAGTACGCCCTTGATGTTCACGTCGACCATTGCCGTCCAGTCGTCGACATCATTCTCCGTGATACTCGCGATCTTCATGATCCCGGCATTGTTCACCAGAATGTCGACTCGGCCGCTCTGATCCACGGTGGCATCAACCACGGACTGAACGTCGGACAACGTGGCCACGTCTGCTGCTCGTGCCGTGGCCGATCCACCACTGCCGTGGATCTCGGCAACAAGCGAATCCAGGCGGTCCGAACGACGTGCCGTGACGATCACATGGGCGCCGGCCGCGGCCAGAGCTCGTGCGGTCGCCCGACCGATTCCGGCCGAGGCTCCTGTGACGATGGCGACCTTCCCGGTCAGTGGCTGGGATTCGGACATGGCGGTTGGGGTTTCTTCCGTCGGAGGGGCTGACTGGGGGCGCGAGCAGACTACGCGTAAATACTCGGATCCGCACCTGGGTAGACGTGTCGTTCATCCGCTCTGGCTGACGCTGCCTTCTCCCCGCTGAAACCCCAGCTCGTTGCCTCCCAAGGGTCAGGTGACTCTCGTGGCGGGTACGTGGATGGAATCCTCGGGATTCAAAGTCTGTTGGAAGCGACGGTCGCCCGGGTGCGAAAACCGTTCGAGTCACGAGGCTCGCTGGTCCGCACCGAGTCGCTGGTGCAAAGGTCGTCCGAGTGACGTGGAACGACCGGGAGACACGCTGTCGCCATTGATCGCGTGGCAGAATTTCTAGAGAATTGGCTAATCCTCTTTGGTTCGGATCGACGCTGGTGCAGAGGAGCTGCGATCCGCGCTAACGCCGCCTCGCCTCAACGACCTTCCTTGGCCAACCCTATCGTCTCACCCATCGTCGGCTGGTTCGGCAAGGTCGGGAGAGCCTACCGCATTACCCTGGTGCATGCGGGTGCGCTGGGGGTTCTGGTCTGGGACTCGCTTATTGCGCTCCTGACGCTGAAGGTCCGCTTCCGAGATGTTCTTCGGCAAATGCACATCATGGGTGTGCAGAGTCTTCCGATCGTCTTCGTCACTGCGTCGCTCGCGGGGATCGTGACGAGTCAGCAGGGTGGCTACCAGCTCGTCTCTTCGTCGCCTCCGTATGTGCTCGGGACGCTCGTCGTACAGTCCGTGGTGCTCGAACTCGGACCTCTGCTAACGGCGATCGTGCTGGTCGGTCGCATCGGGGCACGGATTACGGCGGAGCTCGGGACGATGGTCGTATCCGAACAGATCGACGCGTTCAAGTCGCTGGGGCGTGATCCGGTCGCGATCCTCGCGGCGCCACGCATCGTCGCGGGTCTCCTCACGATGCCGCTTCTTGTGGGCTTTGCCGATGTCATCGGAATCTACGCGGGGATGCTCATGGCCGATCTCGATGTGGGTCTCGGCAAAGAGACCTTCTTCTACGGCGCACGACTCTTCTGGCACAGTTGGGACCTTTTCTACGGCTTCTCCAAGTCCGTGGTGTTCGGCTTTGTCATCCCGGTCATCGCCGTCCACATGGGTCTTCGCACCCGCGGTGGAGCGGAAGGGGTCGGGCTCCAGACGACGAAGGCTGTGATGTTCATGATCCTTACGATTCTGATCATCGATGCGCTCTTCCCGCCGCTCCTGCTGCAGTAGAGAGCTCATGATTTGTTATCGAAACATCCACAAGGCATTCGATATCCCTGTCCTCACGGGCATAGATCTAGAGGTTGAAACAGGGGAGATGTTTGCGCTCTTCGGGCCTTCGGGAACGGGAAAGAGCGTGCTCCTCAAGACCACGCTCGCCCTCATCGTTCCCGATGTCGGAGACGTCGAGGTCGACGGGTTGTCCGTGCATCGTGGGCCGGCTTCGAATCTCGAGACGATTCGGAGGAAGATCGGATACGTCTTCCAGCATGCGGCCCTGTTCGACTCGCTCAACGTCTACGAGAACGTTTCGATGGGCCTGCCGGAAGACGAGATCGCCCGGATGAAGACGGCCGACCTGAGTCGGCGCGTCTGGGAGGCGCTCGAGATCGTCAATCTCGAGCCGCGTGAGATCCTGTCAAAGCTTCCGTCGGAGTTGTCGGGTGGGATGAAGAAGCGAGTGGGGATCGCAAGAGCCATCATCGGAAGGCCCGAGATCCTTCTTTGGGACGAGCCGACGACGGGCCTCGATCCGATCAACAGTGCAGCGGTCGAGCGGCTGATTCAGCGGCTCTCGAAAGAGCTTGAAGTGACCTCTCTCCTCGTCACGCACGACGTCGAGGGAGGACTGCACCTTTGCGACCGTGTCGCAATGCTGCACGGCGGAACGCTCCGCTTCTGCGGCACCCCGCAGGAATTCAAAGACAGCCCGGACTTGGTGGTCCAGGCGTTCGTGGATCGGGCCGCGGCGATCGCGGCCCTCGATATGGCAGTCGTGTGATATGAGCGATACTGAGAGCGGGCGTAAGAAGGCTTCGGAACAGGAGATCCTCGCGGCGACGCCGCGAAGCTCGGGCGGGAAGGAGGCTCAGGTGGGGGTCTTCGTCCTCACCGGGCTGATAACCTTCATCATCGTCCTTTTCTGGATGACCGACCCTGCGACGTTCCGCGGGCGTTATATGCTTGTGACCGAGGTCACGAACGCAGGTGGTGTCCGCTCGGGTGACCCGATCCAGATGCGTGGTGTCAACGTTGGTCGTGTCCACGGCTTCGAGATGATCGAAAACAGTCGTGTCCTCATCACGATGGAGATCGAGGGCGAGTGGGACATCCCGGTTGGATCGGAGACCAGGATGGGTGAGGCGGGTCTTTTCGGCGGCCGAGTGCTCGAGATCGAGCAAGGGGCGGGGCCGGGCAACTACGCTGCCTTCGATACGATCCCCGGAGAGAGTGCAGTTGGAAGTGGACTGCTGTCATCCGTAGACGATCTCGGCATTCAGGCCGGCGACGTTCTGGCGCAGATCGACGCCATGCTTTCAGAGGAGATGGTTGGAACGGTCCAGGGCTCGGCCGCGGAGCTACAGTCTCTACTCTTCGAACTCTCGGCTATGACGCGCGAACAGAGAGGCGCCCTGTCAGATCTGACCACCAGCCTCGCGAGCGCAGCAGAGGGGTTGGAGGCCGCGTCGGAGTCCGGCCCTGACATCGCGCGTGCGATTGCGAGAGCCGACTCGGCGATGGCCGCGCTGGCCGATACGGGTGAGAGCCTGGACGCCGCGACCGCGTCGCTCACCGTCATCCTCGACCGCATGGAGCGCGGTGAAGGGACGCTGGGGCGGCTCTCAACGGACGAGACGTTGTACGTAAGCCTCAACGATGCGGCCGCATCGCTCACCAGCTTGTTGGCCGACCTCCAGGCGAATCCGAACAAGTACATCAACATCTCGATCTTCTAGCGCAGATCCGACGAGGATACGCTGGCGGACGGGGACACGACCGCACCCTCGGCCGTCTGGGGCACGCGTCAAGCGAAAGCGGGCAGCCCTCCGTTGTCGGAAGGCTGCCCGCTCCAGAGCGTTACTGAACCTGTGCTGTTCTACCAGCCCGGTGCCAGGTTGAAGCCCCAGTGCCAACCCTTGTCTGGTCGCTGCCACGGGTAGGCGTAGTAGGTCTCTAGAATCATGAACCCGAGAATGTTCACCCTCGCGGAGACGCCGGTAGAGAAGACCGGCACCCGTCCGGTGCTCGTGCGGCTCCAAACCAGCTCCGGCTGTTCGGTGGTGCAGGTGAACTCCCCACCCACATCCAGGCACTGCGGGCTGTCCCAGGCCAACCCACCGTCGGCAAAGAACACCAGCTCGGTGGGGAGGAAGGGGAAGTTGATGATGCCGTACTGCTCGACTCCGATGAACGGGATGCGCGCTTCGACGCTCGCAACGCCGACCCGATTTCCGAACAGACGATTGAAGACCGGGCAGTCGTTCGTTGCCGTCGCGTTGGAGCACTCCTCGCTGCCGAAGCTCTCCCATGAGTATCCGCGGATGAAGGTCTCGAAGCCGAGGAAGAGCGGGTTCAGGATGCCGAACTCGTCCTCGAACTGTTCCTCGACAGAGAGGCCATATCGCCCGTAGTGGAGTCCTCGAACACCGATCGTGAGATTCTTCGCGGGTGAGTAGTACCGGCGGAAGTCCGTGATCAGGGTGGAGTAGTTCACGCTCCCCTGGGTTTGCTCCAACTCCAACCGATAACGTCCCCCTCGAATCGGACCGACAAAGCCGAAGAACGAGTTGTCACCGACCAGCGCGACGCTGGCCTGGACGAGGTTCAACGGACTCGGGGAAGGAATCTCTTCGCGCTCGAATCCGACCGTCTGCCCAAAGCCGTTGTAGTAGAACTTCTCCAGCTCGAAATCGTAGCTGTAGCGCGTCAGTCCCAGGTCGAATTCCACGCGCTCGGTGGTCGAGAAGGGGTACTGCAGTCCGCCGCCGGCGGAGGTGAGGAAGATCCGCCTTCGCAGAATGCCCTGGTACTCGCCGCCGATCTGATTCGGGGCGTCGTCCCCAAACGTGAATTGCCCATACTGGTAGGGAATCCGACCGGCGCTCAGGAGCCAGTTCCAACGCTTCGCCTGGTTCGCGTAGAAGACCTGGCCGCCGATGTCCTTGAACGTGCCCTGCGCTTGCACGGCCACGCCGAGCACCTTGTCGCCGAGCATGTCACTGAAGTACGCAGAGGTCGCACCACCGACATAGTTGCCGTAGCCACCGGACGAGGCCCCGATCCCGATGGATGGCTGCCCTACGTAGTCGAGTGTCAAACCGGAGGAATACTCCTCCGACTCTTCGGGCTGATGGACATCGGGAGCGACCAGACCCGTTTCCGTGTCGGCCAGGTAGGTGGCGATCCGGCTGAACCGATCCGGGTACGCCGGCGACAGCCGGCGCCCAGGCTGCATTTCGGCGTTCTCTGCGACGACGACGGTTGGTGCCGGTGCGTCGAGGTTGTTCGTGTAAATGTGGAACTCGAGCTGGTCGAAAATCGTGAATGCGACCGTTCCGTCGGGCGCCACGGACATCGCTGGCGAGAGATACGTATGACCACTGATTCCGGTCGACACTCTCGTGTGACGGCGCGTGTCTCCGGAGCCGAGGTCGAGCCCGTAGATATCGCTCACGCCATCCTGATCGGAGATGAAGTACAGGGTCTGACCGTCGCCGGAGAACTGGGGGTTGATGTGCTTTACGTTACCGAAGACGGGCAGAACGCTGATTTCGCCCGTCGCGACTTCGATCATGGAGAGCTGGAACTTGCTGTAGACCAGAAGGTCGAAGTTCGTCTCCGGACCGCGGTCCGACGTGAACGCGATGTGCGTTCCGTCTGGAGACCAGGTCGGCTGGAGATCGGCATACTTATCATTGGTCAGCTGCGTGATGTCGCCGGTCTCGATCTCGTACAGGTACAGGTCGGAGATGCCCCCGACCGAACCCGAGAACGCGATATGGCGGCCATCGGGTGACCATGCGGGATTCGTTACGGCTCCGATTCCTTCGAATGCGAGCCGGTCCTCGACTTGCCCGTTCGCAGAGCGCACGACGACGAGTTCATTGTCTCCGTTTGCGACCACGACGTAGGCGAACAGCTCGCCATCGGGGGACCAGGTCCCGGACGAGTCGATATAGCGGAGCGCGTCGATGTGGGGATCCGAATTCGCGCTTGAGAGCTTCCGAATGATCCGGCCGGTCTCGGTCTCCGCCATGTAGAGGTCGACAGAGAAGAGGTCTTTTTCGGACAGGAACGCTACATACTGTCCGTCCGGACTGAGGGAGGGCGAGATGTTGACGGATCCAGAGCCGGTGCAGGGGCAGAGGATCGGCTTGCCTGATTCTGCCGGACGGTCGCGTCCTTCCATGAAGGGACCGTACTCGGCCTCGACGGTCTCTCTCCAGCGTGCGGACAGAGTATCGGTCGGCATGGCGAGCACACCCTGGATCGCGCCTTCGAAGCCGACGCGCAATGCACGGCGGTAGATCTGCACGACGGCGTCATCACCATACGTACCGCCGATGTAGGCCCAAAGCGCTTGACCGAAACGATAGGGGAAGAAGCGGGACTCTCTGGTCATCTGCTCGATGGTCGGCAGTTCACCACGATCGATCGCATCCCGGATCCACATGGCCGTCAACGGATCGTCGCGCCCGACGGACATATATTCGGCCATGCCCTCCACGAGCCAGAGCGGCAGCATCGACATGCCCTGGAGGCCACCGCCGCGTCGAGACTGGGCGATGTTGTACTGAAATGCGTGCACGAGTTCATGCCCGAGGACGTGATCCGTATCCCAGTACGAACCAGTCATCGGCATGATCACCCGATTCTTCAGCGACTCGGTGACACCGCCGACGCCCTCTCCGATGAAGCCCGAGAGGGTATTGGTCTGCTGAAAGTCGGGATGATCCGCGTACAGAATGACGGGCTTCGCCGATTCGAACTCGTGCTGGAACGTGCGCGCCAGCCGCTCGTACCAGCGCTCACCCATGCGTGTCGCGTCGAGCACCGCCTCTTCTTCGATCGGGTAGTAGTACCAGTCGAAGTGCTCGGTCGACAGAATGTTGAAGTCGAAGTTGTCGAACTGGACCTTGTTGCGACCGAAGTACTGAGCATTCACGTCGAGCGGTACCGCCGCCATGAGTACCGAACCCACGACCGCAAGCCCCAGCGCGCGAGTGAATAACGACGCGTCTCTGGACTTCTTCATCACGACCTCATTCATGGTTGGTGCCGCCACCCGATCTAATGTATTGAACGTACCAGTAGGCGAGTGTTGCACAGAATGCTTCTTTGGAGCTCGGCCATCCACGCGACCGAGCCCGTGCAGGGCGCATGAGGTCTCGCGGAGGTATTAATGGAGATCCCCACTCGCCGTGCTGGTGTTCCAAAGCGTTGACCGGATCGACGAGCCACTCCGACATTGTGCGTATAGCTCGACCTGAAAACCCACCGCCCCCGGGGCCGTCCATGCGTCAAGTCCCTCAGAACTACTCCTACGCTTCTCGACTGCTTCGGCTTTCACGCGCGCACACGCGCGCCTCTGTTTTCTGGCTGGCTGCGGGATTCCTCGCCGCGTGCGGGGATGCTGGAGTCGGAACGAATGCGCTCGAGCTCTCCGTTGTCGAGCTGGAATCTCCGGCTGGTCTGGGGAGTGGTGAGCCACGCCTGAGCTCCATCGATGACGGTCTGCTTCTTTCCTGGCTGGAAGCATCGCCTGACGGCGGGCACGACCTGCGCTTCGCCTTTTCGGACGGGCAGGGCTGGGGTCAGCCTCGTACGGCGGTGAACAGCGACCGCTTCTTCGTGAACTGGGCCGACTTTCCGTCGGTGTCAGAGTCCACCGATGGTGCGCTCTACGCCCACTGGCTCGCACGGGGCGAGGCGGGGGGCTACGACTACGGGGTCCGCATCGCTCGGTCGAGCGACCGGGGTGAGACCTGGGGCGAACCCTGGACCCCGCACGACGACGACTCACCGACGGAGCATGGCTTTGTCTCGTCCGTGCGGAACGGGGACCGCCTGGGCTTCACATGGCTGGATGGGCGCGCCTACGTCCCTGGCCCGGACGGGGCCCCCGCGACGAGGGAAATGTCCCTGCGATACCGTGAAGTGGGCCCGGACGGAACGCCCGGTCACGAGATGCTGGTCGATGGCAGAGTGTGCGACTGCTGTCAGACTTCGGCAGCGATGACGTCCGAAGGCCCTGTCGTTGTCTACCGCAATCGAACAGAAGATGAGATTCGCGACATTCACATTTCACGAATGAGTGATGGCGCTTGGTCGCCCAGTCAGCCCGTTTCCGACGACGGGTGGTATATCACGGGGTGCCCGGTCAACGGCCCTGCCGTGGTCGCTGAGGGACGTGAGGTTGCGGTCGCCTGGTTCACTGCACCCGATGATGTGGCGCGTGTGAAGGTCGCGTTTTCATCCGATGCCGGCGCCACCTTCGGCGACCCTGTCGTCGTCGATGACGGGAACCCGATGGGCCGGGTAGATCTCGTCATGTTGGACGACGGAAGCACGATCGTGAGCTGGCTCGAAGCCGGAGGGGGGCAGGGGGCGGACGTGAAGCTGCGGCGAGTATCCGCGGACGGGAGCATCAGCGGTAGTGCCGCGGTGACCGCCTCGTCCTCGGAACGAGCAAGCGGGTTTCCGCAGCTGGCCCAGACGGAAGACGGATCGCTCATGATGGCTTGGACGGATGTCGGCGGAGAGTCCCCAAGTGTACGCGTGGCTCGCGTCGAAGTGTCCAACTGAAGAAGGTGGTCGAACGCATGCTCAAGAAATTCAGAGGCCTGGCTCTTGTAGCGGTCCTGGCGACCTCCGGCTGCGATGCGGGGGAAAATGCCGGCCCGCCGCAGATCGATGAGATGGCTCGCGAATATGCTGCCACCTCGCTCGATGGCGAGACGGTCTCTCTGGAATCCCTCAGAGGTCAGGTGGTGCTGCTCAACCTCTGGGCTACGTGGTGTGGTCCCTGCCGCATGGAGACACCATACCTGCAGTCCGTGTACGATGAGCACAAGGACAACGGGTTTGAGATCGTCGGAATCTCCATGGACACGGGAGACGCCGAGGATGACATCGCAATGTTCGTCGAAGAATACTCGGTGACGTACACGATCTTGCACGACCCGACGATGCAGGGAATGGAGTTGTATCAGGTGCTCGGGTTACCGGCGACCTTCCTCATCGACCGGGAAGGTATCCTGCGTTGGATGCGGTACGGCCCCATCCCGGAAGACGACCCTGATTTTCTTCAGGCTCTGAACGACGTTCTCTCGTGATCGAGCTCGATCAAGAGGTCGTGGACGCGGAAGACGTGGAGACCCCGGTCGGATACGTCGACCTGGCGCGGGCGCGAGCGAACGCGGAGCGGATCGTGGCGTACGCCAACGAACACGGACTTGGTTGGCGGCCTCACATCAAGACTCACAAGTCTCGCACCATCGCGCGGATTCAACTCCAGGCGGGCGCGCGCGGCCTGACGGTTGCCACCCTGCGTGAGGCAGAAGTCATGTCGTCCCTCACCGACGACATCCTGCTGGCGTACCCGCCCGTGGGACGACGGAAGCTCGACCGGCTCCTGGCGCTGCCGGAGCACGTCGACCTCAAGGTCGCGCTCGATTCGGAGGAGGTCCTGACCGCGCTGTCCGCTGCAGCATCCGCCGCGGGCCGTGAGGTGGGTATCCTGATCGAGCAGGACATGGGGATGGGACGTGTTGGGCTCCAGTCGCCGGGTGCTGTCGTCGATTTGGCGCACATGGCACACGACTGGCCGGGGGTGACATTTCGCGGGGTCATGTTCTACCCAGGCCATATCCGCATGTCCGAGAGCGATCAGACGGTCCATCTGGAGTCCGTGTCGGCAAACGTCGCGGATACACTACGTGCACTTAGAGACGCCAACCTGGAGCCTGACATCGTGTCGGGCGGATCGACCCCGACCGTCTGGCGGAGTCACGAAATTCGAGGGTTGACCGAGGTCCGCGCGGGCTCCTGCATCTTTTTCGACCGAGAGGGGCTGGACATCGGGGTAGCCTCGGAGGACGATATCGCCTACACGGTGCTGGCGACTGTCATCAGCACAGCGGTGCCGGGCCGGGCGGTGGTGGATGCTGGTTCGAAGGCTCTCGCGAAGGAGTCTAGAGGCGGCGGCGGTGGGTTCGGTGTCGTCTTTGGCCATTCTGAGGTCACCGTAGCTGGAGTCTCCGAGGAGCATGGTGTGCTCGATATCTCTCGATCGGAGTGGCGTCCCCGGATCGGGGAGCGTGTCAGGATCGTCCCGAACCACGTGTGCGTGTCCGTGAACCTCCAGGACCACCTCCTGGCGACCGATCGTGGCCGGCACGGCCTGCTCGACATTGAAGGCCGGGGCAGGGGGTTGTGGCCAGACTGACGCTGGTCCGCGTCGAGGAACTGCTCGAGCGGATCCGATCCGTGCATGCGGTCGTGGCTGGTGACCTGATGGTGGACCGATACGTCACTGGCGTGGTTGATCGAGTATCGCCCGAGGCACCCGTGCCGGTCGTGAGGGTCGAGGAGGAGCGCACGGCGATCGGCGGCGCGGGCAATGTCGCTGCGAACATTGCCGCACTGGGCGCCGGCTGTTCAGTCATCGGCTGTGTTGGAGATGACGCTGACGGAAACGCGCTGTGTGCCGCATTCGCGGAGCGAGGGATCGACATCTCAGGCCTCGTCGTCACGCCGAAGCGCCCCACGACCGTGAAAACGCGCGTCATGGCTCGACACCACCAAATTGTGCGGTTCGATCGAGAGGTCGAAGAGGATGTGCCTGACACTGTGGCCGCGACGTTGGCCGAATCGATCCGCGTAGCGACCAGGAACGCGGATGCGGTTGTCCTGGAAGACTACAATAAGGGCGTACTGACCGGGCCAGTCATTCGGGCTGCGATCGACGCTGCGGTCGAGCGGGGCGTGCCCAGCGTGGTGGACCCCAAGCGCCGCAACTTCTTTGCGTTCTCCGGTGTGACGGTACTCAAGCCTAATGCTAGGGAACTCCAGGACGCGCTGGGTGACTTCATCCACCCGGACCGTCCGAGCTGGATGTCACGGATTCGAAAGCGCCTCGAGTGCGAACACCTGTTACTCACCCTCGGGGAACGTGGCATGGTGCTCTATGGAGAAGGTACAGGACACGTTCGGGTGCCGACCGCCGCCCGAGCCATGTATGACGTGTCCGGAGCCGGCGACACGGTGACGGCGGTCGTTTCAGCCGTGCTTGCAGCCGGTGGGTCTCCGATCGAGGCCGCAAAGATCGCCAGTCATGCTGCGGCGGTAGAAGTTGGCAAGACCGGCGTCGCGACCGTGACACCTGAAGAGATCCTCGACCACATCGAGGCCCACCCCCACGACATGGAGACATCATGAGGGAACTCACACCCGTTCACACCGAAGACGCGCCCGCTGCCATCGGTCCGTATTCGCAAGCGATCGTCACGGACGGCTGGGTCTTCTGCTCTGGTCAGATCCCACTCGACCCGCAGACCGGGGAGATGAATGCCGGCAGCGTCGCCGAACAGACCGAATTGGTCCTCACGAACCTCAAAGCCGTCCTGGAAGCGGCTGGCTCTCGTATGGACCTGATCGTCAAGACATCGGTGTTCCTCTCCGACATGAACACCTTCGCCGAGATGAATGAGGTGTACGCCCGTCATTTCGGTGACCATCGCCCTGCCCGTGCCGCCGTTCAGGTGGCGGCGTTGCCGAAATTCTGCGACGTCGAGATCGAGTGCGTCGCAAGGGTCGCCTGAGCCCCCATATCCTGAAGGTTCGGGGGTTGTTGCGCCCTAACCGGGGTCCCCGTACCTTGCCGTTGTATGCTTGGAATCAGGTGTTTCGGCAATCTTGAAGCCTCTGAGTTCGGCATGCGAACAGTCCCTGCGCCCACGATCGCGTAAGCGATTGTGCGCGCAGGCTTTTGGTGCTTTGTTGTTTGCACCCTTTCCGAAGTGCAGTTCGGCTTCGGCGCAGTTCATACAGGGTGGTTCTATTTGTCCAACTTAATGCTGGGAGGACGGACATGACGTTACCAACGTCTGCACGTCTCACATCCGGGCTGTTGCGCGGGGGCCTCGTGTTGGCTCTTGCGGCCATGCTCGGATGGGCACCCGCACCTGTCGCGGCTCAGGCAACTGGGACGCTGGTGGGTACGGTGCGCGATGCTGCTACGCAGCGTCCGCTTGAGGCGGTCCAGGTGTACATCAGTGGGACCGGTATCGGTGCCCTGACAAACGCCGCGGGTCGCTTTCTCCTGCTGAACGTTCCGGCTGGCGAGCACACGCTCTCCGCTGAGATCGTCGGCTACCGCTCCGGCTCCGCGACCGTCACGGTCGGTGCCGGACAGTCCGTTGTTCAGGACTTCTCACTTCAACAAACCGCCATCACCCTCGATGAGGTCGTGGTGACGGGAGCGGGTATCGCGACGGAGAAGCGTAAGCTTGGTAACACGATCGCCACGCTCGACGCCGCTACGCTCGAGAACGCTCCGATCGCTGACTTCTCGCAGATGATTGCGGGTCGTGAGCCGGGAGTGGTCGCACTCCCCTCCTCCGGTTCGACCGGTGAGGGTGCTGCGATTCGTATCCGTGGTTCGTCGTCGCTCTCGCAGCTCAACGAGCCGATCATCTACGTAGACGGCATCCGGGTCGACCGCTCGGCGGTCAGCCTGTCCGGTACGGGTAACCCGAGCCGCCTGGACGACATTCCGCCCGAGTCGATCGAGCGCGTCGAGATCCTTAAGGGTGCTGCTGCGGCCACGCTGTATGGCACCGAGGCGTCTAACGGCGTGATCCAGATCTTCACGAAGCGTGGTCGGGCCGGTGCGCCGCAGTTTACTGCACAGGCGGATTGGACCGATATCAGGACGCCGACCAACCGGATCCTCCCGGTCGCCGACTACATCGGTCGCGACTGTTCTTCGGCTGGGTGCGCCAGCGCTGCTGACGTCACGAAGATGAATGAGTATCGCACGCGGATGCAGAATCGCTTCGGCGTGTCTCCGGCTGACTTTGAGACCTTCGAGAACGACTTGGTCACGGACGTGCTTGGCCCAGGCTTCGGGCAGGTGTACTCGGCCTCCGTTTCCGGTGGTTCGGACGCGTTCCAGTACTTCGTTTCCGGTCGCTACACGGATGAGGACGGCGTCATCACGACGGACGTCTTCCCCGAGACCGATGGTATCGACTTCTCGGAAGACACGAACCGTCGTGTCGGCTTTACGTCGAACTTCACGATCATTCCGAGCTCCAAGGTTCGGATTGGCGTGAGCACGCTCTACTCCGATATGGATCAGAGCACGCCGGACAACGGCAACAACATCTACGGCTTCTTCAGCTCGATGCTGATGTCTCAGCCGCGCCGTGCGACCGCCATGGATGATGGGAACTATTACGGTGCCCCCGCATTCGGGACGACGCGCGAGTTTGCGTACCAGTTCAACAGGGCGGCCTCCTCGCACTTCGCGGGAAGCACGACGATCGGGTTCACGCCGACGGAGTCGTTCCGCCTCGACGGTACCTTTGGTCTCGACTTCACGTCGGATGACCGTGTCTTCGGCCGGCCGTACGGCCACGCTGTAGACAACTTCACCAACGCGAACCGCGATGGTGACCGCACGGTCCGTGAGGATCGCAGCCGTGAGATCACGGCGGATTTGAAGGGTTCGCACGTCGCCATGTTCGGCGACAACATCGAGAACACCTTCCTGTTCGGTGGTCAGGGCTTCCTCCGTCAGCGCCAGAGCGCTGGTGGTGGTGGTAACACCTTCCCGGGCCCCGGCCTCGAAACGCTCTCCGCGCTGGCCAACCAGAGCGCGAGCGAGTCGTGGACGCGAGTCACGCAGCTCGGTGGGTACCTTCAGGACCAGGTCGGCATCAACGACTGGATCTTCCTGACGGTCGGTGGTCGCTGGGACGCCAACTCGGCGTTCGGTGAAGAATTCTCGACGGCCTTCTACCCGAAGGCGTCTGCCTCGATCGTGCCCTCACAGGGCCTCGGTTGGGAGAATGAAACGTTCTCGACCTTCCGCATCCGGGCCGCCCTCGGGCAGTCCGGACTGCAGCCTGACGCGTTCGCGAAGTTCACGACGTATCAGCCGGCCCCCTCCGAGGAAGGCCCGGGCGTAGCGCCCGCCAACCTCGGTAACAACGAGCTCAAGCCTGAGGTTTCCACGGAGTGGGAAGTCGGGGCGGAGATCGGGTTGTTCAACGATCGCTGGTCGCTCGACGTTACGTACTGGGACCGGACGGTCACGGACGCGATGGTCTCGCGTCAGTTCTCACCGACGGGTGGTTTCACGCAGCAGCAGCTCGTCAACATCGGTGAGCTCGTTGGAAATGGTTTCGAAGCCAGCCTCCGCGGTACGCTGATCCAGCAGGAGGGCCTCTCGCTCAACGTGTTCGCCAACACGGCGTACCTGAACGAGGAGATCACCAGCTTGGGTGGCGCGCCGCCGCTCAAGACGGGTGGCTCGTACCCGCGCTACCGGAACTACCTCCTCGAGGGGTACGCTCCGGGGTCATTCTTTGGTGCGCGGATCGCGGACGTGGACGTGCCGCTGAACCTCGATGGTTCCTGCACGGCCTTTACGCGTGAGCAGGCTCTCGCAACGGGTTCGTTCGATGCCCCGATTAAGCCGAGCACCTTCAAGCCGCTCGCAATCGGTAACTCGACGGACGCAAGTGTGCCGAACCCGGGCTTCGATGCACCGTCTGGTCTGGCATCGAACAACTGCGGTTCTGGTCTGCTGGGCACGCTGCTCGGCAAGCCGACGCCGGACTTCGCCGGTTCAGCTGGCTTCAATCTGGCCTTCGCGAACAACTTCGAAGTGTCAGCGCTCTTCGATTACAAGTGGGGCGGTCAGAACCAGGATCTCTCCGGCATGTTCCGGAAGGCCAACGCCGTGATCGGGCGTAACACGCCGCGTGCGGCGGAGCTGGGCGCGATCATGCAAAGCCCGACGTCCACGCCGGGTGAGCGTCTCGACGCCGCCATCGCGTGGGCTCGTGAGGTCGAGGGTCTGTCCCCGATGTCCGGCCTCAACGGCATCTTCGACACGAACATGATTCGTTTCCGGGAGCTTTCGCTCACTTACCGGATTCCGTCGGATATCGTTGACGGCTGGGGCCTGTCGACTGCCACGCTCAACCTGGGCGCGCGCAACCTGATGCTCTGGTTGCCCGGCAGTGACTACACCGGAATGGACCCGGAGACGAACGTCATCGGCCGCTGCAACGGCGGGCTGTCCTGCAACTTCCTGCAGGCAACCGAAGGCTGGGCACTCCCCATTCCGCGTCGCTTCACGCTTTCGACGCGTGTCACGTTCTAAGGGAGACTTGAGATGATTAAGAAGATCAAAGCTCCCGTCCTGGCGGTTGCCGCGGTGTTCACGTTGACGGGCTGCGACCTGCTCGACGTGGACAACCCCAACAGCCTGGTTGAGGAGGACATTCAGCGCGAGGCGGCCGCCAATGGTGTGGCCAATGGCGCGCTGCGGCTTGCCAGCACGGCCATCGCGGACGTGTGGGAAGGCCCTGCAGTCGTCTCTGACGAGCTGTATTGGACCGGTTCTCGTGATGCCTGGGGTCAGCTTGACGCCGGCTTCATCGACGATCCGTATAACGAGTTCACCGATGGCGCGTTCCCTGGATTTGGGCAGGCCGTCTGGATGGCTCGTGAAGCCGTAGAGGTCTTGTCGGGCCACGTCGCCAACAACCCGGGCGATGCTGATTTCGCCCGTGATCTGGCTCGTGCTCAGATGTTCCGGGGCATGGTGCTGATGGTTGTCGGAGAGTCGCAAGAGGACATGACGTTCTCTGACAAGCAGGAGGACGGAGCGCCGGTCGGGCCGGGTGCCATGGGCGGCATTCTGGACCAGGCGATCGCCGAACTTGATGCGGCGGCGGCCGCGTTCTCGTCAATCGGCGAGGCAGACCTCGCCTTGACGGCGACCGCGATTCGGGCCCGAGCCAAAATGTCCCGCGCGATTTGGGACGTGCTCAACCCGAGCGCCACGGTTGGTACCGCGCTGGCGATGGCTGCCGCGCGTACGGACGCCGAGACGGTCCTCGCTTCTGTCGGTGGATCCGACTGGAAGTACAACCTCACGTTCTCGTCCGCATCGGCGTCGAACCCGATGGGATCGAACGTCAACAACCGCGGTGAGAACCAGTGGGATGAATCGCTGGTCGAGAACACCGGCCCCGGTGCTTCCGGGCGTACGGGTGTCGTGAACCTGATCGACCCGGTGACCGGCGCCCCTGACCTTGCGGTCGGTACGGCGTTGACACAGTGGGGCACGAACCAGTACGGACCGGTCACCATTGCGTCGGAGCGTTTGATGCGGCTCATCGTAGCCGAGGATGCGCTTGCCGGCGGTGACACGGGCGAGTTCGAGACGCAGATCAATGCGATCCGCGACCTCGATGGTTACGCGTCCAACTTCGTGCAGGGTGGGGCGGTCTCCGACGTGGAGGCGCTCACGCACCACCGCCGCGTGAACACTCTGTTCATGGGGCTGCGCATGCAGGACATGTACCGCTGGGGTATCACGCTGGCAAAGTGGGATCCCCAGTCTGCAGCGCTGACCGCTCCGGGCACGATGCTCCCGATCACGATCGTGGAGTGCCGGGCGAACACAACGATCGGTGAAGCGAACTGCTGATCGGTGCTAGCAGGAAACAGCGTTAAGCTTGCGCTGTAATAGAAGGCGGGCGCATCCGTACTCAGTGCGGATGCGCCTCGCCTTCTTCTGCGTTCTGGATCACGCGTTACATTCCGCGATATGAAGCGATTCAAGATTCTTTTCGGATTGGTTCTCCTGACCTCCACAGCCCTTGCGGCATGTGAGGTCTTCGAAGACCAGACACCTGAATTCATCACGTTTGCGATGGACGGTCCGGCGGGAGCCACCGTCTCGGTCATCTATTCCAAGGCGTTCGTCGCCGGAGTGAATGAGATCGGCATAACTCGTGTCGAGATCTTCGAGTCGGACACGGTGGTGCATACGCTTCCGATCGACACTGTGATCGACGTACGGATCGATCGGCGTTTGTTCATCCAGGGTGACGTCGGGCCCTCTGACACGCTGTTCGTGGATGTTGCGATCGACGTGGACGGGCGTTCGCTCTTCGATGGTACGGGAGATCTCTTTCCGGATCTCCCATGGCGATTCCTGTACCAGTTCAACAGTCTGTTCACGGACGACATCGAGGTGGTGATCTGATGCGCATCCAACGGATCGGCCTCATCGTGCTGCTGGGTCTTTCCACTTCGGCGTGTCACACGTACACGTCGGTCGAGACTCCGGTCGTCGGGTCGACTGTTCGTGTTCAAGTGCCGATCGCCAACGCACTTCGCAACGCAAACGAGGCCCCCGAGACGGCCAGTGTCGAGGGAGAGGTCGTGGCGGTCGGTGACACGCTGGCACTCGCCACGCAGCGACGACAGGAGTACGGCGCGTATCGAGAGGTGATTCAGTACGATACGCTCAAGGTGGGCATGGACCGGCCGACGCTCCTGGAGGTAAGGGAGTTTTCGCCACAGAAGAGCGTCTTGCTCGGCGCGGTGATCGCGGCCGGCGCTACCGTGGCAGCCGTCACGGCCTTTTCCGGCAAGACCGGGAGCGGTGGCAACGACTCTGGCCCAGGGCCAGGGCCAACGCCTGCGGTCGTGGTCTCCCCATCGGTGGTCTCCATGATCCTGGGGCTCTTCGGCAGGTAACCTCACCCGGCGCTCTCGCGGTCCAGCAGGTGGGTCCGTGATGACGGCAAACCTCTGCGTGCGCTCAGGACAGAGTGGGTGAGCGTGCCTTGCTTTCAAGCCTTCGGGGCCGGATCGTGTCTTTGCGTCGACCCTCCGGTGCAGCCACTAGAGTCACGCCCGGAGCGCAACCACATCCCAACACCGAAGCTCATGCAACATCAGATACGGATTTTCACGTTCAGCGTCTTCACGCTGGGTACGATGTTCCTCACCAACCCGGCTCCGGCTTCAGCGCAGCAGTTCGACGAGGCCCTTTTCGACATGCTCTCGTGGCAGAACGCCGGGATTCCTCGGGGAGGCCGGTCCACGGGTGTCGCCGGGAGCGATACCCGTCCCCTGGAATATTATTTCGGGGCGGTCGGAGGTGGCCTCTGGAAGACCACCGACGGCGGTTCGAACTGGCGTCCTGTGACGGACGGCCAGATTACGTCGTCTTCCGTTGGCGCGGTGGCTGTTTGTGAGGCTGACCCGGACATTGTGTACATCGGTACCGGTGAGACACAGCTCCGCGGCAACGTCATGCAGGGCGACGGCGTCTACAGATCGTCTGATGCGGGGGAAACCTGGGAGCACCTCGGGCTGGTCGAAAGCCAGAACATCTCACGTATCCGAGTCCATCCGGACAATTGCGACGTAGCATGGGTAGCCGCATTCGGCCAGCATTCGGCGGAGAACCCGGAGCGTGGGGTCTACAAGACCGAAGACGGGGGTGAGAGCTGGGACCTGACGCTCTTCAAGAGTGACAGGGCAGGTGCAACGGATCTGGTCGTCGACCCGAACGATCCCGATGTACTCTATGCAGCGGTCTGGGAGGCGTGGCGGAAAAGCTGGGGTATGAGTTCAGGAGGTTTCGATTCCGGTCTCTGGAGGTCGACAGACGGAGGTGAGGCCTGGACGGACATCACGGCGAACCTTGGCTTCGATCCAGCCGATCCAATCGGGAAGATCGGCGTGGCCGTCTCCGGTGCGAACTCCGACCGCGTCTGGGTCATCGTCGAGCATCGAGACGCCGGTGGTGTCTACCGGTCGGACGACGCGGGCGACTCGTTCGAGTACGTCAACGACGAGCGGAAGCTTCGGCAGCGCGCCTTTTACTACACGCGGATCTATGCGGACCCGCAGGACGAAGACGTCGTCTATGCCCTGAACACGGGCTTCTACCGGTCCCGTGATGGCGGCGTGACGTTCCCTCAGTCCATTCGGGTGCCACACGGTGACAACCATGATCTGTGGATCGCGCCGTCCGACCCCGACCGGATGATCAACTCCAACGACGGGGGTGGAAACGTTTCCTTCAATGGCGGGCAGACCTGGACTGATCAGGAGTATTCAACTGCGCAGTTCTACCGTGTGACCACGACCAATCACGAGCCGTACCACATCTGTGGTGCTCAGCAGGACAACTCCACGGCGTGCACGCCGTCCACGGGCTGGGGACATTTGTCGGCGGCCGGCGGTTTTGGTGGAGGCGGGGCAGGATCCTACTACTACGCGGTAGGCGGGTGTGAGAGTGGTTATATCGCACCCCACCCGGAAGAACTCGATGTGTTCTATGCGGGATGCTACGGTGGCTCGCTGTCGCGGTACGACCACGGGACGGGCTTTTCGCGAGCCATCAACGTCTGGCCGGAGAACCCTATGGGTCAGTCTGCCGAGGACCTTCGCGAACGTGTCCAGTGGACCTTTCCGATCGTCTTCGACAAGCATGATCCGAGCATTCTGTACACGGGCACGCAAAAGGTCTGGAAGACGACGACCGAGGGGCAGAGCTGGGAGCAGATCTCCCCGGATCTGACGAGGAACGACCCGACAACTGTGGGCCCGTCGGGCGGACCGATCACGCTCGATCAGACGGGTGTGGAGACGTATGCGACGGTCTTTGCGATCGCGCCGTCTCCCCACGATCCGAACGTCATCTGGGCCGGGTCTGACGACGGGTACGTGCACGTGACGCGCAACGCGCGTGCACCTGCGCCAGCCTGGGATCGTGTCACGCCTTCCGATGCGCCGGACTTCGTGCGGATCAACACGATCGAGGCGTCGCCCAACACGCCAGGCAAGGCGTACGTGGCCGGAATACGATACCTCGTCGACAATGACCGAAGCCCGTACATCTGGAAGACCGAGGACTACGGTGAGACGTGGACGAAGATCATCGACGGCATCCCCGATGACGACTTCATTCGAGCCGTTCGCGAGGACCCCATGCGCCCGGGTCTGCTGTACGCGGCTTCGGAGCGCACGGTGTACGTCTCGTGGAATGATGGCGCTTCGTGGCAGGCGCTCACGATGAATCTGCCCGTTACCCAGGTCTCGGATCTCGTCGTCGAGGACCATGATCTGGTGATCGGGACGCATGGACGTGGCTTCTGGGTCATGCGGAGCATCGGGCCGCTTCGTCAGCTGACCGACGAGGTCGCGAATGCCGACTTCTGGCTCTTCGACCCCGAGGATCCGGTGCGTCGTTTCGACAATGCGGTGAGTATCGACTACATCCTTGCGGATGAAGCCGGCCACGTGATGCTCGAGTTCATGGATGCTTCGGGGAACGTTCTCGCGAGCTACGAGGCGTCTGCAGACGACGAAGAGGAAGAAGACGAAGAGCCACAGGGTTTCAATCCCTTCGGTGGTGGTGGAAACCAGGCGCCGGGCCTCGCCGAGGGTTCGAATCGATTCCGCTGGAACATGCGCCTCGAGGGGTGGACGGATTTCGAAGGCCGGATCTTCTGGGCTGCCGGAAACCAGGGCCCTGCAGTGCTTCCGGGTAGCTATCAGGTTCGCCTGACGGTTGACGGAGCGAGCATGACGCAGGACTTCGAGATCAGGATGAATCCTCGTGCGGTGGCGGACGGGGTCACGGTTGTGGACCTGCAGGAGCGCTTCGACTTCGCGATCCAGATTCGGGATCGGGTGACCGATGCCAATGAAGCGGTCCTGCGGATGCGTTCGATCAAGGCACAGATCGAGGACCGGATCGAGCAGAACGACAATGCGGAGTTGGCGCAGCTGGGTGGAACCGTGTCGGACCGCCTCAGCGAGGTGGAAGGTGAAGTGTACCAGGTTCAGAATCAGTCGAACCAGGATCCTCTCAACTACCCGATCAAGCTCAATAACAAGATTGCAGCGCTTCAGAACCTCGTCGAAGGTGCGGAGACGCGTCCTACGGCTCAGTCTTATGAAGTCTTCCAGACGCTGTCGGCGCAGCTGGGAGATGAGCTGGAACAGATGAGTCTGGTCATTCAGCAAGACCTGGCGCGATTGAACGAGTTGCTTCGTGAGCTTGGCCTGGAGCCGATTGACGCGGAAAGGCTGATTACCTGAAGAAGACATGATGGCTCCGATGCTTCCCTCGATAATCACGAAGCTGTTCGGGTGGGCCGTTGCGCTCTTCTATGACGTCGAACGGACGGGTCCGGGTCTCGTGCCCGGACCCGTACTTGTTACCCCTAATCATCCGAACATGGGGGTCGACGCTCTTGTCGTATTTCATACAGGTGGGCGGCAGACTCGGTGGCTGGGCAAGGCGCCGCTCTTCGAGCAGGCATTCGTCGGCGCGTTCTTTCGAGGGCTGGGTGGACTGCCGGTGTACCGGAAGGAGGATTATCCGGATCGGATGCACTTAAACGAAGGAACATTCGACGCTGCCATTGAGGCGTTGATGAGCGGTGATGCCGTCCTAATCCACCCAGAGGGGAAGAGCCACTCAGCGCCGAGGATGTCACCACTGAGGACGGGGGCGGCGCGAATCGCCCTGCAGGCGGAAGAGCGTTCGGGGTGGACTCTGGACTTGAAGGTGCAACCCGTGGGGCTCACCTACGAGCGCAAACCGTTCTTTCGGGGGCGGGCCGTGGCGGCGTATGGAGAGCCCATCGCTGTGGCGCCCTATCGCGAGCGATATTCAAGAGACGACCGCGAAGCTGCCCGAGCTCTGACCCAGGATATCCGACAGGGTCTGTTTGCCGTCACCCTGCAGATGGAGACGACGGAGGATCGGGAGCTCGTAGACTTCGCCGAGCGCATCTGGGCCCGCGAGAAAGGGGGCGCCCGTCCGAGGGAGCGCCAGAAGCTGTCTGAGCGCCTTCCGCGCATGCGGACCTTTGCCCGCGCCTATGCCCGACTCCGCTCCGAGGATCCGGAGAAAGCGGAGGAATTACGGGCGCATGTGCGGCGCTATCGGCGTATGGTGACGGCCCTGGGAGTGCGAGAGGCCGACGTCCCACGACGATATCGACCCGGTGCGGTTGCGATCTACGCAGTCGATCAGCTGGCCACGCTTCTACTCGTTCTCCCGGGAGCGATGTTCGGGGCCGCTTTCTGGGCCGTGCCGTCCTTATTCATTCGCATCGGGGTAGGGAGGTTCCGGACGAATGACGACCAGCTGGCGACGTACAAGCTTGCGATAGGATTCCTTGTGTTCCCGCTGTGGCTCGGAATGATCTGTGCGGGGCTCTTCTTCACGATGGGCCTGACGCCAGCGGTTGTGGTCTCGATCCTGGCTCCAATGCTGGGGCTTGCGGCCGTAGCATGGGGAGTTCGGCAGGCGGCCGTACGAGAAGACGTCCGCGTCTTCCTGCGGGCGTGGCGACGTCCAGGGACCCGGCATCGCCTCGGTGACCTTCGCGCGAGCCTGGTACGAGACTTTGAGGAGGTCGCTGTTCGCTGGTCGGGTGGGGATCTCCCTGGAACCTGAGGTGATCTCTGGCCGGGCGGGATGTCTCGACGGTCCTGATCGACTCTGCTACAATCCGGCGCGGCACACGCTGAACAGAGGGGGCGGAGGGGGACTGGTGTCCTCGGCGGTCTTCAACACCGTGCAGCCCGGCTAGAACCCGGGTGGGTGGGTTCGATTCCCACACGTTCCCGCCAGCGTGAAGCTCAGTTCGGCAGGGGCACTCTGAAGCCGATCTCGACCAACCCGGCTCCGGTCACGTTCGTCTCCAGCTCCAGGGGGTCCGGAAAGCGTGCCAGATGGGCCGACACATACGCATCTGCAGCGCTGAGAAGGACGAGGAAGATGCTCAGCGCGATCAGATCTTCCTGCTGTTCTTTTCGTGAGTCCAGAAGGCGGCGGACCCGGTTCACGCGTCCGTCATCATCGAGCGCCTCTTGTACTGCCTCGGGATCGGTGATGCCCGCGGACGAGAGCTCGGTCAGGACGACCTGTTCCATCAAACGCACCCGATCCTGGACTGTCCCGATGCGTGTCCGGGTCCGGAGCAGGGTGTACAGCGTGGCGGCCTGAGCTCCGAAGTAAAAGCCGCCCCGAGTGTACGAGCCGATCGCCGCGTGCCCCCAGCCCGGAAAGAGCGCTGCGCGCAGGAACGCGCCGCCGGGCGAAACGTCGATCGGTGGCGGAGTTCCGGGCAGGGAATCTCCCGGAGGCGAGAGTGCGGGCGCGACCTGCGCTTCGAGCGACGCGGCCGCACCGAGGCCCACAGCGAACGCTCCGACCAGCAGGATCATGACGCATCGCAAGGGTATCCGCCCTCGGGTCGGTGATCTCGATATCGCGCGGTTCACCGCTCCCTCCAGTCCAGGAGCCTCGGAGGCTTTCCGTTGTCCAGTATCACATAGCTCTGGTGGAACACCCAATCTCCCGAATTTACGTACCAGCGACCCTCCTCCGGCTCGCGCAGAAGGGGCAGGTGCGTGTGACCCAGGAGCACGAGGTCGAGTTCCCGATGTTCGGCGAGCGTTTCTATCGCCCAGGCTTCGAGCGCGTTCGACCGTTCCTGCTGCCCATCGCCCCACTGGTCCCAACGGTCCTTGGTGTCTGACACACGTCCGGCGATTCGATCTCCGATGCTAATGGGGAGCATGCCGAAGGCAAGCGTGGTGACTGATGAGCGCAGGACGGTCTTGAGGACCCGGTAGCCGTATTCTCCGACTCCGAGCCCGTCTCCATGCGCTACGCGCGTCGTGTGCCCGGCCAGGGACCGCGTCACCGGCTCGTGGAGGAATTCGACACCGATCTCGTCCCTCAGGTACCGACCACCCCACCAATCATGGTTGCCGCCCATGAGGGTGATTGGAACACCTGCGGCCACGACCATCCGAAGCCGTTCCAGGAGCGCCTCGTGCCCACGGGTGATCCCCCACTGGTATTCGAACCAGAAATCGAAGAGATCTCCATTGATCAGGATCGACGACGCGCAGGACGCGGCGTGGTCGAGCCACTCGAGAAACGCCTCCTGGTGAGCCGGAGGACCTGCTCCGAAATGGACATCGGAGGCGACGTAGATGGGTTGCGACGTAGACACGGGACAAAGTGAACGCGAACCGCCGGCCCCTCAAAGGGGTAGTGTACTCATGCGCACTCAGCGAATCCGCCACTCATGGCGAACTTCAGCCATTGGTTTCCTTGTTCTCTCACTCCTGGCGTGTGGCACGAGGCGTCCGGTCGCGATTGGCCCGATCCCTGACCCCAGTGGTGCGGCGCAAGCGGCTGCGGAACAAACGCGCCTCACGAACGCGTCGCGGATCGAGTTCCGCTGGGAGCTCAACGAAGCCGGATCTCGCGTCGAGGGCATAGGGATCGCTCGGGTGGAGCCCCCGTTTCAAGCCCGACTCGATCTCTTCCTCGACAATGGCGAAGGGGTGGTTTCGGCTGCCCTGGTGAACGACGAGCTCCGGCTCCCGTATGGGGCACCGGATGACGTGCTTCCACCGGTCGAACTGATGTGGGGGACGCTCGGCGTATTCCGCCCCCTCGCGACGGCTCGGCTGTCGGGAGGAGAGGAGCTGGAAGGGGCGGCACATCGTTTCAGATATGCCGGTGAGGATGACTTTGCGATCCACTACGAAGTGGAGGAGGGACGGCTCAGAGCGCTCGAGATGCTCGAGGGTTCTTCGGTGGTCCAGTGGGTCCGACTCACGGCAGCCGCCGACGGTGGCTACCCCGCGGCCGCGACGTACCGCAATCTCGTCGATTTCCGGGAGCTGAAGATTACACGAACGGCTGTGATCCCCTCCGAATCATTCGACCCCTCCATCTGGGACCCCCGGGCGCAGTAGATTCCACCGATGAACACCGATGAACTCCTGGCCGCGACTCGACGCGAACACACCCGTGAAATGGGGATCACATCACCACCCAAGGATCGGCGGGCCTTCCTCAGAACGGTGGCAGGCGTCCTGGTTTTCGCTCCTGCAGCATGCAACTACTCCTTCGTCGCCGGGTCATTTCCGCCCCCTCACGTTCAATCGATCGCCATCGAACCATTCGAGAACGAAACCACCCGGTTCGAGCTCACGGGTGAACTGTATGATCAACTTCTGCGCCGACTTCCCAGCGCTTTGGGCGTTCGGACCGCTGGTGCGGATATCGCCGATGCGATCGTTCGTGGATCGATCACCCGATACGACGTGGCTGCACCGAACTACCGGGCCGGACAGCCCGGTCAGGCCGCGACCGTGCTGCAGCGGCAGGTCAATCTCTCGGCCAGTGTGGAGATCGTCGATCTGGTCGAAAACGTCATTCTTTGGGAGTCGAGCAGGGTCACGGCCCGGGGGGAATACCCCGAGGGATCGCCGGAAGAGGGAGGCCGCCTGAGGGCGATCGAACTTCTTGTGCAGGAGATAGTGGACGGGGCCCAGTCCAACTGGTAATATCGCCCGCGTCTTTTCCCGGCTGGGTCCGCCGCCCGCCACCTTCCCAACAAGATCAGGGTTAGGAGTCAGTTTGCTCCGAGCGTTCGGACTGGGTGTGACACTGTTTGCCTTCTGGTTGGCATTGTCAGGTCATTACACGCCCATGCTGCTTGGTTTCGGCGTCGGCTCGTGTGCTCTCGTCGTCTATCTGTCCCACAGGATGGGTGTGATCGATGAAGAGGGCGTACCGCTGCATACGACGCTCCGTATGCTGGCGTATCTGCCGTGGCTTCTGAAGGAGATCCTCGTCGCGAACATCGTTGTGGCGAAGGTGATTCTGAGCCCCGACATGCAGATCAGTCCGAGGATGGTGTCCTTCCGCGGCTCTCAGCGAAGTGACTTGGGACGGGCGATCTACGCGAATTCGATCACCCTGACGCCCGGTACCATCACCACCGGCGTGAGCGGAAACGACTTCGAGATCCACGCGCTCCGCGCGGCCGACCTCGAGACAGGCGAAGAGCAGGCGATGGATGTTCGCTGCTCCAGGGTCGAGGGGAACTGACCCTATGTTCGTCGCTGCCGCTGCAGGTATTCTGGTCTCGATGTCGCTGGCCCTGCTTCGAGCTCTGCTGGGCCCCACGGTGTACGATCGAGTGCTGGCGGTGAATACGTTCGGTACGAAGACCGTGCTCTTGATCGCGTCGCTCGGGTTTCTGACGGGCCGTCCGGAGTTCCTGGATCTCGCTCTGGTCTATGCGCTGATCAACTTCATCGGAACGATCGCCGTCCTGAAATTCTTCGAGTTCGGAGATCTCGGCTTGACGCGTCGCGTGCACCGGGAGGCCGAATGATCGACTTGGTGCTCGAGGTGGCGAGCTGGATCTCGATCGTGGCGGGGCTCTTCTTCATGCTGGTAGGCACCATCGGCGTGCTTCGGCTCCCCGATGTGTACACACGCCTCCACGCAGCGGGAATGACGGATACGATGGGTGCGGGCTTCCTCATCCTCGGCATGATGCTGCAGACGATCGAGGGCATCCTGCACGGCCAGGACACGTGGTGGTTCGTCCTCGTCCGGCTTGTTCTGATCTACCTGTTCATCCTGTTCACGAGCCCGATCGCGACGCACGCACTGGCGCGGGCCGGGTTGGCTGGCGGTGTCGAGCCATGGACTGCGCCAACGGATGGTGACGCCTGATGGCTATGATGCCCCAGATCGTCGACGTTGTTTTGCTCATCCTGCTCGCGGTGACCGGGATTGCGGTCATCCGCATTCGGAATCTGTTCGCGGCCGTGATGCTCACGGGGATCTACAGCCTGGTTTCGGCCGGGCTCTTCGTGGTCATGGATGCGGTCGACGTCGCCTTCACCGAGGCCGCAGTTGGGGCCGGGATCTCCACCGTGCTCCTGCTCGGAACGCTGGCACTGGTCGGGTACAAGGAGGCGGAACCCCAGCACACACCGATTCTGCCTCTCTTCGTGGTCCTGGTCACGGGTGGGATTCTGGTGTACGGAACGGCGGAGATTCCGCCGTTCGGTGGGGTCGACAATCCGGCTCACCAGCACGTTGCCCGGCACTATATCGAAGACTCCGAGTCGGAGGTCGGGCACATTCCGAATGTCGTTACCTCGGTCCTTGGTTCCTACCGCGGCTATGATACCATGGGTGAGACGGCGGTCATCTTCGCCGCCATGGTCGGAGTCCTGTTGCTCCTCTCCAGAGGCCCGCTTCCAAAGCGTGTTTTCCATGACGGGCGTTGGTACACGGTGAAGCCGGGTACGACGCGTGACGAGATGATCGCGCAGTTGGGTGCTCAA
The DNA here is from genome assembly GCA_028873595.1 of Gemmatimonadota bacterium. Taxonomy (GTDB): domain Bacteria; phylum Gemmatimonadota; class Gemmatimonadetes; order Longimicrobiales; family Gaopeijiaceae; genus UBA2589. Next base: position 49,224 of record JAPPOV010000044.1, on the reverse strand, counting down.
GAAGCCCCCGACCCAACCATGGGTGATCCCGGGCCGGATAAGGAGTCCGGCCCCACGCAGGAGGATGCGCATGGATGATCGCGTCATTCTCCGGGTGGGGACGAAGATCTTGAGTCCGTTTATCCTGCTCTTCGCGTTGTACGTGCAGTTCCACGGTGATTTCGGCCCGGGTGGTGGTTTCCAGGCGGGCGTGATCTTCGCGGCAGCGTTCGTGCTACATGCGCTGGTCTTCGGCCTCGGGAACGCCGTCAAGGTCATGCCACCCAAGGTGGCCTATGTCTGCGGAGCGGGAGGCGTAGCCCTGTACCTCGCCGTCGGGTATCTCTCGATGTTCCGGGGCGGCGAGTTCCTGAACTACAGCTACCTCTTCGGCGTCTACGGGTATGAGCATGATCCGACCCACGGTCAGCACATTGGGATCATCGGGATCGAGTTAGGCGTGCTGATCACCGTATTCGGTGTCATGGTCGCTCTCTTCTATGCCTTTGCAGGGCGAAGGAGGATCGACCCGTGATCGCGCTCGGACTCTTCAACTACTGGGCGGTGGTCGTCCTGATGATGGTCGGCTTCTACACGCTGATCGCTCGGGACAACCTCGTGAAGAAGCTCATCGGGCTGAACATCTTCCAGACGTCCGTCATCATGATGTACGTCTCCTTCGGCAAGATCACCGGAGGAACGGCCCCGATCCTGATCGGTTCCGGAGATCACGGCGTGGAAGAGGGTCATGCCGCCGCGGATGCGGGCCATGAAGCGACTGCGGATGGCAGCCATGACGTGACGGATGCCGTTGGAGAGGTGGCTACGGGTGCCGCGGATGGTGCGGCCCAGGTCGCGAACGATGTGGTACACGCGGCGACGCAGGCATCCGAGATCCTCTACTCAAATCCGATTCCTCACGTACTCATGCTGACTGCGATCGTGGTCGGTGTGGCGACCCTCGCCCTGGGGCTGAGTCTCATCGTCCGGATCAATGAGGCGTACGGCACCATCGAAGAGGACGAGATCGCCAGAAAGGACAACGCCCGGTGAGTCAGAATCTGCCGGCGCTCCTCGTCGTCGTCCCCATGCTGCTTGCGCCGCTTGCGGCGCTTCTCAACCGGTCAGGCCCGGCCTGGGCCGTGGCTACGGCGGGCATATGGTTCTCGTTCGTGACCGCGATCCAGCTTCTTCAGCGGGTGATGGCCGAGGGAGCCATCACCTACGCGATGGGAGGATGGGCCGCGCCGATCGGTATCGAGCTGCGAATCGACCTGGCCAGCGCCTTTGTCGTCGTGATCGTCTCGAGCATAGGGGCGATCGGGGTGCTGTACGCGCGGACCAGCGTGGCCGCCGAGATCTCCGAAGATCGGCACGCCCTCTTCTATGCTGCGCTCCTTCTGAACGTCTGCGGCCTGCTCGGGATTTCTGTGACGGGCGACATGTTCAACGTGTTCGTCTTCCTCGAGATCTCATCTCTCTCGGCGTACTCGATGATCGCCCTGGGGCAGGACCGGAGGGCACTCACGTCTGCCTTCCAGTATCTGATCATGGGCTCCGTCGGAGCGACGTTCATCGTGATCGGGATCGGCCTGCTGTGGGTGATGACCGGGTCACTCGCCATGATGGATCTGGCGGAGCGGATTCCGATGGTCTGGGAGTCAGGGCAGGGTGATCGGACGATCGCCGTGGCCTTCACGTTCCTCACGGTCGGTGTGACGCTCAAGCTGGCGCTCTTCCCGCTCCACCTCTGGCTTCCCAACGCCTACACGTATTCGCCGTCAGCTGTCACGGGGTACATGGCGGCAACCTCGACCAAGGTCAGCGTCTACCTGCTGATGCGGTTCTTCTTCACCGTCTTCGGGAAGGAGTTCTCATTCGAGCAGATGCAGCTGGACATGGTCCTGATGCCGCTTGCGTTGGTCGCGATCCTCGCCATGTCGCTCGTGGCGATCTATCAGACCAACGTGAAGCGCCTGCTGGCCTTCTCCTCGGTGGCTCAGGTCGGGTACATGGTGCTCGGCATCAGCTTCGGCTCGGTGCTTGGCATTGCTGCAGGAATCATCCACCTCTTCAACCATGCTGTGATGAAGGGCGCGCTCTTCATGGCGATGGGCTGTGTCATGTACCGGATCGGATCGGTTCGGATCGAGGACATGAAGGGGCTCGGCAAGGCAATGCCCTGGACGATGGGTGCGTTCGTGGGTGGCGGTCTCAGCATGATCGGCGTTCCGCTCACGGTGGGCTTCGTGAGCAAGTGGTACCTGGTCCAGGCCGCGCTGGCCGAGGGCCGCTGGTTTGTCGCGGCGATCGTGATGGTCGGATCGCTGATGGCACTGATCTACGTCTGGAAGGTTGTGGAGGTAGCGTACTTCCAGCGGCGTGAGGACGAGGCGGAAATCCGGGAGGCCCCTCTCGGTCTGTTGATTCCGACGTATGCGCTCGTGGCCGCCAGCTTCTGGTTCGGGATCGACGCGGGTACGACGTCGAGCGTCGCAATTTCGGCTGCCGAGACGCTTCTGGGGGTGATGCCGTGATGGGTGACCCGGGGATGATCGTGCTTTTCACCGTCCTGCTTCCGGTGATCGGAGCGGGGCTGGTCCTGCTGCTGCGCAACAATGAGAACGCCCGTGAGGCGGCTACGCTGATCACCGGAGCCGTGACGTTTGCGCACGTTCTGGCGCTCCTGCGGCTGGTCCGCGCCGGGGAGGTCCCGCGCCTCGACATTCTCGAGGTCGTGCCGAACGTGTGGCTCTCGTTTGAAGTCGAGCCGCTCGGTATGGTCTTCGCGCTGGTGGCGGGCTTCCTCTGGCCGATCACGTCCCTCTACGCCATCGGCTACATGCGGGGCCACCACGAGGAGAACCAGACCCGATTCTTCTTCTTCTTTGCCATCGCCATTGCGGGCGCGATGGGCGTGGCCTTCAGCGGCAACCTGTTCACGCTGTTTGTCTTCTACGAGTTCCTGACGTTCTGCACGGTGCCGCTCGTTACGCACCACCAGACCGAGGAAGCCAAGAAGTCGGGTCGTATCTACCTCGGCATCCTGCTGACGACCTCGGTGGGGCTGCAGCTCGTCGCGATCATCTGGACGTGGGTGCTCGCAGGGACGTTGGATTTCCAGACGGGTGGAATTCTGGCCGGTACGGCGTCGACAGGGATCCTGAGCGCCATTCTCGTCCTGTACGTGTACGGGGTCGGGAAGGCTGCGGTCATGCCGTTCCACCGCTGGCTTCCGGCGGCAATGGTAGCGCCCACACCGGTGTCTGCACTCCTGCATGCGGTGGCGGTCGTGAAAGCCGGTGTGTTCACCGTGCTCAAGATTGCCGTCTACGTGTTCGGTATCGACCTACTGCAGACGCTCACGACGACGACCTGGCTGGCTTGGGCCGCGGCCGTGACCATCATCCTGGGCTCTCTGGTTGCCTTCAAGAAAGACAATCTGAAGGCCCGGCTGGCCTATTCCACGATCAGTCAGCTGTCGTACATCGTACTCGGTGCGATGCTCGCGAACGAGATGGGGATCATTGGAGGCGGCATGCATATCGCCATGCATGCCTTCGGCAAGATTACGCTCTTCTTCGCGGCAGGCGGCATCATGGTCGCCGCGCACGAGAAGAACATCAGTCGGATGCACGGCCTCGGTCGTACGATGCCGATCACCTTCGGGGCGTTCTTCATCGGCTCGCTGTCGATTATCGGCCTGCCACCTGCCGGAGGTGCCTGGTCGAAGTGGTTCCTGGGCATGGGGACGCTGGAGGCCAGCCAGCTCGGGCTCCTCGCCGTCCTGATGCTGAGCTCGCTACTGGGTCTGTACTACCTGCTCGAGGTGCCGGTGAAGGCGTTCTTCTTCAAGCCGCCCGAGGACGCGCATCATCACGAAGGTATCCATGAGTCGCCAACGCCGTCGCTGATTGCGATCTGCATCACCGCCTCGGCAACGATGGGCTTCTTCCTCTGGCCGGACCTGTTCCACGAGCTGATGCAGATGGTCGTTTCAGGAGGTGCCCCATGAGTGGTCACGGGCATCACGAGGTGAAGGAGCCGGTCGGTTGGATGGATAAGCCGGACACGGTAAAGCGCCTGTTCATGATCTTCTACGTGATCTGTGGGGTGCTCTTCCTGTCGGAATTCATCCTAATGGGCACCGAGAACGCGCACCCTCACCCGCTCGAAGAGCGGATGCGCTTCTTCGTGTACCCGATCTATGGCTTCATCTCGTTCTGGTTTCTCGTGCTCCTGGCGCGCCCCATGCGGACGCTCCTGATCCGGTCCGAGGACTATTACGAGGGTGGAGGTGCGTACGATCCGTCGGCTGACCCCGGTCACGTATCCACGCATGGCGACAGTGACGAGGAGGTGACGGATGCTCGGTAGTATGCCTCCGTTCGTCCTGTTCTTCGTCGGTGCGATCGTTGTCGCGTTTACGAAGGGCACGGTCCGCAAAGGAGTAGTGCTCGCAGTCCCGCTCATGGGCCTGGTCAACCTGTTCATGACCGCGGGCGCGGACGTCGGTGCGCCGTCCGCCATCGGAGCATCGGTCGGACAAGTGTACCTGACGTTCGACCTTTTCGGGTACGAACTGCAGCCTTACCGGGCTGATAAGCTCAGTCTGCTCTTCGGCTATCTGTTCCACATCGCGGCTTTCCTTGGCTTCATCTATGCGTTGCACCTCGGTGACGGCACGCCGGACGGTTCGGTGGCGAGTGAGGTGGGTGAGGACGACGTCTCTGGGGATTCGAAGGCGACGGTACAGCACGTATCTGCAATGCTGTATGCGGGAAGCGCTCTGGGCGCGGTATTCGCGGGTGACTTCATCACCCTCTTCGTCTTCTGGGAGCTCTTGGCGATCACATCGGTCTTCCTGGTGTGGGCAAGGGACTCCGACAGAGCATACGCGACGGGCTTCCGCTACCTGATCATCCACGTCGTGTCGGGCGTGCTGTTGCTGTCGGGTGCTCTGATGCTGGCGCATCAGACGGGGTCGATCGAATTCGGACATGTGGCGGGCGAACTGCACGGCGACGAAGCCGGAGGGCTTGCCGGAGCGGGACTCCCGGCGCTCCTGCTGCTCATCGCATTCGGGATCAAGGCTGGGTTCCCACTCGCGCACAACTGGATCACGGAGGCCTACCCGGAGAGCACGCCTACCGGGACGGTGTTCCTCAGCGCATTCACGACGAAGGTGGCCGTCTACGCGCTGGCACGAAGCTTCGGAGGGCTCGACGAGCTCATCTGGATTGGAACGGCGATGACCTTCTTCCCGATCTTCTTCGCCGTCCTGGAGAACGACCTGCGGAGGGTCCTCGGCTACTCGATGATCAACCAGATCGGCTTCATGGTCGCCGGGATCGGGATCGGAACGGCGATGGCGGTGAACGGAGCAGTCGCACACGCGTTCGCCGATGTGATCTTCAAAGGCCTTCTTTTCATGTCCATGGGCGCCGTCATGACCATGACCGGGCGCACGAAGGGCACCGATCTGGGTGGGCTCTACAAGACGATGCCGTTGACGGCGACCCTTTGCATCGTGGGTGCTTCGGCGATCTCGGCCTTCCCGCTGTTCAGCGCCTTCGTGACGAAGTCGATGATCATGGTCGCTGCCATCGATGAGCACCACTACATCGTGTGGCTCTTCATGCTCTTCGCCTCGGCGGGCGTTCTTGAGCACGCCGGGATCAAGATTCCGTTCTTCGCCTTCTTCGCACACGATTCGGGCATCCGTACCAAGGAGCCGCCGAAGAACATGCTGGTCGCGATGACGATCGGCGGCGTGCTCTGCGTCCTGCTCGGAGTCTTTCCAAACACGTTCTATGCGCTCTTGCCGTTCGAGATGGACTACCATCCGTACGACACGCGGCATGTGTTGACGCAGCTCCAACTTCTTTGCTTCGGAGCCCTCGGCTTCATCATGCTGATGAAGACTGGCGTATATCCGGACGAGAAGAGAGCGGTCCATATCGATGCCGAAATCCTCTATCGGAAGCTCGGTCCGTGGGTGATGCAGGCCGTGGGTGGTGCGGTCGGCCGACTCGACGCGTATGTCCGGGCTACGGTGATGAGGCTCGTCCAAACGGTCCTGGGTGGACTCGATCGGACTCACGGAAGCATGGGTCCGCTGGCGCGATCGTGGGCTTCGGGTAGCATGGTCCTGTGGGTCGCTCTGTCTTTGGCGGTCTACCTCCTGTTCTACCTCTTCTGATCGTGATCCCCGGGTGCCCGCTGACGGGCGTCCTGGAAGGGGCATGACGACGTGACGGCCAGGCTGGCGACACACTCCGAGATAGCGGGTCGCACCAATCACGTACTCGAGCGGCTTCACCACGCGGGCGTCGACGTCGAGTTCGTCGGAGAGCTGGAACGCGACGATCCGCTCGCGGCCCTGACCGATCATCAGATCGATCTCGCACTGGTGGGTGTTTCCGTGATGCGGGGTAGCGCCGCGCATGAATTCACGACCGTTGCGGTCCTGCCGAGGATGGAGACTCGGGACGTTCTGGTCGCCCTCCAGGGCCGCGCTACGCCCCTGTCTGAGTTGCCCGCCGGCTCAACGGTTGGCTTTGCGGGCGCCCGCCGTGGGGCGTTCCTCGCAGCGCACCGATCCGACCTCAGAGCCATCGAGATGGATAACGCGCGGGTGCGAGCCGTGGCCGGCAACACCCGAGGCCAGGGAACGAAAGGTGGTGAGCCCGCCCCCGATGTGCTCATCATGAGCGCGCTCGACGCTCGAGAAACGGGTCTTCTCGACACGGCCGTGGAGGTGCTCGACCCCAAGGCATGGCTGCCCGAGCCAGGGCAGGGAGCCCTCGCTCTGATTGCCCGGCATCCTATTGCGGAAGCGACGGCTCTGGACCACCTCCCGACTCGAACGGCGCTCCGCACGGAGCTCGCTCTGCTCGACGCGATTTCAGAGCACGGTACGGAGACCCTGGGCTGCCTGGCTCAACCGTCCGGTCGATGGATCCGTCTTTGGGCTGCTGCCGCCAGTCCGTCGGGTGACCAGCTGGTCCGCTCGGATCTCACCGGTCCATTGGACGAACCCGAGAGCCTGGGTGCGTCGGTGGCTGCTGAGCTCGTGGCGCGAGGGTACCGCCTTCTCGAAGGTGTGGAGGCGTCGTGACCCATCGTACGGCCTCGGACAAGGTCGTCTCGCGCGATGAGCTCGTTCGGCGCTTCTCCAGGCCACGCTCGGAGGTGGTCGTGTTCACGAATGGTGTCTTCGATCTCATGCACCGGGGGCACGCCACATATCTCGCCGCGGCCCGTGCACTCGGTGATGTACTGGTGGTCGGACTCAATACGGATGAGTCGGCGCGCAGCCTCGGGAAGGGGAAGGGCCGTCCGCTGGTCGGGGAGTCGGACCGTGCCTTCGTGCTGGCCTCGCTGGAGTGTGTGGACTACGTGTGCCTCTTCGATGAGGATACCCCGACTGATCTCGTCGACGCGTTGGTCCCCGATGTGCTCGTGAAGGGTGGGGATTACGAAATCTCTGGGGTGGTCGGTCGCGATATCGTCGAGAGAAATGGTGGCCGTGTGGAACTCATTCCTTTCGTCGATGGGTACTCCACGACCGATCTGCTTCGGCGTATCCGCGCTCACGCGGATAAGCCTTCCACCTGAGCCCTGCCCGCCATGTCCGAGCGACACGATGGACGCCGCCCCGATCAGGGACGACCCATTAACATCGAGATTGATCCCGCACCCTACGCTGAGGGCTCCTGCCTCATCGCCACCGGTAACACTCGCGTCCTGTGTACGGCGAGCGTGGCCGAGGGAGTACCCTCGTGGAGAGAACGCAGCGGTGCCGGTTGGGTGACCGCTGAATACGCCATGCTCCCGCGTGCCACGCACACGCGGAGTCGAAGAGAGCGCAACGGCACGAAGGGTAGGACCCAGGAGATCCAGCGTCTCATTGGTCGTTCCCTTCGTTCCGTCACAGACATGCACGCTCTGGGGCCGCACACGATCACTATTGACTGCGACGTGCTTCAGGCCGATGGAGGAACTCGTACGGCATCGATCACGGGCGCGTGTGTCGCACTCGAACTGGCGGCCCGATGGATGCTGAATGAAGGGTTGGTGGTCCGCTCTCCGGTCCGCGAGAAGGTGGCGGCGGTCAGTGTGGGGATCGTGGATCGTGTCGCGTGTCTCGATCTCGACTACCGTGAGGACTCGAGTGCACAGGTCGACATGAACCTCGTTGCCACCGAAAGTGGCGGTCTGGTCGAGGTGCAGGGGACTGCCGAGGGAGATCCCTTTCCACGCGAAGGTCTCGATCAGATGATGGATCTCGGGATGGCGGGTATCGAGATGCTCCTGGCAGCCCAGGGGCGGGCGCTTGCGGAGGACTGAGCGTGCAGCTCCTCATTGCAACGAGAAGCGCCGGGAAGATGCGAGAGATTCGAAGAATCCTCGGCGAGGTGCCGGATCTGGACGTGCTCGGACTGGATGACGCCGGCATCGACTATCGGCCCGAGGAAGAGGGGCTGGAGCCGTATGACACGTTCGAGGAGAATGCACTTTCGAAGGCCCGCTACTTTGCCGCACGCTCGGGTCTCCCGACCGTTGCTGACGACTCGGGGATCGCCGTAGATGCCTTGGGGGGCGCGCCCGGTGTGCGCTCGAAGCGGTTCGCCTGCGATGGTGGAGTAGCGCCGCCGGACCTGGATGGCCAGTCACTCGACGACGCGAACAACCGCCATCTGGTGGCACGCCTGCGAGATGTTCCAGAACAAGAGCGAACGGCCCGATATGTGTGTGTTGCTGCGCTCGTGATGAATGACGCGTCGATGCCGACCTATTTCCGGGGTGAGGCGCACGGAAGGATCGTCGATGAGCCTGTGGGGGCAGGCGGCTTCGGCTACGACCCCCACGTGTTCCATGAGGAGCTCGGTCGCACCTACGCTCAGATGACACCGGGCGAAAAGGACGCCCGTAGCCACCGGGGTGCCGCCTTTCAGGCCTTGGCCACCCACCTCGGTCAGGAGTCGCGCTGATGGCTCGAGATCCACGCACGCATCCTTCGGAAATCGGTCCGTCCGAGGACGAATCCAGACTCCGCATCGTCTGGGAAGACGGTGTGGCGTCCGAGTACGTCCCCCAGGACCTTCGCCTCATGTGTCCGTGTGCGGGGTGTGTGGACGAGATGACTGGAGTCCGCACCCTCAGACCCGAGGACGTTCGGGACGACGTGTACCCGACGGCGATCCACTACGTGGGACGTTACGCGCTGCAACTCGTTTGGAGTGATGGACACTCCACCGGTTTTTACACGTTCGAGTATCTGCGCGGGCTGTGGGATCGAGAGGACGGGTCGACCTAGCGGAATCCAGCCTCCGCTTATGAACGCTCCTGAAGGGCAGACTTCAGCGGCACTCCGGCTCCGGTGCACCGAAGTCGAAGTCGTGGACGGGGAGCCCACTCGGGACCGTTGCCGGAATGAGATGCCGCAGAGCGTCGGGATGTGCGTCAGGATCCGACAGGGAGATCTCTACGAAGGCGACGAGGTCGGTGAACTGCTCATCGGTCAGTCGCCCCCGCGGATTCTTTGAAAGATGATGCGCCCGCTGAATCATCGGCTCGTCCGGTCCACGCCGGGCGTGAAGCCTGTATTCGAGGTGTTCCGGGTTGAAGGTCTCGAGCGTCTGCTGCATCTCGAGGTGATGCCGGATCGAATTGTCGAGACAGACAAATGCCCCGTTGTGCATGAAGTTGGGTTGGTACGCCACGTTTCTGAGCGGCGTCGACCGAAACTTGTAACGGTCTGCGGGATCCCCGGTACTGCGCTCTCGGCCGAAGTCCTCGTCGTGCCCAGGTCCGTCGAAGATCGCATTGGTTTCAGACGGGGCGACCTGAGGCACACCGATCACATGAGACTCGAAATCACTGAACATCTGATTCGCATACCCGAGCGTGATGTGACACTCGAAGCACGCGGCTGGATTGCGGAAGAAAAGCAACGCGCCGCGCTTTTCGGGTGCGCTCATGGCTGCCGTGTCCCCACGGGCGTACTGATCAAGGGGGGCGTCCGCCCGGATCAACGTGAACTCGAATTCGGCCAGCGCTCGCGCGATGTGTTCGTAACGGAGGGGGTCACCGGCTGCGATCGCCGGGAAGCTGGCGGAAAAACGTGTCCGATATTCCTCGATTGCATCGACTCGTCGGGCGATCTCCGCTCGGATGGCGTCGTTGTCGCCCACGAAGTCGAACCCCGCCATCTCGATCCGGTCTGATACAGGCGTGAACGCCTGGGCCATCAAGAGGTGTTCGAGATGCGACAAACTGGTGCCTTCAGGCTCCGGAAACCGGAAGCCTTGCGAGTTGTCGAAGCCGTCCTTGTTCTCCGAGGCGAAGCGGCCGTCCCACATGAGGTTCGGATAGAACGCTGCGTTGATGATGGTCGGGGCACGACGAAGGTTGAAGGGCCCGTTACGATCGGGTCCAACCACGCCGTTGTTGCCGATCCCCACGGATATGGACTTCGAATCGTTGAAGCTGACGTTGGGTCCGTGGCACCCCGAGCAGCTGTTGTCCTGCGTCAGGGACAGAATTGGGTCGAAAAATAGGAGCCGCCCTGTTTCTGCGAGCACTTGGTCGATGTCCCTTCCGAGCTTCTCGGTAAAGCGTTCCTCGATCCGGCCATCGATCCCCATCAAGGAGAGCTGGAGCTGGAGCTCGAGATCGAGCTCGAGGCCTGACCCGTCGTCGATCTGCTGCGTAGTTGGTACTACGGGCTGGTCGGAGCACGCGGCGAGCCCGCTACCAGCGATCGCGAACGCCAGGGTGAGGCGCAGACCCTGACGGGCTCTTTGCGGAGGGACTGCGAGCGTGCGGAGCATCCTGCGGGCGGACCGTTCGAGCACCCCGATGTGGGGCGCGTGTACGTACCGTTGCACACTAGGTTCCGAGGACTGTCGGATCAAGCGATTTCGTTCAGCTAGACCTATGGCGTGGCCCTCTTCAAGCGTACCTTGCCATCGCCCTCCGGGACCGCTCCCGCACTCGTCGGCAGACATGCCTCTCACCACTCCCTTCCACCCTCGGGTGGCGTCCGCCAATCGGGTAGGACTCTGGAAGCACTGGGCTGGATATCTGATTCCACCCCAGTATCAGTACTCGCTCACGGCCGAGTACTATGGTATCCGGAATTCCGTATCGCTGCTCGATACGACGCCGCTCTTCAAGTATCGCATCACGGGACGTGATGCCGCGCGCTTCCTCGCGAGAGTCCTCGCTCGGGACATCGACGGGTGTCCTCCCGGACGCGCCCAGTACACGTGCTGGTGCAATGAAGGGGGCTTTGTGCTCCAGGACGGAGTCATCCTGCAGGTGACGGAGGGGGAGTACTGGTTGACGGCGGCTGACCCTACGCTGCGGTATTTTCGGGTGGTGGCACGGGATATGGGTGCGGAGGTCGACATCGAGGACGTCTCAAGGGCATTCGGCATTCTTGCTCTTCAGGGCCCACACGCATACGACGTGATCCGCCAACTGACCGACGACGTGACTTCGCTCACATACTTTGGGGCTACGAAGACCGAGATCCGTGGGCGATCGGTGATCGTGTCGCGGACGGGGTACACGGGAGACCTCGGGTACGAACTGTGGATTCACTCCGAGGACGCCTGCGAGATCTGGGACGCGCTGATGCAGGCAGGCCAGGGCCACAACATCGTGCCCATCGGCACTACCGCTCTGAAGATGGCTCGGATAGAGGCCGGCTTGCTCCTCATGGGGGCTGACTTCCATTCGGCCCGCTTCGCGTGGGTCGACGCTCAGTGTGAGACACCCCTCGAGCTCGGTTGGTCGTGGATGTTCCGTACACTGGAAGACGACGACAGGGCGTTCATTGGCCGTGCGGCGATCGAAGCCGAGCTTCGGGACAAGAGCAGCCGCTGGACGACGGTGGGTCTGGCAGTCGACTGGCACGAGTACGAGCGAGTCTACTCGGCGGCGGGGGTCTTGCCGCCGAGGCATGAGGTCTACTCGGAGTCCACGATGAGCATTTATCGCCGCGGGACCAAGGAATGGGACTACGCAGGGTACGCGAGCAGCTTTACCTCATCCTCACTCCTGCGAACCCCTCTGGCCATCGCGAAGCTCCCATTGGACCTGGCGAAGCCGGGTACGGAGGTCGACCTCGAGGTGACGGTAATTCGTCGCCCCGAAAATGTCCTGGCCCGGGTTGAGCGCATGCCCTTCTTCAACCCGACCAGGAAGACAGCCGCCATGGACGAGGGGGCCGCGGTATGAGCGGTGTAGATCGGTACGATGCGATCGTCGTCGGGGCTGGGCACAACGGATTGGTGAACGCCTGTTATCTGGCCAAGGCGGGACTCAATACACTCCTCCTCGAGCGTCGACACCTGGTGGGCGGAGCCACGATCACCGAGGAGGTTGTGCCCGGATTCCACTTCACGACGTTCTCCTATGCGATCAGCCTGATGCGCCCCGAGATCGTCAAGGATCTCGAACTTGTGAAGCACGGGATGATGGTCCTTCCACTGGTGAACACCTTCCAACCCGGACTCGATGGCGAGTATCTACTACTCGGTGCGGATTCCGACGCCAACTACCACGAGATTGCGCGACACTCGGCTGCCGATGCGGAGGCGGCCCGCGACCTCGACCACCTTATCGCGCGGCTGGTTCGCGCCTTGAAGCCTTGGATGGACCGGATCCCACCGAACAGCCGCAGCAGCGACCCGGCCGACATGGCTGCATTGGCCGAGCTGGAAGGCTGGTACGAGGCGCTTGATCCTGATGTGCGGGCCATGCTCGAGAGGTTCCGGACGAAGAGTGCTGCCGAGATCCTGGACGAGTATTTCGAGAGCGACCTGGTGAAGGCGCTCTATGCCTCGAGTGGCATCATCGGGAGTCGGTGTAGCGTCCGAGATCGTGCATCGGGGATCGTCTGGCTTTTCCACAAGCTGGGTGAGTTCGACGGCGATCCGGGGCACTGGGGCTTTCACAAGGGTGGAAATGGCGGATTCACTCAGGTTCTGGCTCGAGCCTTCGAGAGCTTCGGCGGAACCGTCCGACTCAACGCGAGTGTCGCCGGGCTACGGTACGAGGAGGGTCGGAGCACGGGTGTCGAACTCGAGGATGGGACCGTGATCGAGTCCGACCTTGTCGTCAGTGCGCTGGATCCACGTCAGACGTTTCTCAGGCTCGTCGATCCGGAGGATCTTCCGGAGGACCTCGTCGGTCGTATCCGCGACTTCAAGTTCCAGGGGACGGCGGCGAAGGTGAACTTCGCTCTGTCGGACGTTCCGACCTTCCCGGGGCTCGAGGGCAGGGAGGACATCTTCAGGGGCTTCACTAATCTGGGCCCATCGATCGACTACCTCATGGAGGCCTGGGCGGATTGTGAAGCGGGTCGTGTGAGCCGGCGCCCATTCGTGGACTGCTGTGTGCAATCGACCATAGATCCGGATATGGCACCGGCCGGGCAGCACGTGATGTCGTGTTTTGTCATGTACGCACCGTACCACCTGGCAGACAGCGACTGGGAGACGGAGCGAGACAACCTCGGAATTACCGTGCAGGAGACGATCGAGGAGTTCTTCCCCGGGTTCGGCGAGCTGGTCCTGCATCGGGAAGTCGTGACACCCATGGACATAGAGCAACTCATCGGCCTCAGTGAAGGCAACATCTTTGCCGGGGAACTCCTCGAGGATCAGCTCTTTCTGAACCGGCCAGCACCGGGATGGAACCAGTATCGGACGCCGATTTCCGGCTATTACCAATGTGGTTCGGGCACGCACCCGGGCGGGTGTGTAACCGGTGGGCCGGGATGGCTTGCAGCGAAGCAGATTCTGGGAGATCGCGAGGCGTGACACTGCGGGCGTCGAGACCGTAGCCTGAGTGCGGGCCTGTGGAGTACTTTAATTCCCTCGCGGTCCTGAGCCCGACTTCAACGGTTCTTCGTTCATGATGAAATATTTCGCTCGCACCTCTCTGGCCGTCTGTCTGGCCCTTGCCGCTGCGTGCGGTGGCACTGGCTCTTCAGCCGATCTCGCCATTGAAAACGTGACGATTATCGATGCGCTCAACGGGGCTCGGGAGGGTCAGACCGTTCTCGTCGAGGACGGAATGATCACCGGTGTGATGGCTGCGGGTGACGCAGCGGATGCGGCCGAGATCGTCGATGGATCGGGTCGCTATCTGATCCCCGGCCTCTGGGACTTCCATGTTCACCTCACGTACGATGCCCGCTTTACGGATGCTATGGCGGGGCTCTTCCTAAGCCACGGTATCACGAGCATCCGGGACACCGGGGGACCCCTGGAGCCTGTCCTGGCCGCTGTCGCGCCCTTGAGGGCGGCGGGCGCGATCGCGCCCCGCGTCTTTTATGCCGGGCCGCTCCTCGATGGCGAGTACGTCGTCTATGACGGGACCGACCGTCCGCCCCTCGGGATCGGCAACCCGGACGTCGAGACGGCACGTGCGAACGTGGCCCGCCTGGCCGAGGCAGGAGTCGATTTCCTCAAGATCTACGAGATGGTGACGCCGGAGGTGTTCGAGGCGCTCGTTCAGGAGGCCAATGCCCGCGGGCTCCCGATGGATGGTCATGTACCGCTCTCGATGCGTGCACGTGATGTCGGGCCCCACGTCCAGTCGCTCGAGCACCTGCGCAATCTGGAGATGGATTGTGTGGCTGATGGAGAAGGGTGGTTGGCTGAGCGCCGAAGCCGTCTGGAGAATCCCGATGGGATTTCGGGTGGTGATCTGCGCTCGAGCCTGCACTCCCTGCAGCGGCTTCCGGCCGTCGAGGCGTACGATGAGTCTAGCTGTGCAGAGGTGCTTTCCGCGATGGCCAACACGATTCAGGTGCCCACGTTGCGCCTCAATGCGTTGGGTGTCATGCCTCCTTTCGGGCGCGATGATTGGGACACCCTTCTGGAGAAGCTTCCGGCGGAGGTAGAAGCAGAGTGGAGCGCTGCGACCGAGTCGAATCGGCAAGGTGGTCCGATGCGTGACCTCACGTATGGGGAGTGGAGCCTCTTCCTGGTCGGGCTCATGCATGAAGCGGGCGTTCCATTCGGTGCAGGTACTGATACCCCGATCGGCTTTGCTGCCCCTGGATACAGCCTCCACAGTGAGCTGGAGCTACTGGTGCGTGCCGGCCTTTCGCCGCTCGAGGCTCTCGAGGCGGCGACCATCAATCCGGCCGAGTTTTTCGGACTCGACGCGGAGATGGGAACGATCGAGACGGGTCGCGTCGCCGATCTCGTGCTCCTGACCGCGAACCCGCTCGACGACATTACGAATACACGAGCCATCGAGGCGGTCGTGACGAAAGGTCAGCTGTTGGATCGATCCGCATTGAACGGACTGGTGAACTGACCGTTTCCTGCGGTGACAGGAGCCAGCATCCAGTGGAGTCGCATTGGGGCAGCGGCACGAGCCGGACTCGCGAGGCTGGCAGGCTAGCCTCCTGACTCAACTCTTATCCATCATCGCCCCCGTCTTCGGGGTCATAGCTGTCGGGTTTGCTGCCGTGCGAATCGGGCTGCTTGGCGAGGTCGGCGTGCGTCGACTCGTCGTGTTCGTGTTCAACGCTGCGGTCCCGACTCTGCTCTTCTATCGGATCGGGACAATCGATTTCCCGGATCAGATCGCGTGGCGTTTTCTGCTCGGCTACTATGCGAGCGCGTTTCTGGCGTATGGCCTCGGCATGCTCTCTGCGCGCGTTCTGTTTGATCGGCCTATCGGCGAACAGTCGATCCACGGCCTTGGAGCGGGCTTCTCCAACACCGTACTGCTCGGTATCCCGC
The DNA here is from genome assembly GCA_028873595.1 of Gemmatimonadota bacterium. Lineage (GTDB taxonomy): Bacteria > Gemmatimonadota > Gemmatimonadetes > Longimicrobiales > Gaopeijiaceae > UBA2589. The sequence goes on along the minus strand of JAPPOV010000044.1, from coordinate 33,466 downwards.
TCCTGGTCAGCGCCTTCGGAGACGAGGCGACTGTGCCGGTCTTCCTTATCATCTGCTTTCATTCCGCCACGCTGCTTCCCGTCTCGATCCTGTTCCTCGAGGCGGGGCGCCGAAAAGCGGGGCAGGGTACCGAGCTGCGTGTAATCCGGCTCATTCTAGAGGTGCTGGCGAACCCCATTATCGTCGGAATTCTGCTTGGACTCGGCGTAAATCTCCTAGGACTCTACCTGCCGGAACCAATCGATGCTTTGGCCAGCCTCATGTCTACGTTGGCTATCCCATGTGCGCTTCTCGCACTCGGTGCGTCCCTCGCTGGTTTTCGGCTGCAGGGGCAGGTCGCTGCTGCGTCGGTGCTGGCCGCGATCAAATTGGTCGTTCAGCCGGTCATTGCGTGGATCATTGTGGTCCCGATTCTGGGGGTCGGAGCGCCGTGGGCTCCGGTAGCCATCGTGATGGCGGGCCTGCCCAGTGGGGCGATGGTCTACCTGTTCGGCGCTCGATACGAGACAGGGTCCGAGGTGGCGGCGAGTGTTGTCGTACTTTCCTCCTCGGCTTCGATCGTGACCCTGTCGGTATTGTTGGCCCTCATGGGGGCCTAGAATGGGCCCATCGCGTCTTCGACAAGCCTGTCCAGGAGGAGTACGGTGCGGCCAGCCTCGTCTTGCTTATCGACAACTCCAACTTTCGCGGCTACTGGCGGGGGATGAACCGGCTTCTCCTGAACGTGATCTTCTTCGGGAATCACATCCAGGCACCGTGACGAGCGCGGGGCCGCCTTCCAGGAAGGTCGCCCCCCTGTGTCTTATCCGTCGCTTGTCAGTCTCGGCTGTACGGGCTTCAGATACGTTTCCCACCAGCGCAGTTCGTTCATCATCCGGTGCACGTTATTCCAGTGTCCCCTGATCCCATGTGCCTGACCGTCGTAGATGAGCAACTCGGCGGGAACGCCCTGCTTCTTGAGGGAGGTGTATAGCTGGATCGCGCCCTCCAGGGGTACTCGATAATCCACCTCGCCGTGAACGAAGAGGGTTGCCGCCCGAACTCCTCCGGAGTTGAGGTACGCCGACTGGCGGATCATGATCTCTCTCGCCCGTGGCTCCCACGGACGGCCGAAGAATTCGAGCTCCTTCGTGCGCGCCACGTCCGAGTGGGCGTAGTTACTCGTCCAGTTCGAGGCGCCGGCCCCACTTACTGCCGCGCGGAAACGGTCGGGATATCGGGTAATGAGCCAGTTCGTCAGGATCCCGCCGTATGAATGCCCCGTGGAGCCCACACGGTTGATATCTATGGGGTACTCTTCGATCAGGTGGTCGACACCGGCCAGAGCGTCTTCACCGTCGTTTGTACCCCAGGCGCCCCAGGTGCCCCACTTGAATTCGTCTCCGTAGCCGGTCGAGCTACGGAAGTTCGGGAGGAAGACGAAGTAGCCATTCGCGGCGAAGAATTGGTTCTTGAAGTTGAAGCCGTATCCGGACGCGGAGTGCGGGCCACCATGGTTCACGACGATCAGAGGGTACTGCTCAATGGAGCCTTCCTCGTACCCGTGCGGGTAAAGGAGGAACCCCTCGATCGGGGTGCCGTCGTAGCTCTCGTAGAGAACGCGCTCCCAGCCGCTGGGTGAGATCTCGGCTAGGAACTCCGCGTGCACGGACGTGAGCTGTCGTTCGTCGGTACCGTCGATATTGGCGGTCCATATCTCGGAGGGGCGATCGAAGTGACCCACGGTGTAGGCCATCCGCTCAAAGTCGTCGTCGATGCTGAGCCCCCGGATCCGTCGCAGTCCCGTCGTGACCTGCTCCACGCCTGCACCGTCAGGAGAAATGCGAAACAGGTGAGTCGCTCCGCCGATCCCCGTCGTGAAGTACATGTGCTCGCTATCAGGGGCCCATAACGGGGTGCCCGCATCCAGGTCGAAATCAGCGGTAAGGTTGACCTGAGGCCCGCCGTTGACCGGGCGGATGTAGAGATCTCGTGGGCCGCCATGGTCGAGCTTTCGCTCGATGATGTAGTCGGTTCCGAACGATCGGACGTACGAGATCCAGTTGCCGTCCGGAGAGAAGCCAAACCCCGAGTACGTGAAGCCGTCGTCCGTCAGCCGGGTGAGCTCACCGGTTACGCTGACCGTGAACAGGTCGGTGCGTGCATACAGCAGCTCACTGAAGGCGTTCGGGTCTGCTGCGAAGAGGATCGTGCCACCGTCCGGACTCCACGACACACTTCCGGGTCGCAGCCCGAGATTCGTGAGCTGGATCGCTTCACCGGAACCGTCGGCGGGCTCGAGGAAGATCTCAGCCGTATTCGCCGCGCTGCGGTCCGGAAGCGGAAATTCCTGGCCATCCCGAACAAAGGGGTACCAGTCGAACTGCACACCCTCAAATCGATCGGCGTGCCTTTGCTCGAAATCCGTGAGGTTCGGGGGGGCTGGCGCAGGGCGCTGGATGTCGCGAACTACAGCCCTCCATTGACCGTCGGGGCTCAACACACCTTCCGGTTCCTGGTTCGGTGCTTGTGCCGGCGGATCGCCGAGCCGGTCCGGATTCACCAGCCATTGGCCACCGTCTCCGTCCTCGATCTGCAGGAGGTCGCCCGCCCAGGCTGGGGAGCTGACGTTCTTGCCGCCTGGCTGGACCGGCATGGGCTCGCCGTTGCCGTCGGCTCGGACGAGCCACGTTCCCTCGTCCGTCGAGTTGTCGTCCTCCACACGGGTCGAAACGGTATAGGCGACCCATTGGCCGTCGGGGGACAGGCGTGGCGGACTAACCGACTTCAGCGCGTAGTAGTCTTCGAGCTGAAGGGCGCGTCCTGCCTGTGCGTGGGCGGGGTGGGCGAGGGCTGCGGAGGCGGTCAGGGCGATCAGGGACGAGGCCAGGCGACGCATGAGATCCTTCCGTGCTGGTGGGCGAGCTTGGCTCGAAGATTCGACGGGGCGATGGGGCTGGCAAGCCAATCGACGGGTCGAAGTGGCCATCTTCGCGAGCGAAGAGATGCAGCGGGAGATGCTCCGACGCCACGGGGGCTGAGTGTGGGTTGGGTCCTCGGTTGCCTCGAGATGCCTATGAGGGCGTCGCCTCGGTCGTCGGATCGGTGACCGGAGCGACGGGCCCCAGGCACAGGTAGACGAAGCTACAGTTTCGCCCGATCACTCCCCGATAAGCCTCTGCACGGGGCCTCGGTCCCAATTCTGTACGCTCGAAATGTCGGCGTAGCCCCACTGCTCACCGCTCCAGCCGCGGAAGCCTTCCAGGCGAAAGATCCAGAGGCCGCTGGAGGAGTCCGATACGAAGATCAACCCGTCCTCGTTTCGCACATCGACGCCGAAGGTGCCGTTGAAAACAGGGTTGAAGTCATCGTTGAGCGGGCCGAGGTATGTGTCGTAGTAGCCTACAGTTACAGGGTTCGACGGGTCGGCGAGAGAGAAGATCTGTAAGCCGTCGACGTAGCCCGAAACGAAGACGTACGGCCACCGCACCTCGTGGTTGTGAACGAGATGTTGCCAGTCGGCGGTCCAGCCAGAAATCGGGTTTCGAACGTTTTGGGCTTCGCCGTCCAACACGGGTTGGAGGTCGAAGATTCGGAGCGGAGCGTGCCGATACTCGGTTTCGGCAACGACGTATCGACCGTCGGGTGATGGGGTGACGGTATGTCCGAAGCGTACGCCCTGGACACCCGTCATCGAGGCGACCAGAGACGGGTCCTCCACGTCAGACACGTCATACACGTAATAGCCGCCGGTCCCTCCGCCGTAGAAGCGGTCCTGGTCTGTGTCGGGATGATAGCCGACGTACATGTCGTGGTAACCGCCGAATCCGGATCCGTCCGTGGGCACGGGAATTCGGCCGACGAGCGCGCCCTCGTGATCCCCGCCGACGAACCTCCCGAGGTCGTACACGTGCGCGTACGGTCCAGATACCGTCGTGAACAACAACACACGTCCATCGGTGTGCTTGTAGATGAAGATGTTGTGGAAGCCACCGAGATGCTCGGCATCACGAATGCGCCCGACCTCCCGGACTGCCTCGGGGTCGGGGAGTCCCGTCACGTCCAGGACGACGGCCCCTACATCCGCATCCGGCCCTCCCTGTCCGAACTGCAACGATTGCACGACGTAGTAGCGCTCGTTCCACTTGAAGTGCTTCACGTCCATGGCGCCGGGACCTAGATGCAGGTCGTCGTCCTCGATTCGCCATTCGTAGAGGATTTGCGGGTTTTCGGGGTCCGAAAAGTCCACGATATCGACCCCTCTCCCACCACCACCCACGATGTTCGCTCGGCTGACGAAGGCGTACGGCCGGTCGAGTTCCTGCTCGATGTCCATGTCCGTCACGGTGAGGCGTGATCCCATGGGTAGGTGGCCGACGACTTCGATACTCTCGCTGCCGCGTTGGAGCGAACTCCAGCTCTGGGCGTACGCGTGGGTGGCGAGTCCGGTGGCCATGAGAGCAGCGAAGCCCACGGTGGCGAGTGTCCGGGCCACGGCTGGGGTGACGAGCGCTGGCATGAAATCTCCCTCGGGCAATGGGCGGCGTGCTGGCGGAACATGCGCGGTGCACGCGAGTTGAGCCAACCCGCTCCCGTTGATCGGCTCGCAAAAGGTGCTCATGACTCGCATCTTCTCGCCATGAACGAAGCCTCGGCGTACATCGATCGCCTGTGCACCGCGCTCTCGGGTCGCGACCAGATCGAGCGTGAGCTCGGGAGGGCGGCATGGTGACGGCCCACGTGCCCGATCAGGAGCGTCGCGAACGCCCCGGGCTCCGAATGCGCCAAGTGGTGACGCGATGACGGATCGCTTGCTCGCGAACGAACCCCTCGTTCGTCTGGGGTTCTTCCTTGGCATTCTGGTGCTGATGGCGGTCTGGGAAGTGGCCGCCCCACGCCGTTGCCGCGAGATCCCCAGGCTGCTTCGTTGGACGAACAACGTCGCCCTCGTCGTACTGGACGCGGCACTTGTGCGTGTGGCCTTCCCGATCGTCGCGGTTGGCTTGGCGCTACTCGCTGCCGAACAGGGATGGGGACTGTTGAATGTGATGGGCGCGTCTTTCTTGCCAGCGCTCGTTGTCTCGTTCCTCGTACTCGATCTGGCGATCTACCTGCAGCACGTGATGTTTCACGCCGTGCCCGCCCTGTGGCGCGTCCATCGAGTTCATCACGCGGACCTGGAGTTCGACGTTACGACCGGCCTCCGTTTTCACCCGGTCGAGATTCTCCTTTCGATGGGGATCAAGCTGGGCGTAGTGATTGCGCTCGGGCCACCGGCGATCGCCGTGCTGGTCTTCGAGGTGCTGCTCAACGGCACCTCGATGTTCAATCACAGCAATATCCGGATTCCGCTCCGGGTCGACCGAATACTCCGATGGATCGTGGTCACACCCGACATGCATCGGGTCCACCACTCCATCCACGAGCATGAGGCAAACAGCAACTTCGGCTTCAACCTGCCGTGGTGGGACCGGCTCCTCGGCACCTACATGCCCCAACCCCGAGACACACACGAGGGAATGATCGTCGGGGTCGACCAGTTCCGGACCCGTCGCGATCTCTGGATCGATCGAATGCTGGTTCAGCCTCTTCGAGGTGAAACGGGCGCATACCCGATCAGGGGAGAGCTGGACGAAGAACGAGTGGAGTAGGCGTCACTGCGCCTCTAACCATATCGGGCATCGATCGCGCGCCGGATCTGAGCGAGGCTCTGCCCTTCCTTATGCCGCCGGTACATCAGGCGCGCTTCGCTCTGGCAGATTGGGCAACCCATCGCCATTCCGCCCGCGTGATAGCAGGTGAGCAGAGAGCGATAGTTCGGGAGGACCGGACACGCACAACCACACCCGATACCGTCCGCGATGTGCGGGATTTCCCGCACCATGTCGTAGATCGCGGTAATCTCCTCGGGGAAGGCGGCCAGCTGGTCCGAGGTCAGCACTCCGCTCGAGTCGATCCCGGGTCGCGGATCCGGGTGAGTGAGTGCCGCAGGTGTTCTGGAGGAGCCCAGGCTCAAGGCGGCGACTGCGCCCATCGGAATCGTCCGAACGAAGTCTCTGCGGGTTGTCATGGGCTCTACCGGATCTGGGGCGCGCTCGAACAAGGATACGTACGTAGGCGGGAGCGCGAAACGAGGGATCGCCTGGGGACCATGGGCACCTCCACCCGTACTCGGGGCTCTTCGAGTGTTGATGCACACCCGGTATTGGCTTGCTGCCCTCGTCTCCGGCACCGACACTTGGGTTGACGCAGGCTTGAGCCACAGCATGCCCGAGGGACGGAAGCTCATGAAGACCCGACGCGACTTCATCACCACAGCCTCGAAAGGCCTCATGGGGGTGAGTATGCTCCCGGCGATCGGTCTACGTCCAACTCTCGAATCGTATCGATCGCGCACGACGCCGAGGGCCAACGGTACAGGCCTCGTCTATGACGGACGCTACCTGGAGCACGTGCTGCCAGATCGACGCGGTGAAGTTCATCCGGAGCGACCGCTGCGGCTGATTCGGATGATGGAGGTCTTCGCCGAGCGTGGGCTCGATCAGCACGTGGTTCCGCTTTCGCTCCTCGACGATCCGCTCTCCTATGTCGGCTACGCTCACACTGAAGAGCACATCGATTCAGTACGCCAGATCGAGGTGTCGGGTCGGATCGCGGAACTCGCCGTGTCGGGTGCGCTGGGGGCGGTCGACGCCGTCGCCAGAGGGTCGGTGAAGAACGCGTTCTGCGCGTCCCGTCCGCCAGGTCATCACGCGAACAACACGGGGGTCGAGGAGGGTTTCTGCTTCTACAGCAATGCTGCCATCGCTGCCCGGTACGCACAGCGAGTGCATGGATTCGAACGCGTGCTGATCATCGATTGGGACTATCACCACGGAAACGCGACTCAGAACGCCTTCTACGACGATCCGAGCGTCCTGTTCTTCTCGACCCACGACTGGCAGGCGTATCCGGGTACGGGAGATCCGGCGCTCGTGGGTGAGGCGGACGGCCGTGGTTACAACATCAATCGCCACCTCGACTGTGGCGCACGCGACATCGACATGCTTCGACTCTGGGACGAGGCACTCCTCCCGGCCGTCAGTCGGTTCGAGCCAGACTTCATTCTCATTTCCGCCGGTTTCGACAGCCGGCGTGACGACCTGCTCGGCTGCTTCGACGTGACGGACGACGCCTTCCGACGTATGACGCGGATCGCCATGGACCTTGCCGACGAGTACACGGAGGGTCGACTCGTATCCTTGCTCGAGGGCGGATACAACGTAGAGGGCAACGCGCTCGCCGCGGCCGCCCATCTGGAGACGATGATCGACGGATCGTGATGTGAGGCCGGGCGCGGCCTCACATCAGTCCACCATGAGCCCTAGCGGTTGGTCAGCGTCCGTTCCGGTGGAACCCGAGCCTGCGACGCCTGCTCATAGTCGTATGCCCAACCGAGAAGCTGGGCTTCGGTCCATGCCGTGCCGGCAAATGTGATGCCGACGGGCAGCCCGTCCACGAGACCCATGGGCACGGTGATCAAGGGGTAGCCTGCGACCGCCGCGACGACTGTGAGGCCGGGAGGTCCGGTCCTGCGCGGGCCGGGAGGGATCGGGCCTGTACGAGGGGTGCCGTCCGGCTCTATCCGCGAGGCAGGGGAGCTGGTCGGCGTGACCAGAACGTCCAGATCGAAGTCGCGCAGGAGGGCGTCGATTCCTTCGCTCCGCGTGAGTCGGTGCCCGTTCGCCAGAGCCGCCACATAATCCGGATGGGACCGCCCGTCTTCTGTTGCCTGCGCATCGTCCCAGTAGTCCATCGTGTGCATACGTTCACGGTCGTCCGTGAGGCTGAACGCGATGAGGTCGTCGAGCGTACGCACAGGCACCTGGTCGGGGGTTGTGGCGAGGTAGGCGTTCAAGTCGACCTTGAAGTCGTGCAGCAGGATTACGCGCATCTCGGGTCCAGGGTCGAGAAGCGCATTCGCCGGAAGTTCGACGAGTTCCGCTCCCTCCGCTTCCAGGACCTCCAGCGCAGCGTCGAAGAGCGGCGAGACCTGTACGGTGCTCTGTCCTGTTGGACGGATGACCCCCACGCGAGCTCCCTGGAGCGCCTCGGTGTCGAGTGCGTCGGTGTAGGCAGAGAGGTGTTCGTCGGCATTCTCGGACCAGGGGTCTTCCGGGTCTGTTCCGGCGATCACATCGAGGATCATCGCGGCGTCGCGCACCGAGCGCGTCATCGGTCCTGATGAGTCCTGATTGAGACTGATGGGCACGATCCCGCGCCGCGACACGAGTGCGATGGTCGGCTTCATCCCGACGATGCCGTTGACGGAGGAAGGACCGACGATTGATCCAGCCGTCTCCGTCCCGATCGTTGCGGCCGCGAAGCTCATTGCCGTGGCGACGCCGGAGCCGCTGCTCGATCCAGCCGGACTTCGCGTGATGTCGTAGGGATTCTTCGGGCTCCCGCCCACAGTGCTTCCATTGAACGAGGCTGTGTTTCGAAAGCCTGCGAATTGAGAGAGGTTTGCCTTCCCGAGGATGATTACCCCAGCCTGGCGCAGACGTCGAGTGACCTCCGAGTCACGGCTCGGGAGATTGCGTTCGAGGGCCCATGACCCGGCTGTGGTCGGCATCCCGAGCGCGTCGACGTTGTCCTTCAGAAGGATCGGTATGCCGTCGAGCGGTCCGAATTCCTCTCCCTGTGCACGGCGCCCGTCCGAGGCAGCAGCTTGCTCGAGAGCATCCGGTGCGATGGCGATCACCGAGTTGAGGTCACCGTCCATCGCGTCGATCCGCGCGATGTACGCTGCGGTGATCGTCATCGAGGTCGTTCTGCCTGCAGCCAGATCCTCGGAGAGCTGATGGAGTGAGATCTCTTCCACCATCGTCGTGGACGTCCGGGGGACAGGGATCGCACCGTCCGAGCACCCGCTGATCGACACCGCGAAGGCAACTAGAGGGAAGAGCGATCGAGGGAGCGTGACATTCATAGAGAACCTCGAGGAGGGAACGGTACGTCGGGACTCGACGGAAGCGATGCCGGCGAGAGCTAGAAGCCGGTCACGCGGAGGGGCTCGCCGGCGAACTCCGAGGTCGATCCCAGCTGTCCATACTGACCATCACCCCAGCAATAGGCCGCACCGGAGGCCGTCACGCCACATGTATGGAGTTGACCACCCCCTATCGTTGCCCAGCTCATCCCCCCGGCCACCAGCCCCGGTTGACCCGGACTGCCGAGCCCTCCGGTCTGGCTGAAGTCGTCGGTTCCCCAGCATTGGGCGTTGCCGTCCGGTTCGAGTCCGCACGTGAGGAAATAGCCAGCTCCTAGGTCCGATGCGACGAACTCGGTATCGAGCAGTTCAGGACTGCGCGCGCACCCTCGCGGCACGACTGATCCGGCGACCAGCCATTCGCACAGATCCGGCCCTCCAGCCATCAGGCCCAGTTGGCCGGTGTCGTCGTCTCCCCAGCACTCGGTGCGTCCGTCCGTTCGCAGGGCGCAGGTGTGGTAGACGCCCGCGACCACCTTTTCGAACGGCCCGGACGCTACTGCGGATGGCGCCGCGGAGCAGGGGCGCGGCTCGCCAGCAGGGCCGATGGCGCACTCTTCGGTCGTGGCACCGATCCCCAGCTGTCCCCCCTCATGCATCCCCCAGCACGACACGGTGCCGAACGGGTCGAGAGCACAGGAGTGACGTTCACCGACGGCGGGCGCACCGATGGCCGTTACACCCGGCACGAGGACGACGGAGGTGACGGGATCCGGGGTGGGGGGCGCACCTGGACCGAGCTGGCCGTAGTCGTTCGCACCGAAGCAGCCCACGGAGCCGTCCCCGAATCGCAGGCATGCGTGATCAACGGTGAGTGCGATGGCTTGTGCACCTTCAGACCCATCGATCAGCGACGGTATGCTTCCTCCGCCGAGCGTGCCCCAGCAGTAGGCGCCGGCGCCGTCGGCTTCGATCGCGCACGTGGATCTGGCTCCCGCCGAAAGTGCAGAGAACCGCAATGACGTGGTCAGAGGCCTTGGTCTGAAGGGCAGTTCCGTCCGTGCCAGACCGGTCTGGCCATCGAAGCCACTTCCCCAGCAGTACGCGACTCCTTCGCGGTCGAGCGCACATGTGTGACGGGATCCTGCAGCGATGGTCGTGAATGGCGGAACGAGTTCGTTCAGCGGCCCGACTGTGTCCTCGACATCGCACGCAGAAACAGCGGCAAACAGCCCCACCGCTACTCCGAGCTTTACGCGCATCCCCGATATCTTCGCACTCTTCGGCATCCGAGACCTACCGGCCTATCGTGAGAGGCTGAACTCCATCGCGGTCCAGCGTGAACCCGACGCGCTCGATCGCCGCCGTAAGCTCGCGCCGCGTGTAGTCGCCGATCTGCAACCCGGGTGCTCGAATGAACGTCGTGGTGATGATGCCGCGCTCACGGTAGACGTGCTTCCTGTACGCGAGCCCGATCTTCGGCTGGAATTCGTAGCGGATCAGCGGCACGTAATGGTCGAAGAGGGCTGTCGCGCCCTCTACGTCCCCCGAGCGAAAGGTGTTGTACACACCGACGAGGACCTCGGGCCAGGAAAACCCCGTCATGATCCCTCTCGAGCCCCGCTGCAACTCCTCGAGGAAATACATCCCACCGAGTCCGCCGAAGACTCCGATAGCGTCGGGAGCCTCGTCGAGAATGCGCGTCATCTTTTCGAGCGCTGGGTAGTCCTCGGCCTTGATGTAGTCGAGCCCGTCGATCTCCTTGCCCATCCGTGCAATAAGAGAGGCTGAAAGGGTGGTCTTGAACGATTCGGGGAAGTCATGGATTGCGATCGGGATGTCCACGGCTCCCGCGACCGAGGCGTAGTAGTCGAAGATGGCCTGGTCGTTCTGAATCGGTGGCGGAGCGACGAAGGCTCCGGCAGCTCCCAGCTCCTGTGCCTCCCGAGCCTGCTCGATTGCACCTGCTGCGCCGAATGCGAGTACGCCGACCCAGACGGGGAAGGCACCGGCCGCCTGATCCACCGACGACGACACGACCCTGGCTCGCTCGAACCCGGCCAGGCGATGGGCTTCGCCCATGAACCCGAGGACGCTCACGCCGTGGGCGCCAACGTCGAGTTCGAAGTCGATGAGGCGCCGCATGCTGGTCTCGTCAACGGCCCCGTCTGAGGTGAAGGGAGTGGGCAGGATCGGGAGTACGCCGTGCAGCGTCATGGCATGGTCGAGTTGAGGTTCTGGTTCAAATGGGTCGAACGAAGGCGCCGTCGCCTGGCGTCCCGATCACGGCATGATCCCGGAATACGCACCGACCTCGTACCCAGGTGGAGTCGACACGTCCCCGGACCTCACGGCCGTGGTATGGGCTCCACCCGACTGCATAGTGTGAGCGCGCATCGTCAACGGTCCATGCATGGCTGGGGTCGAAGACGACGAAGTCCGCGTCGGCTCCCGGCTCGAGCCTTCCCTTCCTAGTGAGACCGAAGATCGTAGCTGGACCCGAGGCAACGAGCTCGAGGAATCGGGGCAAGTCGATGCGACCGGTCGTGACGCCTTCGCTGTAGAGGAGGGGGCCGAGGGTTTCGGTGCCTGGAAGTCCGGCGAAGGCATCAAAAATATCGTCCGTCTCCTTCCGATGGATGGGATAGGGAGAGTGATCGGATGTGACGATATCGATCGCTCCGTTCCGCAGCTGAGTCCAGAGCTGTTCGACCGCCTCCGCGCTCCGGAGCGGAGGATTACACTTGGCTCGCCCACCCAGCTTGTCGAGGGCGTCCATGGTGAGAAGCAGGTACTGCAGGCACGTTTCGCCCGTTGCCTCGACCCCTTGGCTGCGATTCCACTCGATCAGGTCGAAGGTGCGCGGGATCGTACCGTGGACCATGTGCAGGTGCACCCCGGTCCAGTAGGCAAGCTCCAGAAGCCGACCGGCCGCTTCGGCCTCCGCGACTGGTGGGCGACTGAGCGCGTGTGCGATCGGTGAGGTGTCACCCCGCGCCTGAAAGGCGTGTTCCTGCGCAAAGATGATCTCCTGGTTCTCCTGATGTGCGGCGACCGGGCGACCGGTCTCGGCGATGACCTCGAAGGCCTCGTAGAGTCGACCGTCGGGGATGCGCGGAAAGCGGACTGGATCGACTTCGATCGTCGAGACCTTGAAGCCTGCCGCGCCGGCCCTGGCAAGTTCGGGCAGAACATCGAGACCGGTCGTGGGGGCGAACGTGGCGTAAAGGGCGACGTCTACGACCGCTTCGGCATTCACGTCCTGGACCTTGGCCTGGAGTCGCTCCACGGAGTTCACGGGCCGATCTGGCTTGTCGAACGGCATGTCGACGATCGTCGTGGTGCCGCCGGCGGCCGCGGCACGGGTGGTCGCGGTGATCCCCTCGTCCACGCACGACCGAGTGTGAACGTGCGCATCCACGAATCCCGGCAGGATCAGGCGATCCGGAGCGTCCACCGTCTGAGAACCAGTCAGAGGTGCATCTCCGACGGTCGAGATCGTGCCACCCGATATCCCGATCCATCCCGCCCGGAGGATCGTGCCATCAGGCAGGGCAATGTCTCCGTGGACGACGAGGTCGTGCGTGTCGGGGTCGTTCATGTATCCGGGTGATGGGATAGAGCGTCGTGCAGGGCGTCCAGCGCCATATGGCCTAGGTCGAAGACAGGGAGAGCGGCAGCCTCGGCGGTCTTCGACAGGGCATCCGACGGGAACCCAACGTAGTCGAAGACAATCGCATCTGCGTCCGCCTCGGAGACGCGTCCGGCGAGCCACGCCTCCAGCGGTGCCTCGGGGATGCGATCGGCGAGTACGTGAGGGCGGACCTCGAAGCCCTTGCTCACCCACTTGGCCACGGCAGGAGGCGCCTGGGCTTGAAACGGAACGACGATCTCGAGTCGACGTACGTTCTGAACAAGGAAGACGTCGACCGCGACCTCGAAGGGCCGGATCAGGCGCGCTCTCGGGCGATCTCTCTCCGTCGCCACAGTGAGATCCGGGAAGGGACCGGCGCAGAGCACGACATGTGCGACGGCTTCGCCGCGGTACGCATCGAGGAGGGCCTGAATGCGGCGTGCCGCGTACGATGCGTCGACGACGGTGCGCGAGCCATCTCTGAGCCGGGTCTCGAGGGGGTAGGCACAGCTCGCGATCTCCCGGAGTTCCGGCGGCGAAACCTCATCGAGCGCTCCGACCACCTCGAACGTGGTGGAGGGGAAACGATGCTCGAGATCCGCGGTGAGGTCAGGGCGCGGGGTCTGCCCGATCACGTACGCTCTGACGAGAGGGGCGGTCATATCGTTGGGATGTGCGTGCTCGAACGAGTGGGGGGCTGACCGAATGAGGCTATGAACGTCGCGGCCGTCACGCGAGTCCCCCTCTGGCCTTCGGCGCCCGATTGGCCCACGATGCGGTCGCCACTGACACGCCAACCTCGCCTTACGCTCATGATCGATGCCCTCTTCGACGTACTGGCGCGCGTGGATGCCTTGCTCTGGGGCCCGTGGACCATGGCGTTCCTGGCTGGGGTCGCCGTCTATTTCTCGGTGCGGTCCGGCTTTTTTCAAGTCACCGGTTTACGCTTCATCCTCTCCGGGACGGTGGGGCGTCTGGCGGTGGGACGGGAGACCGTGGGTGGACAGCGCATGAGCCCGTTCCAGGCGGCGGCGACATCGCTTGCCGGAACCGTCGGCATGGGGAACATGGCAGGCGTGGCGACCGCACTCTCCGTGGGCGGGGCGGGTGCGATCTTCTGGATGTGGGTGCTGGCGTTCTTCGGCATGATGTCGAAGACGGTGGAGATCACACTCGGCGTGTACTATCGCGAACGAGGCCCGGACGGTCAGTACCGGGGTGGCCCTCAGGCGACCATTCGCCGGGGACTGGGTTGGACGCCGCTTGCGATGCTCTTCAGCGTCGGCATGCTGATCAACGCCGTCTTCGCCGCGTCGATGCTGCAATCTCATACGGTCGGCCGAGCATTGTTGGCCAGCTATGGCATGAACCCCTATCTCGTGACCGGTGCCATGGCGGTGATCACCGCGCTCGTGGTGCTCGGCGGCGTTCGACGCATCGGTCGGGTTTCAGAGGCGCTCGTCCCCTTCATGTCTGTTGCCTACATCCTCGGGGCGCTCGTCGTGATCGTGTCGAACGCCGCGGAGTTACCGGGCGTGTTTCAGGCGATCCTCACGCATGCCTTTTCTCCCGTGGCCGGTGCGGGTGGCGTCGCCGGAGTCGCGGTGAGCGAGGCGATCAAGCAAGGCATGGCGCGCGGCATGCTTTCAAACGAAGCCGGGATGGGTACCGCTCCTATGGTGCACGCGACGGCGGAGAGCGAACACCCCTTCCAGCAGGGTGTCTGGGGTGCGTTCGAGGTCTTCTTCGATACCATTGTGATCTGCTCTCTGACGGCCCTCGCGATCCTCTCAACCGGGGCCATGTCGAGTGGCGCGTCAGGGATCGAGCTGCTCCTGGTCGCCTTCACCGAAGTCTTCGATCCGTCGCTGGCCTCGCTGATCGTTTCCGGGGCGATCGCGACCTTCTGTCTCTCTTCACAGATCGGCTTCTTCGTCTACTTCGAAACCAGCTTCGTGGCACTCGTGGGCGATGCGCCGTTTCGATACCTGCGCTGGATCTATTTTCTTCCGGGTGTCGTGATGGCGGGCGTAGCCGATGTCGATCGCATGTGGCTTGTCGCGAATATCGCCGTCGCGGTGACGGCCATCCCCAATCTGATTGCCACGCTCTCGCTTGGTGGCGTGTTCGCTCGACTCATGCGCGACGAGGTGAGCGGGGAACGGGCCTTTACGACGGCGGTCATCGAGCAGACCGGTCCGACGATGCGAGGGTTCGGAGCGACATCCCGATCGACAATGCCATGAAGCGTCCACCTACCGTAGCGAGTCGCGTGAGATGAATGCATGGAGATCAGCCTTCGCAGGCCGACTGCTCTTCGCAGCACTGATGAGCTCTGCAGTCGTCGGGTGCGCTCCTTCATCCTCAACCGGGGAGTCAGGTATTCTCACCGTCACGCAATCCACAGTGGTCATCGGTGATCCGCACATCGTCAGCGATGGACTCGCGGCACGGAGTATCATCAAAACGATCTACGATGCGCTGGTCGAGTGGGACGCGGACGGCAACTATCAGCCAGCCCTGGCTGAGCGATGGGAGGTGAGCGACGACGCCCGTACCTGGACGTTCTACCTTCGAGACGGGGTAACCTTTCACAATGGTGAGGTGCTGAGGGCTTCCGACGTCGTGGCCACCATGGGCCGCGTGCTCGATCCTTCGATCGGAGGCGCGTTCGGAACCGAAGGCGTGTACGCCAGCTACCTGGGCACGGCCCAGATTTCGGCCGTCGATGACCGGACGGTGCGGATCGTGACCGAAGATCCGATGGCAGACCTGCTGGACCTGGTCGTCGATATGCCGATCAGCCCGGAAAGCGAACTGATGGCCCTTCCGGATTCGTACGTCGGTAGCGGCCCCTACCGCATCGTGGAGCACAGCGAGGCCCGACTCGTCACCGCTGCTCACGACGGACACTGGCGAGGGACGCCGACCTACGCGGACATCTACTGGGGCGCCGAGGCTGATGCCGAGGCACGGGTCTCGGCTGTACTGAATGGCCGGGCCCACCTCGCGGCCGGCATCGGCATCTCGGGCCGCGATCGGATCGAGGCGGACGGTGGCGCGAGTGCCTACGAGATGAACAGTGCGCTCGCGATCATCTTCATGCTGAACGCCTTCGAAGGACCGACTGCGGATGCCCGAGTGCGACAGGCGCTGAACCTTGCCCTGGACAGAAACGCGATCATCGCGGACATCGTCGAGGGTGCAGCGCAGCCCCTGAGCGGTTACCTGACGCCCGGTCACTTCGGCTACAATCCACAGACCTTGCCCTACCCGTACGATCCGGATCGGGCACGAGCCCTTCTGGCCGAAGCTGGCTACCCTGAAGGGCTCACGCTCAGCTTCGACATCCCGCAGGTCATGCCGGACGAGATGCCGGAGCTCTCTCGCCGGATGGTAGATCAATATCGCGATGTCGGAATCACGCTCGAGATCGTGGAGCACGAGGACCGGTCCGGCTACTCGCAAATGGTACGCCGCAAAGAGATCGCGAATGGAGCCGGATTCGATTCAAGCCCCTGGAGCACCTATCGGGTCCTGCGAGAGAAGATCCATTCGGAGCTGCAGGGGCCGTGGTGGGAGGGGTACGAAAATCCGGAGGTCGATGCGCTCATCGAGGAGGCACAGGGAATGGTTTCCGTCTCTGACCGGCAGGCGATCTATCGTCGGATCTACCAAATCGTGCGGGACGATGCGCCGTGGATCTTCCTGTACAACCCGACCCTGTACTGGGGCGTAGCAGAGGGCGTCGAATGGATGCCGCGTGTGGACGGACTGATGGTCTTCCGCTGAGCGGGATGCTCCGTCCTGCTCGACCCGCCTCGCGTAACGCCCCCGTGTGCGTGGCTCTACTCTCGCTGCGCAGCGGCCTGGCTCTCGAGGTAGGATACCGAGGGATATCGTGCGGGGTTACCTGGCCCGTGACACGTCGGTAGACATTCCATCGGGTAGTCTGCCGTCGCGTTGAAGAAGAACGGCACGGAATACCGATCCTCCTCACCCTGATGGGGTGGCACGAAGTGCTTCACGCTGATGAAGCGATCGTTCGACCACTGTTTCAGGAGTTCGCCGGTGTTCACCACCAACGCATCCGGGATGACAGGGGCTTTGAGCCAGACACCCCGCTGCTCGCCGAAGATGGTCAGCCCGGGCGCCGACTGAGCCAGCAGCGTGAAGAACGTGGTGTCGACGTGCGGCGCGATCCCATACTCATCGATATCCGCATCCGATGTGTCTGCGTACCGCGTCATGCGTAGCCGGTAGAAGGGCGACTGAAACGCGGGTTCGAACCAGTCCGGGTCGAGCTCGAGCGCCACCGCGTAGATGGGAAGGAGCCCCATCGCTACGCGTTCGATTTTCTCTGCATACGCTTCGACGGCAGCCCGAAATCCGGGGACAACCGACTCGGGAAGCCATGGGTTGTGCTCGAGTTTCAGCGCCCGGTCCTGTTTGAAGAGGACTGCCTCGTTGAGGTTGCCTTTGGCGCGCTCGGGAAGGCGTCGTTCACCGCGGGGTAGCCAACCGATTCCGCGGGCCGCCGCCGCAGGGTCATCAATCGTGATCTGGGCTTTCTCTTCGTCCGGCATGGTAAGGAACTGAGCCGCGGCATCGAAGATCGATGCGAAGTCGCTCCCTGCGATCCCGTGCCCGACCAGACAGTGGAACCCGATGTTCTCCCCGATGAATCGCACCTGCTCGCCCAACCGCTGGAGTTCATCGCGATCACCGGTCTCGAAGTAGCGGGCGACATCGACCACGGGGATGTCGGCCTCGGTCGCCTGCTCAAGGCTCGATGCGTCCCATGAGGCTGCCTCGCGAGCGAGCTCTTCCGCTCGTTGACGACCGAAGTCTTCGGAGCTGTTCCTCTTCGATGCATTCATCGTGCTGTCGTGCCCACGGATATGGGGTGCCCTTTGTCCATCATGGAGGAAGGGTTCGCTCTACAGGGTTCTCGACGTCGCCAGCGCCTGGGCGTCCATCGAGCCGTGATCATTCTTTCGTGACTCTCAGTCATCGTGTCGGCACGATATCGCCCGTGCGGTGGGCACGTCGAGGGGACACGACCGATACGCCCGGGAAGCCGACCGACACTGCACGCGTTGCCCGACGGGGCCAAGGCCAACAGCTTCCGGCGACTTTGTACCGCAAGACTCCCCATCTACCTCATGCACCGTCTACGACTCGCCCTGGCCGCTGGCGTGGTGCTCTCGAGCCTGCCGCGTGCCGGGGTTGCTCAGGCCGCCAGTGAACTCGCCACCTTCACGCAGGTGATCTCCGGTACGGAGATCGAGATCGTGTTCTCGCGGCCATCGCTTCGCGGTCGCGAGGTGATCTTCGGACAACAGATTCCGTGGGGCGAAGTGTGGACCCCAGGTGCGAACATGGCGACGACCATCCGGTTTTCGAAGGATGTCCTTCTTTCCGGTACGGAGGTGCCAGCCGGCCACTACAGTGTGTGGTTGCAGGTTCTGGAGTCGGAGCCTTGGCGACTCGCGCTGCACGCTGATCCGGAACTTCCGCACAGCGCTCACCCGCCGATCGCGTCTGCGGTCGTGCACGTCGGTGTGGAGCGGGGACGGACCGAGGACGTGCAGGAATCCCTCGAATGGGACCTGGACCGAATCCGACTCGATGGGGCTGAACTCGTTATGCATTGGGGGCGGGATCGTGTGGTGATCCCGCTCGAGGTCGATCCGGGGATCGCGTTGGCCACGCCCGATGAAGATGCGATGCCTGTCGTCGGCGAGTGGCACTATGACGACAGCCCTTCTGTGCCTACGCGAGAGCAAGTCCGCCGTTTCACCGCCGGCAATCCGGATGACCCGACGAGACGATACTTCGAGGTTCTGGTCTCCGCGCCACGCCCACGCCCGATTCGAATCGAATATGACGGGGAGTCAGGGCTTGTCCACTTTGTCGATCCGTTGATCGTGGAAGCGGAGGCGGCCTTCTATTCCGAAGAGGGTGCGGATCCCGTCGTCATCTACGGACAGGCGCTCCTCCCGCGGGGCCCTGGCTTCTTCGCGCTCGCCCTGACCTTCGGCGGGGAGGTATCTGCGGTCGACCCACAGTTCGCTCAGATCGTCGAATTCGTGTTCGACGAGTCGGGTGAGGCGGTGTCGTTCACGATCCGGGATTCCGATGACGAGCTCGTCGGATCGGGGGTGCGCGCAGAGCACTGAGAGAGAGTCGACGGAGGTCCGGAATTCGGGGAGGCTCACGAGCCGATATCAGACAGGCTAGGGCTGACGATCTCTCAGGAGACCCCTTATCTCGTCGATCAGTTCTATCCTCAGCGCCGCGGCTTTCTCGCTTAGCTGTCTCTGCACGGCTTGATACTCACGACGCCCGTCCGGCGTCTCGATTCGAATCGGTTGGAATCCGAGGTCGCGGAGGTCATAAGGACTAGCTTGCATGTCGAGCACCCTGAGATCCGCCGCGAGCTCGAAGCAGGACCAGAGAAGGTCACTGCCGATCCAGGGCATGCCGGTGTACGCCCACCGATAGAGGTCCATGTTCGCATGGATACATCCAGGCTGCTCCGTCTCGTGTCGGGTCGACCAGTCCACTTCGATTCGGTTCAGCGGTTGCGCCTCTGGGGCGAAAAAGCGGTAGGCATCGAAATGGCTGCACGCGAGTGGTCGACGTCTGACGAAGGCGTCCACCTCGTCTTGAGGTAAGCGAAGGGGGGCGATCCCGGCGTGGCGTACGTCGTGGCTCCGGTAGACCATCGCCCATTCGTGCATGCCGTAGCAGCCAAAGTTGGCAGGCTGGTCTTGCGTTGCGATCAGGACCTTCAACGCAGACCCCAAGTCCACCTGTCTCCGGTGGGGAATTGCGGTGAGGTCACGCGTTATCGAGCCACGATCGGCGCGATACACGGGTGGCTTGAACTCCTCGCGTGCGTGGGGTGAGTCCACCAGCGATTCCAGAGGGCCTGGGTGCCAGGCTTCGAGCTTACTCGGCGAGTACATGTAGTACTGGAAGAGGAAGTCGTGAACCGGGTGGGCTTCCTGCCTTGAGCGCCGCTCCTTGTACGGAAGCGTCCAACGCTGCACACGTGTGCGGTGGGCTTCCGCGCGAGTTCGCCATTCGTTGGTGGTCAACGATGGGGCGTGCGTGTCACCTGGCTCGCGGGGCTGTAGTCCTCGCCGTCGTATGTCATTCGCCGATGTGGGCACCTTCTCTCCACGAGTGCAGGGACAGAGCCCTACGCGGTATGGGTCGGTCGTTAGGTGCAGGAAATCTACGACGCTCAACGTTCGCCGCTCGACAATCCTGAAGGCAGTACACATGATCACGGATATCGACATCATGCGCGGGCATTTCATTGGCCACTCGTGCTTTGTCGACCGAATCCACAGCGATCTCCTGGGACCGACGGCGGAAATGCCCATGCTCCGAAGGACGTCCCCGGAGATTTGAGTCAGGCGATATCCGAGGAGGTGTAACCATGGAGCCACATCTTGCCGCGGCGCACAGGCAGGCCGTGGCCTCGCTCGAAGAGGGGGGCTTTCCCGTTGGCGCGGTCATCGTCAAGGACGGCCACGTCATCGGGGCGGGGTTTAATCGCTACACTCAGACCGGCGACCCCACAACCCACGCGGAAATGGAGGCCATCCGTGATGCAGCGAGCCGGGCAGGGGACCACGAGTTGCTCGACCTCCTTGCCGACGCGACCTGCTACACCACGATGATGCCGTGCGAAATGTGTTCGGGAGCGATCATACGGTTCGGGCTGTCTACGGTCGTGGTTGCCGAAGTCAGCTCCTATAACGCGGCTGACACGAAATCGCTTCTGGAGGGCCGTGGCGTGCGGGTAGACATACGCGATGAAGAGGCCTGCAAGGAGACCGTTGAACGCTACTACGCGGAATACCCTCGAGCGCGTGGTGCCCGCCGTCCGAGCGATCGACGATGGTCTTGAACAGACGCACTGCATTCATCAGGCCGCAAAGACGGTTGGCTCGACGCACATAAACTCATGAATGCGTTGAGGTGGACGCTCAAAAAGACTTAGCGATACTCGCCATCTTGATTTCATCCGCGAGCGCAGTGGGCACGATCCTCACGCCGAAGGGTCGAAAGGCCACGGGGATGAGTTTGAAATGTGCCATCATGTGAGCCACGCAGATGGGAATGGTCACCACCGCTGCGCATGCAAATAAATTCATCATCGCAGCAAACAAGTGTCCGAGCGCTAGAACCCAGCCAAAAGTAAAAACCCACACAACATTCGAGAGAAATCGAAGCCAGCCACTGGCAAGCTTCGTCCCCGAAAGATCTAACTCTTCTCCTCTACTTTCTTTCCACGCGTTTATATCAGAACGCCGGACGGGTGATTTTCCAAAAGGGAAAAATGAGTACCCCACGAGAGGCAACAAGAAGGGGAACAGTGGAAAAAAGACCACAGCCGCTAAAAAGTAGCCCGCTCCGAGTAACCAACCCCCAAGGAAAAACCAAATGATGTTCCCCAACAAAGACATGATGCTGACGTTTCCGTAATCGTTTCGTTGTCGCCCGGCTGAATCGTCGATTGTCGTTGTTCCGTGGGCTCCGAGAGCCTCGTTTTCCAACTTAAACCATTCGCGCAATCACTCGGATCAGGCGGTCTACGTCATCGCGGTTATTGAACATAGCCACTGCTAGACGGAGAAGTTTGCCCTCTTCCTGAAAGGTGAACCGGACACCCTCCTGCTCAAGCGCTCTCCCGAGCCCATCAGGATCTAGGTTGTGGTAGCAGCTTACGATCGCGGAGGGGTTGCCGGCCGGCGTAAAGAGATCGCGCCCTAGCCTGAACAGCTCACTACGCAACTCACCAGCGAGTGTGTGGGTGTGCCGTGCGATGCGGTCGAGGCCAACATCCGACACGAACCCTAGCGCGGCATCCATTGCGGCGATCGATGCGTGAGAAGGGTTAGCGTACTCGAACTTTCCCGCGGTCCTTGTAAGCTCGTATCGATTGTCGGGGAGCGTCTCCATTACCTGACCATGGCCGAAGCGGTCTGGGCGCATCCAATCCAGGTGCTCACTACGCACGTACAGTGGCGCACAGCCAAAGTCAGCAAACAGCCATTTGTACCCGTTTCCACAGGCGAAGTCCACGCCCTCCGCGTGCAGATCCGTGGGAAAGGTTCCGAAAGCTTGAATGCCGTCCGCGTACAGGTAGCCACCGCGGTCGTGGACGATCTCGGCTAGGGTCGGTAGGTGATGCCGAAAGCCATTTCGGTTCGATACCCACGCCACGCTAATCAGGCGAGTACGCGCATCCGTGCGAGCGGCGTAGTCCTCTGGCCTCGCTTCTCCATTTATGGCAGGCACAATGCGGAGCTCCACCCCGGACCTTCGCTCAAGCTCTCGAAAAACGACGAAAGCTGTCACAAAGTGCAACTCGTCCACCACGATGTTGTCACCAGGCTTCCAGTCTATCGCGTTGGCGACAAGGTTCTCCGCGTCACTAGTTGAATAAAGAAAGGCAATCTCATCTCGCTCGGCACCGAAGAGGGAGGCGAACCGCTCTCGAGCTCGATCGAATGTCGCTCGCTGACGACCGGGGTTCCGAAACGTCATCCTCTCTTCAGCGTATGCGGCCACCGCTTCGTGGACTGGACGTGGCATGGGACCCTGGGAGGCCGTATTGAGATAGGCCAGCTCGTCAGTCACTGGGAACTGTGCTCGGACTCCGAGAGGGTCGTTGAAGTCTTCCTGAGCCGAGCGTGCGGCAGCGGCTGTAGGTAAGGGAAGGGACAGGCTGCCTGTTGAGGCCGCGAGCCCTGCCGCAGCGGTTCTCCTCAGGAAGGTACGTCGACTGTAGTCGTTCATCGCATGCTTGATTGCTGTGCGGCGAAGGGTGCTGATGCCGCGGCGTAAATGGCAGACGGTGATCTAGGCCGTCAAATAGAACCCGAACCTCCGGTATGGAGACACGATCACGGTCACCATTCTGGAGGATTAGCAATCGGAGACAAAGAATCAGCCGCCCGGACAAGTGCCCCAGACTGGGCGTGGGAGGGTCCATGCCGTCGCCCTTCTGTCAAAGAAAACGGGTGCGACTGGGATGTTCGATACGCACCAGCTGCTCAGGTCCTGATTGAATGCCACGGCATCTTCGAACATGTGATCTATGTAGATGCTCAGCGAGACACTGCTGACGTCCCATGACCCGATGTCCTGATTGAACGTCGTGGCATTGGAGAACATGTAGGACATGTTCGAGACACTGCTGACGTCCCATGACCCGATGTCCTGATTGAACGCCGTGGCATTGGTGAACATGGTTCTCATGTCGGAGACGCTGCTAACGTCCCACGACCCAATGTCTTGATTGAACGCGTCGGCGCCGTGGAACATGGTGCGCATATTCGTGACGCTGCTGACGTCCCATGAGCCGATATCCTCATTGAACGAAGAGGCGTTCTCGAACAACCGGGACATATCGGTCACATCACTGGTGCAGCTTGTCGCGGCGTTTTCTGTCGTAATCTGAGCTTTTGTCCGCTTGGTATAGAGGGTCCCACTCACGGTTGCGGTATCGCCAACCGAAGCAGTTGAACACACCACCGTCACTCCGTTGCTGTGGAGGTAGAACAACGGAGCAGATATCACCGAAACCGTCGCACTTAACGAACCACTTATCGCCGTAACGGTAGCGGTTCCTGTGGCCACGCTTGTCACAAGACCGGCTGTGCTGACCGTAACCACGGCATCATCGGACGAACTCCACGTCACTGTCTGACCCGACATGACCGCACCCGTCTGATCTTCCACGGTTGCTGTGAGCGATGCGGTGTCCCCCAGAGAATTAAGGGTTAGCGACGAAGTCGACAGAATGATCGAAGTCGCGACTGGAACAACCGGTTGAGTCGGCGTCGTGCCTCCCCCGGACTTATCACCTCCACACGAGGCTGCACCTAGCAGCAAGACTGGAATCAGGCGTCGGAACTTCATGTCAGATCTTGGTCAGCGTGTGATTTGCCGGTAAAAGACAGATGGTAATTCAGGCTGTTAAAGAAGGCTCGGGCACCAAAGTGCGATCGCGGAAGCATCAAAGTCTGGATCGTCACTGACGAGCCGCTCAGCCCAGTTCGGGCCTCCCATAAACAAGAGCTGAACTGCGTTGCCCCCAAGCAGTCCCGTTTCTTCGCGCAGTTTATCCCACATGTCTGCTTCGTTCGTCCAGATCTCTGGCCCCTCAGCATGGAGCATCGCCACCCGCTGACAATCTTCGGGCACAGTGTCCGTCTCGATCAGAGCTTGAACGGTATTCATCGGCACGGGATAAGCCGACCTGTCTAACAGGATTGACTTGTCGATCGTAACGCAGCCAGACAGGCTGATTGCGATAATCGCTATGGATCGTTTCAAGGTTTTCATGTCAGGTCTCCGTCAGCGTTTAACCTACCAGTAACTGACGGACGGCAATCTGGGCTGTCAAAGAAAGAGCCCGTCTCCCCGCGGCAGATATCTGCGTGCACGGGCAAAGTTCCTCACGGATTGGCACCAAGCATTGAAAGAATTTCGTCCGCCGCACTGAGTAAGGCCTCAGTCTCTAAAACGGTGATATATAGAAACTGCAACCGAAACGAGAGGACCTGCTCAAGGCTCCGGTCCGCAAGCAAGGCGTCAACGTCTACACCAAATCGGGACCGTCCTGGAGACCGGAAAGGGGCAATCTCACGGACCCTTCCAAGGCTGTAGTCCATCGCATAGATGTCCCGCACGGAAACCCAGGGAGCCGTGGTGGGCACAAACTGGTTTCGATACTGATCGACAATCCATTCATGATTTTCTAGCACGTCATCCAGTAGGACAGGCCACCGCAATAATGCGCGCCGCAAGTTCGGATCTTGGATGATCGAGAGTTGATCGGTGGTAACGACCGATTCGACAACACTCGAGGGCATGTCGAGGGTGTAGGTGCGCGCACTTTCCATGAGCAGAAAAACGACTGAGTCCGCTGGAACGAGCTCAGGATCGGGCCCCATCAGGACCAGAATGTCTTGAATCGCTTCCCCTGCACGCTTGAGGAATTCAGCATTTCCCTCGATACGCTCTCGAGCGTCAACAAACTCGGCAGCGAGTTCAGCTCTGAGTGTCCTTTCCACTTGCCGCTCCTGAAGCACCCCCCAGGAGGCCTCGAGTCCGAAAGCAACCAAGATGCTCGCGACAATCATCGCGCCATCCTTCACACGAGATCCATTCGACCTAGCCAACGGCTTCCTCAATAATTCACGTTCGGACATCTCGGCTCCCTTGAGACAGGTCCAGTGGGCGCGTAACGGCTTGTTCTTCTTCTTCGAAAACTCAGTTCAGCATGCAGTTCGTCGGCTTCGCGCTGGATCTATCTCGGTGCACTTGGCCGTCAGTTGCGCGTGGGGTCGACGTGACAGCGGGGCTAGCCCCGTGCCAACTCCTCCGCCGATCGCAGCGCCAGTGCCGAGAAGGTCGGGGTGCCGTTGGCACAGCCTCCCGACACCAGTGTGGGCGCACCGATGACGAAGAGATTTTCGTGATCGTGGGTTCGACCATAAGAGTCGGTCACGCTCGTACCCGGGGCGTCACCCATGCGGCACCCGCCGCCCGGATGCTCCATCTTGGGTGAGAACGTGGTCGACATGACGGATCCGCCCCCCGCGCGCGCCATCCGCTCGAACAGAGCGATCATCGTGTCGTGCGTATACTGCCTGAGTTCGACCGATTCGGGTGCGTCACGGAACTCGATCTTGGGAAGCGGATCGCCCCAGCGATTTCGTTTCGTGCCGTCGAGCGTCAGACGGCTACTTCGATCGGGGATCACGTCGTAGTAGCCACGCACTCTCGCGGACGACATGCGCGTCCGCGTGCGCCAATCGTCCATGACGGTGTCACCGTACTGGATGTGGCCATCCCGGTCCCGGAGGCGGGGCGTACGACCCGAGGTCGAATCCCAGATCCTCAGGTCATGCCGGACGTAGCGCTCGAGCGGGCCCGGGCGGGCGAACGCGCGAGAGAGGAGCGAATTAGTCTGAAACATCCCCGGATATAGCTCGAGCGGGAGCTCTATCTGCGCGCTCATGAAAGGGTGCCCGGTCATGTACGCACCCACGAGCCCCGAGGAGTTGGCCAAGCCGTTGGGGAAGCGCGAGTTCGCGGAGAGCAGGAGCAGGTGAGGACTCCAGCAGTAACCGGCAGCGAGCACAAACGTTCGGGCGTGGAACTCGACCGGCTCGCCAGGCTCGTTGCGATCGACCGCGACCGCGTACTCGATTCGATCGGACGTCGCTTCCAGCTCCAGGCGACGGACTAGTGTCTCCGTGACGAGCCGGACACGTCCGGAATCAATGAGGCGGTCCAGTACAAGGTCGGGCGTGAACTTCGCGCCTGTGGGGCAGACGTGACACGTATCGCAGCGTCGGCACACGGCGCGGCCGTGCGCTGTGGTTGTCGCTTTAGCCCAAGGCTGCGTCCAGAATGGAATTCCTGCGTTCGCGGCCCAGTCTTTGAGGACCTCGAGATTATAGGACAGCGGTAGAGGGGGCATCGGGTACGGTTTCGACCGCGGATCGTACTCTGGCGGCCCCTGTTCACCCGCCACGCCGACACGCTCCTCGAATTCGTGGTAGTATGGCTCGATCTCGTCATAGTCGATCGGCCAGTCCGTTCCGACGCCATAGGTTGAACGTTGGCGGAAATCCTCGGGTGAGAAGCGCGGCGTAGCCCCGTCCCAGTGCATCGCGCACCCACCGACGACCATCGTACGGTACATGAGGCCGGTGCCGTCCTGATCGCGGATGTGGTCAGCAATCCAGGGGTTCTCCCCGTAGTCGAGCATCCGACGCCTCCGACGTACGCGATCCCGCGGAGGCGTTGTACGCCCGCCCGCCTCAACCATGACGATCGAGTCGTCCGTGAGCTCGGACAGCCGCTCGGCGGCCAGAATGCCCGTGATGCCCGATCCAATGACGCAGACATCCGATTCGATACGACGGGGCATGGTCCTCAGGCCCCGAGAGGTGGTGGTACTTGGCTCACACCGTCAGTCGACCTGCAGGTCTCTCTATCGATGCGCCGACCGTAACAGAGATCATTCGCGGCCGGCGAGCCGAAGTAATGTGCCATGAGGCCCACAGCTACATGGCGAGCCCGCGCCGGAAGGGGAAAATCCTGTCCTTCATCCTCCACCTGCTGGTCCAGAATGGCACGTCGTTGGGACCGATCGAGCCCGGCGAAGGACGAACCATGTCGGGCCCCCGCTGCAAGATTGAGCGCGTCCAACTGAGCCGACCACCCCGGTTCGGGGTCGGGTGGCCCGTACGGAACGACGTCTCCACCGTAGGGGTGACGTAACTCGGCGACAGGCTGGAACCCGGCCAGCCATACCTCGAACGCGACAACTGCGGCCTCCCGCCCCTCCTCGGTCAGGGACTCAGGCAGCACCGCGTCTCCGAGCGACCGGAGTAGTACCGGATCGAGGGTGCGTGCGGCGTCCTTGAGCGGCTCGGTTAGGGCGTCCGGCCCGGCTATCGCACCCGCCGAGACGGCCGCACCCGCATGCTTCAGGAAGGTGCGTCGATCGTAGTCGTTCATCGGATTCTCGATTGCTCTGCGGGCATGAGAGGCGCTTATGCCGCAGCGTAAGTGACAGACGGCTATCTGGGTTGTCAAAGCTGGCGCGGCAGCAGGTGTGAATTGTCCCGCTTCTTTGGGGATTACCACTGACTTGCTCAAGCGCATGGAAATCCTACGCGACGGTGAGGTCATGACCGGTGAGGAAGAGCGGCATGATCCTGACGCGGGTACTACCGGCTCCATTTCCTATCTCGCGGCGTCGACGGCAAAGGCATTTTGGCACGCCCTGGAGCCTTGCGGGGTCACGTAAGCCAAAGCGACTTAGAAAGCAGCACCAGACATTGCGCGACTAGACCGCTCCCCTGCAGCCTTCCGAATGACTTCAATGCAGGAGGTTCGTGATGGGTAAGAAACAGCTACGTGAATCTGTGGGACTACTTGCTGTGGTCCTCAGTCTCGTATTCGTCGGCTTGGAGATGCGCCAGAACAACACAATCGCGCGCGCTTCAGCGATAAACGAGCTCGCGTCCAACCAGAGGGATCTCCTGCTCAGTATTGTGACCGACGGAGAGCTATCTAGCGTTTGGGCAGATTATTTGCGGAACGGCGTAGCCTTAGATTCGTTCAACGCTAGGGACCGAACTCGCTTGTCTGGGCTACAACAGGCCTTGGTCATCAACATGGAAAACGCTTTTCTCCAACGCGAAATGGGGCTTCTTCCTGACGCGTTGAGTGGCCTGTACCACTTTTCCGGATCACCTGTGTTTTCATCCGAGAACTTCGCGGCGTTCTGGTCCAACGAACGGTATCGGTATCATCCCACTTTCGTCGCTGCGCTAGAGCAAGAGAATCCAAATCTGGAATAGGTCAGGGTTGTGGAAGAGTGACCATCAACGCGAGCGACAGCAGTAGTGCGTTCTTCATGTCAGGCCTCCATCAGCGCGTACCTTGGCTAACCGAGACCGTAGAGTTTCTGAACATCCTGCAGGCAGAATACAATTCGTGCGAACAACGACGCCGGGGCCAACATGCGTATTCAAAACCCTTTAAAGGCGAAATTTTGTCTAATCCTATCGATTGGCTTGCTTAGCTGCGGTGATGATAGAAGTGGTGCGACCAGCCCCGAGGTAGACTCCGTTGGTTCCGTCTCGGTCAGTCAAGCGACGGC
This sequence comes from Gemmatimonadota bacterium, assembly GCA_028873595.1. Lineage (GTDB taxonomy): Bacteria > Gemmatimonadota > Gemmatimonadetes > Longimicrobiales > Gaopeijiaceae > UBA2589. Next base: position 5,167 of record JAPPOV010000044.1, on the reverse strand, counting down.
TAGTCTCGAGGAGGGCGACACGATCCAACTAACCGCAAGCGTAACAAGCGTATCGGGCAGTGCCTTGGGCAATGCGAACGTCACGTGGACATCTAGCGATCCCATGGTCGCTCGTGTGTCCTCACCCAGCACAGGACTGACCATCCTAATCGTTGCTGAGAAGGAGGGGTCGGCCGTGATTACGGCCCTCTCAGGGGGGAAAAGCGGTACATCGAACGTCAAAGTGACAGCTAAGCCTGAGGATGTGACCGGCAATTACTTCGCATCTATAGGTGGGGTGCGAAGATCACTGCTTTCCTTAACCCAAACGGGGTCCTCAGTCACATTCCAACTAGAACATGCCGGCACTACCCTGACCGGGTCGGGAACTCTCAATGAACGAAGTGTCACCCTAGCAACTGAGGCAGGTCCGGTTAGCCTGACCCTCGCTCTGGAGTTTTCGCCCGGGTCGACTTCTTTCGACGGCTTGTATGACTTTACGAGCTCTGAGGAAACAGCGAGTGGAACCTTCACGGGCTCCAGAAACCCTTACCCCACCTATGATGTGACCGCCAACGGCCTGCCCGTGATAATCGAGAAGGACTATATCGATCTCGGCGTCATAGATCGTGTGAGCCTATTCCGTTCGAGTTCAGGACATGACTTTAGCGACGATTTTGAAGTATGCCGAAGCATGAAGCACTACTTCCACCCGGTGTCCACCGTAGATTGGTCTTCGATCCCGGTCTACTCACCGATAGACGGGACAATCCTCGGCTGGTCTCATGAAGGAGATTCAGGGACTGCGATAACCATCGGATCCCGTGCCTTCCCCGGAGTTTCTGTAACGATATTCCACATGTCTCCGAGTTCGCCCCCCTCGTTAGGCGACGAGGTGAACGCAGGTGATGCCCTAGGCACTCACTTTGGATCTGGAACTAACAGCGACATAGCAGTCGGGATCGTCGTGCCGAACCTCGAGAATACAGGTGGGCACGCATACAGGCTGTCGTCTTATTTCGACGTAATGGCCGACAGCATTTTCCAGAACTATGAAGCTCTTGGAGCATCCTCGAGAACTGATTTTATCATCACAGCGACCGAGCGTGACGCCGATCCTCTCACTTGTGATGGGGAAGCATTCTCGAGTAGCGGGAGCCTAGCCAATTGGTTCGAATTTCAGCGCGGCGATAGCCACCATTAGTATCCGGCGTCAGGAGGAAACCTTGTATTTAGCTAGGTTGACCACATCGCTCTGGTTGTCGTAAGACACATAGAGGTGCCCTCCTTCGAGTAGGAAGTGCGGACGGAACCATGGGAAACCCGGAACTTCCAGACGGTCGAGTAAGCCGTAGTTCTCGTCAAAGACAGCTAACCTCACTTTTCCCTCGGTTTCTGCGTCATCTTCAGACTCCATATGTTTATACCCGACGAACCAACGTTTCGCTGTGGCATCCCAGGCTACACCTGTAGCAAACCAGTTCCAGTCGTCTGTAGTTGAGGGCACAATCACACGTTCGTATGGTTCTTCCGGTATCCACATTGAGGACCAATTCGCCACTATCAAGTGGCGATTCCTCCCGTCTCCGCCAAACATCCGATAGCCCTCATTCTGGAAAACAGTCGCTCCCAACGGGTCGTGCGGAACAGGTGCCGTGACTAAGCGTGGCGGCCCCGAATCCGCTAAAGAAGTGTCGTACTCTCTCACCCACCGATCTTCACCGGCCTCGGCATACATCACGATAATCGACACCCCATCCGTAAAAAGATGCATATCGTTGGTCATCACAGAGGACCCCTCTACCACAGCTACCTGTGACCCTAAACGGTTTCCGTCAACGTCCGTCTTAAACAAGTAGAGATCCTCATCCCCCGACGGTGACCAAGCCACAAACAAGAAGTCCCCCATCAATAGGTGTTTGTGATCAGCAATATTCTTTCCGGCCGGTATGTCAGATGCAGTGGTAAGGGCCACCGGGTCACCCACCTGAACTAAGTCAGTGGTGTACTTCACCAGATTGATTTGCCCACCAATCATCGTCGTCAGAAGGATGTGCGAGCCGTGGAAGGAGAGACCCGACCAGATATCGGCTCCAGCCACAGTGGTTGAGGTGACCAGTTCCAGGATCCCACTGCCTCCCGTGGAATCGACTGACCATGAGCGGATGGCCGGTGTTGGATCTGGCCCGCCAGGGTTCACTGCTCTTACCTCGAAAGTGTGCTGTCCTTCCCCAAGGTCCGTGTACAACACTGTGGGAATAAAACTCCCTTCTGAGGTCTCACCGCAGTCCGCCCAAGCACCGCCATCCAGGCGGCACTCGAAGGAAGTCTCTGGCTGATCAGCAAAAAACGAGAAGGCTGCCTCGGTGTCTCTCTGCGTTGATCCTTCAGCTGGGCCACTATCGATCTCAGTATCGGCTAACTCACCGGTCATCTGTTCAACGAGAACCGACGCTGTCGCGTTCGCCGCCCCACTGGTAGCGGTAACCGTCGCCGTTCCGATACCAATCGCAGTTACCAGACCTGTGGACGAGACGTCAGCGACAGATCCATCCGATGTCGACCAAGACACAGTCGCACCTGGCATCGCTCTGCCACTTTGGTCCAGTACTGTCGCGGAGAGTTGTACTGTCTCACCCATCGACGTAAACGTGAGATTTGTCGCGGAAAGCGTGATCGCGGTCGCTACGGGAGTGGGATCCGGAGTTGGACTCGTTGGCGTGCTCCCTCCGCTGGGGGCCGAACCACTATCCCCGCATGCGAGAACCCCTAGCATCAGAATCGGAATCAGGCGGCGGACGTTCATCTCAGCCCTCTCGGTCAGCGTGTAACCTGCCAGTAAATGACAGACGGGGATCTAGGCTGTCAAAGAAAGACCCCCTCCAATTGAGAGGGAGCTGAGGCGACCCCAAAGAGAAAACCTGTGTTTCGCAGATTGTGGGGAGACAGGTTCTTTTTTTGACAGGACTTCTAGGGGTTGGTCATTGGCCGTGCCACTTTAACGAATGGGCAGTGATCCGACTCCATTACGCACACTCGTGATGGTCGGTCGAGCCGGCCTCAGCCTTGATCTTTTCCGTGGCACGCGGGAGGTGGAAGGATGAACCCGAAATACACATTGGGCCTTATGCTGGCTGGAATCATCACCGCCTCGGTGGGGTGCGACGGCGTTACCGTTGAGCACGACGTCGGCCTGCCCGATGCAGGCTCCGACACGATGCCACGCATCCTGGCGGTCTACTATGGGCTGGACGAGCTGCCTATGGCCGCGAGCCTCTTGTGCGGGACCGTCGTCGCTGGCCAGGACGGTGTCCCCGTGACTTTCTCCGCACAACTCGACGGGGCGACCGTCGCCCCCGAGGACTTCGTGGTGGAGACCGCCACGGGCGCCCGCGTGACCCCGGACTGCGCCACGCTGGCCCCGGCCACCGAACCCCTCGAGCTCCGGACCGTATTGCTTACGGGCACCTTCGGCACCGCCGGCGCCCAGCTCCGTGCGGTGGAAGGCGTCGGCATGCTCGACGACCTCGACGGCAACGAGATCACCGGCCTACGGTCCGAAGATGTCACCCCTCTGGAAGACGGCCCCAGCCTCGTGCTGGCCGAGCGCTACCTTCCCACAAACCCTGGGCTCGACGGCGAATGCCCGACCGAAACCGCGCAGGTCGTCCAACTCGTGTGGGGAGGCGGGGTCACCGGTCCGGCCGGCGCCACTCTAGGAGAGCCCCAACGCCTCGGTGTCTCAGTCCGACTTGCGGACGGCAAGACGGTACAGCCGATCGCACTGGCCGACGACGACCCCGACAATTACGTCTACGCCTGCCTCGACGCCGCCAGCCCGGCCATCGAGATCAGCGTCGCCGCCGGCCTGTTCCACGATCCCGGAGACGACGCCAACCCCGCGACCAGCGCGCCCGTTCTCGATCGAACCCCCTGACCTCTCGAGATCCATCCCACGGCTTGGAATACCACAGCACTCGTGCGCCGACACTCACTCATGCCGGCACCGACCTGTTCTTGAAGGAATTGCTGCTGTCCGCGTAAGCTGCGTGGGCAGCTCGCTATCGCTCGTTGGCGCACTCACAGGTGCGGCAGCAGAATTCCGAGCCGTTAAGTAGTGCGAGTGCTGATTGGTCCCATTCCTCTTCGATTGGAGATGTCCTTGGTTTCCCGGATCGTAATCCTTGCATGTGTCGCCGGGCTGTTGCTTGGCTCCTCCTCTGCTGTCGCTCAAGAAGGTGGAGATACGCAACTGGAGGTCATCCACGCGTCGGGTTCGGTATACATGCTCCAGGCACCTGGTGGCCTGGGAAACATGGGAGTGCTGGTCGGACCCGAGGGTGCTCTCCTGATCGACGATCATCTGGGACCTATCACGGATTACATCATGGATGCGGTCGCGGAGATCTCGCCATCGGAGATCCGGTTCCTCATCAACACGCATGTGCACCCTGATCACATCGGTGGCAACGAGCAGTTGGGGGAAGAGGGCGTCACGATCTTCGCCCACGACAACGTACGGCTGCGGATGCTGGCTCCGATCAGAATCCCTCGGCGTGGGGGCACCATGTTCCCGCAGCCGCCCGAGGGGGCCTTGCCCGTCGTGACGTACTCGGACGGAATCACGTTTTACCTCAATGACGAAGAGGTGCGCGTCTTCCTATCGCCGGCCGCTCACACCGACGGTGACAGCTTCATCCATTTCGTCGAAGCCGACGTGCTCCACTTGGGTGACGTTTTCCGGACCAACATGTATCCCATCATCGATCGCCATAATGGGGGCAGCTTCTTGGGGATGATCGATGCGCTTGAGATCGCGATCGGTATCGCAGGCCCCGAGACGGTCGTGATCCCCGGGCACGGATTCGGGACGACCGATCGCGGCGGAATGCTGGAGGTGCTGGCGATGATGCTAGACGTTCGCGAGAGCGTGCAGCGCCTGGTCGAGCGGGGAGCGTCATTGCAGGAGGTCATGGACGCTGGGGTAACCGAAGATCTGGACGAGCGGTGGGGCCGAGTCGAGTCGTGGACAGCAGCGGATCTACTTCCGATCGTCTTCGAGGAACTAAGTCAGCAGAACTAACGGCGATCTGGGCTGTCAAAGACTGACCCCCTCCAATTGAGAGGGAAGAGTGGTAAGTTTCGCTCGCGGTACCGGCTGAATGGCCCGAAATGGGCTGACGCAGCG
>JAPPOV010000040.1 GCA_028873595.1 Gemmatimonadota bacterium | reverse complement strand
GATCTACACCCACACGAGCAAGGAACGCCTGCTGCGGGTATACCGAGAGGCGCATCCACGGTCCGAATAGCGTCTGCCAGATAGGCAGATATTGCGCTAGATTCGTGGCCCTTGCTTGCCGCTTGTGGTGTGGTCAATCAAGTGACCAGCCGCGCCTGACCCCGGAGCCAATGAGTCTGCCTGACGTACATGCCACTACAGTTCTCGCTGTTCGAAAGGACGGCCGAGTCGCCATGGGCGGTGACGGCCAGGTCACGATGGGGGACACCGTCATCAAGGGCTCGGCCCGAAAAGTTCGCGGACTGAAGGATGGTGCCATCCTCGCTGGTTTTGCCGGCGCCGTCGCCGATGCCTTCACGCTGTTCGAAAAGCTGGAGGAGAAGCTGGAGCGCTATCCGGCGAACATGACCAAGGCGGTCGTTGAGCTGGCCAAGGACTGGCGAATGGATCGCTACCTGCGTCGTCTCGATGCGCTTCTCGCCGTCGCGGACCGGAACCACCTCTTTCTCGTCAGTGGAAACGGTGACGTGATCGAGCCCGACGACGACGTCGTTGCCATCGGGTCGGGCGGTTCGTTCGCGCTGGCCGCAGCCCGGGCCCTCAAGCAGCATTCCGAGCTCGACGCGGCTTCACTCGTCCAGCGATCGCTCGAGATTGCCGGTGACATCTGTGTCTACACGAATCGTGAGATCGTCGTCCTCGAGTTGGGCGACGACGAAGGAGCTGGGTGATGACAACCGAGGCACTCGCACCAACCGAACCCGACGCGCCAGCCACGAATGAAGAGGGTGAGGACCTCGTCTGGCTCGACGAGCTCACGCCCCGGCAGATCGTCGCCGAACTCGACAAGTACATCATCGGGCAGGACGACGCGAAGAAGGCGGTCGCGATTGTTCTCAGGAATCGTTGGCGCCGCCAGCGAGTCGAGGAGGAGATGCGGCGCGAAATCGCGCCCAACAACTTGATCCTCATAGGGCCCACAGGGGTCGGGAAAACCGAGATCGCCCGTCGACTCGCCCGGCTGGCGGGTGCTCCGTTTCTGAAGGTCGAGGCCTCCAAATTCACCGAAGTAGGATACGTCGGACGTGACGTCGAATCGATGATTCGTGATCTCGTCGACATCTCGATCAACCTGGTTCGTGCCGATCGCGAGTATGTAGTACAGGGCGTCGCGGAGACGCGCGTCCACGAGCGTCTGCTCGATCTCCTCTTTCCAGTCACAAACCCGGAACCGGACCCTGTGGCGGATACCTCCAGCGTCTTTGTGGCCGGACCGGACGGCGTCGAGGCTCAAGACGGCGATGTCCAGGAGCGCCGAGCGCGGACGCGTGAGAAGCTTGGTGCGCTGCTGCAAGATGGAAAGCTCGAAGAGCGAGAGGTAGAGATCGAGGTCACGCAGTCGGCCTCCATCGATGGCATGATGATCCCGATGGGGGGCGGTGAGGGGATGGACCACAACTTCACCGAAATGCTGCAGGACATGCTCCCGAAGAAGACGAAGCGCCGCACCGTCTCAGTGGCAGAGGCACGACGGATCCTTCTCCAGGACGAACTCGACAAGCTGATCGACATGGACGAGGTCGTGAACGAAGCCCTCTACCGGGCAGAGGAGATGGGCATCGTGTTCCTCGATGAGATCGACAAGGTCGCCGGAGAGCGTGGAGGACGTGGCCCGGACGTGAGTCGTGAAGGTGTCCAGCGCGACCTCCTGCCGATCGTAGAGGGGTCGACGGTCGCGACGAAGTACGGACTCGTTCGGACGGATCATATTCTGTTCATCGCCGCCGGGGCGTTCCACGTCGCGAAGCCGTCCGATCTGATCCCCGAACTCCAGGGTCGGTTCCCGATTCGGGTCGAGCTCCAAACCCTCGGTGAGGAGGAGTTCGTCCGCATTCTGAAGGAGCCCAAGAACGCACTGCTCGACCAGTACCGGGCCCTCGTGGAGACCGAGGGTGGCGCCATCGAGTTCACCGATCATGGCGTTCAGGAAATCGCGAAGATCGCAATGGAACTCAACGAACGTATGGAGAACATCGGTGCCCGTCGTTTGCGCACAGTCCTCACGACACTCTTGGAGGACGTGATGTTCGATTTGCCTGAGGCGGCCGGCGAACCGGTCGTCGTCGATCGGGATCTCGTCCAGACGCGCTTGAAGGAAGTCGCCGACGACGAAGACCTCAGTCGCTACATCCTCTAGTCCTTTCTCGCGCTGTCATCGCGCGAACCACTCGTACAAAGGTCAATTCGTGTCCGACACGCTGAAGCTTACCCCGCTCAACGACGAACATGTCGAACTCGGCGGCAAGATGGTCCCGTTCGCCGGGTACTCCATGCCCGTACAGTATCCTACGGGGATCAAGGCCGAGCATGCAGCGGTTCGCGAGGCCGCCGGTCTCTTTGACGTATCGCACATGGGCGAGTTCATCGTTCGAGGTCCGCAGGCGCTCGACCTCGTCCAGCGCATTTCCGTGAATGACGCGTCCAAGATCGAGATCGGTCAGGCACAGTACTCTGCGATGTGTATGGAAACCGGTTGTGTAATCGATGATCTGATCATCTACCGCTTCCCCGATCGATACATGCTTGTGGTGAATGCGGCCAACCTCGCCAAGGATTGGGCCTGGGTATCCAGGCACGCGGCCGACTTCGACGTTGAGCTCGAAGACGTCTCGGATCAGACAGCGTTGCTTGCCCTGCAGGGCCCGAAGGCGCGAGAGATCCTCCGGCCGCTGGCCAGTCTCGATGTCGACTCTGTGAAGTATTACCGCTTTGCCGAGGGCGAGGTCGCGGGTATTCCGGCTGTCATCAGTGGCACCGGATACACTGGAGAAGACGGCTTCGAGCTGTATATCCCGTCCGACCGGGCTGCGGAGCTATGGCGGGCACTGCTCGAGCAGGGAGGGGCAGCGGGCTTGATCCCGGCCGGGCTCGGAGCGCGTGACTCACTCCGACTCGAGGTAGGATACGCCTTGTACGGGAACGACCTCGATGAGGAGCATACGACGCTCGAATCAGGATTGGGGTGGGTGACAAAGCTCGACAAGGACGATTTTGTGGGCCGTGAAGCGCTCGTGGCTCAAAAGGAGGCCGGCGTATTGCGGCGGCTCGTCGGGATTCGCCTCACGGGGAAGGGATTCCCGCGCCCCGGCTACGACGTCGTGTCGGGCGGTGAGGTCGTCGGACGTATCACCAGCGGTACGGTGAGCCCGACCCTCGGATACGGGGTAGCGCTGGGTTACGTACCGGTGGACCTTGCGAAGGCGGGTACTGCGGTGCAGGTCGACGCGCGTGGCCGTCTCGTGGACGGGGTTGTGCAGCGGCCGCCGTTCTACACCGAGGGTTCGATCAAACGCTGAGGCCGTGCCCATGACCAGGCAGACTCCAGATCCCACGCTTTCGGTAGGCGTCCTGACGGTCAGCGACCGTTCCGCCGCTGGTGCGCGGGAGGATGTCAGCGGAGCACGGATCGCGACCTGGTGCGAGGACCGGAGCTACCACGTGGTCGAGCGGGCGATCGTCCCTGACGAAACGCCCGAGATTGCGTCTGCACTCATGCAGTGGGCCGACGCCGGCGTCGACCTGATCGTAACGACGGGCGGTACCGGGCTCACGCTTCGTGATGTGACGCCGGAAGCCACGCTGGCGGTCATCGACCGGGAGGCGCCCGGGATCTCGGAGGAGATCCGTCGTCGAGGGCTGGATGCTACGCCGCATTCCATTCTTTCGCGAGGCATCTCGGGCACCCGGGGGCGAACCCTGATCGTAAACCTGCCAGGCAGCCCGGGAGGCGTATCGGACGGCCTCGCCGTCCTTGCCCCCGTGGTTGACCACGCCATCGCCCTCTTGCGCGGCGGAGACGCCCCCCACGGCCCCGACGCACATGAGTGAGGGTCGAGTTCTGATTTCGACGCACCAACTCCCGGTTGCGGGGGGGCTGCGCGCTCGGTTCGAAGAAGCCGGGTACGAGACCGATCTGGTGACGCCGACCGAGCCTCTCACGGATTCGGATCTGCCGACGCTACTGATCGTGACGGGCCTGGACGAAGATGGGACGAGCGCGCTCGCCACTCAGGCCACGACGGCGCTGCACATTCCGGTCTTTGCAGTGGCCGATGACACTGCCCGGATCCCCCGGCGCGGCGGGTTCGAGGAGGTCTTTTCGGCAGAGGGGGACCTGGACGACGTCGTGCTCCTGGGGAGGAGGGCGATCGAGCGTCAGCGGCTCCGGGCACTCACCGGCATCGTCGGGCAGACTGACGCGATGCGTCAGGTCCTCGAACGCGTTGTACAGATCGCGCCGGTGACGTCCACAGTACTCGTGACAGGGGAATCCGGGACAGGCAAAGAGCTTGTCGCACGGGGCATCCACGCACTCTCTCCCCGAAGGCATAAGCCATTTATCGCGGTCAACGTCGCCGCGTTGTCGGAGACGCTCCTCGAGTCGGAGCTGTTCGGGCATGAGAAAGGGGCGTTCACAGGTGCGATCGATTCGCGAAAGGGGCTGTTCGAGCTCGCGGACGGAGGAACGATCTTCCTCGATGAGATCGGGGAAATGCCGCTCGCGACCCAAACCAAGCTTCTCCGGGTGCTGGAGCAGAGGGAGTTCCACCGTGTCGGGGGCGAGGCCTCAATCAAGATCGACGTCCGTATCGTCGCGGCGACGAACCAGGATCTACGCCAGCTGGTCGCGATCGGGGACTTCCGGCGCGACCTCTACTTTCGACTGAACGTACTGGGTATCGAGCTTCCCGCACTGCGAGACCGACGCGCGGACATCCCGCTCCTCGTTGAGCAATTCGTTCGAGATGTTTCGGAGCGGAATGAGCGGGGCTTTCCCGGGATCTCTCCAGAAGCGATGCAGATCCTCATCGACCACAACTGGCCGGGCAACATCCGTGAGCTTCGGAATCTCGTGGAGTCCATGGTGGTGCTGGCGCCTGGCCGTCAGATCCGCCCCGAGGACATTCCCGACGAGGTGCGCGGCGGTGGTGTGGCCCTGTTGCCAGTCACAATCCCACGGCCCGGCACCGGGGAGGGAGGTGTGGGCGAGGGCGCCTTGGTCGGCATCAGGCCGGAGCTCGAGTTCGTCTTTCGGACCTTGGTCGAACTTCGTGTCGACATGGACGAACTTCGACGCGAGTTCGACGCGTATCGGGATGGCATGACGCCGCCAGATTCAGCGGATACGCTTCTCGGCTCTGTCGCGTCGGGCGAGATCACGATTCCGGCAGGTCTCGAGATCCCGGCCTACGTCCCGGGAGAAGAGGCTGTCGCGGAGCCCGAGGTTGTGGAGAACGTCGTCATTTACCGGCATGGGATGACGATCGATGACATGGAGCGGGCTGCGATCGAGGTTGCCCTGCGCGACGTCGACGGGAATCGCCGAAAGGCGGCTGAGCTACTGGGGATCGGAGAGCGGACACTGTACCGAAAGATCTCTCGGTACGGGCTGGATACCTGACCGAACGAAACGAGGGACGGACAAACGAAGCCCGGGACCTTCGACTGACCTCTGTATTACACCCTCAGTTACCTACGGTGGCCCGAGCACGTGCTCGAGCGCGCTCGGACTGGATCCGCGGCAGAATTCCGCTCCACGCGCTCGTCTGATCGAAGCCGTACACCAGAACCAGCTCGGACTCGAGATCCACATCGGGTGGGAATGCGTACACCGCCAACTCGGTCTGGCGCTGGAGGACGCGTCGCTGCCGCCACCCGGGCGTGACAGGTGCGATGCCCGTTGGGAGGACGCGAAGCCCCTGCGCGATGAGCTGGATTTCCTCAGGTACGAAGGCGACGTCCACTTGCGCCGTGAAGAACGAAACGAGGAAAAGGCGAGCGCTGTCCGGCAGGGCACTGCGGTTCGCTGCCGCGATACCGCGGAGTCGCTCCTCCGTATCGGGTGCCGTGACACGGATGACGCTTTCGTCCAGGGGTGTGACCATGATCTCGAGATCGCGGCTGCCGAGACTCATCGACACCTCGGACTGCAGAAGCGATCCGTAACCGCTCGGGGGCATCGTCGATACGGGCGCGGCCGCGCCGGGGCGCTCCGTGACGGGTGCGATCGTGCAGGCTGTGGTGATCACGCCGAGCGCCAGGGTCAGGCGCACGCCCGACAGGCGACGACGGTCCGGCGAGATCGCGCGATGGCGCTCTATTTCGTGGTCATTCGTTTTCAGCGTCACGCCTCCTCGTGCACCAGCCCTTCGAGCGCCTCGATCAGATCGTCGCGTCCCTCGCCCGTTTTGGACGAGAAGGGCAGAAGTTGCGCCTCATCGATCTCCAGTGTTTCCAACGCACGCTTGATCGACTTCTGTCGCTCACTTCGCTTCAGCTTGTCGATCTTGGTGAGCACGACGAGTGTCGGTAAGCCGACATTGGCGAGATACTCGACCATCCGGAGATCGTGAGCCGTCGGCTTGTGTCGTGCATCGACGAGGTGCACGACACCCCGGACGGTTCCTGCTTCCCCAAGATACCATTCGATCAGGTCGCCCCATGCGTCCCGCATGGCGAGCGGGACCTTGGCATACCCGTATCCGGGCAAATCGACGAGGTAGAAATCGTCGTTGACCTCATAGAAATTCAACGCCTGCGTCTTTCCCGGCTTCGCAGACACGTGAGCGATCTTGCTGCGGGTCCGTTGAAGCAACGTATTGATCAGCGACGATTTGCCGACGTTCGAACGGCCGGAGAAAGCGACTTGAGGCAGGGTGCCGGGTGCGGGGCCACCTCGCTTCGCGATCGTGCCGGCGTACGAGACTGAGCGGATCTTCATCCGTGGGGGGGCGAGACACCCGCCGCCGCTCCACGCAGACGTTCTCTGCGATCGACTGGCTGGCTCGCGAGCACGGCGGTCATGACCTCGTCCATCGTTTTCACGAGATCGAAGTCGACGGCGTCGAGCACTTCCTGAGGCAGCGACTCGAGGTCGGTCTCGTTCGCGTGTGGGAGCACGACTTTCGTCATACCTCCCCGAAGAGCGGCGACAGCCTTCTCCTTGACCCCTCCAACGCCGATGACGCGCCCGCGAAGCGTGATCTCGCCGGTCATGGCGACATCGCTCCGAGTCGGGATGTCGGTCAGTGCCGAGATCAGCGCGACGGCAATGGTGATCCCTGCCGACGGCCCATCCTTTGGCGTCGCACCTTCCGGGATGTGGATGTGGACGTCGATCTTTTCGTGAAACTGAGGATCGAGGCCCAGAAGTGCGGCTCTGGATCGGGCGTAGGTCACGGCGGCCTGTGCAGACTCCTTCATGACGTCACCGAGCGTACCGGTCAGCCGCAGATTCCCGCTTCCCGCCACGATCGCGACTTCCACGTCCATGACCTCACCGCCCACCGACGTCCATGCCAGACCGTTTGCAATACCGATCCTGTCGGCGTCGTCGTCTCGGTCCGCCGGCTGATAGGTCGGTGGACCGAGGAGCTTCTTCAGGTCCGCCGCCTGCACGATGTCGGCCGGGTCCTCTCCGTCCGCGACGGCGCGAGCCAACTTACGAGCGATCCGTGAGAGCCGTCGATTCAGTTCACGGACACCAGCCTCGCGCGTGTACCGACGGATCACCCTGTCGAGAGCTTCGGCCGAAAGCGTGATGGTCTCCTCGCTACCGAGACCGTGCTGGAGCGCCTGCCGAGGCCACAGGAATCGCTGTGCAATCTCCCGCTTCTCCGTGTCCAGATACCCAGGCAGTCGGATGACTTCCATTCGGTCACGGAGTGGTTCCGGTACCCCCTGAAGCGTGTTTGCGGTTGCGATGAAGAGGACGTCGGACAGGTCGTATTCGAGCTCGAGGTAGTGATCCGTGAACGACTTGTTCTGGGCCGGATCCAGGACTTCCAGGAGCGCGGCTCCCGGATCACCGTGAAAGTCCCGAGCCATCTTGTCGATCTCGTCGAGTAGAAAGACCGGGTTTCTGGTACCGCTGCGCCGCATCCCTTGAATAATCCGACCCGGGAGTGCGCCGACGTATGTCCGTCGATGTCCTCTGATCTCGGCCTCGTCCCGCACACCACCAAGACTCACTCGAACGAACTCCCGATCCAACGCTCGCGCGATGCTGCTACCGAGGGATGTCTTGCCTACCCCGGGCGGGCCGACGAGACAGAGGATGGGCCCTCTCATCTCCCGCACAAGCGAGAGCACCGCGACATGCTCCAGAACCCGTTCCTTCACTTCACCAAGGCCGAAGTGTTCGGCGTCTAGAATGGCAGCGGCGTGCCCGACATCAAGGTTGTCCTCGGATCGCTGGTTCCAGGGCAGGGCGACCAGCCAGTCGAGGTGCGTACGGATCACAGCGGCTTCAGGGGCGACCGGATTCAGCTTCTTGAGCCGGTTGAGTTCCTTTTCCGCGCGGGCGCGAGCGTGGTCGGGGAGGCCGGCATCCTCGATCTGATCGGCGATCTCCTCCCACTCTTCACGATCCTGTTCCTGCCCCGCCTGCCGAGATTTCGGGGAAAGATCGAAGGGACTACCCTTGCCTCCCAGCTGGAGCTGGATTTGCCGATCAAGCTTTCGTTCGATGCGCAGGATCTCGATCTCCCGGATCAGCATTTCCCGAAGCGCGGAGAGCTGATCCTCGACCAGAATCTCTTCGAGGACCTCCTGCTTCTCGACAGACGGAAGGATGAGGTGTCCGGCGACGAGGTGTGCAAAGCGTACTCGATCCCCATCGGCAGAGAGCATCGTCGACAGCTCGTCGGGGATGCGGTCATGGAGCCGGGCGTAGTCGGCATAGAGGGTACGAACCGCATCGCACAGCTCGTCGAGGTTACCTGCGTCGTCGGGTGAGCCGAGGGATTCGGGGCGCTCCAGCTCACTCGCGATCAGAAGCTCGACATTCGCGCGCAGGGCCTCCGTCGTGGTGGTCAGCCGCTTGATCCGCGCCCGCCCAATCCCTTCGAGCACGACGCGGGAGGTACCGTCGGGCAGCTGGGTGACCTGCACCACGCGGGCGATCGTTCCCACCCGGAAGAGGTCGCTGCTGCCGGGGTCGTCCACGCCCGGGTCCTTCTGCGTCACGAGGAGCACGAGCCCCTCGTCGTCCTGTGCGGCTTCGAGTGCTGCAACGGAACGCCGTCGTCCGATCAGAATCGGCAGGACGATGTACGGAAAGAAGACGAGATCCCTGAGCGCTACCACGGGCAGCCGATCCGGAACCTCGATCTGGTCTTCGACCCGAGTCAGCGTGGGCATGCGCGATGGGTTGGCGGACCACGGTTCGCGAGCCGGGGCCCTGGGTTCAGCTGGCAGACTACGTATCGTACGTCGGTCAGGGGAGCGGCAAAAGGGAAGCCCCCGGGGCCAGGGGCCCCGGGGGCTTTCTTGTCGGCTGGGCGACAAGTTTTTCGCGCTGTCAGGCCTCGAGGGCGCGTTCCTCGGTGCGCAGGACGAGCAGAGGCTGCGCGTCCGATTCGATGCACTCCTTCGTGATCACGACCTCGCGCACGTCGCTGCGCGACGGCAGCTCGAACATGACATCACGCATGACCGATTCGATGATCGAGCGCAGGCCTCGCGCGCCCGTGCTTCGCTCGAGTGTCCGGCGGGCAATCGCGCCGATCGCCTCGGGGTCGAAGACAAGGCGGATTCCCTCGAGCTCGAACATCTTTTCGTACTGCTTCACGAGTGCGTTTCGTGGTTCTTGGAGAATCCGCACCAGCGCGTCCTCGTCCAATTCGTCGAGATGCACACTCACCGGAAGCCGACCCACCAGCTCCGGGATGATGCCGTAGCGCTGCAGGTCTTCAGGCTCGACGTATTGCATCAGTCCACCGTCCGTGTCTCGGCGGTCGACGTTTTCTCCCTCTCCGTCTGCGAAGCCGATCGCCTTGTTGCCGAGGCGGGCCTCGATGATCTGCTCCATACCGTCGAACGCTCCTCCACAGATGAAGAGGATGTTCTTGGTGTTGATCTGTATGTACTCCTGCTGCGGGTGCTTTCGCCCGCCCTGCGGAGGGATACTGGCTACCGTACCCTCGAGGATCTTCAGGAGCGCCTGCTGCACACCTTCGCCGGAGACATCACGCGTGATCGACGGGTTCTCCGATTTGCGAGCGATCTTGT
Organism: Gemmatimonadota bacterium; assembly: GCA_028873595.1. Classification (GTDB taxonomy): domain Bacteria; phylum Gemmatimonadota; class Gemmatimonadetes; order Longimicrobiales; family Gaopeijiaceae; genus UBA2589. The sequence continues at coordinate 21,512 of JAPPOV010000040.1, read as the reverse complement.
CCATTTCATCGATGTAGACGATCCCTCGCTCGCATTCAGCCACGTTGAAGTCCGCTGCCTGGAGCAAACGAACCAGGATGTTTTCGACGTCTTCGCCGACGTAGCCGGCTTCGGTCAACGTCGTGGCATCCGCAATGGTGAAGGGAACATGGAGCGTTCTCGCCAGTGTCTGGGCGAGGAGTGTCTTCCCGACACCGGTAGGCCCGATGAGCAGGATGTTTGCCTTATCGATCTCCACATCGTCGAGGACGCCTTGATGTTTGACGCGGCGGTAGTGGTTGTAGACGGAAACAGCGAGGGCTTTCTTCGCCGCCTCCTGACCGATGACATACTGATCGAGTGCGGACTTGATTTCTTCGGGCGTCGGAGACGGAACGGTCTGTTCTTGAGCCTCCCGTTCCTCTTCTTCCGCGAGGATTTCGTTACACAGCGAGATGCATTCGTTGCAGATGAATACGTTCGGTCCGGAAATGAACTTCTTGACGCTTTCCTTGGACTTCCCGCAGAAGCTGCAGCGGAGGTGCTTTTCCGTCATGTCCTACTCCCGATCTCCGGGTTACTCGGCCGAATCCGAATCAGCCGGCTTGCCTTCCATCTGCTGGACCGGTCCCTCGAGTACACGATCGATAAGGCCGTACTCGACGGCAGCCTCAGGGCTCATGAAGCGATCGCGATCGACGTCTTCAGCGATCCTCTCGACAGGCTGACCGGTATGCTTGGCCACAATACCGTTCAACTTCTCCCGGATATGCAAGATTTCTTGTGCGGCAATCTCGATGTCGGCAGCCGTTCCCTGCGATCCACCCGAGGGCTGGTGGATCATGATTCGGGAATTTGGCAGGGCATTCCGCTTACCAGGCTCGCCCGCAGCTAGGAGCACGGCCCCCATGGACGCTGCCATACCGACGCAGAATGTAGACACCGGGGCCCGTAGATGCTGCATGGTGTCGTAGATCGCCATACCGGCGTATACGCTGCCGCCAGGCGAATTGATGTACATATAGATGTCGCGCTCGGGATCTTCGGCATCGAGAAAGAGGAGCTGGGCGAGGATGATGTTTGCGACGTTGTCGTCGATCCCCGTGCCGAGGAAGACAATCCGGTCCATCAGGAGCCGGCTGAAGATGTCGTAGCTGCGCTCGCCGCGGCTCGTGCGCTCGATGACGTATGGAGGATAGATGGCCATTAGGTGCTGGGCGCCTCGGTGATTTCGGATTGCTCGAAGAGGAAGTCGAAGACCGCTTTTTCCGTCAGCTCACGCTCGAGCGACTCGATTCGGCCAGCCTTCTGGAGTTCTGCGTACACCTTAGCGGCGTCGGTGTTGTTGGCCTCGGCGATCTCCTCGACTCGGTCGTCGATGTCGTCGTCGCTCGCCGTGAGAGACTGTGTCTGAGCGATCTGCTCGATCAACAGAATCCGCTTCACTGCCCGCTCTGCTTCCGGGCGGATTTGCTCTCGGAACTCACTGAGCCGTTCTTCGGGGATCTGTGAGATGTCTCTCATGATTCCGTCGGAGTAGCGGCGCACCATCGAGGCCGGCACATCGAAGGGGTTCGCGTCGACGATGAGATCGAGCAGTCTGGAGCGCGCGGCCGCATCGGCCTGCTGCTCCGCCTCCTTCTCCATGTCTTCGCGAACTTTCGCCGTCAGTTCGTCCAGCGTTTCGAAATCCCCGACCTGCTTGGCCAGATCATCGTCCAACGTGGGCACGTCCATCTGACGTCGCGAGGTCAGCGTGATACGGACTCGCTCCGAGTCCCCTCGCCGGGATTCATCCGGGAAGTCGTCGGGGAAGGCGATATCAAAATCGTTTGTTTCGCCGGTCTCGAGCGTGAGGATCGAAGCTTCGATGTCGGGTATCGCGTCGCCGGAACCCATGACGATGTCGTACTCGCGTGCGTCGTCGGCCGGTTCCCCTTCGTCGTTCAGGCGGGTGATCGTCACGGACACGAGGTCCTTCTCGACCGGCTTGCCTTCCTCGAGTGGTTGCCAGACTCCGTTCTGCTCCTGAATCCGACCGAGAACTTCATCGACCTGCTCGGCCGTTATGTCGACCGCTGGGCGCTCGACGACGAAGCCGCTGAGGCGTTCGAGCTCGACGACAGGCTCCACGTCGAATGCGATCGCGAACGTGAGATCTTCCTCGGGCTTGTAGTGGATGTCCTCAAGCTCACCCTCGCTGATGGGGCGGAGCTCCTGGGCCGCCAGTGCTTCCTTGTAAGCGGAGCCGATCAGCTTGTCGAGTGCCTCCTGGCGAAGCGCTCCACCGAAGCGATTTTCGATGACCTTGGTGGGCACTCGCCCCTTTCTGAAGCCCTTGAGGCGAGCGCGGGAGGCGAGTTGCCTGGCGGCTCGCTGCTCTTCGGCCTGCACGATCGAGGCGGGGATCGTCACGTTCATCACGCGACGCCATGCTTCCTGCTCGTCGATCGAGATCTGCAGGTCGGTCACATCCAGATTCATACCATCACGCGGTCGGGGTGCTGAGAGAGACTGCGAAATGCGAAAGGGGGGACTCGAACCCCCACGGCACGAAGCCACGGGATCCTAAATCCCGCGCGTCTACCAATTCCGCCACTTTCGCGCGGACGAAAAAGATAAACCCGGGGCGTAGGATGAAGAACGGGACGCGGAAGTCTCAGTCCCTCCGCGTCCCGAGTCTGATGTGCGTGCGGTCATGCGTCCGGATCGGGCCAGACCCGGTCCGTGACGGAATTGAGGGAACGCTACGGCATGCGGACGTTCACCACGCGCTCGGCTCCGGTCCGATCCACGAAGTGCAGGGAAATGATCTCCCCCGGCTCGACCGCGTCGAGGACGCGACGGAGGTCCTGCGGCGAGTCGATTCGGGCCTCATTGACCTTAGAGAGCTTCTGCCCGAGGAAGCCGCCGACGTTGCGACGCTCGGCTGCGCTGCCCCGGGCCACATTCGTGAGGAGGACACCACCTGCTTCGCCGAAGCCCGCTTCACGGGCGAGGTCCGCATCGATCATTTCCACCTGAATGCCGAGCCGCTCCTCGGCAAGTACCGGGCGCTCGGACGCGACCGTGGAGAAGTTGTTGATTGGCGCTTCGCCGAGACGAACGTCGACGTTCATCTCTCGGCGATTACGGTAGATCGTCAATTCGACGGAATCACCCGGTCGACGCTCTGCGATCTCGGCCTGAAGTTCGGACACGTATCCGACCGGCTGGCCGTCCAGTCCACGGATTACGTCTTCGGCTCGCAGGGCACCAGCCGAGGGACCTGTCTCGTCGACCGACTGCACGAGGATGCCCGAGACGGATGGGAGCCCGTAGGCCTCGGCGTCTTCAGCGGCGACATCCTGGATCTGCACGCCGATGCGTGGGCGCTTTACGTACCCGTACTCGACCAGGTCTTCCATGATGCGCCGAGCGAGATTGATGGGAATGGCGAAACCATACCCCTGATAGACCCCTGTCGTCGAAGCGATGGCCGAGTTGATGCCGACCACGTGGCCCTGAAGATTCACCATAGGGCCACCGGAGTTGCCCGGGTTGATGACCGCATCGGTCTGGATGAAGTCCTCGATTGCGTACCCGGAGACCGAGGGGTCGTCGGCGAAGCGCGGGTCGCGAAAGATGTCGTTTTGCAGCAGACGAAGACCGCGTCCGCGTGCGCTGATGATGCCGGCCGTCACCGTGAAGTCGAGTTGGGTCGACGCACCGAAGCCCGGATTGCCAATTGCCAGGATCCACTCGCCGACGTTGATGTCGTCCGAATCACCGAAGGACATGACGGGGAGCTCCTCCTCCACGTCCACCTTGATGACTGCCACGTCGGTGAAGGGATCCGCACCCACGACGCGTGCCTGGAAGTAGCGACGGTCTGGGAAGTACACGCGCACGTCGTTCGCACCTTCGACGACGTGATTGTTCGTGAGGATGTAGCCGTCCGTCGAGACGATGAATCCACTGCCGCCCGCGATCGCATTTCGGGGCTGCGGGTCTTCGCTTTCCTCGTCAAAGAAACGACGGAACTGCTCGGGAACCTGTCGGTTGCGACTCTGAACCGTCCGCCTCGTCTCGATGCGCACGACTGCTGGCGTGACTGCGTCGGCCAGGTTCGTGAAGGCCTCGCTCAGATCGAGCGCCGGTTGAACGGCAGATGCCGGTACCTGCTCTTCTTCCGTGATCGGCGGCATAGCGTGCGAGGTGCTCGTCCATCCCAGCCCGCTTGCGACGGCCAACCCGCCGACGAAGACGGCGCCTGCGAATGCGACGAGTCGACCCTTGGCTTTCAGCGGATCGTACATCCCGATTCTCTCCCGGTATCTATCCGTTCAGCGCTGCTTCGCGCGCTGTTCCTTCCACCCAGAATACACGAAAAGGACGGACCGTGGTCCGAACCCTTGATCGTGCGACTACATCTGACTTCGACGCGGCCCGGGGGGCGACGGGTTGCCCCGCCGACCCCCGGCAACTGGCTTACTTTTCTTCGTCGACGATCTCGTAGTCGGCTTCGACCACGTCCTCCTCCGCCTCTGACGCCGATTCGTCGGCGACTTCGGCCTCCTGGTCGTCGAATCCCGCTTCGGCACCGGCTTCACCCCCGCCGGCAGCCTCCGCTTCGGCTGCCTGCGACTGGTACATCTCCTGACCGGCTGCGCTGAAGGCCTGCATCAGCTCGTCACGTGCCGCGTTGATCGCGTCGAGGTCGTCGCCCTTGAGCGCTTCCTTCGCGGCCTCCGTGGCGTCCGTGAGACGGGTCTTCGAATCCTCCGAGACCATGTCGCCCCACTCGGAGCTGTCCTTCTCGACCTGGTAGACCAGGGAATCGAGCTGGTTTCGTGACTCCACCTTCTGGCGGCGCTCTTCGTCCTCGGAAGCGTGCTCCTCGGCATCCTTCACCATGCTTTCGATCTCGGCGTCGGACAGGCCGCTCGACGCCTCGATGCGGATCTTCTGCTCCTTGCCCGTGGCCTTGTCCTGAGCGGATACGTGCAGGATTCCGTTCGCGTCGATGTCGAACGTCACCTCGACCTGAGGCATGCCTCGCGGTGCCGGTGGAATTCCGGTCAGCTGGAATTTGCCGATGGTCTTGTTGTCCATCGCCATCTTCCGTTCACCCTGGAGGACGTGGATCTCCACCGTGGTTTGATTGTCCTCGGCGGTCGAAAACGTCTCGGCCTTCTTGGTTGGAATCGTCGTGTTGCGCTCGATGAGCGGCGTCATGACACCACCGAGCGTCTCGATCCCGAGCGAAAGCGGGGTGACGTCGAGCAGGAGGACGTCGGTGACGTCTCCGGCGAGCACACCACCCTGAATCGCGGCACCGACGGCGACGACCTCGTCCGGGTTCACACCCTTGTGAGGGTCCTTCCCGAAAAACTCCTTGACGATCTCCTGGATCTTCGGCATGCGCGTCGATCCACCGACGAGGATGACTTCATCGATCTCGTCTTTGGAGAGACCGGCGTCGGCCAGCGCCTTCTCCATGGGTGGAATTGTGCGCTGGTTCAACTCGTCGACGAGCTGCTCGAACTTCGCTCGCGTGAGGCTGTAGTTCAGGTGCTTCGGACCTTCCTGAGTCGCCGTGATGAAGGGCAGGTTGATGTCCGAGCTCATCGTGGTCGAGAGCTCCATCTTCGCCTTTTCTGCTGCTTCCTTCAGCCGCTGAAGAGCCATCGAATCCTGAGAGAGGTCGATGCCCTGGTCTTTCTTGAACTCTTCCACGAGCCAATTGATGACGCGCTGGTCGTAATCATCACCGCCAAGGTGCGTGTCGCCGTTGGTCGACTTGACCTCGAAGACGCCGTCACCCAGCTCCAGAATCGAGATGTCGTACGTACCACCTCCGAGGTCGAAGACCGCGATCTTCTCCTCGGACTTCTTCTCGAGGCCGTAGGCGAGCGCTGCCGCCGTGGGCTCGTTGATGATTCGCAGCACTTCGAGACCCGCGACCTTGCCGGCGTCCTTCGTCGCCTGGCGCTGCGCGTCGTTGAAGTACGCCGGGACGGTGATGACCGCCTGATCCACCTTCGTGCCGAGGTAGTCCTCAGCTGTCTGGCGCATCTTCTGCAGGATCATGGCGCTGATCTCGGGCGGGGAGAATGACTTGTCCGCGTTCGGGATCTTCACCGTGACACGGCCACCGGGGCCTTGACCCACATCGTACGGCACCAGCGTTTCTTCCGAGCGGACCTCGTCATGGCGTCGGCCCATGAAGCGCTTGATCGAGAAGACCGTATTCTCGGGGTTCGTGATGGCCTGACGGCGCGCGACCTGACCGACCAGCCGCTCGCCGTCCTTCGTGAAGCCGACGACCGAAGGCGTCGTGCGGCCGCCCTCCGAGTTGGGAATCACGACGGGCTCACCGCCCTCCATGACCGCGACCACCGAGTTGGTGGTACCCAGGTCGATTCCGATGACTTTGCCCATCTTCTCCTCTTCTATGATCTGTTTGGATGGATTCCAATGGTACTGCGGCACGCGACGTGCAATCACCGTGCCCACGGGGAGTGCCGGTTTCACGCCGAAATGGCGTGGACCCCGGGGCAGAAGCTGCCAATATGGCAGCCTATGGCGAATTTCGGTGGCGTTCGTAGGTTCGGCGTGCCCCATCGCCACGTTATGAGCCCCATACCGTGTTTCCGCTCCGAGACCACAACCCGACCGAGATCGTCCCGATTTTCACGGTGTTGATCGCTGGTGTGACGCTCGCGGTGTGGTGGCTTCTCCAGGGGGCGGGCCTTTCGCAGGAGGTTCTCTTCACCTCGGTGTGCACACTGGGCGTGGTTCCCGCTGATGTGACGGGTGCCGTCGTATCGGGACGGGATGCGGTATGCGACGTACGAAGCGTTGGCGCGGCTTCTCTGCTTTCGTCGATGTTCCTGCATGGGAGCTGGGGACACCTCATCGGAAACCTCTGGTTCCTCTGGGTATTCGGGAACAACATCGAGGATTCGATGGGGCACCTTCGCTTCCTCGGCTTCTACCTGCTCACTGGGTTGGCTGCTGCTGCCGCTCAAATCGTGATGACACCCTCGTCCACAGTCCCGATGGTTGGCGCCTCCGGTGCGATCAGTGGGATTATGGGCGCCTACCTCATCCTGTATCCGGGGATACGAATCGACACGTGGATCGGCTTCTGGGTCATCCAGGTGCCCGCGTGGCTCATGCTCGGCTACTGGATGTTGCTCCAGGTGACCGGGGTTTTGGGCCCGGCTGCTGTCGGGGGCGGGGTCGCCTACGGTGCGCATCTCGGAGGCTTCGTTGCGGGTCTTCTCCTGATCCCGATCTTCCGAAACAGAAAGCTGGTCTCGGCCAAGCAGCGAGGCATCGTCCTGCCGCGCAGCGAACTCGATCACGGTGGATGGTGGTAGACCCATGACGCTTGGTACCGAAATGCTCGCGCAGGTGGTCGTCGCGACCGAGGCGCTCGATACTCCGGTCCTCGAACGTGCTCGCTCCGTGCTCGGCATGGTCGTGCTCCTGACCATCGCGTGGGCCCTGAGTACCGACCGACAGAAGATTTCCTGGAAGCCCGTTGCATGGGGGGTCGGTCTCCAGTTCGTCTTCGCCCTCTTCATCCTGAAGACGGAGATCGGTACGACCTTCTTCGATGCGGCTGGAGCGGTCGTCGTGGGGCTTCTCGGCTTCACGGAACAGGGTGCGTCGTTCGTCTTCGGAAACCTGGTGCGCAACGAGATCCCGGTCGGCACGATCGGCGACCGTGGGTTTGCCGCGGCGACGGGGCAGTTTGCTCAAACGGGTGCCGCGTTCGCGTTCAACGTGCTTCCCACCATCATCTTTTTCTCATCGCTGATGGCTGTGACGTACCATCTCGGGATCATGCAGCGGGTGGTTCGGGGCTCCGCGTGGGTGATGCAACGCACGATGAAGACGTCCGGCGCCGAGTCTCTTTCCGCCGCAGGCAATGTCTTTGTGGGACAAACCGAAGCACCGCTTCTTGTGCGTCCGTTCATCGAGAGGATGACGCAGTCGGAGTTGATGGCGCTCATGACCGGCGGCTTTGCAACCGTTGCGGGAGGAGTACTCGCGGCCCACGTCGCCATGCTGACTCCGTTCTTCCCGGATGTCGCAGGCCACATGCTCGCGGCTTCGGTGATGTCGGCGCCGGCGGCGCTCGTTGTGGCGAAGATCATGATCCCCGAGGTGGGAACGCCCGAGACGGCCGGGTCGCTCGATATCGTCGTGGAGCGCCGCGACGTGAACGTCATTGATGCAGCGGCCCGCGGCGCTGCCGAGGGACTCACACTGGCTCTCAACGTAGGCGCGATGCTGCTCGCCTTTGTGGCTCTCATCTACATGGTGAACGGTATCCTCGGATGGGCGGGGGCGCTGGCCGGCTTCGACGGCCTCACGCTCGAACTCATCCTTGGCTGGCTCCTCGCCCCGCTCGCATGGCTGATGGGCGTGTCGTGGGCAGACGCCCCAGTGGTCGGCTCGCTCCTGGGCATCAAGACGGTGCTCAACGAGTTCATCGCCTATCTTCAGCTGGCGGGCACCCTCGGAGAGGCTTCGGGTGCTTCGGGGTCCGGACTCTCGCCTCGATCGGTGATCATCGTGACCTACGCGCTATCCGGCTTCGCGAACTTCGGCTCGATCGCGATGCAGATCGCCGGGATCGGTGGCCTTGCGCCGAGTCGCCGGCAAGACCTGTCGCGACTTGGCCTGCGTGCGATGATTGGAGGCTCGATTGCCGCCTTTATGACCGCGACCGTCGCCGGAATGATCTTGTGATTCAGGTCGACTCCGCCGTCGACCTGTTGCGGGCGGCTGGAGGGCGACCCCGAGTGGGTCTCGTGCTCGGCTCGGGACTCGGCGGCCTGATCGACCATGTGGCGGATCGCGTGGAGATTCCGTTTCGTGAGGTGCCGGGCTTGCCCGAGGCCACGGTGGCCGGGCACGAGGGGCGTTTCGTGTTCGGATTCCTGGCCGGGGTGCCGATCGCACTCCTCGCCGGACGTCTGCACGCCTACGAGGGGTGTTCGCCGAAGCAGGTCGTTGCGCCGACCCGTATGCTCGCCGGCCTGGGTGTCGACGCGCTGGTGGTGACCAACGCTGCCGGCGGCATCCATCCGCGCCTCGACCCCGGGGACCTTGTTCTGCTAGACGACTACATTGACCTCACGTTCCGGGCTCCATTGACTGGTCAACTCCGGACCGGGGAGGAACGGTGTCCCGACATGAGCGCACCGTTCGACGAGCAGCTGCGAGGCTTGTTCATGGATGTCGCGGTCAGGCTCGGGGTCCAACTTCATCCGGGGACGTACTGTGGCGTATTGGGGCCTCAGTACGAGACTGCTGCAGAGGTTCGGATGCTCGCATCGCTGGGCGCCGATGTGGTGGGGATGTCGACGGTTCCCGAGGTCATCGTAGCTCGTGCGTCGGGCATTCGGCTGGCAGGGGTCTCTCTCGTGACCAATCGGGCGGCGGGCTTGGGGGCCGAGACCCTGGTCCACGAAGACGTCCTCGCAGCCGGAGCTGCGGCAGGAGACTGGTTGGGCGACCTCGTTACGGGTGTGGTGGCAGAGCTCGGTGCGGTCACTCCGCAGACGCGAAGTGGTTGACTGGGCCGCGGCCGTGACCCAGGCCCGGTGCGGTTGCGATCGCGCGAGCGATGAACGTGATCGCACGGTCCACCGTGTCCATCAGGGGAGATCCGAGCGCCAAGCCCGCCGTAATCGCTGCGGAGAGCGTGCATCCGGTGCCATGGGTATGAGGTGTTTCGACGCGGGCATGACGCCAGACACGCTCGTTCTCGCCGTCCCAAAGAAGGTCCACGGCATCGCCTTCGAGGTGTCCACCTTTCACGAGCGCCGCGTCTGCCCCCGCGTCGACCAGGGCGCGCGCCGCGTCGGACATCTGGGCCACGCTGCGTACCTCGCGACCCGTGAGGATCTCTGCCTCCTCGAGGTTCGGCGTGACGGCGTGGGCGAGCGGCAGGAGGTACGTTCGGAGGGCCGCTTCAGCGTCCTTTTCGAGAAGGCGGTCCCCACTTGTAGCGACCATGACCGGGTCCACGACAAGCGCGCTCACACGATGAGCACGAAGGGCCGAAGCCACGACCTCCACCAACTCCACGGTCGCGAGCATCCCGGTCTTGGCGGCATCGGGGCGGAGATCCGAGACGACTGCGTCGATTTGCGCTCGTACGTCGTCGAGCGGAACAGGGTGGATGGCAGACACGCCGGTGGTATTCTGTGCGGTGATGGCAGTGATTGCGCTTGTCCCGAAGACTCCGAATTGATGAAACGTCTTGAGGTCCGCCTGAATGCCTGCGCCCCCACCGGAATCGCTGCCGGCGACGGTCAGGGCCACCGGAAGGGACATGCGCTCCGAGACATCCATGGTCGTGTGGTCCGTGTCGTTCATTCTGAAAGGTCGCAGGTACCGTGGGGCTGAGCCAACGAAGGGCCTCGGTGATCGGACGACTCGGAGTACGTCGACAGCGGGAACGTGAAGGCCTCGTCCTTTTCGAAGGCATCAGGGCGGTGCGTGAAGCACTGGATGCATGTGCGTCTGTCCGCTTCGCAGTCGTCTCCGATGCTTTGAGTACTTCGACGTCCGGTCGTGTACTCGAAGACCGGCTTCGGGACGCCGGCATTGATGTGGATGTCGTCGGTGCAGCGGCGTTCGATTCGATATCGCTGACCGAGTCGCCGCAGGGGGTGCTACTGGTCTGCGAACAGGACGACGTTGCACTGTCGGATGTGGTGGAGATCGACGGGCCGATTCTCGTGCTGGATGCGCTTCAAGATCCGGGGAATGTGGGTACGCTCATTCGCACGGCCGTTGCCTTCGGTTTCGCCGGTGTAATCGCGCTCGACGGTACGACGGACCCGTGGAGTCCGAAGGTCGTCCGTTCGTCTGCCGGCACCGTTGCCCGAGTTCCTGTCGTGCGGGCAGCCGCCGGTGAAGCGATGACCGCCTTGCGCCAGTCGGGGCGTGCGATTCTGGTGGCTGCTGCGGATGGCTCTGCGGGAGATCACGTGGGTCCGGCTCGGATTGCCCTCGTGATCGGCAACGAGGGAGCGGGCGTGCGGGAGGAGATTCGGGCCCAGGCCGAAGCGACGATTACTGTCCGTATGGCCGGCCCCGTCGAATCGCTCAACGCGAGCGTTGCAGGAGCGATACTCATGTATGACTTGACCAGGGAATAGGCGAGTGCTGCTGATCGAATGGGTCATCCCGCTCGTGGCAGGCCTGTATGGCCTGCTCATCGGATCATTTCTGAACGTGTGCTCGCTGCGCTGGCCGGTCGATGAGTCAGTGATTCGTCCACGCTCCCGCTGTCCGAAGTGTACGACGCTGATCGCTTGGCACGACAACCTGCCCGTGATCAGCTGGCTCATCCTGCGCGGACGGTGCCGGAACTGCGCCGAGCCTGTTTCGGCACAGTACCCGATGGTCGAGGCCTCCACCGGTCTGATGTGGACCGCGATGTTCGTCTTGCACGGGCCGACGTGGGAAGCGTTCAGGGGTGCCATGTTCCTGACGATCATCTTCGGGATCTCGATATCGGATGCGCGCTTCTACATCATCCCGGACGAGTTCTCAATCGGCGGAACGGTGATCGGTCTGGGCATGGCGTTCCTGCCGGACGGGATCGACTGGCTACCCGCGCTCGTGGGTGCCGCGCTTGGATACGGCGTGCTCTGGTTCGTCGCTGTTGCGGGCACGTGGATCATCAAGAGGCTGTCCCCCGGGCGGCTGGAGGAAGCCGGCGGCGCTCAGGCCATGGGTGGGGGGGACATCAAGATGATGATGATGGTTGGGGCCTTTCTCGGTGCATGGGGTGTCGCGCTCACGATCTTCCTCGGATCGGTCCTCGCTCTGGTCACGGTGCTGGTTCGCTCGATCCCGGCGGGGCTCGCTCGCGACGAGCATGGAGAGATGGAGATGGGGCGCCTGATCCCGTTCGGCGTCTTTCTCGCAGGTGGAGGCGCGATCTCGTACGTGTGGGGCGATGCGATGGTCATGTGGTATATGACGTCGGTGCTGGGGATGACCCTCTAGGGTCCAAGGACGTCAGCGCCCCCGGGTATACCCGGACTTCATGTCCTGCGCACCGTCTTCTGCCGGGACCGACCCTGCGATCAAGCTGGTCACGGGATGTGCCCGAGTACGGAGGATGTCCGGGCAAGGACGAGCGATCGAAACGAAGCTACGGGTCGGAGCAGTCCCGCTTGTATCCACACTGCTCGCAGATCAGCTTGCAGTGCAGGTTCAGCATCTGCGCTCCACACAGGTCACAGAAGAAGACCTGCTTTTCGGGCGGGATGGGTGCTGGCGGGTCGTCAGTCATCGGTGCCGGGAACCGGGCTGACGGTCCCGATTCCTTCGTTCAGGTACGCGCGCGAGAGTGCGACGTAGTGTGAACCTCCGCCCTTGATCCATTCGGCAGCGGAGCCCTCCAGCGTCTTCTTCACCGTGCCCGGCACGCCGGCGACAACACTGCGCGGCGGGACATCGGCTCTTTCGAGGACTACGGTATTCGCGGCGAGGACGCACTCCTCGCCGATGGTGGCATTCTGGAGAATGACCGCATTCATCCCGATCACGGTCCGGTCCCCGATCGTACAGCTCTCGAACTTGGCTCCGTGCCCGACCGTGACGTCTGCACCGATCACCGTGGGGCCCCAACGCCCGACGTGCACGACACAGTTCTCCTGGACGCTGGACCGGGGTCCGACGATCACGCCGTGATCCGGGTCGTCTCCACGAAGTACCGCCCCGAACCAGACGCTCGAGTCTTCCCCGATGGTGACATCCCCTATGATGACGGCCGTCGGAGCCAGAAAGACGGTGGGGTGAATCCTGGGCCGCTTTCCGTTGAACTCGAGGATGGTCGCCACTAGGCGGACTCTGCTTCGGCCGAGTCATCGGTCCTGGTGACACGGGCTCGAAGCACCTGAGTGTCCGACGCTTCCAGGACGTCGATCCGGACGCCCGTGGTGACGAGACGCTCACCGGCTTCGGGTACGTGTCCAAGCTCTTCGAGCAGGAGCCCGTTCAGAGAGCGGTGCTCGCCTTGGGGAAGGGTGATCCCGAGCACCTGAACGAGGTCGCGCAGATCGGTGCCTGCGTCGCACTCGACCACATCGTCCGAGATACGCGTGATCTCCTCTTCCTCGACATCCGTCTCGTCCCGAATCTCGCCGACCAGCTCCTCCAGAATGTCCTCGAGCGTCACGAGCCCGTCCGTCCCGCCAAATTCATCGGCGACGATACCCATGTGAATGCGTCGGGCCTGAAACTCCTGAAGCAATTCCGTCAGCGAGCGCGAACCCGGCACGAAGAAGGGATCTCGTGCGAGGTCCACGAGCTTGAGGTCTCTCTCACCACTCGCGAAGCGCTCGTAAATCTCGCGCACGTAAACGATGCCCGTGACGTCGTCGACGGAGTCCCTGTAGACGGGGACGCGGCTATAGGGAACGTCAGCGAGCTCTTCGACGATATCTGCGAGGGTTCGCTGTTCCTTCCACGCAAAGGTGTCGACCCGTGGTACCATGACGTCCCAGGCCGTCAACTCGTCCAGCCGAAACGCGCGCTCAACGAGGAGCTTCTCTTCCTCCTCGAGTACGCCCTCCTCTTCGCCGATCTCCTGAATCTCGCGGAGCTCGCGCTGAGCATCCGTCATCGAGTCGTCGTTGCCTCCGATGCGGTCTTCGAGCCGTTCGACCGGGCGTACCAGGGGGCGGGCGAGACGCTCCACCACGAGCAACATGCCTGCAGTCGAGAGCGCGAGACGGACGGGCCTTCGGGCCGCGATCAGGTGTGGGATCAGATCCGCGACCATCAACACAATGACGACACCGATGATCGTGCTCACGACCGGACCGGAGCGACCCCAGGTCGATACCCCCGTGAGCGCGATGACCGCAAGAGCGGACAGGTCGAGTGCCGCGGTCGTGACGCGGACGCTGGCCTGGACTGCGTGCTTTCGCTCTCGCGCCCGGTCGATGTTGTCGGCCCCGTCGAACCCTTCGTCGACCAGCGTTCGTGTGTGCGAACGCGTGATCTGGAAGACCGCGTCGTGGACAGCTGTCAAGACAGCCGAGGTCAGCAGGAGCAGGGCGACGATCGCGGCGGCGAGACCCATCACGGGGTCACCTCCACATCGTCGCGCCTACTCGGAGGATGGTCTGTCACCTCAGTATGTTCCGCTCAGGTCCAAACCTGACTCTCCTCGAGGAGCTCCGCAATCACGTTGCGCGTCGTGCGACCATCGGCTTCGGCCTCGAAGTTCAGAACGAGGCGGTGGGCCAGAACGGCGGGCGCGACCGCACGCACATCATCATACGATGGAATCGCCGCTCCGCGCGATGCCGCCAGGGCTTTTGCGCCCAGCACCAAGTACTGAGAGGCGCGCGGACCCGCCCCCCACGAGACGTACCGATCCGTTACGGAGGCGGCTTCGTCGCCCGGGCGGGTGGCTCGGGCCATCTGGACGGCGAAAGCGACGAGTGAGGGAGGGGCAGGGATTCGACGGACCAGGCCCTGAAGCTCGATGAGCTCCTGCGCCGAGATGACGCCGTCTACTTGCTCCTCGACGGCCCCTGTCGTACGCATCGCGACCTCTTCTTCCTCGTCGCGCGAGGGGTAGTAGATCGGGAGTTCGAGCATGAAGCGATCCAGCTGAGCTTCGGGAAGGGGATACGTACCCTCCTGCTCGATCGGATTCTGGGTCGCCAGAACGAAGAACGGTTTCGGGAGCGTGTACGTCTCACCTGCGGCGGTTACGGCCCGCTCCTGCATCGCCTCGAGAAGGGCGGCTTGCGTCTTGGGCGGCGTACGGTTGATCTCGTCTGCGAGTACGATGTTCGCAAAGATCGGTCCCTTCACAAACCGGAAGACACGGCGCCCCGTCGTCCGGTCCTCTTCGATGACCTCCGTCCCGGTGATGTCCGTGGGCATGAGGTCCGGCGTGAACTGGATTCGGCTGAATTCGAGGTCCAGCGCATCCGCTACGGTCTGAACGAGCAGGGTTTTCGCGAGGCCGGGTACTCCGACGAGGAGCGCGTGCCCGTTCGCGAGCAGCGCCACCAGCATTTCGTCCACGACCTCCCGCTGGCCCACGATCCGTTTCTGCACCTGGACACGCATCGCTTCGGTGGCGTCGGCGGCCCGTTCGAGGAGCTCGACGTCGCGGTCGACCAGCGTGGAGGATTCAGTGTTGGGGCTCATCTGCGGTGCCGGATGCGGTCGACCGAGGCGGGCAGATCGACGACGATGACAAGAGAAGGTGCGACGCGCAATTAAGCCTTCCGCTGCCGCTACCGTCAAGCAGGCATTGCTTTGCGTGGGAGAGGCCTGAAATACAGCCTCCAACGAGGGCTCGAGCGCTTGCGCCTTTTTTCACAAGGACTATGTTTTCTCGGCTGTGCGGGACTCGATTCATTGCAGAATCGAGCTCCGGGCGCCCGAGGGAGCACGATGTCGACGCAGCGTCCCGACGAGTCGGATGAACAGCGCAGAGAGATGATGCGCGCGTCTGGTCAGTTCATGGGACACGGTCTCACGTGGGCTCTCGCCGTTCTGCTCTTCATGGGAGTTGGAAACTGGGTCGATGGCAAGCTCGGCTCGGCTCCGATTTTCACGGTTATCGGTGCGTTCGTCGGTGGCGGCGCAGGATTCTACAGTCTGTATTACCACATCGTGATTGAGCCGCGTGAGCGGGGGAAAGACCCGCAATGAGTCCGTCTGCGAAGTATGCGGCCACGGGCATGGTGGTGATCACATCGATTGTGGTCGTCCTGTGGCCGTTCCTCGAGCCGGCAGGGCGAAATGGAGTGCTGGCTGCGGCCGCCGTCGCGCTCCCGGTGCAGGTCATCGCCTTTTGGGCCTTGATCCGCTTCCGGGACGAGCTCAACGGGTTTCTTGCAGCTTGGGTCGGTGGGACGCTGGTGCGGATGGCTGTGATCGCCGGTGTGGCGTTCATTGTGAGCCGCTCCGGTATGGAGGGTGCGGTGCCTATGCTTCTCGCTCTCGCAGGTTTCTTCTTCGGTTTACTTCTGCTCGAGCCGGTGTATTTCCGAACCGGACCGAGCGAAACGGTGGAAGTATAGATGAGGCCTCTGGCCATGTTGCAGGGCGCGGCGCAGGCCGCACAGGAACACGGTGCGGCAGACAGTGGTCCGGACCTCCAGGGGATGCTTATGCATCACTTGCTGGACGGAGCCGAACTCGAATTCCAGGTGCTCGGGGTCGGGCCGGTCATCCACCTGCCACACTTCGACCCGGTCCACATCGGACCTCTGACGCTTGATCTGTCGCCCACGAAGCACGTCGTCTTCCTCTTTCTCTCCGCGCTGATCTGTCTGGCGATCTTCCTCCCGATCGGGCGGGCGATGAAGAACAAGTACTCGGACCGAGCGCCGACCGGGCTCGCCAATGCCATGGAAGCGATGGTCCTGTACTTCCGGGATGAGGTCGTTCGTCGGAACATCGGGCACGGGGCGGATGCCTACACTGGCTACATTCTCACGCTCTTCTTCTTCATTCTTTTCATGAACCTGCTCGGTCTCGTGCCCTTTGGGGCTACGGCGACCGGCAACTTCATGGTTACGGGTGCGTTGGCCCTGGTGACGTTTGTCGTCACCGAAATCTCGGGTATGCGCGCCCTCGGGTTCTCCGGCTACATGGGCACGATCTTCTACGCGCCGAAGGGACTGAATCCCGTCGGTACTGCGATCATGCTCGTGATTCTCACTCCGGTGGAATTCCTCGGGAAACTCACGAAGCCGTTCGCGCTGATGATTCGACTCTTCGCGAACATGATGGCAGGGCACACGCTCGTGCTGTCACTCCTGGGCCTGATCTTCATGTTTGCCAGCGGTGGTGCGATCGTCGCGGGCGGTGTGACGGTCGCGTCCATCGCGATGGTCTCCGGCATCATGATTCTGGAGCTCTTTGTCGCGTTTCTGCAGGCCTACATTTTCGCGATGCTGACCTCTGTGTTCATCGGGCTCATTCAGCACGCGCACTAGGTAGTACATCACGGATTTCAAGCAGCAACAACTGATTTCAACCCGTCGGTAACGACAAACGTCCAAGGAAAGCGAAATGCTCTACGGAATGCTCGCCGTTGTTCAGGATGCAGCAGCGGCCTCTGGTGGCCTCGACCTCCTCGGTGCCGGTATCGGTATCGGTCTCGCAGTCATCGGCGCCGGTGTCGGCATCGGTCAGATCGGCAACGGTGTGGCCCAGGGTATCGCCCGTCAGCCAGAGGCTGCGGCGACGATCCAGACGGCCGGCATCATCCTCGCCGCGCTGATCGAGGGTGCTGCGCTGTTCGGTCTCGTCATCACCATCCTCTTCAAGTTCTTCTAGCCTGGCGAATGAATCCCGGGTTCCTGCGTTGGGATTTCGTCGGAGTAGCGGGAGCTGCTCTTTATCGTGTCCCGCCCTGGACTCAGGGCACCTTCACCGCGTTGCAGCGGGCGGGTGAATGGACATCCGGTCATTCGGCCGTGGTGTCGAGCCAAATGAAGCACTGACGGAGAGATCATGAGACTCAGTCGAATCACAGCGGCCGCACTCGCGCTTGCGGTTTCGCCTGCCGGGCTTTTCGCCCAGGGTGGCGAGGGTGGGGGAGGCCTGTACGACATCAACACGGGGCTCAGCTTCTGGACTCTGGTCGTGTTCGGCATCCTTGTCTTCATCCTCGGCAAATACGCCTGGGGGCCGATCCTCGCAGCCGTCGATGCCCGGGAAAAGGGCATTCAGTCGGCGCTCGACGAGGCGGCGGAGCGCAACGATGAAGCGGCCAAACTCCTCGCCGAGCACAAAGAGCAGCTCGCTGACGCGCGTCGTCAGGCGAACGAGTTGCTCGCTGAAGGCAAGGCCGCGGGCGAAACTGTCCGTAAGGAAATCGAAGAGAAGGCCCGCGTTGAGGCTCAGGCCATCATTGAGCGGGCTCGAGCCGAGATCGAGCGTGAGCGCGATGCGGCGATCGCCGAGCTTCGCAAGGAGTCGGTGGATCTGGCCTTGGCCGCGGCGACTCGTCTGATCCAGGAGAACCTGGACCAGGACAAAGACCGCGCCCTCGTCGAGCGGTACTTGACTGAGATGGGCTCCGGCGGAGGTGCCGCGTGAGGGACGAAACCGTAGCGCGTAACTACGCGGAGACGCTCTTCGAGCTCGCGTCGCGTAACGATGCGCTGCAGGAGTACGGCGATGCGATCGAAGCGGTCGCGAAGCTGATTGATGAGGATGCGAAATTCCGACTCTTCATGGAAACGCCGCGCATCGACGACGCGGACAAGAAGGCCGTGGTGAGGAAGGCCTTTGCGGACTCGTTGCCGAAGCACGTGGTGAATTTCATCCTCGTCACGATCGACAAGCGCCGTCAGCGGCTGCTGCGTTCGATATCCCAGCAATATCACGCACTGCTCGATGCCCACATGGGACGTGAGCACGTGCAAGTGACGGTGGCGCGCCCGATGGACGACACCACCCACGAGGTGATCACGCAGAAGCTCTCTGCGGCCCTCGGGAAGGAAGCGATCCCTCACGTCCGGGTCGATGCCGGAATCGTGGGTGGACTCGTGTTGCGCACGGGGAACACGATCTACGACGGATCGATCCGTCGGCGACTCGAAGGGATGCGCCGTCGACTCCTCGCGGCCGACCTGCCCACCGACTCCGGTGACGCAGCGACAGCCTGAATCGAATTCAAACTCCAGAATCCAGATAGAAGATGGCCAACGACTCCCAGCTCCGCGCCAGCGAGATCAAGGACGTCCTGCTCAACGAGATCGAGCGCTACGAGGACGAGCTTCAGGCCGAAGAGATCGGCGAAGTCCTCGAGGTTAAGGATGGAATCGCACGCATCTACGGCCTTACGAAGGCGATGGCGTCCGAGATGCTCGAGATCACTTCGTCCGAGTCGGGCGATACGGTCACCGCGCTCGCGCTGAACCTCGAAGAGGACAACATCGGTGCGGTGATCATGGGTGAGTGGACCCGTCTGCACGAAGGCGATCAGGTCCGCCGCACCGGTCGCGTGCTCGACATCCCGGTTGGTGCGGGGTATCTCGGCCGCGTCGTCAATTCGCTTGGTGATCCACAGGATGGCGCTGGTCCGATCGACGGCATCGAGGGCAACCGCCAGATCGACATCGTCGCACCGGGCATCGTGAAGCGTCAGCCGGTCGGTGAGCCGATGCAGACCGGGATCAAGGCGATCGACTCCATGATTCCGATCGGGCGTGGTCAGCGTGAGCTGATCATTGGCGACCGTGGAACGGGAAAGACCGCCGTTGCGGTTGATGCGATCATCAACCAGAAAGAGACGGACGTCATCTGCATCTACTGCGCGGTCGGCCAGCGGGCCGGTAAGGTCCGGGCGGTTGTCGAGACGCTCCGCGAGCACGGCGCGATGGATTACACCATCGTCGTTACGGCGAACGCGTCCGACCCGGCACCGATGCAGTACATCGCTCCGTATGCGGCCACGGCGCTCGCCGAGCACTTCATGTGGCAGGGCAAGCACACGCTGGTCGTGTATGACGATCTCTCGAAGCAGGCCCAGGCGTACCGCCAGCTCTCCCTGGTTCTCCGCCGGCCTCCGGGGCGCGAGGCGTATCCGGGCGATGTCTTCTACCTCCACTCCCGCCTCCTCGAGCGTGCCTCCAAGCTCTCCGACGAGCAGGGTGGTGGTTCGCTGACGGCGCTGCCGATCATCGAGACGCAGGGTGGCGACGTTTCGGCGTACATCCCGACCAACGTGATCTCGATCACGGACGGTCAGATCTTCCTGGAGCCGGATCTTTTCAACTCCGGCGTCCGGCCCGCTGTGAACGTCGGTATTTCCGTTTCGCGTGTGGGTGGCTCGGCACAAATCAAGGCGATGAAAAAGGTTGCGGGTCGCCTCCGTCTGGATCTGGCCCAGTACCGCGAACTCGAGGCTTTCGCGCAGTTCGGCTCCGATCTCGATGCCGCCACGCAGCGGCAGCTCGCTCGTGGTGCGAGGACCGTCGAGATGCTCAAGCAGCCGCAATACCAGCCGATGGCAGTCGAGAACCAGGTCGCCGTGATCTACGCGGTGACGAACGGCTACCTCGACGACATCGACGTCGGTCTTGTTCGCCAGTGGGAGCTCGGCTTCCACCAGGACATGGCTGCCAAGCACCAGGACGTGCTCGACGGCATCCGAGAGGGTGGCCAACTCACCGACGAGCTGACCGAGCAACTGGTGTCTGCGATCGAGAGTTTCAACGCATCGTTCGCTGCTGAGCACGAGGCCGTTGGGGCCTCGGCCTGACCCGGATCACTCCTGACCGAGTAGAGGAGAGACGACGTGGCAGGTGACGCGGACGTAAAACGCAGGATCAAGTCGGTTGAGAACACCCGACAGATCACGCGTACCATGGAGCTCGTGGCGACTTCGAAGCTGAAGAAGGCCACGGACCGGGTGCACGCGGCGCGCCCCTATGCGGACGCGCTCGAGGAGATCGTGGGTGGACTGTATTCGCCGGCACTCAGTGAGAAATACCCCATCCTGCGGCGACCCGACGAGGTGAAGCGGGCGGCCGTGGTGCTACTTACGGCGAACCGCGGATTGTGCGGTGGTTTCAACTCGAATCTCATTAAGCAGGCGCGCAACCTCATGGAGGATCTGCGTGGCCAGGGCATCGAGACGGAACTCCACATCGCAGGGAAGAAGGGTGTCGCGTACTACCGCTTCCGTGGTGAAGAGATTGTGACGGAAAAGGTAGACGTCAGCGACAGCCCGACAGGGGACGACGCTGAAGAGATCATCGCTCCGGTGCGGGATCGTTTCGAGAACGGTGACGTCGACGCGGTCTACCTTGTGAGCTCGAAGTTCAAGTCGGCGATGTCGACACCGCCGCACACGCGTCACCTCCTGCCTATCACGGGAGATGAGAACGCGTCCTCGGCCGACGTCTACATCCTGAGCCCCAGCGGAGACATGATCCTGGAACGGATCCTGCCCGCTTACATCCGCAACGCCGTGTACACGGCGCTCGTGGAGAATGCCGCCGCGGAGCAGGGTGCCCGTCGGTCGGCGATGAAGTCTGCAACTGATAACGCCGGTGATGTGCTCGAGCACCTCACCCGGACCTATAACCGGGCCCGTCAGGCCCAGATCACGCAGGAGATCGCCGAGATCGTCGGTGGCTCCGCTGCCCTCGAGTAGGGATACAGGGACATCATGGCTGATAACACTGGAAAGGTCGTTCAGGTCATCGGACCGGTCCTCGACGTTGAGTTCGAGGCCGCCCACCTGCCTGAGATCTACAACGCGCTTTCTCTCAAGACGACGAATGAGGCCGGTCAGGAGATCGAGTTGATCGCCGAGGTGCAGCAGCACATCGGACGCGGCCAGGTTCGTGCCGTGTCGATGTCCTCGACCGACGGCGTAACGCGCGGCATGGAGGTATCGGACACCGGTGCTTCGATTTCCGTTCCGGTCGGTGAGGCCGCGCTCGGTCGTATCCTGAACGTCCTGGGCGAGCCCGTGGACGAAATGGGACCCGTGGGTGGAGAAGGCGCCG
>JAPPOV010000002.1 GCA_028873595.1 Gemmatimonadota bacterium | reverse complement strand
GCGCGAGTTTCCCGCACCACCACGACCTTGATCTGCCCCGGGTACTGGAGTTCACTCTCGATGCGTCTCGCCACGGACTCGGAGATCTGGGCCATTTGACCATCTCCGACCGACTCCGGCTCGACCATCACACGAAGTTCACGCCCGGCCTGAATTGCGAAGCAACGCGATACGCCCTCGTGCTCCATCGCAAGTGCTTCAAGCTTTTCGAGGCGCTTCACGTAGCCGTCGAACATCTCTCGTCGTGCACCGGGGCGTGACCCGCTGATCGCGTCGGCGGCAGTCACCAGGAACGTCTCGGCGAAGAAGTGGGGTTCCTCGTCGTGGTGCGCCTTGATGGCGTTCAACACCAGGGGAGTCTCGTCGTGTTTCTTGCACAAGCGATACCCCAGCTCGACATGCGTGCCCTCATGCTCGTGGGTCATCCCCTTACCGACATCGTGCAGGATGGCTGCACGCTTGGTGCCCTGAACGTCGAGCCCCATCTCCGAAGCCATGTTCGCAGCCAGGAGTGCGACCTCGCGCGCGTGCTGTAGCTGATTCTGCCCGTACGAGGTGCGGAACCGGAGCCGCCCGAGCGTCTTCACGATCTCAGGATGCACGTTGTGCAACCCGAGCTCGTAGAGGACCTCCTCGGCAGCCTCGACCATGCCCTTTTCCACCTCGATGGCCGCCTTGTCAACGACCTCTTCGATGCGCCCCGGATGGATCCGCCCGTCTTCGACCAGGCGCTCGAGCGAAATCCTGGCCGTTTCACGCCGCACGGGATCGAACGCCGAAAGGACGACGGCGTTCGGGGTATCGTCGATAACCACATCGACGCCCGTCACCTCCTCGAACGAACGGATATTTCGTCCTTCACGCCCGATGATCCGGCCCTTCATATCCTCCGAAGGGAGATGAACCACGGACACGGTCGTTTCAGCCGTGAGATCCGCAGCCATTCGCTGGATGGACAGCGCCACGATCTTGCGCGCCTCCCTTTCTGCCTCGTTCTCGGCCCGCTCTTTGATCTCGCGCACACTGTTGGCGGCTTCCGCGCGTGCCACGTCCTGGAGATCCGCTATGAGCGCGGCCTTCGCGTCGGCTTCCGTCATGCCGGCGAGCTGCTGGAGCTTATGACGGGCCTCTTCGGAACGCGCGACCAGACTCTCCGCTTCACGCTCCAATTCGAATTCGCGCGTGGCGAGAGCCTCTGTCCGGGCGTCGAGCTCGCCTTCTCGTGAATTCAGGCGCTCGAGCTGTCGATCCGAGGCGTCCGAGCGCTCCGCCGCACGACGCTCGCTCCGCTCGATCTCTTCACGCCGGCGGGCTTCTTCTTTTTCCCAGGCGTCACGGAGACGGAATCCTTCCTCACGCCCGGCGAGCTCGCCGGCCTTACGCGCGTTGTCCGCCTCCGTTTCGGCCCTCTTGAGGATGCGGGAGGCCTCGTCCAGTCCCTTCTGCTTCTCCACTTCCTGCTGGGCCCGAGCGCGCGTTGTCGCCGCGCCGAACCCGATCAGCAGCCCCAGAACGAGTCCAACCCCCGCCGCCATCAGAAAAGGCGGGGCAATCATATATCAACTCCAAAACAGCCACGAAGGCTGCACGTGAGCACATCGGATGGAGGAACCGCTCAAGCGGTCATACCATCCCGTATACCAGATTGAGGATAGGTTGCGGACAATCCCGTCCGCAAGCCGGGCTTACGGCAGCGGAAGCGCCCCCTCCACATGAGCCGCAAGGGCCTCCACCCGAGCGGCAAGCTCCACCTGAGCACGCTCAAGTTCTTCGTGAGCCTGGAAGTATTCGTCAGCGATCGAAAGCGCGGCGAGGATCGCGGCCTTCTGGCCGTCCACCACGCCCGCGGCAAGCCGGATCTCGTGAATTCTGTCATCGACGAGCTTGGCGCACTTCCGGGTGTAATCAGGCTGAGCGCTCGCACGGATCGTGTGCTCTTCGCCTGCAATCCGGACCGTGACCGACGTCTTCTCGGTCATCCTTGGTTCTCCAGGAAGTGAATTCTGGCAATCATCCGTTCAACCCCTGCGCGTCCGCGGTCGATGCGGAGACGAAGATCTTCGTTTTCCCGTTCGAGCGTCTCGAGGCGACCCACGATGTCCTGCGCCACGGCAGGACTGTCCGTGAACTGCTGGAGCATCTCGGCCATCTCGGAGTTTCTCTCCTCGGCCTTATCCACCCGGGCCTGCGCTTCGTCGAGGCGCTGCTGAGCGTGTTCGAGGGCCTTCACGAGCCGTATCACAGCCCTCTGGAGACGTTCGAATGCGGCAGCTTCCCGGCTGCTCCCACTATCCTCGGGCTTCGACACCGAGATCCTCCTCCAACCGTTTGAGAACCACCGCAACGCTCTTGTCGACCTGCTTGTCTTTCAGGGTCCGTGTCGGCGACCGGAAACGCAAGCGGAACGCCAGCGAGCGAAGGCCCTCGGGCACACCATCGCCCTTGTACAGGTCGAAAATCTCAAGGTGTTCGAGATCCCGGCCGGCATATCGCTGGATCGCCTCCGTAACAGACCCGGCAGTTACCGAATCCGGAACGAGCAGCGCAAGATCCCGCTCACTCGCCGGAAAATGCGGAAGCGGAGTCACCGTCACGGGCTCCGGCTCCGGGGGATGGGCTGGCAGTGTGAGTTCGAATGCCCAGAGTTCCCCGGCCCAGACCGGGACGTCACAGGCACTGGCGGCCACACGGCCAGCGTGACCAACGACCTCACCCGAGGACGAACGGACGAGGAAGCTGGATCCCGACTCCAGCGTGTCCGACAGAGGCTCACCGGGCTCGACGGAGGCGCTCGGTCCGTAGGTACGCTGGGCCGTGTCCGTCAGGAGCGCCTTGATGTCCCAGGCCTCGAGTGGCTGATCCTCTCTCGACCAGTGTGGCGGCTCCCTGCGCCCCGTCATGACCGCTGCCAGATGAGACTCCTCCAGTGGAGCTTCGCCGGACCCTGCCTTTCGGAACGACGTACCCAGCTCGAAGAGTCGCACATCGCGGTTCCCCCGCGCCAAGTTGTACTCCACTCGACGAATGAGCGAAGGCATGATGGCGCGCCTCATGAAGGGCTCCGTCGTCGTGAGCGGGTTGGCCACCTGCACATCGCCCTCTCCCTCCGGGCAGAACGCCGGGGTCTGCGCCTCGAAGAGCCCGTGCCCCACAAGTGCGGAACGCAACCGATCCTCCAACTGAAAGAGCGGGTGGTCCGGAACGGCAGAGGGCCGCTGCGGGCCAAGCGTTTCCGGGAACTTGTCGAAGCCGTGCGTACGGGCGACCTCCTCAATGAGGTCGACCTCACGTGTCACGTCGTACGATCGGAACCCGGGGACGCGCACGTGCAATACGCCATCCGTCTCACCTTCCACAGCAAATCCGAGTGGTGCAATCAGGGACTCGACGTACCCGGATTCGAACGGAATACCGAGCACACGTTCGATCCGCGCCAGCCTCAGGTCGACCACAGTGCTCTCGAACGGACCGGGGCAGCAATCCAGAATCGGGCCCGTCAGCTCGCCGCCAGCGGTGGCGAGGATCACGCGAATACAGCGATCCATGGCACGCTGCATGCCTTCGGGGTCCACCCCGCGCTCGTACCGATACGAAGCGTCCGTCGACATGGTGAGCGACCTTCGCGTGGCTCGCGTCGACTTGGGCTCGAACAGGGCGCATTCCAGCAGAACATCGGTGGTATCATCATCGACCTCGGAGTTCTGCCCCCCCATCACCCCGGCAATCGCGACGGGGCCCGCCCCGTCGCATATCAGAAGCATATCCGGTGTGACCTCGCGGGTTTCGTCGTCCAGCGTGACGAATGTCCGTTCATCCGCGGCCGCACGGCGCACGATGACCGACTGCCGATCGAGCCGATTGAGATCGAACGCGTGCATCGGCTGCCCCAGCTCGAGCAGCACGTAATTCGTGGCATCGACCACGTTGTTGATGGGGCGCGAACCCGCCCCTCTCAGACGCTCCTGCAACCAGGCAGGAGAAGGACCGACCTTCACGCCTCGGATCACCGCCCCCAGGTAGCGGCTGCAGAGATCGGGAGCGTCGATCCGCACGGAAACTCCATTGTGCTCGACTTCCGGCGACGCGGTGGCGTACTCGGGCGCGATCTCGGGGGCTCCAGGCAGCTCCGGAAGGACAACTCGCCCCTCTCCTTCGGAGGCGAGCTCCCTGGCCACGCCGACGTGCGAGAGGAGATCGCCGCGGTTCGCCGTGACCTCCACGTCGAGCGTCGCATCGTCGAGCCCGACCGAGTCGACGAACGAGGCTCCAGGCGTGAAGTCGCCCACGAGCTCAAGGATCCCATCTTGATCGTCCCCCAGCCCCAACTCCTTCGCGGAGCATAACATACCTTGCGACACCTCGCCCCGGATCTTGGACTTCTTGATCTTGAAGTCGCCGGGCAACACCGCCCCGACCGGAGCCAGCGGATAGAACGCGCCGTCTTTCACCACCGGGGCCCCGCAGACGATCTGAACGGTCTCCGTTCCGTTGTCGACCTCACAGACCCGGAGCCGATCCGCGTTCGGGTGCTGCACCGCCTTGACGACTCTGCCGATGATGATGTCGCCGAGCTCATCACCGGGGGATGTGATACCCTCCACCGGCGCGCCGCGGAGTGCAAGGTGCTCCGAGATTTCCTCCGGCGTGCCCTGGAGCCCCGGCACGATGTCTTTCAGCCAACGGGTCGAAACGTTCATTGGGCGAACTGTCCGAGGAAGCGTACGTCGTTCTCGAAGAAAGTCCTGAGGTCATCGACCCCGTGCTTGAGCATCGCGATTCGGCCAGGCCCCATGCCGAACGCCCACCCGGTGTAACGCTCCGGGTCGTAGCCGGCGTTGGCGATCACATTCGGGTCGACCATGCCAGAACCCATGATCTCGAGCCAATCGGTCTCATACTGTGTCCCATCCGGACGTCTTATGACTCGCTTGACGTCAACCTCTGCGCTCGGCTCAGTAAAGGGGAAAAAGGAGGGGCGGAAACGGATCTGTGTATCCGGACCCCAGTAGCGTCGTGCGAACTCGGCGAGCGTGGCCTTGAAGTCGATGAAAGTGATGTCCTCGTCGATCACGAGGCCCTCGATCTGCATGAACGCCGGAGTGTGCGTCGCGTCGTACGTATCGCGGCGGTAGACCCATCCCGGCGCGATGATTCGGATCGGAGGCTCGTTGGCCTCCATCGTGCGCATCTGCACCGGCGAGGTGTGGCTGCGAAGGAGCACGGAATCCACCAGATAGAGCGTGTCTTGCTCGTCCGCTGCGGGGTGGTCGAGAGGCGTATTCAGCGCTTCGAAATTATACCACTCGGTGTCTGCTTCAGGCCCCCGTGCCCGCGCGAAGCCGAGATCACGGAAGATGTGCCAGATCTCGTCGATCGCCTGTGTGATCGGATGAAGTCCACCCTGCCAGCGGGGCCGCCCGGGCATCGTGAGGTCCAGGCCACTCTCCACCGCAGGTCCCGAGAGCGCGCCGGCGCGAGCCTCGAGCACAGCCGCGAGCGCAGCCTTTACCTGGTTGGCCCGCTGCCCCACGGCGGGACGGTCTTCGGCAGGAAGTTGCCCGAGGCCGCGAAGAATGACGGAAATCCGCCCTTCGCTGCGACCCAGGTACGTTACGCGAACCGCCTCGAGCGCTTCCGCATCAGGCGCTGATTCGGCGGCGGCCAGCGCCTCGGCTTCGAGCGCGTTCAGGGCCTCGATCGGCTTTGAATCACTCATTGAGGTCGTTCACCGTACGTCGTTGGGCCCGTAGAGTTAGCAAGACTCGGAAAGCTATCACTCTTCCGTGCCGGCATACAGCGGAATTCCGGTCAACTCCATCCTGCTCTTCACAAAGATCCCGTTGCCCCGACCGACCTCACGCCCCGCGTGGTCGTACGCCACGGCCTCAGCCACGATCTGACTCCGATTCCGGTTCACGACGCGGCCGACGGAGCGGAGTGTCCCTTCCGAGACCGGTCGCGTCAGGTAGCTCGTAAACGAGGTCGTGAGCACGAAGACGTCGTCGACCAGGCTGGCCGCGGCGAAGAACGAGGCATCGTCCAGCATTTTCCACGTCACAGAACCGTGAATGGCACCCGCCGCGTGGAAAAACCGATGCCCCACCTCGATTTCGATCTCAGCTGTCTTGTGCCCAACCTCAATCCGCGGCCCGTAGATCGTATTGATCGGCGACCCAAGGTACATGCGCTCCAGCGCACGCCAGTGCGCTTCATCCGTCCGGTTCAATTTCCCTCCCGAAATACCCGAGGGCTCCGCAGCCACGCTGCGGAGCCCTCGGTGCCTGGGTCGTATGGCGTGGTCAGCCGGCTTTGGCAGCCAACCCTTCTTTCGCCTGCTCGACGATCGCTCCAAACGCCTCCGGATTCCGAACGGCGAGATCAGCGAGCGCCTTACGGTCGAGCTCGATGCCCGCGGCTTTCAGGCCGTTGATAAACCGCGAGTACGACATGTCGTGCTGCCGTGCAGCCGCATTGATCCGGGAGATCCAGAGCCGCCGAAAATTCCGCTTCTTCTTCTTGCGGTCCCTGTAGGCGTGCTCCCAACCCTTTTCGACCGCATCCTTCGCGGTCTTGTACAGGTTCTTCCGTCCACCGAAGTAGCCTTTGGCGGCCTTGAAGATCTTCTTCTTCCGATTGTTCCGCGCGACTGCGGAGGTTGCTCTAGGCATGGGTCAGCCTCCTCAGAAACCGTAGGGAAGGATCTTGAGCATCTTCTTCTCATCAGCCTTGCTCACAAGGTTCGGCTGCCGGAGACGACGCTTACGCTTCGTCGTCTTCTTGTTGAGGATGTGGCTCTTGTTCGACCGCATCCTCTTGAGCTTCCCACTTCCCGTCAGCTTCATCCGCTTCGCGGCACCGCGGTGGGTCTTCATCTTCGGCATTGCTTCAACACTCCAATCGCCCCGATCCGTCCGGGGTTGTGTCTGTCAGTCTTTCAACGGGGCCAGGACCATCGACATGATCCGCCCTTCCATGTTCGGGAACGATTCCGGCGCTCCAACTTCCTGCAGGTCTTCCATGACCCTCGCCAGAACTTCTTTTCCAATCTCCGGATGAGTCACCTGACGACCCCGAAACATCATCGTCAGTTTGACCTTGTTCCCCTCCTCGAGGAACCGCCGGGCGTGGCCGACCTTGAAGTTGTAATCATGGTCTTCGATGCCCGGCCGGAACTTCACTTCCTTCACCCGGATGGTGTGCTGCTTCTTGCGTGCCTCACGTCGCTGCCGATCCGCTTCGTACTTGTACTTGCCGTAGTCCATCATCTTGACCACGGGCGGTCGCGCATCGGGGGCGACTTCGACCAGGTCCATCCCCCGTACCTCTGCCCGTTCCCGGGCCTCGTCGATGGAGACGATGCCGATCTGCTCACCGTCGTCCTGGATCAGCCGGATGGGGCTGATCCTGATCTGGTCGTTGACACGTACTCGGTCTCTGCTGATGTCCTTGTCCTCCGATGGAGTCTCGATGCGAGCCCCTTCCGGGCCTCATCCTGCCTTACCGTCTACCTACGAAAAAAGCCTGAGACGAATCTCGGGCCGCGACCGGGGCGCATACGCAGGATTGACGCTCCTGAGCACCGACCCGAGCGACCTTCGAACAGGATCCGAAGATCCCTGAAGGTGGAGCCGTCGGTCGAACGGCTCACTTCTTCAATTGTCCTCCACTCCTGAGAGTGGAGCCGAAACATGTGTAGACGCCCGCACACGGTCAACCGGACACCCGGACACACTCGGGGCGGAGCCCAGCCACGAGTGTACGCAGCGTCTGCACTCCGTCAGGTCCTGTGGAGTCGAACGACGCGATCGAACCCATCGCGAGGTCACGCTGCGACGTCGAGGCCGCTGGGCTCAACCCGTCGCAGCCGAGTGAGGTGTCCCCTCCCGGCCGGCCCGCTCAGTCCTGCGCCCGGGTCCGAACCTGCTCCGTAACGAGCGCGATGAAGTCCTCGCGGGACATCACCTCCTGCTTCTTCCCGGCTCCGCGCTTCCGGACCGCGACCGTACCATCCGCGGCCTCTCGCTCCCCGACCACACCCATGTACGGGATCTTGTGCATCTCGGCCTCGCGGATCCGATAGCCGAGCGTCTCCCGTGAATGCAGCGTTGCGCGCACACCTGAGTCCTTGAGCGCCTTGACCAGCTCCTGGGCGCTCTCATCCCAGTCCTGCCCCACGGAGAGCACACGGACCTGCTCGGGGGCGAGCCACGTCGGGAAGGCTCCGGCATAGTGCTCGATGAGGATCGCGATGAAGCGCTCGAACGAGCCACACACAGCCCGGTGGATCACGACCGGGCGATGAGGCGTGTTGTCGCTCCCGATGTACTCGAGGTCGAAGCGCTCGGGTGCATTGTAGTCGAGCTGGATCGTGCCCAGTTGCCAACTCCGTCCGATCGAGTCGGTCACGTGGAAGTCGATCTTCGGTCCGTAGAAGGCGCCGTCGCCCTCCTCGACGTCGTAGTCGCGACCCGTGGCCTCGAGAGCCTCTCGCAGCGCGCCTTCGGCGTAATCCCACTGCTCGTCACTCCCGATTCGCATCTCGGGGCGCGTTGCGAACTTGATCCGCGACTCCAGGCCGAACGCTTCGTAGTGCCCAAGGATGAAGTCCGTCAGGAACTGGACCTCCTCGGCGATCTGATCCTCTCGCAGGAAGACGTGGCAGTCGTCCTGAGCGAACTGACGGACACGCGTGAGGCCGGATAGCGCCCCTGAAAGCTCGTTGCGGTGAAGCACATCGAGCGTCGTGTACCGGATCGGCAGCTCGCGATACGAGTGCGTCTCCGAGGCGTAGTAGAGGTAGTGCGACGGGCAGTTCATCGGCTTGAGCGACATGTCGTGCTCACCCGACTCGTTGTCGAGCACCAGGAACATGTTCTCGCGATACTTCCCCCAGTGCCCGGACTTCTCCCACAGCTCCTTCGTGTACATCAGAGGCGTCCGGACCTCCAGGAAGTCGTCCCGCTGCCGGTCCCGTACAAACTCCTCGAGCGTGTTGTACAGCGTCGTGCCACGAGGCGTCCAGAACGCAGCGCCGGGAGAGACGGGGTGGAACTGGAAGAAGCCGAGTTCCCTGCCGAGCCGTCGATGATCTCGACGCTTGGCTTCTTCGATTCGGTGCAGATGCTGTGAAAGGTCCTTCTTCTTGTGAAAGGCCGTTCCGTAGATGCGCTGCAGCATCTGACGCTTCTCGTCGCCCCTCCAGTACGCGCCTGCGCCAGAGAGCAGCTTGAAGTGCTTCAGCTTGCCCGTGCTGGGGATGTGGGGGCCCTTGCACAGATCGAGGAACGGTCCGTTCTCGTAGACCGTGATCACCTCGTTGTCATCGAACTCCTCGAGTCGCTCCAACTTCAGGGGATCATCGCGGAAGAGCTCGCGAGCTTGCTCTTTGGTGACCTGTCTGCGCTCGAACGGCTGATCCGCTTCCGTGACCTCGGCCATCTTCTGCTCGAAGAGCTCGAGGTCTTCGGGGGTGAAGGGCTCGTCGACCTCGAAATCGTAGTAGAAGCCATCGTCGATCGCCGGCCCGAAGCCGATGCCTGCACCCGGACGGAGTTCGCGTACAGCTGTCGCGAGGACGTGCGCGGCGGAGTGACGGAGGACAGCAAGGGAGTCTTCGTCGCGCTCCGTAAGGATCTGGATCTCGGCGTCGGACTCGATCGGCTCCATGAGCCCGATCGTCTCGCCATTCACCACGGCGGCGACGGCGGCCTTGGCCAACCCCGGCCCAATGCTGGCAGCCACATCGCCGCCCGTGGACCCCGTCGGGAGGTCGAGGACGTCGCCGTTGGGGAGCGTGATCTTGATCTGTTCGCTGGACATGATGTCGTCTGGTTCGTGGATGTACGTGTTTACCGAAGGCTGCCTGGGCAGCCGGGCACCCACGGGCATGAAAAAACGCGGCGCCCGTGGTTCGGGGGCCGCGTCTCGTCTCTGGTTCGGCGTGGCCTAACCGACGAGCGCAACCCCCCGCCCAGTAGTCTGGCCGGTGGTCGTGGTCGTCGTGGTGGTGTTGCCGAACACTGTCGTCTCCTGCTGTGATCGTCAGGGCGAAGGATGGCGGGAGCCCCCCATGGGGTCAACCACACTGGAGTCGTAGCCGTCAGTCGTTCCGGCCCACATCGATCGCATCCAGGACCCGCCCCACGTATTCGTTCATGTAGGCGCCGCCCCCACCCGGACTTGGGCCCAGCCGAACGATCACCACATCTCGTGAAGGGATGATGACCGTATTTTGACCCATGAAGCCGGACGGCCAATAGGCGTCCTGGGGGATACGGTCGTGCTGCCCGCCGGCGTTCAGCCAGAATTGTCCACCATAGTCCCGGGCCTCACTTGCCGGAGCGGGCGTACTCACGAACTCGACCCATCCCTCGGGCAAGATCCGCTCGCCCTCCCAGATTCCGTCCTGGAGGTGCAGAAGCCCGAATCGAGCCCAGTCCCGGGCGGACATGTAGTCGTATCCCGTGAGGATGAAATTACCCCACGCATCGGTCTCGAGGACCGCGTTCTTGATGCCGATACGGTCGAAGAGTGCCGTCCACGGAAAAGAGTGATAGTCATCGCCCCTCGCCTCGACGGTCTGACGTACGATTCGGCCCAACGTGAGCGGATCGGAGTTCAGGTATCGCCACCGGGTGCCCGGGTCCACGGCGAGCGGAAAACTCACGGCATGATCGAAGACGTTGATGCCGTCGAAATAGATCCGGAAATGATGGTTGTCGGTCGTGAGCGAGTTCTCGTTGCCAAGGCCGAAATTGTTGAAGGCGAGTCCGGAACTCATGTGCAGCAAATCAGCGATCGTAATCGTGCTCCTCGCGTCATTCGCCCATTCCGCGACCGGCGCAGGCTGATCGAGCGTCAGTGCGCCCTGCTGCACGAGTACCCCGATGAGCGCCGCGGTGATCGACTTCCCCTGAGACCAGGAGAGATGGGGCATGTCGCGCGGTACACCCGGAGCGTACCGTTCGCCGATGATCCGCCCCTTGTGCACCACCACGAAGGCACGCGTGTTCTGACCGTGTTCGTGGTTGGCGATCGCCCAGTCGAGCGCGTCCTCGAGCGCACGCGCGTCGACCTCGGATGGGAGCGCACCATCAGACTTGCGTTCGCCCATCGGCCAGCGCTGCCAGGAACGGTTAGGCCAAGCCCGGCCAACGTCGGACGGCGTGAACTGGATGTCGTCCATGCCCCGAGGCAGAACAGAACAGCCCTGATCGCCGTTGTACTGTGCAATCCGGTCGTGAGGTGATCGCGGCGACGAGAGCGTGACACGTCTGCTGTCCTCGTCGATCGCATACGTGAAGTCGTCGCCCCAACCGAAATGGTCGAAGCGCCGCAGGTCGCCCGCGACGTGCAGTACGGGGTCCCGCCCCTGCACCCAGATCCCGGAGCACAGAATCTTGGCGTTCATCGCCAGATTGAACTCGGTCGGCGTCGCGTCGTCCGACGGCCACTGCCCGGCACCGGGCGCGGCAACCATGAGTGTAAGACCCAGCGCCAGGCCGGGGATCGAGACCGTTCGAAAAGACGTCATATCGTTAGTTCGCCGGTTTGTTGAGAATCTTCCAACCACCGATCGGAAACAGCAGCAGCCAGGCGAGGACCAGGACCGTTCTCGGCGGCCCTGGGGGAACCGCGGTTCCCAGGAGGAGAACCACGAGGAATGCTGCCGCCAGATACACGATGAACGGCTTCAGGCGCTCCGCTTCGATGAACCGACTCTTCGGCACCGATCAGCCTTCGCGCGAAGGTGCCGGGACCATGCCCGGGGCCTCCGGCATCACGGCGGGGGCGTAGACCTGTCCCATGATCGCCGTAAACTCGCTCATGACGCCATTGATGCGATCGATCACCAGAGGTACGTCCTCCCAGGATCGCTCGATCTGGTAGAGTGCATCCGCGGTCGGCATCGACCCGGACCTCTGGATGCCGCGCCATGCCCCGGTTCCACGGGACACCTCATCGAGGTCGTCCGCGAGGGTATCGAGCGTGTTCCGCAGCTCTTCCATCTGCGCGGCCAGGTTCTCCGGCGCGCGATCTCCGAGGAGCTCTTCCGCGGCGTCGAGATGGTCCTCCATCTCGCTCAGTGCGTCTTCTGCAGTGCCCACGGCATGACCCAGCCGATACGACTCCATCATGCTCTGATGCCGCACCATGAGATCACGACGACCCATCTGGACCCGGGGGTCCATACGGACAGACACTTCGACTTGCACGATGTCCGTCCCGGTGGTGAGCTGCACGATGTACACGCCCGGAAGCACACGCGGGCCCACCCCCCGCGAATCCCCGTCGTCGTCCAGTTCCTCGATCTGCAAGTCCCACACGAGCTCGTGCACTCCGGCTGACATAGGTGCATCCAGCTCGCGAACGAGCTCCCCCGTGGCCTCCATGATCTTCAGTGAAAGATCGTCCACATCGGCGGAGAGGTGGTACCGAATCCGCGCGCCCGGCAAAGGATTCGATGCGGCGTAAATGCCGGGAGTCCACCCCTGCGGCGTATACGGGTTGTATGACGTGGCACGACGCATCGGGAAGATGTGCGCCGTCGACGCGACCGCGCTCCCGTCGAGATGCTCCAGCGGACCGATATCGTCGAGGATCCAGATTCCGCGACCGTGTGTCCCGATCACGAGATCGTTGTCGCGGGGGTGAATCTTGATGTCGTCCACAGGAACGGTGGGCAGACCATTCGTCATCCGGACCCAGTTCTCCCCACGATCTGCGGAGACGTAGACGCCGACTTCGTTGCCCGAGAAGAGCAGCTGCGCGTTGTCGGGGTGCTGCGCCAGCGCGTTCATCGAACTGACGGGCAGACCATCCGTAATCAGATCCCAGTCGCGCCCGAAGTTGTCACTGCGATACACATAGGCGTTGAAGTCATCGTTGCGGTGGTTGTCGAACGCGGCAAAGACGGTGCCCGGCGCTCCGTGCGACGCGACGATCCGCGTCACGTACGAGTACGCCGGAAGATCGGGCACCCGGTCCGTGATGTCCGTCCACGTCCCTCCGCCATCCTGCGTAACGTGAAGCCGCCCATCGTCCGCGCCCGTATAGATCACGTTCGCGTCCCGAGGGGACTCGGCGACCGCCGTCAGGTTGCCGTATGAAGATTGGCCGTCGTTTCTGGACATCTGCGGCTCCGCACCCGGCACATCCATGATCCTCAGCGTATCCCGATCGATGGCCCACGTGAGATCTCCGCTGATCGCGTCGAAGCTCTGACCCAGATCCGTGGAACGGAAGAGAACGTTCGACCCGGCGTACACCGTGTTCTCGTCGTGGGTGGATAGCACGATTGGTGTGTCCCAGTTCCAGCGGAGATCGGGCATCTCGCCGTCGCCACCGGGACGACCGATCGGTCTCATCCGGGTCGACTCCATCGTCTCCAGGTTCACGCGATAGATGTTGCCGCCCTGCGACTCTCCGAACATCAGCGCTGTATTCGTCGGGTGCATCACGGTGAAGAAGCCATCGCCACCACCGACGTTGTACCAGTCGCGGGTACGGATCCCCTGGTTCGACCGCGTGTCACTGGGCGCGCACCACGACCCGTTGTCCTGGAGACCGCCGCACACGTGGTACGGATCACGCATGTCCACGCCGATCTCGTAGAACTGGCCCAGTGGGAGATTCCGGAACTGATACCAGTTGTCGGAGCGGTCCCAGCTGATGGAGACACCACCGTCGCTTCCCAAAATCATGTGATCCGAGTTCTCTGGATTGATCCAGAGCGCGTGGTGATCGAGGTGTACACCGGCCGCCGCGTCTGCGGTGAATGTCCGTCCACCATCGGAGGTCCGGTACATGTTGGCGCCACCGAGGTACATACGCTCCGGATCGTTCGGGTCGATTCGGATCTGGGAGTAGTACATGGGACGGTTGTTCGTCGTCGAGCGCTGCTCCCAGGTGTCGCCGCGATCCGTCGAGCAGTAGACGCCGTTCTCGACGTCGCTGTCCGGGCCAAGGCCCGGCCCTCGCGCGTCCGCTTCGACCAAGGCGCAGATGAAGTTCCCGTCGCGGCGATAAATGTCGAGTCCGATACGCCCCTTGTCGCCCAGGGGGAGTCCTTCGGTCAGTTCTACCCAGCTGTTACCCCCGTCGGTCGTCCGGTAAAGGCCGCTACCCGGTCCACCACCGTTGAATCCCCAGGCCTTCCGCTGCCGTTGATACATCGCGGCGAAGAGTGTCATGGGGTCGTTCGGGTCCATGGCGAGATCGATCGCACCCGTGTTCGCGTCCACGAAGAGAACCTGATCCCACGTATGGCCGCCGTCGGTCGTTCGGTAGACACCGCGTTCTGCATTCGAGCCCCACAGGTGGCCCATTGCGGCTACGTAGGCGACATCCGGGTCCCTCGGGTGCACCTGAATACGCGAGATGTGGTGAGTGCTCGCGAGTCCGAGGTGAGTCCAGCTCGCACCGGCATCCGTCGACCGGTACACCCCGTTGCCCCATGGCGAGCTCTGTCGATTCTGGGGCTCACCCGTTCCGACCCAGACGACGTTGGGGTTCGAAGGCGCGACGGTCACATCTCCGACAGACGCAGTCACCTCGCTGTCGAAGAGTGACGTGAACGTGATTCCCGCGTTCTCTGTCTTCCAGACACCCGCGGTCGCGGTCCCGACATAAAAAACAGACGGATCCGTCTCCACCACAGCGAGATCCGAGACTCGACCACCCATGATCGTGGGGCCGATCTCACGCCATTGAAGCGCGTTGGCAACCGCCGAAACCTGGTCGGGCGTCTGAGCCGCGACGGCGGGAGGAAGCAGGATGGCTACGGCGACGGCGGGTAGAGCTCGAAGGACAAGACGCATGGACAACGACCCTTGAAGGCATTCAGCGGACGGAGTGGTCCCACAATCCTAGGGAGTGCGCGTGACCTCCGCACGGGGTGCATCGTAGACACCCGCGGCAAGCGGCGAAGTGCCCTCGGATGTGGCCGGGTTTCCGACCAAATCAATCGGTAGAGGTACCACATCCGGCTCTCGTTCGAGTCACTGGCAATGGTCCGTTTGCGCTCTCGGGCCTACAATGACGGCCTTCCCTGCCGCAGTCCCCAGCCCCAACCGGAATGCCATGAAGAAGCTCCTGCTGCTCTCCCTGACCCTGGTCGCCTGCACACCGACCGATCCCGAGGTCGCCGCGTGGGAAGCGATGGCCGACGAGATCACGATCACACGAGACGACTGGGGGATCGCGCACGTCCATGGGCCCACGGACGCGCACGCCGTCTTCGGCGCCGTCTTTGCCCAAGCCGAGGACGACTTCCACCGGATCGAGCGCAATTTCCTCTTCTCACAGGGTCGGCTCGCAGAGGCCTACGGCGAGGAGGAGCTCTGGGGAGACCTGCGCATGAAGCTCTTCATCGACCCAGTCGAGATTCAAGGGATGTACGCCGAGAGTCCGCAGTGGCTGAAGGATCTCATGGATGCCTGGGCAGCGGGATTGAACTACTACCTGCATACGCATCCCCAGACCGATCCCATGGTGCTGGATCGTTTCGAGCCGTGGATGGCCCTGACGTTCAGCGAGGGCTCGATCGGGGGCGACATCGAGCGTGTGAATACGCGGCAGCTCGAGGCCTTCTACGAGAACGGCCCGATGGGTATGGCCATGGCGCAACTCGACATCGATGCCCCTCTGATCGACTGGGAAGAGCCCCGTGGATCAAACGGCATCGCGATCGCACCCGAGAACACCGTCAACGGGAACGCGCTGCTGCTGATCAACCCTCACACGTCATTCTTCTTCCGCTCCGAACTGCACATGCGGAGTGACGAGGGACTGAACGCGTACGGCGCGTCGACCTGGGGTCAGTTCTTCATCTACCAGGGCTTCAACGAGAACGCAGGCTGGATGCACACCTCGAGCGGGGTCGACAATATCGACGAGTATCTGGAGACCGTCGTTGAACACGACGGGCAGTTCTTCTACGTCGTGGACGGTGAGGAGCGTCCCGTAGAGACCAAGGAAGTCACGGTTTCGTATCTCACGGACGCGGGCATGCAAGAACGCACGTTCACGACCTTCCGCACCCACCATGGGCCCATCGTGCGGGCGCAGGACGGCAAGTGGGTGGCGACCGCACTCATGGAGGAGCCGCTCTCCGCGCTGATTCAGTCGTGGGACCGGACAAAGCGCACCGATCTCGCCGGGTACCGCGAGAACATGGAGATGCACACGAACTCGTCGAACAACACGGTCTTCGCCGATTCGGAGGGCAATATCGCGTACTGGCATTCGAACTTCGTCCCGAAACGGCGAACCGACCTTGACTGGACGCAGCCGGTGGACGGCAGCCTCTCCGCGAACGACTGGGGTGAGCCGCACTCCATCGACGAGACCCCTAACGTCTTCAATCCGTCGGTCGGATGGCTGCAGAATACGAACAACTGGCCATACAGTTCAGCAGGCCCCGACAGTCCCAGGGAGTCGGAGTACCCGAGGTACTTCCAGCGCAGCGGCGAGAATGCGCGCGGAATTCATGCCATCCGTGTCCTCGAGAACCGGACGGATTTCACACTCGAGACCCTGCTCACCGAGGTCGCATACAGCTCTCAGCTGCCGGGCTTCGAGCCAATCGTGCCGGCGCTGGTCCGGGCCTACGATACCGCACCGTCGTCGAACCCGCTGAAGGCTCAGCTTTCTGAGGAAATCGAGGTGCTGCGTTCCTGGGACTACCGATGGGACGTCGCGTCGGTCGCGACCTCACTCGCCACGTATTGGGCCGAGGACATGATGCAGCGGGTCGCCCAGAGGGCGCGGACTGCTGGTATGAGCACCACCGACTATATCGCTCAACAGGCATCGATCGATGAGCACCTCCAGTCGCTCGCGGCAGCTTCAGACCTCCTCGCGACCGAGTTCGGCGACTGGCGAACGCCCTGGGGCGAGATCAACCGCTTCCAGCGTATCAACGGCGACATCCAGCAGCCATTTTCCGATGACGCGCCCAGTATTCCCGTCGGGTTCCACTCGGGCCGATGGGGCTCCCTCGCGTCCTTCGGGGCACGTCGCTACCCCGGAACGGTGCGTCGATACGGAACGAGCGGGAACTCCTTCGTGGCCGTAGTCGAATTCGGCGAGCGCGTCACGGCGCTGGCCATCACGGCCGGCGGGGAGAGTGGGGACCCCGAGTCTCCACACTTCAACGATCAGGCCGAGCGGTACGCGACCGGTGACCTCAGGCCCGTCTACTACTACCCCGAGGACATCGAGGCCAACGCCGAAGAGACCTACACGCCCGGGAAGCGTTAAGCGCCCGCGATGGGCCTACTCACCGCCCGCAGCCTCTGCCGGGTCGGGGTGTGATTGAGGACAACACGCGTAGCGTGGTGGTGGGACCTCACGTGGCGGAGCATGACGTTCCGGTCAGTCGCCAGAAGGCGGCTAGCGGCGGTCATTTCGGTGTGGGTTGGCCGACGATCCTCCGTCGAGCCAGGACCCCTCATGAATGTGCGACGCAGTCTTCCGCGACGAGACGATCGGCCCCCTCACGGTGACGCGCTTCACTCGCATCAACGACCGGGAGTTCCCCCGACGCCGATCACTGGCATCTCCCGACGCCGCCGCAACCCGCGACCTGCGACCTTTGAGGAACGGTGTCAGCCTGGTCGTAACGTGCATCACTGAATAGGGAGGCGAACGATGTTCAGGAATCCGGTGAAGGCCATCACAGTCGTGGCCACCGCTCTCTCTGTGTGGGCGTGCGCATCCCGGCCCGATCCCTATATGGGTAGCCCCGCCCGGGGCCAGATGATCACCCATTTCGATTTGGCCCTCGAGGTGCGCCAGTTCGCCCTGCATGGGGAGCTGGAAGAGTTTCGGCGCGCCGCCCGCGATCTGGCTGAATTGGAGCCAGCCCATGACCTTCCCGCCGAGATCATTCTTCAGCTCGGACCCATGAGGTGGGAAGCTCGTGAGGCCGCAATGGCCGATACGCGCGAAGAAGCTGCCGCGGGTGCGGCGAAGATCGCCCAGACCTGCGGCACCTGTCACACGGAAAACGGGGTTCCACTCGGTGAGCGCTTCACCCTCGGTGGACCTCCTCCTGTCGGAAGCCCCGCACGTCACATGGCCGGGCTGAACTGGGCGTCCCGCCTCCTGTGGGACGGGCTTGTTGGGCCGTCTGATCGGACCTGGTTTGCCGGAGCGGAGGGGATCAAGGAACTCGGAGCCCTCCCTGAAGGCCTCCCAACTGGTCAGGATGCGAACACCGTCGCAGCCATGGGTGCCCGCCTCCGCCAGCTGGCTGACAGAGCCGTCACATCACGCACCGCGCCGGAGCGGGTGGAGGTACTTGGGGATATCTGGGCCACATGCGCCGCTTGTCACGCGGCCGGCCGTTAGACCGTTCTTCGGTTCGCTCCAACACATCCGCTCCTCGAGCCGCGTCCCCCGCCCACAGTCCGAAGTCCAACCACCGCCATGGGGGCAGACCAGGGTGTACCCAGCCCAAACGGCCCGGCCACCTCAGGGTGACCGGGCCGCTGGCCGGACCGAACGTCTCGATCCGAATCGCCTGAGGCGAGTGGGTTACATCATGCCACCCATACCGCCCATGCCACCCATGTCGGGCATACCAGCACCACCGCCATCCCCCTCCGGCATATCCACGACGACAGCTTCCGTCGTGAGGAGGAGGCCTGCGATCGACGAGGCGTTCTGGAGCGCGGACCGCACCACTTTCGTCGGATCGATGACACCGGCCTTCACCATATCCTCGTAGTCGTCCGTCTGTGCGTTGTAGCCGAACGCGCCGTCTCCGTCGCGGACTGTAGCAACGACGATGCTGCCCTCGACGCCCGCGTTCGCGGCGATCTGACGGATGGGGTGCTCGAGCGCCCGGTACAGGATCTGGACACCGATCTGCTCGTCCTCACGGTCGAGCTTGAGCCCGGAGAGCTTCGCCTGCGCGCGAAGCAGCGCAACACCACCACCCGGAACGATGCCCTCCTCGACGGCCGCACGCGTAGCGTGCAGCGCATCTTCGACGAGCGCCTTCTTTTCCTTCATCTCGGTTTCGGTCGCCGCGCCGACGTTGATGACCGCAACACCACCTGCGAGCTTCGCAAGGCGTTCCTGCAGCTTCTCGCGGTCGTAGTCCGACGTGCTCTTGTCGATCGCGACACGGATTTCTTCGATCCGGCCCTTGATCTTGTCAGCGTCACCTGCACCGTCGATCACGGTCGTGTTGTCCTTGTCGATGACGACACGCTTTGCAGAACCGAGGTCACTGGCCACGGCGTTCTCGAGCTTGAATCCGACTTCTTCCGAGATCACCTGGCCACCTGTCAGGACTGCGATGTCCTGGAGCATCGCTTTCCGGCGATCACCGAAGCCCGGCGCTTTCACGGCCGCGACCTTGAGCGTGCCGCGCAGCTTGTTCACGACGAGCGTCGCGAGGGCTTCACCCTCGACGTCCTCGGCGACGATCAGAAGCGGGCGGCCCGTCTGGGCGACCTTTTCCAGGATCGGCAAGAGGTCCTTCATCGAGCCGACTTTCTTGTCGTGGATGAGGATCATCGGGTCCTCAAGGACCACTTCCATCCGCTCCGGATCCGTCACGAAGTACGGAGAGAGGTAGCCGCGATCGAACTGCATCCCGTCAACGGTGTCCAGCGTCGTCTCGAGGCCACGGGCCTCCTCAACCGTGATGACGCCGTCCTTACCGACCTTCTCCATCGCGTCGGAGATCAGCTCACCGATTTCGGCGTTGTTGTTCGCCGAGATGGCTCCGACCTGCGCGATGTGCTTCTTGTCCTTCGTCTCAGTCGAGAGCGCCTGTAGCTCCGCTACGACCATCTCGACACCCTTGTCGATCCCGCGGCGGATGCCCATCGGGTTAGTGCCGGCGGTGACGTTCTTCAGGCCCTCACTGAAAATCGCCTGGGCGAGCACCGTGGCGGTCGTAGTGCCGTCACCCGCGACGTCGGACGTCTTGGTGGCGACTTCCTTGACCATCTGGGCACCCATGTTCTCCACGGGATCTTCCAGTTCGATCTCCTTGGCCACGGACACACCATCCTTGGTCACCGTGGGCGATCCGAACTTGCGATCGAGGACCACGTTCCGGCCCTTGGGACCGAGGGTCACCTTGACCGCAGAAGCCAACTTGTCGACGCCCTGCTTGAGGCGCGCTCGCGCCTCGACGTCGAATCCGAGCTCTTTTCCTGCCATGATTCGTGTTCTCCTAGTCGATTGCGTACGCGTTACGAGACAATGGCGAGGATGTCGGACTCGCGGAGGATGAGGTACTCCTCACCCTCCAGCGTGACATCCGTACCGCTGTACTTGCCGTAGAGCACCTTGTCGCCGACCGAGACATCCATCTCGAGGCGTGCACCCTCATCGGAAAGTTTGCCGGGGCCAACGGCCACGACTTCACCCTGGGACGGCTTTTCTTTCGCCGTGTCGGGGATGTAGAGGCCACCGCGCATCTGCTCGGCTTCCTCAAGCGGTTTCACCACGACGCGGTCCGCGAGCGGCGAAACATTCACTGCAGCTGCCTTTGCCATTCGGAACTCCTCCTTAGTGCGTTGGTCAGTCGTGCGTGGGATTCATTTGAGCGTTAGCACTCAGACACTCCGAGTGCTAACAGCCTTGAAATCTCGAATCCTCGACTCGACTGTCAACTGCGGGAGATCCACCACATTCGGCGTGACCCCACTCGCTCGTCGTACCGCTACTGGCCAACATCTCCCACTGCGTTCGGAAGGTCCGGGTCAGGCGCAACCTGAGTCCACTGACAGGGCTCCAAGGGTCTCCCACCCCTGTTTCCGACGTCCGGTCTCCACGTCGTGGATCAGCCTCACCAGCCTCGTGGTGAGGGGTACGTCAATCCCAACCGCCTCCCCAAGAGTTGCGATCGTTGCGATCTGGGCATCGACTTCCGTCTTACGCCTGCGGATCGCTAGATCACGCCACACACCGCTATGACTCTTGGCGGAGCGTCGGTTGAACGCGACCAGCTGATCGAGGCTCGCCCGGGCATCTCGATTCGTCGCCTCAGCCGTGAAGGCACGGGGGTCGAAACCATCGAAGGGCTCGGGTCGAACGCCGTGCCCAGCCGCCACCGCCATCGCTTCGCGCGCGAGCCCGATAAGCGCTGGCCGATACTCCTCCTCGGCCAGGACGTCGGCAATGGAGGCATCCGCCAACGCGGTGGCAAAGAGCATCGACCCGTAGGCCAGCTTCCCCCACAGATAGCCCCAGATGTTCCTGGTCAGAAGCGTACCCGGCTCGAAGCTGCGCATCGCAGCGTGCACAGCCCTGATCCGTACGCCGACCGTACCGTCCAACTCTCCCACGACACAAGCACCGTGGTTACCGCGCATCACAACCCCCGGCTCCGTCACGTCGGCCCCGAAATTCACGAAACAACCCACGGTCCGAGCCACGCCGACGCGTTCGGCTATCAGCCGTTCGTTCAGTCCGTTCTGGACGGAGACGATGAATCCGTCGGAGTGCAGAAGCGGTGCGAGTACATCAAGGGCTGCCTCGGTGTGATGCGCCTTCACGCAGAGCAGGACGGTTCCCAGATCCGAAGGCATCTCGTGGGGCAGCATACATGGCGCAGACACCGTGAACTCGCCGATCGGTCCCGTGATCCGAAGACCCCGATTCCGGATCGCCTGCACGTGTGCCTGATCCGAGTCGACAAAGACCACGTCGTGCCCGGCTCTGAACAACCACGAACCGATCGAGCCGCCCATGGCACCGGCGCCCCAGATGACGATGGGGTCCAACGACGGCACAGTCAGACCTCCGACGTAAGCGCCTCCATGCGCGCCACCCCTTCCAGGCCTACGATCGCATGAACCACCTCGTCCGCGAGCGCGGGATCGAACCAATGCCCCAACTGGTGGAGCGTCGCGAACGACGCGCGAGCCTCCACGTACGCCCGCTCGAGGACGGCCCGCCCAGCATCCGAAAACAGACCTTCTACAGCTCCTTCCGGAATCGAGCCACCATCCCACATCCGTGTGAGCGCCTTCTTCTCTTCCTCAGTGCCGCTGTGGTAGATCTCAGACACGAGGAGATTGTGTGAGCGACGCCCCACGTCGAACTCAAAGTCGGTCAGGTCGTCTACGATCTGGAATGCCGTACCCAAGCGTGCGATCGCTTCTTCCGCATCCACCATGCGCTCGGCCAGCTCACCCTCTTCGAGGACTGAAGGAGCGGCAAACGCCAGTGCGAACAGCGCGCCGCCACGTACGCGGTGCACGGAGTCGACCATGGCATCCGGAGTAGGAATCTCGGCAACGCCTCCCTCCTCCGAACCTTCCAGCACACCGATCTCCGCCATGCGATCCATCAAGGCCCGCTGAATTGTGGCCACGTCTTCAAGACCGAGCGCTCCGCGCTGAGCGGCGCGATCCAGCACACCACGCAGGAGCCGTTCGAACGACATGAGTTGCAGAATCGACATGAAGCGGGCGCCCGAACTCGGCGCCAGCGGAAGGAGTGTCTTCGCCTGATCGTCGAAGAGATTGTCTGCCGCAGTGATCGTTCCCTTGATGCAGAAATTGAGTTCAGTGTAGGCCTGAAGCCGCGCCTGCCCGACACCCAGTGATCGGAAGAT
This sequence comes from Gemmatimonadota bacterium, assembly GCA_028873595.1. Lineage (GTDB taxonomy): Bacteria > Gemmatimonadota > Gemmatimonadetes > Longimicrobiales > Gaopeijiaceae > UBA2589. The sequence continues at coordinate 91,703 of JAPPOV010000002.1, read as the reverse complement.
CGAGCGGAAAAGAATCAGGAAGAAATACTCCTGCAGAAAATGCAGCCCCTGAGGAGTGGCCACTTCATCCGCAGACGGCACATAGTGCGCTTCGGTCCGGAACCGCGCATCGATCAGCTGTTCCAGGTCCTCATGGACCTTCCGAACCGCCTTGGCCTGGGCCTCCATGTCCGGTGCAAGTCGGGACCAGACACCGTGCTCGGCCAGGAGCTGGACGGACGTCTGCGAGCGGAAGACGGGAGAAAGCGTCATGAGCTTGTGTAAGGGACGCGGGCGGCGACCCGCAGCGTCAACGGTTGGGAATCTAGCGTGCCGGCGGCCCTTCGTGGGAGGTCACGGATTCGGTCTGGGTGCAATCAGCCGGCCAGATACTCACCCGCCATCGCGAGACCATAGAGCGTCAGATACGGCTCGACCCGGTCCACCGTACGAAGATGGGGGCCCATGGTGCTCGCAAACCCGCCGGTGGCGACCACCATAGCGTCGGGACGGCCCCACTCGTCCTTGATCCGTCGAACGATCCCATCGACCGCCTCGATCGCCTGATAGAAGACACCACTCTCGATGCAGGTCTCGGTCCGCCGGCCAATGACGAGTTCAGGTGGACGCAGCTCGACCCGCGGCAGCTTGGCGGTGCGAGCAGAAAGCCAATCGAGGCCCGCCCGCAGACCGGGAGAGATCACACCACCCATGAAGGTGCCGTCGGCCGTGATGCAATCGAACGTCGTAGCGGTGCCCAGGTCCACCGCAATCGTGTCACGACCGTACATGGTCTTGGCGGCCATTGTGTTGACGACGCGGTCAGCCCCGACAGAAAGGGGATCCTCCACGTCGAGTCGGATCGGCAGCCGCGAGTGCGGTCCCACCGAAACGACCGGGACGCCCGTGATGGTCTCCAGCGTCTTCTTCCAGACGTAGTTAACGGACGGAACAACCGATCCGACCACACCCCGAACGATCCCGGCCTCGTCCACCCCGTCGCCAGCCAGGAACGCCCGGATGAGAGCGGTCATCTCGTCCCCAGTGCGCGGCACGCTCGAGCTCACCCGCCAGTCCGAGACGATCTCGGTCGGCGAAGAGGCGATCCCTACGACCGTCTCTGTGTTTCCTACGTCGACCACAAGCTGCACCGCGACTCCTCCAGTCAGGGCTGCGGCAGGACGCGGACGCTCCCTGAGCGCACCGGCACCACCGAACCGTCGTCCAGTTCAAGCAACAACATGCCATCTTCGTCGACGCCACGCGCAATCCCCGGTCCTCGCTCATCAGTCTGGACCCATCGACCTCTCAGCGCATCGCGGGAGCGGAACGCGAGAAGCGCCCGATCGACGCCCTCGCTCTCATCCAGGCGATCGAGTATGCGGCGAGCCAGGGTACCTGCGAGGCCGAGGACCGAAGGAACGTGCCTCGCGTGCTCGGCAAGCGCTGTTGGGGAAAGGTCCGATGGTCCATCCAGGCATTCCCCTGGATCTGGCGCAGCGCTGACGTTGATTCCGATCCCGGCTACGACCCAGTCCGTCCCTCGCTCGACGAGAATGCCGCCGAGCTTTCGATCGTCGATGATCAGATCGTTCGGCCACTTCACCGTCACAGGCACGTTGACGACCTCCTCGAGCGCCTCCGCGCACGCCACCCCGATCAGAAGGGGGAGCTGGGCCATGGCGTCGGGATGGGCGAGTACCATGGACATCCAAACTCCGTCACCCGGAGCGGATACCCATCTCGTCCCCCGCCTCCCCCGCCCGGCCGTCTGCTTCATGCCGACCACAAGCCACCCCCGATCCCTGTCTTCCCGGGCCAGAACCCGAGCTCGGTCGTTGGTCGACCCGATCTCCTCCCACACTTCGAACCCAGGCAGGCCGAACTCAGCCGCACGCGTCGTGTCGAGCCGGTGCTGTTCGTGATCGGTCATCTGAGGGTGACGAATGCCAGGTACAACGCCCCGATGACCCAGCAGTAGGGCGCGAAGAAGTGGAACGATCGGCGCGCCAGCATTGCGACGAATGTCCGGATGGCAAGCACACCGGTCACTCCCGAGGCGATGCCGCCGAGGAGAAGAATGGATACGGAGAGCCCCTCCGGGCCTCCGGCCCCCACATCGGGGACCTGGAGCACCGCCGCCCCCGCGATGGCGGGCACGGCCATCATGAACGAAAACGCCGCTGCCTCGCGAGCCTCGAGACCAAGCCACACGGCCGCGACCACGGTCGACCCCGACCGCGAAATGCCGGGGATGAGCGCGAACGCCTGAGCCAGACCGATCACGAGGGCCATCTGCCATGTCGGCCGCTCGCTCTTCGCCCGCTCGATCGGCGAGCGGCTACTCCAGAGAATCGCCCCTGTCACGATGAGGGCAACGCCGGGCACGATCGGATTATCAAAAAGCGCCTCGACCCGATCCTTGGCGAAAACACCCAGAATACCAGCAGGAATGGTGGCGACGATGACCAGGCCGGCGTACTCGAACGCCGCTCGCTCCCCCGTCAACATTCCACCTACGAGTTCAGTGACACGAGAACGGTAGACCAGGAGAATGGACACGAGCGTCGCAAGGTGGACGGCGACCTCGAACGCGACCCCCTCGATGCTCACCGCCAGCAGGTTCTGAGCGATCACGAGGTGTCCGGAACTCGAGACCGGGAGAAATTCGGTGGCGCCCTGAATGATCCCGAGGATCAGGGATTCCCAGAGGCTCATGCGGCCAGGACTCGCTGGTAGTACGCCTCGTACATCGGAACGACAGCCTGTGCCGAATAGCGAGCTTCAGCCGTAGCCCTGGCCGCCGTCGAGACTCGCGCATGGAGCTCCTCATCGAGAAGCAGTTCGGACCCGGCCGCCGCCATACCGGCCACATCACCGACATCGAGAAGTCGGCCCGTCACGCCATCCTCCACGACCTCGAGTAGTCCCCCGGCCCGGGTGGCCACCACCGGCGTGCCGCAGGCCATCGCTTCGAGGGCAGCGAGGCCAAAGGATTCGTTTTCAGAGGGGAGAACGAAGAGGTCAGCACAGGACAGTAACTCGTCCACAGACTGGTGCTTCCCGAGAAACATCACGTCGTCGATGATCCCCAGTTCTTCGGCTCGCAGGCGTGCTCGGGGGCGATCGGGGCCATCACCGACCATCACCAGCCGCGCCGGCACCCGCTCCCGAATGCCGGCGAAGGCGGCCACGACGTCCTCGACGCGCTTGACCGAGCGAAAATTCGAAATGTGCATCACGATCTTCTCTCCGCCCGGTGCCAGCGACAGTCGGTGACACGGCTCCCTTCCGGGACGCCACACCTGGGTGTCAACAAAGTTCGGAATCACCTCGATACGCTGTGGCGAGACGGAAAAGTCCCGGACCGTTTGGGCCTTGAGGTATTCCGACACTGCGGTAAGACCATCGGACTGCAGGATGGTGAAACGCGTGATCGCATGGAACGACGGATGCAGCCCGACGAGTGTGATATCGGTCCCGTGCAGTGTGGTGACGATCCGGAGACTCCGCTCCTCGCCCAGCATCTGTCTCGCGAGGTAGGCTGAAGCTGCGTGCGGGATCGCATAATGCATGTGGACGAGGTCTAGATCGTGCTTAAGGGCCGTATCGTGCAGAGAAACGGCGAGCGCCAGCGCATAGGGGGGGTGCTCGAAGAGCGGATAGTCCTCCATCTCGACCTCGTGGAAGAACACCCGCTCGTGGAAGCTACTCAGCCGGAACGGTTGATCGTACGAGACGAAGTGGACCTCGTGCCCTCGCTCAGCGAGTGCCAGCCCCAACTCCGTGGCTACGGCCCCCGAACCACCGTATGTCGGGTAACAGGTGATGCCGATCTTCATTCGGATTTCTCGATCGCCTGGGTGTCCAATGCGGTGAGCGCGAGTTCAGCCTGCCGGTGGACTGACTGGGTCGCGTCGACCGTCACCGCATGGTCTGGTAACTGGTGCCGAAACCACGTCCGCTGCCGGCGAGCGTACTTCCTGGTGTTACTGCTGATTGCATCCTTCGCTTCCTGCAGAGTAGCCTCACCGCGCACAAAGCGGGCCATTTCTCGGTAGCCCGTCCCGGTCATTCCCGGGGCCGCATCGCCGTATCCCATATCGAGGAGTCTGCGCACTTCGTCTTCCAGTCCGCGCGCGATCATTCGGTCGACCCGGATCGAAATGCGTCGATGGAGTTCCTCGCGAGGAAGATCGAGCAGGACGACAACCGCCGGAACCCCTGGGGCCTCAGGAGGAGAGACGCGGTGCCACCGGGAGAGGGGAACTCCGGTGAGCAGTGCGACCTCGATTGTGCGAGCCATGCGCTGTGGGCCACCCTCGATGGCAATATCCGCCCGATCACGATCGAGAGCGCGCACATACCGTTCAAGCGTTTCCCGCTCCTGCACCCCGGTCCAGTTCCGTAGTCGGTCTCGACGTTCCGTCTCCAGCTCGGGCTCGGTGAAGATGGGGTTGAGAAGGCTCTTGAGAAAAAACCCGGTCCCGCCCGCAATCACCGGGAGCGCCCCGCGAGATCGGATCCCCTCGATCCAGCGCCGCGCGTCCCGACTGAACTGGCCCGCGGAGTAGCGTTCGTCAGGGGCAACCAGATCCAGCCCGTGATGAGGGATCGCGACACGTTCCTGGGGGCTGGCCTTGTCCGTGCCGATATCCATCCCCACATACACCTGCCGCGAGTCCATCGAGATGATCTCGATGGGCCGGCGATGCGACAGCTCGATCGACAGGGCCGTCTTCCCAGTACTGGTCGGGCCGGTAAGCACCAGAACCGGGCCTTCATACCGTGATGGCCTCGACACGCTCACGTCCGGCCGAACTTCCGCTCCAGCTCCGCCCCGGAGAGCCGAACGATCGTGGGGCGCCCGTGCACGTCGTGGTGCGGTAGCTCGGTGGCGAACAGCTGATCGAAGAGCTCCTGCATCTCCGCTTCGGAGAGCTTCTGCCCGGCCTTAATCGCCGATTTGCAGGCGAACGTGCTCGCAATGCGCTCATGTTGATTTCGTGCGGACCGCACGAGATCCGAACCATGCGTCAGTTCATGGATCATCTCTCGGAACGCGCGTTCGGCATCGAAGTATCGGTGCGGGTTGGGGACGGCGTGCACGATCACGGTATCGCCACCAAAGCCCTCGACCTCGAACCCCGCCCGGGACAGAAGGCCACCGAGATCCTCGATCATCGCTACTTCGGGCGCCGTGAGCTTGAGCGTGAGCGGAAAGAGCAGGCGCTGGCTCTCCTGCCCACCTGCCTCGAAGCCGTCCATCAGGCGTTGGAACAGAATCCGCTCGTGGGCTGCATGCTGGTCCACAATCAGCACACCGTCGCGAGTTTCCGCAAATACATACGTGTCCAGTACCTGCCAGAGCCTCGGCTTCCGAGCACCCGGCTCGGGGAGAGGCTGAGCTCTGGCCGTTCGCAGCACCGCTGTCCCGTCATGACTCACGGCGTGAGACCCCGCCAACGAATCGTCAGTCTCAGAACCTTCAGGGTCGTCGGATGCCGGAACGAACAGGGCCATTTGTGGGTCAACGGCGCTCGGCGGGGCCGCGCCGCCCTGCCCCGCACCCACCTCGCGCACCGCCATCGGTGGCGCACCAAGCGGACGATCGAAGGTTGCGGAGCTCGCCTCATCATCCAGCGAAGTCCGGACCGCCTGCTCGATGAGACCTTCCACGCGGTTCTGGTCCCGGAAGCGCACTTCAGACTTGGCCGGGTGCACGTTCACGTCGACCTGATTGCCCGGAACCTGCAGGTAGAGGAAGAGCCAGGGGCGCACGCCCTGCGGAATCGTGGTGCGGTACCCGCGCTCGACGGCCCGCACGAGTGCAGGAGACCGGAACGGCCGTCCGTTGACAAAGAGATGGCTCCGACGGACGCCTGGCCGTGCCTGGTCAGGTCGCTGGATCAGACCGACCAGGTGAAGGCCATCTTCCCCTCCGGAGGTAGGAATCAGAGTACCCGCATGCTCGAGCCCCCAGACCTGAGCGATCCGGCCTGAGGCAGCTTCGGCAGCGGGCAGGTCGAGGAGCACACGGTCGTCTGAGGTCAGCAGGAACGCGACTCCCGGATTCGCAAGAGCAAGAGCCGTAACGACCTCGTTTGCCGCTCGCGTCTCCGCGCTGACAGACTTCAGGAAACGGGCGCGCACCGGTGCGTTATAGAACAGGTTCCGCACCTCGACCGTGGTCCCACGCCTGCGCGGGAAGTCGGACACGCTACTGATTCCACCCGCGTGTACCTCGACGCGGGTGCCCGCTTCGCCATCTCCGTCAAAGGTCTCGATCGACATCCGTGATACCGAGGCTATCGACGGCATGGCTTCACCTCTGAAGCCGAACGTCGGGACACCCGCGAGATCGTCCGCCGACTGAATCTTGCTCGTGGCGTGGCGGTCCAGGCACAACAGTGCGTCTTCGCGGCCCATTCCCATTCCGTCGTCACTGACACGGATTCGGCGCTTCCCCCCACGTTCGATGGCCACCTCCACACGCGTAGCACACGCGTCGAGTGCGTTCTCCACCAATTCCTTGACCGCCGAGGCAGGACGCTCGACAGCTTCACCCGCCGCAATCTGATTGGCGACGGCGTCCGGTAGAATCTGGATTCTTCGGCTCATGCAGTAACTACCCCATAGAACCGGCAGGCGTTCTGTGTGGTAAGCCGGGCGACCTCTTCGATGGATCGGTCCAGCAGACCAGCCACCGCCGCGGCAACGTGCACCACGTTCGCAGGCTCGTTCCGCTTCCCACGTAGCGGAACCGGGGCAAGGTACGGCGAGTCGGTCTCGATGAGGATCCGGTCATCAGGGACCTCGCGCAGCAGGTCGGAGGCACGAAACGACTTGAAAGAGGCAATCCCGGATGCCGACACGTACCATCCGGCATCCATCGCTGCCGCGAATGCCTCATCGCCGCCGGTGAAGCAGTGAAGGACACCCCGCGTACCCCGCGGCATGTTTCGGAGCGCGGCTGCGATGTCCCCATCGGCCTCCCTGGCATGGACAACCACCGGAAGATCGAGATCGAACCCAAGGGCAAGCTGTGCGTCAAACGAGGCCCGCTGCTGCGCCCGGGGCGCGTTGTCGTAGAAGTAGTCGAGGCCGGTCTCTCCGATCGCGACGACGCTTCCCTTCGAGGTTGCCAGACCGCGTATCCGCTCGAGGTCATCCGGCCTTGACTCGCCGACCGCATGGGGATGCACACCCACGGTGCTGAACACGCCCTCGCGATCGACAGCGAGATCAGCAGCGCGCAACGCATCATCCAATGAAGAGGCAATCAGCGTGAGTCGGGTAACACCCGCCTCGCGGGCCCTACGAAACACCGCCTCCCGGTCATCCCGGAAGGCGGTGTCTGTCAGATGGCAGTGACTGTCGAAGTACTCGATCACACCGTCGCGGGCTGAGGCCGTTCCTTCTTCTTCCCGTCGGAGTTCCCCATGCCCCATCGCTTCTGGATCTCGATGAGCGCAGGAGAGGCGACGAAGATTGACGAATACGTACCGATCACGACGCCGAGGATCAGCACGATGGTGAAATCACGGATCACGGCCCCACCGAGGACGAGCAGCGCTGTCAGAACCGCAAGGGTGGTTCCGGAGGTAAGCACCGTGCGTGGAAGCGTTTCGTTGATCGATTCGTTGACCAAGTCGACGGGATCCCGTTTGCGCGCACCCTTGGCCGCCATGTTCTCACGGACCCGGTCGAACACCACGATCGTATCGTTCAGCGAGTAACCTAGAATCGTGAGAATCGCGGCCACGGTCGGAAGCGCAATCTCGACCCGGAAGAGAGCCAGAAAGCCCAGCGTGATCAGTATGTCATGCGCCGTCGCGATCACGGCGGCCAGGCCGAAGCGAAGCTCGAAACGGAACGCGAGGTAGAGCAGCGTCAGGATAAACGAGAAGAGCACGGCCTGCAGGGCCTTGGTCTGCAGCTCCGCCCCGACCTTCGCACCCACCAGCTCGGTACGAACAACCTCGACCCCGCTGTTAGGCAGGTTTGCCACCACGTCCGCTTCGATGCTCGCGGCGACCTCGGTGATCGACGCATCCTCAGCCAGAGGAGCTCGAATCACGAACTCGCTCTCTGAACCGAACTGCGTGATCGGGGGTGCCTGCGCGCCCCCGAGCGCGTCGCGGAGGTCACCCGCCGAAACCGGCTGCTCGAAACGCACCTGCACCAGTGATCCGCCGAGGAAGTCGACACCGTAGTTCTGCCAGCTACCGAGAGAGGCGATGTTCGTGATCATCGCACCAAAGCCGATGGCCAGGACGATGCCGGATACGACATACGCCACACGGCGTTTCTCGATGAAGCGGTACTGAGCGTTCTTGAAGAGTCTCATGATACGGGGCTCAGATGCTGATCGGATCCGACGCCTTCTTGCCCGACAGGTACGCCAGGAAGAAGGAGCGGGTCACGAAGAGTGCGGAGAAGAAGGATGCTACGATTCCGATCGAAAGCGTCACAGCGAAGCCCTGGACGGGGCCCGTTCCGAACTGGAACAGGATCAACGCCGTGATGAGGGTCGTGATGTTGGCATCGACAATCGCCGACAACGCGTGCTGGAAGCCCTCATCGACCGCGGTGCGCGTCGCTCGACCGTGATCGAGTTCTTCTCGAATTCGTTCGAAGATCAGCACGTTCGCATCAACCGCCATCCCAATCGATAGGATAAGTCCCGCGATTCCCGGTACGGTAAGCGTGGCGTTGAGGCCTGCGAGGCCACCCAGAACGAGCAGGACATAGACGCCCAGCGCGCCCACGGCGAGGAAGCCCGCCATTCCGTAGTAGGCGATCATGACCACAACCACGAGGCCGATCCCGACCATCCCGGCAATTCGGCCCTGATCGATCGAGTCCTGCCCGAGCGACGGACCCACGGTGCGCTCCTCCACAATGTTGATACGCGCAGGAAGCGCACCAGCCCGAAGGACGAGTGCAAGGTCGCGTGCCTCTTCGAGCGGCGTGCCCTGCCCCATTTCGATCTGTCCGCGAGCGCCGATGCGGTCACGAATGACTGGAGCGCTCATCACCTCATTATCGAGCACGATGGCGAGGTAATTGCCGATATTGGCCCCGGAGAAGCGAGCGAACTGCCGGCCACCTGCACGCGAGAACTCGAACTGAACCTGCGACTGGTTGAACTGCGGATCACGCATCGCCGTTGCGTCTTCGAGCTCCTCACCGGTCAGAAACGAGTCCTCCTCAAGAACGTAGAGACGGTAGTAGGTCTGCGCCGCCTGTCCGACGAGTTCGGAACCCCAGAGCATGATCTGGTCTCGCGGGAACGCACGCTCGACCTCCGACATCGCAAGAAACATCTCCGCGATCGGGCGATCAGCTGCCGCCACTAAATAGGTTCCTTCGATGTCCCCGACGAGGAGAAGAGACGAGAACGGCCGCAACGCATTCTCCTCAGCCTCGATTGAGTCCGCTACGGCTGCTGCCGCGCTATCCGCCGCCGCGGCTGCGCTGTCGACGGACGCGGTGTCCGTGCCAAAGAGCAGGTTCTCGAGATTGCTCGTCTCCTCCTGCACCACGGCGCGTCCGAGCGCAGTGATCGAGTCGACTCCGAGCGAAGCGACGATGGCACGGTCGACTCGACGAAGAGCTCCATCCATATCCGAGGTCGGAAGGACCTTCTTGAACTCGAGGAAGGCGTTCCGCTGCACGATACCCTTGGCCTGCTCCTCGTCGTCGATGCCGGCGAGCTCAACGATCAGACGCTCGCCACCCACTTTCTGAATGAGGGGCTCTTCGACGCCGAATTCGTCGATGCGGGTGCGGATGATCCGGTCCACCCGGTCGATCATATCCGACTTGGCTTCCGCGGTCATCGTGCCGTCGGGGTCGTCGACCTCGAGGACCAGATGCATGCCACCCTGGAGGTCGAGACCGAGCTTGAGCCATTGGCCCGTTTCGGACTTGTGTGCGTAGAGTTGCCAACCGGCCGTCAGAACGACGAGTGCGACCGTGATGAGGCGGCCCCGAAGAGACTTGAACATGAAAGCGAGGGGTTCAACGAAAAAGCGGCCCGAAACGGGCCCTGACGCCGGCTTCCCGGCCAGAAACACGACAGCCTGTAAAGCTGCCCCGCGCCCACAGACGTGTCAATCGGAATCAGCGGGAACGTGGTGAAACCGAACGTACTATTGGAGCCAGCAGGGACATGTTCCGCACATTGATGCCGGCTCGAACCAAAGCGTCCGTCAAACCGGTTACAACGTGACCGGAGTCGGGTCAACAGCGCCCGCCGGGTAACAGCGTGCACCCGAGCGATGAACCGAGCCGCATCAATCGACTTCTCCACGTAGTCGTCCGCTCCCGCCTCCAGGAGCTCGGCCTCCAGCGAATCGTTTCCGGTTGCCGTCCGAATCAGGACCGGAAGTGCGGAGGTGTCGACCGAACCGCGGATTTGGTCCAGAACCTCTCGGCCGTCGAGCTCCGGCCCGGGAATATTGAGGTCATCGAGGGACATCGAACTGCTGGAATCCAGGATCCGGATCACGCACTTCTCGGCACCACCGGCCGGAATCGTCGACACACGGAGATCGTACCCGCGGGTCTTCACCTGCACACGCGCGTTCCCGTCCTGGGGCCGAAGACGGTCGACGATGTCGAGCTTTGCGAGCACCTTGACGCGAGAGACGATCCGATTGAGCGCGGTCATCGGAAGTCCCATGGGTTTCCGCAGGACGCCGTCGACCCGATAGCGAACGACGCCGAACCTGCGGCCGGGCTCGATGTGGATGTCGCTGGCTCCCGCTGTGATGGCGTCCCGGATGATCAGGTTGGTGAGTTTGACTACCAGCGTAGCCGACACATCGCCCTCGCTAATCGACTCCGGACCGATCTCCTCAACGAGCTTGACCGCATCCTCGTCAACATCAGTCAAGCCACCAAGGAGCGACTCGACCACCCGTTCGGGAGAGAAACGTTCGTCGAGGGCGTCCTGAATGACTCCGGGCGGCACGACCTCGAATGTCAACGTCCGGCCAATGCTGAACACCCGAGAGCACGCTCCGCCTCCACATTCGTAGGATCACACGTCGCAACGACGAAGCTCCGATCGTCTTCCGCCATTGGAAAGACACGGTGCTTCCTGGCCATCGTTTCAGAAATCAGCGACGAGAACGGCCAACTCCTGATCGCTCAGGTCAAACGACCTGGCCGCGACAAACCACGCATCGGCAGCAGCTGCGCCGGCCGCAGGTTCGGCGTCGCTCATGCTCTCCATTACTCGCGCGCTCGGCGATGCGAACGAGCCAGTGCATGGGGCCGCCTGAAGTCACCGGGGTCTTATCGCAGATGGCTGCTTGTCGCGCTTCTCTCGGTACATTGCGGCGTCAGCCTCCACGATCAGATCTTCGAGCCGGACCCGAGGATCTTCGTCGTGGTGAGCCATTCCAATGCTGAGGGAAAGCTCAAAGGGCTCGGCACTCGACCGGTTGAAATCCACCACCCGGTCCCGAAGACGCTCCACGAGCAATTCGGCGCTTTCATCCGCAGCCTCGAGCGCCAGAACTCCGAACTCGTCACCCCCAAGGCGAGCAATGATATCCGAACGTCGGAAGGCGAATCGCAAGATGTCCGCGACCTTTAGAAGCGCACGATCTCCGACGTGGTGTCCGAATGAGTCATTGATCGCCTTGAAACGGTCCACATCGACGTACACCATCGTCACGCCTCGTCCGCTACGACGAGCAAGCTTGAGGTACTGCTCCCCCAGATCAGTGAATCCTCGCCGGTTGTACAGCCCCGTCAGATCGTCGATGAGCGAAAGGCTGCGAAGGGCCGAGAAGCGGCGGTGGCGCTCGATCGCATGTCGGAGGGCTCGAACCAGCAAAGCAGGGCCAGACTCACCCTTCACCAGATAGTCCTGAGCGCCCGCCTGTACGGCCGAGATCGCCGTATCCTCGTCCGCCTCATCAGCGATGATGATGATCGGCACCTCTGGCGCGAAGGCGTACGCGCGGTCAAACGTGACCATTCCTTCGCTGTCGGGCAGATCCAGAGACAACAGCACCACATCGAGGTCACCCTGCGTGAGCCGCGCCAAGCCCTGACCGAGCTCTCCAACCCACTCGATATCGAGTGCACCCTCGTAACCGTCGCTCAGACCTTGCCGCAAACCGTCAACGAAAGTCGTGTCCGTGTCGAGCAGCAGAACCTTGATCGATCGTTGCAGCAAGAACGCCTCTTCGTGGCCAGTTTTCACGCACACACGGACGGGGGGCAGGCCCGTGCGAATTGTCCGGTCGCAGGGATCCTGTGGACAAAGTAACCCACGGGCGGGTCGAAAGACCACACGCCGAGTCGCCGCCATCAACCGGCACAGTATGGCACCCCAGCGCTCCGATTCAGCTCATCGCGAGCAGGGCAGGAACGGTGCCCTCAAGGCCCTTTGCGGCCTGGTCCGTACCATGGCGTTTCGACACATCAAGCGCCCTTCCACATCCGCGTGTCACGGATTCTGCGCCATCACCCGCTCACGATCCTGTATCAACGGAGTGTTCGACCGGAGCCGGCAAGTCCATCACCGACCCGTCCCCTCTCATCCCCCGGCCCTCCGGCCGAACACACCGTCAGCCTCGTTGTTCCTTACCCTTCGGCAGAACCACACAAAAAGTGTCAGATATCCCTATCAAACTTCTCAGCATACTTTTACGTCCTTCGCCTCATGTTCTTTATTAGGTTGGTGACGGTGAGCACAGGACCACTCGCTCCAGAGCCGTACCCGCGAGGAGCAGAAGGCCGCGCCCCGTACCAGGGGACGCGGAGACAAGGGCAACACCCTACGTTGCCTGGATCCCGACAAGTCGCCCTCACCGCTCCAGGCATGATTCTCCGCCTACTCGCCGCCCTGACCCTTGCCGTCGCAGCCCACCCCGCGTACGCCCAGACGCCAGGCAGTTCGCCCTGCACCGCCGAGGCGAGCCGCCACTTCGACTTCTGGGAGGGCCGATGGGTGGTTCGTGCGGCCAATGGTGCCCTCGACGGGCATAACACCCTCTCCGTCGTGCTCGGAGAGTGCGTGGTACACGAACACTACACGACCCCCTACGGCCATGAGCGCCACAGCCTCACCACGTACGATGCCGCCCGCGACGTATGGCATCAGACCTTGATGGACAATCAGGGACTGCTTCTCCTCCTCGAGGGTGGATATGAGGGTGATGCCATGGTCATGCAGGGTGAGACCCCGAATGACAATGGTCCCGCGACGCTGAACCGGATCACGTGGTCCAGGATCGGCACATCGGGCGCCCGCGCCCGCAAGCACTGGGAGATCTCCTCCGATGGTGGTCGGAGCTGGGATACGTCCTTCGATGGCCACTATCTGAGGCAAAGCAGTGGCGTCGACTGGGACGTTCTGATTCAGGGCGGAACGGTTGTGAACGGGACTGGCCAGCCGGCATTTGCCGGGGACATCGCGGTGCGCGACGACCGCATCGTCCGGGTTTCTCGCACCTCACTCGACCCAGCCAGAGCGGCGCAGGTGATCAACGCCGAGGGCAAGGTCGTAAGCCCGGGCTTCGTTGACATCCACACGCACCTCGACCCACTGCTGCGTCTACCCGGAGGGGAAAGTCACGTACGCCAGGGAGTCACCACGGCACTCGGTGGCCCCGATGGAACCGCTCCATGGCCGCTCGAGTCATATCAGGCCGAAGCTCAGGCCCTCGGGTTGGGTCTGAACGTCGGCTTCATGGTCGGCCACAACACGGTGCGCCGGGAAGTCATGGGCCTCGTGAACCGCCCGCCCTCCCCGGCCGAGCTGAGGCAGATGGAGAACATGGTCGCCCGAGGGATGAAGGAAGGTGCCTGGGGGATCTCGACCGGGCTGAAATACCTGCCGGGCGCGTTTGCGGAACTCGACGAAGTCGTCGCCCTCTCCCGTGTGGCCGGTGACCGAGGTGGTTTTTACACCTCTCACTTGCGGGAAGAAGGACTCGGATTGCTCGAGGGCGTGGCCGAGGCCCTAGAGATCGGTCGTCGGGCCGAAATCCCGGTCGTTCTCACGCATCACAAGGTCGTAGGCGAGCCGATGTGGGGCTCCTCAGCCACGACGCTGGCGATGGTGGATTCCGCCCGGGCCGCGGGGACGGATGTCATGATCGACCAATACCCGTACACGGCAAGCTACTCTGGCATCACGATCCTCGTCCCGGCGTGGGCGATGGCGGGTGGGACCGATTCACTCCTGTCTCGAGCGGACGACCCTGTTCTCGGGGACAGCGTCCTTGCCGGGATCGAGTACAACATCATCAACGATCGTGGGGGCAACGATCTCCGCCGCGTGCAGTTCGGACTCGTCCCATGGGACCGTTCTCTGGAGGGGCTCACACTCCACGATTGGGCTGTCCGGGAGGGGCTGGAGCCCACAGCGGCCAACGGCGCACGCCTCGTGATTGAGGCGATTCGCCGCGGCGGCGCCAGCGGGATCTACCACGCCATGGACGAGGCCGATGTCGAAGCGATCATGGCACACCCACAGACCATGATCGCGTCGGACGGGCGTCTGGTCGCCTTCGGTGACGGACACCCGCACCCCCGATGGTACGGGACATTTCCGCGAGTGTTGGGCCTGTATACCCGCGAGCGGGGTGTCCTGACACTGGAACAGGCGGTTCGAAAGATGACCGCTATGCCCGCCGAGCGGATCGGGCTTCGGGAGCGAGGACAGCTGCGAGCCGGTTGGTACGCCGACCTGGTCGTGTTCGACGCAGAGACGGTGATGGACCGGGCCACCTTTCAGGAGCCCCACCAGTATCCCGTCGGAATCGAATGGGTCCTCGTGAACGGAACGGTCACAGTGGCCGACGGAGCTTACCTGGATGTCCGTGCAGGCAACGTGCTGAAACGCGGAAGGAATTGACAGGGCCCGCCGGGCGGATGAGCGATCCGTCTCCTCAGTCCGCTCCGTCTTGCCCGAGACGGTGGTAGTACAGTTGGCCGAGGTGCCAACCCAGGTGCCAGATGGTATGGATCAGGTATCCTCGGGATGAAATTCCCTCCATGGCCTGGGGTGTATCGCCGGGGTACGGCCGCTCCAGCTCCTCCTCCGTGAGGCCCTCCAGAACCGGAACGACAGTCCCTCGACACACCGCAATGCGCGTGAGGATGTCTTCTCGAGTGACGCTCCTGTCAGCGAACTCCGCCGGCCGGTCGCGAACGTATCCGTTTTGACCCAGATGCGCGCCGATGTAGTGCGAGAGGTTCCCCACCAGATGCAACGGGAGGGTCCCGGGAGGATTCACCTGCGCCCCACATGTGCTCCACAGTGCCTCGTCGCTGGGCAGGCTGCGCACCTCGTCGGCCAGACGATCCAACTCCCGCCCCACCACCAGGCCGAGTTCTCGACCCATCGTGCTCACTGACGGCCTCCGCGGTGACCCTCGGTGCTGAGCGCCCGATGGGTATCGTACGCCCCTGCTTCGGGGGGAGATGGACGGCCAAGGCTCGTGTTGGCCTCCATAGCAGCGGACTCCGGGGATTGTCTGCCCCGACCGTCATATGCGATGGTCACTGTACTTCCGCGCAGGTCACCACTGGCACGAAGGTTGTATGCATTCTTCGGGAATCCATGAAGTGTGTACTGTTTCGATAGGGACCGGATCATGCAGGCCTCACGCGAAGCGCCACCGACCGTCTTCCACGTGACGCACGGCGCCGGCTCGTGGCGAGCACGGCTTTCAATCCATGTGGCGTGCTCGACCGGACGCTGGACTCGTGTGTCGGGACAGCCGCTGCTCAGCACCGACCCGGCGGCAGGGGGAAACGCGGATTTCATGGGAAGACGAACTCGGGACACGACTCAGCCTCGGACGGCCGGGAAGCTAGTACGCCCTCGGGGCCCGGACTATCTTCAAGCATGAGACCACTGGACGACCTGCGCCCACACCTTGAGGCTGCACTCGCACCCCTCGTCGTCGAAGTCGATATCCCCCTCGCGCCACTCACGACGTTCAGGATCGGCGGTCCCGCCGATTACCTCGTACGCGCACGATCGGCCGACGAACTCGTGCGGGCAGTGTCCGTCGCCCGGGAACTTGAGATTCCGTGGTTTCTTCTCGGGCACGGCGCGAACATCCTCGTCGGCGACGGCGGCTTCCGGGGACTGGTGATTCGTAGCGAGGTCGGCGGGATCGACTTCCTTGAGAATGGACGTGTGCGCGCGGGCTCCGGCGTCGAGATGTACCCGGATCTCATCAACGAGACCGTTGCCCGGGGCCTCGGCGGCCTGCACCACTTCGTCGGAATTCCCAGCACCGTGGGTGGAGCACTCTGGCAGAACCTCCACTTCCTGGCCCCGGACCGGGACCGGACCGTGTTCATCGAAGAAGTTCTCGACTCTGCAGAGTTGCTCACCGAGGAGGGAGAGCGCGTCACGGTCAGTGTCGCCTATTTCCAGTTCGGATACGACGAAAGCGTCCTGCACCACCGAGCGGACATCGTCCTGTCGGCCACGTTCCAACTCGTGGACCAGCCGATCGATGATCTGCGTAAGGTCATGCGGGCGAATCTCCGGTGGAGAGACGATCGGCACCCTGATCTTTGGCTCTATCCCAGCGCGGGCTCGATCTTTCAGAAGATCGAAGGCATTGGTGCAGGCAGGCTGATCGACGAGTGCGGCCTCAAAGGGCGTGTGCACGGTGGAGCCGGGATCTTTCACCGACACGCCAACATCATCGTGAATCACGGGGGAGCCACCGCGTCGGACGTTCGCACCTTGATCGATCTGGCCCGTGAAACCGTCGCGCGCGAAACCGGTCACCAGCTCACGACCGAGATCTCGTTCATCGGTGACTTCCTGACGGACACATAGGATCCGCCCAGGACGGTCAGGACCGTTTCTCAGCGAGGCGCCGCCGCGAGGTCTGAAAGGGTCTTCGCGTCGATGTCGTGCCCGCCCGAGTAGCGGATCGTCCGATACGCGATCCCTGCCGACTCCAGGCGGTCGATCTCCTCCTGAGCAAGCCTGGGTGACAGTGCAGGATCCTCGGCCCCACGAACCATGACTACATCGACCGCCTCCAGCCGCCGGCTCGCCAGGGCGAGATCCAGATCCGGCGGAGAGAAGTCACCCCAGAGAATCAACCGCGCCGGCAGTATCGACCCGTGGGTGCTCCATCGGGTGGCCGTAGCGACACCCTGACTGAAGCCGAGTACCGTGACCGGCACGTCTCCGGTCAGGCCACCGACATGCGCAGCGAGCCGGTCGAGATAACGGACATAGTCGCGAATCTCGGAGTGGCGATCCTCACGTGTCATCCACGTCGCTCCGACCACCGACGCGACCCCATGACGGCCCTCGCCTGAAGAGACGTAGAAACGGGACAGCGCCTCGGGCGCCACGATGAATCGGCGCCCATCATCGATGGGTTTGAACCGGCGCAGGAAACGCCGAGCGAGCTGTTTGTAGCCATGCAGGACGATCCAGACCTCTTCGGCAGAGCCTGCCTCACCGAGCGTCCAGTAGCGAGCGGTCCTCTCGACAGGCAGGTGGTGCTCTACACCGCCCGTCGCAGGGTCGATACGGGTCACGGTCTCATGCGCTCGGGCCGCACGCATGCCATCGTGCTGACCACCATCTCAGATTCGAAATGGGTTCTCACAGCGCTCGAAGAACGGCTGCCGCCGGTCGGCATCGGACAGTATCGGGTCATCGATCGGCCACTGAATCCCGAGCGTCCGATCGTCCCATCGAATGCCACGACTGAGTTCCGGTACGAAGTAATCCGTCACCTTGTACAGAACGTCGGCCGTCTCGGAAAGGACACAGTATCCGTGCGCAAAGCCCGGCGGAACCCAAAGCATCTCGCCCGTTTCCACGTCGAGCGTGCGTGTGACCACCTTTCCGAACGTTGGGCCTCCGCGCCGAAGGTCGACGGCGACATCGAAAATACGGCCCTGCACGACACCGATCAGCTTCCCCTGAGCCGCAGGCGGCAGCTGGTAATGCAGCCCCCGAAGTGCTCCACGCACCGAGCGCGTCACATTGTCCTGCACAAAGCCGTGATCGATCCCCGCCTCGGCAAAGGTCTCGTGGCGATAGATCTCCTTGAAGAAGCCCCGATCGTCGAGATGGGCTTCCGGACGGATCGCGAGAACGTCGCGAATCGAGAGTCGCTCGAATATGAATGACATGCCGCAAACCTAGGTGTCGTTGTCGTCGATGACGAGGCGCCGGAGCGACCGTCCGAACCGGCGTCGAACACGGAACAGGAGCAGGATCGCCACGACTCCGATCCCGGTGGCAAGACCCCACCACACACCTTGTGGGCCTACCCCGAGGGGGAAGCCGAGCAGCGCGGACACGGGCAGTCCTATGCACCAGAATCCGAGCAGGTTGAGGAGCATGGGGACACGCGTGTCTCCAACGCCTCGCAGGGCACCCGCGGCCGCGACTTGCAGTCCGTCGAAGATCTGGAAGACGCCCGCGATGGGAAGAAGCGCCGCTGCGGCCGACACGACCACCACATCGTTCGAAAAGATACGAGCCAGAGGCTCGGGGATGGTGATAAAGGCCACGGCAGTGACCGCCATGGCTCCCGTGACGACCATCAGGCCGGCCCCAACCGCCCGGCGGCCAGCCCCCGGATCGCCTCGGCCCACCGCCTGCCCGACCACGACGCTGGTTGCCTGGGCGACTCCGACCGGGATCATGAAGGTGATGGCGGCCAGTTGGAGGGCGACCTGGTGACTGGCCACGGCGATGGTACCGAGCAGACCCATCAGGAGCCCTGCAGCGCCGAACACCCCGAATTCGAGGAACTGCTGACCTCCGATCGGGGCACCGACGCGCAGGAAACGAAGAAGAGGCGTCCACGCGAATGAGTCACGCCGCCACGGGTGAAGCGTCGGTCGTAGTTGAGACCAGGCGAGCCCTCCTACGAGGAAGACCAGAAACCAGCGACTGACACTGGTGCCCCACGCGGACCCGACCGCACCGAGCTTTGGCGCGCCAAGGTTTCCGAAAATCAAAACCCAATTCAAGCCGACGTTGAGCACATTCGCCGCGAGGACGGTTAGAACGATCGGACGCACGCTCCCCATGGCCTGAAGACTCTGCCGGAAGACGGCGAACGCGTAGAACGGAATGACACCCAGGATAAGGCCGTTCGCGTAGGCGTCGGCAATCGGGACCACCTCGCTCGGCTGGCGTGCGAGCGTAAGCAGCGGTCCGGCCGGGACCAGGAGCAACATCGCAACAGACGCCAGAATGACAGCCAGGATCAACCCGCGCTGAACCCCGCGGGCCACGCCAGCGGTATCGCGTGCACCTACGGCTTGCGCGATCACCGGATCCAGAGCGTAGAGCACGCCCTGGCCGAAGATCGCCATGATGAAGAAGTACAAGTTACCGATTGCGACCGCTGCCAGGTCGACGGCAGACACACGACCAACCATCACCGTGTCGACGGCCCCCATCGACATCAGACCGACCTGAACCAACGTGACCGGAGCAGCGAGCCCGAGCAGAATGCGGAGATCATCCGCCTCCGGGCGGTACGCATGGAGTGAAATCTCCGTGCGGTGCGGCGTCTCGGTCACACGCGGTCCCCGGGATCAGTCCGTGACTTCCTCCCCCTCGTGCACGGATTCCCCCCGAAGCGCTCGATCCTGCCGGATCTCGTCGAGTAGGGTCGTGTCATCATCATCAGGGCGCTCAAACGTGGGCTGCTGACCATCTGGAACGGCGAACAACGAGACCCACGTTGTGGGAGTGCCCGCCCAAAATGCGGCAAAGCGAGTGAGGCCGTAGACACCTTTTCGCTTCATGTCCACGTATACCACATTCGCGACGAGCCACACGATCGCCCCGATCCACCATTGCAGGAAGTCCGTCACCGTCTTCAGATCCACTCGAGTTCGCGCTTTGGCAGTAATCCGTACGCTTCAGGTGCACGAATCCTTCCGCAGCGTTGCTTCTCGACCTCGCGGGCCAGATGATTGGCCCAACCCTTCCACCTGACCTGTGGCCCATGGCTCGAATCAACGAAACCCCGGGGGACCGCCTGAAGAGCATGTGGTCAACCCTCTCACCCCTGCCCGGCGGACGTTGGATCTTCTCACGGCTCCTCGGGCTGATGGTACCGTATACGAACTCGATCCGAAGCACGGTCCTTGAGTTCGAGCCTGGACACGCACGCGTCCTGATGCGTGACCGGCGACGGGTACGCAACCACCTGCGCTCGGTCCATGCGATCGCGCTGGCCAACGTCGGTGAGCTCGTTACGGGACTGTCCCTCATCAGCGGCCTCGGCTCGGACTTGCGGGCCATCCTCACCGGGCTGGACATTCGGTACACGAAGAAGGCTCGCGGCCCGCTCGTCGCAGAAGCGATGTGTACCATCCCCGAGGTCGTCGACTCGATCGATCACCCCGTAGAAGCGACAATTCGGGACGAAGACGGAGACGTGGTCGCAATCGTGACCGCCCGCTGGCGAGTCGGCCGCGCCCGGAGCTGCTGATGGCCGACGTATTGGACACGGAGCTCTCCAGAGACGCCGGAATCGACATCCCCCTCATCTGCGGTCCAATGTACCCCTGCTCCAACGTGGAGCTCGTCGCCGCGGCGTCCGCGGCCGGCGGCCTCGGCGTCGTACAGCCCGTGACACTCACATACGTCTTCGGGCTCGACTTCCGTGAGGGATTGAAGGCCATTCGTTCGATCACGGATCGACCCATCGGCATGAACGCCCTGATCGAGGCGTCGTCGGAGACGTATCGGAAGAGAATGGAACAGTGGATCGAGATCGCATTGGAAGAGGGCGTGCGCTTCTTCATCACATCACTGGGGAAGCCGCGCTGGGTCGTGGACCGCGTGACCGCCGTGGGTGGTACCGTCTACCACGACGTGACAGAGCGAAAGTGGGCCGAAAAGGCGTTGGATTCCGGAGTCCACGGCCTCATTGCCGTGAACCGTCGAGCGGGTGGGCACGCTGGACCGAAGCCCGCACGCCAGCTACTCGACGAGGTGGGAGACCTTGGACTCCCCGTGGTGTGTGCCGGTGGGATCGGTACACCCGACGACTTCGTAGCCGCCCTCTCGATGGGGTACGCGGGCGTTCAGATGGGCACCCGCTTCATCGCCACCGAAGAATGCCGAGCGAGCGAGCCGTACAAACAGGCAATTATCGAGGCCACCGAAGACGACATCGTCCTGACGGAACGGCTCACCGGCGTGCCCGTTGCGGTGATCAACACGCCCTACGTGCAGCGACTCGGCCTGAGGGCCGGCCCTCTGGCTCGGCGTATGCTTCGGGGACGAAAGACCAAGCACTGGATGCGCAGCCTCTATGCACTCAAGTCTGCCTGGATGCTGAAGCGGACCGCGTTCGACATCCGGGGCGACACGGAATACTGGCAGGCCGGGCGTTCTGTCGCCGGTGTCCATCGAGTCTTGCCTGCCGCCGAGATCATCCAGACATACGCAGCCGCAGCGCGTGCCTCTACGACATCATGACCTTCAGAACACGGAAGCCCAGCATGAAGCGTATCCTGCTTACCGCCGCCGCATTGTCCCTCGTTTTCTCCACCGCGGCTTCAGCCCAGGATGGCCTCAAGGTGTATATATCCGCGGACCTTGAGGGCGTCGTGGGTGTCGTCACAGGCGACCAGCTGGGGCCCGGTGGGTTCGAGTACGGTCGTTTTCGGCAGTTCATGACTCATGAGGTCAACGCTGCGATCGCGGCCGCCCGAGAGATGGGTGCGACGGAAATCCTCGTCTCCGACTCCCACGGAAACGGAGAGAACCTTCTCCTCGAGCAACTTCCCGAGGACATCCAGCTGATCCGAGCGTGGCCCCGGCCCCTCATGATGATGGAAGGGATCGACGAGACCTTCGACGCGGCCATCTTCATCGGCTATCACGCCAGCACGAGCAACACCGAAGGGGTCCGTGCCCACACGATCTCGAGTGCAAACCTGACCGCCGTGCGAATCAACGGCGTCGAGATGATGGAGGCGAGCATCAACGCGGCCATCGCGGGTGACTTCGGCGTCCCTGTCATCATGATTTCCGGAGACGACGCCACGATCGAGGAGGCTCGGAGGGTGATCGGCGACATGGAGGGAGCCGTCGTGAAGTGGAACTACGGCTTCCACTCGGCCCGCACCATCATGCCAGAGGCCTCCTATGCGCTCATTGGCGAACGTGTACGCGCGGCCCTGGGCCGGCTTGATGACTTCGAACCGTATGTCATGGAAGGCCCAGTCGAGCTCGAGATCAGCTTCAAGAACTACATGCCGGCAGAGGTGATGGCCTACCTGCCGAATGTCGACCGGGTCGACGCTCACACGATCCGTTTCGTCGGACGGGATATGACGGAGATATCCAGGTTCATCGCCTTCACGACCCGGTACTCCGCAAGTATCTCACCTTGAGGTAACCAAGCGATACCGTCTGCGGCGGGTCGAGGGTATCGCTCCCGGATCGCGACTAATCGTTCCCCACGGAACGGCTGCGGCGCTCGAGTACGACCGTATCTCGCCAGCGCCCATCGTGAAAGCGCGCAATTCGCTCGCGGCGCCCCACCTCCCGAAAGCCAGCCCCCAAGTGTGCGTTGATAGACGCCTCGTTCTCGGGAAAGATGCTCGCCTGAAGGGTCCAGATGCCGCTGGATTCTGACTCCTGGACGAGACGATCCATCATCCGTCCTCCGATTCCACGCCCACGAGCTTCTTGCGCAACGTAGATCATGACCTCGGCCACGCCCGCATACACGGCTCGACCGGACGTCGGGCTCAACGCGGCAAAACCGACCACGCGATCACCTTCCAGCGCGACGATGCGTGCGACCGGGAGGCGCGACGCGTGCCAGATGTCCCACTCCGGTATGTCGGTCTCAAAGGTCGCGTCACCGCTCGCGATTCCCTGGCGATAGATCTCACGCACGAAGGGCCAGTCCTCAGCCGCGAGCGCGCGCAGCGTTACGTCACTCATGACCGCCTCCCTGTTCCGCTCAGAAGTCCCGGTCTACGGGTCACGGCCATGGTGTCCGATCTCGGGGTACCTCCAGGCGATCAGCAGTGCTACGGGGAGCCCCAGTCCGATGCCCCACCGCAACAGCGTGTCGAAGAGGGGAGGCAGCGCAAAGACGCGAGCAAGCCACTCAGCAAGGAGCAGCACCACCCAGGCCGTGACGACATACCCTAGAAGAACGATCAAGATTCGGCGGGCGGCTCCGGTGTCCATAAGGCTCGTCCTGTCAGCGCAGACCTGCAAAGAACCCCGAGACCGCCGAAAGCAGCCCGTCGCGGTCTTCCAAATACGGAAAGTGCCCCGCGTCCAGAACCTCCAGAGTCCCGACCGGGAGCGTCTCGGCCAGTTCTCTCGACATGTCGATCGGGGGCGCGTCGTAGCGACCGTGCAGAATCAGGGTCGGTGTCTGGATCTCGGGTATCCTGCCCCACCAGTCGATTGGACCCAGACTTCCACCCAGAAGCAAGGCGACGTCCTGACCGTTATGCGCCGTGGCGCTCGGTAGATCCAGCTCGAGCTCGAAGATCCGGTCTCGATCTTTGAGCACCTGACGAAAGGACACACGGAACACCTGGCTGAGCGTGGCGGCATCTCGCGCGGCGAACGCCTCACTCTGCGTCAACTCCTCGAGCTCTTGCCGGTCCTCAGCCGTTTGACGCCTGCGCTGTCGCTCAACGGTCGCCTGACGATACTTCGTGCCGGGTTCGACCGGATTCATGAGGATCAAGGCGCGCAGGGTCTCCGGATGCCGAAATGCATACTCCATCGCGATCAGCCCCCCGAACGAGTGCCCCATGACACTCACGCGACCGAACCCGAGCGTCTGCCGAAGCGCCTCGATGTCTTCGACGAACGTGTCCATGTTGATCGTCGCGGAATCGAGCGAGGCCGCCGACCGCCCCGTTCCACGCTGATCGTAGTAGACCAGCGTATGCCGGCTAGCCAGAGCATCGAGTCCAGGCTGCAGGTACCCGTGGTCTAACCCAGGCCCACCATGAACGACGATGATGGGCTCGCCGTTGCCGATCACCTCGTAGAAGAGTCGTGCGTTCTCCAGAGTGACCATTCCCTGGCGCGCCGGCTGTGCCACGGTCATGGGAGGCATCAGCATCGTGAGTACCAACGAACATGCCACGAGATATGTCGTCGTTCGGGTCACGCCGGGCCTTCCTCTCCGTCCAGATTTCCGGTCATGATCCTTGCCAGCTCCTCGATCTCGACCACCCTCATCCAGCTGCGCAACGTCCATACACCGAGCACCGTGTTCAGGGTCGCAGAGAGCATCGTGGAGGCGGCCGGGCCCAGTGTGAAGCCCCGCAGCCCTAGCCATCCGAACACGTAAAGACTGAAGATCGGAGGGATCACGCCTCCCACCGACGCCAGAACCATCCATGATCGCTCTGGTCTCCCGAACGCCTGTTGAACGATACGAAGACCGTAGCAGAGCATTGTGGCACCCGACAACACTGCACCGGCCGGTACGAGCAGCTCGCCGCCACGGAACATGGCGACCGAGCCCCACACAAACAGCAGACCCAGCGGAATGAAGCCGCGCCCCAGCCGAGACGCCACCAGGTTCTGAATCGCCGAATTGACTGCTTCTCGCGGGTCCATGGGATGGTCGGGGATCATGTGATCAGGTCCGCTCGCCCTGTCGGTCATGTCGATCGCGCACTCCTTAGCGCCCCTGAGTATCCAAGAAAGCGGACTGCGCGGCACCCCGAGAAGACCCGATGTCCCCGCCTGTACGAAACGCGATCCGCTGCCCCCTAACCGGCCTCTGGCTGCGGCTCGGTCAAGCCACCCACCTTCATCGATTCCCTGTGTGCACCGGCTGGCGCAGCCTTCGGCCGTACCGGCGCTGGCAGCATGGGCTGTCCACGTGTGGAGCCCTCGTGCGATGGCTCATCGGCGCGCTCATGTGCCGGGCTCTCCTCCTCAGCCTCATGCGTGTAATACTTCCGGAAGATCTCCGATACGTCGTCGACCAGGGAGTACAAGACCGGCACCAGAATGAGCGTAAGAAACGTTGCGAAGAGGATCCCTGCGATGATCGCCACGGCCATCGGTCCCCACCACGCGGCCTGCATCCCACCCCAGTACAATTCCGGGTCGAGCGATCCATAGAGGCCGAAGAAGTCGAAGTTCAGCCCAATCGCTAACGGCACCATGCCGAGCGCCGTCGTAAGCGCCGTCAGGACGACGGGGCGCAGTCGAGTCTTTCCGCCCTGCACCAACGCCTCACGACGGTGCATCGAGTCCCGGCTTCGGAGAATGTCGATGTAGTCGATCAGGATGATCGCGTTGTTCACGACGATCCCGGCAAGCGAGATGATCCCGACGCCGGTGTTGATGATCCCGAACGGCATCTGGAAGATCATCAGTCCGATAAGAACCCCTGCCGTGGACATGATGACCGACGTCAGAATGATGACTGGCTTGATGACCGAGTTGAACTGACTGATCAGGATGAACCCGATCAACATCAGTGCGGTGAGGAACGCGCCACTCAGGAAGGCCGTGGCCTCGTCCTGATCCTGGGACTGCCCTGAATACTGGAGCGTGTAACCGGGCGGGAGCGTGCTCGTGAACTCTGCGAGCACTGTCTGGACCTCCGCCAGTACCGCGTTGTTCGCGTACCCGGACGCGACGTTCGATGTGATCGTCGCCATCCTCTTCTGATCCTTCCTGCGAATCGAGCCAGCTCCGTCCTCGACCCCCCAGGTGGCAACCTCTACCAGTGGCACCTGAACGCCCTCGGCCATGACCGTCAGCTCACGTAGCCCTTCGAGTTCATCTCGGTACTGCGGGGCAAGCCGAACGATGATGTCGTACTCGTCGTTACCCGTTCGGTATTTGGCGGCCTCGATCCCGTTGATCGCGCCGCGCACGGCCATCCCGACCTGCTGCGTGTCCAGGTTGTAGAGCGCAGCCTTCTCTCGATCCACGTCGACGGAAAGCTCGGGACGAGCGGCGTCCATGTCGCTGTCGAGACCGGCGAGCTTCGGATAGACAGGGGAATCCTCCAGAATGCTCATGATGTTGTCGGAGATCCGCTTGAGTTCATCGGGATTCTCCCCGACGATCTCGATGCTGACCGGAGCTCCGGCGGGCGGCCCCTCGCTGACCTTGTCCACCGTAATCGAGGCTCCCGCGATATCGGTTCCGATCGACGCCTGCATCTCGGCAAGCGTGGAGAAGGCATCGGCCTGGCGGTCCTGAAAGTCCACGAGAGAGATGGACAGACGGCCGCTCTCGGGCCCCGAGGGTCCGCCACCCATCGGGTCCCCGCCTCCGCCTCCACCACCCGATACGGCGACCACGGACTCCCAATCACCACGACCGGACACGGTCTTGAGCTCCTCCTCGAGCTTCTGGACGATCTCGTTCGTCACTGCCGCGCGCGTACCGACCGGTGTCTCGACATCTACGAGGAGCATCGGAGGCGGCATGTCCTCCGGGAAATACTCCAGACCAGCGCCGATCGGCGTGGCGAGGTAGATGACGAACGTGGCCACGAAGGCCAGGCCCGTACCGCCGATGAGCTTCCCACGGTTGTTCAGTGACCACCGAAGCGAATCCTCGTAGGCGCTCATCCATTGTGGGAGGATCGCATCCTGGAACCAGCGACCGGCCGCGCGCAGCACGAAGCGGTGGAGCGCCCAAAGGGCCAGGGCAGTGCCGGCGAACATCGCGGCCGTCAGGGGATTCGCTCTTGCCGTCGCGAACAGCACGATGGCCACTCCAGCCATGACGGTCCAACGAGCCGCCGGTGTGAGCGGCGCACCCTTCGTTCCGTCGAGGCGCATGAACATGCCGCACAGTGTCGGAATGATGATGAGTGCGACGAAGAGCGAGCTGCTCAGCGTGACGATCAGCGTTCGGGGCATGTACCCCATGAACTCACCCACCTCGCCCGGCCAGAAAAGCAGGGGTGCAAACGCCGCCAGCGTGGTCGCGGTCGCGGCCATGATCGGCAACGCGACCTCACCCGTCGCCTTCTTGGCAGCCGTCCGCCGATCCCAGCCCTCCTCCAGGTAGCGGTAAATGTTCTCGACCACCACGATCGCGTTATCGACGAGCATACCCAGCGCCAGTATGAGGCTAAAGAGCACGATCATGTTCATCGAAACGCCCATCACCTTCAGGACCATGAAGGAGAGGAACATCGATGCGGGAATCGAGATCGCGACGAACATCGACGTGCTCGCCCCGAGAAAGAAAAAGAGGACCCCGACGATCAGGATCAGTCCGGAGATGATGTTGTTCTCGAGACTGGAGACCATTTCCTCGATCTGCTCGGACTGATCTGACGTGATCCGAATGTCGGTCGTCGGAGGCAAGAGCGGCGCCATGGCGTCGACCTCTCCACGGATCGCCTCGGCGGTCTCGATGATGTTCTCGCCGGATCGCTTGATCACATCCAGCGTGACCACCGCTCGATCATCCATCCGAGCGTAGCTATCCCGTTCCGCAAAGCCGAAGTCTACGTGCGCGACGTCTCGCACATAGACCGGTCGCCCGTCCTTCAGCTTGATGACGAGATCTTCGATCACGGTCGGGTCGTCGAACTCCCCATCGACACGCACGAGATATTTCGTGGCACCGACGTCGATCGCTCCGCCAGGGATATTCACGTTCTCAGAACGGATCGCATCGATGACGTCCTGCAACGCGACCCCGTAGTAGTTCATGGAAGACAGATCGACGTCGACCTTCACTTCCCGCTCCAGGCCACCTCGCAAGTCGGCCCGAAGGACCGCCGGCAGCGTTTCGAGTCGGTCCTGCAGGTCTTCGGCGATCTCCTTCAGACGCACCAATCCGTATTCACCCGACAGGTTCACCTGAAGGACCGGGATCTCCGAGAAGTTGAACTCGACGATACTCGGTTCTTCGGCATCCTGGGGGAGATCCGCCTTAGCCAGGTCCACCTTTTCACGGACCTTCTGAAGCGCCTCGTCGAGATCGACGGACGTATCGAACTCCGCAACCACGCTGGAATACCCTTCGACCGAGGTCGACGTCAGCTCCTTGATGTCGCTGATCGTCGAAAGGTCTTCCTCGATGACCCTCGTAACCTGACTCTCGACGTCCGCCGGTGAGACCCCCGGGTAGATCGTGTTGATCGCGATGATCGGAACGGCCAGCTCCGGGAACGACTCCTTTGGCGTCGTGCGGTATGCCACCGTGCCCATCACCGCGATGATGGCCAGCAGCACCACGACCGAAGTCCGGTGCTCGACCGCGAAGCTCGTGGCTGCAAACTCTTTGAAGGTCTCGATCGTGCCCCGGCGGATTGGCGAAGAGCCCTCGTCATGCGGCTTCATGTCAGCCCCCCTGAGTCCCAACGAGGTTCACACGGTCCCCATCGGCGACCGACTTTTGCCCGACGACAATCAGGTTCTCACCTACGTTCAACCCCTCCTGGACCACGACGAGGTTGCGTCGCGTCGGCCCGAGGACGAGCTGGCGCACCTCGGCGACCTCCACGCCATCCCGGTCGACCGTAACGAACGCCACGTAGCCGTCTTCGACCCGAATCAGCGCATCCTGCGGCACGACGATCGCGTCTTCCACCTGCTGACGGATGATCGACATGTTCGCCACCATCTCCGGCTTGATCACGCCATCCGCGTTGGGCAACTCGATCTCGATCGGGAAGGTCCGACTCTGCGGGTTGATCGTCGACCCGACATAGCGGATCGATGACGTGAACGTATCGTCACCGAGAGCCTCGAATCGTAGTGTGGCCGCGGCACCGGCATGCACATTCGGCGCATACCGCTCCGGGACACCCGCGAACACCTTGATCGGGGTGAGATCGACGATCCGACCGATCGTCTTACCGGGACCGACCATCGTCCCGACGTCGACGTGGCGCTCGTCGAGGATGCCGGAAAATGGAGCACGCACGACGGTTCGAGCGAGCCGCTCTTCCAGGCCTTCGAGAGACGCCGCCGTCTGCTGAGCCGTCGCCCGAGCCTCCATATAGGCAAGTTCGGATCCGACCTGCTCTTCTTCGAAGAGCCGCTTCCGTCGCTCCCACGTCTGTTGTGCCAGCTCCGCTGCCGCGCGCGCCTGGCCGACCTGCGCCCGAAGAATCGCATCATCGATCTTGGCAATCGGGGCGCCCTTACGGACCGTGTCTCCGCGGTCCGCGAACAGTTCGATGATTCGGCCGTTTTCCTCGGCTTCGAGCATCACGTCCTGACTCGCCATCGCGACCGACGTCAGCCGGATCTCCTCGATGAACGTCTCAGCTTCAATCGGGGAGATTTCGACATTGATGACCCGCACGAACTGTTCGCTCGCCGAAGCGTCCTCCGTACCGTCCGCCTGGGCGGAGCCGCACGCGGCGAGCATCAAAAGGGTACCGACCCCGACCAGCCCAAGAATCGTCTTTGATCGATCCAACATCGTCCCGTACAACCCCCTGTAAGTCTTCCTGTCGTTCATCATTGCTGCCCCCCCTGCTCGAGCAGAACGTCTACCAAGGGCACTTGACCGGTCGCCTCGTCGAATTGGGCACGGGCAACCAGATAGTCGAAGACGGCCTGCGCGTAGTTGAATTCGCTCTGACGAAGAGCGACTTCCGCATCGGTGAGTTCGAGCTGACTTCCAAGCCCTTCCGAGAACTGTGCGCTGGCGATATCGAATCCCCGCCGCGCCTGCCGCACGGCAAGTGCCTGCCCGACGGCGCGCAGGTGCGCCTCCTCGATATTCTCTGCAATCGTCCGGACCTGGCTGCGTGCAGCCTCCGTCGCCTGGCGAGAGTTCGCCTGTGCCTCCCGCAACGTGGCGCGCTTCTGGTCGACGCGCGCATCTCGGCTGAGCCCCTGGAAAATCGGGAGGCTCACACGCACACCGAGGGCCCGTGAGGTGGCGCTCTGCCCGTCACCTCGCCCGAAGAAGTTCGGGGAGCCATTGTCCTGCGCGCTTACGATGTAGTTACCGAAGAGCGAGATCTCGGGCAGATAGGACGCCTGTTCCAAGCGCATCTCCGACTTGCGGAGTTCCTCCGTCAGCGCGAGTTGGCGCAGATCCGACCGAAACTCGACAGCCCTGGTCAGCCCCCGCTCGAGGACGGGACCTCCCGAATCTCCGCCCACAAAATTGGCGCCATTGAATTCGAGGATGGCACGATTCGCGACCGTGTTCGACGCGACATCATCGAGATTCATATCGGCGAGTGAGCCGTCCACGGTGAGCGCCTCGTGGTCCGGGTAGTTCACGAGAACAGCGAGGGTACGCCGAGCCTGTGAGATCGCATTGTTCGCACGCCGGAGGTTGGGCTCCAGGTTGGCCAACTCGACCTCCAGCCGAAGCACCGAGTAGTCGTCGGCGAGTCCGGCACGATTCAAGGCACGGGTCTCCGCCAGTGACTCACGAACACGACGCACGGAGTTCTCTGTCAGGCGCGCCTGTTCCTGGACCAGGAGAAGCTGGTAGTAGGCAGTACGCACCTGAGTGACGACCGACTGCTCCTGCCCCCGGACCGTTTCGTCCTGAAGATTCTCGAAGCCCTGAGCCGCCCCGAGCGCCACGATGACGCTCGGCCGGAACAGCGCCTGCTCGACCGAGATCGTCGAGTTCCACTGATTGTCGGCACCGAACTGGACCCCGATGTAATCGTCCGGGCCCGCGCTTGGGTCGAAGATCGCTGCGGGCAGGAAGTTCACGGGAACTGCGAGATTTCGCTGGTACGAGGCATTGAAGTCGACCGAAGGCATGACACCGCTCCACGCCTCGGAAACCTGCTCCGATGCCGTGTTGTACGCCTCGCGAGCAGCGACGAGCTGGTTGTTTGTGTCCAGTGCGGATCGCACCAAGACGGTGAGTCCGACCGGGGTAGGCTGCTGGCCTGACACCGTTGAAGCGGCCGTGGCCGAGAAGGCGGTTACGGCGAGTGCGACCTGTATGGTGAGCCGTGCGAAACGGCCTGATTGCGTGTTCATCCCGTCTGTATTCCCGTGTCCGTCTCGGAGAGCACCATGCCCTCGAGGTCCCGCGCAAACGCCTCCGTTGCGACGCCCGCCATCAACCGTGCCCCAGAGGCCTTGAACAGCATCCGGAACTCCTCTTCGCTCACCGGAAGGCAGCCCTCCTGATAGAGCTGCACCATCCCATGCGCGTGGGCCCACATCGTGATCGCAGTCTTCTCGGGATTCCCATCCTTCAGGATCGTCGCGTCCATGCACTCGCGAACCCGGTCGATCCAGAATTGGTGGATCGCGGACTGCATCCCTTCAATGTCCTCGGGGAGCTTGTCCATGCCCAAATGCTCCGGCGCGGTGTGCATGATGCTGTACCAGCGCGGATGCTCGATCACGAAGTTCAGGAACCCCTGGCCCGCACCGAAGAAGCGATCGAGTTGGGTAGGCTCCCCCAACGCCGCGTAGAGGTAGCGTGAAAACGTGCGGTGAGCTTCCCGGAGTACGTCCGCGAGAACCTCCTCCCGTCCACCGTAATGCCTGTATATCGCAGGAGCCGTCACGCCGACTTCTCGAGCGAGCTTGCGCATCGATAAGCCGTCGAGACCGTGCTTCAGGTAGAGGTCGCATGCGCATCCAAGAATGCGCTCTCGTTGATCAGTCATGTTAACACCGTAAACAACCGTACAGATCCGGTCAATCCAACCGGCCCTACGTGTGCTAACGCTGTTTAGTGTCAAATGGTGCAAGGCGGGCAGGTTCGGCCCCTGGGCGGATCAGTCGCACGCGCGCTCCTGACGCGACCGGAACACTCACGCATCTGAAACGCGACGGCTCGTCAGGTCGGCTTCACGACCCCGGCGAGGGCAAAGAGAGCGAAATCCAACCCGTGCCGGGGTTGCGCCCCCCAAAGAACCCGCCAACGAGGACCCCGCCAACCGTACCGAAACCCGCCCACCGGAGGGCGTTGGTCACGACCTGTCCGGGGGGCTCCTCCGGGTCGTCGATCACTCCCGCACTATGAAGGCCGAGTCCAACCCCCACACCCACGAAAAGGCCTGTTGCTGCACCGAGAATGGCATAGTGTCGGAGGCCTTCACGACGAGTGCGTCGGGTATGGACCTCGAGCCAGACCATATCGTAGATCGAGACAGGCCAATCCTGTGCCATGCCGTCGACCTGCAGAAGCATCACCTCCGCATCCCATCGCTTGAAGACGGCTTGCACGGGCTGGGCCATCGGCAATCGCACCCGCACCGTGTCACCGACTTCGACGCGAGAGGCATCGGTCGGCGCCTCGATCGGTGGCGGATCCTGTCCTAGAGCGGACGAGGGCAGGAGCACGGTGAGCCCGAACAACACCCCGGCTGTCAGAGTATGCCGTCGAGGTAGACGTCCAGTCGGAACGTCTTGGGATCCCTCACACCCTTTGCGGCATCCATGCGGAGCAAGCCGTCGATCATCGAAAGCCCGAGCCCGAGCGAAGTGTATCCCGCCGAAATGTCGAATCCGTCCCAAGCGCCCGCCCAGCCGTAGTCCGAGAAAAGCGATAGCGCGCCCCACGTGAAGGTCTTGGCAATCTCCAGTCGAGCACGGGTGAAGTCTTCCCCGCCCGCAATCCGCGGTACAAACCCCCTAAGCGTCCGAGAGCCACCCACATACCAGAGACGCTGTACGGTCGGATCACCCCACGACGTCCCACCCCCAGTCTCGACTGCGAGTCGCATTCCAAGGGGAACGGGGAGGATCAGGCGGCCAATCAGGGACGCCCGCCCGTACTTCGACATCCCGCTCCCGGCCTGCACCATCAAGTCGAAGCCGCCCTGCGTGAGAAGCGGATCAGAGCCCCACCAGGGGTTTACATCGAGCACCGCCCCATACTCCCACCCCTCATCCGCCACGATGTTCGGCCGAAAGGCCCAACCATCTTTCCAGAACTGGAACACGGCGAACTCGGTGGTGACGGGAGCCGGACGATGGTATTCAGCGTACGTGCGGAACCGGTACGCACGACGGGCTGCTGACGGCGGGGTCCACTCGAGGGTCCCACCAGAGCGGTAAAAGTAGTCTCCGTCATCGCGGCCGAAGATGATTCCCTGGAGAGAGTTCCCCAGGCCAAGATGACGCGCGCCTTCGTCGATCGACACGAGCTCGTTGTACCCCGAGAGCCTGATTCGCCGCCTCAGGCTCTCCCGGGTGGCATCGGCTCGAAGATTGACGTGCAGGTCGCCCAATCCCATCCGCGCCGTCCCGGTCAGCGAGAGCGGCCCCGCGGGCGTGTGCGGTCGGATCTGTCCTCGTACACCGAAGGAAAGCCCCTCCACCCGGTTGAAGCGAGTGAGATCCGGCCGCTGCAGCCCCCAGCGAAGAGTCGACGGCCGCTGGGCCGTGCCTGCACCAGGCAGATCTGCGAGAGCGTCGAAACGCTGCCGGAGCTCTGCCCCGGACGTGAAGCCCGGGGCCTCCTTCCAGATAGGAGGTGGCAGCTCAGAGCTGGAGGCCAGGTATTCCCGGTCGCTCGGGACAATCATTCGAGACCCCTGATTTCGCCCGCCTGCGACCCGGAGTATGTCCGTGTCCACCTCTTCGCCAAACGCAAGCTGGTTCAGATATGTCATCGCCTCGCTGCGCGTTCGGAAGTGCATCTCCGGCAGATCGTCGTGACCCCCAGCGGCGAGACTCCCCTCGGTGGTCACGTCTTCGATCTCGTACGAGTAGTCCATCGTGACGGGCAGCGAGAGAATACCTGCAGCCGCGACTCCATCCATCCGCATCGCGCGAGGCATCCATACCTCGAAATCCCACAATCCGTAGTCGACCGAGATCATCCGGAGGTCGAACGTAAAGGGCTTCAGCAGCCCCGGAATGAACCGAAGATCTTCGTCTTCCTCTGCCTGCAGATCCGGTATGTCACGGAATGCGTCAAGCTGATCGGATAGACGATACACCGCCCGCGTCAGATGCCCCTTCTCGGGCTCGATCCAGAGAGACCCGGTCATCCGGTGGACGTCGGCCTGCCGCGGCACGACCTGCAGTTCCACAGATCGAACCGTGCGACCGTCCGGGAGACTGATCGAAATGGTATCTCCGGACCTGAACCAGTACGACTCGACGTACTCCGCATACAGCGGATGCTCGAACCAGAAATCGTCCTCGTTCGGACTTCCGCTATCCTCGTCGTTCTCAGCGAGCCCGAAGAAGAGCTTGTCGTCCATCGGATCGAACGCATCCTCAAAACGGTCGAACTGAATCCCCTCGATGTTCACGCCCGCCGGTGTCTGTTCACGGTAGGCGAGAAGCTGCACAAGATTCTCACCGTCCCGGTGCCACCAGAGTCGGTGGGACGACTCGGACCGATACAGCGTCCGATCCTTGAGCGGCATCCGAAGAGACGCACCAATTCGCTGGCGGACGACCGCGGCGTAACTCATGACGGACTCATCGAATCGCTCGCGCGCCTCCATCGCGGCCTCGTGGAGTCGACGAGCCCCGCGGTCGCGATAACTCGACTCAGGTGCGCGCTCACCTCGAAGGCCTGACTGCCCCGCGAGCGACGCGGGAAGAAGCATCAGCACGAGACCCACAGCGAAGACCGTTCGTTCTCTTCTCGACACTCGCGTCATCGTGAGAAGACCACGCGGTCGACGTCTCGCCAGCGTACGAGCCGTCGGGCCCGGCCTTCCGGCTTCACGAATACCCCCCGGTGTCGACCCTCCGCCTCAGCCGTACCCTCGACTTCGAGTCGGCGCCCGTCGCGGAGCAGAAGCACCACGCGATGTTCGGTCGCCTTCCGAATCTCCTGGATGGCACCGAACTCGATGTCGAAGTCCAAATCGCCGGACCAGTCGTCGAGGAACTCCCACCACTGCGCCTTGTTGTTCCCCCATCGGATCTCACCTTCGATCACCCGCCCGTCGCGGGCCATGACCACGCCCCAGATCGGGCTGCCGGGCTCAAATGACGGACGCGGGGTCGGTTGCGCCGGGGTTTCGAATGCAATGGACTTGAAGTCCTTCCACCGTACGGTCAGACGCCCAAAGTGCGGATCGGAAATCTCGATACCCCGGTTGTTGCGATCTACGTCGTTCGTTCCCCGTAACTCGAGCTCGTCCCCCCTGCGCAGGTAAACGCGAGCAGACCGATCCGACGCCCACTCGATCCGGCGGATGTCCCCGAAGAGGATCTCGCGGTCCACCCCATGCTCGCGACCGTCGAGGACGTCGGTGTCGAAGATTTCGTCGAGGTCCCACGATACAAAACCGGTGAACGTTGCGTTACTCCACGTCTCGACTGTCCCGAACAGGCGCTGGTCAGACGGCGCAGGGACCCGAGCCGGTGCCTCCATGAAGTCGACGCGTTCCAGGTCTTGCCATGGGACTTCGATGACCTCGGCGCCCGGGACCTCGACCTCCACCGCGCGCATCGTACGTCCGATGTTCGAGGGCGCTGATCGCAGCGTGAGCTCCTCACCCGAAGTCAGTGTCACGAGGGCGCTACGCGCATCGATCGGGACGACGGAGCGTACGTGGATGAACCGAATACCGGATTCGGACAGGCGGAGGTCTTCATCGTCGTCGACATCCCACGTAAGTCGGATACCGAACGCGACCAAGGTACGCGCCCGACGCCTCTCCTCCGCGTATTCCGGGTCCAGGCTCTCGGCTTCACGTTCCCATTCGAGCGGAATCTGCTTGAACGCATCGAGAACATCGACCCAGTGCGATTCAGTGAGGCCCCAGCGCATATACCCCTCGATCGTTTCGCCCTCGGACGTACGAACCCGTCCGTACAGGCGATCCGGATCCAGGGCCGTCCGTGCCTCCACAGACCCCGAGAATATCATTGCCGTCGCCAGTAGCCCGATCCCCAGCCCTGTCATGTCACTCCTGTTCGCGTGAACCGAACACACCCGGCCTTACGGAAGCGCTCGGCAGCCCGTTTCACGACTCGGCCGGGTCCAGGATCCACACCCGAGATCACGTGTAGGTGCACCGGCGATGCGCGAATGTCGGAGGCATGGTTTCTTCTACATTCATGAGCCTGCGACGATCCGCCTGAGAGCCGTGAACGCGATCCCCGAGTCGAGCTACTGCCACGTCGCACAGGGCCACGAATTCCATGGTCCGTACCACGACCGCGAGCATGGATTTCCCGTGAGGGGCGACGACGCCCTCTTCGAGCGACTCCTGCTCGAAATCAATCAGGCGGGGCTGAGCTGGTTGACGATCCTCAAGAAGAGAGAGGGCCTCCGCGCGGCGTACGACGGGTTTTCGGTGGAGCGCGTCGCTGGGTACGGTCAGAAGGACCGGGAACGCCTTCTGGCCGACAGACGGATCATCCGGAATCGACTCAAGGTCGACGCTGCGATCTCGAATGCGCGAGCGATCCTGCGGTTGCGAGACGAATTCGGATCCTTCGCCGAGTGGCTCCACGTACACAGCCGGCTGGAAGAACCGGCGTGGGTGGCGTTGTTCAAGAAGACGTTCCGCTTCACCGGTGGCGAAATCACGGGCGAGTTCCTCATGAGCACCGGGTACCTGCCGGGCGCACATCACCCCGCCTGCCCCGTGTACGACACGATCATGGCCCTCAGTCCTCCGTGGATGCAGTCATGACCCGCGCATCATTCGAGCCTCCATGGTGGGCCCTCGGGCCTCACAGTCAGACCCTGACAGCCCGTTTACTGCGGCCGGCCGCCGCCTCCCCGGTCACACGTGAGCGTGTCGAGACCCCGGACGGAGACTTCATCGACGTCGACTGGAGCCCGGCACCCACCATCGACGCTCCGGTCGTCATCGTGCTGCACGGGCTGGAGGGCTCCTCCAGACGGAAGTACGTGAGAAATCTCTGCCGCGAACTGAATGTCCGAGGCATGCGAACCGTGGCGGTGAATTTTCGCGGCTGCTCGGGCGAACCCAACAGAGCGCTCTCGTTCTACCATTCCGGAGATACCCGCGACCTCAACCAGATCGTCGATCTGGTTCGGACCCGCCATCCGGCCTCCGCCGTCGGCGCTGCGGGCTTCTCCCTTGGTGGAAACGTCCTCCTGAAGGCACTCGGAGAACGCGAGGACGGGGGCGCTTCCCTTCTCGATGCCGCAGCCGTGATGTCCGTACCGTACGATCTGGCCGCCGGATGTCGGCTCCTTCAACAGAGCCGCATGGGTCGTCTGTACAGCGAGTACTTCATGCGATCACTCCGGGGGAAGGTCGCATGGAAACGCGAGAGACTGGCGGAGGTCCTAGACCTCGAACAGGTCGACCAGGCTCGATCCATCTGGGACTTCGATGAGGCCGTCACAGCGCCCTTGAACGGCTTCGAGGACGCCACCGATTACTACACGAAGTGCTCGAGTCGGGAATTCCTTTCTGCGGTGCAGGTTCCGACCCTCATGGTACACGCCATCGATGACCCCTTTCTCCCGCCAGGAGCGATCCCCAGGGCAGAAGCCGAAGGCAACCCCTCGCTGAGCCTCCGTCTGTCACAGAGAGGCG
This sequence comes from Gemmatimonadota bacterium, assembly GCA_028873595.1. Classification (GTDB taxonomy): domain Bacteria; phylum Gemmatimonadota; class Gemmatimonadetes; order Longimicrobiales; family Gaopeijiaceae; genus UBA2589. The sequence goes on along the minus strand of JAPPOV010000002.1, from coordinate 54,300 downwards.
GTCACGTCGGATTCGTCCGCGGAGCACCCTGGTCCCCGAGCTTCTGGGGTGAAATCGAGATAGCGGAGTTCTTCTTCGACACACTCAGGTCGAGGCACGTTCCCTGAAGAAGGCGCGCCCGTGCCACGTCTCGGACGCCGGACGCTCGAACGCGCCGCCGCGGAGATCGGACAGCCGTGTCAGGCTCGTATCGAAGACGTGCGTCTCGCGCGACACCTTGCCCTCATCCGCAAGTTTCTTGAACCCGGGTCGGGACACCGTCCGCACCCCCTCCTCCTCCCGGAACCAGACCGGCGCATGGTCGATGAAGGACACCTCCAGCTCCCGACCGATCGCTCTCAGCCGATTCACGAGCGCATCGATGGAGCAACCGGATGGCGCCTCTCGGTGCTCGTCCACACCTACAAGCAGGAAGCGGTCATCTCGGAGCTCCCTTCCCGACTGAAGCGGCGCTCCGTGCGCAGCCCACTGCGCCAGGAACGCGTCGACCTCAGCGAGCACGGTGGTGCGCTCGGCATCCGAGAGGCTCCGGCTGAGTGGAAAGATCCAGAGGCGGCCATGTTCGGGCAGATCTTCGAAGGGAATCCGCGGCACAGCTAGTCCCCAGCTTCAGCCGTGCTCGGTTGAGGCGCGGACTTGTCCAGGAGGATCGCGACCCACCGGAGATCGGTCGTGTTCTCCAGCCAGATCTTCACAATCACGGTCAGAGGCACAGATAACAGGGCACCCAATGGCCCCCACGCCCATCCCCAGAAAAGGAGCGAAAGCATCACGACGAGCGTCGACAAACCGAGTCGACGGCCCATGAGGCTCGGCTCGATGATATTTCCAAAGACCGTATTCACCGTCACGTACCCGACTGTGACGAGAAGTGCATGGCCGAGCGTTCCGTACAGGATGACACTGAGCAGAACTGCAGGAATCGCGGCGATGATCGAGCCCACGGTCGGGATGTAATTCAGCAGAAACGCCGCGAGTCCCAACAAGACCGGAAAGTCGAGACCCATCGCGTACGCCCAGCTACCGAGGATCACACCGGTTGTCAAAGAGATCACCGTCTTGATGCCAAGGTAGGTCTGCACCTCCGACACGATCTTTGCGAGACGATCATCCTCGATGCCCGAGTCCTGCGTCAAGAATCGAAACTTCTCAGGAAATACCGTCGCTTCGCTGAGCATGAAGGCCATGATCAGGAAGACGAGAAAGGTCATCGAAAGAAGTTGCGCGATCCGTCCCACCGCACCCCTGGCAAATCCGATTACGGCCCCCGGATCGATCACCTCGACGGTGAGGTAGTCGGAGAGCGCCAGGTCTGTACGGGTTTCGATCTGCTGCATCCAGTCGTTCTGCAGCTGGGTCAGCGTGTTCAGATAGGTCGGCAGTTCACGCTGCAGCTGTGAAATGGACTGTGACGCAACCATGATCAGGAGACCGACCACGGCGACGTTAAGCAGCACCGGAATGATGACGGCCGAAGCCTTCGGCACCCTGTGGCTTCGAAGCCAGAACATGACCGGGAAGCTGAGGACTGCGAGAAAGAGCGCGAGCGCGGACGGGAGAAGGATCGGTGCCGCCGCGCGCAACCCGAACACGATAACGACGAAACAGGCGAGGCTGAACAGAACCTGCGCGCCCGGGGTGTCCGTGCGGTCGGGAGTCATGCGAGAGGGTGAAGGTGCGAGCGAGCCGCTCAAGATTAGCGCGTTAACCCGAGCGGTACCATAGCTTCACACGTCATCTTGCCACAGGGTGCCGATCCCCATGTCTCACTCAGCGCTGATCCCGATCCCCGAGAGCGACGAAGGGCTCCTGGCCGAATGTCGCGTGGAGACCTTTCGAGCCGGCGGGCCAGGTGGCCAGCATCAGAATCGGACCGAGTCCGGAGTGCGTCTGGTGCACCGGCCAACTGGTATCCGGGTCACGGCTCGCAATGAACGCAGTCAACATCGAAACCGGGCCCTGGCACTTCGACGACTACGCCAGCGCCTGGAGGCGATGAATGATCGGGCAAAGCCTCGCATCAGGACTCGCATGCCTCGCCGAGCGAAGGAGAAGCGCCTGGACGACAAGAAGCGGCACGGGGTCAAGAAGAAGCTGCGAAAGCCACCTGAACGACACGAGTGACCGGAGCCGGAGTGTTCACGTCTCAGGACGGAGCCGCACGGCGCACCGGATCCGACCGATCCCGCCCGCATGGACGAGCGGCTGCCGCACGACACTCAGGGGAGTGCCCGGTCAACGATGAGCGCCCCACCACGTCTGTCCACTCAGTGGGCCCGCCAGGACTTGAACCTGGGACCTACCGATTATGAGTCGGCTGCTCTAACCAACTGAGCTACGGGCCCGAAGCCGAAAAGATAGCGCCCTACGCGGTCGCTCGTCAGGCGGACCCGCGTGACCCTTCGTGTCGTCGTGCACTATGGGTGTACGGAAGCGAGAGCTAGCTTTGCGTCGTCCACTTCCGGCGTACTCACGGAATCTGTATCGCGATGAGAGTGCTCGTCGTCGGTGCCGGCGAAGTCGGCTTCCACCTGGCTCAACGACTCTCCGAGGAGCACCAGGACGTCGTCATCATCGAGGACGACCCGGAGCGCGCGGAAACGGCGGCTCAGCAGCTCGACGTCCAGACCATCGTCGGCAACGGCGCCTCGATCTCAGTGCTCGAGCGGGCCTCCGTCCGCGACGCGCAGATGATCCTCGCCGTTACCAGCGCAGACGAAGTGAACCTGATCGCCTGCCTGGCCGCGAAGAAGATGGGTGTACCGTACACCGTCGCCCGTATCTCCAACCCGGACTATTACGAGGCTGACTCCGTCCTCTCCAGTGACCAGGTGGGGATCGATCTGATGGTGAATCCCGAGCGAGAATGCGCTCGGGAAGCGTGCCGGCTCCTCCAGAGCGCAGCCTTCACAGAAGGCGCAGAATTCGCAGGTGGCCGCGTACAACTCGTGGGCCTCAAGGTTCTCGACGGTGCCCCCGTGGCCGGAAAGACCATCCGGACCCTTCGCTCTGAGTTCCTTCCGGGTGGATATCACTACGTCACCGCAGCGATCGTACGCGACGGCGCCACGATTTTCCCGAGGGCCGAGACGACGATTGAGGCCGGAGATCGAATCTACCTCCTCGCTCCGACGTCCGAGATCGATCAGGTCCCTCCCCTTGCAGGCTACGACCGTTTCGAGCTTCGTCGGGTGATGATCGCCGGCGGGAGCCTCGAGGGGCAGTACATCGCCGAGCTTCTGGAGCAAAACGGAATCGAATGTACGATTCTTGACCGGAATCGCCGGCGGTGCCTGGAGCTCGCGGAAAAGCTCCCGAAGTCACTGGTTTTGCACGCCGATGCGACAGATCTCGAACTTCTCGAGATGGAGGGCGTGAGCGGAAGCGACGCTTTCGTCTCTTCGACCGGTAGTGACGAGACCAATCTTCTGTCCAGCCTCCTCGCCAAACAGGCCGGCGCCCGAAAGACCCTCAGTCTGGTCCACAAATTCCAATACCTGAAGCTGGTGCCCGCGGTGGGTGTGGATTCGAGTCTCTCCCCGCGCATGTCCACCGTAAACGCCATCCTTCGCCGTGTCCGCCGTGGCCGCGTCATGACCGTCGCCACGCTGTCCGGTATCGAGGCTGAGGCCATCGAGTTCGTCGTGAGCCAGCAGTCGAGGATCGCGGGACAAGCGCTACGGGACGTCGACTTCCCCAAGAACGGCGTGGTGGGAACCATCCTCCGTGGGGACGAGATCGTCCTGCCACGCGGGCAAGACGTCCTCCACCCGGGGGATGACGTGATCGTCTTCGCAACGCCCGATGCGATTCCAGCCATCGAGGCGTTGTTCGACTGATGTCCCTCTCCAAAGTCGCCAACGTCGTCGGGCTGCTTCAGGTCTTCGTGGCCCTCTCGATGTTCGTGACCGGTCTGGTCGCCGCGCTCTACGGAGACGGGTATGCCACGGCCTTCTTCCAGGCGGGAGCCGTCACCTTCGTGATCGGCTGGGGAGTCTACATCGCCACACGGTTCGACGAGGACGTCACCACACGCGAAGGGTTCGCGATCGTCACGATGGCGTGGTCGGCCACAGCGGTGTTCGGGAGCCTGCCGTACCTTCTCAGCGGTGTCCTCGATTCTCCGGTGCGCGCAGTCTTCGAGGCGATGTCGGGCTTCACGACCACAGGAGCGACCGTCTTCTCCGACATCGAAGCCCTGCCTCACGGCATACTGCTCTGGAGATCCATGACGCATTGGATCGGCGGAATGGGCATCATCGTCCTGGTGATCGCTGTCTTGCCGTACCTCGGTGTGGGCGGCATGCAGCTCTTCCGCGCCGAAGTTCCCGGACCGACCCCGCAACGGCTACGCCCCCGGATCACCCAGACCGCCAAGCTTCTCTGGCTCGTCTACTTCGGCCTGACGGCGATTCTGGCGGCACTCTACCTGATCGGGGGGATGGGCCCCTTCGACGCGATCAACCACGCCTTTTCGACGCTTGCCACCGGGGGGTTCTCGACGAAGAACACCTCGATGGCCGAGATGTCGCCCTTCATCCAGTGGGTGACGATCATCTTCATGTACCTCGCCGGGGTGAACTATGCGCTGCACTTCCGTGCCGTGACTGGAGATGTGCAATACCTCCGTGACGAAGAATGGAAGTTCTTCACCGCCGTCCTGGTCGGCGCCGCCGGAGCCGTGTCGCTTCTGAACTTCATGGCTGGGGACGCGGCTGGGGAAGAGGTCCTGCGGCACGGGCTTTTTCAGGTACTGGCAATCACCACCACGACGGGATATGTGTCGGCCGACTACGAACTCTGGGTCCCGGGAGCACGGATGGTGCTCTTCGCTCTCTTCTTCGTAGGGGGTATGGCCGGAAGCACGAGTGGTGGGGTGAAGGCTCTCCGAGTGATGCTCCTGCTCAAGCAGACCGCAAACGAGCTACGGAAGCATCTACACCCTCGCGCCATACTCGTCGCACGAGTCGGGGGCAGGCCGATCAAGGAAGACGTCGGCGCACGCGTGGTGGGCTTCGTCATGCTGTACCTCCTGCTTTGCCTCGCGGGTGCTCTCGCCCTCGCTTTGACCGGGATCGATCCGCTCACGGCGATCGGTGGAAGCATCGCCTCCGTGGGAAATGTCGGACCGGCCTTTGCCGGCCTTGGTCCAACCGACAACTATGGCTGGATGTCAGGCCCCGGGCTTGGTGTCCTGACCTTCCTCATGCTCGTCGGACGACTGGAGATCTATACGGTGCTGCTTCTCTTCCACCCCGAGCTCTGGAAGTCGAGGAGGGCGTATCACTAAAGCTGCTTCACTTGTCCTGCTGGCTGTGGTCCTCACGCCCGCGCCGACCTGTGCCCAGCGGGTAGTCATGGTGCACGAAGAGCCACGGCATCGACTGATCCGAGACACCCCAGACCTGCGGGTGCTCGACGTCCAGATCCAACCCGGTGACACGACCCTCTTTCACACACACGACACACCGATCACGTACGTGACGATCGGCACCTCGAGCACGGACCAGATGGTACTCGAGGGTACGTGGAACAACACTCAGCCACGAACGCCTCCTCCTGGGCGGATTGGGGCGGTGCGGGCGGTCGAGTCGTATGCACAGCGCCCGGTGACTCATCGAGTGACGAACGTCGGCAGCACGCTCTTCCGACTGATCGCGGTGCAGATTAGAGACTCCGAACCCAAGGTCGTGACCTCCGGGCCCCTACCGGGTGAACTCCTGCACGAGGACCGGTGGTTCCGCCATGCAACGCTCTCACTCGACGGCGGCCAGCGGTCCGGTCCACACCTCGCGACCGCACCTTCAGTCCTGGTCCTGGTGCGTGACGGGCGTATCGCCGTCGAGCACGCGGACAGCTGGGTGACATCGCTCGAGACGGCCGGCCAGACCGCCATGATTCTTGAGGGAGATCGTTACTGGATCAGGAACTCCGGCACCGCCGGTGCCGATGTCGTAATCGTCGAAGTGCGCTGACGATCGCGAATAGCGCGCCTCGCATGCGTGTCCCACCTGGTCAGACGGTGCCGCCCTCTCAGCGGCGGAGCGGCACGACCCAAGTGCACCGTTTGAACCACGCGGCCTCGCGACGTCGCCACTCAGCCTTCTCCGCGCCCGTCCCCGGAACGTGCTCGACCCGTCCGGATGTTCCTTAGCGGCCCGAGAGGACGGCAAGCCCACGTACTTCACGCGCTCCCAGTTCTCGCCACGCCCCACGCGCGAGTGTGTCCAGCCGAATCGACCCGAACCGTTCACGGCGAAGCCGCATGACGGGGTGCCCGACCGCGGACAGCATCCGCCGGACCTCCCGCTTACGTCCTTCGGTCAGAACAAGCGTGAGCTTCGAGCTGACGCCTCCGACGCTCAACAGGCGTGCACGCACCGCTCGGGCGACACCATCCTCCAGTTCGACCCCGGCAGTCAGTCGATCGAGTGTGTCCCGCCTGACCCGACCAGTTACCTCGAGCCAGTACTCTCGCTCGACTCCTCCGCTTGGATGTGCGAGCGCATTCGCGCGTTCGCCGTCGTTCGTAAGTAGCAGAAGTCCCTCCGCATCACGATCCAGTCTGCCGACGTACCGGAGCCCCCGAAGCTCACTGGGAAGCACGTCGTAGATTGTCTTGCCCCCATGAGGATCTGATCGTGTGGTGAGAACGCCCGGAGGCTTGTGGAACGCGATCCAACGCTTCAGCGCAGCGTCGACCGGCTCGCCGTCGACAGCGACGACATCCGAGTCGGGGTCGACACGCACCCCCAACTCCGTGACGACGGTCCCATTCACCGTAACCCGGCCAGCGACCATCATGCGCTCGGCCTCTCGCCGAGAAGCTCGTCCGGACTGGGAGATGAACTTCTGTACCCGAACGGCATCAGCCACGTTGAGTCACGACTCCCGCTCAGGCTCGTCCTGGGGTTCCTGATGCCCGTCGCCCTCGCCATCCGCCTTTGATTCAGTCTCGGATTCCTCAGCAGACTCGACGCCGAGAGCGATCGTCGATTCACTGTCCAGGCCGGCGTACGCCTCCGACGCCTCCTGCTCCATCCCGGCTTCCGACTCCTCGCTGGTCTCACTGGCTTCGCCAGCCTCCCCCGACGCTGCGTCGGCTTCGTCCGCGCCCTCGACTTGCTCCACGGCGGCCTGTTCAGACCCCAGCGGGACGCGCTCCCGGAGCACCACGGGCAGTTCTTCCGGACGCGGAAGATCCTCCAGGGAGCCGAACCCGAAGTGTTCGAGAAAGAACCTCGTCGTCCCGTACAGGAGAGGGCGGCCCAGGCCTTCAGCCCTGCCCACGACATCGATCAGGCGCCGATCCTGGAGGGTCCGGATCACACCCGATGCGTTCACCCCACGGATATACTCCACTTCCAGCCGACCGATGGGTTGCCGGTACGCGATGATCGCCAGTGTTTCCAGTGCTGGGCCGGAGAGGCGCGACGACTTGGGCACATTGTCGAATCGTTCCAGATACGGGGCATATTCAGGCCGTGTGAGGATCTGGTAGCCCTCCGCGAGCTCGTGAAGCTGGAACGCTCGGGCCGCGTCGTCGTACTCGGCTCGAAGGAACCGCAGAGCCTCCTCGACCTGATCCTCGTCGAGCATCTCGTCGGCGCGAGCGATTTCGTCTGCAGTGAGGGGCGCGTCCGAGGCGAAGAGTACTGCCTCGACGATCTGGTGCGCGTTCACGTGTCGCTTCCTTCGTCGTCGTTCGACGTCATTGGTTCGTCCATGGGCTCAGCTTCCTCAGCCTCCAGGCGCTCGTTCCTTCGATAGATCCAGAGCTCCGAGAACGGACTGGTCTGACGGAGAAAGAGAATTCGCCGTCGAGTGAGTTCCAGCCCGGCCAGGAACGTCATGACTCCGTGTGAGCGTTCACGGAATCCTGAGAGAAGCTTCCCGAACTCAATCCGGGTGCTGCTCTTCAACGCATCGAGAATGAGAACGGACTTCTCCTCCATGGTCACCTTCCGGGTGCCGATACGGTGCTCCCGCTCGGTAGGCAGCGGCATCTTCACCTCGAGGGCTGCGGCGAATACGTCCGCCCACGTGGTTTCCAGAGGGATCTCCTCGAGCGGTGTCTTCGGGCGAGGAGGGACGTAGCCCTTACCGTGCCTGCGACTGCGGTCAGCCTCCGCTGCACGAAGCCGCTGGGATACGTCTCGGATTTGCTCGTACTCCAGGAGCCGACGAACGAGCTCGGCTCGAGGATCTTCGTCCTCCTCGTCCACCGATCTAGGCAACAGCATCTGAGCCTTGATGTGGATGAGCGTCGCCGCCATCTCGAGAAACTCCCCCGCCCCATCGAGGTCATCGACTTCGAGTCCTCTGATGGCGTGAAGGAACTGGTCGGTGATCTTCGCGATCGGGATGTCGAAGATCTCGATGTCCTGCGTGCGAATCAGATGCAACAAGAGGTCGAACGGTCCCTGGAACCGCTCGATGTCGATGACGAGAAAGCCGTCGCGCACCGGCGTGCCTTCGGTGACGGTCAGATCCACAGACGAATGAACCAGTCCGCGAGACCGCGAAGGAAATACACGGGGGATAGCGCGACGCTAAGGGCGTCGGGCTCGAAATAGATGATGCCCATGACGGCGAGAATACCGTACTGACCGAAATCCCGATACCGGACGGCCACCTCTTTCGGCAAGGCATGGGCCAGTACATGGGAGCCGTCCAGCGGTGGGATTGGGATCAAATTGAAGAAAGCCAGGATCAGATTGATCACGATCCCGAATTCCAGAGCAACGAACACCGGGTCGAATCCGGACGCCGGGAGCGCACCAACCGAGTCTAGCTTCACCAGAACCGCCATAAGGACGGTCGAGAGCACAGCGAGGATCAGGTTCGATACAATGCCGGCGAGAGAGACCCTGATGTCTCCCGCTACATAGTTGCGGTAGTTGAGTGGATTGACCGGTACCGGTTTGGCCCACCCGAAGAAGATTCCACTCCCCGACAGGTAGAGCAGCGCGGGGACGATGAAGGATCCCAGGGGATCCAGATGAGGAATCGGGTTGAGCGTGATGCGACCGAGTCGCTCGGCCGTGTGATCTCCCTCGCGCCGTGCCTGCCATGCATGGGCGACCTCGTGCACGACGATCGAGCCGATGAGCACCACGATGAGAACAAGAGCTTCCATAAGCCGGTTAAGCTACCGCTCCTTTCCAAACGCCCGTACCCGTTGATCCCATTCTCCGACTCGTCTAGCTTTCTCAGCTAGGATTTCTTCGAAAAACTGCATCACTGGTCAGCAATGCCGAACATCAAAAGTGCCCAGAAGCGGATGGAGCTCAGCGCCGCCGCACGCCTCAAGAACCGTGCAGAGCGTTCGCGCATCCGTTCGGCCATCAAGAAGGTCCGTTCCGCGGAAAGTGCCGCCGACGGCTCCGCCAGCCTTACGGAAGCTGTTGCTCTGCTCGACCGCGCCGCGACGCGACGGCTCTATCACCCGAATCGGGTCGCGCGTATCAAGAGCAACCTCGCGCGGCACGTCAACTCGCTGGCCTGACGCCCTCAGGGAGGCGTTCCTCCCGGCCATGACGACCGAGACCCGGCGGCTCCCAGCCCCCGGGTCTCTTTCTATTTCCTCCTCCTGCCGCCGAGTCATTCGACGACGGCGACCGAACCATCGACGACGGATCACGCGCTCCAGACGATCCGACCATCAACGATGGTCACACGGGGTCGGCCGGTAAGTTCCCAGCCTCCGAAGGGCGTATTCCGGCTCTTGGACAAGAACTCGGACGCGTCGACCGTCCATCGTTCCGTTGCATCGAACACGGTCACGTCGGCGACAGAACCCTCGGCGAGAGTTCCACCCGGAAGGTTGAACGCCCGAGCCGGCTGACAACTCATCCGCTCGACCATGGTCGAGAGATCGATCACCCCCTCGCTGACGACCCGCGTAAGCACAATCCCGAGCGCCGTCTCCAATCCTACGATCCCGTTGGGGGCGTCGGCGAACGCGGCCTCCTTTTCATCATAGTGGTGGGGGGCATGGTCGGTGGCGATGGTGTCGAGCGTCCCATCCGCGACCCCGGCCCTCACGGCATCCACGTCGGCCTGCGTCCGCAGCGGCGGGTTCATCTTCGCTTCGGTGCGGTACCCCTCGACCGCCTGCTCCGTCAGCACCAGATGGTGAGGCGACGCCTCCGCAGTGACACGCACACCCCGAGCCTTCGCCTGGCGAATCATCTCCACACCGAGACGCGTGGAGCAATGCTGCAGATGGATATGTCCACCAGTCAGCTCCGCCAGCATCAAGTCGCGCACGACGTGGATGTCTTCGGACGCGTTCGGCTTTCCCCCGAGGCCCAGACGTGAGGATATGACTCCTTCGTTCATGTGCCCCTGAGCAGAAAGCGTGACATCCTCCGGGTGGTCGGCCACCGGAATACCGAACGCCTGCGCGTACTCCAGCGCGAGCCGCATGAGGCCGGAGTCCATCACGGGGCTTCCGTCGTCCGTAATCGCGACCGCTCCCGCCTCGACCATTTCGCCGACCAGCGCCAGGCGCTCACCTGCGCGGGCCACGGAAATACATCCGACCGGGTACACGCGAGCCTTCCCAGCCTTCTTCCCTTCGGCAACCACGAAGCCGACCGCTGCCGGGTCGTCGATCGGCGGATTCGTGTTCGGCATCGCACAAATCGACGTGAATCCACCGGCGGCGGCCGAGGCCGCCCCGGTCGCGATCGTCTCTTTGTGCTCCTCTCCGGGTTCTCGCAGATGTACGTGCACGTCGATGAGTCCCGGAGTCACGACAAGACCCGAACAGTCCACCGTCTGCGCATCCTCGGGCGCATCTACGGATGGTGCGAGGGACGCGACCTGCCCGTCGACCAGCAGAACGTCTCGGGTGTCATCCAGGTTCTGGCTCGGGTCGATGACCCGACCACCCTTCAGCAAGAGCTTCCCACTCATGATTCGGCTCCCTGCTTCGCGGCTTCAGCCTTCTCGGGCTGACCACCGGCGAGCAGATAAAGGACCGCCATGCGGACAGCGACCCCGTTGGTGACCTGATTGAGGATGACCGAGTGCGGTCCGTCGGCGACATCGGAGTCGATCTCGACCCCACGATTCATAGGGCCTGGATGCAGGATCAGGAGATCACGCGGGGCGGCCTCGAGTCGCTCCGACGTCACGCCCCATATGTGGTTGTATTCGCGGAGGCTGGGCACGTATCCGCCTTCCATGCGCTCCAGCTGCAGCCTGAGCACGTTCAAGACGTCTGCCCATTCGATCGCCTCCTGTATATGAGCGAAGACCTGACACCCGAGCTCTTCGACCATCGGAGGCAGCAGGGTACGCGGCCCGCACACGGCGACCTCAGCCCCAAGAGTCCGAAGGCCGTAGATGTTCGAGCGTGCGACCCGCGAATGGAGGATATCCCCGACAATGCACACCTTGAGGCCGTCCAACCGTCCCATGTGGTCACGAATCGTCAGGAGGTCGAGTAGCCCCTGCGTCGGGTGTTCGTGCCAACCATCTCCCGCGTTGACCACGTTGGAAGGAATGCGCTCCGCCAGGAAGTCAGCCGCTCCGGAAGCACCGTGTCGCATCACGACCATGTCGATGCGCATCGCTTCGAGGTTCCGAGCCGTGTCCACGAGCGTCTCGCCCTTCACAACGGAGGAACCCGAAGAAGAAATGTTCACCGTGTCGGCGCTCAATCTCTTCTCGGCAAATTCGAACGACACACGCGTGCGCGTGGATGCCTCGAAGAAGAGGTTGACGATCGTCTTTCCTCGCAGGACGGGCACTTTCTTGATTCGGCGCTCCGAGATCTCCTTGAAGGGCTCTGCCGTATCGAGGATCTGGAGGATTTGACCGGCGGTCAGCTTTTCCAGGCCGACGAGGTCCTTTCCGAGGGGTGGAACGGTGTCCGTCACGCATCCTCCGTAGACGTCTGTATGAGTTCCACGCCAAGACGGCCGTCCAGCTCAGGGACGAGGACCTCGACCCGCTGACCTTCGAGCACCTGAACCGTCCGACCGGTAATGTCGGGATGGATCGGTAGCTCCCGACCACCGCGATCGACGAGTACGCAGAGCAGGATTCGCTTCGGGCGACCCCAGTCTCCGAGTTCGTTGAGCGCGGCGCGCGTCGTGCGGCCAGTGAACGAAACATCATCGACGATTACCACACACTTGTCATCGATACCGCTCGATGGCAGCTCGGATCCTCCGATGATCGGGCGAGGGCCGACGACTTCGAGATCGTCCCGATACAGCGTGATGTCAATCGAGCCGGTCTCGATGGATACGCCTTCGGCCTGCTCGATCTCGTCTCGGATCATGTCGGCGACATGAGTCCCGCGGCGGTGGATGCCCATGAGGACCAGGTCCTCTGTCCCGCCGTTTCGCTCCACAACCTCCCGGGACATCCGGGCCACCGCCCGCTGAACGTCCGACTCACTCATGACGTGGATGCGATTCAGTGTCGGCATCTGATCCTGTCCAGGGGACGGGTCGGGCCCGGGAGCAACCCCACGCCCGCGTGGCGGCGGAAAGTTCGGCCCTGGCGCTCCGCGGGTCAACGACCAGGGTGGCCCTGTCATCTGGAGGGCAGATCCCCCATTCTGTGCGCCACGTACACAACCGGACCGCTTTCCGACGCACCTGCCATGCGCTTTCGCACACTCTCGATCACCCTGTTGTGCCTCGCCTCGACGGTGCCCCTCTCCGGGCAGGAAGTCTCCGACGCACCTTCGGTGATGCTCTCGAGCATCCCGTTCGACATCGAGGTGATGGGCGGTGCAGATGAGTCTGAGCGGTTCGAGGTGCGAAACGTGCGGGGTGATGTCCTCTCAGGCGGCACCGTCCCTCCGCACGAGTCTGCACTGGCGACCGGCATCCTTGTCGAATCGCGGGAGGACCTCCCGCTCACCGTCCTCGTCGGTGAGGAGTCGTTCGAGGTCGAAGCGACGGTCATCCCGGGCTGGGCATCCGTTCTACCGCCCCTGCTCGCCATCGCGCTCGCGCTGATCTTTCGGGAGGTTGTGACGGCCCTCTTCGCCGGCGTATGGCTTGGCGCCTTCTTCGTGGTCGGGTTCGACCCGATCAAGGCGACCGGTCGCCTGGTCGACCTCTTCGTCGTACCCGCAGTAGCCGACGCCGACCACGCGGCCATCATGGTGTTTACACTCTTTCTTGGCGCGATGGTCGGTGTCGTGTCTCGAAACGGCGGCACACAGGGGATCGTCAAAGCAGTCGAGCCCCTCGCGCGCACTCCGAGACGAGGGAAGCTCGCGACCTGGGGCGCGGGCATGGCGATCTTCTTCGACGATTACGCCAATACACTGATCGTGGGCAACACGATGCGGCCCATCACGGATCGATTGAAGATTTCTCGCGAGAAGCTGGCGTACCTCGTCGACTCCACCGCCGCACCGGTCGCAGCCCTGATCCCCGTCTCGACCTGGGTCGGCTACGAGATCAGCCTGATCGGGGATGGCTTCGAGATCGCTTCGGCACAGACACCCGAAGCTGCCGGTGTCCTTCTGAGCGCGAGTTCGTTCACGGTCTTCGTCCAGACCATCCCGTATCTCTTCTACCCGCTTCTCGCCCTCGCCTTCGTCTTCATGACCTCGCTGAGTGGTCGGGACTTCGGCCCCATGGCCAGGGCCGAACTCCGGGCAGCTGCCGGCAGGGGACTCTACTCCCCCGACGCGACCCTCCCGACCGATACGGCGGCCGAAGAGATGCAGCCGAAGGAAGGTGCGCCCCAGCAGTGGTGGAACGCCGGTGTCCCAGTACTGACCGTGATTTTCGTCGTACTCTTCACGCTGTACGCAACCGGTCGAGCGGGGGCGGGCCCCGATGCCGGGCTTCGAGACGTTTTCGGCGAGGCCGAGTCATACAACGCACTCCTCTGGGGTTCGCTGGCGGGCGCGGTGGTCGCGATCGCCCTTTCCCTCGGCCAGCGCCTGCTGACCCTCCGCGAGTGCATCGACGCCGCCGTGGGAGGGTTCAAGTCAATGATGATCGCCATGGTCATTCTGGTCCTCGCGTGGTCCCTGGGATCGGTGACCGAGGTGATCGGAACTTCGCTCTTTCTTCAGGCGATCCTCTCCGACCGCGTCGCGGTTCAGCTCATCCCGCTGATCGTCTTCGCCACCTCTGGTGCCATGGCGTTCGCGACGGGCACGTCATGGGGTACGATGGCCATCATGCTACCCGTCGCCATCCCTCTGGTCGTAGGCCTCGGCGGAGCCGATATCCTTCCAGGAGGTCCCATGGAAGCGGTGTTACTCGGGAGCATCGCGTCCGTGCTGGCCGGCGCCATCTGGGGGGACCACTGCTCTCCAATCTCCGACACAACGGTCCTCTCCTCGACCGCTTCTGCATGCGATCACGTCGACCACGTGAAGACTCAGCTCCCGTACGCTCTGGTGGTCGGGATCCTGGCGATGCTGCTCGGAAACCTCGGAACTGCCTACGGTCTGCCTCCGATGGCCGGCCTGCTCATCGGGATCGTGATCCTGGCCGGACTCCTGCGTGTACTTGGGACCCCGGTGGAGCTTCAGGAGACGTAGGGCACCCTACCTCCCGAAGCGCCCCTCGGCGATGCGGCTCAGGAACGGGCGATCCGGGTCTCCCCTCCCCTCTCCCACGGCCCAATCGTAGGAGAACAGGACCAGCCCACCGGCGTCCTCCGTGCGGGCGATATCGATCATCCCTAGCGTGCGCTCGGCCGTGTTCATATACGCCCCGATTCCGGCCCAAACACGGTCGGGGTGGCCGGCAGAGAATCGGGCGGAGCGCACGAGCGCACGAAAGCGGTCGGAATCCGTCGTGTACGCCATCGGTACCGCAATGTCGATGATTCCCCGCTCCAGCCACGAGGGCCAGTCCTGGAAGCGATCGTTCAGCGCAAGCTCCGCGTCGGCAATGACGGCTGCCGAAATCGTGAGACGAGGTTTGATCGTCTTGACGTCACGGTGAATCCGCTCGACCAGCCGAGTTACATGCTCACGACGAAACTCACCCCAGAGCGCCGGCTCTCCGTCGACGAAGGCATACAGATCTGCTTCGTACGCCTGATCCAGCTGCTCCCACCGCGCTGCCGGTAGCGCTGCCCGGGCCCAAAGCCGAAAGCGCTCGAGCGCCCCGATCGAATAGTCGTAGCCCGCAGAAGGAAAGCGGATGTAGTCGAAATGGATCCCATCGAGGTCGTATCGGGCTGCCAGGTCGAGCCACACCGCATGCACGCGATCCTGGACGGCCGGATGAGACGGGCTCGTGTACACGCCCTCCACCGTCGACGAATTCTGTCGCGCATACTGGATCAACTGATCGACGAACCGCGGATCGAACGGGTCGATCGCGATCAACTCCCGCCCTAATTCCCTCGGAACGGAGAGCCAATCCGGGTGCGAATGAAGGATGTGCTCCGGGCTTTCGGGCAGTGCCGCCGGCCCCCACACGAGGTGCGTGTTGACCCACGCGTGGACCGCAATGCCTCTGGCGTGCGCCTCTCGTATGACAAGGTCGAGCGGGTCGAACGGCGCCGGCTCACGTACCGGCTCGCCACGAGGCTCGATCGCGGACGCGTAGAATGCGTCCGCGCGTCCCCGAACCTGCACGATCAAAGTATTGAACCCGTTGCGGGCGGCGTCCGCCACCATGTCGCGAACGGCCTCCTCGGACGTCATGGTAAACCGAACGACCCACAACGCTCGCACTTCGGGGAATTTGCGCACCGGATTGGGTACCGTCGCCAATATCGGTGTGGCCGGAGTGCGATCCGCGCTCGGCGCGAGGGCCGTCGGAGGTGGCCCGGCGGGCGCTACCGCCCCCCCGGCCGGCACGGCTACGACTCGGCAGCCTGCAAGCAGGGCACATGCCATGAGTACGACCGCTGGTTTCATCGACGCGATCGGAAGAAGTCTTTCAGCATGGCACTCGCTTCGTTGGCCAGAACACCGGAGGTCACGGCACAACGGTGGTTCAATCGAGCGTCCTGGAGAAGGTTTTCTATCGAACCCCCCATTCCCGCCTTCGGGTCATATGTCGCGAACACGACCCGAGGGATCCGTGCCAACACGATCGCACCCGCACACATCGTGCATGGCTCGAGCGTCACGTAGAGCGTCGTATCGAGAAGTCGCCAATCCCCTTCCAGCGCAGCGGCGGCTCGGATTGCGACAACCTCGGCATGCGCGGTGGGATCCGCGTCTTCGATCGTCCGGTTGCTTCCCTCCCCGAGCACCACCCCATGGCGGACGATGACGGCTCCCACCGGGACCTCGCCACGTGCCTCCGCCCCTCGGGCGAGTTCGAGCGCACGCCTCATCCACGTCTCGTCGAGAGACACGTGTACTGTTGGAGATGGTGCGGACGGAGACGACGGGGGCGTCATCCTCCCCGAGGGACCCCTAGTGCTGGGTCAGGTTGATCGCACCGACCCCGTCCATCCGGCGATAGAACCCGGTGACACGTCCCATGACCTGAAGCGTGCCCGCGTCTTCCACATGTGTCTTGGTGCCACCCGGTTGCAGAGCCTCGAGTGTGACACCCGTGCCGTTGCGCGAAAACCGATGGAACGTCTTGGCATCGCCCACATCCGCAACGATGACTGAGCCGTCGTCGACGTCCTCGACCGTGGCCGGCGAGACGAGAACGAGGTCGCCCTCTGCCACACCGAGGATCGCCAGATCTCCGGCGCGTGCACGAACCATGAAGGAGCCATCACGGCTGCCGAGCTGGCGATCGACGGAGACATATGCTTCGGCGCTGGACGCACCGTTGGAGGGCACCTCGGCGTAGCAGGGCACCGCAACCGTATCCGCACTCAGGTCCACACCCAGGATCCTCACACCACGCGAGCGAGACGGATCCCGTTCCAGACACCCTTTCTCCGCCAACGTCTGCAAATGCTCTGAGACCGTCTTCGTACTCTTGATCCCGAATCGCGCGCCGATCTCGCGGATCGACGGCTGATAGGTGTTCGCCCGAAGGTATTGGACCATGAAGTCGAGGATCTTCCGCTCAATCTCGGTGAGCGGCTCGACCGAATGACTCGTGGTCTGCGACTCACGCTGAAGGATTGCCTCAGTTTTAGCCAACAATCAACACCTGGACAGGGGGCGAGACTGCGCCCGACGGAGGAAAGGGGGGCTATCCTAATGTGGGGTTCAGAAAGGTGTCAAGAAAGCTAAAGAAAGCATTTCCTTAACGTCTGCGGATACGCTCCACACCGTCTTCCATTCGGTTCCGGGACCTCTCGCGACCAAGAAGCGCGAGGACGTCGAAGATCCCGGGACTGGCCATGTTTCCCGTGAGGGAAACCCTCAACGGGTGAATCAGCTTTCCCGCACTGACGTCCATGGCTGCAGCACGAGTACGTAACGCCGTTTCGAGGTCCTCCCGTGTCCAAGAGATGCCATCGAAGGCGTCGAGAAGGGCGTCGAGTCGATCAATCGCCGATGTCGGGTCCTTCTCCCAGTGCTTCGCCACCGCCTTCGACTCGAAGTGCAGCTCGTCACAGAGGAAAGGCCGTGCTTGATCCGCCAAGTCATCGAGTGTGCGTGCCCGTGGCTTGATGACCTCGAGGAGTTCGCCGATCCACTCGGTGTCTCCTAACAGCTCCGGCCGGAACGACTCCTCTTCGTCCAGAATCCCCCTCACGTGCGCGACGAGTTCCGCATCCGGGTGTTCCGCCAGGTGTCGGCCGTTCAGCCACGCGAGCTTGTCCGTATCGAAGACCGACGCTGACTTGAGAAGCCGATCTGTGCTGAACGCCTCGATCAACTCGTCGCGAGTCATGAATTCGCGGTCGTCCCCGGGGCTCCACCCGAGAAGCGCGAGGAAATTCATCATCGCCTCGGGTAGAATCCCCTCTTTCGAGTAATCCCCGACCGCGGTCGCTCCGTGTCGCTTCGAGAGCTTCTTGCCATCTGCCCCGAGGATAAGCGGGACGTGAGCGAAAACCGGCTCCGAATAGCCGAGTGCACGATAGAGAAGCACCTGCTTCGGCGTGTTCGACAAGTGATCGTCTCCGCGCAGCACATGCGTAATCCGCATCTCGGCATCATCGGAAACGACGGCGAGGTTGTAGGTGGGCGTGCCATCGCTTCGCAGAATCACCAGGTCGTCGATATCCTCGTTCCCGAAGTGCATTTCTCCATGCACGAGATCGTGGAATACCGTCTCTCCATCAGGTACCAGAAGGCGGATCGCAAACGGCTCCCCGGCTTCAGCTCGCCGTTCGGTCTCCTCTGCACCCAGTTCCTGCATCTTCTCGCGCGCGACCCGGCTCGGATGCATCCCACGTTCCTGCGCCTCCGCCCGTACCGCCTCCGAGTCAGAGAAGTCACGATAGGCCTTCCCCTCCTCGAGCAGCCGGTATGCATCCGCTCGGTGCCGCTCGACCCCCTCGCTCTGGAAGAACGGTCCCTCGTCCCAGTCCACCCCCAACCAGGTTAATCCGTCCAGGATCACCTGCGTGTGCTCATCACTCGAGCGGGCTCGATCGGTGTCCTCGACACGCAGAACGAAGGTTCCGCCACCATTACGGGCGATGAGCCAGTTGAAGACAGCCGTACGGGCCCCTCCGACGTGCAGATATCCGGTCGGGGACGGAGCGAAGCGAAGTCGCATGGTCACGAGTCGAGCCTTTCATTGAGGAGAGTACGTACGGCCTTCGGGTCTGCCGCGCCTTTGGTCGCCTTCATCACTTCACCAATGAAGAGCCCGATCAGGTTCGATCTTCCGCCTCGATACGCTTCGACCTTGTCGGGCATACCGGAAAGGACTCCGTCGATCACATCCCTCAGCGCGCCGGCGTCCGAGACCGACGCGAGGCCCATCTCTTCGATAAGCGCCGCCGGCTCTCCCCCCACCTCAGCCATGCGTGCCAGAACGTCCTTGGCGGCTCGTCGGCTCACGGTGCCATTGGCCACGAGGCGCACGAGGTGCCCCAGTGAATCACCGGTGAAGGTCAGACCGGCTATCCCCTCCTCACCGAGCAACGACCGTACATCCGTGACCATCCATGAGGCCACCGTAACGGCGTCTTCGTGTACCCCGACGGCAGCTTCGAAGAATGTCGCCGTGGCCATCGATCCAGTGAGCAGATCGGCGTGCTCGGTCGATAGACCATATGCCGACTGGTATGACTCGAAACGTGCCGCCAGCTGAGGTTCGGCATCGCGAGCCGCCTGTCGGGCATCGCTGATCTGCGGCTTGACCGAGGGCCCAGCCACCTTTTCCTCTGCTGCCCGCTCTCGCGCCTCGGATCGGGCGGGCACTGCTTCGACCGCGGGCCTGTAGGTGTTCTTGAGCGCCACAATCCGATTGAAGACCAGGCGGTCATCACGTCCGTCCACAGGATCGCGCCAGAAGTATCCGGTCCGCTCGAACTGATATCGGGTCTCCGCGTCGTCGGATGCGATCGACGGTTCGATCTTCGCGCCATGAACCACCACGAGGGATTCCGGGTTCACCCGTTCTGTGATCGGGGGTTCTTCTTCTGCATCATCATCGAGCGGGGTCAGGAGCGCAGAAAACAGCCTTACCTCGGCGTCGAGTGCGTCGGAGACCGAGACCCACTGGATCGTGCCGCGCACCTTTCGTCCGGTCGGGCTGCCCCCGCCCTGCGTCTCACGATCTACCGAGCACCGAAGCTCCGTCACCATCCCGTCCTCGTCCTTCAGGACCTCGTCGCAACGGATCACGTACGCGCCACGCAACCGGACTTCGCCATTCGGGACGAGCCGGCGGAAGCCCTTCGGCGGGTCTTCAGCGAAGTCGGTTCGCTCGATCCATACCTCCCGGTGGAATGGGACGGGCCGCGACCCCTCGCCGTCCACGTCCGGTGGGAACGAAGGCAGGTCGAACGACTCGGCGTGGGCCTCCGGGAGGTTCGTGAGCACGACCTTGATGGGGTCGAGCACCGCCATCACCCGAGGTGCGACAGGGTTCAGGACCTCACGTATCGCATACTCGAACTTGTCCTCCTCCGTGCGTCCCCCGGACCGAGACACGCCGACGATGCCAGCGAACATCCGAATCGCTTCAGGAGGGACACCGCGACGCCGAAACGCGGAGATCGTGGCGAGACGCGGATCATCCCAGCCCGAGACGAGGCCAGCTGCGACCAGAGGCCCGATCGCACGTTTCGAAAGCACTGCGTTCTCGAGATCGAGGCCGGCCCACTCGTACTGGTGCGGGCGGGGCTCGTCGAAGCCGGTGTTCTCGAGCACCCAGTCGTACAGCTCACGATTGTTCTCGAATTCGATCGTGCAGATGGAGTGTGTCACGCCCTCGAACGCATCCTCGAGGCAGTGGGCGTAGTCATACAGCGGATAGATGCACCAGTCGTCACCCTGTCGATAGTGCTGCGCATGTCGGATGCGGTACAGGACGGGGTCACGCATGAGCATGTTCGGATGCCCCATGTCGATCTTGCCCCGCAAGACGTGCGCACCATCCTCGAACTCGCCCGCCCGCATCCGTGAGAACAGGTCGAGGCTCTCCTCGACGGTTCGCTCTCTGTACGGGGATGCTGTCCCTGGTTCGGTGACCGTTCCACGGCCCTCTCGGATCGCCTCGAGAGGCTGGGAGTCTACATACGCGAGGCCCTTTTCGATCAGGGCTACAGCACAGTCATACATCCGTTCGAAGTAGTCGGACGCGTAGTAAAGGTGCTCACCCCAGTCGAATCCAAGCCAACGAACGTCTTCCTGGATCGACCGCGCGAACTCCTCGTCCTCCTTCTCCGGATTGGTATCGTCGTACCGCAGGTGACACTGCCCCCCGAAATCGGCCGCAATCCCGAAGTTCAGGCAGATCGCCGTCGCGTGTCCAACGTGCAAATAACCGTTGGGCTCGGGGGGAAAGCGTGTGACCACGCGTCCGCCGTACCGGTCGTCAGCCAGATCGGCACGGATCTGCTGACGGATGAAATCGGTGCCCCCGGAGGGCGTATGGTTCGTCTCGCTCATAGGCGAGAAAAGTTAGCACATGGTGCGTGAAAAAGAGCGGAGCAGGAGTCTCGAGGAGCCCCTGCTCCGCTCGAGCTTCAACGACCTGTCAGCTAGCGACGACCGGACGGCCTCCGAGCTGGCGCAGACGGCCGCCGTGCACCCACGCCGGATGGCCGAGGTCCAGCCGATGGCCGCGAAGTCGACGGGCGGGAGCCGGACGGCCGACTGGGCCGTGACGCCTGCGGAGGCCGGGACGGCCTGGACATCGACCCACGATTCGGGGCGGAGGGCCTCGAGACCCGGCTGGGCGTCGGTGGACGCGAAACCCTGGTGCTGCGCGCCGCTCGCGAAGCCGCATCTCGTGTCATGCTCCCCGCGGGCGCCCGCGTGATCGTACGACCCACCCCGGAAGGCGTCGCGCTAGATGGCCTGGGCTTTACGCGACGTGCGGTCGCCTCCCCGGCGCCAGAGACCCGGCCCGGCGATGCGCGCCTCGCACCGATCGGTGACACACGACTTGTCTGCGCAGCAGCCTCACCGCTGGTACGTCTCCGCGGCTTGGCACGTCTGGGTGTCGCACCCGTGCTGCCACGACGAGACGAAGCCCCTGACTCGGTTGCCGTGGGGTTCGATCCCCGTGGCCGAGCGGTTCGGCCTGCCCGGTCCCCACCCTGCCGGTATCCGTCACGGTACACGGCGCCGCCGGTCCCCGCCCTGGGCGTGACCACTACATACCCGGGCCGAGAGCCCCAGTACCCGTAGCGGTAGGATCCACCGTAGTACCCATAGGCGTTGTAAAACGGAGAGTACGGGGAGTACCCGTAGTAGAACCCCGGACCCCAGCGAGGGCCCCAGTAGTGCGCGACGGACATGTAGCCTCGGTAGTGCACCGGATACGCAGGCACATCGTAGCGCTCCACATCGTGTCCGACCTCCACCATGAACTCTTCAGGGTTGGAGACCGCGACCACTGCATCGATCAGATCATCGGAGACGTCCGCGTCATCGAGTGCCATCAGATCCCGAGCATCCACCCGAAGGTCATCGCCCTGCAGAACGACCCACGTCTCGACCGCCTTGTCGTCCATCGACAAGGACGCCTCTATGACGTCGTCAATGTCGATCGCCGACGACGCCGCCACCCGGGCGGACCGGACGGCCATGCCCAGGCCGGCGGCCGGATCGTCAATGTCGTTCTCCCTCAGGGTCTCGCGACTCGCAAGTTCGTATTCCTGAACCCATGCGAAGGGTTCACCCTCGATCTCCAGCGCCCGGACATCCGCCCAGCCGGTGGTCGAAACGAAGGTCATGACACCCGTGCCAGCGCGCGTCTCGGTATCGCCGCACAGGAACTCGGTCGTTGTAAACGCCCGGCGTCCGTCTTCCGAGAAGACCAGACTCTCCCATCCTTCGCAGCCTTCGGCCATGACCGGTCGGCGCTCACCGTCGCCGACGAGAAGCTCGGTGGAGGAGAGTTCGCCCCCCACGTAGTTGGTGACCTCGACGCCGTCACCGGCCGGCTCGAAGCAGAGGAGGCCGATCTCATCCTCCGCTCCAAGTGCCTCCCAGCAGCCGATAAACGGAAGCCAGCGACTGTCCATCTCAGACGTGTCCACTTGCCCGGCGACCGGCACGGTCGCCAGCAGGAGCGCGACCGCGCCCGCAGACAGGGACATTCCCAAGGTGCGATTCATGGTGCTCATGATACTCCCCCTAAAAGCGGACGGCGAGGCCGCCGATGATCTGGAGCCCGTCGAGATCGATCGGATCGAACCCGAAGTAGTCGCCTTCCATGTCGGCTTGGGCCCAGTTGTAGCGCCCCTCCACCGAGAACAGAAACTGCGGACCAACCGAGACGTTCACCCCGGCCGATGCACGGGCCAGAAGCGCCTCGCCCTGGCTCACGAAATCGTCATAGAAAATGTCCAGCGTCTCGTAGTCGATGAAATCGCCGAACTGCTCGAAATCGTAGGACACCAAGCCGATCGAGCCACCGACGAAGGGTGAAATCGTGCGCGGGACCCACGCGAAACGGCCGATGGACCGGCCGCGCGGGAATGGGTAGAACTTGACGCCGATGGTCGCTGGAAGCTGCGAAATCCCGGTCACCTGGCTGATCGGAAGGTCATCCTGGTCCACCCAGTCTCGGAATTCAGACTCGGTGGAGCTTTCCTGGAAGCCGATGGAGAGCGAGAGATCGAGCCTCTCGTTCACGCGCAACCCGAGTTCGCCGCCGAAGTAGGGGGCGTTGAACTCACTCCCGTCGAGCGTGTGCTCTTCGACCACGAAGTCGAAAATGTCGCTCCTCGCCCGCTGGAAGGCATACCCCGACTCGAATTTCAGCGTCACCCTGGGCTGTTTGAGCAGATAGCCATCTCCACTCTGCCCTTCGGCGGCCACGGGCGTGGTCGCGATAGAGCCCCCCACGGCGATCGCCATGGCGATCTGAGTGAATCGTTTGGTCATGGTGCCGTTCCCTGCCGGATCAATCTCCTGACTCCATGTCAGAACAGGGCAAACCGTGTGCCACCCTCCTGGAGAGGAAAAACCCTCATGTCACAGGCGTGCCGGGCCACCTCATGATGCGGCTGGTCCCCCGACATGGACAGTTCCGTCCCCCCCAGGGGACAATCGGGGGACACCGCTCGAACCGGCTCGCTCCAGGAGATGATACGCTGCGGGAGTGATCGTCAGCACGAAAAGAGTCGAGGAAAGCAACCCTCCGATCAGCACGAGTGCGAGGGCGTCCCAGATGTTGGTTCCTGCCGGGTCACCCAAGAGGACCAGAGGCAGAAGTCCCAGCACGGTCGTGGCTGTCGTCATCAAGATGGGGCGCACCCGCTCCAGTGTGCCTCGTATGATCGCATCTTCAAGTGGCACATCAACTTCCATGCGACGAATTCCGTTCACGTGATCCACGAGCAGGATGGCGTTGTTCACCACGATGCCGAGCATCATGATCACACCGACGTATGCCTCGCGCGTGAACGACGCGTCCGTGTAGAAGAAGATGAGGTACACTCCGATCAGGGCCATCGGGACCGTGCAAATCACGCACAGCGGCTGGCGCATGGACTCGAAGAGTGCCGCCGTAACCATGTAGACGAGCAGCAGCGCCACCCCCAGGACCAACCAGATCTGAAGCCGCTCCTCGTCATCGATGAAGAACCCGGTGTCGCTGGCTTCGACGGTATATCCCGGCGGAACGGAGGAGGTCGCGATCACCTGTTCATGAACGAGGTCGCCGAGGCGGGCGGGCCCACGGAACTCATACGCAACCGTGCGCTCGTACTGCTGGTCTTCCCGGCGAATCCGGGAAAGAACGTCCCGTGACTCGATCGTGACGACGTCACCCAACCGAATCCTCCGACCGCTCGGCGTGTCGATGAGCGTCTCCCGGAGCGCGAGCACATCGACCTCGAGATTGTCCTCGAGCTTCACTTGGAACTGGACCTCCTCCCCACCGAGCTTGATGAACCCCAACCCTGCCGTTCCGGCGACAGCTGCATTCAAGCTACCTATGAGATCATCAACCGTAAGCTGATATCCGGCAAGACGTTCTCGATCTACCTCAACCACGAATTCCCACGCCCGTTCACGGGCGAAACGACCGGACGATGCATTCGTGTCTACGTCCACCACACGGCTGTGGCGCTCCAGCCGTCGACCCAGGTCGTGAGCGATGTCGCGAACCCGCTCGTAGTTGTAACCAAGCACCTGGATGCCGTACGTCGGCGCTCCCCCTCCCCCTCCGTAAAACGAGGGCCCGTATCCGAATACCCGAACCTCGGCACCCGTGAACGTGTGACTGTACGCCTCCATCTGCTGCTTGATCGCCGCAGGCACCTGCGTGTTCTCCAGAGAATCAGGGAAGGTGACCCGCATGACTCCGAACGTCTGGCTGATGTCCGCAGTGAACCGCTCCACCTGCGGGATCTGGCTGACCCGCTCCTCGAAATACTCCATGAGCTGATCGCTGCGTTCGAGGTTGGATCCGCTCGGAAGCCGGATCTGGACAAGGATGTAGGTGTCCTGCCCCCCTCCTCCACCCCACATCGCCCACGTGCTCACATACCGATCGAAGAGCGTGTATGACCCTCCGAATACGAGCACGGTCACCAGGATCGCGGACCACGGGTGGCGTACCGTCACCCCGACGAGATCGGCATAGAAGCGCATGTACAGCGGCGTTCTGCCGCCTGACGGGCCCGCATCGGAGCCCTGCTGCGTCCTCTCCCCTCGCGCGAGCAGTCGGGCCGCAAGCGACGGAATGAACGTAAACGCCACGAAGAGAGACGCGATCAGGGTCAGCGCGACAACAATCGCCAGCGGAACGTAGAAGACCCGAAGCTCCCCCTGCAGATAGACGAACGGGACAAACACGATCAGCGTCGTCGCCGTCGACGCGAGGATCGGGAGAACGACGTCGTTCGCGCCCCCCGCAGCCGCCAACGCTGCATCTTCTCCCGCCTGCCAACGCCGATACACGTTCTCCAACACCACGATCGAGTTGTCCACGATGAGGCCGAAACCCATCGCCAACCCCATCAGCGTCAGGAGATTCAGGGTAAGTCCACCGAAGTAGATCAGATTGAGCGAGATCAGTACGCTGAAGCCGATCGTGATGAAAATCAGGGCAGCGGAGCGGAATGAACGTAGAAAGCCGAGCAGGACGCCGAAGATCACCAACGCACTGAAGAGCGCGCGCGTTCGAAGGTTGGTTAGCTGGCGCTGGATCTCCTCACTCATGTCCTCTTCGAGGATCAACTCGGTGCCCATCGGATTGAGGCGCTCGAGCTCGTCGAGACGCGCTTTCACCGCGTCAGCCGTGGCAACGGTATTCACCCCGATCCCCCGCATGACCTCGAACCCGACCGAGGGCCGTCTGTTGATACGCGAGATCTGGCGAGGTTCTTCGTACGTGTCGTAGACGGTCGCGATGTCGCGAACGCGGACCGGTGTACCGCCCGCAGCGGTGATCACGGCGTTGCGAACGTCTTCGGCGCTACCGGGACGGTTCGTAATCGTGATGGTCCGTTCGGACTCCCCCTCCCGGATCACGCCGGCTTCGCCCACCAGGTCCAGGGCCGCGATCGCCCGCTGGACTGTGACCGGGTCAAGCCCCAGAGCACCGAGCGCCTCCTCGTTCAGCTCCACCTCGAGCCGGCGATCCCGTCCGCCGAACACGCGGACGCGGGAAACTCCGTCGACCTGATTGATCTCGGGCGCGATCACATCGTCCAGATGTGCGCGCAGCGCCTCCAGCGTGTACGGGCCGGTGAAGGTGTAAAAGAGGAACGGAGCGTTCTGCTCCTGAAACTCATCGGGTACGTACTGGCTGGCTCGAACCTGCCCGACGCCGGCCGGCAATGTCTCCTCGAGGGTGGCAATCCGCTCGGACAGGTCCAGTCGAGCGAAGTCCATGTCCGTGTCGCGTTGGAATTCGACCTCGATCCTTGCCGTACCCCGTCCCTGCTCCTCGAAAGACTCGGAAACGATGCGCTCAACCCCACGGACTTGCTGGACGGCCGACTCCAGGGGCGCTGTGAGGAACGCCTCCACGGTCTCGGGTGAGGCTCCGGGCCATGTCCCCTGGACCGTCAGCCGTGGAAGTTGAGTATCCGGCAGGAGTTCGATCGGCACGTTCCTCCATGCCGCTATGCCCAGGAGCGCCACCGCCGTGTACGTCATGGCAACCGCGACGGGTCGCCGCAGCGAGAGCCCGATCATCCCACGAATCGTGTTCGCGCGGTCTCCACCGTCTGATAGACGACCGGAACGACGATGAGCGTCAACGCCGTGGCCACGATGAGTCCTCCGATCACGGAAATGGCCAGCGGCGCGCGCAGATCCGATCCCCGACCGATGCCAAGCGCCATGGGCAGAAGGCCGAGGACCGTCGTCACGGTCGTCATCACGATCGGGCGCAACCGCACTCGACCCGCCTCCATAATCGCGTCGCGCAGAGACCGTCCCCCGCGCCGAGCCTGATTGATGAAGTCGACCTTCACGATCGCGTCATTCACGACGATTCCGACCAGGATCACAACCCCGATCAGGCTCATCGTATTGAGACCCTGGCCGGCCAGCACGAGTGCGACAACCGCACCGACGAGCGCTAGCGGCACGGACACGAGAATCGTCACAGGGTGCACGAACGACTCGAACTGCGCCGCCAGGATCATGTACACGAGGATCAGCGCGAGTCCGAACGCAAACGCGAGGTCGCGAAAGGACCGTCGCATTTCCTCGTTCTCGCCACCCACATCCCAGCGAACATCGGGCGACATGGGGATCGCCACGAGGGCCGCCTCCACACCCGTGATCGCCTGATCCAGCCCCCCTTCGACTACGTCGGCGTACACCGGCACGACCCGCGCCTGGTCTTCACGCTGAACCTCGGACGGGCCCACGGCATCGCGGATCGTCACGAGCTCTCGGATCGGGACACCATTCACGCGGATACCCTCCAACGTTGCCCGCGAGTAGCGTTGATCCTCGGGGTATCGCACTACGACGTCGATCTTCCGGTCGAAGTCCACGAACTCCGTTGCGATGTCCCCTCGCATGGCGCGATCTACGGTCGACGCCACCACACGCGGGTCGATCCCGTAGCTGGCGCACGCGGCCCGGTCGATCTCGACCTGGATCTGTGGCTGCCCTCGCTCGGTCCCAATTCGGACGTTTCCGACAGCCGAGACCGCCAATACCCGACCGGCAATGTCCTCCGCCATAGCGTACACGGCATCGAGGTCATCGCCCCGAACCCTCACGGCGATGTCCGCTTCCGAACCGCCGAGCATCGACCCCAACGCCGTAGCCTGTCCAGTCTCGACCGACAGTGCACCTGCGGCGAATTGTCGACCGAGCGCTCTGGCCCGTTCGGCGACCTTGTCCGACGCGACGCCCGCCCGGACACGGACCTGGAACGCCGCCGTGTGCAGCCCGGACGCGTCCTCTCCCTCTGCGTACGCACGAACATCCCGCCCTACCCTCGTAAAGACTGCGTCCACATCCGCGTCTTCGAGGAGGGTCGACTCGATGAGTTGGGCCGCCTCGTCCGTAGCGGCGAGCGAGGTTCCCTCGGCCAGCTCCAGGGAGATGCCGAACGCCCCCTGATCCACATCCGGAAGGAGATCCCGAGGTAGCATCGACGCGAGCACCAGCGTCACTGCGAGCGCTCCACCGGCGGCAGCCAGCACAGTCCCCGATCGATCGAGGGACCACCCCAGCGCGTCGTGATACAACCCCGTGAATCGGACGAACGCACGGTCGAACGTCTTCAGGAGCGGTCGAGCAACGGGCCCGACCGCTGCCCCGATTCCGGAGAACCAGAACCGGGCCAGGTCAGGAGCAAGGCGCACCAGCCATGCCACGCCACGAACGGGTGCTGTGACGAGGCGGGCCATCCGGCCCGCCCCCGGTCGAGACTCCTGCTCGGCTGAGCCCATCGAGGCTTCGGCAGCCATCGTGCCCTCGCCCGCAAACCGAGCGGCGAGTGATGGGAGGAGCGTAAGGGCCACGAGCAGGGAGGCCAGGAGGGAGAACGCCACGGCCAACGATAGATCCTCGAACAGCTCGCCAGCCACACCCTCCACATAGATGATCGGTCCGAAGACCGAGATCGTCGTAAGGGTCGACGCCGTAATGGCACTCTGCACCTCTTCGGCGCCTGCTGCCGCAGCCTGAACCGCTCCCTTCCCGAGTTCCTCTCGATGCCGGAAGATGTTCTCCAGCACCACGATGGAATTGTCGACGAGCATCCCGACGCCCAACGCCAGCCCTCCGAGGCTCATGATATTCAGGGAGACACCGGCCGCCTCCATGAGGGCGAACGTACCCACCACCGAAATCGGTATCGCCAGTGCGATCGCGAACGGATAGCGACTGTCTCGGAGGAACAGGAACAGGACCAGGAAGGCGAGCAGCCCGCCAAAGACGAGCGCCTGAACGACGTTCGAGATGGAATCGGCAATGAACCCCGCCTGATCATCGGCGATATCGATCTGCATCGTCGGATATTCCCTGGCCAGCTCACCGATCACCGCCTCGACGGACTCGGCCACAGTCACGGTGTTCGCACCCGACTCCTTGAACACGAGAATCCCCACCGACTCCGCACCCGCGTAACGCGCAATCGCCTCCGGCTCGGCGAAGCCATCGACCACGAGCCCGACGTCGGCAAGCCGCACGACACGCACGCCGCTCTCGACACTCTGCCGAGCAACCACGACGTCCCCAATCTCCTCGACGGTCTGAAACTCTCCGAGTGTACGAAGTGGGTAGCGATAGCGCCCTTGAAGAATCGTTCCGCCAGGAGCACTTACGTTCGCCCCGTCGAGGGCGGCTGAGATTTCCTCGATGGTGAGGCCATACGAGTCCAGGAGCCGAGGTTCGACCTCGACCCGAATCTCGCGATCGAGGCCTCCGGTAACCGCAGCCTGCGCCACCCCATCGAGCTGCTCGAGGCGGCGCCGGAAGACGGTTTCGGACAGCTCCTTCGTTTGCCAGAGATCCTGCCCCCCGGATACGGAGAGAGTCATGATCGGGTCGGACGCCGGATCGACGCGCAGGATGGTCGGTCGGCTTACCGTTTCGGGGAGCAATTCGCGCACGTTGTCCATTCGCTCCCGGACGTTCAACATCGCGAAGTCCATATCCGTGCCCCACGCGAACCGCACGGTTACGAGGCTCACCCCGTAGCGAGAGGTGGAGGTGACCCGCTCCACGCCTGGAACCGCCGCTGCTGCGCCCTCAATCGGTTCAGTAACCCGCCGCTCTACCTCGGCCGGAGCCACCTCCTCGTACGCGGTGTAGATAACCAGTCGCGGATAGCTGACATCCGGCAGCAGGTCGATCGGCAGCCGAGCGTAGGAGATCCCCCCAAGCAGAACGATTGCGAGGAAGAGCATCCAGACTGCAACCGGGCGCTCTGTGGAAGTGCGTGGGACCGACATCGGTCAGTTCCCCAGGCCCAGGGTCACCCGGCTGTCCCGGACGGAGGCACCGACCGCCTCCTCCAAGGTGAGAAGAGCGTCCACAAAGGCATGGCGGGCCGTGATGACCTGCCGCCGCGTGTCGGCCTCTTGCTGGAACGCGGCTCTCAACTCTTCGAACGAGCGCGTACCCAGGCGGTATTCCTCCCGAGCCAATGCCAGGGCCTCCTGTGCAATCTCGCGAGATCGCTCAGAGAGCTGGGCGGAGGCCCACTGATTCTCGAGTTCGAGCAGAGAGCCCCGGATCACTTCGTCGAGCTGAAGCCTCGCCTCACGATCCTGTTCACGCTGGTTACGAAGGTCGATCGCGGCTTGCTGCTGCCGGGTATTCTGCTGGAATACGCCACTGAGGACGGGAATCGAGAAGCCAACGTAGAATTGACTCTCGAGGTCGGACCCGATCGACGTGTCGAAGAGGGCCTCCGTCTCGGGTTGATACGAGCGCCTGAACACATCGACACCGAATCGTACCTCCGGCCACCAGCCCGATTTTTGCTCACGCAGCGCCAGTTCCGCAGATCGTAGCTGCACCCCCGACTGCATCATGGACGGGTTGATTTCGAGCGCCCGGGAGATCAGGTCCGAGGCGTTGAATTCCGACGGGTCGAAAAGTGGAAGCGGCTCATCGCCGACCTCGAGCGGTCGATCTTCGGCAAGCCCCATCGCGGTCCGAAGAGCCAGCAGTGCCCTCTGATACGTGGCCTCCTGCTGCTGAAGAGTGAGAGCCTGCTGCTCCACAGCCAGTTCGGCGTTGAGGATGTCGACTCTGGTCCTGAGCGCGAGCGAAAAGAGCCGCTCCGCAACGTCGAGGTCGATTCGCCGGGCTGCGACGAGCTCTTCTTCGGCTTGCATGAGCGCCTTCTGCTCCAGGGCGTCGATGAAGAGCCGCTGAACCTGGATCTCTACATCCGTGCGAGTCCGAAGGAGACCGAGGTCACGGTCCTCGTTCGTGAGCTTCTGACGCTCATGGCTCTGAAAAAGAGACGCCCCCTGGAAGCTCCAGGACAGGCCGAGGTTGTGCACGGTCTGCGAGAAGTAGTTCCACTCCGCCGACGGATCAGCGATCGGGTTCCCAAAGTTGTCGAGAGCCTGGCGCTGGAGGTTCCCGGTAAATGCGGTATTGAACAGGGTGAGTTGTGCTCTCGGGAGAATCCGTTCGGCCCAGGTTGACCGCATTTCGGCACCGTTGACCAGGGTCACGTTCGTCGCTCTGCGCAGCGCGGGATTACTTCCGGCCGCGTATTCGAGCGCCTGGCCCAGAGTAAGCTGTATCGGATCCCGGTCCTGAGCTTCGAGAGTGACCATCCCACCAAGACTTCCGCACGCGTAAACTCCTGCGAAAATGATGGTTAGCGCAGACCGTCTCGAGCATTGCCTCATGCTCATCGTCCCGGCCTCCCGCCTTCCGCAATCACGTCGTCCACCAGGCGGATCGGGGTATCGTGTGCCAGGTAATGATGCCCATCGACCAGCACCACCTCTCCGGGCTCCACCATGCCCTGCTCCGGCCCATCCCGGAGGATCTCGACGTACGTATCGTTCTCACGCCCGGGGTTCACATAGCGCCACTTGGCGAGAGCCCCGGTGGGCCCCTCCTCATGCACGAAGAGCATCGTGCGCCGCTGCCCCGTGCCTCGCTCCAGGATCGCGGCCCTGGGGACCAGAATTCGATCAGGGAGGGCTTCGGCATCAAGGGAGACCTCAGCGTACATCCCCGGTTTGATGCGACCGTCGCGGTTGGGGAGCAGGACGGTCACCCGCCCGGTGCGACTTTCCGGGTCGACGAGCGGGTTGATCGTCTCAATCCTCCCCTCGAAGATTTCGCCCGGAAAAGCCGCAAAGGTCACCGCGGCATGGCGCCCCTCCGACAGTAGCCCGAGTTCCGCCTCCAGAACCTGAACCTCGACCTTGATTGGATCGAGATCCACCACGGTCATGAGCTCGGTCGCCACCGTCACGTGCTGCCCCTCGACGACTCCGACGTCTGCGATTCGTCCTCCGAAGGGCGCAGAGACTACGGTCCTCGCCAACTGAAGCTCGGCCTGACGCAGTCGCACTTCGGCCTGATCGAGACCACTTCGTGATCGAGCGATCCGCTCGCGCTCGTCCCGAATCGCGCGATCCTCTATGACATCGTCGAACAGGACCTGCTGCCGATAGTCCGTTTGTGCCGCGAGAAGGTCAGCTCGGGCCTGTGCTACGACGAGTGCGTGCTCCGTCGTATCGATCTGGACGAGGACCGTCCCACCGCGTACCGCGTCGTTTTCCCGCACGGGAATTCCCCGAACGACGCCATCGACTTGAGCTGCGAGGGTCGTACGCCGATGCGCCTCGGCCTGCCCCGCCGCCGTCACGCGGATCCACAGCGTGTCCCGCAAGACTTCGGCGCCTCCTACAGGCTGCGCGACAGTCGCGGAGAACTGGGGCGCTGCCATCTCACTCTCCGGCAGCGCGGGAGCCGAAGGTGAAGCGATCTCGTCCTGCCCAATACCCAGGAGGTCATCGCCAACGACGCGCCAGACGACCCCGGCCGCGAGCAACATGAAGATCAGCACGACGGTGACCAGACTAAGGGTGCGTCTGGAGTGACTCATGAATCCCCCCGTGACGGGTGGTCTGAAGCTCGATCGGCGCAACTCCTGCGCGCTCTAGCGACTGTGAGATGCACGTCACGCGCACAGCGTTGCAACCGACAGGTTTGAACGATGGTTGATTCTAGCAAGTTCGCGGCTCGGCAGGCCCCAGCGACCCAAACTCAAGCAGGGTTGGCCGCTCGGGACATCACGAGGCGCCTCATACGGATGCGCCGTTGCCGTAGGTGTCCTCGACGTAGTCTCGGAGAATCGCCTTGAATTCATCGACCAGCCCCTCGCCCTTCAGAGTCACCGTGTGCGCTCCGTCTACGTAGACGGGAGCTTTCGGCTCCTCGAAGGTCCCCGGCAGTGAAATGCCGATGTTGGCGTGTTTCGATTCGCCGGGACCGTTCACCACGCACCCCATCACGGCCACGTCCATCTGCTCGACCCCCGGATACACCTTCCTCCATTCAGGCATCATCTGGCGGATGTAGGCGGTGATGTCCTCAGCCATCTCCTGGAAGAAGGTGCTCGTCGTACGACCGCACCCCGGGCATGATGTCACCTGAGGCTCGAAGTGGCGGATCCCAAGTGATTGCAGGACCTGTTGCGCCACCCTCACTTCTTCGGCGCGGTCTCCGCCGGGGCGTGGCGTGAGCGACACGCGGATCGTATCGCCGATCCCTTCCATCAGGAGCGGGGCGAGTCCCGCGGTCGTCGCCACGATGCCCTTCGCGCCAAGCCCGGCCTCCGTGAGCCCGAGGTGGAGCGGATAATCGGATCGAGCCGAGAGCATCCGGTAGACGCGATGCAGTTCCGGGACCGACGAGACCTTCGTCGACAAGACGATGCGATCGTGCCCGAGCCCGACCTCTTCCGCGAGCGCCGCGGAGCGTAACGCACTCTCCACGAGGGCCTCGAGAAGAACGTCTTGTGCGTCGAGCGGCTGGTCGCGCTCGGCGTTCTCGTTCATCAACTCCGTAAGCAGCCGCTGGTCGAGCGACCCCCAGTTCACACCGATCCGCACCGGCTTGTCGTATTCGATCGCGACCTCGACGATCTTTGTGAAGTTCGCGTCACGGTGCTTCGTCCCCACGTTTCCGGGGTTGATGCGCAGCTTCGCCAGGGCTTGCGCAGCCTCCGGATACTTCGTCAAGAGAAGGTGGCCGTTGTAGTGGAAATCCCCGACAATCGGCGTCTCGTATCCATCCCGCCTGAGTCGAGAGACAATGTCCGGGACGGCCTGTGCTGCGGCGTCGTTGTTCACGGTCACGCGCACCAGCTGGCTTCCGGCATCAGCCAGCAGTCGGACCTGGTCGAATGTGGACGCGACGTCGGCCGTATCCGTGTTGGTCATCGACTGCACCACCACGGGGGCGTCTCCACCGATGTGAACGCCATCTACGTCGACAGCTACGGTCTTCTTGCGATGTAGGGACATCACCCGCCTCACCTGCCGCTGGAGTACCGGGGCCGAAGCCGGAAGGAATCTACCCGGGGCCTCGTGCTGCACCAAGGCGGAACCGCTCTGTGCAAGAGGGGTCTAGCAGCATGTCGCTCACCTGCTTGCCGACCTTACCATGTCCGAAGCGAACACGAAAATTACTGTCTCCAAGACCGGCTCTTACAAGATCGAAGGCCCGGTGACCCTGGTCGATCACGACGGCAACCCCATCGAGACGCGTGAGGGGAAGCCCTTTTTCCTTTGCCGGTGCGGGCTGTCAGCCAACAAGCCGTTCTGCGACGGAAGCCACAACCGCCACGAATGGGACCACGGGCTCGCCGAACGATAGGGTAGCACCGGACGCCGGAAGCCGCGCGACAGCAAGAAGAAAACATTTGTTTACGTCCAGACGCGCATCTATCTTGCCGAAACTTCCCCTCGGCCCCTGCGTGTCATGTCTGGAACCGCCCCGGAGACCACCAGAAGTCCGCTCTTGAGCTCACCCAAGACCGCGCTGAAGTTCGGACTCCTGCTCGTAGCGTGCGCCCTTCCCTTCCTGCCGAACGGCGATCAGACATTCGACGAACTCGTTCGTGACGGCCAGCTGTATCTGGATCCCGGCACGATGGCGCCGTTCACCGGCGTCGCGGTCGCGACCTACGCCGGAGAGTCGAGCCGCATCGGTCAGCACTTCGGGGTCGCGGGCAACCTGCGTGACGGTCCCTTCGAGGACCTGATCGGGCAGCGTCGCCCCAGCTCGAAAGAAACGTACGTCGACGGGGTCCGTCACGGACCGTACGAGCGGTACTTCGAGAGCGGTGCCGTTTTCGAAACGGGAACGTACGTGGACGGGCACCTGGACGGGCCTTACCGGGCATTCTGGGAGGCCGGCGACCTGTACGAAGAGGGCACCTACCGCCGCGGTCACTTCGACGGGCCACGACGGTGGTTCATGGGCGGTCGCCTGGTCGAGACGGTCACCTATCGCAATGGAATCATCGAGGGCATTTACGAGCGCTATACCACTTCAGGCGAGTTGGACATGAAGGGGATCCTCTACGACGGTCACCCCTGTGGACGTTGGATCGAAGGTACGCAGGTGATCGAGTACATCGCGTGCGGAGCGCGCATCACGGAGTAGTACCGAACGAAGAAGAGAAGCCCGCAGCCTCCCCCCCTTCTGGCTGGCACGCCGCTTCAGCACCGCTGCAGTGCCCCCCGTCAGCTCACCGGCCGCCCTAGCCGTCCGATGGCCGCCTCCAGCAGGTCCCGGTGGTACGTTCGGAAGTTCTCACGCGTCAGCGGAACGTAAACCTCCGGCTGAACGGCGTTGCCCTCGAGAATCTCCCCGTTCGGACGGAGCGTATGGCCGATGTTCCACATAAACTGGACGATGGGCTGGGCGGTACCCGGAAAATAAAGAGTCTCCTCAGCCTCCCAGGTGTTGCTGTATCCACCGGTCGGCATGCCGATGGTGAACGCCAGTTCGTTGTCCGCGAACATCGACACGAATTGATCGAGGTGTGACCCCCCGTTCGGCCCACCGATGATGGCGATCGGGCCCGAGAAATGGACCGGAGCGGGCTGCAGGATGCCGTCCTGCGCCTCCTGCGGAAGATGGGCGAGCTTGAACGGGGTCGCTCGCGTGTACTCGAGGCCCGCGTCGATGTCCTCACGCGCATTCGACCGGGCCCATTCGTGCAGCCATGACCGGCTCTCGTTCAAGCCGTAGATCTCGGGAACGTCCCGATCCGGCTCGACGGCCCACGCCTCGATCATCTCGATCGCTGCATCGCTGATTCTCACGTTCCCGAACGTCGTGCGAAATGGCTTGTCGACCAGGCGCTGGATCGCGTAGGCGCCTCGCGATCCACCGCTTGAAGCCGTCACGTCGATCACCATCATGTGGTCGAGGATCTGCTCGGCCTGCGCATACTCCATGAGATCGACGACGTCCTGGATCAACTCGTACTCGAAGTCGAGCCACTGCAGTAACACGATCGGCCGCCCGTCGTCGGGCCGCAGCACATTGAAATTGAACCGCTCCATCACAACCGAGAACCCGGGATAGAGCTCCGCTTCCCCGAGTTCCAGAGACACCTCGGCCGGTTCGAGATACGGCAGCGAGGCTTCGTAACGGCGCCCTGCGCCGTCCTCGAGTTCCAGATCGAGCGTTTCACCGTACATCCACGGGGCCGTCGCCGGCGCCCGAATCGGCACGTCGCGCGCCAGCCGCCAATAGAGGCCCTGGAGCGCACTATGGCGTGTCCAGGCGCGAAATGTCTCTACGAACTCCGGGATCCCGCGGCCATTGATGCGAACGATCGAGTCCCCGATCCGAACTCGATCGGCACCGGGAAGCCCAGAGGCCTCGAGCGCCGACCGATCCACGCCCGAGACGAAAAAGCCCGGAGCCGCCATGTCGGTGTAATCAGGGCGAACCTGAATCGGGGCGTGAGCCTCTGGGAGCGTCGGTCCAGGAAGCCCACCAGGCACCGGGGTGAGGTACAGATGAGAGTCCCTGCGCGCGTTGCTGAGCAGCGTCAGTGCGTAATAGAGATCCTCTTCGGTCTCCGCGTTCACAACCCGATCTCGCACCGCCTCCATTTCGGAGATGGGATCGTACGCCATCCCCGATTCCTTGAACGGGGACCAGGCTTCCCGTCTACGTGTCATCTCGATGATCGAGTCGAACAACTCCGCACGGAGTTCCGGCGTCCCGAGCGCGGTCATCCGATCTGGTGGCTCGGGCTCCTGGCCACGGACATCGCTCAACGGCAAGAGCATCAGGCACGCGAGGACAGCACCACACATTGCGCCGGCCGCGGGCCATCCCCGTGCCCGCCTGCCCCGTGACCTGCTCATCACGACCTCACGTCCCTGGCCTCCCGATGTTCGTGCTCTGCCAGCTCTGGTCAGCAGGCACGTCCGGGTCGGACCGGAGAAATTGGATCAGATCCGGATGGAATTCCTCCGGGTTGTCCAGGTGCGGGGAATGGCCGACCTCCGGATAGATGATCAACTGCGCGTTCTGCAGCTGTTCGGCGACGTTGCGCGCCAGTCGCGGAAAATCAGACACCAGCCGGTCATCCGCCCCCCCGATCACGAGCGCCTTCGTCGCGATGTGTTGCCATTCGTATACGACGGGATCCTCGAACAGGATCATTCGCTGTCCCGCGCGAATCTTCGCCATCCTCGGCCAGTCCCCACTGAGAGTGAGGCCGTACTGGACCTTCACCCACTGCAGGTACTCCGGCTTCCAGCCTCGTGGGTAGTACCGCACGTGCCCTCGAAGGGTGGACTGATAGGTCGTGTTGAGCGCACTCTGGTACGCACCCTCCGGATCCGGCCACGCGCGTCCCGGTCGGGTATCCGTGAGTCCGATCTGATTGACCATCACGAGATGCGAGGTCGTCTCCGGGTAGGTCGATGCGAAGCGGGTGGCGACCATGCCACCCATCGAATGACCGACGATTGCAGCCCGTTCAATCCCGAGTTCGTCGAGGAGAGCCTTCGTGTTCCGAGCGGGGATGTGGAGGTTGTAGTGAATGTCGGGTTTGGACGAGCGTCCGTACCCCAGGCGATCCACCGCAATCGTACGAAATCCGGCCCCTGCAAGCGCCCGGATCATTGGCTCGTACGGCGCACCGAAGAAATTCATGCCGTGAAAGACGACAACCGTCCGTCCGTTCGGCGTGCCGGTCGGAGCAACGTCCATATACGCCATCTTCAGGTCGAGACCGAAGAGACGAACGTCCAGATAGTCCACCGGCCATGGGTAGGGCACGTTCGAATAGTCGATCGCCGTTGCAGTCCACTCCGCCGGCGGCTCCGAGGGTGGCTCGGCCTGCGCGGACCCTCGCACCGGTGTGGATACGAGACCCCCGACCATCAGAGCTATCTTCAGGGCGAGCATCGACCGGCCGCCGAGTCGGACCATCGGATCAAGTTGATCTTCGTACACGGACTCTCCCCATGCAGGCGATCGTTGGGACCCCCGAGAATTAGGCGAACATCGCCTGCGTCCCAAGCGATCGACGCGGACACACCTTGTCAAACCGGATCAGACCACCATCCTGAGTAGCGAAGAAGATACCTCGCTAGCCAACATCAGAGCCCTGAGCCTGGCCCTTGTGGTCAGCACAAGCCCAACACCGCCCGTCTCAACAGGAATCCTGACATGATCACTCGCCGTGACTGGCTCCGCATCAGCGCCTCGGCCAGCGCCGCGCTCGCGCTTCAGCCTCGTCTCTTGGCCGCCCTTCAGGATGGAGCCATTGCCACGAAAGCCATCCCGTCGTCCGGAGAGCAGATCCCGGTCATCGGGCTCGGCGGCCGATGGATCTCCAATCGCTCGACGCCTGAAGAGCTGGCAGATCACCGTGCCGTGCTGCACGAACTCGCAAACGGCGGCGCAGGTGACGCAAAATGCTGCTTCGACAGCGCCGCCGGGTACGGCGGTGGTGGATCCGAGTCGTACGCCGGCCAGTGGGCGCAGGAGGACGGGTTCGGTGACGACATTTTCTGGGCCACCAAGGTCAATGTGGCCGGTCGCGGCGGTGGCACCGTTGATCGGGCCGACGTCGTGGCGCAGATCGAGCGTTCCTTCGACCGGATGAAGCGGGACGTCATCGACCTCGATCAGGTCCACAACATGGGCGACCCACCCACCCAACTGGGGGTGGCGCAGGAATACAAGGATCAGGGCCGCATTCGGTACATCGGCATCACCACGACGAGCAAGAGTCAGTACGACCACCTCGAGCGCGTGATGAGCGATGATCGCTACAGTCTGGACTTCATAGGGATCGACTACGCGATCGACAATCGCTCGGCCGCAGAGCGGATCTTTCCACTGGCGCAGGACCGCGGTATTGCGGTCATGGTCTATCTGCCCTTCGGCCGCAGCCGGATGTGGCAGCGCATCGGTGATCGCGAGCTCCCCTCGTGGGCGGCCGACTTCGAC
This sequence comes from Gemmatimonadota bacterium, assembly GCA_028873595.1. Classification (GTDB taxonomy): domain Bacteria; phylum Gemmatimonadota; class Gemmatimonadetes; order Longimicrobiales; family Gaopeijiaceae; genus UBA2589. The sequence continues at coordinate 15,389 of JAPPOV010000002.1, read as the reverse complement.
GCCCACACGTGGGCGCAGTTCATGCTGAAGTTCGTCGTCGCACACCCGGCCGTGACGCTGGCAGCCCCCGGCACGGGTGATCCCGAACACATGGTCGACAACCTCGGTGGCGGTAAAGGAAGGATGCCGAACGCGGAGCACCTCCGGATGATGGAAGCACTGGTCGAAAGCCTGCCGCAGGCCGGCTGATTCCGTCCGAGGCCTGCGTGATGCTTCGGCGGGATCGGTTCTTCAGATCAGACAGTCGATTCCGTCGAGGACCATGTGCACGACCAGGCCGAGTCCGACGAGCTGAACGACCCGGCCACGAGACTGCTCCCGGCACCAGGCTACACGACACGCCACCCACGGCCCGATCAGCAAGACGCCGTAGGCGATGATCGCCGGCGTCGTGTGCAACGGGTGGAAGCCGATCGAGCATCGCTCGGGGTCGTACACGGGAACCGCCAGAAGATGATCGACATCCACAGCCATCGTTCCGATGAGAATGAGCCACGTCCTCAGCCAGCGCTTACGATCGATCGCCGCGGCGAGGAGCGCGGGTATCAAGAAGTGAAGAGCGATGTGCAGCATCGTGAAAACCTAGCCGCCCGACCTGTCGGGCGACCAACTCCGGGAGCCCACCCATGAACATCCGGTCACTCGTTGTCCTCCTGGCCGTGGTCAGCATCGCCGCGCCAATCGATGGGCAGCAGCGGCGTCAGATGACGTCGGAGGAACGCGCCGCACGTGAAGCGGCTCGTCGGGAGGCCATGTCCGAGCCTCGTCCCATCGAAGCGATGGAGAGCCTCTGGATCGAAGAACTCACCTGGATGGAGCTTCGCGACGCAATCCAGGCCGGGCACACGACCGCCCTCGTCCTCACCGGTGGCGTAGAGTCCAATGGGCCACATCTCGCCTCCGGGAAGCACAACTATTCGAACCGTCTCATGGGGCCCTCGGTCGCCCGGGCACTCGGCAACACGCTCATCGCTCCTCTGGTGACGCTCGAGCCGGGTAACCCGAGTCGAGCCGCCATGCCGGGCACGACGGGCCCTATGGTCTCGCAGCAGACGTACATTGCGTGGCTGACCGACATCGGAGACAGCCTCCGCTCCATGGGCTTCACGGAGATCTATTTCCTGGGAGACAGCGGCGGCAACCTGCGCGGAATGCAGGCAGCAGCCGACGCACTCAACGCGAGGTACGGCGGTGAGCCTGCGGTATTCCATCACGTACCGGAGTTCTACAACCACACGAGTGTCCGACGGTACATCCAGGAAGAACTCGGGATTCCGGAGGAGATGGAATACCAGGCGAGCTCGGGTTCGGACGGCATCCACGAAGAGCTCTCGATCGACGCCATCATGTCCGTCATCGATCCGTCATCGATCCGGTTCGACCAGCGCGTCGCGGCAGGACGAGCCTCGATCAACGGCATCCCCCTGGAGCCGCTCTCAGACCTCCAGGATCTGGGCAGAACGCTCATCGAGTTCCGAACCAGGCTGACCGTGGAAGCCATCGAAACCTTCCGTGGCGGACTGGGACGTTGAGGCCCTGCCATTCCTGATGCTGGCCGGCCCGTAGACTGGCAGACATATTCGCTTTATGAACGCCTCGACCCCTGCTCTCATACTGGCCGGCCTCTTGCTGCTCGGCCTCACGGGCAACAGCGAAGATCGGCACGCCTCCTCGGAAGCCCTCTTTGGCCCCGTGGCCTCGCTGCACACGACCTCGACGTCCGAGGTGGACTCCTCGCCCGCGCTCAACGATCTGGTGGAAGAGTACTGCGTCCGATGCCACAATGAGCGGCGCCTGCGGGGTGACCTGTCGCTCGAAGGCTTCGACGCGAGCCTGCCGGAGGAGAACGCTCCGATTGCGGAGCGGATGATCCACAAGCTTCGGGCGGGCATGATGCCACCCGCGGGCGTGCGTCGTCCCCCCGAAGATTCCCTGACCTTCCTGGCGTCGAGCCTCGAAGAACGGTTGGACGAGGTCGCGAGAGAGAACCCGAACCCCGGCCGTCGCACATTCCAACGCCTGAACCGGGCCGAGTACGAGGCGTCGATCCTGGATCTGTTCCAGATCCACATCGATGCGTCGGCCTACCTGCCGACTGAGACGATCAGCGACAACTTCGACAACATCGCCGATACGCAGATCCTCTCCGCAACGCTACTCGAGAGCTATATGCGGGCCGCGGCGCAGGTCAGCCGTGATGCCGTGGGAGATGTGAACGCCTCCCCATCGACGACGGTCTACAAGGTACCCAAGACCACATCTCAGGTGGGGCACGTCGAGGGCACCCCCCTTGGCACTCGCGGCGGCATCGCGATCACGCACAACTTCCCGGCCGATGGCGACTACGTCTTCGAGCTGGATATGCACCCCAGTCCGGACGGCCAGCTCTTCGGCCTCACCTCCGGTGTGCACCAGATCGAAGTCGCGGTCGATGGGGCGCGCGTCGCTCTGCTCGAACTCGATCGCTGGATGAGCGAGGGCGACCCCACGGGGCTTCGCGTTGAGACCCCCGAAATCCATGTCCGCGCTGGACCACACCGGATCACCGCCGCGTTCATCCTGGAGCGCGAAGGTCCAATCACCGACCTGATCACACCGATTGACTTCACGCTAGCCGACCCGAACATGGGCGTGGGCTATGGCGTGACGACCCTGCCCCACCTGCGGGACCTTTCGGTCAGCGGACCGTTCACCATCACCGGCGTCTCGGACACACCCGCGCGTCGACGGATCTTCAGCTGCCGTCCGACGGCTCCGGACGAGGAAGAGCCCTGTGCCCGTGAGATCATCCGGAGCATCGCTGTGCAGGCGTTCCGGCGACCCGTCGAGAACGACGAGGTGGAGGATCTCATGTTCTTCTTCGAGGAGGGGCGTGAAGAAGGCGGCTTCGAAATCGGCATCCGGAACTCGATCTGGGCGATCCTTTCGAGCCCCCGCTTCATCTTTCGCCTCGAGCGCACACCCGATCGGATCGAGGCCGGCGAACTGTACGAACTCGACGACCGGGACCTCGCCTCTCGCCTGGCGTTCTTTCTCTGGGCGGCACCGCCAGACGAAGAGCTCGTGCAGTTGGCACGAGACGGCAGGCTCTCCGACGAAGACGAGCTTCGGCGCCAGACGCGCCGCATGCTGACGGACCCCCGTGCGGAGTCACTGGCGACTCGCTTCGCGTCCCAGTGGCTGCGCTTGCAGGATCTCGAGAAGATCAACCCGGACGCCCAGCTCTACCCGTACTTCAACCAGCAGTTGAAGACGGCCATGGATCGGGAGACTGAACTCCTCTTCCATACGATCGTGCAGGAGGATCGGAGCATTCTCGAACTCCTGACCGCCGACTGGACGTTCGTCAATGAGCAACTCGCCGCCCACTACGGAATTCCGGGAGTCTCCGGGCCCGACTTCGTTCGTGTGCAACTCCCTGACGAGAACCGTCGAGGCCTCTTGGGACACGGCAGCATTCTGATGATGACGTCGGAAGGCGACCGCACCTCACCGGTCCTGCGCGGTAAATGGGTCATGGAGGTGCTCCTGGGCAGCCCGCCCCCGCCACCGCCGCCGGCCGTACCCACCCTGGAAGAGACGAAGGAATCCGACGGGTCGCGGCAACTCACCACGCGGGAGCGCCTGGAGATGCACCGGGACAACCCGGCATGTATGTCATGCCACCGTGTGATCGATCCGATCGGTCTGGCGCTCGACAACTTCGACGTGACGGGTGCCTGGCGGATCAAGGAGAATCTCAATGAGATCGATCCGAGCGGTGAGTTGTACGACGGAAGCCCGATCAACGGACCCGCCGGCCTCCGAGACGTGATCCTCAAACGTCCCACGGTTTTCCGCAGAACGCTCGCGAAGAACCTGATGGCGTACGCCCTCGGGCGACGAGTCGAGTACTACGACATGCCGACGATCCGCGAGATGGAGCGAAATGCGGCCGAAAACGGCGACCGCATGTCGGATTACATTGTCGGAGTCGTAATGAGCCCCGCATTCCGTATGAGCCGGGGCGCAGTCATGACCGACGACGCCCCCCAGCACTGAGCGCATCATGCATCTGCCAAAGACGAGTCTGGAGCGCCGCACCTTCCTCAAGGGGATGGGCGCCAGCGTAGCCCTGCCCTTCCTCGACGCGATGGTCCCGGCCGGCCGCATGTCGGCCGCCGCTGCGGAAACCGATGTCACACGCTTCGTCGCCATCGAGATGGTTCACGGAGCAGCCGGGTGCAACGAGTGGGGCGCAACTCAGCATCTGTGGGCTCCCCAGGACGAAGGTTCGAACTTCGACCTCACCCCGAGTGCGCTCTCCCCTCTGGAGCCGTGGCGGGATTATCTCACCATCGTCAGCAATACGGACGTCGGCGGGGCCGAGGCCGAGTTGCCTCGTGAGATCGGGGGAGATCACTTCCGGTCCAGCGCGGTCTTCCTGACACAATCCCACCCGAAGCAGACCGAGGGATCCGACGTCTATGTCGGGACGTCGATGGACCAGATGTATGCCCGGCGCTTCGGGCAGGACACGCCGATTCCGTCGATGCAGCTCTGCATCGAGAACGTCGACCAGGCCGGTGGCTGCGCCTACGGGTACGCCTGCGTCTACACGGACACCGTGAGTTGGGCGAGCCCGACCGAGCCGCTCCCCATGATCCGTGATCCGCGAGTCGCGTTCGATCAACTATTCGGGGCGGGTGGCACATCGGAAGAGCGGGCCCAGCGCAGGAGAACGGAGCGCAGCATTCTGGATTGGGTCCTGCGTGACCTGAACACACTGAACCGCGAACTGGGCGCAGACGACCGGCAGCGCATGGATCGGTACGTCACGAACATCAGAGAAATCGAACGTCGGATTCAGCAGATCGAAGCGCGCAACATGAGTGGTGAACAGCGTGAGCTCGCCGAAGCCCCCGCCGGTGTTCCGGACGATTACGGTGATCACGTTCGACTGATGTTCGACCTTCAGGCGCTCGCGTTCGCGTCCGATCTCACCCGCGTCGTGACCTTCAAGACCAGCCGGGACGTCTCGGGGCGTGTCTTCCCCGAGACCGGCGTAACCGCCGGCTTCCACGCCGCCTCGCACCACGGTGGTAACGAGGAGCGCGTCCTCGAGTTCAACAAGATCAACCGGTACCACATGAGCCTGATCCCGTACTTCCTGGAGAAGCTCGCGGACACCATGGAGGGCGATACCCATCTCCTCGACAAGACCCTGATCGTTTGCGGTTCCCCGATGGGTGACCCGAACCTCCACAACCACAAGCGTTGCCCGCTCTTCCTGGCGGGTGGCGCGAACGGCCGCCTTCCCAAGGGCGGTCTGCATGTGAAGGCCCCCGACGGAACGCCGATGGCGAACGTGCTGCTCAGTTCGATGCACATGCTCGGGATGGACGATGTAGCGTCGTTCGGCGACAGCACGGATGCCTTCCCGCTATCCGCAGGTCGGTCCACCTCGGCAACGAATTCAAACCGATGATCCGCCTGTCCGCTCTGATTCTGACCCTGCTCGTCGCGGGACCCGCAGCGGATTCCCCGGTCGCGGACGCAGCTCAGCGCAGAGACGTGGAGGCCGTCCGGTCTCTCCTGCGCGACGGTGCGGACGTCAACGCGGCCCAGAACGACGGGATGAGCGCCTTGCACTGGGCCGCCCAGAACGACGACGGCGCCGTGATCGAGGTCCTTCTCTATGCGGGCGCGAACACGGCCGCAACGACACGCCTCGGTGGGTACACCGCGCTCCATCTGGCCGGGCGCGCCGGGAACGCCGAGGCGCTCGACGCCCTCCTCACCGGTGGAGCAGATGCAGACGCCGTTACCACCACCGGCGTCACGGCACTGCACTTCGCGGCGGCGGCCGGCCGAACCGATGCCGTCGAGACGCTGATCCGGCACGGCGCGTCGATCGATGTGGGAACCGAGACGGAGGAGCAGACGCCCTTGATGTGGGCGACCGCCTCGAATCGTCTCGATGCGATGCGTACGCTCCTGGATGCAGGGGCCGACCCAGCGCTGACGACTGCGGTCGTGGACTACGTCCAGATCGCCTCACGCGACATGCCTCAGCGTCGTCTGCGTGCGCAGTTGGCTTCGGTTCGCCGCAACGCGGACCGTCCGGGCACTTCGCCCGCCCAGGCCCGTTCGGGTGCTGGCCAGCTTCAGGCTCCGTCGCCAGAGGACGAGCCAGAGGAAGAGGGAGAGGGAGAGCAAGAGGGAGAGCAAGAGGACGAGGGAGAGCAGCTACCAGAGGAGGAGCCGACCGAGGAAGAGCGTCCCCTTGGCTACAACGACCTGATCGGCAAGGAGGGTGGGTTCACCGCACTGCACTTCGCCGCTCGGGATGGCCTGCTCGAGGCGACTCAGCTTCTTCTGGCACACGGCTCCGAGCTCGACCAGCCAACCGCCGGTGACGGTACGACGCCCATGCTCATGGCCACCATCAACGGGCATTTCGACCTCGCCATGCACCTGCTCGAAGAAGGCGCGGATCCGAATGCGACAGCCGAGGATGGGGCAGCCCCGCTCTTCACCGTCCTGAACCGCCGCTGGAGCCCCAAGGCTGCCTACCCGCAGCCGCAGGCCTTCCGCCAGCAGCACACGGACTATCTGACGTTCATGACCGCGCTCATGGAAGCCGGTGCCGACGTAAACCATCGGACCGGTCGACATATTTGGTACACGTCGTTCAACTTCGACATGCTCGGCGTCAACTTCGCCGGGGCGACTGCCTTTTGGCGGGCCGCCTACGCAACGGACCTCGATGCGATGCGCCTGCTGGTCGAATGGGGCGCAGACCCTTCGATGCCAACTCGAAAGGTCCCAGTCCGCCGTTTCCGACGCAGCAACACCGAGGATCAATCGGGGCTGCCTCCCGTTCCGACAGGAGGGCCGGGGGTCTACCCCATCCACGCCGCATCCGGCGTCGGGTACGGTGAGGGCTTCGCAGCCAACCAGCACTCGCATGCGCCGGACAGTTGGCTACCAGCGATCCGCTACCTCGTGGAGGAACACGGGGCCGACGTGAACGCTCGGGACCTGAACGGTTATTCGGCTGTCCACCACGCGGCGAGTCGTGGCGACAATGAGCTGATCCAATACCTCGTGGAACAGGGCGCCGACGTGACGGTCGTCAGCCGCCGAGGGGAAACGACCGTCGACATGGCAAACGGTCCACGTCAGCGTGTGCAGCCCTTCCCCGAGACCATCGCACTATTAGAGAGCCTCGGCGCCATCAACAACCACAACTGCCAGAGCTGCGAGTAGGACGACAGGCCCGGACATCGTGCGAGCGGACCAGACCCTTCCGTCTGGGTATCCGGCCGTATTCCCCTTACTTTTCGCCTTGGAGGGGTGGCAGAGCGGTTCAATGCACCGGTCTTGAAAACCGGCGGGCGAAAGCCCTCGTGGGTTCGAATCCCACCCCCTCCGCTTTGGGTAAGCCCCTGGTGGCCATTGCTTTAGGGCATCAAGCCATCCGGGGCCTTTCTCTGCACCACAGTCGCCCCCGTCGAAATTGCGCCAGGTTTGTCTCGTAACTGGCACCACGATGCCTTCTGTGGCGGGGCGTCGGGCACCCCGGCGCTCTCAGCCGAAGGGCCTCAGAGGCCTGGTCCACGCTCGGCGCCAGGGGGAGAGCCAGGAGCGAAACGTTATACGACGATAACGAGTATCTCGAAGAGTTCTACCAAGTGATCAACGATCTGGGTGAAGTCCGGATGAAGATCACCGACGCCTGCCGCGACTGAACCGGAACCCATGAACGCATTATTGAAGATCGCCGGCCCGACGGCCGTCCTGGCCGTTGGGCTGCATTTGGGAGCCAGAGCCACGGGACCCTTGCCCGCGCTCGGTGCGTTTCTCGATCCGGTCCACGGGATCTGGGCAGTCGCTCGAAGTGCGGAGTTCCCCGCATCCGCCCGGGCTGTGATTCCCGGACTGGGATCGGACGTCGAGGTGATCTACGACGAACGGCGCGTTCCCCACATCTTCGCGCCGACTCGGGCAGATCTAAATCGGGCGCTCGGCTACGTGATCGCGAAGGACCGTCTCTTTCAGCTCGAGCTCCAGGCGAGGGCGACGGCCGGAACGTTGACCCAGCTCCTAGGGGAGCGTCTGCTCTCGGTTGATCGGCAATCCCGGGGGTTGGGCCTGGCCTGGGCAGCCGAGCGCGACTGGGAGCGCATTCAGAACGACCCCGAGCTCGCCGAGCCGCTGATCGCTTACGCCGAAGGAATCAACGCGTTCATCGATGCGATGGGACCGGAGGACATTCCCTTCGAATTCCATCTCCTGGGGCGGACGCCGATGCGTTGGAAGCCCGAATATACGCTCTACTTGCTCAAGCGAATGGGCTGGACGCTGGCGTACAGCAACGTCGAGCTTCGGAAAGCGTGGCTGGCCTCGAAAGTGGGGCGGGTAGCGGCCGACGGTCTCATCCCGAGAAACAGCCCGATTCAGGAGCCGATCCAGCCGCATAGTGGGCCCCGCGACCTGAGCGTCTCGATCCCTCCTCCTGGAGCGCCCGACGCGGATGCGGCGATCCAGATGGAGTCGATGCAGGCTTTCTTCGGACCGATGGACCTGGCTCGGGATGGAGACGGGCGGGCGCTGGGGAGTAACAGCTGGGCGGTCAGCGCCAGCAGATCGACGACCGGCGAGGCCATCCTGGCGGGTGATCCGCACCTCTCGATGACCCTCCCCAGCATCTGGTACGAGGCCCATCTCGTCGTGCCCGGCGAGATGGACGTCTACGGGGTGACGTTTGCCGGCACACCGGCCATCGTCATCGGCTTCAACCGCGACGTTGCCTGGACCTTCACCAACACCGGCTCTGATGTGATGGATTACTACCGGGAGCGCGTCGACGACCCGGAGGCACCAACCCGGTACAGGCTCGACGGCGAGTGGCTCCCTCTCGAGAAACGGATCGAGGAGTTTCGTGGCCCAAACGGAGATCTCCTGGCGGTCGACACGATCCGTCACACGCATCGCGGTCCGATGACCGAGGTGGAGGGCGACTACGTGTCCCTGCGTTGGACCGTCCTCGAGGACCAGGGCGAGATCGGACCGCTTTTGCGGATCAACATGGCGGAATCCGTCGAGGAGTGGCTGGGCGTCATGTCCACGTGGCACGCGCCGACCCAGAACGGCCTAGTCGCAGACCGGAACGGAAGGGTCGCCATTCGGTCGGCGGGGCGGTACCCGATCCGACCCGAGCGGGCGACGGGTGACTGGTTCTTCGACGGTAGCACCACGGAGTCGGACTGGCAGGGCTGGCTCCCCGTCGAGCGGTATCCGCAAGCGATCGACCCGAGCCAGGGCTACCTCGCTTCCGCCAACCAGCAGCCCATCGATCCAGAGGCGGACGACATCTTCATCGGAGCCGACTGGCCCGCGCCCTGGAGAGCTCTGACAATCAACGCCCTGCTCCGTTCCAAGGTTAAGCACAGCCCAGACGACCTGGATCGTTACCAGACCTTCCCTGGCAGCGCACGCGCAGACCGGCTCGTCCCGGCGTTCGTGGCGGCCGTCGACGCGCTCTCCGAACGCAACCAAGCCAACCCGGATATGGAGGCGGGAGCCGAATTGCTTGCAGGGTGGGAGCGTCACTACACCCGGGACGATGGCGTCGCGATCTTCTTCGAGTCGGCGGTAGAGGCCCTCGAGGACCGCCTGTGGGATGAACTGCGGGACGAAGATGCTCCGCGTACGCTGACGCCGGGCACCGATCTCGTCGCAGCGCTCATCGAGGACCCGGATAGCCCCTGGTGGGACGTCCGGGAGACAGACCACGTCGAAACCCGCGACGAGGTCCTCGCCATGAGCCTCGCGGAAGCACTCGTGGGACAGCGGGAACGGCTGGGGCCGGAAGGATCGGACACGTGGCAGTGGTCGAAGCACCGAAAGGCCAACATCCTGCACCTGATGCAGCTTCCCGCTCTGTCTCGGATGGACATACCGGTCCAAGGAGGCCCGGGGCTGCTCAATCCGAGTTCCGGAGACGGTCGCCACGGACCGAGCTGGCGCATGGTGGTCAGTCTGGGGGACGAGGTGAGGGCGAGGGGCACCTACCCGGGAGGGCAGTCCGGCAACCCGGTCAGCAGGGGATACGCCGACAGGCTCGACTCCTGGGCCGACGGAGCGCTTGAGCCGCTTCTGTTCCCACGGTCGCCGTCGGAGCTCGAGAGTCAGGGCCTGACCCGCTCTCGTCTGCTCCTGAGTCCCGGAGGGGAGCGATGAAGGCCCTTGGGGTCGGAACCGTCCTGATTGCGGTCGGCACGTGGGCTGTCGGCTGGTGGGCGGTCCCCGTCGTGGGGGCGCTGATCGGCGTGATCTGGCCGGATGGACGGCCCGCGCTCCTGGCGGGGACCGCCGGGGGACTCGGATGGGCGTTACTGCTGATGTGGGGCAGCGCGTCCGGGCCGGTCGGTGATCTGGCAGGGACGGTCGGTGGCGTCATGGGACTTCCCGGATTCGCGGTGCTGCTCGTAACCGTCCTCTTCCCGGCGCTCCTTGCGGGGGCGGGGGGAGCTCTGGCCGGTGCGCTGAGGCGGGAAAGGGCGGCCCGTGCCGGCTCGCCTTAGTGATCCGGCGCAATACGACCTTCACGATCCCTCGCAGGATGGTCATCATCGCTTTTGACTGATCGGTACCCAGTGGGTGCCCTGCTCTTCCGCACATGGGGTCTTGAAAACCGGCGGGCGAAAGCCCTCGTGGGTTCGAATCCCACCCCCTCCGCTCGTGTGAGTGGCACAAACACGTACGGGCATTGGTCCGGGATCTGCTTGAGCGCCTCTCGGACCGTTTTGTCAACCAAGGGTCCCGTCCATACTCGTTTGACGTCTGACCGATGAAGCCGTCTTGAAAAGAGAACCCGAAATGCTTCAGCGTGTTTAGACCCGCTTCAACACCAGCGTCGCGTTGGAGCCTCCGAACGCGAACGAGTTAGACATCGCAACGTCGAGGTCGGGTGCGGGGCGCCCGCGTACGGGCACGCAATCGAGGTCGCACATCGGGTCGGGGTTGGTAAGGTTGGCGGTCGGAGGGATCCGCCGTCTACTCAACGACAGCGCCGTGATGGCTGTCTCGACCGCGCCCGCGGCCCCGATGAGGTGTCCGTGCATCGACTTCGTCGAACTGATCGCGACACGGGACGCGTGTGCGCCGAATGCCTGCTTGATCGCCTGTATCTCGACCGGGTCCCCGGTGACGGTGGCCGTGGCATGGGCGTTGATGTAACCGATCTCGTCCGGGGAGACGTCCGCGTCCATGAGCGCCGCCGTAATTGCTCGTGCCTGCCCATCGGCGTTTGGTTCTGTGAGAGCCTTCGCATCGCTGGAGGTACCGAAGCCGATGATCTCCGCGACCGGAGTGGAGCCTCGCGCCGCCATCGACTCCTCGGACTCCAGGAGAAGCACCACCGCACCCTCCCCAAGGACCATACCGCTACGCGCCTCATCGAACGGACGACACGACGCCTTATCCCCATCCGGATGGAGCGTGGCCAGCACTCCGAGTCGTTCCCACGAAGCCACAACACCATCGTTGAGCATCGCCTCAGTCCCGCCGGCCAACGCAAGACCTAGATATCCGTCGCGGATCGCTCGAAAGGCCTCACCGATGGAAACCGCCGACGATGAGCAAGCCACCGAGTAACTCGTTGCGGGCCCCTGAATATCGAAGGCCATCGTGATGTGAGACGCCGGAGCGTTCACCATGATCAGCGGCACCGACGTCGGACGCATGCGGCGGCTCTTCTTCACATAGTACTTCCGAAACCCGTCTTGGATGACCTCGGTGCCACCCAGGCCGCACCCCATGTACACACCCGCCTCTCGGAGACAGGGGTCCCCTCGATCGAGACCGGCTCGCTGGAGTGCGTCCTGCGCGGCGATCATCGCCAATTTTGAAACCCTCGCCATGAGTACCCGCTGACGGGGCGGAATCAGCTTGTCGACGTCTCGCTCCACGCGGGCGAGGAGCACATCCGAGCCGAAGTCTTCAGTCCCGGTTCGGCCCCAGCGAATTGCGGACTCGCCCTGGTAGATTCGGTCGAACATCTCTTCGGGCTCACGCCCGAACGGAAGGACCGCCCCCACCGCAGTGATGAAGACCCTACGCTGCTGGGGGATCACTCCCCGTCGGCCGCGATCAATTCGTCCACAAGAGTGGCGGTCTCGCCTAGGGTCTTGGTTCCCAGCTCTTCATCCGTGATCTCGATATCGAAGTGGTCCTCGACATCGAACACGAACTCCACCGCCGTGAGGGAATCCAGGCCCAACTCGGAGGTCGTGAGGTCGGGATGAACGGCATCTGCAGGGATCCCGTGCTTTTCCACCAGGAGGTCCCTCATAATCTCATATGCACTCATCGAAGCGTCTTCTCGAAAGACCGCTACCGGCGGTTCGGCAACACACCTGGAGTCAGGGTCGGCGTGAGGAGGAATTCATTGTCCTCAAAGATTCACCCGGCGTCAATCCCGCCGATTCCGCTCTCCACTACCCTTCGATGCCTCCGAAGGAGCATCGTGGGGACGAGCCCTCTCTGCCGGAGTTCCTAGACAAAACCATAGATGACGAGCGTCGCTTCGTCGGTGCGGAGAAGTCACGGACCGACCCCCTCCAACAGCCTCAGCTCGGCAGCCTCAACTGCTTCCCGGTACGCAGCCCATTCCTGTCCGAACCACAGGTCGATGTCCCCATCGAGCGCACTCACGGCTACCTCGGCACGCTCAAGGGCCCGGATTGCGGACTGAGTCGGCGCCTTCCATCGACCTGAGCCCAACGCGCGCGACGCTGCCCGCAGACGAGACGTGAGACGCGACGGATCGTTACGACTTCGCTGTCCGCTCTCGCCCGCGATACCGGTGTAGAACTCCTCAAGCGCCTCATCGAGTCGGTCGCTGTGTGACGTAAGGGAGTCCGCAGCCTCCCCCTCTCGATCTTCGAGCAGCTCCTCGACGCGGCCAATCGCAGCCCGGGCGTCGCGGATCCGATCCGCGATCGCCGTCGCGCGCCGCTCTGCCTGGAGGAGACGGTCGTGCAGTTCAGCGACCCGCAGAGCCGTTGTCCGGTCGAATTCGATACGGGGATCGGGTAGAACCCGGCCAGACGCTTCCGCCGTATCGGCCTCGAGGATCACACGAACAGTGTACTCACCGGGCATCGCCAATGGACCGCCCGGCTCCGGAGACGCGTTCGGATCCGTCGGCTCCGGTCGGGTCGCTGAGCGCACTCCGGCCCGCTCCATACCCCACTGCACCTCCTGAATCCCCGGTGACGCAGGCCCACTCAAGCGGCGGATCACCTCTCCGCTCAAGAGCACCTCGATACTCACCTCGGCATCCTCTTCGACGTCGATGGAGTCCGGCGCCTCAGGCACCCAGTACCGGATCCGTGCGCCGAAGGGACGATTCTCGCCCTGATACAGGAAATCGCCGGGGAAGATTGCTCCCGGCTGCTGGGCAACCTCCACCTGTGGCGCATCGATCATCGGAAAGAGGTGAAGGCCGGACGGTGGACCGTCACTCCGAGCGAGCATGCGCAAAGGACGGATGTCGTCGAGGACGATGAAGGACCGCCCAAAGGTGCCCATCACCAGGTCGTGCTCACGGGTCTGAATCACCATGTCACGCACCGGGGTGGCGGGTACCCCATGGGTCCAACGCTGCCACACCTCACCACTGTCGACGCTGAACCAGAGGCCTCGATCGGTTCCCACGAAGAGGAGCTCGGGCACCTCGGGATCCTGAACCACCGAGAGCGCGTAGCCGTCGACCGAATCGGCGATCCTCTGCCATGACTCGCCGAAATCCCGGGTATGAAATACGTAGGGTGTCCAGTCGTCCCGACGGTGATCCTCGATCACTACGAAGGCCTCTCCAGCGGAGTGGCTGGATGCATGGATCTGTGGTACCCATGCGCCATCAGGAGCACCCGGCATCTCATCGATGAGATTGGTCCACGTCGCGCCCCCGTCCGTGGTGAGCTGCACATTCCCGTCATCAGTACCGACCCAAATCACTCCGTCCTGCACCGGACTCGGCGCGATGGTCACGATCGTCGTGTTGTTTTCGGCCCCGGTCGCATCCGTGGTCAAGCCGCCCGACTCTGCCTGCCGCTGGCGCTCAGGATCATTCGTCGTCAGGTCCGGGCTGACCGTGCTCCACGTGCGCCCATCATCGTCGCTCACGTGCAGGTACTGCGAGCCGAACCACACACGACCGGGCTGGATGGGATCGAGGGCGAGCGCGGCGTTCCAGTTGAATCGAAGATCGGCCTCATCTTCGTGAGACGGCGTCACACGTCGGAACGTCGACGTGGCTCGGTCGTAGCGCAGCAGGGCTCCTCCCTGATGCATGACATAGCCGAATCGATCGTTGCGCGGATCGGGCGCCATGTCGAAGCCATCTGCACAACATCCCAAATTTTCCCATTGGTGATTCTGAATGCCTTGGAAATTCCACGCGTACGACGGGCCGCGAAACGAGTCGTTGTCCTGGGCTCCACCGTAGATGTTATACGGTGTCTGTTCGTCGACGTTGACGTGGTAGAACTGGCCGATCGGCAAGTTGTGAAACACCTGCCAGTGACGCCCCCGGTCGCGGGAAATCGCCGCACCACCGTCGTTTCCGTCGATAATCAGGTCGGGGTCGTCGGGGTGGATCCACCACGCGTGATGGTCGACATGAACGACCTCTCCAGACACCCAGGTCTCAAAGGTCTTTCCCCCGTCTTCCGACACGTCGATCCGGCCCGCGACGCGGTACAGGCGATTCTCATTCGATGGGTCGACGAAGATGTCTGCGTAGTAGAACGGCCGAGGGTTCACCCCCTCGTCGGTGTTGACGATCTCGAAGCTCCGCCCACCGTCTTCAGAACGGAGGAGCGCGTTCCGGGTCGCCTCGACCAGCGCGTAGACGATGTCGGGTTCACTGGCGGAGATCGCGAGGCCGATGCGACCCAACTCCCCTTCAGGGAGCCCGTCGTCCGAGGTCCGCCGGTCCCAAGTGTCGCCCCCATCATGGCTGACGTAGATCCCCGACCCGTCGCCTCCGGAGTAGAACGTCCATGGCTGGCGTCGATGGCTCCACATCGATGCGATCAGCTTATTCGGGTTCCGGGGATCCATGACGAGGTCGGCAGCCCCCGTTCTGGGATCAACGAAGAGCGTCCGTTCCCACGTCTCGCCACCGTCCCGAGTTCGGTACACCCCCCTCTGCTCGGAATCGCCGAAGGGGCTCCCCACGACCGCCAAGTATGCGATGTCGGGATCGTCAGGGTGTAGCAGGATCCGATGGATCGCCCGGGATCCCTCCAGCCCCAGGTGTCGCCATGTTCGGCCCCCGTCGATGGATTTGTAGACGCCGTTGCCATGATTCACCGAGTTACGCGGACTACCCT
>JAPPOV010000003.1:44867-146558 GCA_028873595.1 Gemmatimonadota bacterium | reverse complement strand
GGATCGGGTGGTCGGCGCGTTGATCTCGGCCGACAAAGCCGCGATCGATCTCGCCTTCAATCAGGCGGCGGCGATCGACCTTGCAGGTCGTGACGTCTTTGAGGCCGTGCAGGTGTCCGTGAACCCGAAGGTCATCAACACACCGAAGGTTGCGGCCATGGCGAAAGACGGCATCCAGCTCATCGCCGTCGCGCGTGTGACGGTCCGCGCGAACATCAACCGTCTCGTGGGTGGGGCCGGAGAGGAGACGATCCTCGCGCGGGTCGGTGAGGGCATCGTTTCGACGATCGGCTCCGCTGATTCCCACAAGGACGTGCTGGAAAATCCGGACGGCATTTCAAAGACGGTGCTCGGGAAAGGACTCGACTCCGGTACGGCGTTCGAAATTCTCTCGATCGACATTGCCGACGTGGATGTCGGAAAGAATATCGGTGCGGAACTTCAGACGGATCAGGCCGAAGCCGACAAGCGAGTCGCCCAGGCCCGAGCCGAGGAGCGCCGCGCGATGGCCGTGGCCCAGGAGCAGGAGATGAAGGCGCTTGTGGGCCAGATGCGGGCTGAGGTCGTGAAAGCTGAAGCTGAGGTTCCGCTGGCGCTTGCGGACGCATTCCGGTCAGGGAATCTGGGCGTCATGGACTTCGTGAAGTACCGGAACATCGAAGCGGACACGAGCATGCGGTCGGCCATTGCCGGTCCGGATGACACGTCGAACGAGACGCTGGGCGAGTAACTCGCTGACCCATGGAAGAACTCATCTTCTTCGCGGTGATCATCTTCTTTTCGATCATCGAGTCGATCGCGCGCAGCCGTAAGGCGAAGAGCGGTGGTGGGCCCGTCGAAGAGGTCCCTACCGGCGATCGAACGCCGGGCGAATGGGAGTTCGAGTGGGAGCAGACGTCGCCTGCTGATCTCCCAACGTACGATGATGACCCCTCCTACGATGACGAAGCGACACGGAGTGGCAGCCCGCCTCCACCGGCGCCTCGCGGGATCGAGTCGCAGAAATCCTCGTCGCGCACGATGCTGCCCGGCGGTCTGCTGGAAGAGCTTGCTGGTATGGCTGAGAAGCTCGATGTCGAGCGTAAGCGGATGGAGCAGGCGGAAGCAGACGCGAGGGCCGAGGCTCGACGCCAGGATCGCGCGCGGAGCGATCGGGCCGAGGAGCAGGAGCGGTGGGTCGAGCGGCAGCGACACCGTGATGAGCGGGCGCGCGAGCGTGTCCCGATGTCTCGACGAACGCTCGGCACGGGGGTCCCCGCGACGCGAGGACCGGCTCGAGCGGTTCCCTCGCACACTCTTCACCAGGCCCACGCGGAGTACGGGACGGACCCCTCGGAACGGTCACCATCGGAACAGGACGGACTCGATCCGCTCGAGAGGACGCTTTCCAGAGACGCAAAGGCCGTTCGCGTTCAGTTGCTGAGCGACAGTGCTTCTGCGCTACGCCAGGCGGTCATCCTGCAGGAGGTCCTCGGGCCCCCGAAGGCCGCGCAGGAGGACGTGGTTTAGAGGACCTTGAGCCGAGGCACGCGCGCGCACGAACAAGGGGCGGACACCGCACGGTGCCCGCCCCTCATGCCTGGCGCGATTCGCGTGGCGTCGTCGGCTACATCTCTCCCCGCGCCATCTTCCGAAGAACGGTCTGCAGGATCCCGCCGTTCACGTAGTACTCGACGTCGACATCCGAATCGAGGCGCGCGTTCGCCTTGAAGGTCGTCACCGATCCGTCTTCCGCGGTCGCGGTCACGTCGAGTGTACATCCGGGCTCGAGTCCGTCGGCGATACCAGTAATGTCGAACGCCTCCCGGCCGGTGAGTCCCAGAGAGGCCGGCGTGTCGCCGTCCTGGAACTCCAGCGGGAGGACCCCCATTCCGACGAGGTTGCTTCGATGGATCCGCTCGAAGCTCTCCGCGATCACAGCCTTCACGCCGAGCAGGATGGTGCCTTTGGCCGCCCAGTCACGGGAGCTACCTGTGCCGTACTCCTGTCCTGCGAGCACGATCAGCGGCGTACCATCGGCTTGGTACTTCATCGAGGCATCGTAGATCGGCATGACTTCGCCGGTCGGCAGGTGTTCGGTATATCCACCTTCCTTGCCGTCGAGGAGGAGGTTCTTGATGCGGACATTCCCGAAGGTGCCGCGCATCATGACTTCATGGTTCCCGCGGCGGGACCCGAAGGTATTGAAGTCCTTCACCTTTACGTCGTGCTCACGCAGATAGAGGCCTGCGGGCTCGGCCTTCGGGATGGCGCCCGCCGGCGAGATGTGGTCGGTCGTGACCGACTGGCCCATAAGGGCGAGGACCCGTGCGCCCTTCACATCTTCGGAGGCCGGTACGTCCATCGACATGCCCTCGAAGAAGGGCGGACGGCGCACGTATGTGGAGTCTGCGTCCCATTCGTAGAGGTTGCTCTCCTCAGGGAGGGGGAGAGCCTGCCAGTTCTCGTCGCCCGTGGAGACGACCGCGTAGCGGTCCGTGAACATCTCAGGCTTCAGTGAGGTGGCCACCGTTTCGGCGACTTCCTCTGGTGAGGGCCAGATGTCACGCAGGTAGACGGGCTCTCCGTCGCTGCCGGTACCGAGAGGATCCTTGTCGAGGTCCAGGTCCATGCGCCCGGCGATCGCGTATGCCACCACGAGGCCGGGCGACGCCAGGTAGTTCGCCCGCACCAGCGGGTGAATCCGCGCTTCGAAGTTTCGGTTGCCGGAAAGCACGGATGATACGACGAGGCCGTGTGCATCGACTGCGTCGTTGATGTGCTCGGGAAGTGGGCCGGAGTTTCCGATACAGGTCATGCACCCGTACCCGACCACATGAAAGCGAAGCTGCTCGAGGTAGGGCAGGAGGCCGGATTCGGTGAGGTAGTCCGTGACCACCTGGCTGCCTGGCGCCATGGCGGTCTTCACCCACGGTTTCACGTCGAGACCTCTTTCCACGGCCTTTTTCGCAAGGAGCCCGGCCCCGACCATCACTGAGGGGTTCGATGTGTTCGTGCAGCTCGTGATGGACGCGATCACGACAGTTCCGTCGGAGATCTCCATCGTATTGCCGTCGTCCTTCACTTCGACGGTGCGGTCTCCGTTGAGTTCGAACCCGGACGGGACCAGTGCTGGGAGGTCCTTCTCGAACTGGCGGCCCATGTCGACCATGCGGATCCGGTCCTGCGGTCGCTTCGGGCCAGCGAGGCTCGGTTCGACGGTCGAGAGGTCGAGTTCCAGCTTCGACGTGAACTCCGGATCGGGCGTCTCGTCGGTCCGAAAGAGGCCGAGTTCCTTCGAGACGGCCTCGACACGGGCGATCATGTTCTCGTCCCGACCGGTGCCGCGCAGGTACTGGAGCGTCGAGTCGTCGACCGGGAAGAAGCCGATCGTCGCTCCATATTCGGGCGACATGTTGGCCAGAGTCGCCATGTCGGGCAGGCTGAGATTGCTGAGGCCGGCCCCGTAGTACTCCACAAACCGGCCCACCACACCATGCTCTCGCAGCATCTCGGTCACACGAAGCACCAGGTCCGTCGCAGTCGCGCCCTCCGGCAGCGTACCGGTCAACTTCATCCCGACGACCTCTGGGAGAAGCATGTAGTACGGCTGACCGAGGACGACCGCCTCGGCCTCGATGCCACCTACACCCCAGCCGACGACGCCGAGGCCGTTCACCATCGTGGTGTGCGAGTCAGTTCCGACGAGCGTGTCCGGGTACGCCAGGAACGCCCCGTCATGTTCTCGGCGGTGGATCACCGATGCGAGGTACTCGAGGTTGACCTGGTGCACGATGCCCGTGCCCGGCGGGACGACCGAGAAGTTGTTGAATGCTTCCTGAGCCCAGCGGAGAAGCGCGTATCGCTCGCGGTTCCGCTCGAATTCCTTTTCGACATTGAGTCGGAAGGCGTCTTTGAAGCCGAAGTAGTCGACCTGAACAGAGTGGTCGATGACCAGGTCGGCCGGGACGACCGGGTTGATCCGGGCCGGGTCACCGCCCAGCTCGCGAATCCCGTCGCGCATCGCTGCAAGGTCCACGACCGCAGGTACGCCCGTGAAATCCTGAAGGACAACGCGGCTCGGCATGAACGGCAGGTCCGCGCCCGAGTTGGTCGGGCTCCACTGCGCTACGGAGCGCACATGATCCTGGCTCACATATGAGCCACCGGCGTGCCGAAGGGCGTTCTCCAGCAGAATACGCACCGAGAAAGGGAGGCGGTCCAGGGTGTCAATGATGCCTTCGTCCTCGAGACGCGACAGCTTGTAGAACGAAGTCGCACCTTCGGGGAGATCGATACTGGTCAGCGCGCCGAATGGGTCGCGTGTGTGGTCCGCCACAATGGCTCCGCGGTTGAAACGTCTGTCAGGTGGGGCCGCACCGGAACCACCGGTGCCGTCGCATCCCAGACTCTAACGATGGTTAAAGTCGAGGGCTGTGTCAGGGTGGGAACGGTCGGGAATGCACCGTCCAACTACATCCGGCAGGTGTCAGGTGGTTCGGGGACGGCGGTCCACTGACCCGATGGCGCGGAATGCCGCCGAAGCATCACTCGACGAGGGCCCGTAGCGAGGCGATATTGCGGTCCTTGAGACAGCTCGCCGGGGTGGCGGAACGGTAGACGCGGCGGCCTCAAAAGCCGCTGTCCGCAAGGACGTGCGGGTTCGATTCCCGCCCCCGGTACTTCCAGTTCTTGAGACAGCTACTCCCGCACGCACGGATCGGACCGACGGCTCGAACGGTGCGACACATCTACCGTCGAACATTCCGGCGGCGACCTGAGTGGCCTTGGAACGAGCTCCGTTTTCGTCAGCGCAACCCTGAGCCTGTTGTCGGGTTTTAGCACCCTTCACGCCTTGGGGCGATTCTCCGACGACGATATATTGACGGGCTGTATTCGAATTTGAAGCGTCGGCTGTCCCGCGACCTATGGCCGGCATACACGGAGCACACATGTCAGAGAACGGGAGCGAGGGCACGAACACCCTTTCCATTCGCGACAACAGAACCGGTCGGGACTACGAAGTCGAGATCCTCGATGGAGACGTGATTCGGGCGATGGACCTTCGCCAGATCAAGGTCCAGGACGACGACTTCGGGATGATGACGTACGATCCCGGCTACACGAACACCGCGTCGACGCGCAGTACCATCACGTATATCGACGGCGGGAAGGGGATCCTCCGGTACCGTGGATACCCGATCGATCAGCTCGCGGAGCGCAGCTCACACCTGGAGGTTTCTTACCTCTTGCTGAAGGGTGAGCTTCCCACGCAGAGCCAGCTCGACGACTTCGTGCACGAAGTCACGTTCCATACGTACGTCCACGAGAACATCACGGAGCTGTTTTCCGGCTTTCGCTACGACGCGCATGCCATGGGCATGGTCATGAGCGGTGTCGCTGCGCTCTCGTCCTTTTATCCCGAGGCCAAGACCGTCGAAGATCCGGACGCTCGCTGGCAGCAGATCATTCGGCTCATCGCCAAGATGCCGACCCTCTCGGCGTACGCGTACCGACACCATCGTGGGCTTCCGTACGTGTACCCGGAGAACGAGCTCGGCTACACGGCAAACTTCCTGAACATGCTCTTCCGGATCGGCACGCGAGAGTACAAGCCGAACCCGGTCCTGGAGCGTGCGCTCGATGTGCTCTTCATCTTGCACGCGGACCACGAGCAGAACTGCTCTGCCACGACGATGCGGGTGATCGGGTCCGCGCAGGCCGATCCGTATTCTGCGCTGGCGGGGGCCATGGGTGCCCTCTACGGGCCACTTCACGGCGGTGCGAACGAGGCGGTACTGCGCATGCTCGCACGCATTGGGAGTGTCGACAACATTCCCGCCTTCATGGAAGGGGTGAAGCGCCGCGAAGAGCGTCTCATGGGCTTCGGCCATCGGGTCTACAAGGCGTACGATCCCCGCGCGAGCATCATCAAGCGTACGGCGGACGAAGTCTTCGAAGTCACGGGTCGCAATCCGCTGCTCGATATCGCGCTCGAACTGGAGAAGATCGCGCTCAACGAGGACTTCTTCGTCGAGCGTAACCTTTACCCGAACGTCGACTTCTACTCCGGGCTCATCTATCAGGCGATGGGCTTTCCGGTCGAGATGTTCCCAGTCCTGTTCGCAATCCCGCGGACGGTCGGATGGCTCGCCCAGTGGGAGGAGCTGCTGAACGACCCGGAGCAGCGGATCGCCCGGCCTCGCCAGGTGTTCCACGGATCCGACGAACGGGATTTCGTGCCGATGCATGAGCGCACCTGATTCGGGTACAAGCGTACACGTTTGAGTGACACGAGGGGTGCCCGTCGAACGGGTGCCCCTTTTCTCATCCGATGACTCGAGGCGTGCCCTCGCTACCAGGACGACGACGCAGTGAACAATCATCAGTGCATTGACCTCCAGCACCTCGACCTCGAGGGTGCGATCGCGTGTTACCTCGTAGACGGGGTCGAGCCGACGATCATCGACCCGGGGCCGACCACCACTCTCGAGCGTTTGATCGACGAACTCGCGTCACGCGGCATCGGCCCGCGGGATCTGCGCTTCGTGCTCCTCACACACATCCATTTGGACCACGCGGGTGCGACCGGTTTTCTGCTGGATCATTTCCCCAACGCTCGTGTGCTCGTTCACGAGGATGGCGCGTCTCATATGGTGAATCCCGAGCGGCTCGTCTCCAGCACGAGGAGGACGTTCGGTGACCTTCACGACAGACTCTGGGGTGAGGTGAAGCCGGTGGATGTGAATCGACTCGATGTGTGGAGGGCTGATGAGCCTCGCGGTGTCGCGGGGCTACGGCCGATTTCCACGCCAGGCCACATCTCGCACCATCTGGCGTACCTCGACGAGGGAGACGGAACCCTGTTCTCGGGTGATTCGATGGGAATCGCGTTGGCGGGAGGGCCGCAACATCCGCCCACGCCGCCTCCCGCTGTGAATCTTCCCGATTGGGCGCGCACGCTTCAGGAAATCGGAGAGATCGGGCCGGAGCGGTTCGGTGCGACGCACTTCGGGCTTCACGAAGACGTCGAGAAGCGTCGACTGCAGTTGATGGAGCGGCTCGAGGCGCTTGAATCTCGAGTTCGGGTTGCGATCGACGAGGGCAGAGAGGACGAGGACGCCGCTGCCTTCGAGAAGGAGGTGCGTGAGGAACTCGCGCCCTTCATGGGCGAGGATCGTGTGAATCGCTACTTCGACATGTTCCCGGCCGCGACAGATTGGGCGGGGGTGATGTTCTACATCAAGAGGAATCCCTAGTCATGGGACGGTCATACAGGGAACACGGAATGCGTTCGGTCGGGATGGCCGCCTTGCTCCTGGTCGGATTCGGCTCGTGGGCCGAGGCGCAGGATCAGCCCGTCCAGATCGCACGGGCGATCCCCGCAGCCGTGGACTACTCGCCTGAGTTCGACCGCGCACTGGAGCGCGGGTGGCGGAGCGAGACAGGGGCGCCGGGGCACAATTACTGGCAGAACTGGTCGAGCTACGATATCGACGCCCGCCTCGATCCAGAGACGGCCAAGCTGGAAGGGACGGTTCAGATTCTGTACGCGCACGATGCGCCTGCGAATCTGAACTCTGTGATCCTCCATCTTCATCAGAACCTCCACAAGGAAGGCTCTCCGCGTTACGACTCGCAGGAGATCACCGGGGGGATCACGATCACCAGCCTGGCAGCCGACGGAGAAGATCTGCTGGAGCGGCCCGCTTCCGAGGGGGCCGGCTGGGAGGTGGACGGCACCCTTATGGAGGTACGCCCGACCATTCGGCTCGAACCGGGCGATACGCTTCAGCTCGATATCGACTGGGAGGTGACCCTCCCGCAGCGCGGCGCCGGCCGGATGGGGCACTCGGACAAAGAGGTGTACTTCGTCGCGTACTGGTTCCCGAAGATGGGCGTCTTCGACAACCTGCGCGGTTGGAGTGCCCAGCCGTATATGGGTAATGCTGAGTTCTACGACGAGTTCGGGGACTACGACGTGTCGATTTCCGTGCCGACCGGGTGGACTGTGATGGGCACGGGTGACCTCCAGAATCCGGAGGAGGTCTTCTCGGCAATTACGCTGGATCAGCTCCAGGCGGCCTCGACGGCCGACACGCTCGTTACAATTGCCGATGCCGCCTCGCGGGGAGCCGGTACCGTAACCGCCGAGGGCACTGACGGTTGGCTGACCTATGAGTTCTCGGCCACCAACGTGCGGGACTTCACATGGACAACGTCCAACGTCCAGCGTTGGGACGCCACGAGTGCAGAGGTCGCGAACCAGATCTGGCCGCAACAGGGAGAGTCTGCGTCCGATGATGAGGACGAGGCAGGCGAAGAGGGGAGCGAGGGCTCGGACGCAGGTGAGGCACCGATCGAGCCCATTGTCGACGGGACTCGCCGGGTCCTGATCCACTCATTCTGGCGGGAGGACGTGGCTCCCCTCTGGGCAGAGCAGTGGCTGTACGGGAAGCAGTCCATCGAATTCCATTCAGAGTACACGGGCTACGCGTACCCCTGGCCGCACATGACCTCCGTCGAGGGGAAGGACATCATCGAAGGGGGCATGGAGTCGCCCATGATGACCGTGATGGGCGCGTACGAGGGCCAGGAGCCCAGTGACCTCTTCAACGTCACATCGCACGAAATCGGGCACATGTGGATTCCCATGATTGTGGGAACTGACGAAAAGCGGCACGCCTGGATGGACGAAGGGTCAACGACGTTCCTCGAAGATCAAAGCAAGATGGAGTACTGGCCGGGGATCGATCATCACCGTGTCGGTGCACGGAGCTACCTCCAGATCGCTGAGGCCGAGCAGGAGCAGAGCCTGATGCGCCATGGCGACTACTACGAACCGGGCTCAGGCTACGGCATTGCGTCGTATCCCAAGCCGGCGGCCCTTATGGTCGCGCTGCGCGAAGTGATGGGAGAGGACGACTGGATCGCCGCATATCGCACGTTCATCGCGGAGTGGGCCTTCAAACTCCCGACACCGTGGGACTTCTTCAACACCTTCGAGCGGTTCGCGGAGGAAGATCTCGACTGGTTCTGGACGTCCTTCTATTACGAGACGTGGACGCTCGATCATGCCGTGGGCAGGGTTGCACCGAAACCTTCGGGTGGAGCGATCGTCACCATCGAGGACCGCGGTAACGCGATTTTTCCGGCCCGTCTGCGAATCCGGACATCGAACGGGATGGACTTCGTTCACGAGGTGCCTGTGGATCACTGGCTGGCCGGAAACGACTCGTACGAGATCGACATCGCGGCCGGTGCGGGGTCGGTGACTCGAGTGGAACTGGACCCCAGTGGGTATGCACCGGATGTGGACCGGGAGAACAACTTCTGGCCCCGCGGTGGAGGTGGTTGAGGCCAGCAGGGTCATTGAGCCTGTGAAGTAGGCGAAGGTGGCTACCCGAAGTTCTTGATGCCCGGCGGGCTCTGTCGCAGGGCAGTGAGGTACTGATAGGGGCTCGCCGAGGCTTCGTCCTTCTCGGCCCAATATTCGAGTGGCGCGGGGAGTGATGTCGGAAGGTGCTCGAGGTCGGGCGAGTCGAGCCTCTGGGAGGGAGCTTCCGGGGTGAAGGCCGCTGGTTCGGTCTCCTCGTTCTCTGCGGTGGCAAGTGTTCGGGAGAAGCCCCGGCGACGAACCGGTGTGCCGGGGACCCTCAGCGCCTGGAGTTCGTCGGCGATGACGTTGATGGTGGCCCCGTCTATCTGCAGTCTGCCGCGTACCGTGAGGAACGGCTCCATGCGCACCGCAGCTCGATCACGTTGATAGACGTCAGGGTTAATAATCACATTGATGTAGCCATGCGTATCTTCCATAAGGACAAATACATACCCCTTAGCTGTACCAGGGCGTTGACGCGTTGTTACGAGGCCGGCAACACGCACGGTACTTCCGTTACGAAGGTGTGGGAGCTGGTCTGATCCCATCGTGTCCTGGGGCAGGGCGTCGTGTAAAAGCGAGAGCGGGTGAAGCTCTGTCGAGAAGCGAAGCATCCGGTATTCGGCGACCATCCGGTCGTGCGGATCAAGGTCCTCGAAGTGGAGATCGGCATACGGGGTATCGAGCGCCAATTCGGTCTGGGCGTGGTTCTCGCGCCCTCCGGTACGCTTCGTGTCGGTCTCGGGGCCGAGCCAGAGGCCGGCCTGCCAGAGCAGTTCCCGCCTGGTCAGGCCGAACGAGCCACATCCACCCACCCAGATCAGGTTTTCAATGGCAGACCGCTTGAGCGCTGACGGTGTACGGCGCAGGAAGTCCAGGAGCGAGCGGTATGGTCCACCTGATTCCCGTTCCGATACGACGCGCTCGGCGATGTCAGCCCCCCAATCCCGTAGGAAACCCAGCCCGATGCGCAGATCGTCCCCCTCCGCGCTGCATTCGACCCGACTCCGGTTGATGTCCGGGAGCAGCGTCTGGATCCCGTTTCTGCGAGCGTCTCGCCCGAGAGCATCGAGTGAGTAGAAGCCCATGGGCTGGTTGTTGAAAAGCCCTACGTAGAATTCGACCGGGTAGTAGTGCCGCAGCCATGCCGACTGATACGCGAGGAGACCGAACGCCGCAGCATGCGATTTCGGGAAGCCGAACTCGGAAAACGCCGCCACCTGGGCGAAAATCTCTCGCGCGGTCGTTTCCTCGACTCCATTGGCTTCGGCTCCGGCCCTGAACGCCTCCCAGTGGGCCGCGAGGGTCTCCGTGGAGCGTTTGCGGCTCATGGCCCGTCTCAGAGACTCTGCTTGCCCGTCCGTGAAGCTGGCGAGCGCCTGACAGACCTTGAGGACCTGGTCCTGGAAGATGATCACCCCCAGCGTCTCCCCCAGCGCCTCTTCGAGGAGGGGGTGGGGGTAGGGGACCTCGTATCCAGGTACGTCTCGCAGCATTTCCCGTCGCCGTACGTACGGATTGACCGCTCCACCGACGATGGGCCCCGGCCGGACGATCGCCACCTGAACCGCCAGGTCCTCGAGGTTGCGTGGCTTCGTGCGTCGGAGCATCTGGATCTGAGCTCGACTCTCGATCTGGAAAACTCCGACGGTATCTCCCGCGTTGATCCGGTCGTAAATGACCTCGTCGTCGAAGTCGATCCGTGACAGGTCGGGAGCTTCTCCGTGCCGCTCGGAGATCAGGTCGATGCTTTCCTCGACCAGGGAGAGCATCCCCAATGCCAGAAAGTCGATCTTGATGAATCCGGCGTCGTCACAGGAGTCTTTGTCCCATTGGCACAGGAAGCGCCCTTCCCATGCTGCAGGCTCGACGGGGACGAGCTCTACGAGCGCTCGGCTCGAGATGATCATGCCCCCTACATGCTGCGAGATGTGGCGAGGCAGGCCGGAGACGTCTTCGGCGAGCTCTCCGAGTAGCTTCCAGAGATGGCCATCGGCTCGATCCTTGAATTCGGGGAGCGACGCGATCTCGTCCGCGAGGCCAGAGGCGGAGCGGCGCTCGGCGAGCTTGGAGAGCTTCTCGAGTTCTCCCATGGGTAGATCGAGGGCTTTGCCGATTTCACGAACCGCGGACTTCAGGCGGTACGTCGGGAAGGTACATACGAGTCCTGTATGTTCTTGTCCATATTTCTGATACACGCGTAAGATCAACTTCTCTCTTATGTCACGTGGGAAGTCCAGGTCGATATCCGGAACACTGCGAAGCGCTTCGTTCAGGAAGCGGCCGAGGAAGAGGTTGTTCTTGACCGGATCGATGTGGGAGAGGCCGATCAGGTAGCAGATGATGGACGATACGGACGAGCCGCGTCCCCGGCCGGCTGGCAGCCCGGATGAGGCTCGGGGCGCCTCCCCGCGCACCTCGCGAGCAACTTCGGCCGCGAGCTGCATGATGTCGCGATAGACCAGAAAGAAGCCCCCGAGGCCGTGGAGATCGACGAGACAGAGCTCTTGATGCAGTCGATTCTCGGCGTCGCTCTCCTCCGTGCTTCCCGGCTCGTATAGTTCGCTGATGCGCTGCAGGCACAGCGCAGCGAGCGATTCGATCGCCCCGCCGCGCTCCGAGCCCTCGAAATCGGGAAATTCGTAGCCCAGATCCTCGGTCAGGTCGAACTCTGCGCACCGCTCCGCGATCAGGAGGGTGTTTGTGAGCGCCTCAGGGCGGCTCTGGAAGCGATGACGCATCTCCCAGGGCTCTGCGAGGTGGAAAAGCCTGTTGGCTCTCCTGGCGCGGTGTGCGCCGTCCAGCGTCGCCCGATTATGGATCGAGACCAGGACGTCTTGGAGTCGATGACGCTCTGGCCGGTGGTAGTGCACGTTCCCGGTGGCGACAACTCCGAGGCCCAGTCGACCTGCGAGGCGGCCCAGGCTCTTGTTCCGGGCACTGTCACCCCGAACAGCGTTTTCCTGAAGTTCGACGAAGACGTTGCCGGGGCCGAAGGCTCGCACCAGGCGGTGAGTGAGCGCTTCCCCGTCTGCGACGGACGACCCGAGTGCCGCCGTAACGGGGCTCTTGGCGCAACCAGTGAGCAGAATCAGCCCTTCGGGGCGCAGAAGCAGTGACTCGAGCGGGAGACGAGGGTCTCCACGCTCTGAACTCATGTGCGCTTCGGTCAGGAGGCGGCAGAGGTTCGCGTATCCGGTCGGGGTTTCGGCCAGAAGCGTGACGTGGTGCCCTGATTCTGGCTCTTCTACTCCCGGAAAACACTCACGGAGGGTGAGTTCCGCTCCCGTGATCGACTGCAGGTTGGCCACTTTGGCAGCCTGAGCGAACTCCATGGAACCGTACAGGCCGTTGTGGTCGGTCAGTGCGAGGGCAGGGTAGCCCAGCTCGACCGCGCGCATCACGAGCTCTTCGGGGTGCGAGGCTCCGTCCAGGAACGAAAACCCCGAATGGCAATGCAGTTCGACGTAAGGAATCGTCACCGGCGCTCCGCGTCACACGTCTGCTCCCGAGCCGTTCGCGGGTCGAATCGGCTCCCTCGTCCTCTCCCGGAACGCGGATACCGAATATAAACCGAAAGTGGCGTCGAAGCAAAGGATTTCAGAGCCTGATCGTGGAGTCGGGTAGTGTGTCTCGCTTGACCCGACACCTGGTCTGGAGCACAATCGACAACCCAGCCCTCTCCCCGCACGTGCGGGCGTTCCATGCAGGAGTACATTCCCGTGAGCGACACCGTCTATACTGCCGACATCCGAATCGATCGCATCGAGGGGCCATATCGTCACGCCTGGCTGCCGGCACATGAAGGGCCTGTCGAGTTCGGCGTCCACGGCGCCATCAAGGAGCACTACGGCGCGAACCCCGATCGCGAGATCACGACCACCCTCGACTACGTCATGGCCTCAACCGGCGGCTGACTGACGGGGACCTTCGGAGGCGCGCTGGAGGCGCGCGGGATCAGTGCAGGTCGTGGCAGGCTCAGCGGTGACGTACGGGGCGAAGTCGGGAAGGACGATGGAGTTCTGGTGATCCGGCGCGTTCACGTGACGTACAGGCTCAAGGCCGGAGAAGAGCATCGCGAGACCGTCGAGCGTGTGCACGCCATGCATGCCGACCGTTGTCCGGTCTACAAGACACTCAAGGACGCGATCGAGATTACGACGGAGTACGTGCTGGAGGGCGATGTGTAACGGACGCCCTTGCGGTCTCCGTCATCATGCATGGGTTGAGACTCAACTTTAGGTTGTGTCTCTCAACCCGTTATTAGCCATGCGGTTAGGATCTTGTAACTAGATCTGGCCGTGGAGCGATTTTCCTTCGCTGAGCAGGTCTCCGCAGGCGACGCTCACGCGCTCCGACATGTGCTGCTCGGCCTTCTTCAGGTAGGAGCGCGGATCGTAGAGTTTCTTGTTTCCGATCTCGCCATCGACCTTCAGGACTGCTTCGTAGTTGGTCATCACATGGTCAACGATGGGGCGGGTGAACGCGTATTGTGTGTCGGTGTCGACGTTCATCTTCACCACGCCGTAGCCGAGCGTCTCACGGATCTCCTCGAGGAGGCTTCCGGAGCCTCCGTGGAACACGAGATCGAACCTGGCGTCCGCGCCGTACTTTTCCATCACCGCGGCCTGCCCCTCTCTCAGGATGTTCGGCCGTAGCTTGACGGCGCCCGGCTTGTAGTGCCCGTGCACGTTGCCGAATGTTGCGGCGAAGGTGAATCGCCCGATTCCGTCGAGTGCCTCATGTACCGCGACCATGTCTTCCGGGGTGGTGTAAAGCTTGTCCTCCGGCATGTCTTCTGTGCCGGCTGACCCGTCTTCCTCGCCACCCACGACACCCGCTTCGACCTCGAGGATGATTTCGTGCTCGGCACAGAGCGCCAGGTATTCCTTCGAGATCGCCATGTTGTCCTCGAGGGGGAGAATCGAGGCATCGAGCATGTGGTTCTGGAAGAGATTCGTCTCTCCACGAGCCCGGCGCTCGGCTGTCGCTGCGATCAGAGGCTTCAGGAAGCCCTCGGCCTTGTCCGGCTGGCAATGGTCGGTGTTGAGCGCGATCAGGACGTCATACTGCTCGGCGAGCCGGTGCGCGGCCTCGGCCAGGACGATACACCCGTGTGCAGCGTCCTTGCTGTTGAGCCCGGATGCGAACTGACCCGCGCCGGTCGAGAACTGAATGATCCCGTCCGAATTCGAGTCCGCAAAGCCCTTCATGGCCGCATTGAGCGTGATGATCGACGTGACGTTGATGGCCGGATACGCGTAGTCGGCGCCTTGGGCGGCGTCGAGCATCTGTGCGAACTGAGCAGGAGTCGCGATGGGCATGGTGTCGGCAGGGTTGGGGTAGGGAGTGCCTGTCGGATCAGCAGTCGACGGCGAGGCCGGCGACCACCATGGAATCTATGGAATTTGAGGTCGGGAGGGGATGAAGACGACGGCTTTCCCGGGGACTTCGTGTCAGCCGATGCTCGACCTGCACGAGGCGTTCAGGACGTCGACATCGGGGGCGCTGGGTCTTGGCCAGGCTCGGCGATCCGGCGGAGCGGGAGATCCCCATCCCCGATCACACGACCTGATCACCTGGACCAGCGCGCGTGCCCTCTAGCGCGCGTCCACTCTTTTTGACAGCCTTCGTGCCCACCCGGCCTGCCATCTCCGTGGTACGTCGGTCCACGCTCAAACCCAACGCATCACCCCATGGACATCACGATTACGGGCGAAGTCATCGACGTGCTGCAGGAAGAGTCGGGCCAGGGAAAGAACGGGACGTGGCGAAAGCAGCAGTTCGTCGTCGAGGTCCCGGGCCAGTACCCGAAGCAGGTCGCGATCATCCAGTGGGGGGACAACATCGACAAATTCGGTGTGACGAAGGGCGAAACATTGACCGCCCACGTGGATATCCAGAGCCGCGAGTACAACGGCCGGTGGTACACGGACGTGAAGGCGTGGAAGGTCAGCCGGGATCAATCCGGCGGAGGGGCGTCTCCGGGTCCGGACGCCGAGCCGTGGCCTGAGCCGCCTTCAGACGTGGACGACGAAGACGACGGCCTGCCGTTCTGATCCGAATTCGCACCTGACGCCGCCATGAGCGGGTCCGGTACCGGGGATCGTGCCGATCGTCTCGAGGAGTTCCTCCGCGCCCCGCGGCGAGCCCTCTGGGTCATGGCACTTCCGATGATCGCCGGCATGACGGTCCACACGACGTACCTGATCGCAGACACTGCGTTCATTGGAACACTCGGGACGGATGCACTCGCTGCGGCGACGTTCGTCGCACCGCTGTTCTTCCTGACCATGGCACTGACGATGGGCCTGGGAACGGCCGTGACCGCGCTCGTGGCTCAAGCGGTAGGCCGCGGTGATGCGGACGCTGCTGACGCGGCATCAGGTACCGCGATCGGTGCGGGCGCGCTTCTCGGAGTGGGGTTCGGGGTGGTCGGATTGCTCGCGGGGCCGAAGATGCTGGAACTGCTCGGAGCCGATGGGCGAGTCGCAGAACTCGGCTGGGAGTATTTTCAGGTGCTGGCCTTCTTCATGCCGATCTTCTTCGTCTCCTCGGTGCTTCGGTCGATTCTGACCGGGGAAGGCGACGCGAAGACGCCGATGATCGTTCTGACGGTCGCGACGCTCGCAAACATCGGATTCGATGCCCTGTTCATTCTCCTTCTCGACTTCGGCCTGCGCGGCGCGGCCTTTGCGACAGTCGTTTCCGTGCTGATCTCCGTCACGTCCTTCTCGGTGCTCCTTGTGAGGCGTGAGAAGGCGTTCGTGCAGCTGCGCGTGCGCGCGCTCGTGCCACGCCGCTCGGTGCTCGCCCCACTTGCCGCCCTTGCAGCGCCGATTGCCGCGTCGATGATCGTGATGTCGGTCGGGACGATGCTGTACAACTGGCTGCTGTCAGACTTCGGCGCGGTGGCCGTTGCCGCATATGGAGCGGCGTCCAAGGTCGACATGATCGTGGTGCTTCCGATCTTCGGCCTTGCGGGGGCAGCGGTGACCGTCGTCGGCATGTTTGCAGGTGCAGGCCGGCCGGATCTCGTTCGTTCGACAGCCCTCTACACGTATCGCTGGGCCGTCTCTCTTGCTGCGGTCATAGGGGCGGCGGCTTTCCTGGCTTCGGGGGTCATCGTCCGGATTTTCACCAATGATCCGCAGGCCATCGAGATCGGGACCACGTACCTCGGATACATGATCTTCGTGTATCCCATGATGGCGGTGGGAATGACGACCGGTCGGCTCCTGCAGGGGCTCGGACACGGGTTCCCCGCGCTGATGATCACGACGTTGCGCGTCTTGATGATCGGTGTGCCGACGGCGTTTTTCGCGGTTCGCGTAGCCGGGCAATCAGTGGAGGGTGTGTGGATCGGTCTTCTCTCGGGGGGCGTCGCGGCGACGATCACCTCTGTGCTCATGGTTCGTCGGCTGATGTGGCGGTCCGACCCCACCTTGAAAGCGACCGCTCGAGCGTGATCATCACGGAGTCACAGTCATGAAGGCGATCACGTTCCAGGGGATCGAGCAGCTCGCGTACGAAGACGTTCCTGACCCGCAGCTGGTCGAGGACACGGATGTGATCGTGCGGGTGACGGCGACGGGCATTTGTGGCTCTGATCTGCATCCGTACTTCGGCCGTGAATTGGGACTCGATCTCGGTACCGTGATGGGCCACGAGCCGCTGGGCGAAGTCGTTCAGGCGGGCTCGGCCGTGCGCGTGCACACCGCGGGCGCGAAGGTCGTCGCTCCCTTCACGACGAACTGTGGTGACTGCTTCTACTGCAGGAGAGGGCTGACGGCCCGGTGCAGGGTGGGTCAGCTCTTCGGCTGGGTCGAGGGAGGACAGGGGTTGCACGGAGGCCAGGCCGAGTACGTGCGTGTCCCGCATGCCGACGCGACGCTCGTTGCCGTCCCTGAAGGTCTGGACGAGGCTGTCGCGCTGCTCTCCGGGGATATCCTGTCGACAGCTTCGTTCGGTGCCGACATCGCACAGGTCAGCGATGGTGATACCGTGGTGGTGATCGGCTGTGGGCCGGTAGGGTTGCTCGCGGTCCTCACGGCCTTCGACCGGGGGGCGAGGGCCGTGATTGCGGTGGATCGGGTGGCGTCCCGTCTCCAGGCGGCGGAGGCCTTTGGCGCGGTGCCCGTGAACTTCGATACGGGGCATCCTCGCACGACGGTCGATGAGCACACCGATGGGTGGGGTGCCGATGCGGCGATCGAGGCGGTCGGGAACGAGAGTGCGACGCGCCTCGCGGCGGATCTACTTCGCCACGGTGGGCGGATCGGGGCGCTGGGCGTACATACCGAACCCCATCTCGCACTGTCCCCCGGAGAGCTCTACGATCGCAACGTCTCGTACGCTGCGGGACGCTGCCCGGCTCGTCACTATATGCCGGCGTCTCTAGATCTTGCGCTCCGTGAGCAGGACAAGATCGCTACCATGATCTCGCATCGTCTTCCGCTCTCGGAGGGGGTCGATGCGTACACGCGGTTTGCGGGGCGGGAGCCCGGATGGAACAAGGTCGTGCTTCTGCCCTGACACGAGCGTGGCGTACCCGGCGACCTAGCCCCTGGCAAGCACTTCGGCCAGGGCAGCTCGGATGTCCTGAACGCACATCTCCATGCGATCCATGTGCGTGCGGAACGAGAGCACGCAGATCCGGACCACGAATCGGCCGTCGACCATCGTTCCCGTGAGGTAGACGTTCTGCCTCGCGTTGATCGCATGCAGTAGAGCGCGTGTGGCCTCATCTTCATGGTCGCCGCGGACGCGGAACGACAGGAGGGAAAGTCGCGGTTCCGTGACGATTTCCAACTCGGGGATCTCACGGATCTGGTCCGTAGCCCAGCGCGCGAGATCGAGCTTCTCGTCGAGCGCTTCCCTGAACGCGTCAAGCCCGAAGAGCTTCACCGGGAGCCAGATACGCAGGCCGCGGAAGTCTCGGGACAGTTCTGCCGAGATGTCGCAGAAGTCCACGAAGTCGAGGTCGTGCTGCATGGTCGGCATGTAATCGGCGAACGTCGCGTGGGCGCGCCGTAGCGACCCTTCGTCGCGCACGAGCAGGGCTCCCGTGCCGTAGGGCAGAAAGAGGCCCTTGTGCGGATCCAGTGTGATCGAGTCAGCCCGCTCGAGGCCAGCCATTGCGGCGCTGCCGCGCTGAGTCAGCGCGAAGAAGCCTCCGTACGCGCCATCGACGTGGAGCCATAGACGCTCCCGCTCGGCGAGATCGGCCAGCGCGGTCAGGTCGTCGACAGCGCCGGTGTTGGTCGTTCCTGCGCTCCCCACGATCAGGAACGGCCTGCGTCCGGCCGCGTGGTCCTCGGCAATTGCGGCTCCGAGGTGGTCAAGTCGGATCTCCTGGTGTTCGTTCGTCTCGATCTGGCGGACCGCCGACTCTGTGAAGCCGGCGAGGACGGCTGATTTGCGGACGGAGTGGTGGGTCTGGTCCGAGGTGTACATCACGCCGCTCCCGAAGTCGTCGCCGAGCCGTTCACGGCGGGCAGCGACGATGGCAGTCAGGTTGGAGAGCGACCCTCCGCTGGTGAGCACCCCGCCGCTCCCGGCCCCGTAACCGACGATCTCGCAGAACCACCGGATCACGTTCAGCTCGAGCTGCACGAGCGCAGGGGCCGCGACCCACACGCCGACATATCGATTGATCGCGTTTGCGATCAGGTCGGCAACGGCCGAGGGAAAGACTCCGCCACCAGGGATGTATGCGAGGTAGCCCGGTCCTGCGGTGTTGAACGAGTGTGGGACGGCATCATCGAAGATCCGGTCGAGGAGGCTGGAGAAGTCGGTGCCCTCGGATGGCGCCGTCTCCGAGAAGCTCTGTGCGACGACGCGCCCGTCGGATTCGTACGAGGCTGGCTGGTCACCGAGCGACGTGATGTGCTCGACGATGCGGTTCGCGACCTGGTCGAGCATCGCCCGCATTTCGTCGGGTGTGGGTTCGAGAGGATGCTGTCGGGATTTGGAGTTCAAGGTGCGTTCCAGTAGCGCTGCATGATCGTGCGACCGGTTACGGTCTCGATCCGCTCCAGGCCATGGATGAGCATCTCCTCGAATGCCCCCCACCCGACCACGCAAGATCCGAGAACCCAGCGCACCAGCTTCCGGTCACGCAGCGTAGCATACATATCGTTCAAGAGGGGGTCAGCTGGAGGAAGGAGGGATGTCCGGAGCCCCCAATCTGGGTCGCCGGATTACGAGCACCAGCCCGAACATCAGCGCTGACGCCAGAATCCCGATCCCCGTTGCGCTGCGCGCCACGTTCGCCGAGACCATTTCGGCTTCCCCCGCCAACGAGACGGCGACCAGCGTCGTCACGCCCGCACCGATCGCGGCGATCGCTTCAGGGACGCCGGGCCGTTGGGTATAGAGGCCAGCCAGGAGCGGCACGAAGAGACTTACGCTCATGATCGCGTAGAAGATCGTGATTGTGTCGAGCACGCTGTCGAAGCGAAGCGTCAAGATCAGACCACCCAGACCGCCCAGTACCGCGGCGAGCCTCGCTACCCTCAACACCTCCTGGTCTGTCGCCTCCGGTGCGACGTAGCGCTTGTAGATGTCCTGCGAGAGTGAGGTCGAGAGCATGAAGAGCACCGTGTCCGCCGAGCTGACTTCTGCCGAGAAGACGGCGGCCAGGGCGAGGGCTCCAAGGAGAGGCGGTAACCCTAGCGTGAGCATCGTCGGTACCGCGTACGCTCCGTTGGTCAGGTTTGGGTCGAAGCTATGAGCGATGATCCCGACCGACATCGGCACGAAGGCGAAGGCCAGCAGGGCGAGAGCCTGAAGCGCGACGCCCTTTCGGAGAGATCGCGCGTCACGTGCTGCGTAGCCCATCTGCACGAGGCCGGGCGAGACAACGAAGGATGGCATCAGGATGACGAACATGATGATTCCGCCGAACGCCACCGGGCTCATGAACTCCGGGTCGGATGGAGCGGCCACAAGGACGGCCTCTATGCCTCCCGCGTTCAAGACGGCAATGGGAATCGCGACGAGAAAGCCGACCACCAGCACGGTCAGTTGGACGAGGTTCACCCACGCCGTGGTCCATAGGCCCCCTGCCGTGAAGTAGATCACCATGATGCCGGCACCGAGGGTGGCTCCCACCCAGCGCGGCATGCCCAGCACCCACTCGAGGATCTGAGACATCGCGATCAGCTGAGCGGCGAGGATGGCGAGGGTGCCGAGCCAGAGGATCGACACGACCGTCGCGCGCACCGCATTGCCATATCTCAGCTCGAGGTAGTCGCCCGCTGTATAGAGCCCGTGCTCCTTCCCGGCCCGCCAGATCCGTGGTGCGACGACAAAAGCGAAGATGATCTGCCCGATCCCGGCGGAGCCCACGTACCACCATGCGGACAGGCCGACTTCGTAGCCTAGTTCCGATGCTGCGATCACCGACCCGGCCCCGATGTTTGCGGCGAGGAAGGTCGAAAAGACCATTCCGGAGCCAAACGATCGGTTCGCAACGAAGAAGCTGCCGCGACCCTGGCCTCGTCGGGACACGATGAGCCCGAAGGCCACGAGGCCGAGCGAATAGACGATCAGCACCCCCAGGTGGAGTGCCATGAGTCCGTCCGGTGATCCAGTCAGCGCTTGAACTCCGAAGCCGATGGAATTCCGGGTAGCCCCTCGGCGAGGCGGACGGCGCGCAGGATCGCCTCGGCCATGACATCCGCCGCGAGCGCTCCGACGAGCAGGACGTTGGCCTCACCATCCCATGCCCCTGAGGAAAGCGAAAAAACCGTATCGCCGTCCGAAGGCGTGTGGGCCGGGTAGGTCGTGCGAGCGAGCCCGTCCTGGGCCATCTGAGCGACCTTGTTGATCTGTGCCTTCGTGAGCGATGCGTTCGTCGCCACGAGCCCGATCGTCGTGTTCGTTCCGGCTGGCGGAGGCTCCAAGTCGCTGTCTTCGCGAAGTACGCGTCGCATGTCGAGCAGGCTGGCACCGTCCTCGGAGAGAGCTCCAGCAACGATCTCTCCGGTCATGGGGTCGACGATGTCGCCCACGGCGTTCACGGCGACTGCAGCGGCCACGGTCAGGCCGTTCCCAAGCGTGATGGATGCCGTGCCGAACCCGCCCTTCATGGGACGGTAGGGGTCTCCCAGTTTGCCGACTGTCGCACCCGCACCTGCGCCGACGGAGCCCTCGGCTGGCGTGCCTGCAGATGCTGCCTCCGCGGCCGCGTATCCGCACGCGGCGTCGGGCCGAATGCGTCGATCTTCTTCGAGGCCCAGATCGTAGAGGATCGCTCCGACCACGATCGGGACCGTCTTGCTCCCCACGCGGACCCCAATATCACGCTCGTCCAGATACTGCATGACACCGGCCGTAGTCGAGAGCCCGAATGAAGAACCGCCGGACAGGACGACGGCGTGAACCCCCTGGTTCGAGTTCACCGGATCGAGCAGTGCGGTCTCATGGCTCCCGGGAGCACCGCCACGCACGTCCACCCCACCGACCATGCCTTCGCCCGCAAGGACGACGGTGCAGCCGGTCGGTCGCTCTTCAAGCGTGTGATGACCGAGGCGCAGGCCCTCGACTGCCGTGATGCCCCATGGCGCCGGAGATGGCTGCTGTGCCAGGCAGGCTCCATGAACGAACGGGGTCCCCGCGAGGAGGACCCCGATCACAGCGCTTCGTCTGTTCAAACCGATTTCTCCGAGCCCCCATGAGGGAGCAAGGGACGCGGCCCGGTTATTCGTCCCGGAACGCCTCCTGTTGGTTCGCATCAATCGCGAAACAATAGTACAAACCGTCCCCGCCCGTTCCCTGGAGGTCGGACTGGCTGCAGCCGCGTGAGCCATGGGCCGAGTTCCACGACGTCGGGTTCTGACCGCCGCCCTGACGATCGTGGTGTCCAACGGCGGCGCTTCCCTCACCGTTGCTGGTCCAGTTGGCGCATGCGTCGTGGCCTTCTGCGGTGCTCACGGTCCCGTCCAGGTTCGAGCCGGTGAGGATATCGTGCATGTTGGGCGAGTCTCCCCGGCCATTCACCATGTCGCCGTTCTCGGTGAGGATGGATTCCTTGGTGAGGTGCGCGTTGTCGGAGTGCAGATCATCGACGTTCTGAGCGACCACGTCGCCAGAGTAGTTGTACCAGGGACCGTCACCGATCCGGTCCCGCGCGTTGACCGCCGCTTCTCCGCCCATCGCGATGGTGCTCAGGTACGCACGCCACGATACGTCCCCGAAGCCCTTCGCGTACGCGAGGTCCTGGCAGTGCTGATCTGCACCGCGCAGACCGCCGAGGTTCGCCCCGTCACCGGGACCCGAACTGGTGATGAAGAAGCTGAAGTTGTTGGCCTGAGCCGACGCAGGCGCCGCGAAGCCGAAGGCGGCGATGGCCGTGAGGATCAAGGCTTTCTTCACAGTTGCTCCTGGTTGGGAGAGACTCCTGCACACGGCTCGAGGACGTCGCGCGCAGGCTGGGTTTCAAGGTTCGGTAATGTTCGGGCCGGCGCACTGGTCGGCAAGGCGGGGCGGTCCGTCCTGCTGAGCATCCGCACGACCGTTCTTCACAACGAACGTTGCCACATCGTTCACAGGGCAAGGTACGCGGGGGTGACATCGGAGCACAGCGACCTTGACGGGGTTCTCTGGGCGGACCGACGCACGTTTCGTCGTACCACTTACCCACCGTATCGACATGCCAGATTCCTCGACCATCCGACTCGAAGTCTTCAGCGACTACACCTGCCCGTGGTGCTACGTGGGGTGGGCGCGGCTCACGAAGGCGCTCGCGCAGCTACCGCCGGGGATGAGTGTGGAGGTGGACTGGCGGCCCTTCGAGATCCACCCGGAGGTCCCGCTGAGCGGGATGCCTGTGGAGGATCTGGGGTACCCCCCCGATGTATGGGCGCGGATGCAGGACGCGCTGAAGGCGAACGCCGCGGCGGAGGGGCTGGACGTCGGAAAGCGACCGAAAGTGTCCAACACGCACCGCGCGTTGCTCGCCGGAGCATGGGCACAGCAGGAGCGTAGTCAGCTCTTTTCGGCGTTCCATGAGCGGTTGTTCGGCGGGTACTTCGCCGAGGGGAGGGACCTGGGTGACCCAGAGGTCGTGAACGATCTGGCTGTTTCAGTCGGCATCGACCCTGACGAAATGAGTGCTGCGATCGACGGTGGTGCGTGGGAGCATGCGCTCTGGCAGGCGACCGCCGATGCACGGGAGATGGGGATCACCGGGGCCCCGACCTTCGTGTTCGACCGGCGTTTCGCCGCGTCGGGCGCACAACCGGTCGAGGTGCTGTTGAGGGCCTTCGACTCAGCGCTCGCGACCAGGCACGGTTCGTAATCCGCGCAGTGCGCCGGCGGATACGTACATGTCGACCAGAGCTGCGCCGTTCGGCTGCAACGTCAGTGCATTCGGTAGCCCGAACGATGTGCGGTCTTTGGCTGGATTCGCCATCGGGCTGTATCTGGGGTGCCGGGGCTGACGCAGAGGTTCACGACACGGGTGGGCCCGGCCAGTCCCCCCGCTGAACGATCACGTCACCGTCGCTGACAACCATGAGTACGTCCTGCAGTACGCCGATGTCTTCGAGCGGATTCCGCTCGAGGACGATGAGATCGGCCTCGAAGCCTTCTTCCAGCCGGCCGACACGGTCATCGATCCCGAAGAGTTCTGCGGCGGTCGTGGTGGCGGCCTGCAGCGCCTCGTGGGCTGACATGCCGATCTCGACCAGCTCGAGGAGTTCGTGTGCAAGCGTGGTGGTGCTGTTCGGTCCGTATCCGGTGTCTGTCGCGGCCACGATCTTGACGCCGAGTCTGTGCGCCATGGCCGCCATCTCCTGAACCCGAGGGAGCATGTGCCTGCCCCGGATGTTCAGGACCGCGTTGTCGTAGTCGCCACCGGCGATCGTGAGGTCACGAACGATGGCGATCGTCGGCACCAGGTATGTGCCGCGGTCTACCATCATGCTCAGGGTCGTCTCGCTCAGGTACGTACCGTGCTCGATACTGCGGACTCCTGCAGCTACCGCCGCTCGGCCCCCGGCATCCCCGTGCGCGTGAGCCGACACGCCGATCCCTGCACGAGTCGCTTCCTCGACCATCACGGAGATCTCCATCTCGTCGAAGAGCTGTTTCCGCGGATCCGTATTCGGAAGACCGGCGCGCTCGGTGGCGTTGGTCTTGATGAAGTCGACACCTCTCGAGACGAGTGCCCGTGCGACGGAGCGTACGGGCTCTGTACCGCCCACTCCGCCACCATCCAGGCCCCCGAGCTCGGGATGGTCCTGAAAGAATCCTTCGGCCATCTGTGGACGGATATGGTATCCGGCTGCCAGGTATTCCGGAGTCTCGGCGTGGCCGGCACGTTGAAGCTCCCGCATGCCGACGTCCGCGTAGTGGCTCGCACCCATGCTGCGCATGGTGGTCACACCGGTCAGCAGAGCGCGGTACGCGTCCGCCGATGAGCCGACGTGGACGTGGGCGTCCATCAGTCCCGGTGCCACATAGCGTCCGGCCAGATCGACGACTGGCACTCCGGCCGGACCGTCGCCTCCGTCGGCGTCGATCGCGGCGATGCTCCCGTCGCGCACGACAACGGTGGCGTCGGATGTCACGGTGCCGGTCACGACGTCGACAACGTTCGCGTTGTGCAGCACGAGGTCCTGCGCCGCAATCGAGGGCGCGACGAGTACGCTGGCGATGACAGCCAGAACGGGAACACGAATCAAACGATCCTCCGGGTAGGGTGATGCGGGGACGTTATCTCGCAGCAGCCGCAGTGACCACCTTCGGTCGTCTCTCCTCTATCGCGGGACGATGGTCCTCACCGGAACGACGATGCTTTCTCGGCGATCAGGCCCTAGTGACGTCCTCCGCCTGCCTGCAACCACGCCTGAATCGCGCGCACCTGACCGTCTCCATCCAGACCGGCTTCATGGATCACCATGTCTCCGGCTCCGGAGCCCAGGTAGTGGCCTTTCACGAACGGATGCAGCGTGTGAGTCAATCCCAGATCCGAGCGGATCCAGCGGTACATGGTTGGACGTGTGAAGCCCGTGATTCCCATCGCGGTGGCCGCGACATCGTCGTTGAAGAGCTCCTCACGCTCTTCATCCGGTAGTCGATCGAAGAGCTCGGGACTGGCGACGTAGATGACATCCAGGTCGATGCCGGCTTCGATCAATCGGGGCAGGGCTTCCTGCACGAAGGCGAGTGCGACGCCCGAGCCCTGGAGGACGATCGTTCCTTCCGGCGCGACGGCAGCCGAGCGAAGCTTGTATACCCCCTTCGCCGCCGCAGAGGCC
Source organism: Gemmatimonadota bacterium (assembly GCA_028873595.1). Lineage (GTDB taxonomy): Bacteria > Gemmatimonadota > Gemmatimonadetes > Longimicrobiales > Gaopeijiaceae > UBA2589. The sequence goes on along the minus strand of JAPPOV010000003.1, from coordinate 120,932 downwards.
GGCGCCAGACCCAGTCCTTCCCGGTCGAGTACAGGCTCGCTCGGGCGAGTCACGAACGGGACGATAACGGCAGGCTCTGCCTGAAAGGTCGCTGCTACGAGTGGCCAGATCTCCTGGGGCTCCCATGGCGTCAGGGTCACTGCGGTACCCGGCACGTAGTTCTCGAGATGGAGCTGGAGTGCCTGCGGGTCGGCATGCGTCGGTCCATCCTCGCCTGTCTTCATACCCGCGTGACCGCATTGAAGGATGAACGGTGTGTACCGGCTCCTTTCTACCTCCTGCTTCATTTGCTGACTGATCGCGTGAACCCGGGCAGGGATATGACCGAGCGGGCTGATGAACGCCCCATACGAGGCGCCAGCTCCGCAGTGCTTCCCGAAGCCCGAGATCCCACTCAGAATGCACGCGAGGCCGTCCTCGCAGATTCCCCCCATGGTGAGGGTCCGGCTGCCCGGATTGTCCCGAACATGGAAGAATCCGGGAGCGAACGCCTTCGAGGCTCCGGAAATCGCGGTCGAGTCGAGCAGGTCGGCCGCACCGAGAAGAATGGCTCCATCTGACTGCTCGTTGAGGTACCCCAGGACTGACCCCAGCTGACTCCGCAGAGGCGTCTTCGAGCCGATCTCGAGGGCAACGGCGTCCGGCGTCGTGGTCGGGTCGGCCGCGCGGTACAGAGCATCGAGGTCCGGGGCACCGTTTCGTGTGTGCCGACCGCGAGCGTTCAGTCCGTCCCGGGCAACTTCGAGTCGTCGTGCGATCGCTTCGCAGACGTCGCTCGCTTCCGCCGTGATCCAGTCGCGCAGCATCTCCAGCGTCGCCCAGTGGCAGGCCTCGAGGGCCACCGCATCACCGGGGTCGTCGACCTGCGGGACGCCTTCCGCGGCGTCACCGAGGAGTGGTCGCAGCGCATCGACATAGGCGTCGGACCCACGCTTGTGTCCACCACCGTGTGACTTCTTGCCTGTGATGCCGTAGCCAAAGCCCTTCTCGGTCCGGTAGACCACGGCGGTTGGCTGACCGTTGTCGATCGCGAGTGCGCGGCGTTGGCCGGTCATCACCTGACCCATATCGAAGCCGTCCTTCACGAACACGACGTTCCAGTCGTGCAGGTAGAAGAACTCCATCGGGTCCCATTGGACGTACTCACCCGGTCGATCGTCTTCCCTCGTGACCTGATCGGAATCAATGGAAGCCTGATTCCAGTCGAGGTGGCAAATCGCGTTGCGCAGACCCGACGAGCCTGCCGCAGCAAGTGACTCGTACACGCGGCCCGGTGTGAGCCCGCCCTCACCCTCGAGCATGTGCACCCTGGGGGCATCGGCACCGAAGTAGTCTGCCGCCCCGAAGGCGAGGCCGATCGATGATCCCATTCCGACCCCGGATGGCCCGGTTGCGATGCGCACGAACGGCGTCATCGGAGTCGGATGGCCGTCGAGAGGCTTGGAGCCGAACTCCCTGAAGAGAGGCGTCGGCTGGGTCGGATTGCGACGGAAGCCGAGCAAGTCCTCCCAGCGCAGGCGAAGGTGGTCCTCCTCCGGAAGGAGGTCCGGACTGGCAATGCGGACGACTTCGTCGCGAAGCGCCCACATCGCGTAGAGACCCGTGGCCTTGTGCCCTGCGGCGAAGGACAGAAGGTCCTGATCATCCCGCAGCGGGTCGCCGATGTCGTACTGCATCGTGTCGAAGAGCGCCGCGGTCATGATATGACCGGCGGACACCGAACCCCCGGGGTGTCCGGACTGCGAGAAATTGAACTGGATCGCGACCAGAGTCCGGTACATGAGGTCGTAGCGGGTGAGCAGGGCCAGCTCTGCCGGGCTGGCAACGTCAGGGTCGGCAGAATCGATGTCGATCCAGGTGGCGCGACGGGGTCCGAATGCTCGGCTCATGAGGAATGGTCGTCCGTGAGACGTGTGTGAAGGGGAGGTCGGATCAAATCGTGAGCCCGACTCCGGAATGCATGAAGCGGGCGAAGCCTTCGGTGTCGTGCGCTGCTTCGCCGATCCCTTCGACTGCGGCGGCGAGCTCGGCGTCGCTGTTGGCGGTCGAGATTCGGATGTAGTGCTGCCCCTCACTCCCACGCTTGCTGAAGGACCGGCGGTCCAGGGCTGCAACGTGGTGCTCGTACAGGAGGAAGAGCGTAAAGAGGGTCGCCGGGCTGGTCTGCTGGCGCGTCTCCGCTGGGAGGGTCGCGTAGGCCTGCTTCGCACCGATCCGCTCGAGGGCGCCCTCGACGTTCGGAAACGCGTAGAACGCACCCTTCGGGTTCTGGCAGGCGACGCCGTCGATCCGATTCAGCCCATCGACGACGAGGTCACGACGTCGCTGGAATGCTTCGACCATCTGCCCGATCACTCTCGGGCTCTCGGGCGAGCGAAGCGCCTCGATCGCGCCCCACTGATTGTAGGGTGGGAGAGAGGCGAAGAAGTTGATCGCGAGCTTTCGGTGGATCTCTGCTTCCCGGATCGTGGGGTAGACGGCCCAGCCCACGCGCCCACCCGTCCAGGCGTACGACTTCGACACGCCCGATGCAATGATCGTGCGCGCCTCCATCCCGGGCATGGACGCGATGCTGATGTGCTGGTCGCCGTCGAAGGTGATCGCTTCGTAGGACTCGTCGGAGTAGACACGGACTGTCGGGTCCGTGCGCTCCAGAATCAACTCACTCAACCCTTCGAGTTGCTCGCGCGTGGCGACCCCACCCGTCGGGTTCGACGGGAAGTTCACGAAGAGGAGTCCGGTGTTTTCGGTCACGAGTGGCTCGATCTGCGTACGCGTCAGACCGAAGCCTTCCTCTTCGCGCAGGACGACGGGCACCGGATTGCACCCGAAGTAGGGGATGAACGACTCGAACAGTGGATACCCTGGTGAGGGGTAGATGACGTCCTGGCCCTGCTTGCTGTAGGCCATGTGGGCAAAGCCGATCGGGGGTCGGCCACCTGGGTAGACCACCACACGATCGGGGTCGATGTCCAATCCATGCCGCTCGCCCACGGAGCGTGCCACTTCGACCCGCAGTTCCGGGATTCCACCGGGGTCGCAATACGTAGTGAGGCCGCGATCGATCGCGGCCTTGACGGCGTCTGCGATGTGTCGCGGGAGTGGGAAGTCCGGCTGCCCGATATTGCAGCGAATGACGTGAGCGCCGGACCTCTCCACCTGCTCGATCAGCGCGCCGAAGGAGAAGGCGGCTTCCGTACCGATACGATGGACTCGATCGGCGAAGAGCGGCATCGGGGGAGCGACGGTCGTCATGAACAGGTCGTTCAGGCGCAAAACGGCTACGGAGGATCATGTGGGTCGAGCCGCTTGGCAAGCCGTTGCCGAGGCAGCCGGCTGCGGGGATCTTCGTCACATGAACTCGGTGCCTGTGCTGCCCTCCGATACAGAGCTGGCGGCTGCATACCTGCAGCTTGCGATCACGCTCGGGCTCGTCGTCCTGTGCAGTATCCTGAACCGCCGTTACCGACGGCAGTACTTCGGTCTGTGGTCGGTGGCGTGGGCGGTGTATTCTCTTCGCCTGGTGGCGATCATCACGTTTCTCATCACCGGCGCGGAGGCGTGGCTTTTCTGGCATCAGGTCGCGACCGGGTGGACGGCGGTCGCGTTCCTGTGGGCCGCGCTGGTCTTCGCCCAGCGAGCGGAATGGCGTCCCGTCTACGGCGTCCTCGTCTTCTTTCCGGTCGTGTGGGCGTTCGTCGGGATCTACGTGCTCGACAACTTCCTTCTCGCCGCCGGTCCAATGATCGGCTTTCTCAGCATCACGACCGCGGCGACCGGGTGGGCCTTCCTTCGTTACGATCGCCTGGTTGGCTCCCCAGCGGGCAGGTTCCTCGCTGTCGTACTGTTCCTGTGGGCGTTGCATCATCTGGATTATCCGATCCTGCGGGCGCAGGGCGCATGGAATCCGTGGGGGTACTACCTCGACATCACGTTCTCCATCGGGGTCGGGCTCGGCATCGTGTTTCTCGTACTGGAGGATCTGGATCAGGGGTTGGCCAACCTGACGGCTCTCTCGGGGGAGCTGCAGGGTGGCTTCGCTCGTGAGGAGCCGATGGCCGAGGCCATGCTCCGTCGGGCCCTGTCTTTGCGTGGCGTGCAGGGATCGGCTCTGTGGATTTCCACCGCGGGGAGTGGTCACTTCGTTCAGGGCGCCGGGGTCGCAGCGCTCTGGCCATTCGAGGGCGCTCCGGAAGCGGCCCGTCAGGCCGCTCGGAGGGTACGCCGCGAAGGTGTCCCTACCGTGGCCCGCGCGGGTCAGACGGATGATCCCGAGGACGGGCATGCCTACACCGCTGCCCTCCCGGTTCTGAGCGAAGATGACGTCGTCGGAGCTGTCGTGGTGGTGGGGAGGGCGCGAGACCCGTTCACTGTGCTGGACAATCGTTTCCTCCTCGCGTTTGGCCAGCAGGTCGGGGCAGCGCTCGCGAACGAAGAGCTGAGTCGGAACCTGATCAGCCGTACGGAAGAGCTCGAGCGCCTGCAGTCACGGATGGTGCACCAGCACGAGGAGGAGCGGGCGCGCATCTGGCGGGAACTCCACGACGAGACAGCCCAGGTTCTGGCCGCTCTGAACCTTCAGTTGGGCGTGATCGCCGAGCGCAGTGACGAGGCATCCGGACCGGCGCTCGAACGAGCCAGGACGCTGTTGGGAGAGGGGATCAAGAGTATCCGAAGTGTGACGCGCAACCTGCGCCCTGTCGCGCTGGATGATTTGGGGTTGATCCCGGCTATGCGCGCACTGGCCCGTGACTTTCACGAACCTGATGCACTGCAGGTCGAGTTCGATGCACCGCTTCGCTCTCCGCCCCTGTCGGGCGAGGCGGAGTCGGCGGTGTACCGGGCCATGCAGGAGGGGCTCTCGAATGCCGTGCGCCATGGAGCCCGTTCGCGGGTATCCGTGCGCCTGACGCGAACAGACTCGCACGCCGTTCTCACAGTCGAGGATGACGGGCCTGGCTTTCCCGAGGACGCCGCGACCCGGCTACGAAGCCGAGGTGGACTCGCCGGGATCCGGGAACGGGTGGCGGTGCTCGGGGGTGAACTGATGATGGGAAATCGGAACGGAGCCGGCGCCGAGATGCGCGTCGAGCTGCCCCTCCAGGACGAGGCGCAGGAATGAGCAACGGTTCACTTCGGGTGGTGATCGCCGACGATCACTCGGTCGTTCGACAGGGTATTCGTGGAGTCCTCGAGCAGATCGAAGACCTCGAGGTGATTGGCGAGGCCGGAGACGGGGCAGAAGCACTTGCCATGGTCTCCGAGCTGTCGCCCGACGTTGTGGTACTCGACGTGAACATGCCGGAAAAATCGGGCCTCGAGGTCACGATGGAGCTTCGCGAGGAGGCTCATCCTGCTCGCGTACTCATTCTCTCGATGCACGACGACCCAGAGTATGTCCTTCAGGCGGTTCGGTCGGGCGCGGACGGGTACGTCCTCAAGGATGTGTCTCCTGCGGAACTCCGGGATGCCGTGGCCGCAGTTCACGAGGGGCGCGATTACTTCACCGCCCGAGTGACTCAGCAGCTGAGCGTCGCGCTGCGCAAGGAGATCGAGGAGGAGCAACTTCGAACGCGGCTCGACTCCCTGACGAATCGTGAGCGTGAAGTCCTGCTGCTGGTCGCCCAGGGGCTGACGAATCGCGAGATTGGCGAGCAGCTTGAGATCTCTCCTCGGACGGTTGAGACGCACCGGGAGCGGGTCATGGGAAAGCTCCGTATCCGTACCGTCGCGGGCTTGACGAGATTCGTCGTGGAGCACGGTCTGGACGAAGTGTGAAGGTGTCCGCCATAGCCTGCCCCCGGACACAGGCGAGGCCATGCTCTCGTCCGTCCACGATCGTCCACGTGATCGGTCCGGACGCCTGAGCTCGGCTACTTCTTCTTCCCGATCTTGAGCCACTTCAGCGGGTTGGGGCCGAGCTTGTCCCACGGGCCGCTCGGCGACGGGGGTGGCGGCCGCTTCGGCGGCTTGGGATCGCACGGCCCTGTGGGCCTCTTGATTCGCTTGTTGTGGGTCTTGCCCATGATGCACCTCCTCGGAGTCTCCCTACGGATCGTCGATCTGGAGGGTTCAGAAGAAGAACGAAAGCGAGAGATACCCGAGCCCGGGCACCGAGCCGTATTCCGAGCCAAGCAGGATGGGGGAGGGGGCTTCCTCGCCCACGCCCACGTAGAAGCCGGCACGAGTAGTGGCATTGCCGGTGGTCGACCAGCTGATCCCCGGCGCGAGGAGTCCACTGCGATCCTCTGGATTCACGAGCGTGAGCGCGTCCACTCCCACCAGCGGGTGAATCTGCCAACTGGCCGTCGTGGCGAAAGTCCACCGTCCGAGGACCTGCATGTCGCCGCGACGGAACGCGTCCGATACGCCCACGGTGATCAGCTCGTCCGGACCAGAGGCTCCGAACTGGTCGAACTGTAGCTCTGCCAGCAGGAACAGGTCTTTGCCAGCCGGCTGATAATATCGGTCGAACCCCGCAGCTGCTCGAAAGAGTGCTCCGCCTGTCGGATCTTCGCGTATGGCCACTTCAGCGCGAGAAGACGCGGCAGGACTCGGCGTTCAGATCTCGATCCGGGTGGTCGCAACACGGATCGCGTGCTGAATCGCGTCACCCAGGGCGCCTCCACCGAATCCGCGGCGAGCCAGCCACGCGGTGAGGCGGCGGCGGGCCTTCTGCTTCTCGTCCGACCAGGCTTCGTTGACCAGGGCCTGAAGGACGGTCGGGTTTTGTCGGGTGACCCATTTTTCGGCTACGAGCCGGGCCAGATCCTCGTCGCTGGTCCCTTCCGCATCGAAGACTCCGTCGATCGTCCGGTGCGCGAGCTCTTGTGGAATGCCCTTGGTGCGGAGTTCGGAGGTGAGTGCCGAACGCCCCTTGGGTCTGTGGCGCAGGCGGTCGCGCACGAAGGCAGCGGCCACACTGGCGTCGTCGATGAGACCGCGCTCCTCGAGACGGTCCAGACAGATGTCGATTCGGGCCGGTCGAAATCCCTTCTGGCGCAGGCGTTTTCGGAGTTCCGATCGAGTGCGGGCCCGGTACGAGAGCAGGTTCAGGGCAGAGTCCCGAACCCGAACGTCCGCGTCGTGATTGAGGAGTTCGTGTCGGAGTACTCCGCTGAGCGTGTCTCCTACACCCAGGAAACTCCGTTCGAGCGCCTCGAGCATCACTTCGAACGGTTCCGAGTCGTCGTCGAGGTGGATGAGGACGTGCAGGCCTCGGCGGCCGCGAGGCTGGATTCGAGTGATGGACGGGTCGGAGCTCAAAATCCGACCTCCGATGAGCAGGACGTGGGGGTTCTCCTGTCGATGAGGTCCTGGGTGTTCTTCTCGGGGTTGTCCACGGATGCGAAGCGGGCAGGGGTTAGGCTGGCCGACGGTACCACCGTGATCTGGGGCGGTTCCCGCTCTGCCGCCATATGTCGATCAGCCTCGTTGCACGTACCACTCGTCGATCAGGAGGTCATGGTAGAGAGTCAGCACCTTTCCGTCGTCGAGGACGACCGTCCGGTAATCTCGTGATATCGTCTGGCGCCACCATTCGTCGTCGATACGCCATCGTTCCCGGATCACGGCTACACGACGGGCTGGCTTACCCCGGAGGCGGACGTGCACGGGGTCGCCCAGCGCGTTCGTCCGTACGACGACAGGTCTGGGGGTTCCGAGCGTTTTGAGGCGGGGGCGGTGACGCATGATCGAATCGGAGTCAGGGGTCGAAGCTGAGCAGAGCATGACGGCGTTCGGGGATCCTCGACCAGGGATCGACCTCGACGACCCGGTACAGCGGAGAGTGCCCTATACGCAACTTTAGGTCTTTGATTGCATCTATAAGGGATAGAGGCACGTCTCCTTGGCCAAGATCGAGCCCCCCAGTGGTTCGGCCTCCTTCGTTTTTGCGGTCGAACAACTGGGTTTGAGTACTCGGGGCTCCGAACTCGGTGAGCTCCAGGAGAAGGGTTTCGACGGCATGTGGTGGAGGGGTGATTGCCATCTTCGCGCGGAGTGGGGCCGAGATGCGCTCCCGGTCGGAGGTTGGTTCTCGAAGTACCGTTTCGACGAACCAGGACCCTCCCCCTTCGAGGTGTGCGCCCATGCGGACTCCGGTCACGCTGCGGCCTCGACGGGCTGGACGAGCCAGGGATCGTTCGACGAGCCGGTCCAGGGCGCTGTGGAGCGTTTCTGTGAGCCCGATCGGATTGGGGAAGTCGAGGGAGACGCGAATTGGGCGTGGTCGATGCCAGGGGCGGACCGGGTCGATTCGTCCTGCCGTGGCCCAGGCGAGGGCATTTCGGCCGTCTTCGCCGAATTGTGCGACCAGAGCGGGTTCGGGGAGACGGCGGAGCTCGCCCAGTGTCTGGACGCCGAGGCGTTCCAGTCGTTGGATGATGAGCGGATCGACGGGCAGAGATCCGATCGGGCACGCCGTGAAGAATGAAAGGAGCCGGGGTTCCGGTATGATGACCGGCCGGCCTGATCGTGCGGACGCCGCGGCGACCCACGCGCCGAATTTGCCGGGCGCCATCCCGGCACGTGTCGCTGCGACCAGAGGAGCGGGAAAGACCTGGAGGAGCAAGCTCAGCGCACGATCGATCTGTCGATTCGGGGCTCCGAACAGGCGCTCCAAGCCGTCCATACCGAGGAATACACGACCACGACCCGCTGGCTCGATCACCGGGGTGAGCTCCGTGAGTACTTCGAGCATCGTGTCGACTGCGGCGTCGTAGTGAGCCGGGTCGGGCTCCAGAAGCGTCAGGGATGTGCAGAGGGCGACGGCCTGGGAAACAAGCTGACCGGACCGGACGCCCGCTTCATGGGCTCGTTCCGAGACCTGCCAGATTGTGCGGCGAGTGCTTTCGCCCGAAGAGAGCAGCGCGACCGACGTGCTGTCGAGCTCCGGGGAGCGAACCAGCTCGAGGCGCAGCTCGAAGGTGGGGAGCCAGAGGCAGAGCGCTCGGCGACTTTCCACCGAAGCGCGGACTGCGGTGGGTTGAAATACAGTTCCCGCGCCGGGTCCGCTGGCCCAGCTGGTATCGGCGGCTGCGGTGTTCAGCCAGTCGTTGTCGGTGCCGTGGTCATGAGCCCACCCAGGGCCTTGGTGGGTGGGAACAGACTGTGCAGAAGCGCGGGAACGAGCCATAGGCGAACGCGACACTCTGAAGGTGGACGACGGAGACGGCGATCCTCGGTCCCGAGCGCTCCGTTACACGCCACACGCCACTCATCGCCGGTACCGGGAGCAGACCCGAACAAAAGCCGTATATATACCCGAACATAACCCGAAGATTGTTGAGCACAAGCGAGCTACAGTGTGCGATTCATAGCGCCATGTCGTATCCTTTTCAGTCCCCTTCTTACCCTCGAATCCGAGGTTCAGGCCATGTTCGTAGGTCATCTTGCCGCGGGACTGGGCGCGAAGAAGCTCGCGCCGGAGATGCCTCTCTGGGCCGGCATCGGAGCAGCCTTCGGCATGGACCTGATCTGGCCTGTATTTCTTCTGGCCGGCCTGGAGGTCGTACATGTCGCTCCGGGGGCCACAGCGTTCACCCCTCTGGACTTTGTCTCCTATCCGTGGACGCACAGCCTCCTGTTCGTGGTTGTATGGAGCCTCGTGGTGGTGCTCGTAGCACACCGGATTTTCAAGAGCGGGTGGATTGCAGTGCTGCTTGGGGCCCTCGTACTGAGCCACTGGGTCCTGGATGCGATTACACACCGGCCGGATCTGCCACTCTGGCCCGGAGGGCCAGTGGTCGGTCTCGGGCTCTGGTATTCGATCCCCGGGACGTTGATTCTAGAAGGCTCCCTGCTTTTAGCTGGGATCTGGCTCTACACCTCGGTGACCCGGGCGACGTCGAAAGAGGGCGTCTGGTCGCTCGTGACCCTCCTTGTTCTGACCACCGTGATCTGGGTCAGTAAGCCGTGGGTACCGCCGGCTCAGAGTGCGGCGACCGTCGCCTGGAGCTCCCTGGCACTGTGGGGCCTTCTGCCCTGGGCTCGCTGGATCGAGCGAGGGCGGGTGCTCCAGCAGCCGACGGCCGAGGACTGGTGGAGTGAACGGCTGTGACAGGTCTGTTACGGAACTGTAACGTGCAGGTAACAACGTCTCTTTCGCCATCACGGTGGCCCGTTTCTCAGTTGAAGGTGGAGGGAGCTTAGGTACATTCGCCCCGTGTAAGAGGTCGGGGCGGTTCAACGACCTTTCGTTTCGAGAACCACGGACGATGATCTATTTTCGGGCCGAGAGGTGCGCGGCCGCGTGATGACGACGGAAGCTGGCTTGAGCGCGTCGGTGGCTCTGGCCCCCGACGTTCCTGACCCCCAGGGGTCTGGTCCGGCGCCTTTTGCGTCTCGTCGCCTCCGTATTCGACACCGACTCTTCGCTGGTTTTGCCGGCGTCGTCACGGTGATGACGGTTCTCGCCGTCGTCCTGGTGACCTCCGGTCTTCGTCGCGTGCTCATCGAGACCTTCCAGGAAGAGCTCGCCAGGCAACTCGCCCTCGGCGAATGGATTCTCGAAGGCGCTATCGATGCGAACCCGGACGCGCTCGCCCGGGCGGTCACCGATCGGGTCGGGTATCGAGTCTCACTGATCTCTCCAGAAGGAGTGGTACTCGGCGACTCCTATGTCGAGCCCGAACGTCTCCCTGACGTGGAGGACCATTCAGACCGCCCTGAGGTCCGGGGCGCACTGGGTGGACAGGTGTCCTTTGCGCAGCGGACATCCGCGACCGTGGCCGAACCTCTACTGTACGGAGCTCGGCTCGTCACGCTCAACGGAGAGCCTGTCGTTCTTCGCGTCGCTGCTCCGCTCACGGACGTGGAGCGGGCGGTGAGTCGAGCTCGACACGCGCTGATGCTCGGGGGTCTGCTCGCGATGATGGTGGCTCTTGTGATCGCCTACTTCGTGAGCGGTGCGCTGAGTCGCCCTCTCGTACGGTTCGTGGCGCTCTCACAGCATATGGCCGGTGGGGAGTTCGATGGTCGCGCCCCGACCGACTCCGGGGTTCCCGAGCTGGACGAGCTCGCAGCGGCTCTCAATCGCCTCACGGAAGAGCTCGCCAGCCGGCTTTCGGAACTCCGACAGGAACGCGACGGGATTCAGGCGCTCATCGACTGTATGGCGGAGGGTGTGGTGGCCCTCACGGAAGATGCGCGCGTGTTCCGCACCAACAGGGCCGCACGGGCGCTGCTCGACCTGGAGGCCTTCACCGCAGGGACACCGGTTCAAGAACTGGTTCGTCACTCGGAACTCCGTCGCGTACTGTCCGAGTCTGCGGTTCGCCCGGTCAGCCAACGTGAGGTCCAGTTCGGGGACTCCCACCTGATCGTGTCTTCCCGTACGCTGGACACGGGAGGGGCCGTAACCACGCTTCTCGACGTATCCGAGACCCGACGTCTCGAAAACGTGCGACGTGACTTCGTGGCAAACGCATCGCACGAGTTGAAAACACCGCTGACCTCGATTCGCGGGTACGCCGAAACTCTCATGGAAGAGGACGTGCCGGAACACCTGCGGCAGCGCTTCGTCACGTCGATTCGCAACAATGCGTTACGGCTCCAGCACCTTGTCGACGATCTACTCGATCTGTCTCGTCTCGAGTCCGGCCGCTGGGTCGCACGACTCGAGTTGGTTTCCGTTCAGGAGGTCGCCAAGGAAGCGTGGAGCTGGTGTGCCGATGCTGCGAGCGTCCGGGGCGTCTCGATTCAGTTCGTGTCGGACCTTCAGGTCATGGCTGATCGACAGGGGTTGAGCCAGAGCCTGCGGAACCTGCTTGAGAACGCGGTGCGGCATAGTGATGAGGGGGGCGTCGTGCGTGTCAGGGCTCGACAGGTCGGTGATTGGGGGCACATCGAGGTGCTCGACGAGGGAGAGGGGATCCCGCCGAAATCGCTGTCCAGGATCTTCGAGCGATTCTACCGGGCAGATTCATCTCGAGCTCGAGACTTCGGGGGGACCGGACTGGGGCTCGCGATCGTACGCCACCTCATTGAGGGTATGGGTGGGCGAGTCGAGGCCGAGAGTGTGCTTGGCACTGGAGCCACGATTCGAATGGTACTTCCCCTGAACGCGACAACGAAGCAACTCGGCGAGGATGACTCCTCTGACAGTCGTACATCCACTGAAGAACACACGCAGGACCCCGCGGCGTCGCGGGCGCAGTCTTCTACTCTGTTCCCGGGAGCCGCGAACGGCGCGGCCGCGTAGGAATCAGACTCAACCGGAGGTACTCAATTGAAGCGCCTTTTCACGATCCTTGGTCTTCCGCTCGTCCTTCTCGCTTGTGGCGGGGGTGAAGACCGGACGATCATTCAGAACACGGGATCGGACACTCTCCTCAGCGTTGCACAGGGCTGGGCCGAAGCCTATGCCATGGTGGAACCGACCGTGGCTATCGCCGTGAGTGGTGGTGGTTCGGGCACGGGAATTTCGTCGATGATCAACGGCACGGTGGACATCGCCAATGCCAGCCGGGGGATGCGTGAGAGCGAGTTCGAAGCGGCACGAGCCCAAGGACTCGATCCGCAGGAACACATCGTAGGCTACGACGCGCTCGCCATCTTCCTCCACCCCGACAACCCACTCACGTCGATTTCTCTGGAGCAACTCGTGGGGATCTATGGCGAGAACGGCACGATCGAGAGCTGGGCTCAGCTCGGGATCGAGGTACCCGGGTGCGGCAGTGACGAGATCGTGCGTGTGAGCCGCCAGAACAACTCAGGCACGTACGCCTACTTCCGGGAGGCTGTGCTCGGGGAGTCCGAGTTCAAGCTCGGCTCGCGCGACATGCATGGATCCAAGGACGTTGTGGATCTGGTCGAGAACACGCCGTGCGCCATTGGGTACAGCGGCCTCGCATACGCGACCGACCACATTTCGATGCCGTGTGTCTCTGCCGGAGAGGGGACTCCGTGTGTGGCTCCATCCGTGGACACCGCCATCGACGGTTCCTACACTATCGCCCGACCACTTTTCATGTACACGGCCATGCCTCCCGAAGGTGGGGTGAAGCAGTATATGGACTGGATCCTCAGTGACGAAGGGCAATGCATCATCTTCGACAAGGGGTACGCGCCGGTCGCGACAGTGACCTGCGCCTGAGTTCGACCCTGATTCGGTAAAAACGGCGAGGAGCCCCGTGCAAGAACCCACATACACGCACTACGAAGAGCGGATGCAATCGGATCTCGATGAGATTCGAGACAAGGTCGAGCGTCTGGCGAAGTTGATCGAGAGCCAGGTCGGTGACGCCGTCCATTCGCTTCTCGAAAACGACAGGAGCCTGGCGAACGACGTTGTGCTGGGTGATCGTCGGGTGAACCGGAAGATCCGTGACATCGATCACATGTGTCACGCGTTCATCGTTCGACACGCACCGAGTGCGGGGCATCTCCGATATGTATCGGCGGTGCTCCGCCTCGACGTGGCACTCGAGCGAATTGGTGACTACGCCAGCACGATCGGTCGTGAAATCATCCAGCTCAGCGGACGTCCTTCGGAACGGATCATCCGCGATGTCGAGTTGATCAGCCATCAGGCGCGTCGGACGCTGCATCAGGCGCTCGTCTCGTTCCAGGATGGTGACGCCGATCTGGCCAACGAGACGTACGGGATGGCTGGCCAGACCGATTCCACACTGGAAAAGGTCTTCGAGGAACTTCTGGCGGCGGGTAAGAGCCAGGAGATCCCACTGCGCGACGCGTTCGCTCTACTCAGGGTCATCAACCTCCTCAAGCGGGTTGCCGAGCAGGCCGAGAACGTATGCGAGCAAACCCTGTTCTCGGTCACCGGCGAGACCAAAGACCCCAAATCGTTCCGCATTCTGTTCCTGGACGAGCGCAATGACGGGGTGTCGCAAATGGCCGAGGCGTACGCGGCCAAAGCGTTTCCGGAGAGCGGCTCGTATCAGAGCGCCGGCTGGAATCCGGTCGACGCGTTGGATCCGGGCCTCGTCGAGTTCATGGACCGGAACGGGATCGACATGCGTGCCAACAAGCCCTCGGCACTCCGTCCGATTCACGAAGAGCCGAGGCACTGGCACATCGTCGTGGGGCTCCACCCCGAGGCCCGCAAGCACATCCCCTTGTTGCCGTTCCGTACGCTTTTCCTGGACTGGTCGGACACGGTATCGGTCGACGGACATCCCGAGGACCTGACGGAGCAGCAGATGGATGAGGCGCTCAAGAGTGTGAAGCTCGGCGTTCGAGACCTCATGCTCACACTTCGGGGGCCTGATGCCCGCTGACGTCCAGGCGGACGCTCTTCCAGGCAGCATCGCCGACGACTTCAACACGCGGGGTCGAGACTGGTATGTCGACCGTGCGGTATCGGTTGGTGTGTTCGTCGGAGGTGTGTCCGCGATCATCTTCATCATCGGAATCTTCATCTTCGTTACCCGTGAAGGGCTGGGTTTCGCGCTGGGCACGCTGGATCTGAAGGAGTTCTTCACATCCATGAACTGGCGACCCACTTCCGAGCGGAATCCGACGTACGGGATTCTCGCGCTCATGGCAGGTACGGCCAGCGTGACGGGGCTGGCCATGCTGGTCGCCGTTCCGTTCTCGCTCGGGGCCGCGATCTACATCGCAGAGTTTGCGTCCGGGCGCATGCGTGAGTCGCTCAAGGTGCTCGTTGAGCTCCTGGCTGCGATCCCATCCGTGGTATGGGGGTTCATCGGCATGTCGATCATGAATCCGCTCATCATCGACATGTTCGATGTACCCGTGGGCCTCAGCGTACTCAACGCGGGGGTGATCCTGGGTCTCATGGCTGCGCCGATCATGACCACGATCGCGGAAGACGCACTGAAAGCCGTTCCCGACGCCTACCGTGAAGCGGCTGAAGCCATGGGTGCTACCCGCTGGCAGGTCGTGTTCAAGGTGGTCCTCCCGGCCGCGAAGAATGGCCTCATGGCCGCTGTGCTACTCGGTGTAGGGCGCGGCTTCGGCGAGACGATGGCCGTCCTGATGGCGAGCGGCCACGCCATCAATATTCCTACGAGCCCCTTCGACTCGGTACGGGCCCTTACGGCGACGATCGCGGCCGAACTTGGGGATACGGCGAGGGGCTCCGATCACTACGGCGTGCTCTTCACCCTGGGGATCTTCCTCTTCGTCGTGACCTTCGTCATCAACCTCACGGCGGACATCGTCGTGAAGGGAGTGGGCAAGAAACAATGAGCATGTTTGCCCGAACGACGCTCGATCAGCAGAACCGCCGGGTCGAGTGGCTCGTCAAGACACTCTTCCTGATGATGACGGTGCTTCTCATCGTGCCCGTCGTCCTCATCATGGGAATCCTGATCCAGCGTGGCGCACCTGTGCTTTCGTGGGGCTTCCTGACCGAGGTCCCGACCAACGGAATGACCGCTGGAGGAATCTTCACGGCTCTGATCGGTACGGTGTGGATCGTGACCGTGGCCCTGATCGCCTCCGTCCCGATCGGGGTGGCTGCGGCCGTCTACCTCTCCGAATACGCCCCGGACAACTGGCTCACGAGGGCCATCAACCTGGCCATCATCAACCTGGCCGGTGTCCCTTCGATCGTTCACGCGCTGTTCGGACTCGGCGCGTTCGTCGTGTTCTTCGGCTTCGGTCGTAGCATCCTCGCTGCATCGTTGACGCTCGCGGTGATGACGCTCCCCATCGTGATCGTGGCCACGCGCGAGTCTCTGCAGGCGGTCCCCCATGCGTTCCGTGAGGCATGCTGGAACATGGGAGCCACCCGGTGGCAGACGATCCGAAAGGTGGTGTTGCCAAACTCCATCAGCGGAATTCTGACGGGTGTGATCCTCGAGGTTTCTCGCACGGCGGGCGAGACAGCGCCCATCATGTTTACCGGTGCAGCCGCGTTCCTGCCGTTTCTGCCACAGGGGGTTCTGGATCAGACGATGGCGATGTCACTCCACCTGTACGTCGTTTCGACACAGGTGCCTGATGTGCCCGACGCGCTGCCTTTCGGTGTGGCTCTGGTCCTGATTTCGATGGTGCTGGTGATGAACGCCACGTCGATCGCCTTCCGTGTCTACCTGCGGAACAAGCGCAAATGGTAGACGCGACGCCCAAACTCTCGGTTCGGGAGCTGTCGGTCCTTTACGGCGACAAGGTTGCGCTCGACGGAATCAGTCTCGACGTGCTCCCGAACGAGATCTTCGGGATCATCGGACCTGCGAACAGCGGAAAGACGTCGTTCCTTCGAGCGCTCAATCGTATGGAGGAATTCGACACAAACATGACCGTCCGAGGAACGATCCTCTTCGAGGGTCAGGACATCAGCGCCGTGCGGAACGTGTATGCCCTGCGCCGAAAGGTCGGAGTGGTTTTTCCGCTGCCGGTTGGTCTCCCCATGAGCATCTACGAGAACGTGGCGTTCGCGCCGAAGCTCGCTGGAATCAAGAAGAAGGCGCAGCTCGACGACATCGTGGAGCGTTGCCTGACCCGTGCCGCGCTCTGGGACGAGGTCAAGGATCGCCTCGATGCGCTCGGCAGCCTCCTGTCAGGTGGCCAGCAGCAGCGGCTCACGATTGCTCGTGCCCTCTCACAGGAGCCCGAGCTGCTCCTCCTGGACGAGTTCTCGATCGCGGTCGACCCTGTGACCACGATGCGCATCGAGGACGTGTTGAAGGAACTCAAGGACGAGATCACCATCGTGCTCGTCACCAATCTGGTTCAGCAGGCGCGACGCCTGGCCGATCGAACGGCGTTCTTCCTGGAGAGCGAACTCGTGGAAGTTGCCGAGACGGAAGAGCTCTTCACCGGCACGGTGAAGGATCAGCGGACCCGAGACTACGTGGAGGGTCGGTTTGGCTGAGATTGCCATCGAGACTCGCGACCTGAACCTCTGGTACGGGACGTTTCAAGCTCTGTTCGATGTGAACATTCGGGTGAAGCAGGGGATGATCACGTCGCTCATCGGACCCTCGGGATGTGGGAAGTCCACGCTTCTGCGTACGATCAACCGCGTCAACGAGCGCCTCGGCTATGTCCGAACTACCGGAGCGATCGACGTCATGGGAGAGGATATCTTTGCCGAAGGCGTCGAGCTGGCGCGACTGCGCAAGGAAGTGGGTATGGTGTTCCAGCGCCCGAATCCGCTGCCGCTCTCGATTCGGGACAATGTCCTCTTCAGTCACCGGATCCATCGCGGAGACGAGAAGGTTTCGCGTGCGGAGGAAGACGCGTTGGTCGAGGACGCACTCCAACAGGTGCTGCTCTGGGACGACGTGAAGGACCGTTTGAGCCAGCGGGCGACATCGTTGTCTCTCGAGGAGCAGCAGAAGCTCTGCATTGCCCGGTTGCTGCCGGTCAAGCCCTCCGTGCTCCTGATGGACGAGCCGACGTCGGCGCTCGACCCGAAGGCGACAGAGGCCCTCGAAGCTCTGATCTGGGGCCTACGGGGCTCGTATACCATCCTGATTGTCACGCACAACATGGCTCAGGCACGTCGCGCCAGTGAGGAATGCGCATTCATGCTCCTCGGCAAGATGATGGAGCTCGGCCCGACAGAGGAGCTGTTTCTGTCTCCTGAACTGCCCGAGACAGCCGACTACATCGAGGGACGATACGGCTGAGGCCTGTTTGCCGTCGGGTGCTTCGCCATCCGGCATTGTCCGACGCGCGCTTCCACCCATGTTCGATGCCCCGCAGCAGTCTCGTCGCTGTGACGTCTTTGTTACACGACAATGCGACTCGTCGTGACACAAAGCGCCTAATCTACAGAGTCAAGACGAAGGCGTAACGATTCCGCGACCACGCGGGGTTGGGCCTGGATTCCCGAGTCGTTCGGAGAACGCTCCGGCGGGCTCGGGCAGCCGAACACCGAAAGCGAAGGAGCTGACGTACCCATGACCTGTTCCCAAGAGCACCGCATGAGCCGGCGGTTGGTGGTGAGCCACACGGTTGTCCTGTGTCTGCTCACACTCGCGTCGACCGCGGCCGCTCAGGATGAGCCTTCCGGGTTTGACCGTGCCTGGCAATTCGCCGAGTGGTACGAGAACGAGGACAATCCCGTGGTACAGAGCATGGTGCTCAGTGGCCGGTTTCAGGCCGACTACGCTCGAGTGAGCGATGACGGGGTACGCCATGACGAGTGGAATGTCCGCCGCTTCCGCTTTGGTGCGAAATGGGAACTCTTTCGCGAGTTCACACTTCAGATCGAGGCGGATTTCAATCCGCAGGAGCGAGATCCGTTCTACAAACGCCTGACCGATGCCAAGCTCGAGTGGGCGCCGAACGGCGATGTGGAGTTCGCCATCGGCAAGCAGAGTGTCCCGTTCACGCTCGATGGTGCAACGTCGTCGAAAGAGCTGCTTACGATCGATCGCAGCAACCTCGCCAACAACATGTGGTTCCCTCAGGAATACATGCCCGGTCTCAGCGTGGCGGGGGGCAAGTCGGGCTGGAACTATCATGCCGGTGCCTACTCGGCGGGTGAGGCGAATCGCGAGTTCGGCGAGTTCAACGGTGCCATCTTCACGCTGTTGTCGCTCGGCTACGACCTCTCCGAGCACTTCGGCGCGGACGCGTTCGACGTCAGGGTCGACTACATCAATCAGAGCGAAGACCCTCAGAACTCGTTCACCCGGGCACTCGAGCACGTCGCTTCGCTCAGCTTGAGCGTCACGGATGGCGTGTGGGGGATCAGCGCAGACGTAACCACCGGAGTCGGCTACCTGGGTCAGAGCGATCTCTGGGGTGCTCAACTGCTCCCGCATGTGGATCTGAACGAACGAGTGCAGGTTGTCGGACGCTTCACACACGTGACCAGCGATGATCCCAACGGCGTGCGTCTTGCCCGATATGAGAATCAGGCGATCTCCGGTCGGGGAGACCGTTACCGGGAGTTCTATACGGGGGTGAACTACTACATCTACGGTCACAAGCTGAAGCTGCAGAGCGGCTTGGCGTTCGGTGACATGCAAGACACCGCCAACGACGGCGGCAGCTATTCGGGCACCTCCTGGGTAACGGGACTCCGCATCAGCTGGTAGGACTCCGTTTGGAGGTGGCTTCGAGCCGAACCTCCTGCACGAACACCGCGCGTTCCGGAGCCGCCCATCATGGACACCCATGAGGCGGCTCCGGTTTTCCTTTTTTTTTCGCCGAGCTGCGCCCTCTTCGCAGAAGAGGCCTGAGACGTCTATACTTCCGCGCCGCACTCCCGGACAGCGCACTCGAACTCCATCCAGAGTGGCTTCCGCGTCACCCTCAAATCCCCGGCCACATGACTCGTTCTCCGTCGATCATCTATACTTGGACGGACGAAGCGCCGTACCTGGCGACGCATGCCTTCCTGCCCGTAATTCGAGCATTCGCCGGTGCGACCGGTGTCCCGGTCGAGACACGGGATATCTCGCTGTCCGGCCGAATTCTCGCGGTCTTTCCGGACGTGCTCGGCGATCGGGCCGTTCCGGATGACTTGGCCGAGCTGGGCCAACTGGTCGAGACGCCGGAAGCCAACGTGATCAAGCTGCCGAACATCAGCGCTTCGATTCCGCAGCTGAAGGCGTGTGTCGCCGAGCTGCAGGCTCAGGGCTACCCACTGCCCGACTATCCGGACGAGCCGGCCAATGACGAGGAGCGCGGTATCAAAGCTCGCTACGACTCGATCAAGGGCAGCGCTGTGAATCCGGTCCTCCGTCAGGGGAATTCGGATCGACGTGCTCCGAAGTCCGTGAAGGATTTCGCTCGTGCCAATCCGCCGAGGATGCGCGCCTGGCCGGACGATTCCTCGTCCCATGTCGCGACGATGTCCGGCGGGGACTTTCGTCACAATGAAACGTCCGTGACGCTGCCGGCGGAGACCATCGCCCGGATCGAGCACGTGTCCGTCGACGGGACCGTCACGGTCCTGAAGGACGACCTGAAACTTCAGAAGGGTGAGGTCCTCGACGCGACGTACATGAGCCGTGATGCGCTCGTCACGTTCCTCGACGAGCAGGTACGGGACGCGAAGGAGAAGGGGGTACTGTTCTCTCTGCACATGAAGGCGACGATGATGAAGGTTTCGGACCCCATCATCTTCGGACATGCCGTCCGGGTCTTCTTCAAGACCGTGTTCGAGAAGCATGGCGAGGCCTTCGATCGACTCGGGGTTTCGGCAAATAACGGTTTCGGGGACGTTCTCTCGAAGATCTCCGGCCTGTCCGACTCGGAACGGGCGGAGGTCGAGGCCGACATCGAGGCCGCGTACGCGCAGGGACCGGGGATCGCGATGGTGGACTCCGATCGCGGCATCACCAACCTGCATGTGCCGAGCGACATCATCATCGATGCATCGATGCCGCCGATGATCCGTGACTCGGGACGCCTCTGGAACGCGGACGGTGAACTTCAGGACACGAAGGCGGTGATTCCCGACTCGAGCTACGCCGGCATTTATGACGCAGTCGTTCGCGACTGCCAGGCGAATGGGCAGCTCGACCCCTCGACGATGGGAAGCGTTCCGAATGTCGGGCTGATGGCGCAGAAGGCAGAAGAATACGGTTCGCACGACAAGACGTTCGAGGTGGCGGCAGCTGGTACGATGCGGATCGTGGATGCTGACGGCGCTGTCCTGCTCCAGCACGACGTGGGAGAGGGCGACATCTGGCGTGCCTGCCAGACAAAGGATGAGCCGATCCGCGACTGGGTGGGTCTGGCTGTTCGTCGCGCGCGCGCGACCGGTGCGCCGGCGGTCTTCTGGCTGAATCGGGAACGGGGGCACGACGCGGAACTCATCCGAAAGGTCGAGGCGTACCTGCTCGATCACGAAACCGATGGCCTCCAGATCGAGATACTGGCGCCGGTCGATGCGATGACCTTCTCCCTCGAGCGTATCCGTCGGGGCGAAGACACGATCTCGGTTACGGGTAACGTGCTGCGGGACTACCTGACGGATCTCTTCCCGATTCTGGAAATCGGTACCAGTGCTCGCATGCTCTCGATCGTTCCGCTTCTGAACGGAGGTGGGCTGTTCGAGACCGGGGCGGGAGGGTCGGCGCCGAAGCACGTGCAGCAGTTCGAGAAGGAAGGGCATCTGCGCTGGGACTCCCTCGGCGAGTACATGGCTCTCTCGGCTTCACTGCAGCACCTGGGGGAGCACTTCGATAATCCCGGTGCAAACGTACTCGGAGACGCACTGGACACGGCGACGGCCGAATACCTCGGCAACGCACGATCCCCCTCGCGGAAGGTGAAGGAGCTCGACAATCGCGGGAGCACCTTCTACCTGACGCTCTACTGGGCCCAGGCGCTCGCCGCTCAAACCGCCGACGCAGCGCTCGCGGAGCGTTTCGCTCCTGTGGCCGCGGCCCTCGCCGAGAACGAGGAGCGGATCCTCGCCGAGCTCGATGATGCACAGGGAAGTCCACAGGACGTCGGCGGTTACTACCGTCCGGATGAGGCGAAGACGACGGACGCGATGTGCCCGAGCGGCACGCTGAACGCAATCGTCTCAGGGGTATGAGTGTGAAGGACCCGTCGCTCACGCTGGGGATCGAGGAGGAGTATCAGATCGTCGATCCCGAGACCGGTGAGTTGCGCTCGTATATCACGCAGGTCCTCGATTCGGACGGGCAGATCACGATCGAGGGGATCAAGCCCGAGTTGCATCAGTCCGTCGTCGAGGTGGGGAGCAGAGTATGCTCCACGCCTACCGAGATCCGCGACGAGGTCGTGCGGCTGCGACGGGCGGTCATCGAGTTGGCGGCGAAAGACGGTCTCGCGGTGCTGGCGGCCGGGACGCATCCGTTCTCCTCCTGGATGGAGCAGGAGATCACACCCCTCGAGCGGTACCTGGGCGTCGAGCAGGATCTCCAGGATCTCGCGCGAAAGAACCTGATCTTCGGAATGCATGTGCATGTCGGGATCGAGGATCGGGACTTCCTCATCGATGCCATGAAGGTTTCTCGTTACTTCCTGCCGCACATTCTCGCGCTCTCGACCAGTTCACCCTTCTGGATGGGACGCTCGACCGGCCTGCGTTCGTATCGAAGCGTGCAGTGGCGGAACTTCCCGCGTACCGGGATCCCTCCAACGTTCAGCAGCTACGCCGAGTACGAGCACATCGTGCGGTCGCTGGTGAACGCCAACGCGATCCCGGACGCATCGAAGATCTGGTGGGATCTGCGCCCGCATCACCTCTACCCGACGCTGGAGTTCCGTCTGTGCGATATCTGCACCCGGATCGACGAGGCGGTGTGTATCGCTGCGATCATCCAGGCGCTCGTGGCCAAGCTGTGGAAACTTCGGCACGACAACATGACGTTTCGGGTCTATCCGCTCTCGCTCATCGAAGAGAACAAGTGGCGGGCGGTTCGATACGGAGTAGCGGGCAATCTGCTCGACCTGGGGAAGGAGACCGAGCGGCCGGCGAGAGAGCTTCTGGAAGAGCTGATCGGCTGGTTTCTCGATGACGTTCTCGACGATTTGGGCAGTCGGGCCGAGGTGGAGTACGCGCACACTATTTTCGAACGGGGCACGAGTGCTGATCGTCAACTGGCGGTCTTCGAGGAGACGGGTGACTTGAAGGCCGTTGTCGACCATCTCGTCGCTGAAACACGCGAGGGAACCGGGTACTGATTCGTCGTGTCGGGACGAGCCCGACACACCATGGAACCTCGATCGGCTGACCGGTAAGTAAGGGCGCTGATCGCCAACGAACTGAGGGGGGTATTCGATGCGGCTTCGCTACATCGAAGACCAGACGGAAGCACACGACACACCACTTCTCGCGCTTGCCGTCGTCGAGGGTGGTGATGCGGCGAACGGGTATCTCAAGGGAGGAGACCCAGCGATCCGGCGTGCCGTGGCGGCTGCGATGGAGATGGGCGACGCAACGGGTAAGACGTCCGATGAGGTGGTGCTCTATGGAGGCGAGCACGGACCTGTGCGAGTCGTGCTCCTCGGTATCGGGAAAGCGGACGACCTCGACGCGGAAACGCTGAGGAGGTTCGCCGGTCGTGCAGTGCGCGTGGCGGAGCGCCTGAAGCTCGAATCTCTGGCCATCTCACTCGATGGGTTGGACGGCGTGGCTGCCGAGGCTGCAGCCCAGGCCGTGGCCGAGGGCGCGGGCCTGGCGGCGTGGAAATTCACAGAGCTCCAGGCTGACGACGAGGAATCGCCGACTGTACTGGTGACGTCCGTCGATCTGGTCGGAGGCGAAGCCGAGGCCTCGTCCGCCGGTGCCGTCGCGGGTGCGGCGATTGCTCGCGCGGTGAATTTCTGTCGATCCCTTCAGGATCGGCCGGGCAACGTTGCGACGCCCAGTCACCTCGCTGAGGAAGCAGCGCGGATGGGTGGTTCGGTCGGACTCGAGGTGACGGTCTTCGACGAGGCTCGGATGCGCGAAGAAGGAATGCATGCGCTCCTCTCGGTGACCAGGGGATCCGAGGAGGAGGCGCGCTTCATCATCATGGAGCACCGCGGAGGCGAGGAGGGTGACGCTCCGATCGTCCTCGTCGGCAAGGGGCTGACGTTCGATTCTGGTGGAATCTCCATCAAGCCGTCTCAGGGCATGGAGGAGATGAAGTACGACATGTCTGGTGGCGCCGCTGTCATCGGCGCGATGCAGGCGATCGCCGAACTCGGAGTAAAGGCGAATGTCGTCGGTCTCGTACCGTCTTCGGACAACATGCCCTCGGGTACCGCGACAAAGCCGGGGGATGTGATCTCGAGCCTCGCCGGCAAGACGATCGAAGTCATCAACACGGACGCGGAGGGCCGGCTGATCCTTGCCGACGCATTGGCGTGGGGCGCACGCATGAAGCCGGCAGCCATGGTGGACTGCGCGACCCTCACCGGCTCGGTCATCATCGCTCTGGGACACCACGCCGCAGCGGTGATGGGTAACGATGACGATCTCGTCCATGAACTCCGGGAAGCAGGGGATGCGTCGGGCGAGCGCTGCTGGCCTCTTCCCCTGTGGAGTGAGTACACCAAGCAGCTCGACTCGAACTACGCCGATCTGCAGAACATCGGTGGTCGACCGGGGGGGTCGATCACGGCGGGTGCGTTCCTCAAGGAGTTCGCAGGAGACGCGCCATGGGCGCATCTCGATATCGCCGGTACCGCGTGGGGCGAAGGTAAGCTGTCGTATCAGCGAAAGGGGGGAACGGGCTTTCCGACTCGCCTCCTGGTGGAATGGGTCCGGAGGCGTGCGGGGTGAAGTGCCTTTGCGTCCGGCTCGTGAAGGCCGCGGCGCTGACCGTACTCGTCACCGTCGTCGGGGCGGCGCCCCTGCGAGCTCAGGAGCCTCCCGACTCCGTGGTGATCCGGGATTCACTCGCCGTTCAGGAGTCGCTCGCGACGGATTCGCTGGCGGTCGGGGACACGGTCCCGGGCGATTCCATTTCTGCGGATACGATCTTCTACAACCTGCCTCGCGTCCGGGGTTCGGAGCCCGTCGGATTCGCGACTGGCGTCTGGGAGTGGGATCGCCACGCGATCATGGCCGACGGTGCGAACACGCTGGCCGAGCTCTTCCAACGCCTGCCCGGCGTCGTCGCGCTTCTCGGAGGAGACTACGGGACACCAGCCTCGGTGACTGCGTTCGGCGGCGGCGGCGGCGGATATCGGATCCTGCGTGATGGGTTGGAGGTGTACGCCGCAGAGGGTGGGGTGCCCAATCTGCAGCTCGTCGGACTGGCCGGGATCTCTCGGATACGCCTCGATCGATCGATGGGACAGATGACGGTAGAGATGTGGTCCCACGAGTACGATGACGGGCGTCCGTTCTCGATCATCGAGGCCGGTACGGGTGATCTGGACACGAACATGTTCCGAGGCGTCTACGCCGACCCCACGGCGTTTGGCGGTAGCATAGCTGCGGGCCTGGAACGAATGGACACGCGCGGCCGGGAGCGCGACCGTAGCGAGGGTGGAAATCGCACGGGGAGCTGGGTCCGCTACCAGTACCACGCCGGGGACCGGTTCGGGCTCGCCCTGGATTACCGCACGGTCTCCTCCCAGACCAGGGTCGAGGAGTTCACTCCGACCTCGGGGCGGAGCGACGTATCCGTTCGCGCTGCGTTCGAGGCGCTCGCGGGAGTCACCGTGTCGGCGTTTGCGGGGCAGAGTACCTACACCGTGGACTCGCCGGCGGATTCTTCGCTCTTCGTCGGCGGCTCGCGCACCCAGGTCGGTGGGACGCTCGGCGTGGACCGGGGACCACTCTGGCTTCATGGCTCGTACCGAAACTTCGAAGGGGCTCTGCCGTCAGGACGGGTCGATGTCAGGGGCGGAATCTCGGATGAGCGCTGGGGAGGGATATCGGGGCAGTGGAGCTCGAGCTCGTGGAATGACATTGACGCGTCCAGCTATCGAGCACGCGCGTGGTTCACACCAGCTCGCTTTGCGACGCTCTTCGGGTCGTACGAGGACGGATCGTTCGGTAGTCGGGCCGAGGTTCTCTCCGAAGGGGTCGGGACACCCCCACTCAGTCCGGACCGGTCGTTCGAAGAAGGACCGGGGGTGGTGCTGGATCGGACGGGAGCCCGGGCCGGGCTCGCCCTGTCTCGGTGGGGCGTGAGCCTCGCAGGCGCGACACTCTACAGCTACTCGAATCAGGTTCAGCCGCTCGGCCTCGAGCTCGACGATCAGGCGACTCCGGTCGTCGGCGTGCACCGAAACGGCTATGAGGGCATGGCTGTGCTGCCGACCTTCATGGAAGGTCTGACGCTCGAGGGGTCCTACCAGTACTGGGACGAAGAAGGCCCCTATCAATCGACGCAGATCTATCGCGGGGCGTTCGAGTTCCATCGTGTCTTCATGGAGTCGGGCAACCTCGAGCTGTGGGCGTCGTTGGGTGTTCGTGGCCACGATCCGATGCAGGTTTTCGTCGCCGACGACATGAGCGGATCGGGAAGCGTGGCGCAGGTGCCGTTCTACCAGAGCTGGTACTGGCAGGCGCAGGTACGAGTCGTCACCGTCCGCTTCTGGCTTGGCATGGACAACTTCACCCTCCGTCGGGATCTGCAAACCTACCCCGACCGTGTTTTGCCGTTTGGGCGCAGCTTCTTTGCACTTCGCTGGGACCTCTGGAACTGATGTGCAGGAGGAAACGGGTACCTGATGCGTCTCGCGTGTACCCGACTAGCTTATCCTGCATGGAGATCACGCAATGATCCGCAGTATGACCGGATACGGTGACGCAGAGGTCGAGACCCCGGCAGGGCGACTGCGTCTCGAAGTGAAGACGGTGAACCACCGCTTCTTCAACACGAACATCAAGACCCCTTCCGGCTTCGACCGGTTCGAGAAGGCGATGACGGATGCCTTGAAGCCGTTCGTCACCCGCGGACACGTGAACGCGTACCTCTCGCTTGATCGCTCCGTGGCAGCCGTTCCACCACGCCCGTCGATCGATCTGACCAAGGCCCGTGGCTACCAGGCTGCTCTCGAAGAGCTGAAGGAGGAGCTGGAGTTACCCGGAGAGCCGACGCTCGAGATGATCTCCCGGTTTAGTGACATCTTCCGCGCGCCCGAGCTGGACCGGACGGCCGGAGTCGAGGAGTCCGACCTGGTCGGGCTGGTCGAGGCCGCAGGAGCCGCTCTGCGCACGATGCGTGAGGCCGAGGGGCTTCGGCTCGCGAGCGATCTTCGAGATCGTCTCGTCGCGATCGAAGCGCATCTGTCCGACGTGGAGGAGCGGGGGCCCGAGCGCTTGGTCGAGCAGCGCGACAAGCTCCGTGCCGCGGTTCAGGAGCTGAGCGGGCACGTCGAGGTGGACGAGGAGCGGCTGGCGCGTGAAATCGCCTACCTCGCCGAGAAGTGGGATATCAACGAGGAGGTCGTTCGGTTTCGTTCCCACATCGAGCTTTTTCGGGAAGCGGTCAACGGCGACGGTTCCGAACCTGTCGGGAAGAAACTGGGCTTCCTGGTTCAGGAAATGCTTCGAGAAGCCAATACGGTTGGATCCAAGGCGAACGACGCGACACTGTCGCAGGCTTCGGTCGCCATCAAGGAAGAGATCGAGCGGATTCGGGAGCAGGTGGAGAACGTCGAGTGACGAAGCGGGCGGCTCCTGTGGTGCTCGTTGCAACGTCGGGAACCGGGAAGACGACGCTCGCACATCGGCTCGTCCACGATCACGAGCGCTATGTCTTTTCGGTATCGGCGACGACACGGCCGCCGCGGTCTGGCGAAGAAGACGGCGTCGACTACCACTTCCTCACACGTCAGGCATTCGAGGATCGTGTCGCGCGGGGCTGGTTTGCCGAATGGGCGTCGGTCCATGACCGCATGTATGGGACGCCCCGTTCGGAGCTGGCCGCGGCCGCGAGTCGAGGGGAGCACGTGGTGTTGGACATCGACATCCAGGGGGCGCGTCAGATCCGCGCAGCGGTACCCGATGCGAAGCTCATCTTCGTCCTGCCGCCCTCTGTCGATATAATGATGGCCCGTTTGACGGGACGTGGGACCGAGGAACCAGCGGATATCGCGCGCAGGTTGGAAACCGCGCTCGATGAACTTCAGGCGATTCCCGAGTTCGACTACGTTGTGGTGAACGATGATCTGGATGAGTGCTTGTCAGAAATCCGGGGCATCGTCGAACGGGAGGAAGCTCCGGCTCCTCCCGAGCAGGATGCCGACGGGATGCGCCGCAGAATCGTGGAGCTGCTCGAAGGCGAGTACAGTGCTTACCGGCAGGACTCAGAATAGGACCGACCCATGCGTGTTTTTACTCCCGATGAGGTCGCGAGCAGCACCGAGAGCAAATACCTCGGCGTGCTTGTGGCGGCCAAGTACACCCGCGAGCTCAATTCGCTGCCGCGAGAGGCGATGCCTCTCGGCGAAGAGAAGAAGCTCACGACCCGGTCGCTCGAAGCGTTGACCTCTGGGCAGATCGAGTTCCGTCTCGTCAAGCGCCGGCGCCGCGAAGACCTGTAGCGGCGGGCTTCCGCGATGCCCGCCGTCCCGCTCGAACCGCGCCGCCCCTGGAAAGGCAAACGCATCGTCCTGGGCGTGACCGGTGGCATCGCAGCATACAAGACGATTCAGGTTGCGCGCGACCTCACCCGTCTGGGGGGTGAGGTCGACGTCGTTCTGACCCAGTCGGCTCAGAAGTTCGTCGCACCCCTGACCTTCGAGGGGGTGACCGGCCGCCCGGCGCTGACCGATCTCTTTTCCGCAGAAGGCGCGGCCCTGCATATCAAGCTCGGTCGCGACGCGGACGTCGTGTGCGTCGCACCCGCCACCGCAGATTTCCTCGCGCGGGCCGCTCACGGAAGAGCAGATGATCTCATCTGCACGACGCTCCTCGCCACGCGTGCCCCGGTTGTCGTGTGCCCGGCGATGAACGACCGGATGTACGCCCACGCACAGGTCCAGGAGAACCTTGCCCACCTGGGTGATCGTCTGGGATACCAGATCGCGGGACCGGTCGAGGGGCCGCTCGCCGTGGGAGAGGCGGATGGCGCGGGTCGAATGATCGAACCCTGGCAGATCGAAGAGGCGATTGGCCGCGCACTCGCCGTGGATGAAGTGTTCGTGGGCAAGCACGTGCTCATTACCGGCGGCCCGACCCACGAGCCGATCGACCCCGTTCGGTACGTGGGCAATCGGTCGTCCGGTCGCATGGGATACGCCATCGCGCAGGCCGCGTGGCGGCGGGGGGCACAGGTGACGCTCGTCAGTGGACCGTCGTCCCTCCCCCCTCCGTTCGGCGTCGAAGTGGTCCAGGTGGAGACCGCTCAGGAGATGCACGATGCGGTCTCTGCGCGCATTGGCGAGAGCGACATCAACGTCTTTTCTGCTGCCGTCGCGGATTTCCGGCCTTCGGCTGCGCACGGCAGCAAGGTCAAGCGGGGCGAAACAGGTCCGTCGTTGACCGTAGATCTCACCGAAAATCCTGACGTAGCGAAGGACACCAGGGTCGCCCGAAAGACGGGCAGTGTGAGCGTCGGCTTCGCCCTTGAAACGGATGATGTGCTCACCAACGCGGTGGCTAAGCTCGAGCGTAAAGGTTTCGACCTTGTGGTTGCGAACGACGCGACCGAGAAAGGGGCCGGCTTCGGTGTTTCTACGAACCGGGTCACGTTCCTGAGCCCAGACACTGAGCCTGACGCGCTCCCGTTGATGTCCAAGGACGAGGTCGCTGAGGAGATCCTCGATCGGGTGCGGTCGCTCGTAGATCGGGGGCAGGCGTGACCGGGTCGGAGGGATCGACGAGCTTGTCCGCACGCGAGGCGGCTCGGCTCCTGCGGCAACGCCTGGAGATGGGAGGCGGAGAGCTGTTCCTGGATGGAATGACGAGAGACGAGGTTCTCCAGCAGGCGGCGCGAGCCCTGACGGATCAGGAGTCGGATGGTGGGGGTGGCTTCGATCGGAACGAGGTATCCGCGCCGGGAGGTCTCGGCAGTGCGGCCGTTGCGCCCGAAGCCGCTCGGGTCACCAAGGGCGTCTCGGAGGAGGCGGCGGTTGCGCCCTCTTTGCTTCCGGACGACTACGAAGCGCTTCGCGAGATGGCGATGGCGTGCACCAGGTGCGGTCTTTCCAGCGGTCGGACCCGGGTCGTGTTCTCCGACGGTCCTTCAGCCGCCAGGCTGATGGTCGTCGGAGAGGCGCCCGGGGCAAACGAGGACGCCAGCGGGGTGCCCTTTGTCGGCATGGCAGGGCAATTCCTCGACCTGCTCCTCGCCACCGTGGCGTTGAGCCGGCAGGATTCGGTCTACATCGCGAACGTCTTGAAGTGCCGGCCACCCGGGAATCGGGATCCCCAGCCCGACGAGATCGCCGCATGCTCGCCGTTTCTCCTCAAGCAGATCGACCTGGTCAAGCCGCGAGCGCTTCTCGCTGTAGGGTCCTTCTCCGCGCGACTGCTCACCGGTCGGGAAGGCGTCGCGCTGGGCAAGCTGCGGGGTACGGTACACACCTACCATGGGGTGCCCCTCGTCGTCACGTATCACCCGGCCGCGCTTCTGCGGAACCGGCGGTGGATCCGTCTCTTCTGGGAAGATCTTCAGCTTCTTCGGTCGGTCATCGACGACAGCTGAAGGGATGGAGGCAGCTAAGCTGCTTCTTGTCGGGTGGCTCTTGGCGCAAGCCTCTGGACCGGGTACAATCGTGGCCCCTTGAAACCGCCGACTGCTGCCCTGACGCCGTTGTCCGACCCCATACCTCACTCCGTCAGCTTCGATCGCCCGATGCCCGCATCACTCGATGCGGAAACGGCGGTGCTCGGAGGTATGATGATCGATCGCGAGGCGGTCATACGCGCGGTCGAGAAGGTCAACTCGGCAGCGTTCTACCGGGAAGGGAATCGACGCATCTTCTCTGCGATGTCGCGTCTCTTCGAGCGTGGCGACGTGATCGACCCGATCACGGTCTCTGAAGAGCTGAAGAAGACCGGAGAGCTCGAGGCGTCCGGCGGCCTGGAATATCTGGCGACGCTCGTCGATGCGGTCCCGACTGCGGCCAACATCGAGTATCACGCGAACATCGTTCGCGAGAAGGCACTTCTGCGGCGGCTGGTCGAACGGGCATCGTCAATCATCCGCGACGTGTATGACCAGGGGGAGCGCGACGTCGAGCAGATCCTCGATATCGCCGAGGCCAAGATCTTCGAGGTCGCCGACAGCCATAAGCGCGAAGGCTTCGTGTGGATCAAGGATATCCTCTGGAAGACCTTCGAGAAGATCGAGGAGCGACAGACGTCCGGTTCAGGGATTACGGGCGTCGCGACCGGCTTCACGGACCTGGACCGGATGACCACAGGGCTGCAAAAGGGAGATCTGTGCATCATCGCCGCCCGTCCGTCGATGGGGAAAACGGCGTTCGCTCTGAACGTCGCCTCGTCGGCGGCAATCAATCAGCAGACCGCAGTGGGGATCTTTTCCCTCGAGATGTCGTCGGAGCAACTGGTTCAGCGGATTCTCTGTTCCGAGGGCCGTGTCGATGCGCAGAACCTGAGGCGGGGCCGACTGTCTCCAGAAGAGAACTCACGTTTGGCGAAGGCGGCAGGTCACCTCAATACCGCACCGATCTGGATCGACGATCAGGCCGGCTCCAACGTTCTCGAAGTTCGGGCGAAGGCTCGGCGCATGCAGTCGGACCTGCGCGCCGACGGGCAGGACCTCGGCATGATCGTGATCGACTATATGCAGCTGATGTCCGGGACGGGACAGTCCGAGAGTCGGGTTCAGGAGGTCAGCCAGATCTCACGCGGATTGAAGGCACTCGCGCGTGAACTGGACGTGCCACTGATCGCGCTGTCTCAGCTCAGCCGTGGCCCGGAGCAGCGGACGGACAAGCGTCCGATGCTCTCCGATCTTCGAGAATCCGGCTCGATCGAGCAGGATGCCGATGTCGTCATGTTCCTGTTCCGTCCCGAGTACTACGCTTCGGCGGAGAACCGCCACGAGGTGGAAGGGAAGGCCGAGTTGATCATCGCGAAGCAGAGGAATGGCCCCACGGGCGTCGTACCACTCTTCTTCCACAAGGCGTACACACGCTTCGATTCCGTGGTTGGCGAGATGGCGTCCAACGGAGATGGCTTCGGAGGCGGCAACGGGAACGGTGGCTTCGGGTCGTGAACGAACTGCACCGGGAGGCGCCCGCCCGGGTTGGTGTCGCGGTACCTGCCGCCGGGTTCGGGCGTCGGATGGGTGGGGCACGCAAGCCACTGCTCGAACTCGGCGGCGAGCCGCTTCTCCTCCATGCTCTGAGGCCGTTCCTGGCGGACTCCCGAGTTGTCGCCATCTGTGTCGCAATGACGGGGGACGATGCGAAGGATCCACCCGTATGGCTCACTCGCGTCGATGAGCGAATCGACGTTGTCGAGGGTGGAGCGACGCGTGGCGCTTCGGTGGCACGGGCTGTGGCCGCACTTCCGGATGATGTCTCCGTCATCGCAGTGCACGACGCGGCCCGTCCGCTCGTGGCCCATGACGTAATCGCGCGCTGCATCGACATCGCGCACGCGGGTTTCGGTGCGGTGGCCGGTACCCCGGCGGTGGACACGATCAAGCGTGTCGATGCCCGCTCCTTCGTCACCGGCACGCCCGACCGCTCGATGCTATGGCATGCGCATACGCCACAGGTCTTTCCGGCTCCCATCCTTCGAGCGGCGTATGACTCGGGAATCGATACGGCGACGGACGATGCTGCGCTCGTGGAGGCAACGGGTGGTCGCGTCCGCATGGTCGAAGACGGTGGTACAAACCTCAAGGTGACCCGACCGGTCGACCTCGTCATCGCCGAAGCGATTTTGTCCGCTCGAGAGGCGTCGGGCTGACCGGCGGCGAAGCCATGCGAGTTTTCGACCTGAGGGATGACCCCGATGCCGAGCTGTCCCCGCTGGTGGATCATGTCCGGGCCGGTGGGCTCGTGGCGTATCCGACGGAGACCGTATACGGAATCGGTGGAGCGTGCACATCGACGGCGGCGGCTCGAGTACGAGAGGTGAAAGGGCGTGGAGCGATGAAGCCTTTGATCGTACTCGTGTCGAGTCGCTCCGCCATCGACGGGCTCGAATGGAACGCGGACGCGGACGAACTCGCCAGCGTTTTCTGGCCGGGCTCACTGACGCTCGTGCTGCGGGACCGCGGAGGCCTGTTCCCCGAGGGTGTGAGAGACATGGAGCGAGAGACTGTGGGTGTTCGAGTGAGTTCGCATCCCATCGCTTCGAGGCTGGTTCGCGCGCTGGGTGCACCTCTCACGTCGACCAGCCTGAATCGTAGCGGGGAGCCCCCGATCACGTCGGGCGCCGACGCGCGACGGTGGCTCGCTGACACCCATATCCCCGATGTATGGCTCATCGACGGGGGGACACTCCCTCCGTCTGCGCCGTCCACGGTGGTAGACTGTACACGTCCACGCCCGCGTGTTTTGCGAGAAGGGGCGATCCCCACCGCGCGCCTTCGCTGCGCTATTCCGGAGATCGATGGATCCGTCGACTGACGCAAGGCCGTACCGCCTGCTCTTCGTCTGCACCGGCAACACGTGCCGATCTCCCATGGCCGAGGTGATCGCGCGCCAGCGGATCGAGGAACTGGGGTGGTCCCAGGTTCAGGTCGGGTCGGCGGGGGTCGCAGCCTGGGACGGCAGTCCCGCGTCCGGAGGATCTCTGCGCGCTGCCGCGGCAAGGGGACTCGATCTGTCCGCTCACACCTCGTCGTACCTGACCCCCGAACTCGTCGAGTCGGCGGATCTGATCCTGACCATGTCCTTCAGCCACCACATGCGCGTATTGGAACTGGGGGCTGGGGACCGTAGCGCGATCCTGACGGCCTTTGCAGAGGGCCTCGACGGCGCTGAGATGACTTCAGGAATCCCCGACCCGATCGGTGGGCCCGATGAAGAGTATGCAGCCACCTTCGATGTCCTGGACGGCCTCATCGAGAAGACCCTCGTGCGGCTTGAACCCATCGTGAAACCATGACTCTTACCGCCGCTACTCGCGTACTCACCCTTCTCGGTGACCCCGTCGTCCACTCTGCCTCTCCGGAGCTTCAGAATGCTGCGTTCCGAGCCGCCGGTGTCGACGGTGTGTACGTCGCCGTCCGATGTGCGCCTGACGATCTCGTGGGCTTCATGCGCGGGCTCGCCCGGGCCGGGGGGGGAGGCAATGTCACGCTTCCTCACAAGGAAAAAGCGGCGTCGATCCTCGACGTGCGCAGTGATGCCGTCCGGCGTACGGGCGCATGCAACACCTTCTGGGGCGACGAGGAGGGACGCGTCCGTGGCGACAATACGGATGTGGAGGGCTTTCGCCGTGCGCTCGGAGCCTTCTTGGAGGGGTCGGCGGAGGGAGCGCGTGTGTTGCTGCTCGGGGCCGGTGGAGCTGCGCGAGCGGCACTCGCCGCTTTGGTTGAGGATGGGGTCGAGGAAATCCTGCTCTACAATCGGACCCAGGACCGAGCTCGTGCCGTAGCCAGGCGGATCGGAGGTCAGAAGGTGAGGGTGGTTCCGGTCGCACGCGAGCTGGAGGGTGAAGACTTCGATCTGGTCGTGAATGCGACACGACTTGGCCTTGAGCCCGGAGATCCGTCGCCTGTCGACTTCGGTAAGCTGAGCCGGGCGGGGGCCGCGATGGACCTGATCTACGGACACCATACGACCGGCTTCGTGGAAGCTGCGGAGGCGGAGGGCATCCGTGCGACCCATGGGATGGAGATGCTGGTTCAACAGGGGGCTGCGTCATTCGAGCGGTGGTGGGGGAAGGAC
Organism: Gemmatimonadota bacterium; assembly: GCA_028873595.1. Classification (GTDB taxonomy): domain Bacteria; phylum Gemmatimonadota; class Gemmatimonadetes; order Longimicrobiales; family Gaopeijiaceae; genus UBA2589. The sequence continues at coordinate 86,795 of JAPPOV010000003.1, read as the reverse complement.
GCCCCTGTGGATGCCATGCGTGCCGCGATCGCGGAGCGACAGCCAGGCTAATGGCCGGGGCGGTTGCGCGAGCCGTCGATTTCCGGCTTCCAGCCGGGTGTGTGTCATGCCGTGCGTGGATGCCTCGTTATGACCGTCGGAATACGGCGCCCATTTGTGCTGGTTGCCGGTCCCGTTTACGTCCACCGAGCTGGCCTCGGTGCCTCCGCTGTCATGCTCCGGTGGGACGGATGTCTGTCTACGCCGGTGGTGAAGAGGACACCGATTGCCATGAATGTCGGTCCTGGCCGAGTGCCCTCTCGTTCGCACGAGCCCCATACGTGCTTCGGGGGCCCGCGTCGAACCTCGTGCACGCGCTGAAATACGAGGTCTGGCACGAAGTGGCAGGGTTCATGGCCGAGCGGGCGGCGGAGTCCGTCTCTCGATACTTGCCGGAGGCTCCCGGGTTGGTCATACCCGTCCCGACCACGGTCACGCGCGAGCGCCGTCGCGGTTATAACCAGGCGGCGCTGCTTGCCAGAGGTGTTGCTGCGGTTATCGGGACCCGGATCGTCGAGGTGCTGATGCGTGAGGATGAACGTCGGTCTCAGATCGAACTCGAGGCCACGGAGCGGCGAACGAACGTACGGGGTGTCTTCACCGCGGCCGAGACGATCTCCGAAGTGCGCGACCGTCGGGTCTTGCTCGTCGATGACGTGCTTACAACCGGTGCCACGGCCTGTGAGGCCCCATCCGTCCTGATGGAATGCGGTGCCCGATCGGTCAGTCTCATTACCTTCGCGAGAGCGCTTCCGGAGGCGACTTCGGCGTTATCTTGAAGGCCTGATTTCAACATCCCCATCCCTCTTCCGAGAGAGTTCACAGCATGGCGATTCGGGTAGCGATCAACGGGTTCGGACGTATCGGTCGAAACGTCCTCCGCAGCGCAAAGCAGGCCGGCAACACCGACATCGACTTTGTGGCGGTCAACGACCTGACGAGTCCCGAGACACTGGCTCACCTTTTGAAGTACGACTCTGTCCACGGCCGCTATCCAGGTACGGTCGAGGTGTCGGAGAGTGGCCTCGTCGTGGATGGCGACGAAATCAAGGTCTTCAGCGAGCGTGACCCCGCCGCTCTTCCGTGGAGCGATCTCGGCGTCGATGTCGTCATCGAGTCGACCGGGATCTTTCGCGACCACGAGGGCGCGTCGAAGCATATCGAGGCGGGCGCGAAGAAGGTGATCATCTCCGCTCCCGGAAAGAACGAGGACATCACCATCGTTCTCGGCGTCAACCAGACGAACTACGACCCGGCGAGTCACCACATCATCTCGAACGCGAGCTGCACGACCAACTGCCTCGCGCCTGTCGTGAAAGTGCTGAGCGACACATTCGGCTTTCGTCACGGGTTGATGACGACGATCCACGCATACACCAACGACCAGCGTATCCTGGATCTTCCTCACACGGACCTTCGTCGGGCGCGGGCAGCCGCGGTGTCGATGATTCCGACCACGACGGGTGCGGCCAAGGCGACGGGTCTGGTGCTTCCCGAGGTCCAGGGGCGGATCGACGGTATGGCGATTCGCGTGCCGACCGCCGACGTGTCGCTGGTCGATCTTGTCGCGGAACTGGAGAGAGACGTCACCGAAGATGAGGTGAATGCAGCGTTCCAGGCCGCGGCCGAGGGTCCGATGGCCGGGGTTCTCGGCATCTCCCACGAGCCGCTGGTATCGATCGACTACACGAGTGACCCGCGCAGTTCCACGGTCGATGCCCTGTCCACAGCCGTGATGGACGGTCGGATGGTCAAGGTGCTCTCGTGGTACGACAACGAATGGGGCTACTCGTCTCGTGTCGTCGACCTCGTCGGCTTCATCGGTGAGACGCTCTGATCGATTGTCGTTCATTCGGGGGGCAGGCCGGGGTGTCCGGTCAGAGATGCGGGGCTCTAACGAGGTAAGGTCTACGCTGTAACTCTTTGGCCAGGGTGGGCGTAGAAAGGGGTGATGCAGATCAAGCAGGAAGTATCCCGATCCGGGATCGCTCAGCGTCAGTCCATTGCAGAGGTCCCGCTCCCGCGCGACTTCGCGGCGTGGTATGTCGAGTACCGGAGTGCGGTATATCGGTATGTGCGTTTTCGGGTCGCCAGTCGCGAAGTCGCTGAAGACGTCACGTCCGTCGTCTTCTTGAAGGCGCTCCGCGCGTTCAAGAAATACGACGAACGCAAAGCGTCTCCGAAGACGTGGCTGCTTCGAATCGCGCGCAATGCGGTCACGGACCATCTGCGGTCGTTGCAGAGGAAGGGATCGTTGCACGTTTCCCTTGATCGAATTCCCGATCTCGTGGCGGATGTGCCCAGCCACGAAGAGCGGGTCATCAGGCAGGAGCGCATCCAGCATCTCCTCAATTCCACCAGAATGCTCCGCAAAGCCGACCAGGAGATCCTGTCACTTCGTTACGGCTCCGGGTTCGACAATGACGAGATCGCGGAGCTTCTGAATATCAGTAACAACGCCGTCGCCGTCCGACTGCATCGAGCCCTGAAACGGCTCAAGGATGTGATCAGAGCCGGGGAGGCTGAAGCATAGACCCATGACTGAACCGTTCCATCACGAGGGGATGGAGCTGTCCGACGACCTCAAGGCGTTGGATGAAGAACTCGCCTCGATTCGATACGAAGAGCGACCATCGTTCGGGCCCGAGCTCCGCGCCGAGCTGGCGAGGATGTACGGCGAGGCACCGGCTGCGCCTCTGGCTCTCAGGCTTCGGCGAGGTTTGGTCGCCGCGGGGCTTTCGGCGATCCTCGTGGGGACCGCTGCTGTCCCGTCCGCCAGGGCGGCTCTCGTTCGTATGATCGAGTCGCTGGGACCGGCTGAAGAGCCAGTAGAGGTCCTTTTGCCCTTCGTGGATTCGACGATGCCCGTCGACGACTTCGAGGTTGCAGAATCCGAGCTTGAGGTCGTCGAAGAAGACGTGCCTGCCCGTGAGCCCGAGGCGGCAGACGTAGTGCCGCCTCGGGTCGAGGGTGTAGGGCTCGTTCGCCCGGACTTGCTCGATCGAGCACGGTCTCAACAGCTCCTCCAAGACGCGTACCCACTGCGACTGCAGAGGCGTGGCGTCGGGGGAACCGTCTGGCTTCGTCTCTGGATCGATGAGACCGGCCTGCCCGCAGATGCGACGGTCTTGAGTAGCTCCGGCGTCGAAGAGCTGGATCGCACGGCGCTGAGGGTCTCGCCGCGCTTCACGTTCTCGCCGGCTCGCCGAGACGGTGAGCGATTTGGGACGTGGATTCAGTTCCCGGTCCTGTTCGAACCAGATCCGGAACTGCTCGAGCGACCACTGCGTCCGGCTGTCGATCCACTGGGGCTACCTACGGTTCCGCGAGAAGAATGGTGGCAGCTGCAAGAACCACTCGACTTGGCCATGCTGCCCCCGGTCGATCGTACGATCAGTACAGCGGAACGGGAGCGAACCGAGGACGAACTGCTTCGTGCACTCCCTGATCCGACGATTGCCGAGCGTTATGGACCGCTCAGCGCGATCCTGGAGGGCGTCGCGCCCCAGGGAAACACTCCGTCTGACTGGCGGTTCGTGATCGGATCATCCCTGGCGCATGCGATTGATCTCGGAATGGAGACGCCGGCGTCGCTCCTGGCCTTCGGGCGGATTCGGCTGCGACAGGGCCTGCGTACAGAAGCGCGGTCCTACTTCGAGCGTGGTCTTCAGATGGTGGTGCGGGATGATGCTACGGTCAGTCCATGGACGGTCGCTGAGCTCCATTACGAACGTGCCCGACTTGTTCGCGAGCACTGGCTCTCTTCCGACGGTGTGGGCAGGGTCGATGCGGCTGCGTTCCGTGGCGCCCGGTGCGAGCAGGCTCGCTCTTCAGGAGGTGCCGACTTCGGGTTCGCTTCGGTCAAACGCCTGATCGCATGGAACTACCTCTGTCCGTCCGAGCTGGCGTGGGTCATGGACAACGGGTTCGAATCTTCTTCAGGCAATCGAGCGGGAGACCTCGCGCTGATGATGGCGTCGTACCGTGCCGCAATCGAGGCGTACCCGGGTCATGAGGGCGCCAACACGGACTTCCTCCTCACGCTCGCGCTGGAAGAACGGTGGGAGGACCTGCTGCGTGGTGCTCGTCGGTTCGCGCACGCCAGCGGCGGGCACCCTACGGCTCTCCTGCTCGCAGGACTGGCTTTGCACAGAAGTGAGCGGACCGAGGATGCGGCCGAAGTTTTCGGGGCGGCGCTGGACCGCTCGACAGTCGAATCAGCCGCCGCACTGACCGATGTCGGGTTCTTGCTGGATCAGCCTGCCGAGCGGTCGTACCGGGATCTTCCGGCCGCGGAACGGCGCGTATACAACGAAGACTTCTGGGCGACCCGCGACCGGTCCTGGTCGACGGCGGTGAACGAGCGATGGGTCGAGCATATGGCGCGCGCCACGATCGCCGACCTTCGTCATGGCGGGGTTTTTGGCGATGCAGGTGAGGTATGGGTACGTTTCGGCGGACCCAAGACCATCCACATCATCGACGATGGCGGAGGCCGGCTGACCGAGTTCTGGGATTACGGCAACAGCGGCCCCGACATCACGTTCGTCCGATGGGTTTCCTCGGAGAGGACGGACCTGACGCCCGAAGGGCGCGCCTACGTCGACGACCTGGGGAAGATTTTCCCACCACAGTGATCAAGAAGAATCTTTCGGACGTCGGCTCCGACCGCCTCCGAGGCCGCACGGTGATCGTCCGTGCGGACCTCAATGTGCCTGTCGACTCCGGCTCCATTACGGACGACCAGAGGATCCGTGCCTCGCTTCCGACCCTCCGGACGCTGACCGAAGCGGGCGCGCGCGTGATCCTTCTTTCCCACCTCGGACGGCCGAACGGGCGGGTAGCCCCGGCCTACTCGCTCGCTCCGGTCGCCGAACGGCTCAACGAGCTTCTGGAATCTCCGGTTCGTTTCGTGCCACACACTGACGGAAGAGCGGCGTCCGGTAGCCTCGAATTTCTCGGTGAAGGGGAGATCGCGTTACTCGAGAATACGCGATTCGAGGCTGGTGAGACCGCCAACGATCCCGAGCTGGCCTCCTCGTGGGCCGAGCTCGGTGACCTCTTCGTCAACGACGCATTCGGAACGGCGCACCGGGCCCACGCATCGACGGCAGGGCTCGCCAGCGCGATTCGAGCGTCGGGAGGCGAGGCTGTCGCAGGTCTTCTCATGGCGAAGGAACTCGAGTTTCTCGAAGAGGCGTTGCGTCTCCCCGAGAGGCCATTCGTCGCGATTATCGGTGGAGCAAAGATTTCGTCGAAAATCGGTGTGGTGTCGGCCCTCCTTCCGCGTGTCGATCGACTTCTGATCGGTGGTGCCATGGCCAACACCTTCTTCAGGGCGATGGGGCTCGACACGGGGGAAAGTCTGATCGAGGAGGACTCGATCGAGGTGGCGGCTCAACTCCTCGAAGAGGGTGGGGATCGACTGGTACTCCCCCTGGACTGCATCGTGACGAGCGAGATCTCCGAGACCGCCAGGCGCCGAGTGGTCGAACGCACGGACGTTCAGGGCGAGGACAAGATCCTGGACATCGGCCCACGGACCCGAGATCTGTTCGCGGATCTGGTCAGCCGTGCGAAGACCATCGTCTGGAACGGACCCATGGGTGTATTCGAAATCGACGCCTTCGCCGAAGGGACGGTTCTCATCGCCGAGGCAGTGGCGGCTGCGTGCGACGGAGGGGCCCTGGGTATCCTTGGCGGAGGTGACTCTGCCGCCGCCGCAGAGCGGGCCGACGTCGTCGATCGACTGACCCATGTGTCCACGGGAGGCGGTGCTTCCCTGGAACTCCTTGCCGGGGCCGATCTGCCCGGCGTGCATGCCCTGACTGACCGGAGCGCCTGATGGCCGTCATTGCTGGAAACTGGAAGATGCATCTCGGCCCGTCCGATGCGACGGACTTCATGAAGTCCGTCGACACTGCGTCCGTTCCGACGGTACATGAACTGATTGTCTTTCCGCCCGCGGTGTCGTTGCATGTAGTCTCATCCTCGGCCGCCCGTGATCCGCGACTACAGGTGGGGGTTCAGAACATTCACTGGGAAGACTCAGGGGCCTTCACCGGAGAAATATCGGCGCCGATGGCGGCGGACGCCGGAGCCACGTTCGCTTTGGTCGGCCATTCCGAGCGCCGTCACGTATTTGGTGAATCGGATGGAGACACGCGGCTCAAGGTCAAAGCTGCCGTGCGCGCGGGTCTGGTGCCCGTACTGTGCGTCGGTGAGACGCTACAGGAGCGCCAGTCCGGCCGCCTTGACGAGGTCATCCTTCGCCAGCTCGACGCGACCCTCGATGAGCTGCGCGTCGCCGAGCGGTTCCTCATCGCCTACGAGCCGGTCTGGGCCATAGGAACGGGTGAGACCGCCACACCGGCGGACGCCTCGGATGCGCATGCGGTGCTTCGTGCCAGACTGGAGGACGCTCTGGGGGTGGCTGGTTCAGCGACCGTTCCAATTCTCTATGGAGGGTCCGTCAAGCCAGGGAACGCTGCGGAACTGATGTCTGCCGCCGACGTAGACGGTGTCCTTGTCGGAGGGGCGAGCCTCGACCCCGCGTCGTTCAGGGAGATCGCTGCGGCGACGGGCTGAAATGGCCCGTTGACACCCTTTCCGGCCTCTCCGACGTTTATCGTCTTACCCCGAAGGGAATCTGTTCGATGTATGGTTTTCTGCTGGCCGTTTTCGTGCTCGACGGCATCTTCCTCTCCGTTGTCATCCTCATGCAGGCCGGCAAGGGCGGCGGCCTCGCGGCTGTCGGCGGAAGTGGCGGCACGATGGCCGATGGCGTTATGGGTGGCCGACAGGCAACCACCGTCCTCACGCGCGCGACCTGGGGTGCAGGCGCAGCCTTCATGATGCTCGCGCTGGTGCTCTCCATCATGTCGTCGCGCACGGTCGTACCGGAGTCGGTCATCCAGGTCGATGCGCCGGCGACTCAGTCCGCCCCAGCGCCCGTTCTCCCCGGTCTCGACGAGCCCGCAGCGGCTGGGTCCGAGGGCAACCCCGGTAACGAGGGCAACTGACCCCTTGAACCGCGAAAGCGGGACGCCGTCCATCGGACCGCGAAGTGGCGGACCGAACCGGGGCCGCCGATCCGTTGTGTCGGACATACGCTGTGTCTGATTCGACGTACGGTCTCAGCCGAGCCGAGCTTCAGGACGTGTATCGGGCGCTCTGCGTCACCCGAGCGGCTGAAGAGCGCCTTGAGCTGCTCCAGAAGCAGGGCCACGTCTCGGGCGGTGTCTATCGGTGCCTTGGCCAGGAGGCCGGCGCTGTCGGCGCGGCCTTCGCGCTGCGCCGTCGTACAGATGGGACGGGAGACATGCTCTGCCACACGATCCGCGGTGCCGGAGCGCTCTTCCTGTTCGGTGGAGAACTCATCGACTACTTCCGCCAGTATATGGCGAAGGGGACGAGCCCGACGCGAGGCCGCGAGGCCAATGTGCACTGGTTCGACTTCGACAAGGGCTTCGTGGGGCCCGTGTCACCGCTCGGTACGATGATCGAGATCATGGCCGGGATGACGCTCTCCTTTCGACTGCGTGGCGAGGACCGTATCGGTATGGTCTTCTATGGAGATGGGGCGTCGTCGACCGGAGCATGGCACGAAGGGCTCAACTTTGCGGCGGTCCAGAGATGCCCGATGATCCTCATGGTCGAGAACAACCAGTGGGCGTTCTCCACGCCGACGCACAAGAATACCCGCGTTTCGAGCTTCACGGAGAAAGGGCCGGGGTACGGCATCGGTGCCGAGTCGGTCGACGGGACGGATGTCCTCGCCGTATTCGATGCGGTGCGTCGCGCCGCGACGAGGGTTCGGGCGGGCGAGGGCACTCGGATGGTCGAGCTCAGGTATTTCCGTCGGAAGGGGCACGCTCAGCACGACCCCCATCCGCAGGATTATGTCGATCCCGATTTGATCCGAGCGTGGGAGAAGAAGGACCCCCTGGATCTCTATCGCGCCCGAATGCTCGAAAACGGCTGGGCTTCGGAGGAAGAACTGGTCGCGATCGAGAGGGAGACGTTCGATGAGTGTCGTGAGGCGGCCGAAGCGGCCATCACGGAGCCTTATCCGGACGGTCCCGATGCGGTCACCGACGTCTACACCGACCAGACGACGCCACATCCATGGACCCGGGCCGACCGCCCGGATCCGACCCTGGCTTGAACGACCGAGGAACGATGTCTCGCGAGATTCCGGAACACCTTCTCAAGACGAAGCGCGGCGAACCAGTCACCATGCTGGAGGCGATCTCCGAAGCGTTGTTCGAGGAGATGATCCGGGACGAGTCGGTCTTCCTCATGGGGGAGGACATCGGTATTTATGGCGGCGCCTTCAAGGTCACGCGTGACTTTCTGGAGCACTTCGGCGAGAACCGGGTGATCGACACGCCGATCGCCGAGGGTGGCTTCACCGGGGCCGCGGCCGGTGCGGCGCACATGGGTCTTCGTCCCGTGGTCGAGATCCAGTTCATGGACTTCATCTCGCCAGCGTACGACGTGATCACGAATTACATCGCGACATCGAATTACCGCGGAGCAGGGCCGCAGCCGCTTGTGATTCGCGGACCAGTCGGTGGCGGAAACCGTGGCGGGCCGTTCCACTCTCAGAATGTGGAAATGGCGTTCTTTCACACGCCGGGCCTGAAGATCGTCTACCCGAGTACGGCCAGAGACGCGAAGGGGCTCCTCAAGGCGTCGATCCGCGATGACAACCCTGTCATTTTCGAGGAGCACAAGGGACTGTACCGGGCCCCCGCGCTCCGCGAAGTGCTGCCCGACGACGACTACATCGTCCCGCTCGGTGAGGCCCGCACGGTCCAGGAGGGGTCGGACCTGACCATCGTTACCTATGGCGCGATGGTGCATAAGAGTGTCGAGGCGGCACAGATATTGGAGTCGGAGGATGGTGTATCGGTTGAAATCATCGACCTTCGCACACTCCTTCCGCTCGACGAGAATTCGATCATCGAGAGCGTGAAGAAGACCAACAAACTGCTCGTAGTGCACGAGGACACGCGCACCGGCGGGATCGCCGGCGAGATCGCGATTCGCGTGAGTGAGAAGGCCTTCGAGTGGCTGGACGGACCGATCCTGAGGGTGACGGCGATCGACTCGCCGGTGCCGTACTCGGGATCCCTGGAAGATTACTTTCTACCGCAGACTGACGACGTCGTGAAGGCGGCGCGGTATCTCGCGGCATACTGACCAACACGGAGTGATCGAGCGTGGCTCGAATTGAAGTCCCAATGCCCCAGATGGGTGAGTCCATCGCAGAGGGGACCGTTTCACAGTGGCTCAAACAGGTAGGCGATGCAGTAGAGCGTGATGAGCCTATTCTCGAAATCTCGACGGACAAGGTCGATGCGGAGATTCCTTCGCCTTCGGACGGAACCCTGGTCGAGATCGCGGTGCAGGAAGGCGAAACAGTCGAGGTTGGCACCATCGTGGCCTTCATCGATACGGAAGCTGGAGCCACGACCACGGCTCCAGCAGCCGCTCCCGCTCCCGCTCCCGAGCCCGCAGCGGGCACGGAGCAGGCTGCGCCTCCTCCTGTAGCTGCACCGGTCGCTCCGGTCGCGGCGGCGGTACCGCCGCCGGCGAGCGACGGCCCGCAGAGCGCCGAGGAGCGACTCCGCACACGATCTACGCCAGTGGTCCGCAAGATCGCCGAGGAGCACGGGGTGGACATCCAGGCGGTCCCCGGTACGGGACACGCCGGCCGCGTGACGAAGCAGGACATCCTCGACTTCATCGAGCAGGGTGGGGCACCGGCTGCACCGGCCGTCCCTGCTGCCGCGACGCCTGCTCCTGCCGCGGCACCTGCCCCGAGCGCAGCTCCTTCCGACTTGTGGACGACATTCTACCGCGAAGTTCAGCACCCTGAGTTCCCGGTGCGTTCCGCCGATACGGTGGAGCCGATGGACAAGATCCGCCGGCTCACGGCAGAGCACATGGTCGTCGCGAAGCGTGTGGCGCCGCACGTGCATTCGTTCATCGAGATCGACTTTTCGGCGATCGATGGTATCCGTGCTGCGAGCAAGGAACGCTGGGCAGCGCAGGGTGCGCGGGTCAGTTATACGGCGTTCGTGGCGTGGGCGGTCTCGCGGGTCCTTCGCGAATTCCCGATGGTGAATTCTACGGTCTCGGGTAACAACGTCATCTACCGGGGGAATGTGAACCTGGGGATGGCCGTGGACCTCAATCCCGGTCTCATTGTGCCGGTCGTGCGAGACGCGGACCACCTCGGACTCGTGGGAATCGGAAACAAGATCGTCGACCTGGCGACCCGAGCCAGGGATCGCAAGCTCATGCCCGACGAGATCCAGGGTGCGACCTTCACGATCACCAACCCGGGTGTCCTCGGGACGCTCGTTGGTCTCCCCGTAATTCCGAAGGGTACGGCCGCCATCCTGGGAACTGGCGCAATCGAGAAGAAGGTCGTTGTGGTCACGGATCCGAACACGGGTACCGATTCTATGGCGATCAGAAAGAAGTCGCTCTTCTCGCTCGGCTACGATCACAGAATCGTCGATGGTGCCGACGCGGCTCGTTTCCTGTCGCGCCTCAAGGAAACGCTGGAGACCTTCCCGCACGACGCGTGATTGCAGGCGGGCTTCGCATCGTTCTGGCCCCCGGAGCCTTCTGGCTCTCGGGGGCCTCGACGTATCCGTGAGCGACGTTCGGACGCTCGACGTCCTGCGCCTGGGAAAGGTTCCCTACGGGGAGGCGCTGGAGCTACAGGCGGATCTCGTGCGCAGACGCAGGGCTGGGGAGGCCGATGACACGTTGATCGTCCTCGAGCACCCGCACGTCATCACGATGGGCTCGAGCACGGATGTCGCGAACATCCTCGTGGATGAAGAGGAGCGGGGCCGCCGAGGTATTGAGCTTCACAGCGCGGGTCGGGGCGGAGACGTCACATACCACGGTCCCGGCCAGCTTGTGGCGTACCCTATCCTCGACCTGAAGCCCGATCGCAAGGACCTGCACAGATACCTGAGGGACCTGGAGAGCGTCTTGATCCGTGTCGCGGCGGAGTACGGCATCGATGCGGTTCGGGACGATGCCGGAACCGGTGTGTGGACGACGACTGGAAAGCTCGCTGCCATTGGGATCCGTGTCTCGTCCGGATGGATCACGTCTCACGGGATCGCCCTGAACGTGACCTCGGACCTCAGCTACTTCGAAACGATTGTCCCGTGTGGCATATCAGACAGGGATGTGACGTCTCTGGAGCGAGAGTTGGAACACCCGCCGACCCTCGCCGAGGCAGGTGAAACCTTCGTGCGTCACTTCTGTGACGTGTTCGAACGCCAGATCCATGTAGTGTAACCAGCAAGATTGGTCCACACGTCACGGGCTCATGACACCGAGGGCCCATCAGACAGAGACGGCCTGGGTCACAGCCTGCTGCAGGCTGGGGCCCTTCGCTGTTGTGGGAGCGACGGGTCGTTGGCCGCGGCAGCAGCCGTCAGTTCCGTCGGCGAAGCAGTGATTACACTGGGATCAGGGCCCGTACCGGTCCGCGGGAGCCTGAAACTCCATGTACTCGAGGAAGGCTCCTTTCTCGCGCTGCTCGTCGAGCCACTCCGTGAATCCGGACGCTGTGAGCCCCCGTGAGTGCGACTGCTCTGCGGCGGCTCGGGTCGCGAGGAAGTCGACGTACTCGTTTTCCGGATGACCGTCGTGTCCACGCACCCAGCGGGCTGAGAAGTCGTGATGCTCGACGAGACGGTCCACCTGCTTCCAGAGCTCGAGGTTGAGGATCGGCCCGCCCTTGCGCTTCCATCCGGCTCGCTTCCATCCGTGCCGCCACTCGTTGATCCCCTTCACGAGGTACTGACTGTCTGATGTGAAGATGATCCGGCATGTCCGCGTCAGGGCAGACAGCGGCTCGATCACGCTGCGCAGAGCCATTCGGTTGTTTGTCGTGTCGGGCTCGGAAAGCCAGTAGTCACGGCGCTCCCAGGCGCCGTTCTTCCACACCTCGACCAGCCCTCCAGCCCCGCCGGGACTGGATGCTTTCTGGTTCTGGTTGCCCAGGCAGGACTCGTCGGCGTGAATGTAGACCGTGTTCATATGCTCCAAAGTAACCTCGGTCGTGAGCTTCGGTTGACCCCCTTTCCACCCGGGGTAGCTTACGGCCAGACGTGGCGTTTTCTGGACGCCTCAACTTGCCCCCTGAACCCAGCAGGAGACCTCCCTGAACCACACAGCCTACCTCCTGCTCGAGGACGGACGTCGATTCGACGGAACTCTGCTCGGTGCGGATGCCGTCACCTTCGGTGAGGTCGTCTTCAACACGTCGATGACCGGGTATCAGGAGGTTCTCACGGATCCCTCGTACACGGGTCAGTTGGTGACCATGACCTATCCTCTGATCGGTAACTACGGGGTGAACGCTGAGGATTGTGAATCTCCGGTACCGCAGGTGTCGGGGTTCGTCGTTCGCGAAGCCAGTCGGGTGCAGTCGAATTGGCGTTCGGAAGGCGGATTGGACGACTACCTCAGAGAGCATGGCATTACGGGGATCTCCGAGATTGATACCCGGGCGCTGACCCGACATATCCGATCCGAAGGTGCGATGCGGGGTGCGATCGCACCGGCGGACACCGATTCGGATCGGCTCCTGTCCCAAATTCTCGATCAGCCCAAGATGGAGGGCCTCGATCTGGCGTGCGGTGTATCGACCGGCACACCCTACGAGGTTCCAGCCGTGGGAGAAGAGCGGTTCCACGTGCTGGCGTACGACTTCGGCGTGAAGGCCCATTCGCCCAAGTTGCTGGCCGAGAGAGGGTGCCGAGTGACAGTCCTCCCGGCCGAAACCACGGTCGAGGAGATTCTCGCAGCCAAACCCGACGGCCTGTTCGTGTCGAACGGTCCGGGCGACCCGGCGGCCGTCGAGGCTGCCGAGGAGGCCATTCTGGCTCTGGCGGACGCCGATGTCCCGATCTTCGGGATCTGTCTCGGACATCAATTGATCTGCCGCGCCTTCGGAGCGCGCACGTTCAAGCTTCCGTTCGGGCATCACGGTGGAAATCACCCTGTACGAAACCTCGACCGCGAAACGGTCGAGATTACCTCGCAGAACCACGGGTTCGCTGTGGAGTCCGGCGACGGGAATGATATTCCTGGCGCACCGGGCCTGAGGCTGACGCACGTGAACTTGTATGATGGTACTGCCGAAGGCGTTCGACACCGCGACCTTCCTGTGATCTCGGTGCAGTACCACCCCGAAGCGGCGCCGGGCCCGCACGACAGCAGGTATCTCTTCGACGAGTTCATTGCGCTCATGGAGGAGCGAGCCGGCGGATGACCCGAGCACTGCGGTACTTCGCAGCAGTGCCGCAAGTCACTATGCTGCAACGACTCCGACCTACCTTGCGGTCGCAGTGTGTGCTTGCTACCGTCTCCATCCGGTTGCCGCACGGACCCCGTTGAAGGCTCTCCTGGAGGTGAAATGACGAAGGCAGACCTGGTGGAACAGGTGGCAGAGGCCATCGGTCCAGGGATCACCAAGAAGGACTGCGCACTCGTCGTGGATGGGTTCCTGAACGCAGTCAAGCTGGCGCTCGCCAACGGTGAGAATATCGAGATCCGCGGGTTCGGGACGTTCAAGGTGCGCAAGCGGAAGACTCGGATGGCGCGCAACCCTCGGACTGGCGAGGCGGTCGAAGTGCCTTCGAGGTCCGTCCCAGTGTTCAAACCGTCGAAGCACCTTCGCGCCCGGGTTGAGAAGCTCGACGAAGTCGGTTTCTGAGCGCTTCGCTCGGACCCGGTTTTCAGCACCGAGCGCAAACCCGTTTAACACTTTGAGCTGGCACGCGTCCAATCATCAGTGACGGACGATTCACGCAGGGACGGGGGCGCTTCCGACGTCGAGCTGGTCGAACGCTGCCGCTCGGGAGACGAGGCCGCACTAGACGCACTCGTGCGACGACATCACGCTTCCGCCTACCGGGTGGCTCTGTCCATCACGAGACGAGACGATGTCGCTCAGGACGTGGTGCAGGATGCCTTCATCAAGGCGTTTCGCGCCCTGAACGGCTTTCGAGGAGATGCTGCCTTCCGGACGTGGATGATGACGATCACGGCAAACGAGGCTCGCGCGACGCTGCGAAAACACGGCCGTTGGAGGGAATCCGCGATCGACGATGTAGCCCCCATGGCCGTCGACGATCCGGACCCCGCGGAGCAGGCGGTGGCCAGGCGGGAATCGGAGAGGGCTCGAGCCATGCTCGAGACTCTTCCGGAAAAGCAGCGATTATCCGTCTCGCTCCGAGTCGACGAAGGGCTGAGTTTTCGGGAAATCGGGGAGATGATCGGGTCGAGTGAGGGTGCGGCGAGGGTGAACTACTTTCACGGCATCCGCCGGTTGAGGGAGTTGATGCAATGAGCCACACAGATTGCGGGATGATTCGGGAGTACCTTCCGGGCGCTGCCACGGATCGGCTGAGTAGTGGTGAGCTGGACGCTGTGCAGGGGCACCTGCTGTCGTGCGAGGACTGCGCGGCGGAGCTGGAATTGATCCAGATGCTGCGTGCTGCGCCTCCGGCTGTGCCGACCGAGCTCGCCGATCACGTGGCGACGGCCGTGAGGACGTCTCGTCGGCCTGCCCGCAGGCCGTGGTGGGGCATCTCTGCTGCTGCGGTGGCCGCGTTGGCGCTTGGGATCAACGTATCGACCGAGCCACGGGAGCAGATCGACGCAGCGATTCCGGGCTTCGTGTCCGAGACCGCGGAAGGCGAACTCTGGCTCAGTGACGATGGGCTTCTTGCCGGAGAGCCATCACTCGAAGGGCTGTCGGACGAAGCTCTTATGGAACTCCTCGAGGAACTTGAAGCTGAGGGAGCGGCATGATGAACATGCGACGCAGGGATTTCAGGCTGGTACTCGCGCTGATGGCCGCTCTGGTTGTTGTTCCGATGAGCGTGCAGGCCCAGGACCGAGGCGATCGGCGTCCGAACCGGGAGGAAATGGAGCGGCGTATTCGCCGTCAGATGGCGCGGACGATGCAAGAGCGCCTTGGGCTGGACATGGTTCAGTCCCAAGAGCTTTCTGCGGTGATCTTGAGCTTCGAAGGTCAGCGTCGTGAACTGGGGAGGGCGGAGATGGCTGTACGCCGACGCGTCGAGGCTCTCATGCTCGAGGGTGGCGTGGACGAAGCAGAGGCGCAGCAGCTCCTGACGAGAATGACCGAGCTGCGTGTGGAGGAGGCCCGGCTCTTCGCAGAAGAGCAGGCGGCGCTGCTGGAGGTGCTGACACCTGTCCAGGTGCTGGAGCTTCAGGCCCTGCGAGAGGAGATGGGCCGCAGGATTCGGGCGTTGAGGGGTCGAGAGGGTCCTGCCGCCCGCCGGCGCGGAGGGGTTGGCGTTTCCGGGCGGGCCGGGCCGGATCACCATGATGCGGACGCGATGCCGGACTTCTTCTTCACAGGCTGACGAAGAGCGCATCAGGCTCTTGGCGGGAACGTTGACGGCCCTTGAGGGGTCGGCCTATGTGTATGTGCCCACGACCCTTTCAGGGTTCAGGGTTCCTTTCGCCCAACGATCTCCCCAGGCGCTCCGTGTCCGTTTCCGTCAACACGCTCTTCTTCGCCTCGTACCGCGAACTGGTCGGGGCATCTGCGCTTGCCGTCGAACTCCATGATGGAGCCACCGTGGCGGATCTCGTGCACGAGTTGCGGGGGAGAGGAGAGCCGTTCGACGCGCTCCCGGAAGAGCCGGCGGTTGCCGTGAACCAGTCGTACGCGATGCTCGATGAACCTTTGCGCGAAGGCGACGAGGTCGCCTTCATCCCGCCCGTCGCAGGAGGCTGACGTCGTGACCGAATCGTGCGTCTGCCACTGTCGGGTTGGAGCCGATGTCATCAACCCGACCGAAGTGCTTTCGCGGGTAGGGTCGGACGAAGACGGAGCGGCGCTCCTCTTCGTCGGGGTCGTGAGGAACCATGCGGACGGGCGCCCGGTTTCTGGCATGCGCTACGACGCGTACGTGGACATGGCCAGAAGGGAGTTGCAGTCGATCGCGGAAGAAGCGGCTGGTCGACTTGGTTCGGATCGGGTCGCCGTAGAGCACCGAACGGGTGAGTTGGCCATCGGCGAGGTGTCGGTCGCGATCGCTGTCTCGAGCCCGCACCGTGCAGAGTCCTTCGACGCCGCGCGGTATGTGATCGAAGAGATCAAGAAGCGCTTGCCGGTGTGGAAGAAGGAACACTATCAGGACGGAAGCGAAGGATGGGTGGAAGGGACCGTACCTCCGGGGACGGGTACGTCGTCCATCACAGTCCCTGAGCTGAAGGTCGAGGGATGACGGAAGCGACCGAGACCACGTCAGGTGGGATGATCGATCAGTTCGGGCGCCGCGTGGAGTATCTCCGAATCTCGGTTACGGACAAATGCAATCTCCGGTGCGTGTACTGCATGCCCATGGAGGGCCTGCCGTGGCTCAAGCGGGATGAGCTTCTGAGCTACGAGGAGATCGAGCAGATCGTTCGCACCATGGCGAGCATGGGTCTGCGTCGGGTGCGTATCACCGGAGGGGAGCCCCTCGTTCGTCGGGACCTCCCTGATCTCGTGCGCATGATCTCCGCTGTGCCGGAGATCGAGGACCTTTCCCTCTCGACAAACGCGGTTCTGCTTGCCGAGCACGCAAGCGAGCTTCGTGAAGCTGGCATACAGCGACTCAACGTCTCGCTCGACTCGCTCAGGCCGGATCGGGTCGACGCGATCGCGAGGCGTCCGGGCTCCTTCCCGAAGATCATGGAGGGGTTGCAGGCCGCTGAGGAAGCCGGGTTTGCTCCGATCAAGATCAACGTCGTCCTGATTCGCGGTCAAAATGACGACGAGATCGAGGATTTCGCGGAGATCACGCGGGAGCGCCCCTGGCACGTCCGCTTCATCGAGATGATGCCGACCGGTGCCAACCTGGACCTCAGTGCGAACCAGTTCATTTCGTGTACGGAGGCCCTTCGGCGGATCGAGCGCATCGACGCCCTCGAGCCTGTTCAGGGACCGTTCGGGAACGGTCCGGCACTGTATCACCAGTTCCGGGGCGCGCCAGGCACCATCGGGGTGATCACTCCGATGAGCCACAACTACTGTGACCGCTGCAACCGAATGCGGCTCACGGCCGATGGACAGCTCCGTCCGTGCCTCTTCGGTTCGATTCAGACGAATCTGCGCGACCCACTGCGCGCGGGTGAAGACCTGATCCCGCACATCGTAGAGACCCTCCAAATCAAGCCCGAGCGGCACTACCTGATCCAGGGGAGTGATGCGGGTTCGGGCGGTCTCGTTGCGCTTTCGCAGACCGGAGGTTGACCATGGCCGATCCCGATCGATCGTAGCCTGCTACTCAGCGCAACGCTCCCTGTGAGTGGCGTCGGGTAGACCTCTTCCCAAGGCTCGTTATACTCCTGCAGGCGCTCGTTTGGAGCTCCTTCGAACCCGCCGGTGAAATGCTCCGGCAGGATCGACCTCTGACTCGTACCCCCACTGCCGCGGAGTAGCGTTTTTACATGAGCGCCAAGAAGATCACCGTAGTCGGAGCCGGACACGTCGGCGCGACGTGCTCGCAGCTGCTGTCCCAGAAAGAACTCGCCAAAGAGGTCATTCTCGTCGATATCGCGGACGGGATCCCGCAGGGTAAGGGGCTCGACCAGTGGGAGAGCGCTCCGATCGAGGGCTTTGATTCTCGTGTCTCTGGGGCGAACGACTACGAGTCCTCCGCGGGCGCAGACATCTTCATCGTTACCGCAGGCATTGCGCGAAAGCCTGGGATGAGCCGTGACGACCTCCTCAAGACGAACGCGAATGTCATTCGGTCTGTCTCGAAGGAGATCGCCCGCGTCGCCCCGGACTCGATCATCATCATGGTGACCAACCCGCTCGACGTGATGGCTCAGGTCGCCATGGAGGCGTCCGGTTTTCCGCGTGAGCGTGTCATCGGTATGGCTGGTGTGCTCGACACGGCCCGCTATCGGTCGTTCATCGCACTCGAGCTCGATGTTTCGATCGAGGACATCCAGGCACTCGTGCTCGGTGGGCATGGCGACACGATGGTTCCGCTCGCGAGCTACACTTCGGTGAGCGGTATCCCGCTCACTCAGCTGCTCTCGCAGGACCGCATCGATGCGCTTGTCGAGCGGACGCGGAAGGGCGGGGGCGAGATCGTGGCATACCTGAAGACGGGCAGCGCCTACTACGCGCCGGCCGCTGCTGCGGTTCAGATGGCCGAGGCGATCGTGAAGGATAAGCGGCGGATCCTCCCTTGCGCGGCATGGCTGCAGGGAGAATACGGGTTTGATGATCTCTATCTGGGCGTGCCATGTATGCTCGGAGAGAACGGCCTCGAGCGTATTCTCGAAGTCGAGCTCGACGACGATGAGCAGGCCGCGCTCGCGACGAGCGCCGAGCACGTGAAGTCGACGGTCGCGGCACTCAAGGCCATCGAAGCCGAGGGCTGAGTTGTAGCCCGACGTGGCAGAAGAGATTCGTTCGGGTGGTGGGTGTTCAGGAAGCGACGTGCGCCTCGATGAGGTCTACGAAGTCGGGGTGGAAGCTCTGCCGCCAACCTGATTCGACCGGTCACGCTGGGAAGCGCGGCATCTGATCGAAGCTTCCGATGTCTCGTAGCTCCTGAATTTCTGCGGGCCGAGTCGTCGACGAAGACCCTCCACGGGGGAATCGCTGCCGGCCGTGCAGACGATCGGCTGATCGATCATGACTTCGGATTTGCCCTGAAGAAGGGTGCCGCCGCAGAATTCCGAGTCGTCAGGTCAAACCCGATACGCCAGGTGGGCTCGTGAACCCAGGACTTCGGCCACATGCCGCTCTGCTTGCGATGCTGGGCTTCCTCATCCCCTTGGCCGCACATGCCCAATCCGGAGATCCGGATCCAGAGCGGTTTACGGAGGAGATCGACGCCTTCGCCCGTTGGGACGCCAAGAACGCGCCACCGGACGACCCCATCGTCTTCGTCGGAAGCTCCAGCATTCGCTTCTGGAACACCGCCGAACGGTTCCCGCTGCTTCCCATCGTGAACCGGGGCTTTGGAGGGGCACACATCTCCGACGTGAACCATTTCCTCGAGCAGACTGTCCTGCGCTACGCCCCCAGCGTCATCGTTTTTTACGCGGGGGACAATGACATCGGGGCAGGGAAATCGAAGGAGACGGTTCTCGAGGACTACGGTGTCTTCGTTCAGTCCGTGTGGAGCGATGCTCCGTCTGCTCAGATCGTCTTCATCCCGATCAAGCCGAGTCTGGCCCGATGGGAACTCTGGCCAGAGATGGAACTCGCCAACCAGCTGGTTCGTGACTTCTCTCAGCGTGACGACCGACTTCACTATGTCGACGTCGCAACTCCGATGCTCGGTGAAGATGGGCGCCCGCGCCCCGAGCTCTTCATCCGTGACGGACTGCACATGACCGCCGAAGGATACGACGTCTGGACGGGGCCTCTGGCAGAGTACCTGGCCTCGCTTGAGCGCTCGACCTCATCTGTGGCAGCCAGAGCACATGCCCTCCGATCTGCTCATCGTTCTGGACTCACCGTACAAACAGCTCGGGGGTCGAGTCCTTTTGCTCCCGTGAAGACTTCAACGACACCTGCCAGCCAGAGGTAGCTCATGAATCCGTTTCAGCGACTGTCCTTCATCCCGATCCTCGTGATCGCTACTGCTCTCGTCGCTGGCTGTGTCGCAGACTCGGGAGACGAGCCGGCCTCAGCGCCCGAGTCTGACGCATGGGTCGATCTCTTCAACGGTGAGGACCTGACCGGCTGGGTGCCCAAGATTCGTGGCGAGCCGCTGGGTGAGGACGTACGTGGCACGTTCCGGGTCGAGGACGGATTCCTCTCCGTTTCCTATGACCAGTACGATGCGGCGGCGGGTTTCGACGATACGTTCGGTCACCTCTTCTACGTGGATCCGCTGGACGGCTACGAGCTGCTCGTCGAATACCGATTCGTCGGCCGACAATTCGCAGGCGGACCAGGGTGGGCCCGCTCCAACTCGGGTGTCATGTTCCACGCTCAAGCACCGGAGACGATGGGCGTCGATCAGGACTTTCCGATTTCGCTTGAGGCTCAGTTTCTGGGCGGTACGGAAGATGAGGTGCGCCCCACCGCCAATCTGTGTACGCCGGGGACCCACGTGGATATGAGTGGAGAGCAGGTCACCCAGCACTGCATTAACGCATCAGCCCCCACGATTCCGGACAGCACCTGGGTTTCCGTGACGATCCTGGCGTACCCGGATGGCGCCGTGCGCCATGTGATCGATGGGGAGACGGTGATCGAATACCAGCGACCGGTGGTTGGGGGTGGAGAGGTGAGCGAACACACCGCGGGGGCCCCCGCGGAGGGAACAGCTCTTCTTGGAGGCCATATCGCGTTGCAAAGCGAGAGTCACCCGATCCAGTTCCGACGGGTGGCGATCCGGCCGCTGCCCTCACTGGGGCGGTGAGAACGCGAGAGCTCACGACGGCGGTGAAGAGGGCGCGTCCGTTCATCGTTCACGCCCCATAGGCAAGCGATCGGGTCCGGAGGACCAATGCACGACTACGCCGCCTTGCTCCGTCGCGCGACCCCGGGGTAGTCTCCGACTCGGACTCCTCTTACATCGTACCCGACACGATGCGCCCGTTCACCGTACTCCCTCGACGACTCGCACTCCGTATGGTCGCGTTTGGCTCGAGGTCGGAGGTCCGTTGGTGCCCGGCTCGGGGCCGAACGAGCAGGCACCGTCCGGGACAGCGAGCTCGTCTTCGGACGCCAGCGCACACTACTCGGTTTCGTCTGGGGCTCGTTCTGTCTCTGACCGTGACGTTCGCAGGCTGTACCGGAGGAGGCTCGGGGGCCGCATCCACGCCTCTGCCTCCGAGTGATCCTGCGCAGATCTTCTTCGATCCGAGCCTCGAGGTCGATCTTGCGGCGTTCGAACAGACATCTTCCGGGCTGTACATCCAGGATGTAACCGTCGGGAATGGGCCGGTCGCGCGCCGAACGAGCCGTGTGTGGATCGAGTACGTCGGCTGGCTTCCGGACGGGACGATCTTCGATGGAAACCTCGGCGGTCAGCCGTACGCGATCCGGCTCGGGGGGAACGAAGTCATTCGTGGCTGGAACGAAGGGATCGTGGGGATGCGGCGGGGGGGCATCCGTCGCCTTGTGGTTCGTCCGGCTCTCGCGTATGGCTCGGCTCGCCGGGGCGACATTCCACCCGGCTCGACGCTCGTGTTCTACCTCGAGTTGGTCGACGTCGACTAGTCGAGGTCGACCGGCTGGCGAGTGACCGTCGCGTCAGCCCGGACTGCAACCGAGGTGCGACGGTCCACCGGACACCACGTCGAGGAGCCCCTGGGGCATCGAGGCACCAGCGCGGATCCGTGCGAGCGCCAGCAGGAAGAGGTTTTCGGGGTGTGAAGATCCGGCCAGGGCACTCTGCAGGTCATCCGTGCGGTCTGCCCGCAGTACTCACGTGACTTCCAGCTCTGCTCGCGCAGTGCGCGCTCCCCACCGACGACGGGGCGTTCGAGAGATTGTGGCTCCCCGATGCAGGCCTGAAGCCGGTAGATGTCAGCGCGCCTGACCCTGGATGAGTCGGGCCAGTTGAGCGAGGTCCGCATTCCCGCCACTGATCACGATGACGACGGGTCTCGCATGATCGAAGTCGATCTTGCTCTCGAGCAGAGCGGCGAGGCCTGCGGCCCCCGATGGTTCGGTGAGGAGCTTGGTCCGTTCCAGAAGCATCGTCATGGCGCATACGATCTCAGGGTCCTCCACGAGAACGATGCCTCGGGCGTGTGCGGAGAGGATCTCGTAGTTCAGCGCTCCGGCCATCGGGGCGCCCAGGCCGTCCGCGACCGTATCGACCCGTTCGAGTCGCACCGCGTGGCCTGCCGTGAAGGACTCGTGCATTGCTGCAGCCCCGGCTGGCTCCACACCCCATACGTGAGTGTCGGTTCGGGCGAGGACGGTGGCTGCCGTGATCGACGACGATAGCCCGCCTCCTCCCACCGGGACCACGATCGTCCCCACTTCAGGAAGATCCTCCAGAATCTCGAGTCCACATGAGGCGTGCCCGGCTACAACCTCCGGATCGTCGAACGGATGCACGAAGGTCAGGCCCCGTTCATCCGTGACTTCATGGACTTTCTCGAAGGCTGCTGATGCGTCGCCGTGGAGGATGACCTCGGCGCCATAGTCACGGCTGGCGCGCACCTTCGTCGGCGATGCGTGCTCCATCATGACGACTGTGCTGGAGACTCCCGCAGCTGAAGCCGCCCAAGCCACGGCTTGCGCGTGATTGCCTGCCGAGATCGTCGAAACCCCGCGAGCCCGCTCCTCCCGGGACAGGGTCAGGAGTCGATTCAGGGCGCCGCGCACCTTGAAGGCACCGGTCTTCTGCAGATTTTCGCACTTGAGCCAGACCGGAGCCCCGACGCGCTCCGAGAGCGTACGAGAGTGCACCAGCGGAGTCCGGTGCACGGCGTCTGCTATCCGTCTTTGTGCCTCGGTGAGGCGGTCGAGCGTGAGGCCGTGGACGTTCATGGCTCGAGAATGGGGCGTGCGGGCTCAAGCGGCCAGAGCCAGAGGATGAATCGCGCGTTGCCGAGGTGTCAGGAACCGGGTTTCCGGGAGGTTACCGAAATTGTTGCGGCTTAAATGGTTGAGTCACTAAACTCACGCACAGATGCCGTTCTGCCTTTTTCAGATTTTTTCCCGCTTGCGCGAGGTGTACAGATGCGCCCTCATCGTGTCGGGCTTTCAGCCCTTCTTCTTTCGCTAGCTGCGCTCGGGCTGTCTGCACCGGTTTCGGCCCAGCAGAGCTCGCTCATGGGTACAGTCACCGACGCTGAATCCGGTGCACCTGTGCCACAGGCGAGCGTTCGGCTCCTCGATGCTGCCGGTACGGAGACGCTCACCAACAATGCTGGTCGATTCATCTTCCAGATCCCGGCGGGCACATACTCGCTGGTTGTAGATGTCGTCGGCTACCGGCCACAGCGCTTTGATAACGTGCGGGTTTCCGCGGGTGAGGCGACTACGTTCGACATCACGCTAGAGTCGATCGCTTTCGAACTCGATCCGATTGTCGTGACGACGGGGCGTACTCAGGCCGGTGAAAAGGTGACCAGAGCCCCCGCGACCTCGGTGAACATCAGCTCCATCGAGATTGAAGAGCGGCCGGCGGCTTCCTTCATGGAGCACCTCCGCTCGGCGCCTGGTGTCGACATTATCACATACGGCATCCAGGGCGGAAACGTCACCACGCGGGGATTCAACAACATCTTCTCGGGTGGGCTCCACATGCTCACCGACAACCGACTCGCGGGCGTGCCGTCTCTCCGGGTGAACCTCATGCACTTCATTCCGTCGAACGAGGCGGATGTAGACCGCATGGAGGTCGTTCTCGGCCCGGGCTCGGCCTTGTATGGGCCCAACACGGCGAACGGCGTCGTGCATATCATCACCAAGTCGCCGCTCGATGAGCAGGGAACATCGGTGACGTTCGGTGCCGGCCAGCGCTCGGTCCTCCAGGGCTCGTTCCGCTCGGCCTTCAAGCTGGCGGACAACTTCGGCTTCAAGATCTCCGGGCAGGGTTTGACTGGAAACGAATGGGAATTCGACGATCCGGTCGAGCTGGCGAACCGGGCGGCGGCAAACGCCGACCCGGCGTTCTGCGTGAGCGACAAGGTGATTCGCGGGTTCACCACCGAGCAGGCGCAGCTCGCATGCGGCCGGTTGGGCGTCCGTGACTACGACATACAGCGCATGGGTCTGGAAGCTCGTGCTGACTGGCGTTTCGCGGATAACGGAACCTTCGTCGGTACATATGGACGAAACCAGTCGTCCGGTGTGGAACTGACCGGCCTCGGTGGCGGGCAGACGCAGGACTGGGTGTACGAGTTCTTCCAGGGTCGTATGAGCTACGATCGGTTCTTTGCGCAGGCGTATCTCAACACGAGCGACGCGGGTACCAGCTACCTGTTGAACACGGGCGTTCCGCTCGTGGATCGTTCCAAGCTCTGGGTCGCCCAGGCCCAGCACGGTTTCGATCTTTGGGATGGTCGGCAGGACTTTACGTACGGGTTCGACTACTTCGGTACGCGTCCGGACACCGAACGAAACATCAACGGCCAGTACGAAGACTCGGACGAAATGGATGAGTGGGGAGCGTACGTTCAGTCGAAGACCGCACTCACGCCGGACATCGACCTCGTCCTGGCAGCTCGCCTCGACAACCATTCTATCCTGCCCGAAGACGTTTTCTCACCCAGGGTGGCGCTCATCCTCAGGCCAGAAGAGGACCAGAGCCTTCGGTTCTCATACAACCAAGCGTACTCGTCTCCCTCTTCCCTGAACTACTTCCTCGATATCTCAAACGGCTTCGCTCCGTCGCTGGAGGCATTGGGATTCGGTCTGCGGGCCTTTGGCTCTGGTCCGAACGGTTGGTCGGTTTTGAATGAGGACGGCACGTTGAAGGGCTTCCGGTCCCCATTCAATCCAGATCGGAGCGCGATACTCCCAATCGCAGCGGCGCCCAACTTCTGGCCTGCCGCTCTCGGGGCGCTGCAGGCACAAGTCGCAGCCGGAGCACTACCGGCCTCGCTGGGGCCCTTGATCACGGCGCTGGGCGGACTTAGCCCAACGGCTGCGGACATCGGCACTATGTTGTTCAATCCAGGAAATGGAGCCTTGGCCCCCACGTCGGCTGCGACGTCGATGGTCAGCCCGATTGAGACGATTCAGGAAAGCAACAACGAAACGTTCGAGATCGGGTGGACCGGTATCTTCGATAACCGCGTCAAGATCACGGCGGACGTGTATTACTCGAAACAGAACAATTTCGTGTCACCGCTGACCATTCAAACTCCGCTTGTTACGTTGAACGGGCAGGACGTCGGAGGCTACATCACGGTGCCGGTTGTGACGGCGCTCACTCAGTCGCTGATTGCGGCTGGGATGGATCCGGCGACCGCTGCCGCGACGGCGCAGGCCCAGGCTGCTGAGATCGTGCCGCAGCTTGCGGCTGGGATCGCCCAGGTGCCGCTCGGGGTTGTTGCGACGCCGGAGTTCAGCCCGGGCGCGGACGTGATCGTGTCCTACCGGAACGTGGGTGATCTGACTCTGTTCGGAAGCGACTTCGCAATGCAGTGGTTCCTGACCGACGAGCTGACGCTCGGAGGCACGTATTCGTGGGTGTCGGACGAGACGTTCCCCGTACTTGGCAGTGAATCGATTTCACTGAACGCGCCGCGACACAAGGGTACGGTCAGTCTCGCGTATCGGAATGTCGTCTCGGGGTTCAACGCGTCGA
Source organism: Gemmatimonadota bacterium (assembly GCA_028873595.1). Lineage (GTDB taxonomy): Bacteria > Gemmatimonadota > Gemmatimonadetes > Longimicrobiales > Gaopeijiaceae > UBA2589. Next base: position 61,431 of record JAPPOV010000003.1, on the reverse strand, counting down.
CGCGCTTCCGGTTCAACAGCTCTTTCTCAGCGTCCTCCGCAGGGTTCGCGGGTGATGTTCCGAGAACGACGGTCGTAGACTTGGGCCTTGGATACCAGATTCCGGATACGCGCGCGACTGTCCAGCTCTCCGTCCAGAACCTGTTCGATTCGGAAAACGTGGCGTTCGTCGGTGTGCCGAGCATTGGTCGCTACGGCATGGTCAAGGTCAAGTACGACCTCTTCTAGCCCGACGGTTCACGTGCCGAGTGGTTCCAAAGAGGCCCGGATGGCGTACTGCCATCCGGGCCTCGTGCTTGTCCACCACATTCAGTTGACCTTTCGTTGAGTCGGAAACTCGAACGACACAGAGAAAGGGGGGGGCTCGGTCACCATGAGTGATTCGACCGCGAACGCGACACTCCGGTGCGGCTTCTGCCTCGCCCTGAACTCGATCGACGTGCATCGGGCCGATGATCGGCCGGTGTGCGGTGAATGCAGCAAACCGATCTTGCTGGATCGCCCAGTCAAGGTGAACCAGGAGGACTTCGAACGGACGGTGCTCGAATCGGGCGTGCCGGTTCTGGTGGATTTCTATGCTGATTGGTGTGCACCGTGCAAAATGGTTGCGCCCCTGATCGACGAGATCGCTCACCGGCAGATCGGCAAGATGCTCGTGGTGAAAGTGGATACCGATCACGCTCCCGATGTCGCGATGCGGTACGAGATTCGAAGCATCCCCACCCTGATTATCTTCGAAGACGGGGAAGAGATCGAACGCTCCCTCGGCTTCGAACCAGAGCGCGTCCGTGAACTCGTCGAGGAGGTGGTTTCGTGAGCAAGCGAGAACGCCAGAGGGAAATTCTCGACGTCATTCAGAAGAATCGGGTCACGAGCCAGGCGTCTTTGCGTGAGTTGCTGACCCAACGGGGCATCGAGGTCACCCAGGCCACGCTGTCCCGAGACATGCGTGAGCTCAGACTGGTGAAGGCTCCCGGGGCTGATGGCGTGGGTTTCTACTCCTCTCCCGAGGAGTGGGACTATACGCCGTCGCTCGCCTCCCTCTTGCCGACGCTATTCCACAGTGCGGATGGCGTCGATCACCTCCTCGTGGTCCGTACGATGAAGGGTGGCGCACAGACCGTGGCTGCCGCCATCGACTGGGAAGAGTGGCCTGAGGTCCTCGGGACGCTTGCTGGTGATGACACGATCCTGATCATTCTACGAGATCCAACGAGACTGAATGACGTGCAGGCGCGCCTGGAGCGGATGGCTCGTCCGGGCTGAGCCAGTCGTATCGTCAGTGCTGGCGCCGCGCTGCGGACCCGCCTCGTTGTGGTTCGCGCTATTCCTCCTGAGCCGGCGCGGTGTTGGCAACGTCGATGACGAGTTGCCAGGCCCCATCACTGCTCCTGCGCCAGACGTGGAAGTCCCGCATATGGTCCGTCACGATGGTTCCATCTTCGCCAGTGTACGTGTGGGCCATGGGGCTCATCGTGTAGCCGAGTGCCCCGTCGTCGGAAATGGCGGCATAGCCGGATGAAAATTCGGCGGCCACGTTCGGATCCGCCGCGGCGGCATCCATAAACTCTCGGATCGCGTCCACACCCGCGAGCGCATCGAGGCCGGGCATATAAAGGACCGCGTCGGCTGAATACCACGAGGTAGCCGATTCGATATCCAACGCTGCCAGTGAGGCCTCGTATTCTGCGTTGGCGGTCGTGAGAGACGTGAGGAGAGCTTCCCGGTCAACAACGGGCGGGGTCTGTGTGGTGCAACTCACCAGGGCGAGCATGGCGAGAAGCATAAAGCAACGGTTTGCGGTCATCATGTTGTTCTCCTTGAGAGCTTCATGTTGCACTGACTCGAGGTCGGATAGCTGCGAATGCGAGGGATGTGACAGTCAGATTTGTTTGATCATGATCTCGCTGCTGATACGATGACTCTTCCTGCCTCGGCAGCATCCTCGTCTTCAAGGACGGGGCGAACGGTCGTCTCCATGTGTGGGTTCCAGCGTCCCAGATATGCGAACACCGCCGAAATGTCTTCGGACTCCATGACCGCAACCCCTGATTTGTCGGCCAGGTCATGCCACCGCCCGACAAGGGAAACACCCTCACCTACGTCGCCCCGCTCTTCGGCGCTCATGGACGAGTACACATCAAGGATGTTCAGCCACTTGTCTTCGGAGACCTTCCACGTCACGAGAAATTTCATGGTTCACTCCATATGTTTGCGTTATTGAGATCCTTGGCGTTCATAACGGATTCTCTCTAATTCGTGTGTTCGTCTCAGCGGGCGATTTCACAGCGATACGGGCACGTGCGTTCGCCGTCGCCGAGTCGGATGGTCTTATTCCGAGCCGGGATTACGTCTGGGCGCCGCCGTCCTTCGGCGACGGCAAGAGCAGGTATGCGCCACCGACGCCGAGGATCAGAGCGACGACCAAATCCACGGTGCCGATCGGTGTGAATCCCTCGGCCATGACGGAACGAACCTGCTGATACAGGGCCAGGACCCAATCAATTGTGATCGCGACTAAAAGCGCGGTCGCACCGGGTCCGGACGGGTGGGAGCGCATCATCAGGCAAGCGACCGCCAGACCGAGAAGCGTGCCCGCGAAGTACACGTCGAGGTTGCCCTGACCGAGGTCGGGGTAGAGCGAATTGAAGAACCCTTGTGGCACGAGGGCGATCATCACTGCGTACCAGCCGTACGCGACGCCTGCGAAGGTGAAGAGATTCTTGGTGTTCATGGATTGGATCCTTTTAGTTGGCGTTAATTGGCAGCGTCAGACCAGTAGACGACGTGACTACGCCATAGCGAACTGTCCCCACACCCGACGATGGGATAGTCCTCCGGCGTCCGGACGGTTGGGGTGCTCGTCGTCGCATCGATACGAGCCGCGAGGCTGTGCGCGTTTTCGCCGAGTATCCGGAACAGAACCCGGGACCCCATTTCAACACCGTCCCGCGGCCCGAGGAACCGGTGAGAGATCTGGACGGTGCTCCGGTCCCCGGCTTCGCGCAGCGGCCGGTTGTACGCGACCGCCGAGGCGAAGACGTCCTCGAGCGTGCTTCCTTCCTTGATCTCGCACTGCGTCACCTCGGAAAGGGTCTCGTCGAGTGTGCCGCCCTCGTACGCATTGCCTAGGTCGTCCGTGTTCCGGTCCCACATGAACGTGCGATTGGCGTCGTCGCAGTCGAGGATGCTGTCCAGAAGAGCCCGGTCTTGCGCGTCTCGGTCGATTGCGGCGATGCCACGGCTCCAATGGGACATGTCCATCCACCGCACGACTCTGAGGACCATGTCGGGGGCGATCTCACCGTTTCCGGCAATGGCCTGGCGGAAGCCGATCCACCGGGGCCCGTCTTCCTCGTCATACGTCATCGCTCGAGCGACCTCGAGCGCATCGTTGATCGAATAGCCATGGGACAGGGTGCACCGCGTATTCACGAGGAGCGTTCCGGCCGGCATGGCTTGAGCGACCAACGGCGTCTGAATCGCGCACATCGTCAGGACGAGTGCCGCGACGGAGAGCAACATCGTTCTCATGATATCCTCCAACAGGGTGTGTAGCATTCGGAATCAGTTCACTGATTGGACAGCATGGCTTCGACTACGGGGGCCACGGTCTCGTCTGTGGTAACCGGATGGACTTCGATGTCCGCCACGTCGATCCATTCCGACAACCAGAGATGGAGCGGTACGCCGTCATCTACCTCAACGATGACGCAACCCCATTTGGTCGCCGGGGAGTGGTAGCGGTTCACCAGTCGGACACCCGCGGGAAACTCGTCGTCACCCACCACCGAAGCGAAGCGTGAGACGATGGCGTTCACGTTGTCCGATGAGTACCTGCACACGACGGCAAAGAGCATGCATCTACCTCCAGGGAGATCAGGTTCCACGTTATTGAGCCGATGGTGTTCCCTCGACTCGTCGTACCGTCTCCGCATTACGCATACAGACGAGGTGGCAACACCGCGCACTGTATCCGAAATCCGTAGCTCTATCCTATCGGGGCACGTTACGATGCCCGGTAGTGCAAATCAGCTCAAGCTCTTAGTGAACGCAAAAGCATCATAGGCGCACCTGACACAATCGCAAGTTAGGATGGGCACAATAGCCGCAAAGGAGGCGGTGTCGAGGTGCATATAGATGCGGCCAGGGATCAGGGTGGCACGAGTCTCGTCGCGACAGGGGGGCTTGCGCTTCTCCGGGCTTCGTATGCAATGGGTACGAAGTCGGACGTGTGACATCTGTGTTTCGTGCGTCGAGGTTGGGGGCACTTCCAGTCTCGGAGATCGGGTGCTCGTCCCACGAACCGGCGTGCGCAGGTTGACACGCCGCTGGTATGGTGTGATAGTTATGCGAATATTTTGTATGAAGTTACACGCGGTCTGCATTGAGGACCGGGGGCGGAAGCGAGGGGCATTGGGCCCTCCGGCACGTTGGCGGGACGTGGTCGGGCTTTCGACCCCGGGCCTTTTTTTTCGTGTGATCCTGCGCGAATCAGTCGTGATGAGCTCAACGGTCATAGGTCAGCTGACGGTGGAGCCCTTCAAGGGTTCGGCGATCGCCGTGTGGCGGACAAGCCCGGTCTCGCTCTTCGGCGAGGATTTTGCGAGCTTCGATCATGCCGTCACGTACGACCACGCCGATGCGACGGGATTCATCCGTCTCTTCGAACTTCCGATTCGCACCGCTGCGGCGGTTGAAAAGGGAGCAAGCACGCCGGAAACGGTCACGCGCCTCATGGAGGAGATCGCGGAGGCGGGGACGTCCTGACAGTACCATCGGCGATCCGCGATCGGGTCGCTCCACCGCGAACGACGATGCCTGATGAGTAAGGAAGCGGGCGCCCTCTGGGGCGGACGATTCGAGGAGGGAATGGCTCCGGAGATGGTGCCGTTCAACCTGAGCCTGGGAGTCGACCAGCGCCTCTGGCGCGAGGATGTTCGGGCAAGCGTTGCGTGGGCGAGGGCCATTGGTGCCGCCGGCGTTCTCTCAGAGGACGAAGTCGTAGCGATCGTCGATGGTCTCGGGCGGGTTGCAGCTCGCATTGAGGAGGAGGGGCTGGCGGGAGCGCATGAGGAGGACATCCACTCCGTCATCGAGAGAATGCTGGGCGAGGCGGTGGGGGTAGTCGCGGGCAAGTTGCATACGGGGCGCTCCCGGAACGATCAGTCGTCCACAGGCGTGCGACTCTACGGGATGGCGGCAGCCGATCGAATCATTTCGCTGCTATGCGACCTGGCCGATGCCCTTCATGAGCTTGCCGTATCCGGGCGGGACATCGTGATGCCGGGCTACACACACCTGCAGCAGGCTCAGCCCGTGCGTGCAGCGCAGTGGGCACTCAGTCACCTCTTTCCTGTGCTGCGGGATCTTGAGCGGATGAACGCCGCGCGCGCCGCCGCCGCGGTCCTTCCTCTTGGCTCCGGTGCGATCGCCGGGTGTCCGTTCCCGATCGATCGGGAGTCGATCCGTGAGGAACTCGGGTTCGATCGCGTGAGTGAGAATTCCGTCGACTCGGTCTCTGACCGGGATTGGATCTGCGATTTCGTATACGCCGGGGCGATGATCGGCGTGCATCTGTCACGCCTGTCCGAAGACCTGGTGCTCTTCTCCAGCGCCGAGTTCGGCTTCGTGCGCCTTTCGGATGGATTCAGTACAGGCTCCAGTCTGATGCCGCAGAAGCGAAACCCCGATGTCGCGGAACTCGGCAGGGGCAAGTCGGGGCGGTTGGTCGGCAACCTGATGTCCATGCTGACCCTCCTCAAAGGGCTTCCAACGAGCTACAACCGGGATCTGCAGGAGGACAAGGAGCCGCTCTTCGACACGATCGACACTCTGGTGCTGACGCTGCCTGCGTTGCGCGGCGCGATCGCGACCGCCGCGTTTCAGCCTGGTCGCATGACCCAGGTCATGGACGCGCAACTCCTTGCGACGGATCTCGCCGACTATCTCGTGCGTCGAGGTGTTCCGTTTCGGACCACGCACGAGGTCGTGGGGCGGTTGGTGCGAACGGCCGAGTTGAATGGCGTATCCTTATCGGAGCTGACGCTCGACGTTTTTCAGGCCGAGAGTCACGCGTTCGAAGGTGACGTGGTCGATGTCTTCGACTGGCTGACTTCTGTAGATGCCCGAGTGGCAGACGGTGGCACGGCGCTCGAGGCGGTTGATCGTCAACTGGCGGACGCACGTCTGCGGATCGATCGGACGCGAGGATAACGTCGGCGAGGCGAGACAGCGCATCAACTGGTTCTATCGCCGGGCGGCGCATAGATTCCCGAGTCCGAAGACCCTCTTCTGCGAGTCACCGCAACACGTGACGGATCCTCGCCGTTGAACGCCGACGAACTGAAGCGCGCGGCTGCCGCGAAAGCGCTCGAATCCGTGGAGAGCGGTATGGCTCTCGGTCTCGGTACCGGAAGCACTGTCCGACATCTCGTCGACCTTCTGGGTGAAGCGCTCCGTGAGGGACGCTTGACCGACATCGTCGGTGTGCCGACATCGGTTCAGACCGAACGTCAGGCCTTGGAGGTCGGGATTCCGTTGGTCGAACTCGGCTCCCGCCGGGAACTCGATCTCACCATCGACGGTGCAGACGAGGTCGCCCCCGGCCTGGATCTGATCAAAGGGCTGGGAGCGGCTTTGCTGCGGGAAAAGATGGTGGCCCAAGCCTCTCGTCGTCTGATCATTATCTCGGACGACAGCAAGCTGGTTTCCAAACTCGGAACGAAGGCCCCACTCCCGGTCGAGGTCGTAGACTGGTCGGTCGACGCACTGCAGACGTTCATCGAATCCACGGGTGCCCATGTCCGGCTTCGCGTCGACCCCGAGGGACATGTCATCCGGAGTGACAACGGCAATGTCTTCCTGGACGCTCGTTATCCGAAGGGTATCGAGGATGCCTCAGCCCTTGAGAAACGGCTCCTGTACCGTGCGGGCATCGTAGACACGGGACTCTTTCTGGGCATGCCGGAAGCTGCGGTGATCGCTGCTCCGGGTGGGATCTTTATTCTGACTCCTGATTCGAGGATTCCGGCCACGGCATGAAGATCGCCCCTTCGATCCTATCGGCGGACTTCGCACGCCTCTCCGACGACATCCAGGCCGTGGGTGAGGGCGGTGCGGATTGGATTCACGTCGACGTGATGGACGGACACTTCGTGCCGAACATCACGATCGGACCGCTGATTGTGGAGGCGGCCCGTCGCTCGACCAAGCTCCCCCTTGATGTCCATCTGATGATCGAGAATCCCGACCGGTATCTCGAAGACTTCGTGGGCGCGGGAGCCGATTACGTCACGGTACATCAAGAAGCGTGTCCGCACCTTCACCGCACTGTACAACAGATCCGCAAGCTGGGCGCGAAAGCAGGTGTAGCGGTGAATCCGGCTACGTCGCTGGAGACGGTCCGGGACATTCTGCCCGACCTCGATCTGTTGCTCATCATGTCGGTGAATCCGGGCTTTGGTGGACAGTCGTACATCGAGGCCAGCACGGCCAAACTCGCGCGAGCGCGGGCGATGCTGGACGGAATCGGGTCGAGGGCGGAACTCGAAGTCGACGGAGGAGCGGGCGCGGGTAACGTAGCTTCGATTGTCGGTGCAGGGGCGACGGTGGTTGTGGCTGGCTCTGCAGTCTACCGCCATCCGGATGGGGCAGCCGCGGGTGTTCGTGAGATCCGCGCTGCAGCAACCGCATGAGCACGACCGTGAACATGGATTTCCGCTACCCGGAAAGGTAGACTGCCGATACGGCCTGTTCCTCTAGGAATCCTTACGGTGCATGCTGATGGCGAGCATGCAGCGCGAGTGTTTGCCAGGCTACTTGAAGCGTCCTTCCACACGAGCCCATGCGAGTGACGAGGGGCTGAGCACGACTCCGCCCTGCCGACTTCTCATCGTCGAGGACGACCCCGAAATGCAGTACCTGCTTCCCCTTGTGCCCGATGCCTCCACGGGAGCTCTGGCGTTCGCCATAGCGCTGGCTGTCGGCTTTCCTGCTGCGGCATGGGTCGGCCGTCTTCGGTCCCGCGGTGTGAGAGTGGCGTACACGCGAAAGCTCTTTCACGTCGCCATTTTCTCTGCTGCTGCTGCTGTGCATGCCCAGCTTGGTCTTCCAGGGACCATGGTCTTCGGTTCAGTCGTCTCCGGGATGGTTCTCGTCGCCGTGGCGCGTGGAGACGGCTTTCCGTTCTACGAGGCGATAGCGCGAGACCGAGACCGCCCTCGGCGGAGCCTGTTCATTGTCGTCCCGATGATCACGACGGCGGTGGGTGGGCTGGCCTCTTCTCTGATCAGTGGTCCCTTCGCGGTCGTTGGATACCTCGCGGCGGGCTGGGGCGACGCCGTCGGTGAGCCTGCCGGGGCGAGGTGGGGGAGAAGGGAGTACCGAGTTCCGTCTCTGGCCGGCGTTCCGGCGATCCGCACGCTGGAAGGGTCGGTCGCGGTTTTCCTCGTGGCGACGCTGGGGTCCGGTGTGGGGCTCGCTTCTCTCGACCTCGGGTGGCAGGCCGTATGGGGAGCGCTCGTGTGCGGCGCCGCAGCCGCATTGGTGGAGGCTGCCAGCAACCATGGGCTCGACAACCTTACGGTCCAGCTTGTGCCGTCGATTCTCGCGGCGTGGCTCTTCGGCTGACCGTTCGGCCGTAGGAAATGGCCCGTGCGTGATGGTCGGGGACAGATCGCTAGAGTGGGGTTAAAATTCTCGGGTCGATACTGCCCATCTGGCCGTGAATGATGCGGTTTACGTACCAAACGGAAATTCCCGATCTCCGGCCTGAAGCCGTCTTCGATTGGCATGAACGGCCCGGGGCCCTCGAGCGACTTACACCCCCATGGGGCGACGTAGACGTTGTCGCCCGCTCTGGCGGGATCCGCGACGGGGGTACCATAAGCCTTCGTATTCGACGCGGTCCGACGGCGTTCCGGTGGGATCTCGTCCATAAGGATTATGTCTACGGTCGACAGTTCCGAGACGAGCAGGTGTCGGGTCCCATGAAGAGCTGGTCACACACCCACTCGTTCGAGCCGGCTGAGGGTGGGGGCACGATCGCGCGGGACGAGATTGAGGTAGAACCTCCGCTCGGCTTAGCCGGGAAGACGATTGGTCCGGGCTTCGTGAGACGAGAGTTGGATCGGCTTTTTGCATTCCGATACCAGCGGCTCTTCACGGATTTGGCGCGGCACCAGGAGCACGCGGACAAGAAGCGACTCATCGTAGCGATCACGGGAGCCTCCGGGCTCGTCGGATCAAATCTGCGCCATGTCCTGACCACCGGCGGCCATGAGGTGATTTCGCTGGTGCGGGACTCTCGCAAGATGAGCGCTGGAGACGTGTTCTGGAATCCAGCCACGGGTGTCCTCGACGAGAAGGCGCTTCAGCGCGTGGATGCCGTGGTGCACCTCGCGGGCGCCTCCATCGCTTCGGGCCGTTGGACGGAAGCTCGCAAGCGTTCCATCAAGCAGAGTCGGATCAGTGGAACAGAGTTGATCTCGAGGACGATCGCGAACATGAAGAACGGGCCTCGCGTGCTGATTTCAGCGTCCGCGGTAGGGTATTATGGCGACTGTGGCTCCGAAGTACTCAACGAGACGGCGCCCGGTGGTCGAGGTTTTCTCGCCGAAGTGTGTCGTGGCTGGGAGGGGGCGACGAAGCCGGCGGAGCGAGCAGGGGTTCGGGTGGTGAATCTCCGAATGGGCGTGGTGCTGTCACCAAAGGGCGGGGCACTGGGTCAGATGCTTCTACCCTTCAAGATGGGAGCCGGAGGGCGACTGGGATCTGGCAAACAGTACATGAGCTGGATCGATCTCGACGACCTGACCGGCCTCATCTACCACGCCTTGTACGATGAGTCCCTTCGCGGCCCTGTGAACGCGACTGCGCCGACACCGGTGCCCAATGCGGCGTTCACGTCTGCACTGGGGCGGGCTCTCGGGCGGCCCACGGTCGTCCCGGTTCCCGGTTTTGCGGTCAAGGCTGCATTCGGCGAGCTTGGCACGGAAGCTCTTCTGTGGGGGCAGCGTGTTGTGCCCGAGAAGGTGCTGAGGACCGGCTTCGAATTCTTTTACGAAGGGGTCGAGGACTCCCTGCGCTTTCAGTTGGGGCGATCCGGGTAGGGTCTGCGGTTTGGGACTCGTCTTGTCGCGGTCAGTCTCCACTCATCGATAGCGGGACCTGCAGGGACGGGACGATGTCGTCGTGCAGTTCCGGATCGAGTGCGACTGTGCCCCGGGTACTCCAAGACCACTGATCCGGCAGATCCCTGTCTGCGGCGATACAGCCGTACGTCGTCTCTGCGCTCAGAAGCACCCCCGGGACACCGGCTCCGGGATGAGTTCCTGCACCGACCAGGTAGAGCCCGTCGATGTCCTCGCTCCGGTTCTGCGGTCGGAACCACGCGGTCTGGAACAGCTTCGGTTCGATGGCGAACGCGTTGCCCCATGTCGCGTTCAGCTCGGTCTCGAAGTCTTTCGGTGTAAAGGAGTGCAGGACTTCCATTTCTTCCCGGAGGTCCTCGAGTCCCCACTCTTCGAGAAAGTCGATGACCTTGTCGGTGAATGCCGGGCCTATCTCGTCCCAGTCGATCCCCGACCGCTGGTTCGCGACGGGGACCAGGACGTACATGCTTTCACCCCCGTCCGGTGCCATGCTCGGATCCGTCCGTGTTGGAGCGTGCAGGTACATCGAGAAGTCGTCTGGCAACGTTTTGGCGTCAAAGATGTCGGACAGAAGCCCCTTGTACCGCTCGGTCAAGATGAGGGTGTGGTGCTCCAGCTGGGGGTACCGGCGACGGGTGCCGATGTAGAGCAGGAAGCAACTCATCGCCCAATCCTGACGATCCAGGCGACGATCGCTCCAGTGTCGATGCTTCCCCGACGGAACCAGATGGCGGTACGTGTGGCCGGGATCAGCGTTGCTTACGACGAAATCGGCAGGGTAGTCGCGGTCCGTGGTGCGAACGCCGGTCGCCCTCCCGTCTGTGACCAGGATCTCCTTGACCTCAGCGCTGGTCTCGATCGTTCCACCCAGCTCCGTGAATAGCTTCGCAAGGGCTTCGACCACCGAGTACATCCCTCCCCGTGTGAACCAGACGCCGCCCTCCCGCTCAAGAAACGGGATCATGAGGTAGATCGACGGAGTTCGAAACGGATTTCCCCCGACGAAGAGCGGATGGAACGAGAAGATGAACCGATGCCGGAAGTCCTTGAAAAACCGGTTCACGAAGGTCGTGACGGGAAGGAACGCCTGCAGCTTCAGCACACGTGGCATGAAGCGGAGCATCGATTCGATCGTATCGAACGGCTTGGAGCCCAGTCTGTCCCCGATGACCGAGTCATAAATCGGTCTCACCGTATTGAGGAAGCGGTCGAGGTTTGCCGCGTCCTTCTTGTTGAAGCGCGCCATTTGTTCGCGCATGCGCTCGACGTCGCCCACGTAGTCGATGTGAGAGTCGTCATGGAAGTAGATCCGATAGTACGGGTCGAGCGGCACCAGGTCGACGTACTCTGTAAAGCGCCGGCCTCCGGCCCGGAATACCGAGTCAAGGATCTCGGGCGCGGTGATCAGGCTAGGTCCCATGTCGAACGTGTAGCCCGAGTCCTGCAGCTGGTACGCCCGTCCGCCGAGTTGCTCTCGTTTCTCGACGAGTGTGACTTCCACACCCGCGGCCTGGAGGCGCACCGCACACGCCAGACCGCCGAACCCGCTTCCGATAACGACTGCGCGATCGCTCATGACGCCTTTCGAGCGTCCACAATCCCAGCGCCTGCAAGAATGACCTTGCGAGCGAATGAGGTGTGGGCCCGGTGGTTGAGGTTGTCGAAATTGTTGCGACGGATTTCCCGATGGATGCCACGGTACGCCGAGGCTGCGGCTGCGACCGGACGACGGAAGAAAGCCGGCAGGGCTCGGATACCTGGCCACGCCGCTTCGTAATGTGCGTCTGCCCTCGCCAGCAACTCCCGAATCGCCGCGCGGTACGCGTCCGAAATCGGTGCACTACCTTGGATCATCGACTCGAGGTCTTCGCACGTCAGTCCGTGAGACTCGAGCAACTGGATCGGCAGATAGAGTCTGCCACGATGCCAGTCCTCGCCCACGTCACGAGCGATGTTGGTCAACTGCATGGCATGGCCGAGGGCATGAGCACGTTCAAGCTGTTCGGCGTTGTCGATGCCGAACAACTGACTCATCCAACCTCCGACGGCGCTGGCCACCCCGAAGGTGTAGCGCTCGAGATCGGCCCAGCACTGATACGCACGTGGCTGCAGATCCATGGCTACGCCGTCGAGCAGGGCGTCCGGATAGAGCTTGTCAACGCCTCGTTCGAACGCTTCCGGCATGATTACATCGAGGAGAGCGATTCCGGTGCGGTGGCCGTCCCATGCGGCCATGCTGAGGTCTCGCCATACATCGAGCCGGCGCGTGAGTTCTTCGATCGTCGGCTCTCCATCGGGATCGTCTACGAGATCGTCCGTGAAGCGGCAGTACGCGTAGAGCCCCGTGACCAGCCCCGCTTCTCGCGGAGGGAAGAGGCGCGCGGCGAGGTGGAACGTACGGGCGTGCTCTCCGAAATAGGCGCGCCATTGCTCCTGGTCGCCGAGTGCGGCTGCAAGACGCCGAATGTTGTGCTCCTCCTGCGCCCGGAGGCTCTGCTCGACAGACCCGTCCGAGTCCACCGGATGCTCGTGATATTCAGCCGCTCCGACGTTCCCCCGTCCGCCTGCTGTGGTCTCCTTGGCTCGGTACGCGCGCTCTTGCTCTTCCACCCCTTGAATGGCTGCATCAAGACACTGCCCGAGCAGCTGGTCGAGCGTTTCCTGAGCCACGCCGACCCGCCGGGCCTGACGCTGGATTCGGCGTTGCCGGTCACTCAGGATCTCAAGGGCTTGTCGTGCCGCAGGCGGCTGAGACGGTCGCGGAGCGAAGATGGCTTCGATGACCGTTTCGTCCTCGAGCTCGAAGGTGGCGACCCCGGCCAGATCGAGAATCCAGCTCCACTTCTTCTGGTGGTAGTCCTGGAGAGGTGGCTTGCCGGTCTGAGCTGCTTTGCAATAGTCGAGCAGGTCGTCAATGCGCTGGTAGAGGTTTCCGAAGCTGCGACCCAGATCGTAGCGCACCTCTGTGTCGCCAAGGCCGGCGGCTGCCGCGCCCAGCGCGCCGGCGATGCCGAAGAGCTCGCCCGATTTTCCGGTGATCGCGGCATCGTATTCGGAGACGGTCATACGGCCACCAGCCGCTCGACCCTGCATCACTTCACCGGCAACCGTTCGCTCCACAGCCTCCGTGAACCGTTCGAGGAACTCGAACGACCCCGTCCGTGCCGCTGCACGGTAGGCACCCGTCAGATACTGATCTCCGAGCACAACCGCCGGGCCGGCGCCGTGAATCGCCGCCACTGTCGGGCGGCCGCGACGCTCGGACGCTCCATCCACGACGTCATCGTGAATGAGTGAGGCCTCGTGGACCATTTGAATGGCCAGAGCCCCGGACCAGAAGCGCTCGTCCAATTCCCACCAGCGCCCATACGGGACCATGGCGAGTGCGAACAACGGACGAAGGAGCTTGCCTTCGAGCTGCGGCACGGGAACCTCGAGATCGGCCATCCGACTCGCTGCCGTATACAAGCCAGAGCGGAGCGTCTGCGCCGTCGTGCGTTCAGGGATCTGCGTCGCTGAGGCCGGCATGAGATCAGTGATCATGATGCCTTCCCGGATTGCACTGTCGGGGCTCTTGTGACGAGTGCAGCCTCACCGATCTGGACGCGTACAATCATGACTGCGACTCCGGTTATGCTGAATGCCACGAGCGTGACCCAGATACCCAGCCACTCACCCGCCGCGCCAAGCATGCCGAGGGGAAGTGCCGCGACCACGGCGTAGTATGCCGCCATCCATCGAACCGGGAGCCTGTCCGCGAGCGTATCGCCTCCGAGACGTTCCAGCGCGATCATCAGCACCGTACCTGTGGCGAACCATCCGACCAGGTTCATCCACGGCATTCCGTAGTACGGGCCGGTTTCTTCCCATCGCCAGTACGGCGTCAGGGCGGACATCGCCGGGTCGAGCGCGAGGTCCCAAAGTACGAGGCCCATGGCTCCCAGCCCGACCCGCAGCGCGATCTGCCGAGAAAACGCCGCTCGGGCGACGATCCAGCAGGGCAGTGTCATCAGGAACCAGCTCAGCGGAATCAGAAATGGGACGCGTGGCCCGAGGCGAGCGCCGAGCAGGCCCGTGTACTCGTAGCCGCCGAAGGGGATGCCGTATCCGGTTCCGATGTGCTCGAACACGAAGCTGAGCAGATACACGGCCGCAAAGGCAGGGAGCCATGCGGCCTCAAGGCGGCGAACCAGCACGATGGCCAGTGCACCGAACGCGATGAGGATGTGGAGCTGCGCGAAGAACTGGAAAGAGATGTTGTAGAAGCGCAGGGCGGATTCCGACGAGGGAAGATTTTCCGGATGCAGCGCGAAGAACCCGTATCCCAACGTCGACATGACCGTGAATACTAGAAGCGCAACCAGGCCTGCGACCTCGAGTCGGGAGGCTGTATCAGGCACTGGGCGCGCCTCGACTGAATCGAACGTATTCGGCGTCATCCCTGATACCTCTGGGATCCAAGGCCTTGATCGACAGCTTGACGCAGGGTCGTGCACTCCTGGAAGAACGAAACGGATTCGAAGGGCCCCTCCTGTGACTCACCTTCCAGCGAGAATCCCGCTGGGCCACCGAACGCCACGGCATAGGGTCGCGCTCGGTTGTAGTGCTCAGCGAGCACCTCAAGCGTCCGGGACACGTCCCCCATCGTACCTGTTGGAGGAAGCGAGATACAGACCAGTGATGCTTCCCGGCTCATCTGAATCAACGCGAAGTCCGCGATCGGGACGTCGGGGCCCGGGTAGTAGACGTTCCACCCGAGGCGTTCAAGCAGAATGCGGACGCAGAGGGCTCCGAGGGCGTGGCGATTCCCCTCGAGGGATCCGACGACGGCAACGGGTCGGTCTCGCCGCCCATTTCGGGGTCGGTTGTCCAGCCATTCCCGACGCATCGTCAGCAGAGCACCCGTGATGGCCTGGCTGATCATGTGCTCGTCCCCGACGCGCATGCGACCATTCTGCCATTCCTGACCGACACGTTGGAGAAGGCCACGCAAGCCACGGTCGCAGAACGCACAAAAGCTCAGAGACTCACCGCGGCCCAGGGCGAGGAAGAGTTGCTCCAGACGTTCGAACTCGCCGCGACGCGCCCATTGGAGACCGAGTTCGTGGAGGGCGTCGAACGAATCACGCTCCTCGACACCGCGAAGCGCCGTCCAAACGTGTGGTTCATACGGGTGGAACGGCGTAAGAACCGTGCGTATGCCCTTGTCCTGAGCGAAGGTGACGGCTGCGTCGATGGGGATCCGTCGATGGCCGCCAGGCGTCACCTCCGAGGTAAGGTCTCCCTCGTTACACCACCGCTTAACGGTCGAGGGGTGGACGGCCAGTAGGTTGGCCGTCTCCGAGCTCGTCAATTCAAAACTAGCCTCAAAACGATCCATCACACTTGGATGAACGGATTTTCATTTCCGTGCATGTTTTGTTAAAGGTATAAAAACGCTCTTGTTCAAGATATTGAGCGTTAATGTGTGGCCTGTCAACCGATCGACTGCCATAAAACGACCAAGTATGCACTTACGGTCGTTTTCTGGGTGTAGGGCGAGTGACGCTACCAGTCGCGGATGATCTCACCACCCTCAGTAAGCCCGGGGTAGGGGCGACCTTCTTGGCGGCGGGCGCTGGCAATCGACGGATAGGCCCATTCGAAAAGGCGCCGCTCGAAATCCTCGGCTTCGAGGCGGCACGTATTGTACAGGCCGGCATCTGACCGTTGGCGGGCCGCCTCGAAGAGGATCAGGGCGGTTGCAACGGACACGTTGAGTGAGTGGACCATGCCGAGCATGGGGATCAGGAGGTGCTGGTCCGCGAGGGCCAGGCCCTCGTCGGACACCCCGTGCAATTCCGCTCCCATCATGATGGCTGTCGGTTTCGTGTAGTCGATCTCGCGGAAGTCGACGGAAGATGTAGACGGGTGCGCTGCCAGGACCGTGAGTCCCTGCCGTTTCAGGGCATGTACGGCAGAAGCGATATCCGGGTGTCGGTGCACCTGGACCCACTTCTTGCTTCCCGCCGACGTACCGTGGTGGAGGTCGAGCCCTCGTTCTGGAGGGACCACATGGACGCCGAGAACGCCGGCTGCGTCACAGTTGCGAAGAATTGCGGAAAAGTTGTGCGACTTGTTCACCTGGTCCATGAGGACCGTTAGGTCGGGCTGGCGGCGGGAGAGCGCCTGCCGGAGGCGGGCGAAACGTTCGGGTGTCATGGAGAGAAGATAGGGGGAGGGCCGCGGTACCGTTATCTCTCGCCGAACGTCTCGATATGGTCCAAGTGGGTGGTTTCGTCCCGCTCGAGGACACAGGGGGACTTAAAATTCCCCGGGCTCGTTTTGGAGCACCAATATCGTAGTTCTATAAAACTATGTTAGTAATGGGTTTGAAATCAGTAAAGTGAAGTGATTTATGATATCAGAAAT
>JAPPOV010000003.1:0-44857 GCA_028873595.1 Gemmatimonadota bacterium | reverse complement strand
TTGTTTTGAAATCAGTTATTTGATGTGATTTATTATTTCAGTAATCGGCGATTATCCGTGCCAATTGTGACAGAATTTGTGGCGCATTGGCTGGGCTCTAGGGGGGGGCGCAATTGATTTTGCGCCCTAATCGCTTACTGACCCTTCCTTGATGATCTGGTCTATTTCCGCTCGAAAGTCAGGCGCGAATGTGTCTGCGAACTCAGACCATAGGTCGCGGTACACGGCGCGGGTGGGGTCTTTTGTCAGACGCTGATTCCAGATCGTCTTTCGAGCCACGAATTCTGCTTCGGTGAAGAGTCCGAGCTTATTCTGGTAAAATGAGTTTTCCCACTCTCGGATTTGGGCTCCCGCCCATGTTCTGATTTGCCAACGCTGTGACGGAGAAAGCTCCTCTGGCCCTCTCAGCCTAGCCTCGGAAATGGCATTTGCTAGTGACTCCGAAGTGGCGGACCATCCCAGATACTCCATCGTGTTTTCGCTCATCGAATTCCTGATCTGGGCCTGCATCATATTGGTGTTTTGACGCATTTCGAGTCCGACGAATACGAGACTGAGGACCACAGCGAGTAGTCCCACAGATTCGCGTAGTTCCTTCTTACCCATCACTCACCTCCTGCATTGAAGTCATTCGGAAGGCTGCGGGGGAGCGGTGCAGTCGCGCAATGTCTGGTGCCTCTTTGACAGCCGAGATCGCCGTCTGTCACTTACTGGCAGTGTATGCGCTGATGGAGATCCGATATGAAGGCCCGCCAACTGATTTCGACAATGACTCAACTCAGAGCGAAAGTCACCATCAGAGGAGCCACGATTCTGATCGTCGCTTGTGGACTGACCAGTGGTTGCTTGCCGTTTGTTACCATTCGCGATTTTTCTGACATCACCTTGGAGAACAACGCACGGCTCATGACTCTGGAACAAGGCATGACAATCCAAGAAGTATTGGAGCGCATGGGCCCGTCTGGAGACACACGGGTGCCGAATCCTTTCAAGAGTGAACTTCACTCTACAGCAGAAGATGCTCTCACAGCCCTCTTCTTCTACACTGGTACTGGCTACGTATCAGATATCCCAGACAATGACCTGACCCCGGTTGTGTTCAGAAATGACAGCTTGGAGGGGTGGGGATGGACCCACTGGAAGAGCGTGGCCACTACCTACAACCTCAACATTAGACGTCGTTGAGGTTCCATCCGGAACGCCGTATCGGACGGTAGACCATGACCTGGGCTCAAGTCTTCGAGAGGTAGAATCCGGTGCGTCCGCGGCGTCTTTGGTAGCCGAGATCGCCGTCTGCCACTTACTGGCAGGCGATACGCTGACGGGTACTTAAGTGGCACGAACAAGAAATGCGTTGGTCGTTGACGAGAATTCTGGGGCCTCGGGTCCCTATCCTCTCGACCTGAAAGACTGAGGAAGAGCGTCAGGGTATGGACAACATCGAGCCTGGAGTAATCATCAGTTTGATTCTGGTTTGCCTCTTCCTGTCTGATTTTGTGTTTCGCAAAAAGGACGGGCCTTACCAGGTGTACTACAAGAGTGGCCAGCTGAAGGAAAAGGGTGCCTACAAGGACGGTGAGTTGGATGGACTGTTCGAGGAGTACTACAGGAATGGTCAGCTCAGTGAGAAGGGGACGTTCAAGGACGGAGAGCCTCACGGACCGTTTGAGGGATATCACGATAGTGGTCAGTTGGCATGGAAGGGCACATACCACATGGGTGAGGAGTGCGGGGATTGGATGGAAGAAAGTAAGACGGTCAGATACGATCCGTGCCCTGATTGCGATGACGCGTAAGCTATTGCACACAAATAACTTGCCGGGGTGGTGAAATCGGTAAACACAGGGGACTTAAAATCCCCCGGGCTTCGGCCCTTGCGGGTTCAAGTCCCGCCCCCGGCATTCGGATCGCCCCTTGCAACCACATCTGCGCATGTTTCGTCGCTTCGCCACGCTCCCGATCATCCTCGTTGTCTCGGCCTGTGCGTCCGGTGGCGGTCAGCCGCCGATGCCACGGGCGCAGCCTGCCACGACCCCACCGGTCCAGGCCGGGTCGACACCTGCCGCCGTGGCGGATCCTCGGGCGCCAGAGTCTGCGCCGTCGGGGCCGACACTCACCTCCGCGCCCGATGCCTGGCAGTTGCTCGACTTGGAGGCGGATGGAGTCCCGGGGGTCAGCGCTGCCCGCACGTACGATGAATTGCTCGCCGTTCGCGAACCGGCACGATCGGTGGTCGTCGCCGTGATCGACGGTGGTGTCGACACCACGCACGTCGATCTGCGTGACAACCTCTGGGTCAACGAAGGCGAGGTCGCAGGCAACGGAGTCGATGACGACGGGAATGGCTACGTCGACGACATCCACGGCTGGAACTTTCTGGGCGGCTCGGACGGCCGCTCGGTCAGCCACGAGACGCTCGAGGTGACGCGACTCCACGCGGCGTGTCTGGCAGGGCAACCGTCCCCCGTCACGCAGAGCTGTCAGGACATCGAAGCTGATTACCGCACGGAGTCGGACGAGGTCCTCCAGACACTCCAGGTGCTCGACCAGATCGAACAGGCGTACGAGTTCGCGCTGCCGATCCTGCGTGGGGCCGGAGCGGGCGAGATCCCGACGAAGGAGAGTGTCGAGAGGCTTTCGGCGATGCGCCCTGACATCACCCAGGCACGGTCCGTCTTCCTGCAGCTCGTGGACATCCTTCCTGCTGAGGACGTTCCAGATGCACGGGAGGCGTACGAAGGACTCCGCGACTACGGGCTGAATCTCGACTTTGAGCCGCGCGAGGACATCGTCGGTGATGATCTGTCGAACGGCACCGAGCAGGGCTATGGCAACCCGGACGTGCACGCGACGGATCCCCGCCACGGAACGCACGTGTCCGGGATCATCGGTGCTGTCCGCGACAATGGAGCGGGGATCGATGGAATCGGAAGCCGTGTCCGCATCATGGCACTGCGAGCCGTTCCGGATGGTGACGAGCGTGATAAGGACATCGCGAACGCCATCCGCTACGCAGTGGATCATGGTGCGCACATCATCAATATGAGCTTCGGGAAGGGGTATTCCCCGCGGAAGTCGCTCGTCGATGACGCGGTCCGGTACGCGGACGAGCACGGCGTACTGATGGTCCATGCCGCCGGAAACGACGGGGAGGACATCGACTCCGGAGACAACTTTCCAACTCCGGTGTTCGAGGATGGGACGCGCGCCCGGCTCTGGATCGAGGTCGGTGCGGCGAATTGGCAGGTCGACAGTCTCGCCGCCACGTTCTCGAACTTCGGTCAGACCCGAGTGGATGTCTTTTCCCCCGGCGTGGACATCCTCTCGACGGTGCCCGGTAGCGAGTATGAGCGCGAGGACGGCACGAGCATGGCTGCTCCCGTGGTCAGCGGTGTGGCCGCACTGCTCATGGCGTACTTCCCTGAGCTCGACGCCGCCGACGTGCGGCACATCATTCTCGAGTCGTCGGTGAAGTACGGAAACGATGTGGTGGCACGGCCGGGCGATGGGGCGAGGATTCCCTTCGGCAGGCTGTCCGTCACCGGTGGTGTGGTGAACGCCTACGAGGCCGTGAGGATGGCGCTCGACGGGATGTAGTGGCGCGGCGTGCCTGAGTGAGGGGATAGCCCCCGGTCACTCGGTCGTTCCTGCACTGAACCTATTCGAGAGCCTAGCGCCAGGCGGTTACGATCTCCTCCGCGATCAGTCCCAGGGTCGCCTCGAGCTCGAAGAAGTCGCCCGTATTCTGATTGGTGAAGACGGAGATGATGGTGGGCCCGCCTTCGTAGAAGAGAATTCCCACATCGTTGCCTGCGATCGGGGGCCAGTCGCCGGTCTTGTGCGCTACGTTCACACCTTGGAAGCGCACACGCTGCGGCAGACGGCTGGAATAGAGCTGACGCGAGAGCATGTCGATCATTTCCTGGGTCGCCGATTCGTCCGTCAATTCGTTCTCCAGGATCTGCTCAAGCAGCTGTCCCATCTCCCTCGCGGTCGTGCGCCCCAGCCATGCGGTAGAATCACCTTCGAAGGCGAACGATCGCGCTGACGCCTCCGGGTCCCCGGGAAAACCGCGCTCGAAGACCTCACGATCCGTCATCGACGCGTTCTCAGGGTCGGCCAGAACCCAGACATGACGGAAGAGGTCGCCGGTTGTGGCCTTGAGGCGGGTCTCGGCGTAGCCCTCGGAAGCCAGGAAGTCGTTGACCCGGTCCATGCCGACGGCGTCGATGACCATATCCGTCGCTGTATTGTCGGATGTGACGATCATCTGCATGACCAGCCCTCGCAGGGTCGGGTTCAGACCTGGCTCGAATGTCTGGATCAGTCCGCTTCCCCGGCGCATGTCTCCGGGTTCCACGGTGTATCGCGAACGGAGGTCGAGACGACCAGACGAAGCGTCACGGAACGCCTGCACCATGACCGGGATCTTGATCACGCTCAGCGTGTTCATCGGCCGGTCGGCACGGATCGCGATCTCCCGGCCACTCGGCATATGCTTCGCGTAGATCGAGGTGATGGCGTCCAGGCTGTTGAGGCGGGCCTCCACCCGGCCCTCGAGGTCAGCGGGGAGCTCGTTCAGGGCCGAGGCGGCCTCCGCCCCCGAGTCGGCGGAGCACGCGCTCACGGCTACTGCGAGAACGAGCACGAATCGACATGGTGTGAGCTTCCTGCGCATGAGCATCTCCGAGCCGCGGGGTCAGGTTGGAGCGGGGAAGCTATGGGCGAGGTGCCCGAGGTCGCGAGCACACCCGAGTGACTCGGTGTACGTTGCCACTCCGGGAATGAGCACCGCTCAGCAGGATGGCCGAGACGATCGAACCGATGAGCCTGACGCTGAGCATAGAGGCCATCATCCGGTGAGGTTAGACTCCTTCCTTTCTGGTCCACCTACTCCGCGAGTGTACCCACATGAGCGGCTTTCATGTCGACTCCGAAGTCGGCCGTCTGCGCAAGGTTCTCGTCCATCGTCCGGGATTGAGTCTGCAGCGACTTACGCCCTCGAACGCCAGCGAGCTCTTGTTCGATGACGTGCTTTGGGTGAGGAAGGCAGGCGAGCAGCACGACGAGTTCGTCGAGCTGCTGCGTGAACGAGAGGTCGAGGTCTTCCTTCTGGAAGAACTCCTCGCCGAGACGCTCGAACACAGCCTCGAGGCACGGGTGCATATCCTTGATTCGGTCATCCACGAGATGACCGTAGGTGTGGCGCTCGCGAACGATCTCCGAAGTTATCTGATGGAGATGACGTCTCGACGTCTGGCTCGTCACCTCATCGGTGGTCTGGCCAAGAGTGAGCTCCCGGACATGGATTTGTCTCGCTCGCTCACGGGGCAGATGTATACGGACAAAGACTTCATCCTCCCGCCACTCCCCAACTCGCTGTTCACGCGGGACTCGTCGTGCTGGATCTATGGCGGAGTCTCGCTGAACCCGATGTATTCGAAGGTTCGGCAGTTGGAAGTGGTGAACGTCGGGGCCATTTACCGCTTTCACCCGATGTTCGCCGAGGCCGATTTCGACTTCTGGTATCCGCCCGAGGGTCGGGAGGCCGGGTTTGATCTCGATGACTTCGGTCATGCCTCGCTCGAGGGAGGCGATGTCATGCCGATCGGGAACGGCACAGTGCTGATCGGCTGCAGTGAGAGGACGACGCCCCTCATGGTTGAGCAGATCGCCAAGGTCCTGTTTGAGCGCGCGCGTGCGGAGCGTGTGATCGCGTGCCAGATGACCAAGGAGCGTGCGCACATGCACCTCGACACGGTGTTTACCTTCCTCGACCGCGATGCGGTGACCGTCTATCCCAAGGTCGTCGATGCCATTTCGGCGTTCAGTCTCCGGCCAGGCGAACGGGAAGGGGAGGTGTCGGTTACGCGTGAACTCAGCTTCCTGGATGCGGTACAGGATGCGCTTGGACTTCAGACGCTACGAGTCGTGACGACAGGGGGAGACGAGTATCAGGCCGAGCGCGAACAATGGGACGACGGAAACAACGTCGTCGCGCTCGAGCCCGGCGTCGTCGTGGGGTACTCCAAGAACGAGTACACGAACCGGAAGCTCCGCAATGCAGGTATCGAAGTTCTGGAAATTGATGGTTCCGAGCTTGGTCGAGGTCGAGGCGGCGGACATTGTATGACGTGCCCGCTTCTGCGGGATCCGATTTGACTCGATGGCGCTCTGCGCCGTATCCGAATTCACCGGCCTCCGGCCGATCACCGATGAGAACGTGCCCATGAGCGTTGACCTGCGTGGCCGTCACTTCCTCAAGCTTCTCGACTTCACGCCCGAAGAGGCTGCGTACCTTCTGGATCTCTCTGCCGAGCTGAAGGAAGCCAAGCACAGCGGGACGGAGGAGCCGAGGCTCTTCGGAAAGAACCTGGCCCTGATCTTCGAGAAGGGGTCGACACGGACACGCTGTGCCTTCGAGGTCGCGGCCCACGATCAGGGCGCCCACGCCGTGTACCTCGGCCCGACGGGCACGCAGATCGGCAAGAAAGAGACGATGAAGGACACGGCACGCGTCCTTGGCCGCATGTTCGACGGAATCGAGTACCGCGGATTTGGCCAGGAGCGTGTGGAAGAACTGGCGAAGTTCGCCGGCGTGCCGGTGTGGAACGGGCTCACGGACGAGCACCATCCCACCCAGATCCTTGCCGATGTGCTTACGATGCGGGAGCAGGGCTCGGGCGATCTCAGCTCGACGAGTTACGCGTACCTGGGTGACGCACGATTCAACATGGGGAACTCGCTTATGATTGGCGGAGCGCTCTTCGGGATGGACGTCCGCCTGGTTGCCCCCGAGTCACTCTGGCCCGACCGGGAGCTCGTCGCTCAGTGTGAGGCGCTGGCCGAGCAGACCGGTGGATCGGTAACCATCACGAGTGACGTGGCTGCGGGAGTAGCCGGCTGCGACTTCATTCACACGGATGTGTGGGTTTCCATGGGGGAGCCCGAGTCGGTGTGGGCGGAGCGTATCGAGGTCTTGAGCGCGTACCAGGTCAACGCGGAGGTGATGGCCGCGACGGGCAAGGCGGATACGAAGTTCATGCACTGCCTGCCGGCCTTCCACAATCGAGATACGGAGGTTGGTGAGGAGGTCTACCAGAAGTTCGGTCTGGATGGACTCGAGGTGACGGAAGAGGTGTTCGAGTCGGGGCACTCGGTCGTCTTCGACCAGGCAGAGAATCGGCTCCACACGATTAAGGCGATTCTGGTTGCGACGCTCGGGTAGCGGTAAGAGGACTAGGATAGTGACCGTGTTGGGCGGTAACGCGCTCTTGCGCCGAGGTGGTCGGATGTCTCGACGATCTCGACAAGTTGCTGGCCGGCACCGCAAAAACGCAGGTTAGAGCATGATCGATCTGTTTGGATCCGACTCGGATGATTGGGACGCCGATGAATTTGGCGCCGATCTGGCTGAAGCCGTTGAGGTGTCCTGCCCTTACTGTGGGGAGGGGATCGACATCGGCGTTGACCAGGCGGGCGGTGGCGTGCAGGAGTATGTCGAGGACTGCCAGGTTTGTTGTCAGCCCCTCATCGTACGCGTCACGGTGGACCGTGATGGCGTGCCGTCCGTGATGGTCAACACGCTGGACGAGGGGTAGCCTTCGCGAGACTCCCCGAAGTCCGACAAGGGGAGCGCCCCGCAGAACCAGCTGTGGTCGGGGGTCAGCTATTAGGGGCGAAGCGGTAGTGGCCCACGAGCCACTCGGAGCCATTGCGATATCCGAAGAGCTCTTCACACGCGAGGAAGAAGAGGCGCCATCGGTGAAACCATCGGTCTGCGTCGTCTCCGTAGGTGTCCCTAAGCACCGGCATCACCTCGCCTTTGCGTTGCTCCAGGTTCTCTCGCCATGAACGGGCCGTACGCTGGTAGTGGGTCCCGTCGACCGCCCAGTCCTCTTCGACGATCAGATCATCGTTGAACCGGCGAAAAAGATTGAACGACGGCATGATGCCCCCGGTAAAGAAGTACCGGCCCATCCAGTTGTCGTCGCCTTCTGTTTCGAATGGATATGCGTACTCGCGATGACAGAAGACATGCACGAAGAGGCGCGCGTCATCCTTCATCCAGCCACGCACACGGCTGAGAAGTTCGCGGTAGTTTCGCATGTGCTCGAACATCTCGACGCTTACCACCCGGTCGAAGTGCTGGTCGAGTTCGAGGTCGTTCATGTCCGCAGTGACGATACGCACGTTGCCCGGTGCCCGGGCCTCGATGAAACGTCGCTGGGGAGCCGAATTCGAGACTGCCGTGATGCGGGCGTTCGGAAAGCGCCGCGCCATGTGCAGCGTGAGTGATCCCCACCCGCATCCGAGTTCGAGGATACTCTGACCATCGGCCAGACCAGCTCGTTCGACGGTGAGGCGCAGCATCGCTTCCTCCGCCTCGCCAAGTGTCGTCACTCCCGCGGGAAAGTACGCGCCACTGTATTTGAGGTTGGGCCCGAGCGTCAGTTCGAAGAACTCGGGCGGAAGCTCGTAATGCTGCTCATTCGCCTTCTCGGGGACCAGGGCGACCGGGCTTTCGGCGAGCGTCGCAGAGAACTGCTCGACGCTGGATCCCCTCGCGGCGTCGGCGAGGCGCTGGGAGAGAAGGCGACGGACGCCCAGCCGAAGACCTGGAAGAGGGATGAGCCCTCGCTCGGCGAGATCGATGGCGAAGGCGGTCATGCGACGTGTCTCCGGAGCGGCGGCAGGTCGACGAGCCCGGGCACGTCGGCCTCGGGTTTCGCGAAAAGGAATTGAATGGAGCCGAGGACCGCTTCGTCAAAGCCGCCCTCGCAGTAGCAAAAATAGAATTCCCAGATGCGTTTGAAGTGCTCGTCAAAGCCCTGAGCCTCGATCCGCTCCCAATGGTCGAAGAAGCGGGCTCGCCAGCGCCGGAGTGTTTCGGCGTAATGGGGCGTGAGGTCTTCAAGGTGGACGAGACGGAGGTCTGTAGGGGAAGCTGCGCCGGCCAGGGCCGAAATCGACGGAATGCAGCTTCCCGGAAAGATGTACGTCTTGATGAAGTCGACCTCGCGACGGGCGGATTCGTAAAGGCGGTCCTGGATCGTGATCGCCTGGATGGCGGCCAGACCGTGGGGCGCGAGGAGATGAGCGCACTGTTCGAAGTACGTCTGGAAGTAGTGGTGCCCGACCGCCTCGATCATCTCGATGGAGACCAGCTTGTCGAACGTACCGGTCATCGTGCGGTAGTCCTCGAGCAGGATGGTCACACGATGCTCGAGACCGGCGTCGCGGATCCGTTGGCTGGCAAGATCATGCTGCTCCTTCGAGATCGTCGTCGTGGTGACTCGACAGCCGTACGTACGGGCCGCGTGCAGGGCAAAGCCACCCCACCCGGTGCCGATCTCGACGACATGGTCGTCGGGACCGAGATCGAGCTTCCGGCAGAGACGGTCGTACTTCGCGACCGAGGCCTCTTTCAACGTCGAACCGGACTGCTCGAAGATCCCAGCCGAGTAGGTCATCGTCTCGTCGAGGAACTCCTGGAAGAACTCGTTACCCAGGTCATAGTGTGCGTGGATGTTGCGACGGCTGCCCGACTCGGTGTTGCGGTTCCGTGCGTGCAGGTAGTGCCGCAGCGGCTGGGCTACTCTGGCGAGTCCCGTCTCCATCCCGTCGAGCACATCCCGGTTGCGAACGAATATGCGCACCAGAGCGGTCAGATCCGGCGTCGTCCAGGCACCAGCGGCGTACGCTTCGGCGGCGCCGACGTGTCCTCCGAACGCCACTGCGCGGTAGAAACTGGGGTCTAGAACGTTCACGGTCGCGGACAGATCATCACTCGTGCCGTGTACTGATGTCCGATCCCCTTCGATCAGCGTCAGACGGCCGTGCGTCAGTGCCTTGAGCTGTGATCGGACAGCCTTCTCGGCCAGGGTATCAATAAAGCGCATGGCGTCAGGTCTCAGTTGGATCGCTTGGCTGGGTGAACGAAGAAGGGCACGCGCTTGAGCCAGAGGCGAAGCGCTTGCCAGTAGATGCCCACTGCGACACGAGCCGTGATCAGGGGATAAGATACGAGGACGCTCGCAAGGGTTCGGCCGGTGATCTCACGACGCTGCAGAGACAGAGTCGCGTCGAACATCTTCACCGTCCCGGCGTCGGCAGCCGCGTAATTGCTCATGTGAACCGTCAGGGTTTTGCCGGGCTCACTGAACCGCCAGGTGTACGCATGGTCCATGTCCATGAACGGCGAGACGTGGAAGGCCTTGTCGAAGTCGTGGTCCAACCCGGTAGTAGATGAGTTTGCCACCGTGTCATCGTCGGACGTCGTGTTCGAGACGGCGTACGTATGGCGTTCGCCCCACGGCGTGTTGGTGATTTCCGAGAGAATGGTCTCCACCACGTCACCGTCGGGCGTGAAGCAGTAGTAGAACGTCACCGGGTTCTGCACGTACCCGAAATACCGCAGATGGGTGAGCACGCGAATCGGTCCGGAGGGGCGGCGCCCCGTAAGCCGCTCTGCCTCCGAACGTACAGCCTCGTCGAGCGGAACCGACGAGCTACCGAGGTAGTCGGATCGTCGGAACCACGCTGGCGCCGGGCGACGGGTTGACCACAGCCATCGGCGGTCAAAGACGTGGTCCAGCTCCGCCAGATCTAGGTACATCATGAAGATCCGATACGAAAACCGGTGTCGCCGGGGCTCATGGCGCGTATGGCGTACGAAGCCCGAGTAAATTCCACTCTTCAGAGGTTCCGCGTTGGCCTCTGCAGCAGTGTCGGGCCGTGCCTTCGCCGGGAGCGTCAAAGGGACACCCCGAAGTGTTTCGCAACCCGGACACCACTACGAACGCCGTCCTCGTGGAAGCCGAACCCCCAGTAGGCACCGCAATAGTGCGTTCGATTCGTGCCGCTGATCTCGTCATGCCGCGATTGGGCGTCAAAGCCGGCGTTGGTGTAGACCGGGTGATGGTACGTGGTCCGATACAGGATCGACGACGGATCGATCGTATCTGTCGCGTTGAGTGTGACGCAGAACGTCTGCGGCGTCCTCAGCGTCTGCAGCATGTTCATGTTGTACGTCACCGTCGCCGGGCCCTCGGCTCCTCCACGCAGGTGATAATTCCAAGAGCCCCACGCGTTATGTCGTCTAGGCAGCACACTCGTGTCCGTATGCAGTACGACATCGTTGGCCTGGTAGGGCAGGGCACCCAGAAGCTCTCTCTCCCGGGGCGTTGCGTCGCTCAGAGCGTCGAGCGCCTGATCGGAGTGGCACGCGAAGACGACCTCATCGAACCGCTCCGAGTTCACGAGCACGTGGTCATGTGCGCGCGATACCGAGGTCACCGGAGTCGACGTGCGAATTGCCTCTTGGAAGGGCCGTACGAGCGGCGCCAAGTATTCGTTCGACCCTCCCGCGATGACGCGCCACTGAGGTCGGTCGTCGACGGTAAGCATTCCATGGTTCTCGAAGAACCTCACAAAGAAGGCTGCTGGCATCGCGAGCACCTGATCGCGGGGAATCGACCAGAGCGCTGACCCCATTGGAAGAAGGTAGAGGTCTGACAGCCCGTCGGAGTACCCAGCGCCACGCACGTATTCCCCCAGGGTCATACCCGCAGTCCCGTTCGCGATCGCCGGCGCGGCTTCCCGGTTGAAGCGCAGTATGTCGAGTAGCATGCGGTAAAAGGACGGCCGGAGCAGATTCCGCTTTTGCGCGAAGATCTGGCGGAGCGTCGAGCCATTGTACTCGATGCCGGTGTGGTCGCACTTCACGCTGAAACTCATGTTGGAAGGCTGCGTCGCCACGCCCAGCTGGTCGATAAGTCGCGTGAACAGAGGGTAGTTGTGCTCGTTGTAGACGATGAAGCCGGTGTCGATGCGGAGCGCGGATCCGTCCGGGCCCTCTACCTCGACCGTATTGGTGTGCCCCCCGATCCGATCGCGTGACTCGAAGACGGCTACTTCGTGGTCACGACTCAGCAGATGCCCGGCCACGAGGCCGGAGACCCCGGTGCCGACGATTGCGATCCGCACCGTCAGGCGCGCTGCAGCAGGCGTTCCGGTGGCTGCCGAAGGTCGTGAATGATGCGCAGCTTCTCGAGGAGCTGAAGCCCGTAGTAGGTGATGTCGATCTCCCACCAGAAGAAGCCCTGGCGGGCCGAGCCGGGGTACTTGTGATGGTTGTTGTGCCAACCCTCGCCGAACGTGATGAGGGCCAGGGCGAGGCTGTTCTTGCTGTCGTCACCCGTTTCGTACCGCTGGGTCCCGAGTTGATGCGCTAGCGAGTTGATGAAGCACGTGCAATGAAACAGTGCAACGGTGCTGATAAAGAAGCCCCACACCAGCATCTGCCAGCCTCCGAGTACGAACAGACCTGCGGCCAGCGCGAGCGGTACGAGTACGTCGAAGCGGTCGAGAAAGCGGAGTTCCGGGTATTTCACGAGGTCGCGGACCGCGTCGAAATCGGTCGGGAAGTTACCGGGGGCTGTGATCCAGCCCATGTGCGCCCACCAGAATCCGTGGTGGCGGGGTGAGTGCACATCGTGCTCGGTGTCTGAGTGGCGGTGGTGATGCCGATGGTGGGCCGCCCACCAGAGCGGTCCGCGCTGGGCCGAGCTGGCGCCGAGCACGGCAAACGCGAACTGCGCGGGGCGTGACGTCTTGAACGATCGGTGCGAGAAGTATCGGTGATAGAAGCCGGTGATCGCGAACATGCGGATTGCATAAAGCCCCGCGGCGACTCCGACGGCCGTCCAGCTCCATCCCACCCAGATTACACCGAGGCAGGCCCCGTGCATGGCGATGAACGGGATCACGCGAAACCAGTCTACGACGGTCTTGTCCGTCATCTTCTCACGGTCGATGGCCGACGTGTCGAACCAGAGGACGAAGGTTTTCAGAGCTTTGAAGACGGGATCGAACATTCGCATGTACGAGGTGATGGAATCTGACGCAGACAGTATATGCGTTTCGCGAGCCCCTCAGCGAAAGATCATGATCATCCACTGGATGCCCCAGTAGACGAAGAAAAGGAAGAGGAAGGCGAACGCCAGCTCGTCGGGAGACTTCAGGAATCGGAGTAGCCCTCGCAGTATCCTGCCCGGAAGGCTTGGGGCCTCCCGGTTCTTGAGGCCGGTCGGGGGTCGCGGCCCGGCCCTGCCGCGCGAGGTGTGTGCGTCAGCCTTTACACGGCCGGTGTCGGCGCGCCGCCGGGCGGCCGATCGCCCGCCTTCTGAACCTGATCCGGAGTCCCACACGGCCAGGATTTTCGAGAGGCGTCCATGTGCGACATGCGGACCCCGGTGGCCGTGCTCGCGTGTACATGTGTGCCCCGTTCCGGGAAAACCCGCGTAGCATGGTCGTGCGCCGAACCGGCGCGCACGCTTCAGGTGTGTGTATCGCTTGATCGCTTCCGGGTGTTCTTCGGCGGTCAGTCTCAGGGCTTCGTCCTCTGCAGCTGTGGTAGCCTGAAGGCGAGCAGCGCCGCGAGCACTATGGCGAAGACCCATGGCAGCCGCGTGTCCGCCTTCACGAGCCAGAAGTAATGGACGACGCCGAGAATTCCGGCGAGGTACGCGCCTCGGTGAAGAAGCCCCCAGCGCTTCTTCAGCTTGCGAATGGCCCACTGCGTCGACGTTGCGGCAAGCGGAAGCATCACGACGAACGCGGCCATACCGGCCGTGACAAAGCGCCGTTCGATGATGTCGGCCCACATATAGCCGAGATCGAACACGTTGTAGAACGCGAACCAGATCACGAAATGGATGCCCGCATAGAAGAACGCGAAGAGCCCCAGGGGCCGCCGAAGCTTGATGAGCGGGTTCCAGCCGGTGAGCCGCCGAGCCGGGGAAACTGCGAGTGATGTGATCAGGAGAACGAGCGCCGCCATGCCTGTCCACCGCGTCAGCTTCTCCACGGGGTTCGCACCCAGAGAGCCCGTCAGGAACTCACTGACCAGGTACGCACCAGGAGCCAGCGCACCGATCCAAAGGAGCGTCTTCAGCGCGAGGACCGCGCGCTTCTGTCTCAAGTCAGCTCAGACGAGGGCGAGGGCGCCGACAGGCTGCTATTTCCAGCGCGCGAGGTCCATGCCCGCGTACAGGTGCTGTACCTGGTCGGTGTACCCGTTGAACATCATCGTCTCGAAGTCCTTCCGGAAGCCGGGCAGCCGAGTCTCGCGTGCCTGACTCCAGCGTGGGTGGCTCACATCCGGATTCACGTTCGCGAAGAACCCGTATTCGTTGGCGTTCTGAACCTGCCATGTGTTGACGGGCATCTCCTCGACGAAGTTGATGCTCTGGATCGACTTCACGCCCTTGAAGCCGTACTTCCAGGGCACCACCAGTCGGAGCGGTGCACCGTTCTGATTTGGCAAGTCCATGCCGTAGACCCCCGTTGCCAGGATCGTGAGCGGGTGCATCGCCTCATCCATGCGCAGGCCCTCGATGTACGGCCAGTCCAGAATGGGGAACCGTTGGCCTGGCATCTCGTCGGGGCGCACGATCGTCTTCATCTCGATGTACCGCGCGCTCGGCTGCGGCTCGACCTTGTTGATCAGTGCCGACAGTGGAAAGCCGTACCACGGGATCACCATCGACCAGGCTTCGACGCAGCGCAGGCGGTAGACCCGATCCTCCATCGTGATGCCGGAGAGGATATCGTCCAGTTCGTAGTCGCCAGGTTTGTTGACGAGCCCTCCGATCTGGACCTTCCACGGCCGGGGGTTGAATGCGCCGGAGTTCTCAGCAGGGTCCGACTTGCGCGTTCCGAACTCGTAGAAATTGTTGTACGTCGTGATCTCTTCGTACGAGTTGAGCGGTTCGTCCATCTCGGATGAGAGCGTGGCGAACCTGGGATGGATTTCCTGCCGCGGTGTGGCGCCTGCGAGGGCCTGTGGCCCGAGGGCCGATCCGATCACGCCCGCTGCCGCCGCCTTCTTCACGAAGGTTCGGCGGTTGAGGTAGACGCCCTCGGGCGTGATCTCGGAGGAGGAGATGTCGGGCTTGCGTCGGATGATCATGGACGGTCTCCGGCGTGAATGCTCGGGCAACTGCGGGGAGGGAGCATCGAAGCTACGAGCTTCATCTGAGTTACGAACCCCTCTTTCCCGGCCACAGTTCCTTGTCCCCCGGCATACCGAGCCAGACGTGAGGGGGTGATCCCACGGTCAGCGACAGATCGCCTGACCTCCTGCAGCCGCGGCCTCGAGCATTTCCACGAACGCCTGAACGGTGTGGTGCCCTGCGTCCTCGGCATACCAGGCCATCTTCTGCGGATAAATCTCCTCGCTGGCGAAACCCTCTTCGAGGATCCACGTCTTCAACTCGGGAGGCCGCTCGATGAAGCAGCCGGCTTCTTCGAACTGGTCGTCCAGCAGGAGCACGGTCGGTGTGGACGCCCGACCATCCCGCGTCGGATGGGATTCCATGATCTTCCGACCGATCGTCGGGTCGACGACTCGCATATCCAGGCCGTCGACCATCGCGACGAGTTGGGCGACGTACGGGATCGTACTGACGGAGTCCGAGCACGCGTCAATGGCTACGGCGAGGATCTTCCAGGTGCCACCGACGGCCCGGGCTCGCGAGATGAGGGACGGGTCGATGCCCACGGCCTTCTGCGTATTCCCTTGCCAGAGTTCTACACGTCGGGTCGCGTTACCGAGGAAGTCGGCGTATGGCCGCCCGGACTCGTAGATCTCTCGCAGTTCGTCGCCCACTGGGATCGGCACGGGCGTGCGGTCTACACAGGCTTCGGGTACGAGCGCGGATAGCGAGACCAGGCTGGCGACGGTCAGAGAAGTAAGCATCGAAGATGTCCTCAGGATGCCGGACGTTGTTTCAGCTTGCGATCGAAGAAGGAGAGCGTCGCGTCGAAGGCGGCGACCCAGTTGCGGTGCAGGAGGAAGCCGTGCACTTCGTCGGGAAAGATGAGCTGTTCGTACTCGACGCCCCGACGGTCTAGCGCCTCGGCGACATCTACGGTTTCGGAGAACGGGACGTTCCGATCGTCGTCGCCATGAATCAGCAGCACGGGCGATGTCCAGCCGTCCATGAATGCCATGGGGGAGGAGTCGTACGCGAGCTGGCTGAACTCCGGGTAGTCTTCAGGCTCATAAGAAGGCCGGAACCCGTTCATCACCACGTTCCAGTCGTGCACACCGTGGATGTCGACTCCTGCGGCGAAGAGGTGCGAGGCACGCGCGAGACCGAGCGCGGTCAGGTAGCCGCCGTAAGAGCCGCCCCACAGCCCGATTCGGTCCGGGTCGACGTCCGGTCGCGATCTCAGGTACAGACCCGAGCCCATCACGTCGTTGAACTCGCTGGCGCCTGTCGCGCCGTAGTTCTCGGCTTCTCGGAACTCCATCCCGTAGCCGATGCCACTCCGATAGTTCACCGAAAGGACCACGTACCCCGCGTTCGCCAGCATCTGGTTCATGGCGTACGTGTTGTGGTAGTAGCCCCTGTGGTGGAAGCCGAGGAGCATCTGACGGCGTGACCCACCGTGGAAGAAAACCACCGCAGGATGCTTCTCGCCCGAACTCGCCCCCGGGGGAAGGAAGAGCTGTCCATGGATCTGCATGCCGTCCGAGGCGCTGAACACGACTTGCTCGGGTTCCACCATCCGGGCTGCAGGGAACGATGCGGGCCGAGTCGGACTGACGCGGTGCCTTTCACCGTCGTGCAATACGACCGTGTGAGCCGGCTCGCTACCCGACGCGGCGTGGAAGGCGATCGTACCGCCCTCGGTCATGACGGCACCCCATTCGACCCCTGTGCCCGAGGTGATCGGCTCCGGCCGGTCGCCGTTAACGCTGGCCCGCCACACGTGCTTGCGGTCGATGTCGTCCTGGTTCGAGTCGTAGATCATGGACTCCCGGTCCGGGGAGATCGCAGCGAACTGGACCTCGAAATCACCCGGAGTGAGCGAGATCGCGTCTCCCCCCGACACGGGGACGCTGTACAGGTGCTTCCAGCCGTCGCCTTCCCACGGGAAGATCAGGCGATCCCCCGCAGCCCACCACAGCTGCGTGGAAGCGTTGACGCCGCTGAAGGCACTTCCGAGTCCATCGTTGGCCTTCCATACCTCACGACCCTCGCCGGTCCGGACGTCTGCGACCCGGATGGAGAAAGGGAGCCCTTCGCGACGCGGTGAGAACATGTGGACCACACGTTCGTTCGGAATGCGCAGGAAGGCGATCTGGCGCCCGTCCGGACTCCACGCCGGTGAGCCGTCAGTGGCGACACTGGGGTCGAGGTACGTGATCACACGGTCCGACAGGTCGAGAACACCGATGAAGGCGTGGTCACCGCGGCCGCTGACGAACCCTAGCTTCGATCCATCCGGGGACCAGGTGAGGCTCCCTGCGCTCCCGCGAATCCTTGCGATTCGTTCGACATCCGTCTCGGCTCCGAGCGCCAGCAGGAAGATCTCTCGGCCACTTGAGTAGGCAAGGTGCGCGCCGTTGGGGGAAATCGTAAAATTGCCAGTGTCAACAAGATGGGTGGCGTCACCTCCAGTAAAATCTGATACCCATACCGCCCGACCTTCCTCGTCGGGTGTGGAGAGCGGATCGGGGACTTCCCCCTGTCGATTCGGGGCCCCGCCGCGCACCCAGAAGACCCGGTTGCCATCCGGCGAGAACGTCAGCCCGCCAAGCTCCTGCCCGTCGTCACCGCGGTAGCTCGTGAGCGGGCGGCCTTCCCAGGCGGGGCCCTCGGCGACCCACACGTTCCGCTCTCCCTCCCGATTTTCGATCCAGGCGACCCGGTCTCCGGCAGGTGCGGCCACGAGCCCTGACGCGAAGGAGAACGACATGACGTCGTCTACCGAGAAGGGCGCCTGCCCTGCTGCCGGGGCCGCGAGCAGACACAGGAGCGCTGTCGCTGTGGCCCCGCGGACTGCGATCACGCCGGGATTCCGTTGCGCGCCACGCTGCCCATGATGTCGATGAACCGATCGAGCTCGGACGGAGTCGTGTAGACGCTCGGGCTGATCCGCAGGCCACGGAACTCGGCGTGGTTGATACTGACGACAATGATTCGGTGAGCATCCCAGAGGTAGTCACGCAGGTCGTTCGGCTCGATTCCCACGATCTCGACATTGGCGATGCCACATGCGAAACCGGGCTTCTGGCTGGTATGGAGCCGTACGTTGTCGTGTTCGAGCAGAGGGTTTGCCCAGTAATCACGCAGATAGGTGAGGCGAGCGGCCTTCCGTGCCGGCCCCAACCCCTGGTGGAAGCTGAGTGCTTCGCCAATGCAGAGATACGGCGCCTCGGGGTGGGTTCCGATCTCCTCGAACTTTCGAATGTCGTGATCTCGGGCCTCCGGAGCCGCCATGAGCGGCCACACGTCGGCGATCTGGTCCTTCCGCACGTAGAGAAGCCCCGTGCCGTGGGGCGCGAAAAGCCACTTGTGCAGACTCGACGTGTAGTTGTCGACGTCGAGTTCACCGATGTCGAAGTCGAAATGGGCCAGAGAGTGAGCTCCGTCGATGATCAGTGGGATGCCGTGGCGGCGAGCCATCGCCGTAAGCTCTGTAACCGGAAGGATTTGCCCGGTCAGGTTGATCATGTGGCAGCAGAGGATCAGCTTCGTCCGCTCCGTGATCCCCTCTTCAAAGAGGCGTACGATCTCCGCCGGATCCTCGGCGGGGACCGGGATCTGAATCTGCTTGAGGACGATGCCCTCGCGGCGCTCACGCTGCTTGAAGGTCGTGATCATCCGGCCATAGTCCTGCGTCGTCGTCAGGACCTCGTCTCCTGGCTGCAGGTCGTACCCGAACTGAAGAATCTGCAGGCTCTCCGAGGAATTCCTCGTAAACGCGACCTCCTCGGGGTCGACGCCCCACTGCCGGGCCATCCGCTGCCGGGTGCCCTCACGTTGAGGCTCCAGGATCTGCCACATCGTGTATGTGGGGGCCAGGTTCGAGTAATCCTGGTGCCGCTTCATTGCGTCCTGGACCAGCTTCGGCGCCGGGGAGACCCCACCGTTGTTGAGGTTGACGAGGGTGCGGTCGACCGTGAACGCACCCTGGACCTCACGCCAGAAGTTCTCGTCGTCCACCACATCCATGGGGCCGCCGGGGTGAGACGAGAGGTTCATTGCAATATCGATGGCCTCTGCTCTCAACTCTGTCGGTCGAAACGACATGCCCGCTGCTGCGGCCGCGGCGGGGAGGGAGACGGTACCGAGAAATGATCGACGACTCTGCATGAGGACTCCGGGCGTGGTGATTTGCCCCATGGTACTGTGGAAGATTCGCACTGTCCAACACCAAACCGAGTATCCGTGATCCTGAGTTTCCGCTCAACATTCGACATGTGTCAGGTGCCTCGGAGGTGACCGTTCATGAAGCTCCCGCTCGTCGGGAACAATCCTTCCTGAAGTCGCTAGAACGGGGCGATCCAGCACACTCGCTTTCTCGACTCCGTGCCTCTTTCGTTTCCCTGGTTCAGGGCCATACCGATTCGCTCTGTGCTCTTGCTGGTGGGCATGATTGCCTTCATGCCCGCCGTCGGCGCAGGTCAGGATCCGGACTCGGTTCCACCTGATTCCGCGAGAGTACTCGGCGGTATCACGGTGAGTGTTGCACGGCCGGCTCTCACCGTTGGGGGCTCGAGCACGGTCGTGGTCGAGCTGGACTCGCTGGGCAGTATCCCGTCGCCGTCTATGGACCAGGTGCTCCGCTCCATGCCCCTGATCCAGATCCGGCAGAACAGCCGTGGCGAAATGCAGCCTGCACTTCGAGGCTCGGAGGATCGGCAGATTGCCATTCTCATGGACGGGGTCCCATTGACCGTCGGTTGGGACCACCGGACGGACATGTCGATCATCCCGCTCACGGCAGCGCGCAACGTGACCCTCGTGCGCGGACTGTCGTCTGTGCTGTACGGGCCGAACACGCTCGGCGGTGTGGTCGAGGTCGATGTGGCGAGAGGGCAGAGCCGTGTCGGATCGGTGGATCCACTCTCTGTCGGGTTGTCCCTTGATGGCACGGGGGCGACGAACCTTTCCGTGACGGCTGGCCATCTCGTCGCGGACACCGACCACGAGTGGGTGTTTCGTGCCGGGGGGGGATTCACGGACCGCAGCGGCGTGCCGGTTTCGGACGAGGCACTGAAGGACGCTTCGCTTCGGTCGCAGTTCCTCTCCGACGACGCGCTCCGACTCAACAGTGACCAGCAGCGCATCGATGGCTTCTTCAGCGCCCGGTATCGCAACGACGATGGTGCCTGGGCTTCGATTGCGGCCTCCGGCTTCGATGTCGAGCGGGGTGTGCCTCCTGAAGCGCATCAGGACGACCCCCGGCTATGGCGTTATCCGGAGCAGCGGCGAATGATCGCTGCCGTGACCGGCGGCACGGGCCAACGCCTGACGCGGTGGGGTGAAGGAGATCTCGAGGCGAGTGTCGGCGTCGACCTCGGCTCCACGCTGATTGAGCAGTTCGCCACCGTCGACTACGATCTCATCGAGGAAACCGAAGACGCGGACGACCGGGTGATCACGACCCGGTTCCTCGGTGAGCATACGCTCGGTACGGCGGGGGATCTGCGCGCTTCTGCGACCTTCGCGAACGTCTCGCATGACGAGGTACTGAGCGAGGTCGGCGTCAGCTCGGCGACGTTCTCGTACCAGCAGCGCCTCTGGAGTCTGGGGCTCGAGACCGAATGGCGCTTCGGAGCCGGGGAGTTGACGACGATCACGGCGGGCGCGGCGGTGGACGGTGCGAATACTCCCGAGTCTGGAGACAAGCCGTCGCTCGATGCCATTTCCGACTACGGGGCACGGGTCGGACTCAGTTCGCTCGTCGCCGACGGCGTACTCGTGCACGGCGGCGTCAGCCGAAGATCTCGGTTCCCCTCGCTGCGCGAGCTCTACTCTGGCGCACTCGGGCGTTTCGAGCCGAATCCCAATCTGCGCCCCGAGACGCTTCTCGGCGGTGAAGCCGGATTCACGGCCACCGGCAGTGACGGTGAGGTGCAGCTCGTTGGTTTTCACCAGCGGCTCAGTGACGGGATCGTGCGTCGCACGTTCACCGACGGACTCGGCGACCGCCGTTTCCAGAGGGTGAACCAGGATGAGGTGCGCAGCACCGGCGTGGAGCTACTCCTCGTGGGAACGCTGGGGGCCTCGACCTTCAATGGAGACCTCACGCTGCAAGACGTGACCGGCTACGACGCCGACGGGACAGAGGTGGAACTCGAATACGAGCCGGCGGTCTCGGGCAAGCTCGGCTTCGACATCCCGATCCCGGCCCAGCTTCGCGTCGGTGGAGAAGGGCGCTACGTAGGCGAGCAGATGTGCGAAAACCCGGAGGCCGGAGGGCTCCAGCCCCTTCCTGCCAGTACCGCGTTCGACCTCACCTTGCGCCGGATCTTCAGCCTCGGTCGAGGTGGGCCTTTGAGCAGGCTCGACACCTCCGCAGCCGTTCGAAACGTGACCGATCGGGCTGTCTTCGATCAATGTGGGCTACCACAGCCCGGACGTCTTCTGCAACTCCAATTCCGGATCTGGTGACACCCGACTAGTTTGCCGAAAGCCTCGCCACCTCTCGGCGGGTCGCCCTGACGAGCCCGCAGAACAACCCGTGCGATGATCCGCCTGACTTTTCTCGGCACTGCAGCCTCCCGACCAACGGTTGGACGGAACGTGAGTGGTATCGCCGTTCAGAGAGAGGGCGACCTCTTTCTCTTCGACTGCGGTGAGGGGTCCCAGCGCCAGATGATGCGCTTTCAGACCGGGTTCGGTGTCCAGGCGATCTTCATCAGCCATACGCACGCGGACCACTTTCTCGGCATCACGGGGTTGCTTCGCACGATGGCACTCCAGGACCGGACCGAGCCGCTCACGATTTTCGGCCCCACCGGCACAGCGCACGTACTCGACGCGGCAGTGCACCTCGGTAACGATCGGATCCCATTTCCGGTAGAGATCGTGGAATGCGCCGCTGGCGAGGGGTTCCGATCCGGGGAGTACGGCATCTACGCCTTTCCCGTGCAGCATGGACGGGGCCGGGTCGCGGTCGGTTGGGCGCTCGTCGAGGACGATCGACTCGGGCGTTTCGATGTCGAGCGCGCACGGGCGGCGGGTGTGCCGGAGGGGCCCCTCTTCGGGAGGCTTCATCGAGGGGAGGACGTGGTCGTCGACGGTGAAGTGATTCGGGCGGCCGACCTCGTGGGTGTGCCGCGGCCCGGTCGTCGGTTGGTGTATACGGGTGATACGCGACCGTGTCCCGAGACGGTCGAGCGTGCCCGAGGCGCGGACGTGCTCGTTCATGAGGCAACGTTTGGTCATGACGAGGTCGGTCGGGCCAGGAAGACGGGTCATTCGACGGCGCTTGAGGCTGCTCGGGTCGCAGCAGAGGCCGGGGTCGGCACGTTGTTCATGACCCACCTTTCTGCCCGCTATTCGGAAGACCCACGCTCGCTCGAAGAGGAGGCGCGGACGGCCTTTCCCCGAGCTCGTGTCGCTCGGGATGGTCTCTCGCACGAGATCTCGCTCCAAGGAGGAGAGGATGCGGATACGATCTCGCCCGCCGGTGCAGGGAACGCGCTGGAAGCGTGAGTGCGTTTCTTCCCGGACATCACGGCCAGGGGGACGGGGACCCCGACCATCCGAGGCTCCAGCAGGAGCCCGCATCCCCCGCCGAGCAGCGAGCGCGCTGGGAGGTCAGGGCTGCTCAGTGGCGAGCCCATGAACTCGCGCACGTCGTCTTCGGTGCGGTGTCGGACATGGGGATGATCAGTATGTACCATCGAGGCGACATGCGTGGTCTGCTGCGGCTCGAGGTGCCGTTCGACGATCTTGAGGTCCACCGGGCCCGCGAGGCTCGGTTCATGGCTGCCGTATCGATGGATCCCCTCCTCTCGACCGTTCCTCTGGTCTATGTCATTGGCCCCAACGCCCGCTGAAGCCCCGTGGGGCCTAGCCTTGCGTGAGGTCGATACGTCGGTCACCCGAACGGCGGACGACGGTCGGCGACATCGTGCCGCTTTGATCACCGCGCTGTTGATCCGAGCGGAGCGATGGAGTCGCGTATGAGGGTCCGTGTCCCGGGGGACAAGTCGTTGAGCCAACGCGCTCTGATCGTGGCTGCACTCGCCGATGGGACCAGCCGTATCTCGGGTCTCCTTTGCGGGGGGGATACCGCATCAACCGCCGGAGCGCTTCGAGCTCTTGGTGTGCCCGTTCCGCCGATCCCTGCCGACGGTTCGGAGCTTCTGATCTCGGGCGTGGGTCTGGATGGTCTTCGTGCTCCTACGGGCGCTCTGGACCTGAGGAATTCCGGTACTGGCGCTCGGCTCCTCATGGGAGCGCTCGCCGGGAGCGATCTCAGCGCGACACTGGATGGAGACGTTTCTCTGCGGGCACGCCCGATGGCGCGTGTAACACGACCGCTGTCGATCATGGGGGCACGATTCGAGGCTCTGGGTCAACCCGACCGGCTTCCGATCACGGTTCACGGTCGGTCTCGGCTCGCTTCGCTCGAATGGGACAGTCCGGTCGCGAGCGCGCAGGTGAAGAGTGCCATCCTGCTTGCGGGGCTCACCGGGCGGGCGTTCACCTGCGTGACCGAACCTCGGGAGTCCCGAGACCACACAGAGCGCATGTTCAATGCCGTGGGGGCTTCGGTGATCTCGTACGCGACCGACGGAGGATGGAGGGTGGAGCTGCGGGATCCCCCGGATCGGATCCGCCCTCTGGACTTCGCCGTGCCGGGGGATATCTCTTCTGCGGCGTTCGTACTCGCGCTCGCGGCGCTGGGAGCTGCGGGTGACGAGGTCACCATTGAACATGTCGGCCTCAACCCGACGCGTACGGCCTTCCTGGACGTCCTGCTGCGCATGGGTGCGGACGTCGAGGTGCATGACCGCACACCGGCAGGGTTGACCGAGCCGGTCGGAGACATCGTCGTTCGACCGAGCGGGCTTCGTGCGACCTCCGTCGGTGCGGACGAGGTCCCGCGACTCATCGACGAATTGCCGCTTGTGGCGGTGCTCGGGGCGTGCGCCGATGGAGAAACCCGGATTACGGGGGCAGACGAGCTACGCGCGAAGGAGAGCGATCGAATTGCGGCGATGGCCTCGAACCTCCTCGCTCTGGGGGTAGACGTTGAGGAACTCCCGGACGGTCTGATCGTTCGAGGGGTCCCTGATCGTGCACTCATGGGTGAGGTGCGTGCCTGGCATGATCACCGCATCGCGATGGCGTTTGCCGTCTTGGGGGCCGCGACCGGTCACGCGATTCAGGTCGATGATCTGACGGTGATCGGCGTTAGTTTTCCCGGGTTTGATCGATTGATGAAGACGCTGACCAAAGAGAGATGACTGAGCCGAACGAGGGAATGCAGGCGCCCGTTGTCACACTCGATGGCCCAGCGGGCTCGGGCAAATCCACGACCGCCAAGGAAGTGGCGAGGCGCCTGGGCTTCCGACATCTCGATTCCGGCGGTCTCTATCGTGCCCTGACACTGGCGCTTCTGGAGGCGGGCACGCCTCGTGATGAATGGGCCAGCCTCACCGAAGAGGGCATGCGGGCCCTCCCCGTGCGCGTGTCACGCGATGGTACCGAATTTTCGATCGAAGTCGGCGGCCGACCCGTACAGGCAGAACTGCGTACGCCGGAGGTGACAGCCCACGTGGCCTTTCTCGCCAGCCTCCCGGCGTCGAGGGCGTGCCTGCTGCGGCTCCAGCGAACCGCGGGAGAGCAGGGGCGTCTTGTCGCAGATGGACGCGACATGGGTAGCGTGGTGTTCCCCGACGCGGATGTGAAGGTCTATCTGGTCGCGGACCTGAGCGAGCGTGCGCGCCGTCGCCTGGTCGAGGGCGGCGTGTCTGAGCCGAGTGAAGACGACGTGGCGCGTGAATCCGGTGTCATCGCGGAGCGTGACCGGCACGACTCGGAGCGGGAGCTTTCGCCTCTCCGAAAGCCGGCCGACGCTCATCTCCTCGATACGACACGCTTGGACTTCGAAGAACAGGTGGCGACCATCGTCTCGCTCGTGGAGGCGCTTGGCGCGGGTTAAGCGTTGAC
Organism: Gemmatimonadota bacterium; assembly: GCA_028873595.1. Lineage (GTDB taxonomy): Bacteria > Gemmatimonadota > Gemmatimonadetes > Longimicrobiales > Gaopeijiaceae > UBA2589. The sequence continues at coordinate 19,865 of JAPPOV010000003.1, read as the reverse complement.
GCTCTGTGCAGCCCATATAGTTTTCCATGGCTCGGGACTGACCGGTCCCGAGCGTTTCGTAGAAAGGCCGCGGCCTTTCTTTTTTTTCCCCCGAACCCGGCCCCTGCAGCATTGGGTCCGGTGACATAGCGTCCGGTCGTTTACGCGGGCGCGAGAGAGCGATGAGCGAGAACGAGAACCCGACTCCCGAAACCGAATCCGACATCACGGATTCCGGCACCGACGCCTCCACCGAATCCGATGAGCTCGCCGAGGGCGAGGAAGTCATCGTGGATGCCCTGACCGGTGAGGTGACGACCCTCTCGGCCGAAGAGGTCGCAGCCGAAGCCGCCGAAGAACAGGCTGCTGCTGCCGTGGCCCTTATGGACATTCCCGAGGGGCATTCCCCTGAGCTGTACTACGATCCATACGGCGAGGAAGTCCTTTCCACGTCCAAGGCGGACTTCGAAGCCCTGCTGGAGCAGTTCAGTGGCAGCTTCCAGGCCTTCCGTGAGGGCGAAATCGTCAATGCGACGGTGCTGCGTGTCACGGACGCGGCAGTCATCCTCGAGTTCGGCTTCAAGTCGGAGGGCTCCGTCGCGCTCGACGAGTTCAAGGACGCGCCCGCCGAGGGTGACGAGGTCGAAGTCCTCCTGGAGAGTCTGGAGGACGACGATGGCGTCGTCGTCCTCTCCAAGAAGAAGGCCGACTTCCTGCGCGTTTGGGAGAAGATCCGGGAGGCGCACGAGGCCGATCGTTCGGTCAAGGGAACACTGGTCCGCAAGATCAAGGGTGGCGTGACGGTCGACCTCATGGGCGTCGACGCCTTCCTGCCGGGTTCGCAGATTGCACTACGCCGGGTCCCGAACATCGAGGACCTGATCGGCGAGGTCTACAAGTTCAAGATCATCAAGCTGAACAAGCGTCGCCGGAACATCGTGGTTTCGCGCCGCGTGATTCTCGAGGGAGAGCGCGAGAAGAAGCGCGAAACGCTCGTGAAGGAGCTCCTCGTCGGACAGGTTCGCGAGGGTACGGTCAAGAACATCACCGATTTCGGCGCCTTCATCGACCTGGGCGGGCTCGACGGTCTGCTCCACATCACCGACATGTCGTGGGGCCGCGTCGGTCACCCGTCGGAGGTCGTCGACATTGGTGCCGCGATCGATGTGAAGGTCCTCGACATCGACTGGAACCGAGAGCGGATTTCGCTGGGACTCAAGCAGCTTCTGCCATATCCGTGGACGGACATCGACAAGAAGTATCCGGTCGGTTCCCGTGTGCGTGGCCGGGTCGTGTCCATCACGAACTACGGTGCCTTCGTCGAGCTCGAGAAAGGCGTCGAGGGACTGGTGCACATTTCCGAGATGTCCTGGACACGCAATGTCCGACACCCCTCCAAGGTTGTCTCCATCGGAGAGGAAATCGAGGGTGTGGTCCTCAAGGTCGACCCGAATGACGAGAAGATCTCTCTCGGTATGAAGCAGATCGAGGAAGATCCCTGGCTCGCGCTGCCGGTGAAGTATCCGACCGGTACGAAACTCCCGGGTGTGGTTCGCAACCTCACTTCGTTCGGTGCCTTCGTGGAGATCGAGCCTGGCATCGATGGTCTGGTTCACGTGTCCGACATGAGCTGGACGAAGCGTGTCGAGCACCCGTCGGAGGTTGTCAATAAAGGTGACGAACTCGAGATCATGGTCCTCGACGTCGACGCGGACAACAAGCGGATCAGCCTCGGCGTCAAGCAGCTCACGGACGATCCGTGGCCGACGATCTCCGAGCGTTTCAGTCCCGGTGTCGAGCCCGAGGGCACGGTCAGCCGCCTGCAGGAACGTGGTGTGGTTGTCGACCTCGGCGACGACATCGAAGGATTCATTCCGGTGTCGAGCTCTGGCGTGGACGATGCCGAGCACCTCGAGGAGCACTATGCGGCGGGTGACGCGCTTTCCTTGAGGGTACTCGAGTCGGATGCGGCGAACCGTCGCATTGTCCTCGAGGTGACCGAGGTGCCTGCTCGGAAGACGCAGGAAGAGATCGAAGCCGCCCGGATTGCAGCTGTAGAGGCAGCTGCAGCCGCTTCTGCAGCTGCGTCCGCCGCGGAAGCGGAAGGGGACGACGACTTCCGCCTGCGGCCCGGTCGTAAGGTCGAGCCGGCAGAGGCTGGAGAGGTCACGCCGGCGTCCGCAGCCGAGCGCGCTAAGGAGGTCCAGGCGCAGGCTGCGGCAGAAGCCGCGGCCGTGACCGGGGCTGAAGAAGCCGACGAGGCCCAGGCAGAGGAGGCCGAGGAAGCGCCCGCCGCCGAGGCGTCGGAAGAGGGTGACGCTGAGGAGGCCAAGGAGGAGGGGGCTGAAGAGGCTCCTGTTACCGAGAGCGAAGAAGCTGACGAGGCCGAGGCAGAGGAGGCCGAGGAAGCGCCTGCCGCCGAGGCGTCCGAAGAGGGTGACGCTGAGGAGACCAAGGAGGAGTAGTAGAGGGCAAATGTCCGAAACTCCGTTCAACCGGGGCGCCCGGGCGCACAATGCGTCCGGGCGTTTCCGTTCCGTCTCGGCTCTGATCAGCGTCACGATCATCGCGGCGGCGTGCCAGACCGTAGGTGGTCCGGGGTCGGGGCCGCAGACGGAGGAGCCCGCGGGGCCACCTCCGGTCATCGTGGAGCCCGGTACCCTGTCGACCGGGGAACGTGAGGAAGCGAATCGGCTCTGGCTCTCGGCTCAGCGGTCGTTCGAGGCGCGCCGGTTCTTTGAGGTCATTCGCACGGGACTCGATCTCATCGAACGTTTCCCGGCCGCTGAAGTTTCGGGAGAGGCGCTTCGCCTGACAGCCCTCGCCTACCTCGAATCGGGTGACTCGGTGAATGCCGACGAAACGGCGGAGAAGTACGCTCGACTGCTTCCGGCGCGCGACCCTCGCGGGGCCGAGATCCGGTTGCTGCAGGCGTCTGTCGTTTCCGGGGATTCCGCGAGGGTGGACCGCCTGCTTCGGATCGACGAAGGCTCCACGTTGGCGGAGATCACGGAGGCGACGGAGCGGCTGCGTGCCGCCTCCGACTCGCTCGACGCGGACGTATTGCGAGGGGTCATCGAGGGGGTCCAACCGTTCCGTGGCCCGCTCATGCCGGTCGCGGAGGCTCGATTGTCTGTCTCACTCCTCGAACGAGGGCGAGCCGAGGAGGCCGTACGGGTCGCTCAGCGGGCGATCGATGCCGGTGCTTCCGGGGAGGACCGAGCTTGGGCGCAGGGCGTGCTCGTCGGTGAGTTCCCGCCGGGACGGGGGCGCGAGACGATCTTCACGATCGGGGCAGTGCTCCCGCTGGGTGGGCCACCCGCTCTTGCCGAGTTCTCCACCGTGATTGCGGAAGGCATCGACGTCGCCGCCCGAACCGTTCTCGGTGACGAGTTCGAGGTGACGGTCGACGTTCGCGATGATGAAGGTGATCCGGCACTCAGTCTGCAACAGATGGCCGCGCTCGATTCGGCGGGCGTCGTGGGCGTCGTAGGATTTCTCCAGGACGATGACCTTTTGGCCGCTGCGGAAGCCCGTACGCGAAGCGTGACCCTGGTGTCACCCACGGCGCGCAGCGCAGAACGGTCGGGCGAAGCAGTGTACTCGCTCGAGGGGTCGGATCCGGAGGCTGCCGCGTCCATCGCCCGGTACGCCGCATCTCGGGCCTTTCAGCGAATCGCCATCGTGCATCCGCAGACGCCGGAAGCTGAGGCGGAGGCAGCCGCCTTCGAGGCTGCCGCAGCTCAGTTCGGCATGCCCGTCGTCGGGAGATTTGCCTATGAAGCCGGCGCCACGTTCTTCGAACCCCAGATCGCCGGGGCTCTCGACGCTTTGCGTGAGGACGAACTCGATCGGTTGTCGCTTGCGCCCAACGACACCCTCCATATGGAGGTCCTGGAGCCTGCCGCACTCTTCATGCCGATTCCGCCCGAAGACGTCGAGTTTCTCGCGCCGCAGGTGATCCACTTCGGACTGGACACACTGGCTGTGGAGATCCTGGGTACATCAGGGTGGACCGATCCTCAGGTTCTGGAGGCCGTAGAGCCTCGCCTGACCACGGGCGTGATCGCCACCGCGCCGGTGGCGTCGGCCGAGGCGGCCGAAGGCCGGGCTCGATTCCGGGAAGACTACGAACGGCTCTACCAGCGTTCTCTGGTGGGTGCGACGGCATCGGTCGGGTACGACGCGACGATGCTTCTGCTGGAGGCGTTGCGACGAGGTCGGATCGCTCCCGACGAGGTTCGCGCCTCGTTCGAGGCGCTTGAGGGCGTAGTCGGCGCGACGGGGGTATTTTCGGTGGTCGGAGGCCGGATCGTCCGCAGCACCGAAGTGGTGCGGATTGAGAATCAGACAGCCGTCCCGATCGCGGGGGCGGAATCGGCCCCGGAGCAGGGGCACGACCTGGAAAAGGGACGATAGATGTCGATTCACGAGAAACTGCAAAAACTCGAAGAGATGGGGCGCGCTGCCGAGCAGGGTGGTGGGCTGGAGCGCATAGAGGCGCAGCACGAACGAGGCAAGCTCTCCGCGCGCGAGCGACTCGATCTGCTTCTGGATGAGGGCTCGTTCGTCGAGCTCGACCGCTTCGTTACGCATCGGTCGAGTGACTTCGGGCTGGAAGACAAGAAGTTTCTCGGCGACGGTGTCGTAACGGGATACGGCACGATCCACGGACGTTTGGTCTACGCCTTCAGTCAGGATTTCACGGTCTTCGGCGGCTCTCTGTCAGAGACGCACGCTGAGAAGATCGTGAAGCTTCAGGAAATGGCGATCCGGAACGGTGCACCCATCATCGGTCTGAACGACTCGGGTGGGGCCCGGATTCAGGAGGGTGTCGTGAGCCTCGGTGGCTACGCGGACATCTTCCTCCGCAACACGCTTGCCTCCGGGGTGATCCCGCAGATCAGCGTGATTCTGGGCCCGTGCGCGGGGGGCGCGGTATACTCGCCGGCCATCACCGATTTCGTCTACATGGTCAGGGGCACGAGTTACATGTTCGTGACCGGTCCGAACGTGGTGAAGACGGTGACGCACGAGGATATCGACATGGAAGGGCTCGGAGGAGCGGACATTCATGCCTCCAGGTCCGGCGTTGCGCACTTCGCTCTGGATTCGGAGCCCGAGTGTCTCGCGTCGGTGCGTGAGCTCTTCCACTACATCCCTCAGAACAACACCGAGACGCCACCTTCTTCTCCTGGAGCGGACCCCCACGACCGCCGGGACGAGAAGTTGCTCGAGATCGTGCCGGAGAATCCGAACCACCCCTACGACATGCGTGAGGTGGTCACGCACGTAGTCGACGACGGTGCGTTTTACGAGGTCCACGAGCGCTTCGCGGGGAACCTCCTCGTCGGCTTTGCGCACCTGGGCGGGCATCCCGTCGGTATCGTCGCGAACCAGCCTGCCGTCCTGGCCGGCGTGCTCGATATCGACTCGTCGGACAAAGGTGCCCGGTTCGTGCGGTTTTGTGACGCCTTCAATATCCCGCTCGTGGTGCTCGAGGACGTTCCCGGCTTCCTGCCCGGAGTGGCACAGGAGCATGGTGGGATCATCCGCCACGGCGCGAAGCTTCTGTATGCATTCGCCGAGGCGACGGTGCCCAAGATCACCGTCATTACTCGGAAGGCCTATGGAGGTGCGTACGACGTCATGAACTCCAAGCACATCCGAGGTGACGTGAATCTGGCCTGGCCTCAGGCCGAGATTGCGGTTATGGGCCCCAAGGGGGCCGTTGAGGTGCTGTTTCGGAAGGAGATCGCGGCTTCGGACGATCCGCAGGCTGCCACCGACGCGCGCATTGAGGAGTACCGAGAGAAGTTCGCCCATCCGTACATCGCGGCGGCACGGGGGTACGTGGACGACGTGATCGACCCCCGGGAGACTCGTCCTCGTCTGATCTCGGCGCTCGACATGTTGCGGAACAAGCGCGACGAGAATCCGCTCAAGAAGCACGGCAACATTCCCCTCTAGGGGGCGGCAACCCACGGGCAACTCGTCCGCATCGTACCGGATAGAGTTCGAACCAACTCCCGGAGGGATGCAGACGATGAAGATGAGGTGGATACCCGTGTACGCTGCGATGATCGCAGCGGTTGCAACGACCAGTGTGCTGGGCGCGGTTCAGCCGCTCGAGGCACAGCAGGAACGGACCGAGTGTCGCTGTGTCGATGCGGATGGAAACGTACTCGACAACTGTTCGTGTTTCCGGTCGCCGAAGATCGAGGATCTCCTGTCGCGCTACGGAGTCATGCAGCAGCGCGCCCGGCTCGGCGTGTCGGTCGATCAGGGGCAGGCAGCCCGGCACGACGCGAGCGGCGCCCTTGTGACGGATGTCCTCAGGGACGGTCCGGCGGACCGTGCAGGTATCCGGGCAGGCGACGTGATCGTCAGTCTGGATGGCCGGTCGCTCACGGAGTCGATTGGAGCGGATGTCGAGGCCTCCTTCGACCTGGACGGCTCAGCTCCGGTGCAGCGGTTGCTGGCGCTCGTCCGCGAAGTTCAGCCGGGCCAGGACGTCGAGGTCGAATTCCTTCGCGATGGTGAGCTGGAGCGGACGGCGCTCGAGGCGGAGGACCTTTCTGACCGCTGGGGGACCAGCGCGGTAATGGGGCCGCCTTCCTGGGATGCGGAGCGCTTCCGCGCTCAGATGCGGACCCTGACCGATGGTTTGCGGACCCAGGCCGATGGTTTGCGGGGTCGGACGTTCTTTTTCGGCACACCAGACCTCGAATCGGGCGATCGAGACATGGAAATCCGCTTCGAGGGTGGTGATTGGCGTGACATGGACGTCTTCCGTGGCCAAGGCTTCCTCCACGAGTTCGGCGGTGCCCTCAACACCCGGTATGGCATGGAGATGGTCGAGCTGAACCCGAGGCTCGGCAGGTACTTTGGAGCGGAGGGTGGTGTTCTGATCGTGGACGTGGACGAGTCCTCAGACCTGGGCCTCCAACCCGGGGACGTCATTCTTCGCATTGGTGATCGGGCGGTCACGACGCCTGAGCGTTTGCTCCGCATCGTCTCGAGCTACGGCCTCGACGAGGAACTCAACATGCGAGTGTTACGCGACGGCGAGGAGATCACCGTAACGACTCGCCTGGACGGCTGACGCCCGCCGGGGGTGCCCATGCAGGTTGGCACCCCCGGTTCACGGCGGCTCGTCTGCCTGCGCTATGGGCCACCGAACGATCCTCACCACTCCCGACCAAACCCCGGTGCGTCTAAACTTCAAGGCTGAGTTTCCTCCCTGAAGCCCTGACGCTCTTGATCTCATCGGTCCTGATCGCGAACCGCGGTGAAATCGCCGTTCGCATTGCGCGCGGCGCCCGTGAATGCGGGATCCGCACGATTGCCGTGTACTCCGAGCCCGATCGCCTCGCTCCTCATGTCCTGGAAGCGGACGAGGCGTATTGCATTGGTCCGGCCGCCTCGTCCGAGAGTTATCTGCGCGGCGACGCGCTGATCGAGCTCGCGAAGAAGGTCGGCGCCGAGGCGATTCACCCCGGATACGGCTTCCTCGCCGAGCGGGCTGACTTCGCGGCCGCCGTCGAGGCTGCCGGGTTGATTTTTGTCGGTCCTGCCTCCGAAACCATTGCCGCGATGGGTGACAAGACCGAGGCGCGGCGCCGTATGGCCGAGGCCGGCGTACCGATCGTGCCCGGGCTTACCGAGGCCGTGGCAGACGCCGACGAGGCCGAGAAGGCGGCGGCCGAGATCGGCTTCCCGGTGCTCCTGAAAGCGTCCGCGGGTGGCGGAGGGAAGGGCATGCGCGTTGTCGAAAAGCAGAGTGACCTCCGGCGCGCCTTCGAGGCTGCATCGCGTGAAGCTCTCGCAGCCTTCGGTGACGGGGCGGTCTACCTCGAGCGATACCTCTCGCGACCTCGGCACATTGAAATTCAGGTGCTCGGGGACGCGCACGGCAACGTTGTGCACCTCGCGGAGCGCGAGTGCTCGATCCAGCGTCGTCATCAGAAGCTCGTCGAAGAGGCGCCGTCTGCGGTTCTGAGCTCGGAGGAGCGTGCTGCGATGGGCGACACCGCTGTGCGCGCGGCGGAAGCGGTCGAATACCGAGGTGCGGGAACGATCGAGTTCCTCTACGAGAATGGGGAATTCTTCTTTCTGGAGATGAATACCCGTATCCAGGTAGAGCACCCTGTCACGGAACTGGTCACGGGTATCGATCTGGTGGAGTGGCAGTTCCGGGTCGCGTCGGGTGAGGCTCTGGCCTTCGCCCAGGACGATATCGGGCTGACCGGTCACTCCATTGAGTGCCGAATCACCTCAGAGGACCATCTCGGTGGGTTCCTGCCCTCTACCGGAGTCATCACACATCTGGAGGTGCCCTCAGGGCCCGGAGTCCGCTGGGACGGTGGCATTGTCGAGGGCGGCGAGGTCAGCCTCCACTACGACCCCCTCCTCGCGAAACTCGTGGTACACGGCGCCGATCGTCCCGCCGCCATCCGGCGCATGTGTCGAGCTCTAGACGAACTGGTCATTGCGGGAGTCGAGACATGTGCCCCCTTCCATCGCCGGGTGATGGACGAGGCGGAGTTCCGGTCCGGCGACCTGTCCATTCGCTACCTCGACGAACACCCGGAGCTACTCGAGCCGGACGATGCGGAAGAAGACATGATCGCAGTCGCGGTCGCGGCTGCTCTTCTCGAGGAAGAGCACCGGATGCGCCGGGCCCCCCGCATCGAGGGTGGGGGTGGGGTGCCTCTAAGTGCCTGGCGTCGAACCTCCCGGCCATGGGGAGAGCGCGGGTGAGTCAGCCTCCTGTCGATGTCGACGTGCGCGGTATCGCCGCGGGTGGGGCTGGCGTTGCAGACCTGCCGGACGGCCGGGTGATCTTCGTCCCCCGGACGACCGCAGGGGATCGGGCCAGGGTTCACGTCGAGAAGAGCCGACCCCGCTGGGCGCGCGGTTCCCTCGTGACACTGCTGGAGGCGTCGCCGGAGCGGGTGGATGCGCCGTGTACACGGTACGCCGAGTGCGGTGGCTGTCAGCTGCAGCACCTCGCGTATGAGGACCAGCTGAAGTGGAAAGGGCGTTTCGTCGTCGATGCGCTCACCCGAATCGGAGGGCTTGAGGATGTCGTGGCTCCGGAGGTCATTCCGTCACCCAAGCGCCTGCACTACCGGAACCGTGTGAGCTACACGCTGCGGCGAGTCGGGAAGGGGCACGTGGTTGCCGGATTCCATGCACTGCATCGCCCGGCGCACGTCGTGGACATTCGGCATGAATGCCTCCTTCCGGAAAAACGACTTACGGAGGCATGGGTGCTGCTCCGGGAGCGTTGGGGCCGTCAGGCCGAGCACCTGCCGACAGCGGGCCGGATGCGGCTCACTCTTCGTCTTGCTGGGCCGGACCGGGGCGATGTGGATCTGGTCGTCGAAGGGGGGCGACCCGGTTGGAACGGTCTCCCCCTGTTCGAGGCCGTCGCGGGGCTTCGCGCGATCTGGCACATGCCGGTCGACAAGGAAGGGGAGCCGGCCGTCGGTGAGAGTCACGACCGAGCCACGACGAAGGTCGGTACCCTTCTTGTGGCAGGATCTCCGGAGGAGTCGCATGCGCCTGCGTTCTCACAAGTGAATGATGACGCGGCAGAGGCGCTCCGGACGTATGTCCTCGAGTGTTGTCTCGGTTCCGGATCGCCGGGTGTGGAGGTGTCCGATACGCGGTCGGCCGTAGATGCCTACTGCGGCACGGGTGCCTATGGCTTGTCTCTGGCCGCGAAGGGTTGGCAGGTCACTGGGATCGAGTCAGATCCCGTGGCGGCAGCGCACGCTCGCGCGTCCGTGACCACCGAAAATACATCGATGCCGGGGCGCCTCGATGTTCGTGAGGGGCGAGTTGAAGACCTTCTGACGTCGTTGCTCCCGACCGATCTGCTGCTTCTCAATCCGCCGCGCGGTGGGCTGGCCGAGGACGTGCCGACTCAAGTGCTCGAGCACCCTCCGGGCCGGATCGTATACGTGAGTTGTGACCCGGCTACGTTGGCCCGAGACCTCAAGCGACTGAATGACCATTATGCGCTGGATGGCATCCGGAGCTTCGATCTTTTTCCCCAAACGGCGCACGTCGAGACGGTCGCCGAGCTAAGCCTCAGGAGCACCATCGCATGATCTATCATGTGACCATCGGAGACACGACGCGGGCGGTCGAACTCGGTTCGGCTGGGATAACCGTGGACGGGTCACCGGTCGATGTGGATTTCGAGCGACTCGAAGGGGGGCCGATTCGTTCGCTCATGCTGAACGGGCGTTCGTTCCGCCTCTCGGCGAGCCGCAGTGGGAGCGAGACGTGGGATCTGCACCTGCGCGGCAGACGTCTGGCGGCGTCGGTCGTGGACGAGCGGACACGCGCGATCCGTGAAATGACCGGGACCGGTGCGGGCCCGAGCGGTCCCAGGCCTATCGTGGCACCCATGCCGGGTATGGTCGTCCGCATCGAGGTCGCCGAAGGGGACGTCGTGGAGGCAGGGCAGGGCGTCGTCATTGTCGAGGCAATGAAGATGGAGAATGAACTTGCGGCGGAAGGGGAGGGTGTCGTGACACGCATCTGTGTCGCCGAAGGTCAGGCCGTCGAGAAGGATCAGGTCCTGGTTGAGCTCGCGTCGGTCGACGAAGAGGAGGCGTAATGTCCGATACGCCCATCCAGACCGACTCGGGCATCGAGGTCGATCCGGTGTATGGCCCACCGGCCGGTACGTACCCGTTTACGCGAGGGGTTTACGAAACGATGTACCGCGGCCGCGTCTGGACAATGCGGCAGTACGCGGGTTTCGGGACGGCAGAAGAGACCAACGAGCGATTCCGCTACCTCCTCGACCGGGGACAGACGGGACTCTCGGTGGCATTCGACCTGCCGACACAGATGGGATACGACTCGGATGCGTCGATGGCGATGGGTGAAGTCGGGCGCGTCGGCGTCGCGATCGATTCGCTGGACGACATGAGAAGGCTCTTTGACGGGATCCGCCTCGATCGGGTATCGACGTCGATGACGATCAATTCCACGGCGGGCATTCTTCTCGCGCTCTACGTCGCGCTCGGTGACGAACAGGGAGCTGACCGGTCGGCGCTGTCCGGTACGGTCCAGAACGACGTGTTGAAGGAGTACATCGCCCGGGGGACCTACATCTACCCGGTGGATCAGAGCCTTCGCCTGATCTCGGATATCATGGGGTTTTGCTCCCGAGATGTCCCCAAGTGGAATACGGTGTCGATCTCCGGATATCACATCCGCGAGGCGGGTTCGACCGCCCCGCAGGAGATCGCCTTCACCTTTGCCAACGGCCTCGAATACGTCCGTCGGGCACTCGACGCCGGACTGGATCTCGAGGCGTTCGCGCCACGCCTCTCCTTCTTCTTCGCGGCACACAACGACTTACTCGAAGAGGTCGCCAAGTTCAGGGCCGCGCGACGCTTGTGGGCAACGCTCATGCGAGAACGGTTCGGTGCCTCCGATCGCTCATGCATGCTTCGGTTTCACACGCAGACCGGGGGCTCGACCCTCACGGCGCAGCAGCCACTCAACAACGTGGTCCGGGTGACGATTCAGGCCCTCGCAGCGACGCTGGGCGGGACGCAGTCGCTTCATACCAACGGCTATGACGAGGCACTCGCCCTTCCGACGGAGGAGTCGGCGAAGCTGGCGCTGCGCACGCAGCAGGTGATGTCGTCGGAATCCGGGGTCACCAAGACCGTGGATCCTCTCGGCGGTTCACACTACGTCGAGGCGTTGACCGATGAGGTGGAGCGGCTCGCGATGGAATACCTCGCGAAGATCGACGACATGGGCGGAGCATCACAGGCGATCGAGTTCATGCAGGAGGAGATCCACCAGGCCGCGTATCGCTTCCAGATGGACATCGAGTCGGGCGAGCGCAGCGTGGTCGGTGTGAACGTGCATTCTGAGGACGAAGGCCCCCCCCGCATCGGCCAGCCGGACTATTCGGCGCTCGAGCGCGCACAGGTGGCTCGGCTGCGGGCTGTGCGTTCATCTCGAGACGAGACGGCCGCGGCCACTGCGCTCGACTCGATCCGCCTCGTGGCGTCGTCCAGCGACAACCTCATGCCGGGTCTGATCGACGCTGTGAAGCTCGGCGTGACGCTGGGCGAGATCAGCGATGCACTGCGTGAGGAGTGGGGGACGTGGGACGGGTAGTACCCGCCCTCCGTCGGGTTTAATTTTCGAGGCTTCTCGCGCCCGGTCATGGTGCGTCTCTCTCTACGCAGCTCGTTCCCCTCGTCGATGCCCACGTACGACTATCAATGCCAAAAAGGCCACCGCTTCGAGGTCTTCCAGAAGATGTCGGACGACCCCGTTGCGGCGTGTCCAGAATGCGGTGAAGGAGCCCAGCGCCTGATCTCGGGTGGGGCCGGCTTCCTCTTCAAGGGAGATGGCTTCTACATCACCGACTACCGCTCGGAGGAGTACAAGAAGAAGGCGTCGGCCGAGCAGCCCGGGGGAAGCGGCAGCTCGGAGAACGGGGCGTCGTCTGGCAGCTCCTCATCGCCGGACACATCTTCATCGGCGGACTCTTCCTCGTCTTCGTCCTCTTCGGACTCCTGACATGGCGAACGATGCGATCCGCGCCGCCCTCGAAGCCGTTCTGGAAGAGATCGGTGCACCGGTCGGTACGATCACGCTCGAGCGTCCCCGAGACCCATCGCACGGGGATCTCGCGACCAATGTCGCACTGACGCTCGCCAAGCCGCTTTCACGGTCCCCCCGACAGATTGCTGAGGAGATCGCGCAACGGCTCGACCTCGATGCGGCAGGTGTCGATGCCGTGCAGGTCGCTGGCCCGGGCTTCCTGAACTTCCATCTTGCGACCGGGACCGTCGCGTCTGTCCTGGACGACATTCTCGACGCCGATGAGGATTGGGGCCGGTCGGACGTCGGGCAGGGCCGGGCCGTGATGGTCGAATTCGTGTCGGCAAACCCTACAGGGCCGCTCCATGTGGGACACGGTCGTCAGGCGGCGCTCGGAGACGGTGTCGCGTCGCTCCTGGACTGGACGGGGTGGGCGGTGCACCGGGAGTACTACTACAACGACGCCGGGCGGCAGATCGACCAGCTCACGTTCAGCGTGCGTGCCCGGTACCGACAGGCCCTCGGTGTCGAGGAAGCCGTTCCGGAGGACGGGTATCAGGGCGAGTACGTCAAAGACGTGGCCGATGCCCTCGTGAGTGAGATCGGAGACCGTTTCAAGGACGACGATTCGGAGGAGGCGAATGACGCCATCCGAATTCATGCGGTACGCATGCTCCGCGAGGAGCAGGACCGGGACCTGAGCGACTTTCGGGTCCATTTCGACGAGTACTACCTCGAATCGTCGCTGTATAGCGGCGGGCGAGTGGACGGTACCATCGAGGCCCTGAAGGAGACCGGTCTCGTGTACGAGCACGAAGGCGCTACGTGGCTGAAAACGACCGAATTCGGAGACCAGAAGGACCGTGTCATGGTCCGTAGCAACGGACAGCCGACGTATTTCCTTCCTGACGTCGCGTACCACAGGACGAAGTGGGAGCGTGGCTTCGAGCGGGTGATCAACGTGCAGGGCGCTGACCATCACGGGACGGTGGATCGGGTCCGGGCGGGCCTGCAGGCACTCGGCCTTCCTGCGGGCTATCCGGAATACGTGCTCCACCAGATGGTGCGTGTCGTTCAGGACGGTGCGGAGGTGAAGTTCTCTAAGCGGACCGGGTCGGGGATGACGCTTCGAGAACTGTATGAGCAGGTGGGGGTGAATGTCGCCCGGTACTTCTTTCAGATGCGGAAGCCGGACGCGCACCTCCTCTTCGATCTCGACGTCGCGCTCGACCATTCGGACAAGAATCCGGTGTACAAGGTCCAGTACGCGCACGCACGCATGTGCTCGATCTTCCGAAAGGCGGAGGTGGAGCTGTCTGACGTGCAATGTGGTGCGGCCGACCTCGGCCTTCTCACCCACGAACTCGAGCTGGATCTGGTCAAGCGCCTGGGTGAGTTCGCCGACGTGGTCGAGCGGGCCGCACGGGATTCCTCACCGCATGTCGTTTGCGACTATCTCGAGCAGACGGCGGGGGCGGCCAATTCCTGGTATCACGCGGGGAATCCCTCTCGGAACCCTGAACTTGCGGTGCTTTCCGACGACGCAGGGCTCCGTGACGCCCGACTCGCGCTGGCACGCGCAGTGCAGATCGTCCTCCGTAACGGACTTACGCTTCTCGGGATCGATGCGCCGGTGCGCATGGTTCGCGAGGACGAGCAGGAGAGCTGAATCGCATGTCGATTTTGTGTGTGGGCAGTGTGGCGCTCGACTCGATTGAGACGCCGTTCGGTAAGGCCGATCGCGTACTCGGTGGATCGGCAGTCTACTTCTCTGCGGCCGCGACCGTGTTCAATCCAGTTCAGTTGGTCGGGGTCGTGGGGGACGATTACCCCATCGATGACCTTGGCTTCCTGTCTGAGCGAGGCGCGGACCTGAGCGGCATCGAGCAGGCAGCAGGGGAGAGTTTCTTCTGGGCTGGCCGGTACCACTACGACCTGAATACGCGGGACACGCTCGATACTCAGCTGGGTGTCTTCGCGGATTTCGAGCCGAAGATCCCCGAGGGGTTCCGTGATGCCCGATTCGTCTTCCTGGGCAACATCGATCCAGCGCTCCAGCACGATGTGCTCGACCAGGTCGCATCCCCGGAGGTCGTGGCGTGTGACACGATGAACTTCTGGATCGAGGGGGCCCGTGAGCCGCTACTGGAGCTGCTCGGGCGCGTCCAGATCTTGATGATCAACGACGAGGAAGTGCGCCAGCTCGCCGATGAGCCCAACCTTCTCAAGGCTTCCCGCTGGGTGCAGGCCCGAGGTCCGGACATCGTCGTGGTGAAGAAGGGTGAACACGGTGCGATCCTCTTCGCGGACGACTGGATCTTCTACGTCCCGGGCTATCCGCTCGAAGAGGTCTTCGATCCTACGGGTGCCGGCGACTCGTTCGCGGGCGGGTTCATGGGCCAGTTGGCCCGGTCGGGTGAGGTGACTCCGGCCACGCTCCGCCGCGCAATGGTTTACGGTTCGGCCCTTGGCTCTTTTGCGTGCGAGCGTTTCAGTGTCGAACGTCTCGTCGATCTCGGTTCGCGCGACGTGGCTGAACGCGTGGAAGAGTTTCGCCGCCTCACTGCCTTCGAAACCCACCTTACGGTAGAACAGCATGTCTGACGGACTCAGCTACGCCGACGCCGGTGTCGATCTCGACGCCGCTGAGCGAACCAAGGAAGGGCTGAAGGAACTCGTTGCCTCGACCCGCGATCGGTTCACGCTTTCTGAACTGGGTGCATTCGGAGGGCTCTATCAGGTCCCGGATGACGTCGACCAGCCGGTGCTGGTTTCCAGCGCGGACGGCGTGGGGACCAAGCTCAAGCTCGCCTTCTCGACGGGTGTACATCACACGGTCGGCCAATGCCTCGTGAATCACTGCGTCAACGACATTCTGGTGCAGGGTGCACGGCCGATGTTCTTCCTCGACTACCTCGCGACCGGCGAGATGGACGAGGAGGTCGTGCAGGACGTCGTGCGTGGTGTGGCCATCGCATGCAAGGAGAACGGGTGCGCACTCCTGGGAGGTGAGACGGCCCAGATGCCCGACTTCTATGCGGCCGACGAATACGATCTGGCGGGTTTCATCGTCGGGTCAGTCGCGCGGGATTCGGTGATCGACGGCTCACGGATCGTTGACGGCGATGTGCTTGTGGGGCTGGAGTCGTCGGGGCTGCACACCAACGGGTACACGTTGGCCCGCAAGATCGTCTTCGACGTGATGGGACTCACCGTGGCTGACCCCTTTCCCGGGACGGATCGGACTGTGGGAGAAGAGTTGCTCGCTGTTCACCGCAGCTATCTGAATGTGCTTGCCGAGCCTCTGAAGGACGGGATCGTTCATGGGCTTGCGCATGTGACAGGCGGTGGAATCCCGGGCAACCTGCCGCGTGTGCTACCTCAGGGACTCGGGGCTGTCGTCGATCGTGCGTCTTGGCCGATTCCTCCGGTCTTCGAGGCACTGCAGGAAGCCGGTAGCGTCGATCGCGAGGAGATGGATCGGGTCTTCAACATGGGGGTGGGGATGATCGCTGTGGTATCGGAAGACGATGCGGCTGCCATCCACTCTACCGCGGAGATGCACGGGATGGAGAGCTGGACCATCGGCGCCATCCAGCCTGGCTCGGAGGTCCGTTACCGGTGAAGGTGCCCCACGCACCGAAGGCCCTGTTGATGGGGGCGATGTTCTGGGCCGCGCCTGCGTACGGGCAGACACTGGCTCAGCTCACGACTGCGTGTGTCGGTGCCGGTGGCAGTGCCCGACTGTGCACAGGCGCCGCGGTGGGCGCGCAGGCGCTTCAGTCCCAGGTCGGGTTGCTCGCGGGCACCGGCGTGGAGGTGCCCGGCACCGCGACCACGCTGGGAACCCGGGTCGGGGGCGGACCCCGACTGGCTTTCTCGGTTCGGGCCGGCCTGGTCGATATGACGTTTCCGGATCTCTCGGACCCACTCGTGATCCGGGAGGGTGGTTCGATCGCTACCACAATCCACGGCAGGGTGTCCGCGGGGCTCTTCGAAGGCATCCAGCTGATGCCGACTGTCGGGGGCTTCCTTTCCCTCGACGTGTTCGGTCAAGCGAGTCTGCTCTTTCTGCCGGAGGGCGAGGGGCTCAGCGAGGGTGCTCGCTCTTATTCCGCGGGGATTCGAGTCGGCGTACTGCGCGAGGGTTTCACCGTGCCGGGCGTTTCGCTCTCGGTCGCGAAGCGCTTCCCGGACGACCTGGCACGCCTGTCTGCAGGAGGCCCTGGTGGCTTCGAACTCTCTTCGGACGTGACGTCGTACCGTGCCACGGTGGGGAAGGACCTGTTTGCCGTCGAGTGGCTCGTTGGCCTGGGGTACGAGGAGTACGACGGGGAAGTCACGATCGACGTTGCCAACACCGGTGAGCAGGGGGGGCGAGCCCGGGTCACCGGACCGGTCCACTCCGATCGACTCATGTACTTTGGGGGCGCTTCAACAACGTTCGGGATCGTGCTGACGCTCTCGGTCGAGGCTGGCTGGGCCGAGGGCTTCGATGCGGTTTCCGGATGGGACGGGCCCCATGACCCCACGTCGAGCACGCTGTTTGGTGGGCTCTCCGCGCGGCTGACCCTGTAATCATGACCCTCCGACCTCCGCTGATCGAACTCGAACCAGTCGATCGTGCGCACCTGGAGTCGGCGCGCCGGATCGCGCACGAAGGGTGGGGGCAGGTACATCCGAATCCGATGGTGGGCTGCGTTCTGGTAAAGGGTGGCAAGGTCGTGTCGCAGGGATATCATGAGGTCTTCGGGGGGCCGCATGCCGAGATCGTCGCGCTCGAGCGGGCCCTGTCTAGCGCGGAGGGCTCGACCGCGTATGTGAGCCTCGAGCCGTGTAACCATCACGGGAAGACGCCTCCGTGCGCGCAGGCACTGATCGACGCGGGGGTTCGGCGTGTCGTGTTCGGAGCCAGTGATCCTGGACCGAGTTCGGGTGGTGGTGCGGAGACGCTCCGGGCGGCCGGGGTCGAGGTGGTGGGCCCTGTGTGGGACGTAGCGACCGGTCGGGCGGAGAATCCCGCGTTCTTTCATGCGGCTGCCCACGATCGTCCGTTTATCGCGCTCAAGCTGGCCATGAGCCTGGATGCGCGCATCGCTGCGGCGCCCGGGGCGCGGACCCTCATCACCGGCCATGAGACTCAGCGTGAAGTCCATCGGATCCGAGCGGGCTTCGATGCTGTCATGGTCGGGGCGGGTACGGTTACAGCCGATGATCCGCGTCTCACACCTCGGTTTGCTCCGTCCGGCCACAAGTCCGTCCACAGGGTCCTGCTGCTCCCGGACGCGGAGTTGGAGCCCGAAGCTGCGGTGCTGCACGATGCGGACGTCCACCCTGTGCACGTCTTCTGCCTGGACTCGGCGACGGAGATGGCCCTGGAGCGCTTGGAGTCGGCGGGAACGCAGGTCCATCCGGTTCCTGCCGATGAAGGCAACCCCGGTCATCTCGACCTGTCGGCGGTACTTCAGCGCTGTCATGAGTTGGGACTGCGGTCCGTCCTTTGCGAGGGCGGCGCCGATCTTTCCGCAAGCCTCCTGAGGCACGGGATGGTTGACCGCCTCTATCTGTTCATCGCGCCTCACGCGATCGGGACACGGGGGCTCTCCGCCTTTGCAGACGACGCGGGAGAGGTTGCCTGGAGATCGTACGTGCCCGTGTGCCCCCCTGCGGCGTTTGGTTCCGATACGCTGATCACTCTCGATCGGGCTGGCGACTGATGTTCAGTGGGATCGTGGAGGGGGTGGGCACGGTTCGCCACGTTGTAGATCGGGCATCGACCAGGCGCTTCTACGTCGACGTTCCCGAATTCGCCCGAGAGCTCGGCCTGGGTGATTCCGTGTCCGTCGACGGCGCATGTCTGACGGTGACCGAACTGGCCGATACCGGATATTCGGTCGACGTGATTGGAACGACACTCGACCGGACCATCGCCGGAACGTATGCGGAGGGGAGTCGGGTAAACCTCGAGCGGGCACTGCGTCTGGGAGATCGTCTCGATGGGCATCTCGTTCAGGGGCATGTGGATGGGGTTGGACACCTCATGTCGTGTGTTAAGGACGGTGAGTTCTGGGTGCTCGATTTCGAGATTCCGCCGAGCGTGCTCGCCGAAACGATCGAGCATGGCTCGATCACCCTTAATGGGGTCAGTTTGACCGTGAGTGAACTCCTCGGTGAGACGGGGGTTCGTATCGGGGTCATCCCATTTACGTACGGGCACACGAACCTGGGAATGCTGGCACCCGGGGACCCGGTCAATGTGGAGGGTGACCTGATCGGGAAGTACGTTGCGAGGGTTCTGAATCGACGAGACAACCCCGAGCCTGGAACTGGCTCGTGAGAGGTGTTTGAGATGAAGTTCGACCGCGTCGAGGACGCTATCGAAGACATTCGCCAGGGGCGGATGGTCATCGTGGCGGACGACGAGGACCGCGAGAACGAAGGCGACTTGGTGATGGCGGCGTCGGCGATTACGCCTGAGGCCGTCAATTTCATGGCCGAGCATGGCCGCGGGCTCATCTGCGTTACCATGTTCCCGGATCGAGCCGACGTGCTCGATCTTCCGCTCATGACGGATCGGAACACGGATCCGCACCAGACGGCCTTCACCATCTCCGTCGACGCGCACACCAAATACGGTGTAACGACGGGGATCAGCGCGCAGGACCGGTCCAAGACCATCGAGTTGCTGGCGAGTGAGGAGACGGTTCCCGAGGACTTCCGGCGCCCAGGGCACGTATTCCCGCTACGTGCCAAGCTCGGTGGAGTGCTGCGCCGCGTCGGGCAGACCGAAGCGTCGGTCGACCTCGCCCGTCTCGCAGGCTTGCCACCCGTCGGCGTGATCTGCGAGATACTCTCTGAGGATGGGACGATGGCTCGTCGGCCGCAGCTGGAGGAATTCGGGCGGACGCATGGCCTCAAGTTCATCACGGTCGCCCAGTTGGTCCGGTACCGCCTTACGCGCACGCGGCTCGTGGAGCGTATCGCTGAAGCGAAGATGCCGACGGAATACGGGGATTTCTCGGTCATCGGCTTTCGGAGCGTCCTGGATGGCCGCGAGCACGTTGCGCTGGTGAAAGGCGATCTCGATGGCGTGGACGATGCGCTCGTTCGCATGCATTCGGAGTGCCTGACTGGCGATGTTTTCGGGTCGAGACGGTGTGATTGTGGGGAGCAGCTGCACGCCGCGATGCGTCAGATCGACGAAGAGGGCGTGGGCGCGATCGTCTACCTTCGGCAGGAAGGGCGGGGGATCGGGCTGGGCAACAAGCTCAAGGCGTATCACCTGCAGG
>JAPPOV010000034.1 GCA_028873595.1 Gemmatimonadota bacterium | reverse complement strand
ACTCTTAATCAGTAGGTTCGGGGTTCGAGTCCCTGGCGGGGCACTGAAGTAAAGTGAAGCCTCACAAGCAGTTACAAGCTTGTGGGGTTTTTGCTATGGACCCCACGCTAGAGGCGAGTCAGCAATAAGTCAGCAGTTGGGGTCGAATTCTGGGGTAATCGACCGACTAGTCAGCCCCCCCCTCTGCCAATCTCGGGGGGTAGTGCTGGTACAAACCGACACACACCGACAGACACGCTGTTTTCTCGCAGCGCCGACCCCCTTCTTGATGGCTTCCTCGCGTAGCTCGCGTTTCATCTGGACTGCGTAGTCCCACGCACTGCGGTGCTCACGTTTCTTGATCCAGTCATAGAAGATTGATACGCCTGGAATTTGAACTTCAGCGTCTTTCTCAGTCCCCGGTACCTCATGGCCAAGCCTTGCAGCAATTTCTCGTTAGATATCGGACCCGACAGGCTCATACAGGTCTAGCAGATCCGCCTCGGATAGTTCGACGATGAAGTCCGCGAGAGTCTGGCATACCTCGCTGAAGAACCGCGCCCCCTTCTCAGGGTTAGCTTCTCGGGGGTTACCGACCCCGGTATCGTCTGTGACGCTCGCCCAGTCGCGGGGCGCCCAGGCGACACCCTCTCTCAGTCCCTTCAACCGGAACTGGTTCTCCTTCCCCTCACCCGACTGGGAAAGAGGGCGTACTAGATCAGGCCGCAGGTGAAGCATGACGCTCGTTTCGAGTTCCCCAGCGTGATCCCCCGGCTCCTCGAAGTATCCAGAACTGTCGAGGATGGTCCACCAATTCGTACAGCAGATGAACACTGAGTTGTGCGGTTGCAGCTCACGAACGATCTGCTTGAAATCATTCCCTCCGTGTCCATTCAGCACTAGGAGCTTGCCAGTCCCGTGATGCTCGAGACTCTCGACAACGTTCTGAAGGATCTGCGCCTGGGTGCTCGGATCGAGGTTGATCGTGAGTGGAGTCGCGAGCTGCTGTGCGTTAGCTCCAAACGGGACGGCAGGCAGCACCATCACTCGTGCTCCTCGATTCGCCGCTATGCGGCTGGCCTCCTCCGCTACCCTCCGGGCTTGGTACGTATCTGTACCAAATGGGAGGTGGAGATTGTGAGGCTCCGTGGCTCCCCACGGCAGGATCGCGACCTCGCAGCCGATGTCACGCTCCCGACGGTGACAGACTTCCTCCAACACATGAGGCCGACCGGCCATCAGGTTCTCCCAGCCACTGGCTAACCCCGATATCTAACTAATGAGTGTACTGCAAATGCCCCCGTTCTTCGGGTGGATTACGCAGCATTTATAGCAACCTAACTGGCTGACCTCGCCGCTGGACAGCGTTCCTACTGCCTTCCGAGGCTACCCAACCACGACTTTGGCCGAAGCAGCCGAATGCCGTGCTCACAGCTGGTGACTTCCATTGACTCTTAATCAGTACGTTCGGGGTTCGAGTCCCTGGCGGGGCACTGGCCGGGAGTTCGCGCATGATGCGACCTCCCGGCTTTCTTGTTGCGTGAAGATTTTCTTGGTGCCCGAGTCACGCCTTGAGTCAGGCGGGCAGGTCGTAGGACTCAGCTTATCTGCTTTCCGGCTCTTGACCGTCCTGGCCGGGAGCATAAGTCTGACCGCTTTGCGGCCCGATCGAGTCGCACGGTGATGGAGGCCTGACATAAAGATTACACGAGGGGCAGGCGGTAAGCGGGCGTCTTGGGCTCGACCTGTTATCGAGGGCGCAGTGATTGTCAGTTCGATACTCCTGGCGTTCGGGATCGATGCGGGCTGGGATCGAATGCAACGCTCGATCGACGAGCGAGAGTCGCTTGCCCTTGTGCGTAGAGACCTACAGGCCGCGGTCGAACAACTCGACGAGTTCATTGTCTTCTCGGCGGGCGCGTCCCGAGCGGCACTTCGAGCGTATTCCGCGCTGTCTGCACCCGGCCCCTACGACCAGGATGCCATTCATACTGACTTGCTGAGGATCGAGCGACGAACGGTCAGGCTTCCAACTGCTGCTTATACCGACCTTCTCAGCACTGGAGCCCTCCGAGTGATCCGGGATCGAGAGATACGCGATGCGATCGTGAGGTTCTATGAGATGGCCGAACGGTGGCAGGTGATCATCGAGAAGAACAACTCGGTCTACATCGACGGACTGGCCTGGGACTCGTTCTATCGGGATGGGTTGGTCTATTCCCACCGCACTGGAACGATGGGTCTGGAACTCCTCGATCTCGCCCGTGACTCTGTGCGAGCGCGATTAGGGCCTGACTTCGTCCACCCGGAAGATGTGCTCTGGAGCCTCGGTCCGGATTCGCGGGAGTGGGCACAGTTACAATCGCGCCTGGTTATCGTGGGAAGCACTCTGGCGCTCGGAGAGTTGATTGCGGACGAGCTGATCCGTGAGGCTCGCGCCCTTGAAGCGTTGATCCAGTCCTCGCTGTGACGGCCCTGGTTGTCGCATGTCCTGGAAGCGGACTAGGCGGACAGCCGTGCTGGATCAAATCCTCGCCAACATGGGGGACGAATGATGCTTGAATCTGGACGACGTCAGGTACACCAGGTCATCGCGGTGATGCTACTGCTGGCCGCCACTGGCTGTGTGGAGGAAGGCGAGAAGCGCATCGTGGCGTTCGGAGACGTCCACGGGGACCTGGAAGCGGCGCGAGCCGCCCTGCGTCTGGCGGGCGCCATCGATGAGCAGGACCGTTGGATCGGAGGTGATCTGATCGTCGTGCAGACGGGTGACCAGCTCGATCGTGGCGACGAGGAGCGAGCGATTTTGGATCTTTTCGAGAAGCTCCGAATCGAGTCGCAGGCGTCCGGGGGGGCGTTCCACGCCCTGCTCGGGAACCACGAGCTGATGAACGCGCGGGGTGATCTGCGTTATGTGACGGGAGGCGGTTTTGCCGATTTCATGGATGCTGTGGAATACGATCCCAGCGAAAATCTCGAGATCTGGAATCGCGCGACAGGAACCTTCAGAACCGGGACACTCGCCGAATTCGAGCCGGGTCAGCGAGGACGTGTTGCAGCGTTCATGCCCGGCGGCCCGTATGCCCAGCTGCTGTCTCAACGACAGGTGATCCTCCAAGTGGACGGCAACGTGTTCGTACACGGCGGTGTGCTTCCGGAGCACGTAGCGTACGGTATCGACGAACTCAACGACCAGGCTCAGGCTTGGCTCCGGGGTGAGGCGCCGCTCCCGGCGGCCTTATCGGGCCCGGAGAGCCCGCAGTGGAGTCGACTGTATTCCTCGGCTCCCGACTCTGCAGCGTGCGCTCTGCTTGAGGCGACCCTGCAGGGCTTGAGGGCCCAGAGGATGGTTATGGGCCATACTCGTCAGGAGTCCGGTATCACACATGCCTGCGGAGGGAATGCGTGGCGTATCGATGTGGGTATGGCCGAGTTCTATGGCGGTCCGGTCGAAGTACTGGAGATCATCGGGGACTCGGTGCGGGTGCTCAGGGATGGCAACTGAGGCAAGGATGCCATGACCTGCCAGCTCGTTGTGCTCCGTCATGGCCATAGCTTGGCGAACCAATCGGAGCTCATCGCCAGCTCGGTCGAGAACGCGGGGGATGCGTTCGGGTTGACCACTGAAGGGCGGGCCCAGGTCCGCTCATCCGTGGCGCAGGCGCGTGCTCACGTCACAGAACCGATCTCCATACTCTCGTCTCCGCTGCTTCGAGCACGTGAAACCGCAGAGATTGCCGCCGACCTCTTCGGAACCACACTTCGCGTGGACGATCGCCTGATCGAGCGCGATTTCGGCGACCTGGAGATGGGACCGGATGATCGATACGAGTCTGTCTGGGCCATCGACCGGAAGGACCCAACGCACCGCACGTGGCGAGTGGAAAGTGTGGTCGAGGTTCTGGCCCGACTCCAGCAGCTCCTCGAGGAGATTCGGTGCACCACGTCAGGAACCGCTCTTCTCGTGACCCACGGTGATGTCGCCTCTGTGCTCATCTGCGCCTCCGTTGGGGTCCCGCTGAGTCGCCACCGCGAAGTGGGAGGACTCACCACGGCCGAGATTCTTCCCGTTGATTGGCCACCACCACTTGTTGAGCTACCGTGTCCGACCCGGCTATCTGATCTCCCTCCGACACAGGCTTTCGATGCTTGATCCCTATCGTGACGGTGTCCTTCGCAAGGCAGGATGGCTCTTCGGTTTCGTGGCTGTACTTACACTGCCGGGGTGTTCGGAGGCAGGCTCTGGGACTGAGGGCCCCGGCTCGTCGGACCGCTCCGCCATCCTCGTCGCTCACCGTGGTGCCTCTGCGTACGCACCGGAGCATACGCTCGCCTCGTACGAGCTGGGGATCGAGCAAGGTGCCGACTACATCGAGCCTGATCTTCAAATCACGAGCGATGGTGTTCTCATCGCATTTCATGACCTGACGCTCGAGCGCACTACAGATGTCGAGGACGTGTTCCCGGATCGGTTTCAAGAGGTCGAGATCCGAGGTGAGATGACGCGTGTGTGGCCGGTGAACGACTTCACATTCGATGAGATCCGCAGGCTCGATGCGGGCAGCTGGTTCGACCCGGCGTTCGTAGGTGCTCGGATCCCCTCATTTGGCGAGGTGGTTGAGGTCGCGCGTGGCCGGGTGGGCCTGTTCATTGAAACGAAGGCACCCGAGGTCTACGGTGAGCGCGGCTTCGATATGGAAGCACAGCTCCTGACGGAACTCGCCGATCTCGGGCTGGGGGAGCCTGGTGCGGATCCGGAGACCCCCGTGATTATCCAGTCGTTCAGTGCGGCTTCGCTCGAGCTCATGCACGATGAGCACGGCACTCGCCTTCCGCTTGCCCTGCTGGTCGGGAGTGGGGACGCGGCCCTTGAATGGCTGTCCACTGAGGGCCTGGTGCGCGCGGCGGAGTTCGTGACCGGAATCGGACCTGCGAAGGATCTTCTTCTCGAAGACCCGACAGTCGTCCAGCGGGCTCACGAGCTGGGTCTGGCTGTGGTGCCGTGGACCTTTCGGGCACGCCGCCCCGGAGATGACTTCACGACGGTCGAGAGCGAGATGACGCACTTTCTCGAGCGCCTCGGAGTCGACGGGATCATCACCGACAATCCGGACCTTTTCCCACGGTGATCGAAGGAGAGAGATTCCTGGGATGGGCAGGGGTCACCCTGATCCTTGGCTCCCTGAGCTCGGCGTGCTCAGGACAGCTGATCGAGGATTGCGTGCGCGGCGAACTCGACCTCCGATACTGCGATCGCGACGGTGACCTGGTCGCCGACCCCTCTGCAGAGCACCTGCGTCTCGATCCCGACGTCCTGGTGTTCGCATATACGCCAGTGGAGGACCCTGCTCAGTTCCGTGGTGTGTGGGCTGGGTTCCTCGAGCATCTCGAACGTATCACGGAGCGGGATGTTCTTTTCTTCCCAGTCCAGTCGAACGCCGCGCAGATCGAGGCGATGCGCGCAGGCCGACTACACGTGGCAGGATTCAACACGGGCAGTGTTCCGCTTGCCGTGAACTGTGCGGGTTTTCACCCGCTGTCCATGATGGCGCGAGCCGATGGCTCGTTCGGATATGAGATGGAGCTCCTGACGCACCGCGAGAGCGGGATCACGGGTGTGGAGGATCTTCGAGGGCGGTCGCTCGCATTCACGTCACCGACGTCCAACAGCGGCTTCAAGGCTCCGTCCGTCCTCCTCGAAGTGGAGTTCGGTCTGGTCGCGGGGGAGGACTTCGACGTGGTCTTCTCTGGGCGGCATGACAACTCGGTCCTCGGCGTGCTCCAGCGCGACTACGAGGCGGCAGCAGTGGCCAACCAGGTGATCGACCAAGTCCTAGCCAGAGGCATGGGCAGTCGGGACGATCTTCGGGTTCTGTACCGGTCCGTGTCGTTCCCCACAACGGCGTATGGTGTGTCGAACCGCCTCGAGCCGGCGATCGCTTCGGCCGTAGGGGAGGCGTTTCGTACGTTCGCCTGGGAGGGGAGCGAACTGGCCCACGAATTCCAGGAGGAGGATGGCTTCATCGATATCACGTACGAGCAGCACTGGGAGGTCATCCGCACCATCGATGTCGCGTCCGGGACGAGTTGGGCGTGCCGATGAGTGATGCGGCCGTACTCCGTGTCGATGACCTCGTAGTCGGGTACGCCTCGGAAGGGGAGGTTCTGCGCGGTCTTTCGTTCGCACTCGAGGCGAACGAGATCGTGGGATTGATCGGGGCGTCCGGTGCGGGCAAGAGTACCCTGTTGCGCTCGGTGCAACGACTCGTGGAGCCCAGCTCGGGTTCGATCAGCCTGAGGGGCGAGGAACTCACGACCCTGGGATCGACCGAGTTGAGAGCGGCGCGCAGACGGATGGGCATGATCTTCCAGGAACACGCGCTCGTGGAGCGGTTGACGGTCATGGAAAACGTGCTCTGCGGAACCCTCGGAAGAACGGGCTCCTGGCGAGCGATCCGACGAAGATTCGATGCTGAAGACGTGGTGGACGCGTTCCGTCTTCTCGATCGGATGGGCTTGTCGGGACTCGAGGATCGGCGTTGTGACGAGCTGTCCGGTGGCCAGAAGCAGCGAGTCGGCATCGCCCGCGCGCTGATCCAGAACCCCGAGCTTCTTCTCGTGGATGAGCCCACCGCCAGCCTGGATCCAGCCGCATCAGTGCGTATTATGAGCTTGATCGCAGAGGTCTGCGCGGAGAGTGGCCTGGCAGCGATCATCAACCTCCACGACGTCGGACTCGCCCGACGATTTTGTCCCCGCATCCTCGGCCTCCATGAGGGGCGCATTGTCTTCGACGGACCGCCTCGGGATCTCGATGATGCTGTGCTGACGGAGATCTACGGGGAGGAGGCGGTCGAGCCGCATGTCGTTGGGTCCCGACAGGACGACGTTCCCCGTGTCGACTGACGCCGCACGTTCATGGCGGCCACCGCCCCGGATCGCCAGCAGGTCCGTCCGTCGTGCCCTCTGGGCGGTTGCTGTGCTGTACGCCGCACTGGCTGTATTCACGGTGGACGTGGATCTGGCCCGAGTGGCCGAGGGTCTGACGAGAGCGTCGGACTTCTTTGGAGGATTGCTGCGGCCAGACTTCGTCACACGGTGGACGGACATCCGAGCTGGTCTCGTGGAGAGCCTCGCCATGACGCTGATCGCCACGGCCGCGGGCTTCGTTCTGTCGATTCCACTTGGCCTCGGAGCGTCGCGGAACCTCGCGCCAGCACCGATCTACGCGGTATGCCGCAGCGTGTTGGCGGTGTTTCGTGCGTTCCACGAGGTGCTGGTCGCGATCCTCTTCGTCGCCATGTTCGGCTTCGGTGCGTTCGCCGGAGTGGCGACGCTTGCCGTGGCCACCGTCGGCTTCCTCGGTAAGCTCCTCGCCGAGGCGGTCGAAGAGATCGATCCGGCTCCACTCGAGGCGCTGACTGCGGCCGGTTCACCGGGACCGTCTCGTATCGCCTTCGGTGTCCTTCCTCAGGTCATGCCGCGTATCCTCGGCCTCACCCTGTATCGGGTGGACATCAATTTCCGCGAATCTGCGATCATCGGGCTCGTCGGAGCCGGCGGGATCGGGGCGACGCTCATTACGGCGTTCGCCCGCTACGAATTCGAGTCGGTGTCCGCGATCCTGATCCTGATGATTGCCGTGCTGTTCGTCGGCGAGCCGCTGTCCGGGCGTCTCCGGCGGAGCGTTTCCTGATGCCTGAGCCGCTCACCCGGCGACGGACGTGGGATTGGCGCAGCCCGTCGGAGCGTCTGCTTCATTTTGTCGCCACCCTGCTCGGGCTGCTTGGCCTCGCATGGGCCTGGACGCATATCTCGGTTCGGACCACATGGGCCTTCGTTCTGGACGCTGGTGTGCAACTCCAGGACATGGGCGCGCGCATGTTTCCGCCGGACGGATCGTACCTGTCGGCACTTGTGAGGCCGCTGGTGGATACCGTGCACATCGCGACGCTTGGAACTGTGCTCGGCGTTGCGCTGGCGATTCCGCTGGCTTTTCTGGCAGCGCGAACCACCACGCCTTCGGAGCGCCTGCTACGGCCGGTCGCGCTCCTTGCTCTCGTGACGTCACGCTCGGTCAACTCGATCATATGGGCTCTCGTTCTTGTGGTGCTCGTGGGCCCCGGACTCCTTGCAGGCACCATGGCGATTGCCCTGCGATCCGTCGGCTTCGTGGGGAAGCTCGTGTACGAGGCGATCGAGGAGGCCCCGGATCTCCCGGTGACGGCGATTCGCACGACGGGGGCTAGCCGTGCCCAGTCGCTCGCCTACGGCCTCGTGCCCCATGTTTTGCCTACGATGGCCGGTGTGAGCGTGTACCGTTGGGAGATCAACATTCGCGAAGCGACGATTCTTGGGATCGTGGGAGCCGGCGGGCTCGGTATGGCACTTCAGGCGTCGATCGACGCGCTAGCCTGGTCTCGGGTGAGCGTGATCCTGGGCGTCATCCTCGCCACGGTCGTACTCGCCGAGTGGGTCTCGGCCCGGGTGCGGCGTGAGTTGGGCTGAGCCGACGCGGCAGGCACAGGCCTCATTCCAACTCGAAGCCTGCAACCTGCCGTACTTGTCGATGTCTCTTGGATGCTCGACCCGAGCCCTTCTCCTCAGCTGATCAAGCGCTTCGAGACATCTTTCAGGATGAAGAGCCCATCGCCCGTCCCGGTGACAGCGATGAGCCCGCTCTCGAAGTAGGGATAGTTGCTCCACGAGGCACCGCCCTGATACGGCGAGGTGTCGAAGTATCCGATCTCGACCGGGCGCTCCGGCTGCGAAATGTCGAGAACCCGGAATCCGGCGTCGTAGTTCGACTGATACATCCGGTCCCCGACGATGTAGAGGTTGTGGTCCGTCGCGCTCGTTTCTGCGATGTACTCGTAGACGAGAATTGGGTCGTCGAGATCCTGCACGTCCCAGACGAGCGTCCTAGTTCCTTCGACCAGGCCGCCGGGCTCATCGCCCTCGTCATTCATGTAGAAGTATCGGTGATCCTCGGTCAGCCAGCCCTGGTGCGCGTAGGCGACGTTCGGGTAGCTCGCGCTGGAGAGCGCGAGCGGAGCGGACTTGTCGGTCATGTCTGAAATGCTCAGCGCCGTCTCGTTCGAGCCGAGGCAGATCTCCTTGCCGACGTGCTCGCTGTCCGGGCCGTGGTAGACGACACACTGAGCATCGTGAGAGTACCCGGTCAGGCGACGACCCGTGTTGGTGTCTGCAAAGCAGCCGTTGAAGGTCGGACGTGACGGGTCCTCGAGGTTCAACATGTGGAACCCACCGCCGCAGGTTTCCCCACCTGCGCTGTTCCCGACCGTGTAGGCGAAGCCGGTGTCTTCGTTGATCACGATGTTGTGGGCGCTATGGATGCCATCGTAATGGAAGGTCTCGTCGAACGTGATGGGTTCACCCTCGAAGCGGCGCAGTTCCTTGAGGTCAAACACCTGAACTCCGTGGGCTCCCGCCCCGTCGGCCACGATATAGACGTGATCACTGTAGACCTTCATGTCCCGCCATATCGCGCTTCGTGAGCCCGGAGTCTTGGGAAGGTCACCGACATAGACCGGGTTTGAGGGATTACTGAGATCGACGAACGAGGTCCCGTTCGTCCGCCCGACGATCGCGTACTCGATCCCGGTCTCCGGATCTGCCCATCCCCAGATGTCGTTTACACGAGTCCCGCGCGCGCCACCGATCTCGTTGATCGGCAGGAAGGAGACGATGTTGACACTCTCGCACTCGAAGACGTCGGCTCGGCCTTCGGCACACTCGACTTCGTCGCCGGTGATTGACGGGAACCCTCGCGCCTCGTTGATGACCGTGCCTCGCTCGGTGCCACCGGCGAAGATCACCGCTGCTCCCGCGCGTTCGTCCACCCCGAGCGCGCCGACCGCCAGCACGTCCCCCACGGCCGTGATCGATCCACCGAACCCGGCTCCGTCACCGGCGGTCTCGCTGCCCATCATGCTGACCTGCGTCATGCCCTGCGCATCGCTCAAACGGTAGAGGGCCCCGGCGCCGCCAGATGCACCGGGCGCGCCCACGAGGAGCGCGTCGTCGTTCGCCGTAACCGAGGTGCCGAACTGTGTATTCGGAGCGGCAATGACAGGGCGCAACGGTGCGCCTTCGGTCCATCCACCCTCGGCGAACTCGAACACGAAGACCGCCCCGACACGGTTATCGAAGCCTGGCGCGCCGACGTACGCGGTCCCGCCGTGCACCGCGAGAGCACTGCCGAACGCCGAACGTTCCGGCAGGTCGTCGGTCGCAAGCTGGCCCAGCGGTTCGAGGCCGTCCAGCGTGTAGGCGTGTACCGAGCCGGCTGCGGCCCGCGGTCCGGGTGCGCCGACCAGCAGGTGAGCGCCGTCCGTCGCCAGCAGAGCGCCGAAAGCTCCGTCAACGCCAGCGGGTGCATCCACCCGGACAGGGCTCTGGAGCGAAGAGCGGTCGTACACATAGACCACGCCTGCCCCCTCAGAGGGGGCTGAGATGATCATGAACTGCTCGGTCATCGCAACGGCCGATCCGAAGCCGCCGTCAGCTGGCCCGACCACGCGGGTCGGTTCACTCCAAGCTCCTGCCCCCGGGCGTTCGAACACGTAGGCCGCACTCTCAAGCGGTGCTCCTGCGAGGAGTGTTGTCCCGTCGGCCGCGATGGACCGACCGAAGCCGTCCGGAGAGCGAGCCACGTCGGTCACACGGATTTGATCGATCTCACTCCACGTACCGTTCGTGTCACCGAAGACGTAGACGATACCCGAGAGAGTCTGATTTCCGGCTTCCCCCACGAGGATCTGATCGCCACTGACGGCGATCGGTCCGCCGAACTGTTGAGCGGCGAGCGGTACGGCGAAGAGTGCTGCGACGGCGAACGGGAACGAGAGGGCCTTCGTGCGATTCATCTGAGCGGAACTCCTTCGGTGAGACCATTCCGGCGCCGATCTCTCGCCAGGCGCGAGGTCGTGACGGACCCCCATAGAACCCTCGACGACGGGCGTTGGCAATAGGACTTAGGCGGCGAGACGAATGATGGGAGGCGGCAGGCTGATCGTGGACTACTCCCTCGATGCCCCTGGGTCTCTCCGCGAGCGCACCTGGAGTCTGGCGTCTGCCCCGGTCGCTAGGGATGGGGGTCCGTGTGCAGTGGATGAGCGAATGGGTCGGGCTTCCGCCATCCCAGATGAGGGGCAGCGGAGGGGACAAGGGGCTCGCGATCGTGATGCAGCCTGAGGATGCCGTGTCCCCGATCGAGCGCACGTGGAACCCTACGAGGGCTGACCCTTCCTTGTCAGGTGACACGCACTGAAGTGATCCGGTCCGACCTGTTCCAACTCCGGTGTTTTCTCAGCACAGATGGCTTCCGCTCGCGGGCAGCGGCTCCGGAAGACGCATCCTGAGGGAGGGTCGATCGGGCTCGGGATATCCCCGGTCAACGCGATCCGCTTCCGCTTCTTGCCCGGTTCGGGTGTAGGTACCGCGGAAAGGAGCGCCTCCGTGTACGGGTGATTCGGCTTGTCATAGAGTGCGGCCGCCGGGGCGATCTCCATGATCTTGCCCAGGTACATCACTGCGACTCGGTCGCAGACATGCTCGACCACGGCGAGGTCGTGAGCGATGAACAGCATCGTGAGATCCAGCTCGTCCTTCAGATCGCTGAGCAGGTTGATGACCTGGGCCTGAACGGATACGTCGAGCGCGGAAACAGGCTCGTCCGCGACGATGAAGTCCGGGTTCACAGCGAGTGCGCGGGCGATACCGATACGCTGGCGCTGGCCGCCCGAGAATTCGTGCGGGAAGCGGTCGAGCTGGGCGGCGGAGAGGCCGACCTGCTCCATGAGCTCGATGGCTCGATCACCACGCGTGGCGGGTGCGCCGATGTTGTGCAACGCGAGTGCATGGCCGATGACCGTGCGTACCCGCTCGCGCGGATTCAGGCTGGCGAATGGATCCTGGAAGATGATCTGCATCCGCTTGCGGAAGCGGCGCATTTCGGCCTTCGATAGCTGCATGATGTTCGTGCCGTCGAACTCGACCGTCCCGGCGGTGGCTTCCTCCAGTCGTAGCACCAGACGGCCGACGGTCGTCTTTCCGGATCCACTCTCACCGACGAGGCCCAGCACCTCACCTCGGCGGACGGTGAATGAGACGTCGCTTACCGCTTGCACGTGATTGACGACCCGGTTGAGCGCCCCGCCGCGGACCGGGAAGTGCTTGACCAGACCGTCGACACGAAGGAGGTCTTCCCGGATGCTCATGACGCGACCTCCGCAGCCAGATCGAGTTCGTTCCAGCGACGGCACCGGACCTCATGACCGTCGGAGACGGTGTCGAGCGACGGGGACGCGTCGCGGCACGCGGTCTGAACGTGACGGCATCGGGTGGAAAAACGGCACCCTGTCGGCCGCTCCGAAAGTGCCGGGACGTTCCCGGGGATCGTCCGGAGGCGCTGACCATCCTCGCCTGCCCCCAGTCGTGGAATCGATGCGATCAGCCCCGCTGTATAGGGCATGCGTGGACGTTCGAAGATCTCTTCGACCGGTCCGGTCTCTACCACCTGACCCGCGTACATGACCACGACACGCTGGGCCATCTGGGCGACGACGCCGAGGTCGTGTGTGATGAAGATGATCGCCATGCCGAGTCGATCCTGAAGCTCTTCCATGAGGTCGAGGATCTGGGCCTGAATGGTCACGTCCAGGGCAGTGGTCGGCTCGTCCGCGATGAGCAGACTCGGGCTGCATGCCAGAGCCATCGCGATCATCGCCCGCTGACGCATTCCACCGGACATTTCGTGCGGGTAGTTATCGACCCGCTGCGCGGGCACGGGAATACCAACCAGCTCCAGCATTGCGATCGCCCGTTCCCGTGCCTCGGCTGCGGACACCTTCTCGTGCTCGAGGAGCACTTCGGAGATCTGCGCTCCGATGGTGTGCACCGGGTTCAGGCTCGTCATCGGTTCCTGGAAGATCATCCCGATCTCACTGCCTCGGACCGCTCGCATCTCCTCTTCGGGGAGCCCGGTCAGTTCACGTCCACGAAGGTGGATCGAGCCCCGTGTAATCTGCCCTACCCGGGCCGGGAGCAGGCGCATGATCGAGAGCGCAGTGACGGACTTCCCGGATCCGCTCTCTCCGACGATCGCAAGGGTTTCTCCTGGATCGACGGTGAAGCTCACTCCATCGACGGCCGCCAGCGGATCACGCCCCCCAAGGAGGAAGCTCGTCTGGAGGTCGCGGACCTCGAGCAGAGAGTCGGTGCTCACGCGGCGTGACCTTCGCGACAGATCATCGCTTCCTCACCTCATCCCCAGCTCGTCCAGCGCTTCCGCGACACCGTCCAGGTGCGTCAGGTGCATCGACGCATAGTTCGGTGACAATACGACACCGTGACCACCTGCCTGGTACGTCGCCATGACCGAACGGTACACGATGTCTTTCGAGCATTTCGCGGTCTCCGGTCGGGTACGAGGAGCGTCTACTCCGATACCCATGTAGACCTTGGCGGCACCGTCGACTCCTCTGAGCGCATCTTCGCACTGGCCGTAGACGTAGGTGTCCGGGTCCATGCCGGTCGCGACGAGCTGTTCGTACGGAGCCTCGTTGAAGCCGAGAATGCGGAAGAGCCCCCGGGTCGCCTCGTCGGGCTCGAAGTCTCGAAGAAGCGTGGTTCGGAAGTACCCCAGCTCGCGATCCCAGACCTCACCCGCCTGATGCTGATAGGTGATCGGCTTCACGAAATCGGCGTACCGTGTCTGCTCTGCCCACGGCCACTGCGCACGGCGAATCAGGTTGAAATGGTTCCGGTTCCAGACGTTGAGTCCGAAGGGCAGGTCGGGCTTGCACCACTTCACCAGGCCATAGAGTTCCCGGTCGAGATCCTTGTTCCGCTCGAGCCAGAACTTCTCCCAGACGAGTGCCTCGGGATTGTCGAGCAGCACCCGTACGAACTCCACGAGAGCGCCGTCCGGGAACTGTTTTCCGGCCGCGGCCTCCTGCATGACGTCGTAGACGCGCAGGAGCGCCTGCCGGCATGCCTCGACGTTGATCCCACGCTCGATGGCTTCACGTCGCGCTGGTTCGGAGAAGTCGCCCGGCGCTCCGCCCTGGATCAGAGTGTCTAGAGGGGAATTCCGCTCGTTGCACCACATGACCCCGTCGATGTCGTGATTTCGAACCTGGTCCTCGATCATCGAGTGGATCCACTTGCGATATCCGGGATTCGACGTCGACGGTGAGTCTCCGATCCGACCAAAGAGGTCGACCTCCATCGCCTGGGCGAGCGTGGGAATCTCGACGTTACCGGCCGAGCCGTGGCCGGCGTATTTGAAGAATGGCTCCATCAGCTCGATGAAGACCTTCATGCCCCGCTCGTGTGCTTCCGGTATCACCATCTTCAGGACGTCCTTCCCGGCGAACTCGGGATCCCGACTCCGATAGTCCGCCATGAAGGTGTCTTCGTAATAGCGTGGGTCCGGATCGAAGTACGCACCACCACGCATCTGATACGGCTCGGGCACACCATGGTCCGGCCATCCATCGAGCTCATGACTGATCGAGCGACCGGACTTCAGGCCGAGCCAGCTCACGGTGCCCAGCATGAGCACGTTCACACCGACCCGGTTCTGGAGTGTGTCGAGCACCGTGTCGGTACCCTCGTCCACGAAGCTGATCGGACTGATCTGGATGCCGACGAAGCGGTCGTCTGCGTTCGGGTTGGTCATCGTGTCAGGCCTCGGACCGGGCGTGAGCAGTGAAGGAGGCGATGCGCTCCATCGCCTCCTGGATCAGGGGCAGCGGTTGCAGATAACTGATGCGGATGTAGTCGGTGGTCTCGTCGCCGAACATCGTGCCGGGGAAGAGCATGACACCTGTCTCCTCCAGCAGTCGCAGGCAAAAGTCCGGGGAGGGAAGTCCGGACGACGATACGTTCGTGTAGATGTAGAATGCACCTCCGGGATGGCCGTATGTGAATCCGGCGTCGTCGAGCGCGGGCATGAGCCACGCGCGGCGCTCCGCGTACTCGGAGATCATTGCCTCGATCGGTTCCTGCGGGCCGGTCAGTGCGGCCAGTGCGGCATGTTGACTGATCGTGCACGCGTTGATCGAGAGCGTGTGGCGGGGTTCGGTCAGCATGTGGACCAGGTCGGCCGGCGCGGCGAGGTAGCCGACCCGCCATCCGGTCATCGAATACGTCTTCGAGAAACCGTTCAGGGTGATCGTTCGCTCGCGCATGCCGGGCAGGGTTGCGATCGAGAGGTGCTCATTCGGCGCGTAGATCATTTGGGCGTAGATCTCGTCCGAGAGGACGATCAGATCGTGACGGATCGCCATCTCGGCGATCGCCCGGATCTTTTCCGGCGGCGTGACCGCGCCGGTCGGGTTGTTGGGTGAGACGAGCACGAACATCCGCGTTCTCGGCGTGATGCGTTTCTCGATCTCCGCGACGTCGAGCGCGAAGTCGTCATGTTCGAAGGTCGGCACCGGAATCGGGTTGCCTCCACAGAGCCGTACCGCCGTGTCGTATGAGGTGAAACGTGGACTCGTGATCAGTACGTCGTCGCCCGGCGCACACATCCCGAGCATCGTGAGCATCATCGCTTCCTGCGCACCTGCCGTGACCACGACTTCATCGGCGGCATAATCGAGGCCGTAGCGATGGGTCAGATCTTCGGCGATCGCCTCTCGGAGTTGCGGGATGCCGGTTGGTCCCGTGTAGTGGTGGTGGTTCGCGTCGAGAGCGGCCTTCGCCGCCTCCACAATGTGCGCGGGTGTGTGGAAATCCGGGTCACCCCGTCCGAGCGCGATGACGTCGTTCATACCCGCTGCTATGCCGAGCATACGGGTCCGAAAGGCACCGTCTTCTTCCACGATGCGTGGCGCGAGCCGGTCCGTGAGCAGGCTCATCCGAACATCCTCCGGCCGGCAACGAATGTGGTCTTCACGCGCTCGAGGGCGAAGAGGTCCTCGTCGGGATTGCCGTCCACGACAATGACGTCGGCTTCCTTCCCGACCTCGAGCGTTCCAATGATGTCGTCCATGTTCGAAACCTTCGCCGCACGGATCGTGATCGAGGCGAGCGCGTCCATGTTGTCCGGGCAGACGCCGACTTTGACCATGTGAGCGAGTTCGGGCGCGATCACGTCGTGCTCCACAGCCGGGCTGCCGGCGTCCGTGCCGAAGACGATCGGGACACCGGCCTTGGCCGCATTGACGAGGCCTTCGTATCGCGCGGGGTCCGCGATGGCCTTCTTGCGCTCTTCGATCTTCCACTCGGGAATCCCGAATTTTCGCGCGATGTCCGGCTGACTCTGCTGGACGATGGGGGCGAAGGTCGTGACCACCGGAATTCCCTTCTCTAGCAGGAGAGCGATGGTCTCCGCGGACATCGAGCCACCATGCTCGATGCAGTCCACACCAAAGCGAGCGACTCGCTCAATGCACGCGTCGTACGTTGCATGAGCGGTAATCGGTAGCCCGTTACGGTGCGTCTCGTCGATCACGGCCTCGAGCTCTTCATCGGTGAACTCGAGGGTGTCGTGGCACGCCATGATCTTGATGAGGTCGGCGCCACCCTTAACCTGTTCACGTACCGCTCGGCGCATCTCGTCGGCTCCGCTTGCTTCCCGACACACCCAGTACGTGTGGCCACCGGTCTGGATGATTGCCGCGCCGCACACCTTCAGTCTCGGGCCCGGAACGATGCCCTGCTCGACGGCCTGCTTCGAGTAGAGGTTCATGTCGTGGAAGCCGAGGTCGCGCACCATCGTGACGCCTGCGCGCAGGCTCTTCAGCATGTTGCCCGCAGCCTTGAATGCCGAAATCGGGCGGGCGTCGTCCATCGACTGACGTGCCAGATCGTGGATTCCATCCCAATTCAGATGCGCATGGCTGTTGATGAGTCCCGGCATGATCGTGCCTCCGGTCTCTTCTACTTCGGCTGCCCCGGCATCGAGCTCCGAGCGGACTCCGACTCCGACAATCGATCCGTCCTTGATCTCTACGAAGCCGTCCTGGATCACGTCACCGGCCATGGTCAGAACGCGTCCGGTGAGCACCACGTGCGAGCGGGGTACGTCGAACATGGGTTTCGTGATCTTGTCGTATCGCCAAGCGGCGGGTTCGGGCATGCTACCGGCTCCTCAGAGAAGCGTGTGTGTTTTCAGCAATCGAGGACTCGAGACTCGGGAGGGTGGCGTTTCAGGAAGCCACTCGCCACCTCCACCTGGTTGTGACCGACGATGAGGGTATCGATCGTACGCCACCCGTCCAGACCGGGGCGGTAGATGCCGGGCTCACAGGAAAAGACCATGCCGGGGGCGGTCCGTGTATCGTCGCCGGGTGCAAGCCACGGTGCCTCGTGCCCCTCGACGCCCATTCCATGGCCGATCCGGTGTCGGATCGCGTCACCCAGGCCCGCGGCGTGGATCGGAGCGAGCGCCGCGTCGTTGACCTCGGAACAGCTCCGGCGTCCGACGAGGGCCGCGACCGTGGCCGAAGTCGACAGCTCCATGGCGTCCATGATTCGGCGCTGCTCCCCACTCGGTTCGCCCACAATGAACGTGGCGCCACTCTCCGCATGATATCCGCCGATGCTGCATCCGATTCCGGCGATCACGGGTTCTCCCGGCTGGGGCCGACGGGTCGTGACCGAGCCGTGGGGCAGGGCACCGCGAGGGCCCGAGTGGACCGATGCCGTGATGCCCATTTTGGTCCCCTGGAACGCTTCGCCATGCATGTCAGTGAGGATGCGACTGACGTATCCGGTGCAGTCGGCCAGGAGATCGGCTTCGGTCCCTCCCTGGCGAATGATGTCGCCCCCTGCGGTTAGGAGCCGCTCCAGCACCTGATCGGCGAAGGAGGCGGACTCCCGCACCAGTGCGAGCTCGGCCTCGGTCTTCACAGCCCGCTCGGGCAATGCATGATCGACCAGTTCGAGCCGGTCGAGTTTCGCCTCTGCATGCCGCAGAAGGGCCGCATCGAGTGCATCGATTGCCATGCGGCGGGCACCGATCTCATCGATCATCCAGAGAACGGCAGGGATGACGCCCGGAAATTCCTCGTACGTGCGAACGTCGACACCCGGGACGGCCATCGCGTATTCACGCTCCAGATACGGCACCAGTAGCCAGGGCCCGTCGTTCGTCCCGATCCAGAGACCGACCGGCCGCTCGTTACGCGAGAAGTGCCAGCCGGTCGCATACGTGACATTTCCGGGCGTGAGCAGCAGGAGTCCGTCCAGACCAGCGTCCTCAGCGCGATCCTGCAGGTTCCTTCGGACTCCCTCGTAGAAGTCGGACGAAAGTGGCTTCAAAGCGTCTCGTCGGTCCAAGGGCCTACGATCGTGAGTTCGGTCGCCACGCCGAGTTCCGATGCGAGCGCGTTGAGATCGTCGATTGCCTTGTCCTCGAGAGGGATGCCGACGTCGGCTTTCCGTGCAACCCGCCGCGCCTCCTGTTCACCCGGGATCAGGATTTCGTCGAAGCCCGGCCGGAGAGCGCGAGACTTCACCATGTCCGCGAAGTCGTCCATCCGACGCCGAAACTCTTCGAGAGGCATGAACCACTCGATATCGATCGCCATGAGCGTGTGGCTGACGTCCCACTTCTTCGGATCGGCGTAGGGTGTGAGACCGTACCCACCTCCACCGATGACGCCGGTCAGGACGTCGGTCATGAATGCGAGTCCGTAGCCTTTGTATTGTCCGATGCCGAGCAGCGCGCCTGCCATCGCGGCGTGCGGGTCGTCGGTTTCTTCGCCGTCCGGAGTCAGGGCCCAGTCGCGCGGAATCGGCCAGCCTTCGGCGGCGTGCCAGTTCATCATGCCTTTGCCCGCGGTTGTGAGGGCGATGTCCAGGACGGCCGGGAATCCGAGACCGGTCGGCACGGCGATCCCCCAGGGGTTCGTCCCCACCACACCCTCTCGTCCGCCCCACGGTGCCATTTCCGGGCCCGCGTTGGTCATCGCAATTCCGATACAGCCGGCTTCCGGACCGAGACACGCGTGAACCGCGCTCGAGCCGAAGTGTGTCGAGTCTCTGACGATCACCTGCCCAATGCCACACTCCTTCGATTTCTCGATCGCGAGTCGCATCGCGCGCGTGGCGGCAACCGTGCCGATTCCGTTGTTCGCATTCACGAGCGCCAGCGCAGGGCTCTCCTTCACGATCTCCCAGGGCGCGCCGGGATCAATCCCTCCGTCCGCGAAGCGCCCCCAGTACCGCCTCAGCTTCTTTACGCCCTGGCCATGTCCCGGATGGAATCGGAGTTCCGAAAAGATCAGTGCCCCGCCGAAGATCTGCGCTTCCTCTTCGGGCACACCCATCGCCTGCAGGACGTGGAATACGAACGTCTCGAGACTCTCCCGCGTGACCGCGGTCATCGGCACACTCGTCATACGTCCAGCTCCAGCAGATCCACGATGTTGGTGTCGGGTTGTATGAAGCTCCCGAGCTGCCCACCCGGTGCCGTCATCAGGACTGCGATGCCAGGGCCAAACCCGGCTCGAGGCCCGTCCGTCGCGGCCACGACTCCGATCGCGCGTGCGCCGCGCAGGTACCCGTGGTTGTAGCGGCTGTCCGTGTCTTCGAGTGCGACAAGGTCTCCGAGTCGCACGTCGTCGAGGCCCAGCTCGGCGAGCAGGCTCCGGTCCGTGGACTGCATATGCAGGCTTCCGCCCTGGGAGGTGAGTCCCAGGCCGGCGCCTACGAGGTGAGCCGGGATGTGTGCCGTCACCCCGAATGCGACGTGGCCGTCCCGTTCCTGTGCGGGCAGGGCGCCGAGCAGATCCGGTGAGATGCCCTTCAGAGAGATGTCCGGATGGTCGGTCAGTTCCAGGCCGATCCCTTCGGCCCGGACAAGGACCTGATCTCCTACTGCCATCCGTGTGCGGGCATCACGAGGGAGGTGCACGATGACCTGCTCGGAGAAGCGGCCGGACTTGCCGGTGACGACGCCTGCCGTACCGGCGGCCGACCCGGTCATGACCTTCGCCCGGTTTCCGATACACGCAAAGATGTTCAGTCCACGGTTCTGATTGTCGTCCGGTTGGCGGATGCTCACACCCGGGTGGATACAGTCGGCAGCCCAGCCGAACGCCCTGTCTCCAACGGAAACGTTGTAGACGATTCCGCCGTACGTCGGCAGAAGGAATGGCGTGCCGTCGGAGGCGAGGCGGTATGGTTCCGCCGGGAGTCCTGGGAAGCCAGGGTGCGCTACGTGCCCCGCAACAGAGACGGCGACGAGATCAGCGTAGTTCGTGGAGAGTTCGTTGTTCTTCGTCATGACTGTCCCCGGATGCCCAGGGTGTGTGCGATGTTCGCGGAGGAGTCTATCGCGAACGTGAGTCGGTCGGCTGGACCGGTCATGAGGGTCATGATGCCCGGGCCATGCCCGGTCATCACCGAGTCACCGTGGATGCATATGCAGATCGCGACCCAGCCCGCGCGATACGACCGGCCAAAGCGGTGATCCACGTTACGGATGCCGATCAGGTCACCCAGGCGCATCTGATCGATGCCCAGTTCGGCCATGAGGGCGCGGTCGCCTGACATCAGATCCTGGTCGACGAACTCGGCGTTGAGCTCCGCCCCTGATCCCATGATGCGCGGAGGAAGCTCCATGGCGACCGGACAGTGGATCTTCCCGCCCTGCGTGCGGAGCCCGAGCGCGTGGGCCAACGTGGGGCTCGTCTTTTTGAACTCGATCTCCGGGTAATCCTCGAGACGGATTCCGCGACCGACCGTCCGGATCTGGATCGTGTCGCCGATCGTCATGTCCTCGAGTGCATCCGGCTCGAAGTCGACGAGGATACGGGCGTGCTCGCCCGTGACGATGCCCTTCGCGCCCTTTGCGTGGCCCGTGACGACCTCGGCCTCGTTACCGATACACGTGAGATAGTGGAGCGCGAAGTCGGCGCGCTCGTCCTTGTGCGCGATCGAAAGGCCCGGCTCCACATGATCACCCGCCCACCCGAAGGCGCGATCCCCGACGCGGGCGCTGTACGTGATGCCGTACATGCCGGGCAGCATGACCCCGACGCCATCTGGCCAGGGCGTGTAGCCGCCTCGCCTCATGGCTGGCTGGCTGATCTGGCCGGTCACGGCCATCTCGACGAGGTCGTCGACGTTCCAGCGAAGGTCCTGGGTCATCTGCTCTCGTGGTTCGTGCTCATGCCCCAGGGCTCGATCATCCCGGGGCGTTCGCGTATGTGCCCGAAGCCTCTTGCTTGACAGCATCAGAGGAGACACGGCACAATGCGCGACCAATTGTCGACAACATACAGGTCGCAGCCCGAAGAGGCCAACTGCATGGGATACAACGCGTTACTGGAACGTTTGGAGCAGGTGAACGATCTCTTGTGCTCTCAATCGCTCCTGAGTTGGGATGCACGAACAATGATGCCGCCGGGAGGAGCAGAGACCCGGGCCAAACAGTTGGCGACGCTGCAACTCTTTGCACGGAATCACCTTGTGTCGGATGAGACGCGTCGTCTCCTGGACCTTGCGGAGGCCGAGACGGCGAATCTCCCCGAGGACAGTGTCGAGCGTACGATGTGCACCCAGATCCGCGAGGCGATCGACTACCACCTGCGCATCCCCGGCGAGCTCCTGGAGCGTCGGGCGGAGATGGGCTCAAAGGGTCAGCACGTGTGGGCGAAGGCGCGGGCCGAGAGCGACTACGCTGCGTTTGCCCCGGTGCTCGAACAAACGTTGGAGCTGAATCGCGAAATGGCGGAGTGCATCGGGTACGAAGAGCACCCCTACGATGCGCTCATGTACCGATTCGAGCCCGGCGAGACCATCGCCTCGCTCCAGCCCCTCTTTGCGGCGCTCAGGAAAGGCCTGCTCCCACTGGTTCAGGCGATCAGCGAGAAGGAGCCACCGCGGGTGGACTTCCTGCAGCAGCCGTTTCCCGTGAAGAAGCAACTCGAGTTCGCGCTCAAGATGGCACGCAAGCTCGGGTACGATACGGATCGTGGACGACTCGATCTGACGGTCCATCCGTTCGAAATCTCGTTCACGCGGAACGACGTCCGGATCACGACTCGGGTGAATGACGAGTGGATGCCCAAGAGTCTCTTCGGTACGCTGCACGAGACCGGACACGGGCTGTACGAGCAGTATTGTGATCCAGCGTACACGCGCACGCCGTTCGCGACCGACCTTATCAGTCTGTACGCGGTAGGTGGTGTGAGCTTCGGTGCGCATGAGAGCCAGTCGCGGCTCTTCGAGAACCACGTCGGACGCAGCCGGGAGTTCTGGGATCTCAACTACGGAGAGCTGCATGCCACCTTCCCCGAGCAGCTGGACGGCGTCGACGCCGAGACGTTCTGGCGTGCAGTGAACCGTGTGGAGCCGGGATTCATTCGGGTCGAATCGGACGAGCTTACGTACGACTTCCACATCATGCTCCGTGTGGATCTCGAAGCCGCGTTGATCGAGGGAAGTCTCAGTGTGGCGGATCTGCCCGAGGCGTGGAACGCGAAGGTGAAGGAGTACCTGGGACTCGAGGTGCCGAGTGACCGTCTCGGCGTCCTTCAGGACGTGCACTGGTCGTCCGGACAGGTCGGGACGTTCTGCAACTACACGATCGGCAACGTCATGGCGGGCCAGCTCTTCCACACGGCGAAAAAGGACGACCGGGTGCGCGAGGGTCTGGCGTCGGCAGAGTACGCCCCGCTGCGCGAGTGGATGACCGAGCACGTGCATCGCCACGGCCGTCGGTACACGCGGGAGCAGCTCCTCGAACACTCGACCGGAGAGGGTCTGGAGCCGAGCTACTATATCGAGCACCTCTCGTCGAAGTACTCCGAGATTTACGGGTTGGACTCATGACGGCTACGTCACGGCGACTCGCGCAGCGGGTCCAGCTCAAGGACAAGCACATCATCACTCGGATGATGGAGATCGCATCCGAGCTCGACGACGTGATCAAACTGGGTCGGGGAGACCCGGATCTGGATACGCCGGCTCACATCATTCGTGCGGGTCAGGAAGCCCTGGGCGCTGGCGCTACCCACTACACGAATCCGATGGGCATGCCCGAACTGCGGCAGGCGATCGCGGACAACATCGCAGAGTACGGCGGCAGTCGGTACGCACCGGAGGACATTGTCGTCACGCCGGGTGGTCAGCAGGCGATGTTCATCATCGCACTGGGCCTCCTCGACCCTGGGGACGAGCTTCTGATTCCGTGCCCGGGCTATAACCCCTACCTCCAGGCTGCGGAGCTCACGGAGGCGAAGCTCGCTGAGATCCGCACCTCGATGGAGACGAACTTCACGATTACCGCCGATATGGTGCGTGAGCACATCACGCCCCGCTCGAAGGTGCTCATCCTCATCAACCCCGGGAATCCCACCGGGACGGTGATCCCACCCGATGAGGTAGAGCGGATTTGCGAGGTCGCGAAGGAGCACGATCTGATCGTGGTTTCCGATGAGATCTATGCGAGGATTACGTACGACGGCCATCGAGCCCAGCCCGTCGCATCGTTACCCGGGATGCATGAGCGCACGATCACGCTTTCCGGGGTCTCCAAGGCGTATGCAATGACGGGCTGGCGAGTCGGATACTTCGCTGGGCCGTCCGATCTCATGCCGGCGCTCGCGGAGATCCACCACGCCTTCGCGATTTCCACGTCCGCCGTGGGGCAGCACGCGGCGCTCGCGGCGCTGACCGGCCCGCAGGAGTGCGTCGAGGAGATCCGTCAGACGTTCGACGAACGGCGGGAGGTCCTGTGCGCAGGACTCGACGAGCTCGGGATTCCCTATGCCGAGCCCGAGGGCGCGTT
This sequence comes from Gemmatimonadota bacterium, assembly GCA_028873595.1. Lineage (GTDB taxonomy): Bacteria > Gemmatimonadota > Gemmatimonadetes > Longimicrobiales > Gaopeijiaceae > UBA2589. The sequence continues at coordinate 9,354 of JAPPOV010000034.1, read as the reverse complement.
CTATGTGTACGCCCGGGTCGCCGAGACGGGTGTCGGTGCGACGGAGTTTTGTGAACGACTGCTGGCCGAAGGCCGGGTCATGATCTTCCCCGGCAAGATCTATGGCGACTACACGGATGACTTTGCGCGCATGTCGCTCACCCAGCCTGTGCCCCGCATCAAGGAAGCGCTTGCCCGAATGACCGGCGTCGTCGAAACGATTCGCGCGGAACGATCCGCGACCTGACCTCCATTCATCACGATTCAGACGAGAACGAGATCCGACCTGTGAAATCAGACAATCCGAACGTCAAAGGCATCAAGCACATGGCCTTCGGTGTGAAGGACGCAGAGAAAGCGCTCGAGGCGTATGCGCGTTTCTTGCACGTGCCGGCCGACACCGAGATCACGTTCTTCCCGAAGTCGAAGAACAAGGTCGCCCTCTTTTACCTGGGCGGTATCGAATATCAGCTCTGCGAATCCACCGACCCGGAAGGCCGGTTCGCCAAGTGGATCGAGGAGCGAGGCTCCGAGGGTTTGCATCACATCTGTTACGAGGTGGACAACATCGACAAGGCACTCGCGCACGCTCAGGAGCAGGGCGCGACGTTGCGGATCTGTCAGGCGTGCCAGGTCGTAGGTTCGCACCCGCACCCGGAGGGTTGGGTCGCGTTCCTGGACGACGAAGCGGGGGGCATCGAGATCGAGTTCATGCAGGTCTACACACCCGAGCAGCTCAAAGAATTCGAGGACTACCAGGGCATTTGAGGTGACGCCGGGCATGGATCGTGTGCGAGACTTTGTCGGCTATGCCGATAGCCCGCCGGACATCCGGTGGCCTGGCGGCGCACGTCTGGCGGTCAACTTCGTCCTCAACGTCGAAGAGGGCTCGGAGTATTCCATGCAGGACGGGGACGGGCGGACAGACGCTGCGCTCTCCGAGGTCGCTACGCCTCGGGTGCCGCGAGGTGACCGTGATCTCGGCGCCGAGAGCATGTTCGAATACGGGAGCCGGGTCGGATTCTGGCGTATACATCGGCTCTTCACGGAGCGCGGCATGCCGCTCACGGCGTTCACATGTGCTGTAGCTCTCGAGCGGAATCCGGAGATCGCGCGTGCGATTCGAGAGAGCGACTGGGATCTGGTCGGGCACGGGCGCCGCTGGATCGAGCACTACCTGCTCGATGAGGACAGCGAACGGGAGGAGATTGCACGGGCATACGCGTCGATTTCGGAGCTCGCAGGTCGGGCGCCGCAGGGTTGGTACTGCCGGTATGCACCGTCCGTGGCAACCCGCCGGCTGGTCGTCGAGCATGGAGGCTTCGCCTACGACAGTGATGCCTACAACGACGAACTCCCCTACTGGGTTCTGGTCGGGGGTCAGGCACATCTGGTCGTGCCGTACTCGCTTGCCGCGAACGACGCGAAGCTCGTCGGAGGACCGCTGGTGACCGGTCGGCAGTTCGGGGAATTTCTGATCGATTCCTTCGAGGAACTGCTGTCCGAGGCCGATGTACATCCGCGCATGATGTCGGTCGGGATGCACGCGCGGATTCTCGGTCAGCCGGGCAGGATTCGTGGCCTGAGAGCGTTTCTCGATCACATCGAGAAGCACGACGACGTGTGGGTCTGTCGCCGAGGAGATCTTGCGGAGCACTGGCGCGAGGTTGTTCCGCCCCCGGACGAAGGGTCGTGACCCTTACAGTCCGGCCCCCGGATCCGGTCGCGTTCGCTCCGTTCGGCGCGTTCATCGATCCACCTGGCGAGTTCGGCGAGCGGGCTGTGTTCAGCGAGTGGCTCGAGCCGGTCGCCGGTCGGGCGCAGCAGTGTCACGTGAACCGGGTGCCGTGTTCGACTCTTCCTCTCACGATCGATCGGGTGGAGTGTCACCCCCACGCGGCACAGGTCTTTGTGCCGATGGGGAAGGTGTTGCGGTACCTCGTGATGGTGATGCCGTCCGATGACGATGGGGCCCCGGATCCGACCGGCGCGCAGGCTTTCGTCGTCCCGGGTTCTCGAGGGGTGGTGTACGCACCGGGCGTATGGCACAGCGGGATCACCGTCCTCGATTCGGACGCGAGCTTCGCGGTCTTGATGTGGCGAGGTGGAGGGGACGACGATGTCTTCGCGTCCATCCCGCCGCTCGAGATTCCAGCCGGCGACCTCGCTGCGGTCGAGGTGAAGCATGGCTAGCCCTGCGTTCGACCCCATCGAGCAGACCCCGCTTCGAGTGCAGGTCGCGTTGCGCCTTCGCTCCGCGATCGTTTCGGGCCGATTGCGACCGGGTGAGGCTCTGACGGAGACCGCGCTCGCCGAACAACTCAACGTGAGTCGGGCGCCGATTCGGGAGGCGCTCCAGGATCTCGAGAACGACGGCCTCGTCGAGACGGTCGCGTACCGTGGCAAGCGTGTGAAGCCGCTTACGGTTCGAGAGGTCGTCGAGATCTGCGAGATGCGCCAGCGTTTCGAGGTCATGGCCGTGCGCCGGATCGCGAAGCACGGCACCGGGGTGGATGCGCTCTGGACGCCGTGCCGAGAGATGGAAGCGGCGGCGGCGGGGGGGGATCGAGAAGCGCTCGTAACGGCCGACGAGGCCTTCCACGGCACGCTCATCCGGCTGTCTGATCATGAACTCCTGGCTCAGTTGTGGGCCGGGCTTTATTTGCGCATCCACCAGATCATGTCGCTTCGGATCGACGAGGATGTCGACCTTGCGGACATTGCGGGGACGCATCCACCCATTGTCGAAGCGCTGCAGGCCGGCGATGTCGAGGCCGCGGTACGACGTGTCGCCGAGCACGCAGATGCGCTCGCGGACTTCGACCCGGCGAGCATCGCCGAGGCTCCGAAATGAGCGAGCGCCGCATCATGATCACCGGCGGTGGGGGGTTCGTCGGTCAGGCCCTGGTGCTCGGGTTCGCCGAGCTCGGGTGGCAGGTCGTGGCGATCGATCTCGCATTCGACGGGCCTCCGAGCCACGCGAGGGTCCAGCACGTCGTCGCAGACCTGTCGGAAGGCGAGAGGGTAGAAGCGGCCGGTGTGGATGTGATCGTGCACGCGGCCTGGGTCACCACCGATCCGGCTACGCTCGGGATTTCCGGAGCGGAGTACCGGACGAAAAATCTCGCCCCACTCGAGACGGCGCTCTCCCTTGCGACGCAATGTTGCCCCGGCGCGTTCGTCTTCGTGAGTTCGTCCGGCGTATTCGCCGCCGATGACGCCGAGGGCGGCCTCTCGGACGCGCATGTCCCGACGGGATCGTCACCGTACGCCGTCACGAAGCTTCGCGGCGAGCGACTCGTTTCCGTGTGGGGGAATGAACGTCCGACTCGAGCGTACGTGGTCCGGCTGGGCTATTTGTTCGGGCCGGGTGAAGCGGTGCGTCCGAGTCGACAGAGCGTTTCCCTCGTTGCCCGATGGATGGAAGATGCGCGTGCCGGCCGACCTCTGGAGGTCCGAGCCGACGACCCGCGCCGGGAGTGGACCTTCACACCGGACCTCGCGGTCGCCCTGGAGCGTCTGATTGCTGACCCCTCCCCGCAGGGTCCGATCCACCTCGGAAGTCCGCACGTGCTCACGGACAGCGACGTGGCGGAGTGCGTGGCGCGTGAAATACCCGGCACGACGGTGGTGACACGCCGGGCGCATGGGCGTGTGAAGCCCCCGATGATCCCTAGCGAAGTGCCCGCACTCCGAGACCTCGAGTGGACTGATCCGTCCGCTGCGATTCACACGCTTGTCGGCGTGGAGGCCGTGGCATGATGCCGCTTCGCTTCATCCTCGTCGGACTCGGCGCCCGCTCGCGCATCTGGCGTCGCGTACTCCACGAGCACCCGGACTGCAGGCTCGTCGGACTGGTGGACACGGACGACCGACGGTTGGTGGAGGCTGCACGTGAGAGTTCTCAGGCGGCGGGGGACTCTGCCACTCCGTTCGTCGGTGCGACGCTCGACGAGGTTGCTGATTCGGTGGACGCCGATGTCGCACTGCTGTGCACGCCACCGGGTGGCCGCCACTCCCAGATCGCGGCGGCCTGCTCGGCAGGGTTGTCCATTCTGGCCGAGAAGCCGCTCGCCGACACGCTTCGAGATGCGGAGGCGCATGTGGCTGCGGCGGACGAAGCGGGCGTTCCGCTCGCCGTAGGCCTCAACTTCCGATATCTCGCGGTGACCGAGGCTCTGAAGGAGCTGTTCTCCGACGACCGGTTGGGACCTCCGGAGTTCGGTCGGTTCACGTACGAGCGGTGGCGAGACGGTCACCTTCCGCATCTGAACAAGTACCCACTGACCATGGGGCAGCCCATGCTCTGGGAGCAGTCGATCCACCACTTCGATCTGATGCGTTTCGTCTATGATGCGGAGCCGGTCTCCATCTCCGCCCGAACGTTCAATCCCTCCTGGTCGATGTATGCGGACGATGCCAACGTCGGTGTGTTGATCTCGTTTACGAACGGGATCGAGGTGACGTACCAGGGCACATGGGCGGGAAACTGGCAGCAGATGGGCTTCGAGTGGAGGACTGAATGCCAGCGGGGCGTCGCGGTACAGAGGGAGATGTTCGGGAATCTCGGATATGCCTTTCGGGACGACGCCGCGCTCTCCACTGTCCCGCTACGAGCAGAAGAACCGTGGGTCGACGATGCCCGCGGTCTTCTGGAAGATTTTGTCAGTCACTTCCGAGACGGCACTCCGTTGCCGTGCTCTGGAGCGGATCACCTGAACTCACTTCGCATGGTTGAGGCCTGCATTCGGGCGTCGTCCGGCGAAGGGACCGTGCGTCTCAACGAACTATGAGGAAGACCTGACCATGACGCGTCGCAACTCTGTGGCCCGGGCCATCGTCGCTGGATGTTTCGGAGCGAGCCTGCTCTCCGGCTGCGCCGAGCAGTCCGACGATACGATTGTCGTCGGACTGAGCGCCGATATCACGACGTTCGAGCCCGGCATGATTTCGAGTCGGGACAACGCAAACATCGCCCGGCATATCTTCGGCTCTCTGTTCACGCTCGGTCCGGACGGAGAGCACATACCGGAACTCGCCCATACACTCGAGATCACCGACGACGGTACGGGCTACGTCTACACGTTGAACGAGGGACTCACGTGCCACGACGGTGAGGCGCTCACGGCAGAGGACGTGGCGTATGGCTTCAATCGGATTGCAGATCCTGCGAATCGTTTCACAGGCAACGCCCCGGGCTTCGTCTATACGTCCATCGGTTTCCAGAATGCCGAGGTGCTTGATGAGCTTCGGGTGCAGGTCAACATCTCGCAGCGGAACCCGATCGCGTTCGGACTCATTACCGAGCTCTATGTCCACTGCAAGGACTCGTACGAGCAGATGAGCCTCGATGAGGCAGCCTCGAATCCGATCGGCTCCGGCCCGTACCGGCTGGCATCGTGGACGCGCGGGTCCGAGGTCGTGCTCGAGAAGGTCAAGGAGCCCGGCAACTTCGAGCGGATTGTGTGGCGTATCATTCCGGAGGCGTCGACCCGAACCGCGGAGCTGATCGCAGGGAACGCTGACATCATCACGAATGTGGTTCCCGAGCAGGTCGAGGCGATCAACAGCTCCGGACGGGCGGAAGTGCAGATCGTCTCGGGGACACGGCGCATGTATGTCGGCTTCAACCTCTCGGAGGAGCACGCGGCGATGCCCGGAGGCGACGCGATCCAGGATCCGGATGTACGTCGGGCGCTCCAGTATGCGGTCGACGTTCCGACGATCTGCCGTCAGCTCCTCAGCGTCGAGTGCGAGCGAGCGACCGGGCTGGTCAATACGCAGAACGCCAACCCGAATCTGACGCCGTACCCGTACGACCCAGAAACGGCCGAGCGCCTTCTGGATGAAGCCGGATGGCCGCGCGGGGATGACGGAACTCGCTTTTCGATTCGAATGCAGGCGGGCCAGGGCCGGTATGTGAACGACGTGAACGTGGTGCTCGCTGTCGTACAGTATCTCGAGGATGTCGGTCTCGATATTGAGCTGGAGCTGATGGAGTGGGCGTCGGTCTACACCCCCCTCCTGCGTGAGCGAAGCACCGGCCCATTGTTCTTCCTGGGCACAGGTGGCGGTCTCTGGAGCCCGATCTACGATATGACCGACATTGCTCAGGTCGGCTCTGGGACGAACTACACGCACTGGAGCGACGAGCGCTGGTTCGAGCGCTGGCCGGATCTGGTGAACACGGAAGATCCTGACGAGCAGCGCGTCATCATCAACGAGATGCTCGAGATCTTCTACGAGGACGGGCCGTGGCTGCACATGTACTTCCAGCCGGACTTCTACGGCGTGTCGGACCGCATCTCGTGGACGGCCCGGCGCGATGAGCACGTGGAAATCTTCGAGGCTTCGCTTCGATGACGGTCAACGAGGCGTAGCGAACCATGGGTGCGTATATCGTCCGGAGGCTGCTCCAGAGCATCATCGTCATTATCGGCGTGACGCTCGTCAGCTTCCTGGCGCTCCAGGCAGGTGGTGATCCGACCTATCTCTTCGTCAGCGAGCGTGCATCCGCCGAGGAGATCGAGTCGACACGGCGTGCCCTAGGCTTCGACCGGCCGTTGCACGAGCAGTACCTGAGCTTCGTCGGTGACCTGGCGCGCGGCGACTTCGGTCAGTCACTGTCGTACCGCCAGCCGGCGATGGAGATCGTTCTCGACGCGTTACCCGCGACGATCGAGTTGACCCTCTTCTCCATGATCCTCGCCCTGCTGCTCGCGATCCCGTTCGGAGTGCTGGCCGCGATCAATCGTGGTACCGCGTGGGACGGGTCGATCACGACGATGTCGATGCTGGGGCAGTCCATCCCGAGCTTCTGGATGGGGATCATGATGATCCTGTTCTTCGGCTTGTACATCCGGCTCTTTCCGATTTCGGGGAACGTACCCTTTCTGAAACCGCTGATCGCCGGGGACTTCGGCACCGCGTTCTCGAACCTCCCTCGCACGATCTATCATCTGGTTCTGCCCGGGATCGCGGTCGGGACGTACTCTCTAGCTCGGAACACCCGCCTCGTCAGATCGTCCCTGCTCGAGGTCCTGGAGCCGGACTATGTGCGCACAGCACGCTCGAAAGGGATTCCGGAACTCCGCGTCCTCGTGCATCATGCCCTCCGCAACGCGTGGCTCCCGGTGGTGACGATCGTCGGACTTGAATTCGGCTTTCTTCTCGGAGGGGTCGTCGTGGTCGAAACGGTCTTCAGCTACCCGGGGATCGGCCGACTCCTCTTCGCCGCGATCAACCAGCGCGACATTCCCCTCGTACAGGCCGGCGTGATTCTCCTGGCGAGCATCTTCATCCTGCTCAACCTCCTGGTAGACCTGATCTACGTCCGTCTCGATCCGCGGGTGAAGCTGACGGGAGGTCGGGGATGAGCGAGATCGAGGTGGGTGTCGCGGCGTACGGAGATGTGCGCGGGAGCGGGTGGCGAAGCGAACTTCAGCGCGCCAGCCGAGTCATGGTGGCCGCGCGCTGGCCCGTGCTCGCTGTGGCGTTCCTCCTGTTCGCGGCGATCGCTGCGGTCTTCGGCGGCTGGCTGGCGCCGTTCGATCCGAATCGACAGAACCTGGTGCTCCGACTCGCCGACCCGATGACCTCCGGCCCCGACGGAGGGGTCTTCCTGCTGGGCTCCGACGCACTCGGGCGCGACGTCTTTTCGCGGCTTCTCTACGGTGCTCGGGTGTCGCTGACAGTCGGTTTCGCGGCGATCACGGTTGGTGGCACGATAGGGATCACGGCAGGCCTGCTGTCGGGGTACTTCGGTGGATGGCTCGATGACCTGATCATGCGGCTGGGTGACATCCAGCTCGCATTCCCGTTCATTCTGCTCGCGATCATGTTCCTCGTCGTGCTGGGCTCGGGCGTGTGGAACCTGATCATCGTGCTCGGTATCGGGCAGTGGGTCACCTACGCACGTATCGTGCGGGCTGACACACTGTCTCTTCGGGAGAAGGAGTTCGTGGAAGCTGCCCGGGCGATGGGCGATAGCACCTTCTCGATCATCTTCCGGACGATCCTTCCGAACATCCTGGCTCCGTTGACGGTGATTGCTTCGTTCAATGTGGCCAGTGTCATTCTTTCCGAAGCCGCGCTCTCCTTCCTTGGGCTGGGCGTTCCGCCCGAGGTCCCCACATGGGGCAGCATGCTGGCGGAGAGCCGCGACACACTCGTCGCGAATAAGTGGTGGCTCGCGGTCTTTCCGGGGGTCGCGATCATGCTGACGGTGTTGAGCTTCAACATCCTCGGCGACTGGCTTCGCGACTTCTTGGACCCGAGGCTCCGCGAGCGTACCTGACGTCACGCCCGACGCCGGGCTACCCCCATCTACACTCACCTGCTGGAGAATGCATGAAGGTCGGAATCATTGGAGCGAGCTTTGCGAAGGCGGCCTTCCTTCCGGCGCTTCGCCACGTGCCGGGAGCTGAGGTCGTTGCAATCGCCTCGGCACGGATGGTAAGCGCTCAGGGTGCCGCATCGGAGTTCGACGTCCCGCACGCATACGACGACTGGGAGGCGATGCTCGACGCGCACGATCTGGATCTGGTCTGCATTGCGACTCCGACCTTTCTCCATGCACCACAGACACTGGCGGCCATCGCATCCGGTGCACACGTCCTTTGCGACAAACCCACGGCGATGGATGCGGGTGAGGCCGCGCGGATGCTGGAAGCGGCTGAGGCGGCTGGTCGGATCCACATGATCGATCACGAGCTGCGCTTCAACCCGAACCGCATGCGGATTGCCGAGTTGATTGCGGACGGTTCTCTCGGTGAGATCCGGCATGTCGATATCACCAACGTAGGCTCGACATGGGCCAGCCCGGCGAGTCGACCGAAGAATGACTGGTGGAGTCTCGCCGAGAAGGGTGGGGGTCGTCTCGGAGCCAACGGGAGTCATCAGGTGGATCTCCTTCGCTGGTGGCTCGGCGAGGTCGCGTGGGTTACGGGGGCCGCGCCTACGATGGTACCGAACCGCATCGGTCGAGATAGTGAGGAGCCGTGGACTGCGACCGCAGATGACGTGGCGTACTTCACTGCGGAGATGGCGTCCGGCGCGGTCGCACAGGTCTTCATGTCGGGCGTCGCCGCACACAACATGGGTAACGCCACCCGGATCTTCGGCTCCGAGGGGACAGTCACACTTCACAACAACGACGAACGCCTCTTTCTCGCGCGAGTGGGGAGCGACTTCGAGGAGATCACCGTCACCGATCCGAATGCCGAGCTGCCGGGCGTGAACAAAGGGATCTGGAACGTCTCCGTCGTCGCGCTCATGCGGGAGCTTTGCAGCGCGATCCACGAGGGACGTGAGCTCCAGCACGGCGCGACGTTCGCCGATGGGCTGGCAAACCAACAGGTGCTCGACGCAGTGAAG
>JAPPOV010000012.1 GCA_028873595.1 Gemmatimonadota bacterium | reverse complement strand
CCCCGACAGAATGAATCGGCCTCAGAGTACCCGGGGGCGGACATCCTAGGAATTTATGATCAGGATGGAGATCTGATCCGTGTGTCAGTCACTCAGGGCCATTGGGTCGGAGACGCTTGGGTGGGCTCGCCGAGGGCAACGCACTTTGAACCCTCGGAAGGCTATTCAATAATCGAGTTTCGGCGAGTCGAGTAAGGGGCCGCTTAGGACAACCCTGATGCCAGCTTTGACAGCCTAGATCCCCGTCTGTCATTTACCAGCAGGGTACACGCTGAATGAAGGCACAGATATGGCGAACGAGGGCAGGCTACCTCTGATGAGTCAACAAGGTCTCCGACTCGTTCTTGAAGGCCTTGTAGTGGTGGTAAGTGTGCTGACTGCTTTTTTCCTGGATGGCTGGAGAGATGACCGGGAGTTCCAACAGGAAACTGAACTCGAACTAGTAAATGTTACACGGGAGCTCGAGCGCAATCGAGAGCTTATAGTTGCTGAAATATCTTCCTTGCAGAGAGTCATCGCTGCCTCAGCGGCTCTCAGGGAGGTGTTAGCCGATAACCAAAACAAGCCTATTGTCATGGTGCCTGATACGCTTGCATGGCTGGCTAGTGTCTGGAGTCCAAGCCTGGACGCGTCGGGCGGTGCAGTAGATGCGTTAATCGCTTCGGGTCGTCTGGCACAACTCGATGACCCGGAACTGCGCCTCGGCTTAGCTGGCCTGAAAGATCTTATAGACGACGCACTGGAAGATGAGCTGGCAGCCAGGCAGATAGGTTTGACCCAACTTGTACCACTGATTCGTGATGTTACTGATTTTCATCGATTTACAGCGATTAGCATCTCTTTCTTGGAGGGCGGGGCGGGAGGTAGTACAACTCAGGAGATCGCTGACGAAAGGGCTGTGCCTACGTTTGGCGAAGTCGCTTATCCTACGACTAACGCAGTCAGGAACACCCTGTCATTGCGGCTCACCTGGTTCGACGTAGCATCGAACGAGCAGGTTCGACTGCTAGCTTATCTTGATGATCTTGTGCGGATGATGAACCTGCAAATTGAGTAAAAGCTCGATCTGTAGGACTCTTCTGGAAGCCGACAGTCTAGATCCCCGTCTGTCATTTACTGGCCGGTTACAAGCTGACGAAGATCTGATATGAAGGTCCAATTTTCAGCTGATTTCATGAAGTGGGCCAAAGCTCTCCTGCGAGCTCGACTCTTCGGTCAATTTGTCGTGATCACGAGCGGTGTAGCACTCGGATTGTTCGCAGACGATTGGCGGCAGAGACGTGACGATATGGCAAGACAAGAAGCTTTTTTGGCTGCCATGCATGTAGACTTGATTGCAGACTCAGTGGAAGTCGCAGCTCAGGCGCGGATCTCAGAGCGGTGGGATCGAGCTGCGCAGTGGCTAGACCAGAGTCGATACCGGACTGGGGTGCCTGCTGACTCACTCCGTGATGCGCTAGCGGCGTTCGGGGTAATCGCTTTCTACCAGCCGGTTTCGTCGGCCTATGCGGGACTTCGCGACGCCGGTCAGCTCCCCCTGATTCGTGATAATGAATTGCGAGATGCCATTGTAGAGTATTACGAGGTAGTGCAGCCATACATGAGCCAGTGGTTCGAACTAAACAGTACAAACTGGCAGGACTGGAGCAGGCTCGCGCCCCGTTACTTGGATTACGTCGGCGTGCCCAACGATTCCACTGTTTTCCAAGCCCTCTCTCGGCCTAAGCTCACCGGACAGTGGTCAGATTTTGTTGCGGACGATGAGGTGAGAGGGTTAACCGAGATCATGGGTATGATGGCCGGTAACACCCGGGTTAGGATTCAGCCGGTCCTGAGGAGCAACAATGACCTGCGCGACTTGATCGATCGGGTACTGAGCAGCCAGAGGTGACATGGCAACAGGCTGGGACCAGATCGTTCTTTGACAGCCTAGATCCCCGTCTGTCATTTACTGGCAGGTTACACGCTGACGGCGGTCTGATATGAAAGGCAAACGAGGAAAGGGCACTCTGCTGCTCCTTCTGCTCATCAATCTGACTGCTTGTCAGACTTGGCAATCCGTCTCGTTGGGTACGCTCACCCCAGCCGAGTTCGTTGAAGAAGATCGACCCGATCGTGTCCGCGTGACGGGGCCGGACGTTCTCGGGCAGGAGGTGGCGATGCCAACTGTCATTGGTGACCAATTAGTGGGCGCGCTGTCGGGGTTTTCGATGCCTCTTGAGGACATATACGAGATAGAGGTACGGAAATTAAACCTGGGGGGCACCGTACTCCTCACTGTAGCAGCAATACCGGTTTTGTTTCCGGTTTTGTTATTGGTAGGTATGAGTCTTTGTGGTCTTCAGGGGGGCAAGTCCTCAGGCGCGTGCTGACCCTGTCCTTCATTCGATTAGTGCCGTGTTGAGCCCGAACAAAATTCTGCCCAAAAAATGAGCAGGTAGGGGTCCCCAGCTTTGACAGCCTAGATGCCCGTCTGTCATTTACTGGCAGGTTACACGCTGGTGCGTTGGTTAACCTGAGAAAAATTACTCCGAACCATTCTTCGCTCCTGTATCGCCATGAGGAGGCCCATAAATGGCCTGCACACTACTGCTCGAGTTTCGCACGAAGCCGGAGTTCACAGACGGCATGGCCGGAATGTTTAAGGATCTCTTCCCTGACACTCGCTCGTTTGACGGCTGCATCAGCATCTATGCATCCCAGAACCAGGAGGACAAACACAGCTTCGCACTGGTAGAGGTTTGGGAAAGCAGAGAAAAGTACGAAGCGTATCTGGAGTGGCGTACCGAACGAGGGGATTTGGAAAACCTCTCATCGATGCTGGAAAGCGACCCTAGTTTTCGCTTTTTCGATATGATCGGAGCCTGAAGAGCACCAAACCCGTCCGGGTTTTGGCCAGCTTTAAAGCCACAAGGACAGACACTGTGCCGCTCCGGTTCTTTGTGCACGACGGTCGAACGGCCCTCGGAACCTGTTACGAAGAGACCCGCCCTCCACTCAGGAGAGGCGGGTCTCAATCGTCTTATAGCTCAGGAGACTCCCAGGGAGACGGGTTCTTTCTTTGACAGGCTAGATCCCCGTCTGTCATATACTGGCAGGTTACACGCTGACGGAGAACTGAGATGAAGAGAGTGCTGATGCTGCTAACCGCAGCGGCGGTTGTGGGCTGTTCGGGGACTCAAGGTGAAGATGCAAGCGACGTTGATGGCGATGTCGCTGCGGCCATATCCGACATCAATGGTCAGTTCATGGAGTGCGTTTCTCAGGGAGACGCAGATCTGTGCTCTAGTCTGTTTACGGAAGACGCACTTTATGGCGCTCCCAATCTTCCTTTTGCTCAGGGCAGAACGGCTATCCGCGACGCATGGGAAAAAGAAATGGAAGCCGGTATGGAATCTCTAAGGTTGATGACCGATGAGGTGGGAAGCTTCGGAGACACAGCTCACGAGGTCGGGCGCTACGTAGTTGAAGGGCCGGACAACGTTCACTTGGACCACGGGAAGTACATAGTTCTCTGGAAGCGAACGTCGGAGGGATGGAAGGCACACAGAGAAGTGTTCAACAGTGATATGGCTCAGGGACCCCAAGACTGACTGCAGACCCTACGTGACGACTAGAGCGGGCATAGCCGTCATCGAGGGGGCGGCCTAGAGTCTGATGCGAGGAAGATTCTTTTTAGAGGAAGAGGAGATGCTGCATGTCGATGCTTACTGAGCAGGACTTGGCCGAAATTCGAGAGATGACCGAAGTCACATGGGCCAACGCGTGCATGGCGAGTGACTGGGACACCGCCGCTGCCCTACTTACCGAGGACGTCGACTACATGCCCTCGGATCTTCCCCTGCTTAAGGGTCGGCAAGCTGTGAAGGAGTTCTTGATGGACTTCCCCGAGCTACGTGAATTCCATCAAGCGGTCGAAGAGGTCCAGGGTGACACCTCCCTCGCAGTCATGCGAGGAACGTTCGGAGGCACTTTCATGGTCGAGGGGCAGGAGGTTTCTGCCGTTGGCAAGCTACTCTGCACAGCCAAGAAGGAAGACGACCGCTGGCGGTTTGCAGCGGTGTGCTGGAACTGGGACGCTCCTCCTGCACCGGCGGACTGACATCTCATCGGGACGTCACCGGGGTCTCACAAGGCTTTAGAGTTACCGGCTATGCCGGTACCACCGGAAACCTGAGGACGAGTACGGCCGCGCGCTTCGAAGAGCCGAGTTAAGTAGACGATGGGATGCGTCACAAGTCATATGGTTGCGCTACCTCGTACGGAGTAGAGGGGCCACAGCCTGCGCACACCTTGGAATCGTGTACAGAGTGGCTCCTGGTTGGGTTGATCACCCGACCCATCCGGGTGTGTAGAGGAGCACGGCTCCGCCCGGATATGCTATTGAGTCGCCCGGCGTCATGATGACGATCATCTCTATCATGGCGAGTGGCAGGGCTGGGATCATCGCCCGCGCAACCTCAAATCCGTTGAGGTAGACTCTCATGCACTGGCGGTTGCGCCATTGAAAGCACGGACCGTCCGACGTTTCGCGCGTAACGATGCTGGCCGTGTTCGACCAACGAACGAGTTGTGTGAGTCCGTGCGCTCTTTCGATATGGTCCTCGATCTCTGGTCGCATGATCGGACGGTACCGGAGAGCGCGCGGGTTTACGCCGATTTCGAGTCGCAGTCCCCGCTCCAGCTCTTCGAAGCGATCCGCCGACACGACGAGCCCTGACACCGGCAGAGGCGTGGGAGTCAGTTCGATGTCGACCAGGTAGCTCTCTCGCTCCCCTACGGCGAGAAGGTGGGACTGGAACGGGGCGTATCCGAACGCTTCGACCGTAAGGCGATAGTCTCCGGGGCCAGGGGTAGAGAGCCTGTAGATCCCCGACGAATCAGACACGGCCATAGCTCGCACCTCTTCGTCGTTGTCTAGCAGCCTCACCAGCGCACGGCCGACCCTGCGCTCATCACCTGCTTCCAGGACCCGTCCACGTAACTCCTGTCCGACCACTGGAGATCGAAGGACGCACAGCCCCAGGACACAAAGAGTGACCACTCGGCCGACGAGCCGGACCAGGTTCATAGGTCTTACGTACAGAGGGGGGCTGCGATCTCGACAAACGTAGCGATGCCCAAGTCGATCCCCCCGCCGAGCATTCATCGGCCCTGACGCGTCTCTAGCTGCCGCCCGCACCCTTGAGCTGGACCACGATCACCTCGATGGGCTCGTCACCCTCGTTCACGTCTCCGTGCAGTTCGCCCGGAGGGTCGGCTTCCAGCCAGTACGCCGAGCCCGTCTCCCACGTCATGTCGTGCGAGTCCCCGGCATCGCTCGTGACCGTGAGCGTGCCGCCCTTGAGCGCGATGATCGCCCTCGGGTTGTCATGTCGATGCATCTCGAGCGGCTGGTTCGGGACGATGATGCTCTTCCAGACCAAGACGTGTTCGTTCTCGAACTGGGGGACACGTCGCGTCTCTTCCTCCTGGCTCAGCGCCTCTGCGGTCGAGACTGCGTCCATGGGCGCGCTGTCGGCGGCGGGGCCGCACGCGGCAGCGACGGTCGGGAGCAAGACGGCGAGAGTGATCGCGGACGTCTTCATGAGAACTCCGGGTTGGACAGTGGCAGTGGGGTAATCTAGGTGCCGCACATCCGGGCTCGCGAGCACGCGACGAACGGGCCACGTTGCCCGGACACCCCCGGACGCCAATCCCGCCCGAGCACCCATCTCCGCATGACCGAACTCCACGCACGCGATCCCGCCCAGAATCATCCCGTTCGTAGCAGATGGCTGCTCTCCCTGCTCCTCACCTGCACGGCGTGTGCCCCATCCCAGTCCCCTACCCCACCCAACATCGTCCTGATCTACGCGGACGACCTCGGATGGCGAGACCTGACTGTGCAGGGTAGCAGCTACTACGAGACACCGAACATCGATCGGCTGGCAACTGAAGGCATTCGCTTCACCGACGCCTACGCTAACGCGCCAAACTGTGCGCCGAGCCGAGCAGCCCTGATGTCGGGTCAGTACGCTCCCCGCACCGGCATCTATACCGTCGCATCCGCCGCGCGAGGGCCGGCTGAGGAGCGCGCCCTCCTACCGGTCGAAAACGAAACAACCCTCGATCTCGATGTGGTGACGATCGCGGAGGTGCTCTCAGGCGCGGGCTATGCGACGGGGCACGCCGGCAAATGGCACCTGGGTGGCGAAGGATTCCTTCCCGAGGATCAGGGCTTCACCTGGTCGATCGCCGGAAACGAAGCCGGCGCGCCTCCGGACTACTTCTATCCTTATGCACGCGGCGATCGGCGCGTTCCGGGGCTCGAGGACGGCGCAGAAGGTGAGTACCTGCCCGAACGTCTCGTCGACGAGAGCATTGGCTTCATCGATCGGTCTCAGGACAGCCCGTTCTTCCTCTATCTCTCGCACTACACGGTGCACACGCCGATACAGGCGCGGGAAGAGATCACGGAGCGCTACCGCGCAAAGGCACCGTCGAACGGACACGAGAATCCCACGTACGCTGCGATGATCGAGAGCCTAGATCAGGGAGTCGGCCGCATCCTCGACGCGCTCGAGGAGCGAGGGCTCTCGGACAACACGGTCGTGGTCTTCGCGTCGGACAACGGCGGCTTCGGGCCCGTGACCTCGATGGCGCCGCTGCGCGGCTCGAAGGGGATGCTCTACGAGGGCGGGATCCGCACCCCGCTCATCATGCGATGGCCCGACGGGATCGAGCCAGGCACAACGTCCGCGACCCCGGTGATCGGCGTCGACCTGTACCCCACGCTGGCCGAGCTGGCCGGGGCACCTCTTCCCGACACTCAGCCGCTGGACGGCGTGAGTCTTCTCCCGACCCTCATGGGATCCGGCGATGTCCCGGAGCGGGATCTGATCTGGCACTTCCCCGCGTACCTCGAAGCGGATCGCTCCGTTGCGGACACCTGGCGCACCACACCCGCGAGCGCGCTTCGTCGCGGACCGTATAAGGTGATCCACTTCTTCGAGGATGACCGGTGGGAGGTGTACGACCTCACGTCGGATGAGTCGGAGACAAACGACCTCGCCGGGGCACGCCCCGAGCTGACAGAAGCGCTGCGCTCCGGCCTGCAGACGTGGTGGACGGACATCGACGCCTTCGTACCGACCGAGCCGAACCCCCTGTACCGAGGCGAGGCGAACTGACGATGGACCGACGAGAGACGCTGAAGCTCATGATGCTGGCCGCGGTCGGCTCCGAGCGACTGGGCACGAAGCTTCTGTCCGCGCAGGAAGGCGGCTTCGCCAGCCGCTGGCACGAGTGGCCGGACATGCACTGGGTGGGGCCCGAGTACTGGGGCAATCGGCTCCAGGACTGGCGTATAACGAACGGCGCTCTGGTGTGCAGCGTGCGTGCGCCGAACCGGACGCTCCACTGCCTCACGCACACCGCGCACAATGCAGACTTCATCACCTCGGTCGAGATCGTCCGGCCAGCCGGCAACCACACGTCGGTGACCGGCTTTCGCCTGGGCCTCAAGGGTCGCGTCGACGACGTGCGCTCGGCAGCGGTGCACGGCGAAGGGCTGGACGTCGGGATCGACGGGTCCGGCGTGCTCGTGATCGGGAACCACCGTTCGGACGCCTCCATCGAAGGCGACGAGAACGTGCGCCTCGAGGCGAAGGTCACCAGCTCGGGCTCGAATGCCCGCGTGGACCTCGTTGCTCGATCCGTCGACACCGGCGCCGCACGCGTGACCTTCTCCCGAGACGACCTCCCCGCCGACGACCTCATCGGTAACCTCGCGCTGCTCAGTCACGTGGAGCCGACCGGACCCGGCGCCGGCGCGGTCCTGCGCAACTGGGTGATCTCGGGCCGCGGCATCACCGCGGATCCGGACGCCACGTTCGGTCCGATCATGTTCGCGCAGTACACGACAAACCGGGGCGTGCTGAAGCTGACCGCCCAGCTCGCTCCGGTCGAAGAGATCTCGGGGGCACGCTGCAGCCTCGACCTCCGATCGCCGGACGGCACATGGGCGTCCGTCGCAACGGCCGGCATCGACCAACTGTCGAGAACCGCGCGTTTCCGCGTGGAGGAGTGGGACGGGTCTCGATCCGCCGAGTACCGTGTGCGCCTCGCCCTTCCCCTGCGGAGCGGTGCTCGAACGTTCGACTACGAGGGCACGATCGCCGCCGAGCCGGATCGCCTGACCCCGGTCCGGGCCGCCGTCTTCAGCTGCAACGCGGACCACGGCTTCCCCGACGCGGACGTGGTGCGCCACGTCTCGGAGCACCGGCCCGACCTCGCCGTGTTCCTCGGTGATCAGTTCTACGAGGGCTCCGGTGGATTCGGGATCCAGACCGATACGATCGAGACCGCCTCGCTCGACATGCTCCACAAGTGGTACATGTTCGGCTGGTCGTACCGCGAGATCTTCCGCCACATCCCGGCGGCCTTCATCCCGGACGACCACGACGTCTACCACGGCAACATCTGGGGTGAGGGCGGCCGGCACGCCCCCAGCGAAAACGGATGGGGTGCCGTGGCCCAGGACCAGGGCGGATTCAAGATGCCACCCGAGTGGGTCAACGCGGTCCAAGTAGCGCAGACGAGCCATCTCCCCGACCCGTACGACCCGACACCTGTCGCTCAGGGGATCGGGGTCTACTACACGGGCTGGGCCTACGGAGGTGTGAGCTTCGCCATCCTCGAAGACCGGAAGTTCAAGTCGTCACCTTCGAACGTGATGCCGCCCGAGGCGGAGGTCCTGAACGGGTGGATCCAGAACCCCGACTTCGATGCGAGGGGTCACCGCGATCCACCCGGAGCCGAACTGCTCGGCGCCCGTCAGATGGAGTTCCTCGAGGCGTGGGCGGAAGACTGGAGCGGCTCGGCGCACATGAAGGTCGTCCTGTCCCAGACCAACTTCGCCGCCGTGCATTCGATCCCTCACGACGCGATGAGTGGCGCCGTCCTCCCGTCACTCCCCATGCCGCAGCCCGGCGTGTACGTGGAGGGTGACAAGGTCGCAGTCGACATGGACTCGAACGGGTGGCCCGCAGCCCATCGAGACGACGTACTGCGCATCCTGCGTCGTTGCTCCGCCTTCCACATTGCCGGCGATCAGCATCTCGCCACCGTCGTGCGTCACGGCATCGACGACTTCGGCGACGCCGGCTTCAGCTTCACCGGTCCCGCCCTCAACAACATCTGGCCTCGCCGCTGGTGGCCACCCCGCGAAGACCGTCAGGCGCCGCTCGAGCACGGCGGCCCCGACTACACCGGAGACTTCTTCGATGGATTCGGGAATCGCGTAACGGTGCACGCCTCGGCCAACCCCCGCGCGACCGGTATACAGCCCGCGCTCTTACACGACCGCGTGACGGGATACGGCATCGTCACCTTCGACAAGGCCGCGGAGTCGATCACCATCGAGTGCTGGCCAAGACACGTCGATCCCTCACGAGACGACGCACGCCAGTTCGAGGGATGGCCCGTAACCGTGCATCGTGACGCGGGAGACGGGCGCACGCCGGTAGGCACCCTGCCGGCCGTTCGAGTACGAGGGTTGGAGGACTGGGTGATCGAAGTACGCACGGTATCCGGTGAACTCGTCTACGCGCGGCGTATCCGAGGCTCGGAATACACCGCACCCGTCTTCGAGGCCGGATCGTACGTCGTACGAGTCGGTGATCCCGATGCAGGCTCATGGCTCGAGCGCACGGTCGAGGACCGTGCGTGGGGATCGGAAGCGCTGGAGTTCGACTTCACCGGCTAATCGGAATTCGTCCTCCCTGCCTTGTGACCACAGTCCCGCTTGGGGACATTCGTCGATCCTCAACCCTCTAGCGTCGACGATTCATGCGCTCATCGAACCCTGCTCCGCTCTGTCACCGCTTCGCGGCCGTCCCCCTGTTGGCATTGCTACTCTTCGCCGCGCCGCTCTCCGGGCAGGATGAGGCCACCCGCACGCTGGTCACCGCAGATCGGCTGATCGATGGCTTTGGCAACGTGCAGGAGCCCGGAGCCGTGCTCGTCGAGGGAGAACGGATCGTCGCCGTGGGCTCGGCCGCACGGGATCAGGCCCACGATGACCGGGTCGACCTGGGAGACGCCACACTCATGCCCGGGCTGATCGATCTCCATACGCACCTCACCGACGCTGAGGATGCGTACTGGGAGAGGGTTCTCGTGACGACCACTCCGGCCGAAGCCGCACTCTATGGAGCCGCGAATGCGCTCACGACACTTCGGAGCGGCTTCACGACCGTACGGGACATGGGGCCCGCGTGGTCCTTCACCGACGTCGATCTCCGAAACATCATCGA
>JAPPOV010000030.1 GCA_028873595.1 Gemmatimonadota bacterium | reverse complement strand
AAGAGCACGACGTCTCCGCGCTGCTGGTCGCCGAGGCCGGGCAGCAGGATCTGCGTTCCGGGCAGGCGCGGGCCATACACGGCCTTGTTCACAAGCAGGAAGTCGCCCACGAGGAGGGTTCCCTCCATCGAAGACGTCGGGATCTTGAAGGCTTCGACAATCGCTGTGCGGATCACTACGAACAGGAGAAGCGCGATGACGACGGACTTCAACCAATCGCGCAGGCTTCGACCGAGACGTTGCGCTCTGGAACGCCGCTTGATCCGGAGCGTTTCCGTAGCGGCACTCTCGCGGTGCTCACCTGCTGACACTCAGTCCTCACCTCTCGCGTGTTCGTCCGGACCGTCGATTGACGCCCTGCACTACTCTGCGGAAGCCGTGGGTCGCGAGTCAACTACACGACCTTCTGCGCGTCGTTCCTGACACGAGCGTTTCGAGGTCTCACGCCGGGTCCTTAGCTTGCAGCGCGGGGATTCCCGGCTCTGATGGAGACCGAATCGTGCTCGTTGGCTTGGCGCTGCGCCCTGCCCCTCTGGCTCTTGCTCTACTCATCCTGCTGGTCGATGGAATCATCGCGATGAGCGGGGACGGGAGCGTGGATCTGGGCCCCTTGCCATGTACCTCGACACCCAAGGGGTGCACCGACTCGGCAGAGGTGTCACGGACTGATCTGCCCCCAGCAGTCCATGCGGCCGACTTCTGTCCGAATACCGGATACCTGTGCTCTGAGTTGAACGCCAGTGGCTCGGAGCTTCGCCTGTCCGAGATCTGGCTACAGCGCTGGCGAGATCCTGGGGGTACGATGGTCGTGCATGTGCCCCTCCCCGAGATCGATGATCCGGCCATCGCCCGAGCCCTGCAACGGGCTGCGGCGCAGGGAGTGCGTGCCTGGAACAACCAGCCATTCCCTGTTCTCGCAGACCTTCGTGGAGACAGGAATCCGCACTTTGCGATTCAGTGGACGTCGAGCCTCGGCGGCACGCAGATCGGCCTGGCGCGGACACGGTGGAGCGAAAGCAACGGCCTGGAAGTCGACTACCTGGCGCTGGGGATACGTGCTGTGCACGGTCGAGCCGGGTGGGCCGATCCCGCCCAGATTCGGCTCACAGCCGCACACGAAATGGGGCACGCGCTTGGTCTGGGGCACAGCGATTCCGAGCGGGACGTGATGTATCCCACGAATACGGCGACGTCCGTGAGCGCCCGTGATCGACGGTCGATGGAGGTCCTCTACGAGACTCCGGACGGAACAGTCATCCGCCGCTGAGCCTTCTCCGGGCGTTCAGCTGTCTCGCACCAGCCCGTATTTCTCGATCTTCTTGTACAGATTGGACCGCGGCATGTCGATACGGCGAGCCGTCTCAGCGACGTTCCAGTCGTTCTCTCGGAGTTTCTGCTGAATGAAGGCACGCTCTGCGCCATCTTTGAAGTCCGAGAAGCTTTCGCTCGAAAATAGCTCTCCCCCGATCCCCGGACCTGCCAACCGACTGCTGGCGAGCATGTCGACGTCGTCGGCGCGCACCGCCTCTCCCGTAGCAAGAATCAGCAGTCGCTCGACCGTGTTGCGCAGCTCTCGAACGTTCCCCGGCCACGCCAGGGCCTGAAGCCGCTCGATCGCCGCCGTCTCGAAGGAACGAGGTGACATCCCGTCGCGCCGCGTCATGAGATCGGAGAAGTACTGGACGAGCATCGGGATGTCGTCCCGGCGTTCGCGCAGCGGAGGGGTGTGGATCGGCACGACATTGAGGCGATAAAAGAGATCCTCTCGGAACGCGCCTCCGTCGATCTCCTGATCGAGGTCTTTGTTCGTCGCAGCTACGATCCGCACGTCGACCTCGATCGGTCTCTTCCCACCCACTCGGGTGACGACGCCCTGCTCAAGTGCTCGGAGCACCTTGGCCTGAGCGTCGGGCGACATGTCTCCGACTTCGTCCAGGAACAGCGTGCCACCGTCCGCCTGCTCGAACCTGCCTGCGTGGTCCGCCACAGCGCCTGTAAACGACCCCTTGATGTGTCCGAAAAGCGCCGACTCGATCAGCTCCGACGGGATGGCCGCGCAATTCACCTCGACGAACGGATGATCGGAACGGGACGAGAGGCGATGGATGGCACGAGCCACCAACTCCTTTCCAGTCCCGTTTTCGCCGGTGATCAGGACACGGGCGTCCGTCGGGGCAACCCGCTCGATACGCTCGAGCACCTGTCGAATCGGATAGGATGTCCCGACGATTTCGTAGCGGCTTTCGATCTGACTTCGCAGATCCGCCATGGACTCCGTCAAGCCGCGCAGCTCGAGCGCTCGGCGAAGAGTGACGAGGAGCCGATCCGTATCGAGCGGTTTCTCAAGGAAGTCGTACGCCCCCTTCCGCGTCGCCTCGACAGCGGTATCGATCGTCCCGTGCCCGGAGATCATGATGACGAGCGTGCTCGGGTCGTCCTCACGGAGCTCAGCCAGAACGTCGAGCCCGTCCTTCCCGGGCATCTTCACGTCGAGGAAGATGACATCCGGGTTGAATTCCCGGGCAATTCGAAGGCCCTCGTGGCCGTCTTCGGCGGCTCGTACCTCATGCCCCTCGTACTCGAAGACCTGCAGGAGTGCGGTGCGTATGCCGCGTTCGTCATCGACTACAAGAAGACGGGCCATCGAGATCCGGGGGTGTTGGTGCGATAGAGCTCAGCCATCGGCTCCACCATCTACAGTGCGCTCGAGAATTGGTTCGGCAGCGCGCAGGATAAGTCGGCCACCTTCGAGGCGAACATCGGCGATTCCGTCCGGAAGCGCGACCTGGAGCGCAGGGCCTTCCTGTCCGTCGATACTCATCGGGAGCTCTCGGATGAGCGCTTCTACAAGCGAAGCAGGGAGCGAGAGACTCTGAGCACGGGCACCGGTCACGGTGAGGATGAGCCGCCGCCCCACTCGTGAAAACCGACCATCGATCTCGGTGCGAAGCGTATCCGGAAGCGCAACCAGAACGGGGTTGAGACGACTCGCTCCTGTCCACAAGTCGACGACGATGTCGGCCTGAAGAACGATCTGATCGCTATCCAGGCTCACCTCGACATTCACGACACCCGCTGGAAGGAGGCCGGGGAGACTCTCCGTCAGCAGGGCACTGACCTCGTCTTCACTTAGCGCAATCGAAGATGCCACGTTACCAGTCCGTAACAGGAGGATCCGGTCAACCGTGCGAGCCACGAGGACCTCTCTCGGCACGGCATCGGCCCCGGACACTGGGAGAGGTGGAGCGGAGGCGGCCCCGGGGATCCTCGTGGCTGCCGGCACCGCGTCTTGTTCCCCCATGGCGAAGCTCAGCGCCGCCAACACCGCGACTGCGGCCAGAGAGCCGAGCCAGATACGCCCCGTCATTTGGCCCCCAGCCGAGCCGAGGCGACCACGGTGTAGTGCGGGCCTTCACGTGTCAGGTGACTCCGCATGAGATGGATGGACCGAACCTTCAGTTTGTCGGCAAAGTCGAGGGCGGCGAACGCCCCGTCGAGTTCGCGGAATGCGCCGGCCCCACCCGAGTCGCGGGCACGCCCGAGCGTCACGTGAGGATGGAATGAGCGTGTCTCCGAGGCAAAGCCCGCATCACCCAACGCCCACTCCAGGTCCTGTTTGAGACACCGAAGTTCCGGACACGCCTCGACGCCCAACCAGATCACTCGCGGCCGGCGGACGGTCGGGTAGGCGCCGAACCCGCCAATCTCGGCCTGGAACGGCTGGGTCGATGACGCTGCTCGTTCGATCCCGGCGGTCACGGTGTCGATCTGCTCCCTCCGCACCTCACCAAGAAACTTGAGCGTCACATGAAAGTTGTCCGGATCCACCCAGCGCACGGGCAGATCCTGTTCACGAAGTGCCCGCGCAGCACGGTGCATCTTCTCCCTCTGCTTCTTGGGGAAGTTGATGCCTACGAATAGCCGCATCTTCGCTCACGCTGGGGGGCGTCGCCCCGGGATCATCCGGGTTCCGACGTCGTTACTGAACCTAAGTGTACGGATGGATACCGTACGGTGCGAGGAGGATGGCCGTTTCATCGCGAGTACTCGCACTACGTGTCCGGAGACTCGCGGCCCGGATCCCCATCTCCCGACGCATCGACTTCATCGGACCTGGACAGGATCTCCCGGGCCAGATTCAGGCGCTGCGTGGGGTACGCCAGCGTGACGTCAGGACACTGATCGAACGCATCCAGGACGCGCTCCCACAGATCACTGCCAGACCCTCGACGCTCCCGTGGCCGGCACAGGTACCGGAGCGTCAGCTCCACCCCACTGTCCGCGACCGCGACGTACACCACCGGGGTAAGCTTCCGGTACCGGATCAGGAAGCGCTGCTCGGTACGCGATGGACCCCCGTGCGCCTCCTGGCTCAGGTCGACGGTGTGGTCCTCGGCAAGCTTCTCCAGAAGGGCCTTCGCGCGACGCCAGTTACTCTCAAACGTGAGCAGCACCTGTAGCTCGTTCCACAAGTACGGAAAGCCGGCCACGTAGTTCGCGAGCGGCTCCGTGAACACCTTCGCATTCGGAATGTGGATCAGTCGCCCCGTGCTCTGGTCAGCGCTCACCCAATTCCCGATTTCCATGATCGTGAACTGGAAGATGCTTCGGTCGACCACATCACCGGCATGCGCTCCGATCTGGATTCGATCGCCGAGATCGAAGGGTCGACGCCAGACGATGAAGATCCAGCCGGCCAGGTCTGCAACGATGTCCTTGAGCGCGATTGCAAGCCCCGCTGACAGGAGGCCGAGAAAGGTCCCGATCGACCGAATCGCCGTGAACCAGATCTGCACCAAGACCAGCGCAGTGACAACGAAACCGACGTTCGCCGAGACCTTCGCCCAGCGATAACGATGTTCATGGTCGTCGGTGCGCCCGTAGGCCACCGCAAGAATTGCACGTCTCACGAAGAAGACGAGCAAGACGACCAGAACCGAAAGGACGAGGTTCGTCTGCGTCCCCACATCGACGCCCGGCACAAGCGCGACACCGGACTCCGGCTGGGCCTCCTGTATCCTCGTCATGTCGTCCACTCCTCGCTCGCCTGGCCGACCGAGCGCGCCATCTTTCGATTCGGTCTCGTAGTGATCACGACGACCGATGCAAGGATGATGACCGCCGCCAGGCCGGAGCGGAAGGTCAACGGCTCACCCGCCAGCGACCACCCGAGAAGCATCGCGACGACCGGATTCACATAGGCGTAGGTCCCCACCCGCGAGGGCGGGACCACCGTCAGCAGCCAGATGTACGCGGCGTATCCAATCAACCCGCCGGCGATGACCAGGTAGACGAACGCCCACCAGGATCGTGACGAAACCCGAGAGAGCGTGAAGCTATCGTACTCCCCGAGACCGAGGGACAGGATGGCGAAGACCGCGCTGCCGGACAGCATCTGTGTTGCAACCAACATCGTCGGCCGGGGCAGATTCTCCACATAGCGGGATACCAGCGAGCCAATCGCCCAGCACAAGCTTCCGCCAAGCACGAGGACAGCTCCGAATAGTTCCTCCGGACCACCACCGCCCACACCTGGCGAACCCGCGAGAAGGCCGACGCCGAGGAAACCGACGATGAGTCCGCTCGTCTCCGAAACGGAAGGCCTGAGATGCGAAACGAACGTCGCGTCGAGTACCACCATCCAGAGTGGAACCGTGGCGACAAGCAGGGCCACAAGCCCGCTCGGGACCCACTGTTCTGCGACGACGACGGCTCCGTTCCCACCCGCGAGCAAGAGGGAGCCCGAGATGGCACCGCCCTTCCATTGGTCGAGTGTCGGATGAGGTGCCCCTCTCCACCGGGCCCAGGCGTACATCAACATCCCGGCGATCAGGAATCGACCAGCCGCCATGCCTAGCGGAGGCATCGTTTCGATCGCGAAGCGAATCGCCAGGTTTGTCGATCCCCAGATGAAGTAGATCGCGGCGAAGGCGAGTAGAAGCGCGACGAGGGGCGGGTCTTCTCCTATGCCGGCCGGCCGGGGAGCCTTGGAGGTATCCATGCGGGAAGCTCGCGGCCTTGCCTGTCTGGTCAATCCGGTGCCAGCCCGGCCAGACCTCGATACTGTAAGGCTTCGGCCACGTGCAGCTCCTGAACCTGCTCTGCGCCACCGAGGTCGGCTATCGTCCGACTGACACGAAGAATCCGGTCCACAGCCCGAGCGGACGCACGCCCGTCTCGATACCAGGCCCGCAGCAGGGATCGCCCGGGGCGATCCGGATGCGCCGTGTGGCGGAGCATGGCCCCTCGGACTTCAGCATTGCACTGTACGCCCGGCACCTCAGCGTAGCGTCGGCCCTGCCGTAGCCTTGCCTCTTCTACGCGCGACCGCACAACCGCACTCGGCTCACCCCAAGCCGATCGATCGAAGGGCAGCGTCTTCGGCGAACTCATCTCCACGCGGACGTCGATTCGATCGATCAAGGGACCCGAGACGCGAGCACGATATCGTGAGAGGTCCCGGTCATCGCACCGACACCGGTCCGACCCGTGGCCCCGAAATCCACACGGGCACGGATTGCTTGCCGCCACGAGAAGGAAGCGTGCGGGAAGCGCAACTCGACCACTGGCCCTCGAAAGTGTCAACGCACCCTCCTCCAGCGGCTGCCGCAGTGATTCGAGCGCACGCCGATCGAACTCCCCCAACTCGTCGAGAAAGAGAACCCCTCGGTGGGCCAGGCTGATCTCGCCAGGACGAATCGGATTGCCCCCTCCCACGAGTCCGGCATAGCTGATCGTGTGATGAGGGCACCGGAACGGGCGCACTGGTCGCCCTCCACTCGGAAGCCCGGCAACCGATCGGACCCGAGCGATGTCGATCGCCTCGTCGGGCGACGGGCTGGGCAAGATCGAGGGTAGTCGGCGAGCCAGCATCGTCTTGCCTACTCCCGGTGGCCCGACAAGGAGCAGGTTGTGCCCACCCGCCGCGCTGATCTCGAGGGCTCGTCGGGCGACGGCCTGACCTCGCACGTCTGCCAGATCGAGGGGCGCGCTCACGTCGACCGAGGTGGACGCCAAGGACGACATACTCTCGAGAAGGGTTCCACGTTGCAGACCGTCCACCAATCCCCGCAAAGACGTGACGGGCCAGACCTCCAGGCCTTCCACCATCCGCCCTTCGGCGCCTGTCGCGGCCGGGACGATCAGACGGTGGGCTTTCTTCTTCGACGCGAGGATCGCGGCTGGGAGCACGCCGGGCACTGCGCGAAGGCTCCCGTCGAGACCCAGTTCGCCCAGCACAATCGTGTTCGACAGATCGGAGTCGACCTGAAGCTGGCCTGACGAAAGCAGGATCCCCAGCGCGATGGCGAGATCGAAACCACTCCCGGACTTACGCTGATCGGCCGGAGCCAGATTGACGGTGATGCGACGCAGCGGGAGGACGAAGCCGCTGTTCGCCAGAGCGGCCGTCACACGCTCTCGGCCCTCCCGTACGGCACCCTGTGCGAGCCCCACGATCGTGAACGATGGAAGGCCGGTCGTGAGGTTGACCTCGGCACACACGGGAACGGCATCGATCCCCTGCACCGTGCATGTGTTGATCCGCGAGAGCATATCCCACGATCATCCCAACCGGTGGGCGCCGGAATGTCACCACACGACTGACTTCGATGCCCTGGTCACCCCAGGTCGGCTCACGTCAAAAGCGCCATCAACTGAGCCATCGAATCCTTCGCATCTCCGAGCAGCATCTTGTTGTTCTCTTCGTAGAAGAGCGGGTTGCCGACTCCGGCGTACCCAGCTCCGAGGCTCCGCTTGAGCACAACGGTAGTCTCTGCCTTCCATACCTGAATCACGGGCATGCCGTAGATGGGGCTGGACTCGTCGGTTTCCGCTCCCGGGTTGACCACATCGTTGGCACCGATGATCAGCACCAGATCCGTGTCCGGGCAGTCGTCGTTGATCTCATCCATCTCGAGGACGATGTCGTAGGGAACGCCAGCCTCCGCCAAGAGGACGTTCATGTGACCAGGCAGTCGTCCTGCGACGGGATGAATCGCATAGCGAACGTTGCACCCCTTCTTGCGAAGCATACTCGAAAATTCGTTCACGAGATGCTGCGCCCGAGCGACCGCCATCCCATAACCGGGCACGATCATGATGCTCTTCGCATTTCTTGCGAGTTCGGCTACTTCGTCGACGTCAGTGACCGTAACCTCGCCTTCGATGGTCGCACTGCCCGCCGACGGGCTTCCGCCGTCTGTCCCGAAGCCTCCGAAGACGACGTTCCAGATGGAGCGGTTCATCGCCTTGCACATGATGTAGGACAGAATCGCCCCGCTCGATCCGACGAGCGCGCCAGTAACCAGCAGAAGGTCGTTCGCCAGCATGAAGCCCGCTGCGGCTGCGGCCCAGCCTGAATAGCTGTTGAGCAGACTCACCACGACCGGCATGTCCGCGCCCCCGATGGCCAGCACCAGGTGAACCCCGAGCAGACACGTCAGCCCCGTCAGGATCATCAACAGAAGGAACGCACGGCTGTCCGTGGTCGGGTGATTGATCGCCTGAAGCTCTGCGCTGAGGCGGCTGACCTCGTCTCGACTCGCTTCGATCTCGGACGCTGTCCCACCACCGACCTCCAGGCGTTCCAGGGCATCCTCTGCCGACTCGACCTGTGCACCGAGCTCGATCGCGGGTGCCGCCTGCTCGACCGTATCCGCCAGATAGGGCACCGCCATCCCGATGCACGTCAGCGTGACTACGGCATTGAGCGCATGTCGGCCCGGAAGCAGCAACGGCGCGCCAGGCACACGCTTTCCGAAGACCCACCCGCGCAACTTGGCCCACGCAACGACGGAGCCCGTGAAGGTGATGGCACCGATACCCACGCCGAACCAGATCTCCAGGAGGTGAACGACGTCACTTCCATGTCCGGCCAAATCAGCGGTGAGCCACGTCGAGATACCGACGAGGACGGCGGCGAGTCCTACGAAGCTGTGCAGTTGTGCCACCAACTGTGGCATGGCTGTCATCGCCACGCGCTTGGCCATGACGGATCCGATTGCACCTCCAACCACCGCGGCGACGATGAGAACCGTCCAATTGTTCGATCCGATGTCCCGGACGGTTCCATACCCGTTGGGCACCACCAGAAGGAGAATCGTCGCCGCGATCGCGATCATCATCCCGATGAGGCCGTACGTGTTCCCCCGCCGGGCGGTCTCCTGATTGGAAAGACCACCCAGGCTCAGGATGAAGAGGACTGCAGCGCCGAGGTAGGCCACATTCGGAATGGCCACAAAGCTCTGGAGTTCCATGGCTAGTTCCCCTCCTTACGGAACATCTGGAGCATTCGCTGGGTGACCAGGAACCCACCGGCGATGTTGATGCTCGCAACGAGGATCGCCACCGCTCCCAGGATGGCTGCCGTATTCAGCTCCGGCCCCGCAACCCCGAGTAGCCCGCCCACAACGATGATCCCGCTGATCGCGTTGGTCACACTCATCAGGGGTGTATGGAGGGCCGGGGTGACGCTCCAGACAACCTGCCATCCAATGAAGCAGGCCAGGAGGAAGACCGTGACCTGCTGCACGAAGTGAGGGACTGGCGCGCTCTCGGCAGTGAAGCCGATGATCGCCAGTACAACGGCCAGCGTAAGCGCAATCAGATTTCGTGGACCGACAGCCATCGGTTCACCGGACGGCCCATGTCCGTGTCCACTGCTCTTCTTCGGCGCAGGCGCCTCCGGAGCCGGGACAGCGGCCTTCGCCGGTTCAGCCGCAGCGGGCTTCTCGGGATCCGGTGGGGGTGGCCACGTGAGTTCCCCTTCACGGACAATGGTCGATTTGCGGAGGACCTCGTCCTCGAAGTCCACCTTGAAGTCCTCAGCGCCCCCCATGTCGGACAAGAGATTCACAACGTTCGTGCCAAAGAACTGACTGGCGTGGGTGGGCAGACGACTCGTCAGGTCCGTATAGCCCACAATGTGCACGCCGCTACTCATGACCACCTCGCCAGGAACGGTGGCGGTGCAGTTCCCGCCCTGCTCCGCAGCCAGGTCGACGATGACCGAGCCCGGCTTCATGCTGTCGACCATCTCCTGCAAAATGAGCTCGGGTGCGGGTCGACCGGGGATCAGTGCAGTCGTAACGATGATGTCGACCTCTTTGGCCTGCTCGGCGAAGCACGCCAATTCGGCCTGGAGAAACTCGTCGCTCATGATGTTCGCATACCCCCCGCTTGACTCACCCGACTCGTCCATCGGGACGTCGAGCATGAGGAAACGCGCACCCATGCTTTCGACCTGCTCCTTCGTCGCCGGTCGAACATCGAAGGCTCGGACTTCGGCCCCGAGACCGCGCGCTGTGCCGATGGCTGCGAGCCCTGCCACACCGGCTCCGATGACGAGGACCTGCGCCGGTCGCGTCTTTCCCGCGGCCGTGATCTGACCCCCGAAGAATCCGCCGTAGAGGTGCGCCGCTTCGAGAACCGCCCGGTAGCCCGCGATGTTCGCCATCGAGCTGAGGACGTCCATTTTTTGCGCCCGGGTGATCCGCGGGATCTTGTCGAGCGCGATCGCGGTCTTGGAGCCCCGCTGCAGGTGCTCGACCAACTCCGGGTTCTGCTCCGGAAAGAGCAGCGAGATGATGGTTGCGCCGTCTTTCAGCGAGTCCAGCTCGTGACTCCCGTCACTTCGGAGCTGAGGCGGATGGATCTTGCAGACCAGGTCCGACGAGTTCCACAGCGAAGCCGCGTCAGGCTCGACGGAGGCGCCTGCAGACTCGTAGCTCTCGTCCGGGTAGTTTGCGAGTGTGCCAGCACCGGTCTCGACGGATACATCGAAGCCCATTTTGATGAGTTTCTTGACGGTGTCCGGGGTGGCGGCCACTCGCCGCTCTCCGGACACGACTTCCTTGGGAATTGCGATCCGCATTGCCATCTCGATGACTCTACAAGTGTGGTCGTTTCGCGACGCTGCGAGCACTGCATCGCTCTACTGAGGCCAAAGCAGCCTGCACCATACACATAACGCGGCGGTGCGCCAGTGACGCGGCATGCCTCACCGAAAATCGTTCGCGATCTTTTTCAGAAGTGCCCACGTCGCCATGACGTGTGACTGGGTCGTGTTGATGTTGCCGATGGCAAGGCGCAGAACGACCCTCCCATTCAGTACGGTGTGGATCAGGAATGCCTGGCCACTCGCGTTCACCGCGTCCATGATCTCGTGGTTGATCCGGTCCTGATCCTCCGGCGTCTCGCCCAGCGTGCAACGGAACGTGACCAGCCCGAGGTCGACCGGGGCCATGACTTCCCATCCGTCTTCGGCACGGACCGCGTCGGCGAATGAAGAGGCCATACTCAGGTGGTCACGAAGGCGCTCGACGAGCCCCTCCTGGCCGAAATACCGCATTACGAACCAGAGCTTGAGCGCACGAAAACGACGCCCGAGCGAGACCCCGTAATCCATCAGACTCCGAGACTCCGCCTGTTCCGAGGAGCGGAGATATTCCGGAACGATGGAAAACGCCTGCCTGAGAACGTCGGGACGACGGCAGAACAGCACGGAGCAGTCAATCGGGGTGAAGAGCCACTTGTGGGGGTTCACGACGATCGAGTCTGCCTGTTCCCACCCGGCGAACCAGGGGGCAGCCTCTGGCAACATGGCGGCCGGGCCACCGTAGGCTCCGTCGACATGGAGCCAGACATCATGCCGGCGTGCGATTTCGACGATCGGCCCAATCGGGTCCATGGACGCGGTCGAGGTGGTGCCCAAGGTCGCCACAATGGCGCAAGGACGTAGCCCCGCGCGTACGTCGTCCGCGATGGCATTCTCGAGGGCCACGGGGTTCATTGCGAACGTTTCGTCGGTCTCGATCGTCCGATAGCCGTCCTGCCCGAGACCGATGGTGAGCACCCCCTTCTCAACGGACGAGTGCGCATGCTCCGACGCATACACCCGCCCCGGAGCCAGACCGAAAAGGCCCTTCGCGTGTGCCTCGGGCCATGTCGCTTCACGGGCCGCCGCCAGCGCGTACATCGTCGAAGAGGACGCGGTGTCGTTGATCACACCCTCGAAGCCGTCAGGCAGCCCCAGTAGCTGTCTCAGCCAGTCGGTCGCGACGTCTTCCAACTCGGCGGCTGCCGGGGCGCTCCGCCAGACCATCGCATTGACGTTCAAGGCGGAAGCCAGCAACTCCCCGATGATGCCCGGGCCCGAGGCCGACACCGAGAAGTAGCCGAAGAACGCCGGATGATTCCAATGGTTCATCCCGGGCACGATGATCGAACGAAAGTCATCCAGGAGTGCGTCCATCGGCTCGGGTGAGGCCGGTGGTGTGGGGGGGATCCGGCTCGTGACGTCTCCCGGCCGAACCGAGGGAAACACCGGGTATGTCTCGACGTTCGCGAGGAAGTCGGCGACCCAGTCGACCGCTTCGTGCGCATATCGTCGGAATTCCTCCGGAGGCATGTCGCCCAATCGCGGGGCTCCCTCCGGCGCCTCGTCCCTCATCGAGCACCGCCTCCATTTGACGCCTGTTCGATCAGATGAACCTCGTGCCCGATCGCCCCCAGCTGCTCGGAAACCTCCGCCGCAATGTCATTACCCGGGAGGAGGGCAGCTCCCTCGGCCTCAAAGAATTCGAAGAACAGGGCGTCGGTGTGTCCCACGCTGGCGTGCGTGACTGCCCCGTCCAGAGCCCGATTGAGGCGCAGAACCTCCCGTAACGAGAGAGGCACCGCGCCCCCCATGGGTGGATCGCGGTAAAGGTCTCGAATCACGAATTCCCGCAGCAGGTGAACCTCCTCAATCGCTTCACCTGCCGCGAGCCCGCGCTTGGCCGCGACAGCGCCGAAGAGCTCGAATCCTCGCACCCAGAGTGGGTGGATCTGATCCCGGTGCGGCCCCAACATCAGGGGAAGCATACTCACGAGCTGGCGAGTGAACCGCTCCAGGATAGCGCCGTCGATCCGACCCTGTCCCAGCCCCCGAGCTCCAATCTCCTGAACCCAGAGATCACCAAGGCTCTCGACTCGGACGTCCAACCAGGCGGTGAACTCTGCCATACCGACGCGAGGCGCAGCGGCAGATGCCGCAGCAGCGATCGTCGTCGGGTCGCCGGAATCGGGTTGCATGCGGGGAACCTACCTGCCGCCGCGCGAGGACGGAAAGACCGATACCGAAGAACCGATTTATGCCGGGGCGTCGGACTCCTGCACACCATCGCCCCAGGCCCGCAGCGTGACGGTCACCGTCGTTCCCACATCCACCTCACTCTCCACTTCCACACGACCACCCCACGCCCGAACCACACGCTGTACGATTGCGAGGCCCAGCCCAGACCCCTTCGATCGGGTGCTGAACTGCGGCTCGAAGATCCGTGGCAGGACATCCTCCGGAATCCCGGTTCCGTCATCGACGACCTGGAGCGTGACCGTATCCGGGAGGACGCCACGACGAGTAGAAATCACGACCGATGTCCCGGCCTCACCCGCAAGCCGTGCGTTCTCGAGAAGATTGACGAGGACCTCCTTGAGCTCGGCCGTTCGCGCCACGACGGGCGGAAGATCCAGCTCGAGGTCCCTCGAGAACCGTACGCGGGACGTCGCGCCACCGTAGAGCACCATGACCTCGTCGATCACCTCGCTGAGCGGGACCGCGGTGAGCGGTACGTCCTGCGCACCCGGCGCCCCGAACCGGGAGAAGGATTGCGCGATCTCTGCGAGGCGATCGATCTCGCCAAGCATGGCGTCCGCATTGCGGACTAGAATGTCTTCGAAGTCCGGACGTCCATCATCCCACGCTCTCCGCACATGCTGGATGCTCAGCTTGATCGGTGTCAGCGGATTCTTCACCTCGTGCGCGACCTGTCGCGCCATCTCACCCCACGCAAGGACTCGCTCCGCCCGAAGCTCATCCGTTACGTCGTCGAGGGCGATGACCACACCGCGACGCGATCCGAAGCTCCCCAGTCGACGAGCACGCACCCGGACCCGACGGTCCTCGATCTGGAAATCCGAACTCGCTTCGTCTGCGCTACCCTCCAGATAATCGTCGAGCCAGACGGCAAAGGGATCACCCATCACTCCGTCTCCGGGTAACGCACGCCCCACGTAGACCTCGGCTCCGAGCAATTCCTCCGCTCGTGGATTCACCAGCGTGACCCGACCGGCCGGGTCGAGCGCGACCATGCCAACGGCCGCTTCATCCATGATCAGCTGCGTCCTGCGTGACGTTCTCACCAGCTGGCGCCGTGCCCGCCTGACACGACCGACCATGCGATTGAACGCGCGAAATACGGCACCGAACTCGTCTTTGCGGTGGGCAGGGAGCCGAAGCCCGAGGTCTCCCGAACCGACGCTTTCCGACGCGATCTGAAGAGCGAGAATCGGGCGTGTCAGAGCCCGCCCTGCCGCCATTGCGAGGGCGAGGGAGAGGACCGCTCCGAGCAGCACGACGAAACCGAGGAGCTCGACCAGGTCGCTCGTACGCAGCGCGCTCGTCCCTGCCTGGAGGGGGATCTGAACCGCGAGCACGTCGTCGTCCGGCAGCCTCCTGTAGGCCGTGACGTATTCCCATCGACCGACAGTGGACTCTCTGAACTCCTGGGCTGACTCGTACGTGTCCAAAGACTGAAGCACGTCGTAGGGCGTCCAACCCTCGTACAGCCCGAGCTCGACGAGCTCTTCCAACGAGCCCTCGCGAAGCTGCCCATGGCGGTACTCGAGAAGGTCCGCGCCGACCTGGCTGGCCAATCGTTCCACCTGCCCACCCAGCGCCTGATACCACCCAGCTGCGTCTTCCACGACACGCTCCGCGATCACCTGAGCGGAGCGTCGCGACGCCTCGTCGAGCGTGCGGAATGCGACTGTGCCGAAGAGGGCGTTCGCGAGTGCAAAGAACCCGAAGAGCGCCAGCGTGACTCGCGCACGAAAGGAAATCACCAGACTCGACAGCTGAATCCGCTCGCGCTCCGATTCTCCGCGCAGTGCCCTGCCCCCGAACCACAGGAGCAGGAAAAGCACCGCGTTCAGCAGGGTGAGAAGTGATGCGCGGGCAATAGCCAGCGGCACCTGCGGTAGATCGACCACGTAGCGCGCCCGATACTCGGGCCCGGTGCTGAACTGCAGGCCGATCTCCGCACGCCACCCTTCGCCGGTTCGGCTTCGTCGCACTGAACGGTCGATCCCCTGGCCTTCCGGAAGCGCCATGACCGAAAGAGGGTCCAACTCGGTGTCGCCGGCACCTCGTAGAAGTGGGCCCAGAACCGACCGGCCAGACACAGCCGGGAATGGAGGTGCCACAGCGACGAGCATGCGCCCCCGGCTAAGGGCGAGGGTAAGGATATATCGCGCATCGTCCTGATTCAGTTGAACCAGCTGGACACCTCCCGATCGACGGCCCTGCGCAAGGAGTTCCTGATACGGCTGAGGCTCGGTGTCACCCACGCCCACCCGAAGACCCTCGCCGGGCGAGCCGTCGCGCTCCTCGATCTGAAGCCGCAGAGGATGCCCGAGTTCCGCGAGCCCACTCAGCCTCCACCCCTCGTACAGGATCGTGACGTCTTCCGCGCCAGCGATGTCCAGGGAATCGGCGATTCGTGCGAAATCGGCGAGATGGACTTCGACTTCGAGATCCTCTTCGGCGGCGAGTCGCGCCAATCGAGCCTCCCCGACTTGGAGTCGAGCTTCGATACCGTGACCCCAGACCGTGGGAATCGCCGCGCACGAGCCAATCACGGCCGCACTGCCCCAGGCGACGGCAGCACGTTGCCACCCGGGCCATGCATGCATTCCACGAGCGACCATCGCCGCGGGAAGCCCCCAGATCACGGTGAATGCGATCGGCATACCGAGCCGATACGCCGCCCAGACCCCAGCGACTCCCGAGATCGCTGCCGCCGACCCCAACCCGGCGAAGACCCACCCTCGACCACCCGCACCGTCTCTCGCGAAGCTGAACCCAAGGCCGGCCACCAACGTCAGCAAACCCGCGACCGCAACCTGATACGCAACCCACTCCGGACGGCCTCCAGCAAGCAGTTCCGGAGTCAGACCGCGGCCGAGCCAGAGCAGGATCGGGGGGAAGGCGGCAAGGACGGTCGCTCCGGCGACCCAATACGGCGCCGACGCATTGCGCCGTGGCAGCACTGCGACCAGCAAGAAGGATCCTGTGACCATGAGTGCGAGGCGGCCTGCACTCATTCCGACGGGGCCGGGTAGCTGGTACAGCTCTCGAAGGAATGCCGCGTCGAACGGCAAGCCGAATCCGACAGGCAAGACCGCCGCAGCGACCAGGACCGCGGTGGTGGCGGCGATCGCTTCACCCGCCGCCAGAGGCCCACCCACAGCGAGCAGAAGCCACGCGATTGCCCCGAGAAGCGCCACGCGGAATGCCCAGCGAGATTCCAGTACGGCAAGACGTGCGGTCGGGTCAGGCTCTGCAAGGACCACGCTGAGAAGGCGATCCTCCTCGAGAGCGAGGTCCCACACCGCTTCGGCCACTCCGGGATCGTCCTCCGTGATCCGAATGCGTTCGCCTGTTTCGGCGAAGAAGCGACTGGACAGATCCCCCATGTCCGCCCCGAGTCCCTCGGGCAAGGAGGCACGCAATAGATACGCCGCTACGGCGACACTGCCGTCGGGTGCCGCCGCCGTCACATAGAGGTACCCAAACAGCGGAAGATCTCGGTACAAATCGAGCCGCTCACCGTATTTCACAGCGTCCGGGACCCGCCCCCGGTGGATACCGTCCCACGCGATCAGCTCTCCATCCTGGTCGTACAGTGCCAAGGCCGAGCTTCGGGCGCGCGCTCGCAACTGCGCGAGGGCCTCGCCATCGAGGTCGACGGCGTCCGAGTCCCACAGGCGTACGAGTTCTTCTACGACTTCGGTCCCGAGGCTGTGTCGCCGTTCCTCAAGCTCTTCACGGAGAAGGACGCCCACTTCGTCGACACGCTCGCTCCAGTACTCATCCCAATCACGAGAGACCTCGCCGATCTGGCGTTCGCCGGCGAATCCCACGAGGATGCCAATGACGAGAACGGAGATCCCTACGGCTCGCCATCGATTTCCTGCTCGTCCGCTGTCGTGAAGCGAAGTGAGCAGGAACCCCGCGCAGAGTGGAAGAAGCCAGACAGACGACGTTCCTGCCCAGACCCACAGGGCGGCCGCCGCACACCATGGACCAACGTTGGACAGTAGGTGGTAAGGATCCGCTCTTCGTTCGCCCCAGGGAGGTGTCGATGTCATATGCGGTCGACGAGTTGGCATGGCCGAAAGTCGGTCGCGTCCTCGAAGAGGATCCACGCCTCATTATGACGGTCGGTGCCCTCGAGCAGCACGGCCCTCACCTCCCTGTTGGAACGAACGTCTTCATCGCAGCGCAGGTCGCACGCGCCGTGTCCGAGCGCTGCAGGGTCCTGCGTGCGCCCCCGTTTTTCTACGGTGTCACAGTGAGCGGAGGTCCCTTCCGAGCGCCGGGCTTGCGGCGGAAGACACTGCATCGAGCCGTGAACGAGTTGATCGGGGGCTGGGAAGACCTGTCCGTCAGACAATTCCATTTGATCACGGCGCATCGGTACGAGCCTCACCTCGAAGCGTTGCTCATGACGGCATCGGGGCCGGCCCACAAATCCGTGTACGATCTCTATCAGACCGATGTCTCCGACGTGCTCGAATCCGATCCCGAGTTCGAGCACGCAGGCGAGCTCGAAACCTCGCTGATGCTGCACCTCGCCCCCGATCGGGTGAACATGGAGCGAGCTGCCGACTTCCTGCCCGAGGGCCTCACTCTTCGAAAGTATACCCGGCGAAGGGTGCCGAAACCCCCGATCGTGTCCCGTGGTGTCCTCGGCTCGCCTCGCCTGGCCACTCCGGAAAAGGGCGCCGCGGTGTTCCAGCGCTACGTGGACGTCCTGTGCACCGCGGTGAACACGACGAACTCCGACGAACTCTTGGGGTGACTGTCGTGTACACAACACCATGAACGTTCGATTCCTCATCGCCACCACGGCCTTGCTTGCAGCCGGCACCTCCGAGCTAACTGCCCAGGGCGTGGTTGTAGACGAGGGGACGTTCGCAATCAGACTCGCCGGCGCACCGGCCGGAACAGAAGACTTCGTGATCAGACGACCGGGCGTCGGGCGAGAGGATGCACTCTTCGCAAACGGGGTGGTCGCGCTCAACCTGCCGGAAGGACGTCAGGAGATGCGCTCGCTGCTGCACGCGGCGCCACCCAACGGAGTAGCTGTTCGGTACCAGGTCTCGACGACCGGGCCCGAAGCCATCGAGGTTCAGGTGGCCCGTTCCAACCGGCGATATCTCGCCACGATTCGCTCCGAGCAGGGGGCTGAGGATCGGGAGTTCCAGGCGCATGCAGACACGCACGTTCTCGAACGCCATGTGGCCCATCACTTCTATTTCCTGCGCGATCTCAGACCCGGCCGGTCGGTCCACGTGCTCGAGCCACGTACGCGCGCCCAGAGTCTCATCACAGCAGGAGAACCCACACAGGAGACGATCCGACTGGGAGTGAACGAGATCCGGGCACGGCGCATCGAGTTCACGACGGACTCGGGGGAGTCTCGTTTGGTCTGGTACGATCGGCAGGGGCGCGTGCTCCGCGTGTGGATTCCTGCCCTTGAGCTCCTCGCGGAACGGACCGACCTGGTCGGGTGAACTCCTCTCTTGGGTTACATTGGCCCGTCGCTCGGGATGCGGGGGTGTTGAAGGATTCGTCGTGCCGGATCGTAGCTGCTGTGATGAACCTGGTGGACGGGTCAGCCGTCCCCGAAACCCGGTGAACGGACAGTCCGTAGGGCCGAAGGCCGTCCCGTCTGTCTGTCCCTGCGCTTTCAAAGGTCCGCGAGGATGAAGAACTGCTTTGGCCTGTTGGTCTGCCAACTCTCTCTGCTTATACCGTGCTCGGTGGATGCGCAGGAGCGAGTTCCAGCTCAACTCTCTCTCGGTGAAGCCATCGAGATTGCCCGGTCGACCAATCCCGGCTTCCTCCAGACGCGCAACGACGAGGCCTTGGCGGACTGGAACGTGCGCGAGGCCTGGGGTCAGCTACTCCCGAGCGCGAGCGCTTCGGGTGGCCTCAGCTGGCAGGGTTCGGGGGAGACACAGCTCCCGGGCAGCCTCACGCTCGGTGATCTCGGCTTCACCAACCAGCCTTCATACTATGGCTCCAGCTACTCGCTGGGTCTGAACTACCAGCTGAACTGGGCGACCATTCAGGGCCCCAAGCGCTCCAAAGCAGAGCGACGAGCAACCCTGGCCGGCATCGAAGTCGCCGAATCGAGTCTGGTTCAGCAGGTCACGACCGCGTACGTCGAACTCTTGCGACAGGAAGATGCTGTCCGCATCGCCGAACAGCAGTTGGAAAACGCCCAATTCAACCTCCGCCTGGCGCAGGGGCAGCTTGAAGTCGGCCAGGTCACCCCTATCGATGTCGGCCAGGCCGAAGTCCAGGTCGGTCGTTCCGAGGTTGGCGTACTACTGACCCGAAATGGCGCGACGACATCGCGAATGCGTCTCCTTCAGCTTCT
Source organism: Gemmatimonadota bacterium (assembly GCA_028873595.1). GTDB lineage: Bacteria > Gemmatimonadota > Gemmatimonadetes > Longimicrobiales > Gaopeijiaceae > UBA2589. Next base: position 138,466 of record JAPPOV010000030.1, on the reverse strand, counting down.
TGGTCTTCCTGTGGACCAGGAGTTCGAGACAACCACGGAGTTCGAGCTGACCGAGCCTACGTGGGAGCTGACACAGCTGGCGGCCATGGCGGCCGGCAGCAACCCGGAACTCCAGCGGCGTCGGTCGTCGTGGGAAGCTGCCGACATCGCCGTCAGCTCGGCCTGGTCACAGTACATGCCCAACCTGAACCTCGCGACCGGGTGGAGCGGGTTCACTCGGGAAGCAAGCAGCACCGCGTTCCAGATCGCTCAGCAGGAGGCTCAGGTTCAGTCGGCGATATCGAACTGCTTCTTCACCAACGAACTCTACTCCCGACTGGCCAATCCACTACCTGCCCAGGACTGCAGCCAGATCACGTTCTCCGACGCCGACCGCAATGCGATCGTTTCCGGAAACGATCAGTTTCCATTCAATTTCGTTGGCTCTCCACCCAGCTTCAGGATGACCTTGAGCATCCCGATCTTCTCCGGCTTGAGCCGGCAGAGGAACGTGGAAGCCGCCCGTCTCCAGCGGGAGGATATCTCACAGCAGATCCGCGAACAGGAACTTCAAGTGCAAGCGGACCTGGCGATCGGGCTGGAGAACGTCCGAACCGCCTACCAGAGCGCGCTCCTCGAGGAGAGGAACCAAACTCTCGCTGAGCAGCAGCTGAATCTGGCTCGCGAGCGCTATCAGTTGGGAGCGATCACCTTCGTCGAACTGGTAGACGCCCAGACGCTCTCGGCTCAGGCGGGCGCGGACCGAACGAACGCTGTCTTCGCTTACCACGACGCCGTTACTACCCTCGAGGCACTCGTTGGCGCCTCTCTACGCTCTCAGAACTGACGCGACCCCATGGAGAACCGTTCGAAGATCATCATCGGCATCGCCGTCGTAGCGGTGCTGGGCTCGGCCGCCGTCCTGTCCGCCACACGTGGACGTGAGGGAGGGATCGAGGTACGTACGGAAGCGATCGAGCACCGCGACCTCGTGGAGATCGTGACGGCCAGCGGAAACATCCGATCTCGTCGAACCGTCGACATTTCGTCCGACGTCTCCGCACGCGTCTCGCAACTCCTCATCGATGAGGGTGATGACGTCGTCGCGGGTCAAATCCTGCTACGCCTCGAGCCCGATCAGTATCAGGCGGCGCTTTCGCGTGCCGAGGCTCAGTTGGCGCAGTCGCAAGCTCAGGAAGCGCAGCAGACCGCGAATCTGACGCAAGCGGTGCGGGATCGTGACCGGCTTGTGCAGCTCCGTGCGAGAGATTCTCTCCTCGTGAGCCGCCAGCAGCTCGACGACGCTGAAACACGGGTCGAGGTCCAACAAGCGCTTCTGGAATCCGCACGCTTCGGTGTATCGCAAGCTCAGGCGGGCGTCGACGAGTCCGAAGATCGTCTCTCCAAGACCATCTTCACAGCACCAATGACTGGGAAGGTCACCCGCCTGAACGTCGAGGAAGGCGAGACCGTGATCATTGGTACGATGAACAACCCCGGCTCCCTGGTAGCGACCATCTCGGACCTTTCGGTGATTGAAGTGGTCGTGCAAGTCGATGAGACCGAGGTGTCGGAGATTGCGCTCGGCGACAGCGCGTCCATCCGTATCGACGCCTTTCCAGATCGAGACTTCTCGGGCACGGTCACCGAGATCGGGAACTCCGCCATCAACCCACCAAGTCAGCAACAGGGGAATCAGCAGGCTGCGATCGATTTTGAGGTCGTGCTGACGCTCGATGAAACGGATGCCCCTCTTCGACCCGACCTTTCGGCCACTGCCGACATCGTCGTGGAGTCGCGGTCAGGGGTCGTCGCCGTCCCGATCATCGCTCTTACCGTCCGGGACGCCGATGAGGTGGGAGAGGCCGTCGCCGAATCCGAACTCGAGGACATCGAGGGTGTGTTCCTCGTGAGGGAAAGCACCGTCTCGTTTCAGCCGATCCAGGTGGGTGTAGCGGGCCAGGAGTACTTCGAGGTCCTCACGGGACTCTCCTCGGGAGACATCGTCGTCGCCGGACCATACCAACGGATCCGTCAGCTCCGTGAAGGAGACGCCATATCGGTCATCGAGGACGACGACGGGACGGAGGACGAGGGGAGCTAAGGGTACCATGCACCTCTGGGAGGGAATCGCGCTTGCGTTCCAGCAGATCCGGACGGAAAAGCTGAAGTCGTTCTTCAGCCTCCTCGGTGTCATCCTGGGCGTGATGTTCCTCATCGTCGTCGTCACAGTCGTCGAGGGACTCGATCGGTATGTGCGCGAGGACTTCACATCCCAGATTTTCGGTGTGAACACGGTCACTCTTCAGAGGTGGCAGAGCGTCAACATCAATCTCAGCCGAGAAGAGCGCCGTGCACGATCACGCCGGCCACGTCTGACGTTCGACGACGGCGACGTCATTCGAGAGCGACTCACGCTGCCGGCGCGCGTCGCAGTCGAGAGTTCGACGGGCACAAGCGTGGTGGGGGACAACGGTCGAACAGCGAGCGGTGTGCGCTTGACCGCCGCCTCCGCGGAGATTTTTCAGATCCGGGACCTCGAAATCGCACAGGGCCGTGCGTTCTCTCCTCTGGAAGCCGAAAACGGGGCTCCTGTGGTCGTCATCGGATTCGAAACGGCAGACCGCGTTTTCGAGGGTCTCGAACCTATCGGGCGGTCGCTTCGGATTCGGAGTTTTCCGTACCGCGTGATCGGCGTGCTCGAGGAACAGGGCTCGCTGTTCGGCGAGTCCCTGGACAATCAGGTCTTCGTCCCCGCGAAGTCACCGGCGCGAGCCATCACGGCTCCTCGCGGGAACATCGAGACGGTCATCATTCAGGCGATCAATCCGGACCAGTTGCGGGACATCCAACTCGAGGTCGAAGGGATCATGCGGGTGCGAAGGCAGTTGCGGCCGACGGATGAGGCGAACTTCGCGCTCGAAACCGCCGACGAGGCCATCAGCTTCTGGGACAACATCTCCCGGATTCTCTTCATGGCCTTACCCATGCTCGTCTCGATCTCCCTCGTCGTCGGCGGGATCGTGATCATGAATATCATGCTCGTCTCTGTGATGGAACGAACCCGCGAGATCGGCGTCCGAAAGGCCCTCGGGGCGAGGCGAAGGGATATCCTGACTCAGGTTCTGATCGAGTCGGCCACTCTCTCGACGGTGGGCGCGGCGTTCGGAGTCGCCGTGGGCCTCGGGATCGCAAAAACGATCGAAGCCGTGTCCGTGATTCCGGCAGCGGTCGCTCCGCGATGGATCGTGCTCGGTGTGGCTCTGGGACTCTCTGTGGGTGTGATCGCCGGTGTGTACCCTGCTTCGCAAGCATCCAAGCTCGATCCAGTGGACGCGTTGAGGTACGAATGAGCCAGCCACAAGGGCATCGCCCCGCGGCTGGCGACGCGGCGCATCGCGGGTTGAGAGGAATCTCAGCCTTGACCGAGGGGTTTCTGATCGCCTGGGAGGCAATCCGGGCGAACTTCCTCCGATCCGTGCTCACGGTCCTGGGAGTCGCCGTCGGTGTCTCCGTGGTCGTCGCCATTGGCGCCCTCATGACGGGCCTTCGGTCCAGCGTACTGGAGGCATTCGAAGCGGCTGGCCCCGACAACTTCATCGTGACGCGGTTCGACTTCACGGCGATCACGATCGACAATGACGGTCAGCGTCCTCCATGGTGGGGTAAGCCGGTCATCGAGCCGGAAGAGGCACGTCGAATCGAAGCCTTGCCCTCCGTATCCGACGCGCTCTACGACCTGTCGAACTTCCAGGTCGACATGGCATTCGAAAACGAGGAGATGGAGGGCGTTTTCGCGAACGGCTCGTCCGCCGGCTGGTCTGCGTATCAGGCGGGTGATTTCGCTGTGGGCCGTGACTTCACGCCGGCGGAGGTCCAGCAAAACCGAGCCGTGGTCATCCTTTCGACAGGACTTGCCGAGCAACTCTTCGGACGGCGTGACCCGATCGGGAGGCGTGTACGCGTGACGAACAGCTTCCGCGGTACGCAGGAACCGTTCACGGTCATCGGTATCTACGAGCCGGCCCAAAACATCTTTTCGACAGCCTTCCAGAACTGGGCGATCTTCCCGTGGACGGCGTCGATACGGCGGCTGCGCCAGAGCCAGTTTCAGGCGCAGATCCTGGTGGTGCCCAGAGAAGGCGTCTCGGCCGATCGGGCCAAGGACGACGTGGTCGCGGCAATGCGGTCAATGCGCGGGCTCGGTCCTCGTGAGGAGAATGACTTCGCCGTCACCTCGTCGGCGCAGATCGCGGACCTCTTCAGTCAGCTGACCGGAGTGTTCTTTCTGGTGATTCTTCTGCTCGCCTCTGCCGGCCTGCTCGTCGGCGGCGTCGGGGTCATCGGAATCATGTTGATTTCCGTGACGGAGCGCACTCGTGAGATTGGTGTCAGAAAGGCGATCGGTGCGACGCGTCGTGAGATCCTGTGGCAGTTCCTCGTTGAAGCATCCATGCTCACGTGCGCCGGAGCGGGCGTCGGACTCCTCATCGGCTGGGGGATGGCCGAGACAGTAGCGGCCTTCACGCCCCTGCCGGCGGAGATTCCGTCATGGGCTGTGGGGGCGGCCTTGGGTATGGCGGCGGTGACCGGTATGCTGTTCGGACTCCTGCCTGCATATCGGGCTAGCCGACTCGAACCGGTCGACGCCCTCAGATACGAATGACACATGGCTGAACTGGACGCGCCCCTCGATCTCCTCGCGATCATGGCCCATCCGGACGACGCTGAACTCCTGTGCGGGGGAGCGCTCATCAAGAGTGCCTCAAGGGGTAAACGTGTCGGGATCATCGACCTCACCGCGGGAGAGATGGGTAGCTCAGGCTCAGCCGAGACCCGTGCTCGCGAGGCCGCCAACGCGGGGGCGCTGATGGGCCTGGCCCTGCGGGCGTGTGCAGAGCTTCCTGACAGTCTCCTGCGAAACGATCACGAATCGCGACTGGTCGTCGCGGCACTGCTCCGAGCATTCCGACCGCGCGTCGTGATTACGCACTGGAAGGTCGGGCGGCATCGCGATCACCGGATCGCATCCGAGCTCGTACGAGACGCATGCTTTCTCGCAGCGCTGCGTAAGCTCGAGGTTCCGGGTGAGCCCTTCCGTCCCCACAAACTCATCTATGCCACCGCGTTCCGAGAGGATGCCGACCCGCCCGATTTCGTGGTGGACATCACGAATCAGATGGACCGGAAGCTCGACGCGATCGCCGCGTACTCCTCTCAGTTCGACAACGCCACGCAGGCGGGTGAGGTCTTCCCCGGCGGAGGCCGTGATCTCATCGCTCAGATCCGAGCGAAGACCGCGCATTACGGCTCGCTGATCCGGGTCCGGTACGGCGAGCCCTACCGTGTCGACGAGACCATGGAGGTCGACGAAGTGTCCGAACTGGGTGTGTCGACGTTCTGACCGCTACGGCGTCACACAGGAGACTTCCAGGAGTAGCCGCCGCCAGGAGGGGGCGTCTATCCCCCCGACTCTGAGCAAGACCGCGGTTGCCACTCCGCCAGCCGCCAGCCACGGCCAAAGCCACCAGCAGACTTCGGGAGGGAGGTGTCCTATCGGCTCTCCCGCGTTGGTATGGACCCATACTTCGGGTTCGTCCTGGACGGGTGGGTCAGCTACGAGGCGAACGACATCACCGTCATTCAAGCGGTCTACGAGCCGATCACGCCCTGCGAAGACAGTCCCGTGCACCGTGGCCCGAAAGTGCGTGGGCTGTCCGACTGGAAATGGTGGGGACGGTTGGGGCATCTGGACTCGGTATGAGTCGCGTAGTGGGCGCTCGGCTCGTCCCGATTAACTTATGGAGCGCTTCAACCCTGGCAAATCAGCACGTTCAGGATGTCCACCGTATACCTAGACCACGCCGCAACCACCCCCGTTCGTGACGACGTCATCGCCGTCATGGAGCCGTATATGTCGGTGACGTTCGGCAATCCGTCGAGCACGCACCGGTGGGGGCAGGACGCGTCAGCGGCCCTCGAAGATGCTCGGGCGAAGTTGGCGACAGCCATCGGGGCGCATCCATCCGAGGTCCGATTCGTTCGTGGCGGCACGGAATCCGACAATCTGGCGGTCATCGGCGGAGCGCGCGCGATGAGCACGCCTGAGGCCCGCCCTGTCGTGTTGGTGTCCGCGATCGAGCACAGTGCCGTCCTCGAGCCTGCCGAGTGGCTTCATGACAGAGGTGAGGCTGAGGCGCGCGTGATCCCGGTCTCGTCCGACGGCCAGCTCGATCTTGCCGCCGTCACCGGCGGACTCAATGAACGGGCGGCACTCGTGTCGGTCATGTGGGCGAACAACGAGACCGGTCTACTGCTACCCGTGGCCGACGCCGTGGCCTGGGCAAGCGGCCTCGGGGCGATCGTTCATACGGATGCGTCGCAGGCGCTCGGGAAGGTTCCTCTCGACGTTGCGGACAGCGATGTGGACCTGCTCACGGCCACCGGACATAAGCTCGGTGGGCCTCGCGGGTGCGGAGTCCTCTACGTGAAGGACGGTGTAGAGGTCGAACCGCTCATCTTCGGTGGAGGGCAGGAGCGTGCCCTCCGACCGGGTACGGAAGACGTGGCGGGCGCTGTGGGACTTGCGGAGGCAATTCACCTGGCTGTGGCTGAACTCGAGACATCGGCAACACGCCTGAGGAGCCTCCGTGACCGTATGGAGGCGCGACTCGTGGATCGGATTCCGGGCCTGAGGGTGAACTGTGGGAATGCCCCTCGGACACCGCACATCCTCAGTCTCGGTCTTCCGGGTATCGACGACGGGGCCGCATTCCTCATGGCGCTCGATCTCGAAGGGGTCGCGGCCTCCGGCGGCTCGGCCTGTCACAGCGGGGCAGCGGCCGGAAGTCACGTGATCGAGGCGCTGTACGGATCGAATGACCCCCTGATCACAGTCCGCCTGTCGGTCGGTCATGACACCACCGAATCGGACGTCGCGCGCGGAGCCGACGCGGTCGGAACCGTCTGGGCTCGCATGAGCCGCGGCGCATGAGCCGCGTTCTGGTCGCGATGTCGGGTGGCGTCGACTCGTCCGTAGCCGCCGCGCTTCTCGTGGACGAGGGACATGAGGTCATCGGTGTAACGATGAAGACCTTCTGCTACTCGGATATTCCCGCCCACGGGAAGACCTGTTGTGGCCTCGACGGGATCATGGACGCAAAGCGCGTCGCCTCGACCCTCGGGATTCCGCACTACGTCTTCGATGTCGAAGAAGATTTCACGCGAGACGTGATTGACGACTTCGTCTCCGAGTACGCGCGTGGGCGCACGCCGAACCCATGTGTCCGCTGCAATTCCAATACGAAATTCCGGGATTTGCTCGCCCGCGGGCACGCCCTCGGATGCGACCGGATCGCAACGGGACACTATGTGCGCGTGACCCACAGTGACGAAGGGACCGCTCTGCTTCGCGGCCTCGATGACGGGAAGGACCAGTCGTACTTCCTGTGGGGCCTCCCTCAGGAAATGCTTCCGAAGCTGCTCTTCCCTGTGGGAGAATTGACGAAATCCAAGGTCCGAGAGCGAGCACGTACGCTGGAACTCACTACGGCGGACAAACCCGAGTCCCAGGAAATCTGCTTCGTTCCGACGGGAGACTACCGAGACCTGCTGCGAAAGCGCCTCGGTCCTGTGCACCCCGCGCTCGAGCCGGGCACGATCGTCCGTGCGGACGGAACCCTCGTCGGAGAGCATTCCGGATTCGCCGGCTTCACCGTAGGTCAGCGTCGGGGGCTCGGAGGTGGATTTCCGGAACCGATGTTCGTCATCGAAGTTCGGCCGGAGACGAAAGAGGTTGTCGTAGGGACGCGTGACGAACTTTTCGGGTCTGCGGTGGCGGTTCGGGAGCTGAACTGGCTCACCGACACACCCTCACCGGGTGATGCGGTCCGAGTCCAACTGCGCTATCGCGCCCCCGCGGTCCAAGCCACCGTGGTAGACGTCACGGGAGGTGAGATGAGGTTGGCTCTCGGCGACGCACAACGTGCGATCACACCCGGCCAGTCCGCCGTCCTCTTCAACGGCGACCGCGTCCTCGGAGGCGGGCGGATCGTCTAGCCCCCCGAAAGCGCGGTCAGTGCTTGAGTCCGCTGGCTTCTGCGAACTCTTCCATCGCCTTGCGGTCCTCGTCCGAGAGCTGGTCCGGTACGGACACAACGACTTCCACGTACTGATCGCCGATGCGGTCCCCCTTTTCGATCCCCTGCTTGCGGATTCGAAACTTGGTTCCGGACTGGGTTCCCTCGGGGATGGTCAGCACGACGCGCTTTCCGGAGATCGTGCGGACGCGGATCTTCGAGCCCAGCGTTGCCTGCACGATGTTGATCGGAACGCTGACGTGGACATTCAGCCCATCGCGCTTGAAGAACCGATGCGGCTTGACCTTGTACGTGATAATCAGGTCGCCCGGAGGGCCTCCGGCCCGTCCACGTTCTCCCTGACCCGACAACCGAACCTTCGTTCCGGTCTCGACACCCGAGCGGACGTTCAGAGAGATCTTTCGGCGCTGCCGGACCGCACCTCGTCCCGAGCATGAGGCACACGGCGTCTCAGGAAGCTTCCCGCGACCGAAACACGCGGGGCATGGTCGCTTCACCGCGAAGCCACCCTGGCCGAATGAAATGCTTCCTGTCCCCTTGCACTCCTCACATCGCCTGACCGAGGTGCCGGGCTTGGCACCATCCCCGCCACACGTCGCACAATCCTCGGTGATCGCGACCTCGACCGAGATCTTCCCGCCCCTGGCCGCCGTGAGGAAGGGGATCTCGACGACGTACTCGACGTTTTCTCCCTTCCGGCGGGGCGAGGTGCGCCGCTGACCGGTCGAACCGGCTCCGGGTGCTCCGTCCGGGCCCTTCTTGCCAAGATCGAAGAGCGAGGAAAAGAGGTCGGAGATGTTTCCGAACCCGCCCTGGAAGTCCTCGAAGGAGATGTTCTGTTCAGCTCCGCCACCTCCAGGAGGGCGAGAACCCGCCCGTGAGCCGAACCCGAACGATCCGAGCTTTCGCATCTGGTCGTACTGCTTTCGCTTCTGCGCATCGCTCAGGACCGAATACGCCTCACCGATTTCCTTGAAGCGCTCGGCGGCCTTCACGTCTCCCTGGTTCGCGTCCGGATGGTACCTCTTCGCAAGTTTCCGATAGGCCTTCTTGATTTCGTCTCCGTCGGCCTTCTCCGAGACACCGAGGACCTTGTAGAAGTCCTTTGCCTGCCCCGCCGCCGCCATCGGTGCCTCAGCCCTGGGTGTACACGCTCACGCGGGCTGGCCGCACGAGGATGCCCTTGAGCGAATATCCCTTCTGGAAGACCTGCGCGACCTTGTCGACCTGCTCATCGGACTCCGCCGGAACACGCATCATCGCTTCCATGCGCTCTGGATCGAACGTCTCATCGGTCGGATCGATCATCTCGACGTTCGCCTCTTCGAGTGCTCGGACGAACTTCCGTTCCACCAGATCGATCCCCTCCATGATCGCCTCGACCGTGGCGTTCGACAGGTCCAGATCGGCCACCCGATGAAGATCGTCGAGTACATCGAGAAACTTCTCGACCAGACCCGCCTGCGCCCGAGACCAGGCGCTCATGCGCTCCTGTTCTGAGCGTCGTCGAAAATTGTTGAACTCAGCCACGAGCCGGAGGTGCCGATCGTTGAGTGCCTCGAACTCTTCCTGGAGCTGACCGACCTCGTCGGCGTCACCCGCCGAGTCGGCCACGTTCGGATCGATCTCTGCATGGGCAGGCCCGTTGTCGTCTGTCATGTCCTCAGCCACGCCAGCCTGCTGTTCCACTGACTCGACCGTCTCGTCCTGCTCGTTTTCGATGTACGCGTCCGTCATTCTTTGACCATGGGTCGCGGGTTGGGCGAAGCGAAAGATACTACAGGGTCTGTCATGGGTTCAGCCCTCTCCCTGCATCCACCAGCCGACGGTGCACTGCAGCCAGTGCCGCCTGTCCAGCTCGAGCGCGCACGGCGGCCCGGTCACCGGAATACCGACCTGCGAATGCCTGGACATCACCTCCTACGCATGTGGCAATCCATACGGTTCCAATCGGCTTTTCTTCACTTCCACCTCCCGGACCTGCTACCCCCGTGACCCCTACCCCGACATCTGCTCCGAATCGCCGCGCAATGCCGTGGGCAAGCTGTCTGGCCACAGGCTCCGAGACCGAGCCATGGTACTCGATATCGCTCACCAGCACCCCGACGTGCTCGACCTTTACGTCGTTCGAATACGCGACGACGCCGCCGATGAACACATCCGAGGAGCCGGGGGTGTCGGTCAGCCGTTTGGCGATGAGCCCCCCGGTGCAACTCTCGGCCGTCGCGATGGTCAGGTTACGCTCACGGAGCGCCTGGCAGACCGCCTCGGCCAGGTCGCCCGAAGCCGCCTCGAAGCGGTATGGTGACACTACATCCTCGATCGCCTCGAGGCATGGCATGATGTGGCTCATCGCCTCGTCCTGAGAGGCCCCGTGCGCGGAAAACCGCAAATCGACCCCGTGCAGATCCGGCAGATACGCTAGCCCGACACGACCTCGAACACCGTCGTCTAACTCGGCTAGACGTTCCTCGATGCGAAGAGTAAGACGAGACTCGGCAATGCCGGTTGTATGAACCACATGATGCCATATCCGCTCCCCCTCGCCCGGCTGAAGCGAGACCAGATACGGCCGAAGAGCGCCCTCCACAATGGCCTGCAGTTCGCGCGGCACTCCCGGTAGAAGGACGACGATCGCGTCCGGGACGCGAAGCAGAATGCCGGGGGCTGTCCCCTCCGGATTCTCGAGTGTCGTCGCGCCTTCCGGTACCTCGGCCTGGCCGTACGCCGAGACGGGCACGTCGTCGAGTCCTCGCTCCGTGTACCTGCTCCGCAGCGCTCTGAAGACCTCTTGATCGAAGATGAGGTCGAGGCCAAACGTGTTCGCCACGACGGACTTCGTGAGGTCGTCAGGCGTCGGGCCGAGGCCTCCCGTAATCAGCACGAGATCGGCGACGGCCGTCGCGTCACGTACAGCCCACTCGATCTCTTCCGCGACGTCACCGACGGTGAACCTTCGCGTGACAGGAATACCGAACGCGGACAGGGCTCGCCCGAGCCAAGCGGCGTTGGTGTCCACCGTCTCTCCGAAGAGGAGCTCATTGCCGACCGAGACGACGGCGGCGCTCGGTGCGCCCAGTGTCATGTCAGTCCCGAATTCCGACGACGGTCCGATACGACCAGAGGTAGTCGATGAGCGAGTAAACCGTCAGCAGCACCGCAAGCGCCAAGTTGATCACCACCCACCACTGGAGGCCCACAGAAAGGAAGCGCCAGGACCCGCTGTTCCATCCAGCCGAAACGCCGACCTGGATGAGCGGGAACCATAGAAGCGCACCGCCGATGAAGAACATCTGGAACATCGCCTTCCGCTTGCCGGACCATCCCGCGGCAATGACGACCCCGTTCCGGGCCGCATATGCCCGAAAGACCGTGATGAAGAGTTCACGACCGAAGATCACGAGGAGCACCCAGAACGGGAGAGGCCCGATCCACGGAAGACCGTCGAACGAGCCTCCTCGGTGCGAGATCAGGTACACGGGAACCAACGTGACCACAAGGAGAAGCTTGTCCGCAATGGGATCCAGAAGTTTCCCCATGTCGGTGACGAGGTTGTCCCGCCGAGCCAGGTAACCGTCGAGGATGTCCGACAGCCCCGCCAGGGTAAAGAGCGCGACTGCCGCGAAGCGGGCGGTGGTGTTCATGGACATCGCCAGCACGAAAAGGACCGGACACAGTAAGATCCGTCCGACCGTGATGACATTGGGAAGGTTGATCCGGCTGGTCCGAGCACCCGGCTCTTGGGCTTCCATGGGCGTATCGCTCAGTTCAGGCCAGCCCCTCGACGACCATCTTGCTGACGCAGGACAGCGTCTCGAAAACACCCTCGCCCGTGATCGCGATGCCCTCGAAGTCCGGCACGCCCATCGGGTTGATCTGCGCACGGAGCTCTTCGGGAGAGAGAATGTTGTCCATATCGCGCTTGTTGTATTGAATCGCGAACGGAATCGTCTCGAGATCGTACCCGTGCGTTTCCAGGTTCTCGTAGAGGTTGTGCATCGACTCGATGTTCGCCTCGGCCCGGGATGCCTGAGAGTCGGCGACAAAAACCAGACCGTCCACACCTTTCAGGATGAGACGACGGCTGGCGTTGTAGTAGACCTGCCCGGGCACGGTGTACAGGTGGAAACGCGTCTTGAACCCACGAACTTCGCCAAGGTCGATCGGGAGAAAGTCAAAGAAGAGCGTCCGTTCCGTCTCCGTCGCGAGGGAAATCATCTTCCCCTTCGTATCAGGATTCACTCGTGAGTAGATGTACTCGAGATTCGTGGTCTTACCGCCAAGCCCGGTACCGTAGTACACGATCTTGCAGTTGATCTCACGCGAGGCGTAGTTGATCATCGACATAGGTCGACGCTACCTCCCCAAACTTGTGAAGCGTGAATCCACAGGATCTCTCAGTCGCTCAACGGGTTGGGGCACGCGCCAGAAGCAGGGAGCACGGCGCTCGACACCCATGAATGGGCTTCGGCACGTAACTTCGGCATGCCCGCCTAGAGGGGCAAGGTTCCCCCGAGTCAGGCGGAATTCGCTCGAGCTTCGATCCCCAACCGCTCTACATCGTCGAGCATGCGATCCACGACCGCCTGAGCACGATCGCGGAGCATCTGCCTCGGCTCCCAGGAGATGAAGTCGAGCAGGAGTCGAATCAGATCCACCGACGCCGGCTCTCGGCTGATATGCCCCAACGCAGCGAGCCTCTGAAAGGCCCGTGGCGAAAACAGGTCGCGCTGGTGCCGGGTGATCTGACCACGAATGATCATGGCTGCGATCGCCCCCGCGGCCGCGGCCGCGAGCACCGTTAACCCTGCGGTCTTCAGACTCCTGTCCATGTTCACATTTCCCGTCGGCCAGCCAACGCCTGCGCGATCGTCGTTCCATCAACGTATTCCAGATCACTGCCCACCGGAATCCCGCGGGCGAGGCGCGTAACGCGCGGCCCCATAGGGCTGATCTCCTGTTCCAGGAACACGGACGTCGCCTCCCCTTCTACACTCGCGTTCGTCGCGATGATCACTTCCCGGATCTCACCCCTCGATCCGTCAATCCGCCGCAAGAGTGTCGCAACGTTGAGTTCGTCCGGCCCGATCCCGTCCAGGGGAGAGAGGCGTCCGCCAAGAACGTGGAAAAGCCCACGAAACTGTCCGGTACGCTCGATGGCACCGACTTCGTAGGCTTCTTCCACCACGCAAAGCACGGACACGTCGCGTCGCGGGTTCGAGCAGATCTCACAAAGATCGTGCTCGGAGAAGTTCCCGCATACGTCACAGGCGCGCACTTTGTCCGCCACATCCACCAGAGCACGAGCCAGACGCCGTGTGTCGTCCTTCGATGCCTTCATGAGGTGGTGGACAAGACGCAGAGCGGTCTTCGAGCCGATTCCCGGGAGACGGGAGAACTCGTCGGAAAGACGATCAATCGCCGACATGGCGCGCGCGTCAGAAGAGCTTGGGCAGACCCGGGATGTTCATCGGAAGTCCACCCGTGGCCTTCCGCATCTCCGCTTCATATTCGTTCTGAGCCTTGTTCTGCGCTTCGCTGATCGCGGCCAAGACGAGGTCTTCGAGCATTTCTACATCTCGTGAGTCCACACAGGTTGGATCGATCTGAACTCGTTTGGCATGCCCTCTTCCGTCGACCGTTACCGTGACCATGCCGCCACCGGACGACGCGGAAACGGACGTCGACTCGAGATTCTCCTGTAGCTCCGCCATTCTCGCCTGAAGCTTCTGACTGAGTTGCATGAGCTGAGAGAGGTCCGTCATTCCCGCACCTTACTCCATGAGTTCCAGATCGAGTTCTTCTACCGCCCGTTCGAGACGCGGTTCCTGGCGATACAGGGCCTTCAGCGTATCCGCGTGAACTTCCTCCCGGCTAATGCGATCGGGGCGTGCCCGATCGCTGTTCGGAGCATCCACGCGCAACACCGGGCGGCGCCCCAGAAACGGAGTCATCCCTTCTCGGATTGCCTCGATCACCGTGGCCTGCCCAAGCCGGTCCACCGCCGGACCTGGCAGCGGCGTAATCACGAGTGCCCCGGTATCGTCTTCCGACACGGCAGCCGAGTGAAGAAACGGGCTGAGCCCCGGTGGCATGCCTCGTCCGGAGTCGAGCCAGCGGCGCCACGCTTCCCGGATGTCCTCGGTGGGTACGACGGGCTCGGGGTTCGTGGGCTCTTCTCGGGCAACGGCCTCGAGCGCCTCGGAAGCCTTCGGCTCGACCGGTTCTTCCGGGGACGCCGATGCGGCCGTCGTCGACTCGGGGTCGGAAGCACTCGAAGTCGCATTCCCTGGAACCGAACCACTTGCGGGAGGCCCGGACGTCCCAGCCCCCCCGTTCGATCCGGCGGATCCGGCCCCTCCATTCGACGGAGGCGCGCCACCCAGAGCCCCGATGAGCTCTTCCAGTGCGACGGTTCGATCGAGGAAGCTCATACGCAGCAGGAGCATCTCGATGGGTAGGCGGGGGTTCGGACTGCGGCGAAGAGAGCCCCGACTTTCGAGGTCGGCGGCAGCGGAGAGCATGCGGACGAGGTCACCGGGAGCGAAGGCCGAGGCGCGCTCTGATAACTGCGTCCGGATGTCTTCCTGAACGTCGACGTCGGCATCCGGGGACAACCTCAACCGCAGCATGGTCCGAAGCACGTCCAGAAGGCCGTGGTAGAACTCGACCAGATCATAGCCCTCGTCCACCAGGCTTTGAACGAGTCCGAAGACCGCATCGTGACGACTGTCGCGGAGTACATCGACGAGCTCGAGGTACCGCTCGTCCTCGACGAGGCCCAGAACACGCCGCACCGAGTCGAGGTCGATCTCCCCACCCGTCAGCGAGATGACCTGGTCGAGAAGCGAAAGAGCGTCACGCATCCCCCCGTCCGCCTTTCTGGCGATGATCCTCAGGGCGTCCTCCGGTGCCTGGGCCCCCTCTTCGGCCAGGACGATCGAGAGGCGCGCAACGATGTCGAGCACCCCGATGCGTCGGAAGTCGAAGCGCTGGCACCGGGATAGAATCGGGGCTGCAGCCTGCTGGATCTTCTGGGGCTCGGTCGTTGCGAAGACGAAGATGACGCGTGGGGGCGGCTCCTCGAGGATCTTCAGGAGAGCGTTCCATGCCTCCCGCGTGAGCATGTGGGCCTCGTCGACGATGTAGACCTTCGTGCGCCCCTCGGCAGAGGGGGCGTACATCGCCCGTTCACGAAGATCCCGGGCGTCATCGACACCACGGTTGGACGCGGCATCGATCTCGACAACGTCCAAGGCCGTGTGCCCGCCCCAGATCCGCGTGCACGACTCGCACTCGCCGCACGGCTCGCCCCCGTCCGTACGCTTGGGACAGTTGAGTGCCATGGCGAGTACGCGGGCCAGCGTGGTCTTTCCCACACCCCGCGGACCGCAGAAGAGATAGGCATGACCAACGCGATCAGTCGCAACAGCCCTTCGAAGCGTTTCGGAGACGTGCTCCTGGGTCGCCACCTCCGAGAAGGAGCGAGGTCGATGCTTTCGCGCTAAGGCCTTGTGGCTCAATTCTTTGGCGACCGGCGTTAAAGTCGAGCCTGAATCAAAATTGCCCCAGGCAACCCGCAGCGACGATCACCGCACTTACCGTTGCTACCTGCGGGGTCCTGGCGGAGTTCGTGAGCTTTCGCCCTGCGGACCTGGGGCAGTCGGGAAGCTACCCGGGCCCCCGTACCAGGTCAACGAGTCGCGGTCCCTCGAAACGTCGGAAACAGGCATGGATCAGGCGGAGGACGCGCCCGATGCTTCGCATATGGACGACTCCCTGCCAGACCATCCGCCCCACGCGCTGGGGAACCGAGGCGAAGCCATCGCAATGCAATTCCTACGGTCCCGCGGATGGCGTATCCTCGAACACGGCTATCGACTCGGCCGTCGGGAAATTGATGTCATCGGTCGGCGTGCAAGCACTCTTGCCTTCGTAGAGGTGAAGACACGTTCTGGACGAGGCTGGGGGGCGCCTGAAGAGGCCGTTACCGTGAGGAAACGTCGGGAGATCGAGGCGGTGGCGCTCGCCTATCTGAGTAACATCGCTCCCCACGACCTGGACGTCCGCTTCGACGTGGTCGCCATCGAGATCAACGCAGGGCACGTGGTCCGCTGCGAGCACATCGAAGACGCCTGGCGCCCCCGTCCCCTCCCGTGAACAGGAGGCACTCGACGTCAGACGGGGGAGACCGCCTCTAGCGGGGCGGTCACATCACGACCGATCGCCTTCGCAATGACCCGGATTTGATCCATGAGCTCGCCGAACTGCTCTGGATACAGTGACTGTGCACCGTCGGACATTGCGTGCGGTGGATCGAGGTGAACCTCGATCATCAGGCCATCCGCACCCGCGGCGACGGCAGCGCGCCCCATCGGAATCACCTTGGAACGCAGCCCGGTGCCATGGCTGGGATCCACGATGATCGGAAGATGCGACAGGGACCTCACGACGGGGATCGCTGCCAGATCGAGTAGGTTCCGCGTGTGTTTGGCGAAGCTGCGCACACCCCGTTCGCAAAGAATCACATCGTGGTTGCCTTCGGCGAGAAGGTATTCTGCGGCGAGCAGCCACTCTTCGATCGTCGCGGCCATACCCCGCTTCAGGAGCACCGGCTTTCCGCTGCGACCGGCTCTCCGCAGAAGGGGGTAATTCTGCATGTTTCGGGCGCCGATCTGGATGATATCGGCATATTCCGCAACAAGATCCACGCCGTCCGGGTCCAGCGCCTCCGTGACCACAACCATGCCGCTCTCTTCACGCGCACGAGCCAGGAACCTCAGGCCATCGAGGCCGAGCCCCTGGAACGAGTATGGCGAGGTTCGTGGCTTGAACGCTCCGCCACGCAAGATTGTGGCCCCCATCTCACGGACGACATGGGCGACCTCGATGATCTGGCGCTCACCCTCGACCGCGCACGGGCCGGCCATCATCACCAAGTCTCGCCCTCCAATCACCGTTCCGTTCGGAAGCGTGACCAGAGTGTCCTCCTCGCGCCACTCCCGTGAGACCTGCTTGTAGGCCTGAGTGACCGGAATGACCTCGAGAACGCCGGAAAGCCCCTGGAGTCGACCGGCATCCGCCCTGCCATCGTTTCCGACCAATCCGACCGCCGTGCGCGGTCCTCCCGGGATCGGACGCGCGTCGTACCCCATCTCCTTGATGGTGCCGACTACTCCCGAGATGTCTTCCTCGGAGGCGTTGTGCTTCATGACGACGAGCATGAGACCGAACCATTCAATGGGCGAAAGCCCTGAAGTTTACACGCGCTTGAGCGCAGGTTCCACCGAGACGAGAGGGTACGGGGTCAGACCGACCCAGCGGCCTGAAGAGCTTCCTCGAGCTTCACGCCCACAACCGTACTGACGCCAGGCTCCTCCATCGTGACACCGTAAATCCAGTCCGCCGCTTCGATTGTGCGAGGATTGTGTGTAATCACAACGAACTGGGTCTGCTCACTGAACTCCTGCAGGAGCCGTATGAAGCGGCCGATGTTCGCTTCGTCCAGGGGCGCATCGACCTCGTCGAGCACACAGAATGGGCTCGGCTTGACTAGGTAGATCCCAAAGAGCAGCGACAGCGACGTAAGAGCCCGTTCCCCTCCGGAGAGAAGATCGATCCGCTGTGTCTTCTTACCCCGCGGTGAGGCGTGGATCTCGATCGGGGACTCGAGCGGATCGTCCGGATCCTGAAGCCACAGGTCAGCTTCCCCACCCTCGAAGAGACGCACGAACGTCTTCCTGAAGTTCTCGCGGATCTTCTCGAACGTGTCACTGAACAGGTCCGTGGCGGTCTTGTTGATCTCGCGGATGGCAGAGCGCAGATCGTTGCGAGCCTCGACCAGGTCGGCACGCTGCTCCGTAAGGAACTCCAGACGGGCACTCTCCTCCTCGTGCTCTTCGACAGCGAGCATGTTCACCGGGCCAATCCGCTCGAGCGCCACCACGAGGTCCTCGAGCTCCCGCTCAAGTTCCTCCGGCTCGCCCTCCACCGGCTGAGCCTCGCTCAACAGCGTCTCGAGCGGACGGCTCCACTCCCCCTCCAGACGCTCGCGGATCCGCGCGATCCGCCCACTCAGTTCCTGCTTTTCCAGTTCGAGAGCGTGACGCCGATCCGACACAGCACGCTCCTGGGTCCGAGCCTCACGGACGCGACGCTCCGACGTCGCGAGCGCGTCGGAGATCGCCTGCAACGCCTCGTCCCGTTTCTGAACCTCGGTCTCGGCCTGTGTCCGCTCTCTGAAGAGACGCTCGGTCGCCGCATCCCCATCTGCGCGGAGTGCACGGGCCTGCGCCTGTTCCTCTCTCAGACCGGTTTCCTCGGCCGCGAGGTTCTCCACCCGACTGTCCGCCTGGTCCCTGGACGCCATGATGTTGTCCAGGCGATCCGTGATGCGGGACACGTCCCCCTCGAGGCGGGCCACGTCAACAGCCAGACGAGCTTCTTCCGCTCGCGCAGTTTCCCACTCTTCCTGGACCGCCTCCACGGCCCCTCGGGCGCTGTCGCGCTCAGCCTGAAGTCCCGTTTCCTGCTCCAGCAGGACCCCTCGATCCTCTCGGGCCTCACGCGCTCGCTCGACAGCCCGTGTTCGAGCCGCACGCGTCCCCTCCACCTGGCGAGCCAGTTCATCACGGAGCCGGTCCATCCGTCCCCGATGGTCGGTCTGGGCTTCGAGGTCTCCGTGGACCTTTCGGTGCTCGTCCTCGGCCGCCCTGAGTTCAGCGCGGCTGGTCTCGAGCGCCTTCTCCGCTGCGTGGAGCGCTTGCTCCGCAACTTCAGCCGCTACGCGTGCTTGCGCGCTGGCGGCTTCAGCTTCCTCAGACTCAGCGACGACACGCTTGAGGCGTTCTTTCCGCTCGAGCACACCGGAGCCACCAGAAGGGTTTCCGACCCTGACCACACCACCGCGCTCGGTGACCGTAACCTCGGCGGAGGTTTCGGGGGTACCCACACCGTCGAGCAGCGCCACAACCCAAGTTGCGCCCGGGCCAGAGACTGAGATCCGGTCGAGAAGTCCTGAGTCAGACGGTCCTGAACCGCTCGGCACCCGGTCGAGCGGAAGGACGATCAGGCCACCCCCTCCCTTCCAGGACGATCCGAACCACTCGAGGGTGCGGTCCAGAGCCGCCGCATCCTCGACCACAACCGCAGTCGTCAGCGGCCCGAGATAGGCTTCCACCGCCGATGTCGCGCCCTCGTCGGCGTCGATGAAGTCGGACACCACACCGACCAGGCCGTTGATCGAGGCCTCCAGCACGGCCTTGACGACGGGCTCCATGCCCTCCCGACCCCGGGCCAGCCCCTCGAGGGCGTCTCGCCGAGCCGTCAGCGACGCGAGGCGATCTGCCGAGCTCCTGCGCTGGTTCCGTGCGATCTCGAACGCCGCCCGCGCGTCTTCGAGCTCCTTTACCCTCCGGGCCGCCTCGGATCTCGCGGTCTCCAGAGATTCCGCCAGGTCGTCGAGTCGACCCGAAAAGAGGTCCCCCTGAGATTCCAGATCGGACAGCGTATCGGCCGTCGAATTCAACTCGGACGTTACCTGCTCGAGCCGACGGGCGAGTTCCTGCTCCTGCGCGTGCGATGCATCTGCGTCGCCTTCGAGCTGAGCAACCCGACGCGCGATATCTCGACCACGAGCCTCCACTCCCTCGAACACACCGCGAGCCTCTTCGAGGCGGGCACGAACCTTTTCTGCATCTGCTGCTCGATCGGCCGCGACCGTCTTGATTCGCGAGAGTTCTGTACCGATTCGATCCCGACTCACGGTCAACTCGGTCTGATCCTTTTCGAGAGCCGCGACTCGGCCTCGGGCCTCTGCACGCTCCTGGTCGATCTGGGCCAGACGCCGATCTGCGTACACCGCACGCTCGTCCGCCACCGCCAGGTCGCGTTCCCAGCGAACCAGCTGCTCACGCACGCCTTCAAGTACGCCCGCTGCCGCGACACGCTCCTTCTCCGCGTCTACCTCACGCAGCCTCAGCGACTCGTACTCTGCCTCTGCAGAAGCGAGCTCAGCCACCATGCCCTGCTCGGTCTGGACATCTCCGGACAGGTCTCCAGTGACGGCCTCCAACCGCTTAGTCAGCGTCTCCAGCTGATGCCGAACCACTTCGACCTCGACATCGAGACGGCGCTGGCGGTACTCGGTGTACCGTTGAGCCTTTCCCTTCTGGCGGGCGAGGGACCGCACCTTCGTCTGTACTTCGGCGATCACGTCTTCGAGGCGCTGCAGGTCCATCTCGGCCCGCTCAAGCCTGCGCGTCGCAGCCTTCCGACGGTCCTTGTACTTTCCGATTCCCGCCGCTTCCTCGAAGAGGCCTCGACGCTCCTCGTTCCTGTTCGAGAGGATGGCGTCCACCATACGCTGCTCGATCATCGCGTACGCGTTGGCACCCAGTCCGGTGTCACGATACAGCTCGACGATGTCCTTGAGCCGGACGGTCGAGCGGTTGATCGAGTACTCGCTACCGCCGTCCCGGAACACCTGACGACCGATCTCGACCTCTTCGAACGCGATCGGAAGCGCCCCGTCTTCGTTCGTAACGGTCAAGGAGACCGAACCGCGATTGACAGGCCTGCGATTTACCGAACCCTGAAAGATCGCCTCTTCCATCTTGGCGCCACGGATCGCGGTAGGCCGCTGCTCTCCAAGCACCCAGCGGATGGCATCAGAGATGTTGGACTTGCCACATCCATTCGGACCTACGACCGCGGTGATCCCTTCGTGGAACTCGACCGTCGTGTTGTCGGCGAAGGACTTGAAGCCCTGAACCTTCAGTGACTTGAGTCTCATCCCATCCCCGTCGACAGGAACCAACCGAGGAGCACCGCGACGATAATCGCGAGCAAGATGAACCACACAGTGCGCCCCCGACCGCCCTTCTTCTCGGGCGGATCGGACACACGGGTGGCGACGGCATCCACCCCGACGGGAGAATCCACCATGGCCGGCCGTGTGACGGCACGTACCAGCGGATCCAGATCCCGGATGGCCGTCGGAGTCTCACCTTCGGTACCGAGGACGATGATGTCGGACGCAGAGCCGAGGAACGCCGGAGTGCACGGTTCCCCGTCGAGCAGATAGAGGACGAGTGTCACACCTGCCCCGGCCATCCCGGCGGTGAGCCGGTGCCAGCGGGCATCGCGAACGACCGCCATCCCACTCGCGACCGGCGTTCCGGTCGTGATCAGGAAGTAGCCGTCGACCGGGCGTGAGACTCGACTCACGGAGGCTCCATGGAGCACCGCATCGACGAGGCCCTCGCGGTTCTGGATGTCCCTGGGACCATGCAGGGACGGGTAATCCAGACCGCCATCCGCAAGCATCATCCGATGCCCCTCGGACGCCCAACGGGCCACGAGTGCGTGGGCAGCGCCAGGGGCCCATCCCTCTCGCCTGGCGCTTTCCGATGCGACCAGAGCTACGACACGTCCACCACCTGCTCCCCCGGCCACAGGAACGCGTACGTCGTCCAGCGGCTGCAAAGTTGGGAGTTCGGCCATGTGCGAGCGTGTATTCAGGCTGGACGTGGAGCCCCGGCGGGGCCAATTCGGTGAGGACGGGCGCCGCGTAATGCGAACGCAGCAATGTAGAGACGTACCGCAGGTGCGGAAAGGAAGTTCAGGCTTCTGGAGCCTCCCACCGGGGTGCGTCTCCCCAGAGGTTCTCGAGTTGATAGAAGTCCCTTGCCTGGGGGTGAAGTACGTGGACGACGAAGTCCACATAATCCAGCAGGACCCATCGTCCGCCCCGCAGTCCTTCCAGGTGCTCGGGGCGGACGCTTTCCTTCTTCAACTCGTCGAGGACGTGCTCGGCGATTGCCTTGACCTGTACGTCCGAAGTCCCGCCTGCGATGACGAAGTAATCGGTCGCAGTCGAGATACCCCTCAGGTCGAGAATCACGACGTCGTGAGCCTTACGCTCCAGTGCCAGCTCAGCGGCACGCCGCACTTCGACCGGAAACTCGGTCGGATCGGTCATCAACCCGTGCATGGTCGGCGGATCAGCCCTCCGCTGACTCCACGTTCACCGTGATCTCGATGGTGACGTCGGCGTGGAGTCTGATCGGAACCTGGGTCTCGCCGACCATCTTGATCACATCCTCGAGCTGAACAGCTTTCCTGTCGAGTTCGAAATCGATGTCGCTGGCGTTGACCTGTTCCGTGATGTCGGCTGCGGTCACAGAGCCGAAGAGCTGACCATCTTCGCCCGCGTTCTCGCTGAATGACAAGTAGAGACCCTCGAGCTGCGAGGCACGGCGCCGCGCCTCGAGGAAGTCCCGACGCGCGGTCTCTTTGGCCTTCGCCTGCTCGGCTTCGATTCGGGCGAGATTTTCCGCGCTCGCGACGTACGCGAGTCCGTGCGGGATCAGGTAGTTCCGTCCGTAACCGGGCTTGACGGTCACAACCTGACCAACCTCACCGAGGTTCGGGACGGACTGCTTGAGAATGAGCTTCATGATTCCTCCAGTAGATGCCTATCCGGCTATCGCCTCCGCGCGAGCGCGGAGATCGAGCCAAGTATCTGCGATGCCCAGGAGCGCTGCGAAGCCGACCACGAGGGGCGCGGCGAACAGGACTCCCAGAACGAACATCAATGCACCGAAGAGCGAGAGCCCCCGGTTGACGAAAACGACGACACCCGCTCCTCGCAGGGCGTACAGCGCCGTCATGAAGACTGCCAGGTTCGCCCCGACCCGTACAGCACCGTCACTCACACCCGTCACGACGAGTAGAAGGCCGGCGATGAGGACCCAGACGAGGTGGTCGTTGAACGCGAACTGACGCACAGACGCCAGCCCTTCATCGTCCCTGAACACAAGACGACGGTACAGCCACCACGCGATGCCGAGCGCTGCCATCGACTCGAGCGCTACGACGGCAGGGAAGACTGCGGCCTGCAGTTCGATCGTGCGGTAAACCGCCGCGACGAATGCGGGTGACACGGTCTGACCTTCGCGCACGACGTCCAATGCGTAAAGGAAGTTGCCCAGAATCGCACCCAACCGGTCGCTTACGCTCCAATCCAGATTCGACCAAGCGCCGCTGCGCATGACATAGAACGCAGTGGCGCCGCCCACCGATCCACCTACGGCCGCAAGAGCTCGGGACGTCAGCCGCCACCGCGGTGCGAGCAGCGTCGTGGCCGCAAAGAATCCACCGAGCATGACCGCCCAACCGCGCTCCGCATACCACAGTGGATCACGTTGACCAGACAAGACCACGAACATGGCCACGACCGTCGCAACCAACAGCCCTGCGTTCCGGATACCGCCCAACCCGATGAGTATCAGAAGAGGGACACCCACGAGCATTCCGGCAGGAACCAGCGACGTCAGCACCAGGAGCACAAACAGCGCCAGGGCACGTCTCCAGCCAGTTCCTTCGCCCTTGGCCACGGTTGCCTCGGTCGTCATCGCGTCACGGGGAGACGGCCTCAGCCGTCCTGGCGGCGCATATACGGAAGCAGCGCCAGGAAACGAGCACGCTTCACCGCCGACCCAAGCTCACGCTGGAAGCGAGCGGTGACCTTGGTGGTCCGCTTCGGAAGGATCTTTCCCTGCTCCGTGATGAAGTGGGAAAGCGTCTCGACGTCCTTGTAGTTCAGGATGACGACACGCGGCCCTTCCATCCGACGGCGACGCCCGCGGGCGCCACTGAACTCCGGCGGAGGGCTCGTGGGATCCCGCGGTTCTTCCTCGCCATCAGCAGCGATGGCTTCATCCTCTTCTTCGTCGTCGTCCTCGTCTTCGCTCGGCGCGCGCGCAGGCGCGTCGGCCAGAATGGAGGCACCGCTCGTAGGCTCGCCCTCGTTGATGACGAGCAGATAGCGGAGCACTTCCTCATCGAGCTTGAGCAGACGCTCGAACTCGGGCAGAGCCTCGGCCACCGCGGTGAACTGTGCGACGACGTAATAGCCGACGGACTGTTTGTTGATGGGGTAGGCGAGCTGCCGCCCGCCCCAGTGGTCAACGGCGGTGACCTCTCCGCCGTGCGCAGTTGCGAGCTCATGAAACTTCTCGAGCTTCGCAGTCGCAGCGCTCTCGTCGAGCGCGGCGTCCAGAATGTACACAACCTCGTAGAGCCGCATCTTCGGTTCCCTCGGTCCGTGAGTGGTTACGGGCCCCATCGTTGTCAGGACCCCGAAAGCGGCGCAGGTCCCCGACGGAGCGGGATGGATGTTTTGCCCCGTCGTTCACGGAGCGGCGCAAAAGCTAGTGGATCACGATACGGGGCGGAAGCGGCTCCGTTACACGGCCAGGGACTTCTGTACGGCCGCGATGAGAAGAGGGTACCGTTCGAAGCCCCACCGCGCTTCGTCCACATCCATGCGCTCCCGATTGGTGTGCGCAAAGCGCTCTTCGCCCGGTGCGAATCCGACCGTCGGAATCCCGTGGACACCGCACGACCAACCGCCGTCCGTAGCAAACTTCCACGGGCGAATCGTTGCCGGCCCCTCACCATCCCTTCGGCCCACGGCTTCGGCAGCCGCCAGGATCATTGGGTCGTCCGCAGCCATGAGAAAGCCTGGGGTGAGGAGGTTCCGGTCTTCAACCAGCCCCGTGTAGGTGCGCTGGCGTTCCATGGCCATCCGGACCTCCCACGTCAGACCCTCGGGCGTCTTCGGGATCCGGGCAGAAATCGCGTCACGGACGCGATTCATGAGCATCTCATCGTCACTGCCCGGCAGGATCCGCCAGTCGATCGTAACCACGGCGGAGTCCGGTATGACGTTTCGGCTCTCGGGTAAGACGTCAACCATGGTCGCGATCAGACTCGATCGGCCCAGCACAGGATCGGCCGGCTGGTCCTCAGCCAGATCTCGAATACCTGCGAGTACGTCTCCGAGCAAGTCCAGCGCGTTGTGCGCTCGCGACGGCACGCTGGCATGGCCCGCAAGCCCGCTGATCGCGACCTCGACTTCCGCCCGGCCTCTATGTCCCGTGCAAACGTCACCGTGCGTGGCCTCTCCGATCACGACGACCCCCGGGTCGACCGACCGGGACTCGAGCAGGTGTTTCATGCCCAAGCCTCCTCGCTCCTCGAGCACGGTATGGGCAACGATCACATCACCGGGCGCCTCACCGATCATCGAAGCCGCGGCATACGTCTGAAGTGCGAGCGGGCCCTTGATGTCCATGGCGCCGCGACCGTGCAGAAACCCATCACGGACCTCACCGGAGAAGGGAGGCACTTCCCACTCTTCATGATCCCCTTCCGCCACTACGTCCATATGGCTGTTCAGGAGCGCCGAGGGCGCATCTCCACGCCCCGGAGCGACACCGATCACGTTCCCGGCTTCATCCACCCGGATGTCCTCCAGGCCCAACGCCTCCATTTCTTCCTTCACGCGTCGAGCGACATCCCCTTCTTCGCCGGGAAGCCCCGGAATTCGAATAAGGTCGGCGGCAAAGGCCAGCGCGTTCTCGAAGTTGGCTTCCTTGGACATCGATTGAGCTCCCGCGGGATCTGTTGGGTCTTAATGTACGTGCGGGTGGCCAACCTATCCGGCCGGCCACCCGCTCCTTGCTATGTCCGTGCCACGCCGCAATCGGCGCGAGGCTCCGACTCGGTCAGGCGATGAACCAGGGCGCGAGCACGAGGGACACCACGCTCATCAGCTTGATGAGGATGTTGAGCGACGGGCCCGATGTGTCCTTGAACGGATCACCGACCGTGTCACCGACGACGGCAGCCTTGTGAGGCTCGGAACCCTTCCCGCCATGCGCGCCACCCTCGATGTACTTCTTGGCGTTGTCCCACGCGCCACCGGCATTGGCCATGAACAGCGCCATGAGCACACCGGTCACCGTAGCGCCGGCGAGCAGACCACCGAGCGCTTCCACACCGAGGAATTTCCCGACGACGACCGGAGAGATCACCGCGGTGAGGCCCGGGAGAACCATCTCGCGCAGAGCGGCCTGGGTCGAGATGTCCACACAACGGGCCGAGTCCGGCTTCGCCGTCCCGTCCATGATACCGGGGATCTCACGGAACTGGCGACGTACCTCTTCGACCATGCCCTGGGCTGCGCGACCGACAGCCGTCATCGTGAGGGCGGCCACGAAGAAGGGCAACGTACCACCGAGCAGGAGACCGATCACCACCATCGGGTCAACGATGTTGATCGTGTCGAGGTTCGTAGCCGTCGCGTATGCTGAGAAGAGCGCGAGCGCGGTAAGCGCGGCAGAGCCAATCGCGAAGCCCTTGCCGATGGCTGCGGTCGTGTTTCCGATCGCGTCGAGGGAGTCCGTGATCTCGCGCGTCTCCGGGCCAAGGCCTGCCATCTCGCTGATTCCACCCGCATTGTCCGCGATCGGACCATACGCGTCCACCGACATCGTCACGCCGACCGTAGCGAGCATTCCGACCGCTGCTATACCGATGCCGTAGAGACCGGCGAAGGTGAACGAGACCGCGATGGCGATGCAGATGAGGATCACGGGAATCGCCGTGGATTCCATTCCTACGGCAAGACCCGTGATGATGTTCGTGGCCGCGCCCGTCTGACTGGATTCGGCGATCTTGTCGACCGGCTTAGCGGACGTGTAGTACTGCGTCACCGTGCCGATCAGAATCCCCGCCATCGTACCGGCCAGGATCGCGATCCAGGGACCGTTGGTCGGGTAGCTCTCGCCCGAGAAGGTGATACCCATGCTCGACACAACCGGATACATGAGCCCGAGGAAGAGCGCACCAGCGATCCACGTCGTGCCGTGAAGCGCATGGGACGGATCCCGCTTCTCGAGCACCTTCATGAAGGAGATCCCGATCAGAGACGAGATCAGCCCGACCATTGCGGTGGTAAGCGGAAGCGCGATTGCCTCTGCTCGCGACCCTGCCAGCATCGGTGCTGATGCACCGATCGCGATCGTGGCAACCATAGAACCGACGTACGACTCGAAGATGTCGGCGCCCATACCAGCCACGTCACCGACGTTGTCGCCCACGTTGTCGGCAATCGTCGCCGGGTTACGCGGGTCGTCTTCCGGAATCCCGGCCTCCACCTTTCCGACGAGGTCGGCGCCGACATCGGCAGCCTTCGTGTATATCCCGCCACCGACGCGAGCGAAGAGCGCGATGGTCGACGCACCCATGGCGAAACCGGAGACAAGGCGGGCGTAGGCATCGAAGTCGGCAGCGCTCGCGGCGCTTGCGCCGAACTGGAAATACAGCACGCCGAGCCCCAGCATGCCGAGCGCAGCCACTGCGAGGCCCATGACCGCACCCCCAAAGAAGGCGATGCGGAGCGCCTTGCCCTGTCCCTCTTGATTCGCGGCCGCGGACGTCCGCGTGTTGGCTCGGGTAGCAGCCTTCATCCCCGCGAAGCCAGCCGCAACCGAGCTGAGGGCACCGAAGACGTATGCCCCGGCCGACCCCCATCCGATGGCGAGTCCCAGCAGCACGGCGACGATCGCCACGAAGCCGGCAAGCACAGTGTACTCGCGGCGCAGAAAGGCCATCGCGCCGTCATGAATCTGCTCGCCGAGGTCGATCATGACCCCATTGCCCTGGTCCTGGCGTGTCACGTACTGGTAGATACCGCCCGCGATCGTGAGCCCGGCGATGCCGAGCACCCAGGCGAATCCGGTGAAATCAACGAAATTCATTGAATGGGTTTTCCTCTGGTCCGTCGTTCTGTGAACTGTTCGTGATCTATCGGTTGAAGCGGTTCATCGCCGCTTCCGTACCCTCACCCAGCCACACCCGCACAGCCTCGGACAGCTCCGGGAGCAGTCCGACGACCACCTCCTCATCTTCTTCGGGCATCGTCGCGAGGACCCAGGCCGACAGGTCTTCCCCATCGGGCTTCTTCCCCACCCCGATTCTCAGCCGAGCGTAATCGTTCGACTGTAGCGCCCCCGACACAGACTTCAGCCCGTTGTGTCCGCCCGCCCCACCTCCCGGACGGAAGCGAACGCGTCCCACATCGAGCGCCGTATCGTCTACCACGACCAGGAGATCCTCTTCCAGATCGAAGTCCTGCATCACCTTCACGGGTCGCAAAGCGAGCCCACTTCGGTTCATGAACGTCGTCGGTTTCATGAGGCGAACCTCGATACCGCCGACCGACCCTTCACTCACGAAGGCCTTCCCGACCCTGCGAAAGGGACCGAAGTCCCAATCGTATGCCAGTCGGTCCAGCACCCACCACCCGACATTGTGCCGAGTGTCATCGTATTCGGGCCCGGGATTGCCCAGCCCGAGCACGATCTTCATGCCGCAGCCCGCTCAGCAGAGTCGTCAGCCCTCGCCTGCCTCGGAATCCTCGGCAGGTGTTTCGACTTCCTCCGCCTCCTCGGGCTCATCGTCCGCTGGCCCTTTCGGTGCAGCAACCGAGCAGATCGTCCGCTCCTGAGCGACAGTGACCTCGATTCCCTCGTCGAACGAGATGTCCGAGATGTGGAGGACCTCGCCGACATCGAGTCCGCTGACGTCGACTTCGATGACCTCCGGAATCTTGGATGGGACGCACCGCAGCGGCAGGTCGTAGATGATCTGCTCGAGCTTCCCCCCACCGAGGCGAACGCCCTCCGGCGTACCCATCAAGTGCAGCGGCACCTCGACATCGACGGCAACTCCCTTCTGAATCCGAAGAAAGTCCACGTGGAGCAGCGTTGCCTTCCATGGATGTGTCTGAATCTCCCGCACGAGCGCCTGAACCGGCTCCTTCTCACCTTCCACGTGAAGATCGACGATCGTGTTGTCGACAGAGATGTTGTGGAAGAGGTAGTGCGCGTCATGCGTATCGAGCGCCAGATGAACCGTGCTTTCGTCACCTCCGTACAGTACCGCGGGCGTCTGTCCGGCCTCACGCATTTTTCGGGCAACGCCTTTTCCGGTGCCCTCGCGGAGGGCTGCTTTCAACTTCGTGTCAGACATCAGTGGTTTCCTCTGATTATCGGCCCTCGGGCGATCCCGAGGCCCTTTCCCTCAGTTTTCAGGAAGCATCTCGAAGAGCTGGCTTACCGACTCGTTCGAGTGCACATGATTGATCGCTTTCGCGAGCAGGTCGGCGACCGAGAGGATCTGCAGGTTCTCAAACCGCTTTTCCTCGGGGATGAAGATGGTGTTGGTCACCACCATTTCTTCGAGTGGGGCAGAACTCAGCCGTTCGCCGGCAGGGCCCGAGAACAATGCGTGAGTTGCGGCAGCAAAGACAGCCCGCGCTCCACGCTCCTTGAGCGCGACGACCGCGTTCGACAGTGTGCCCGCGGTGTCGACCATATCGTCGACCAGAAGGCAGTTCATCCCGTCGACGTCACCGACGACGTTGATCACCTCGGACATGTTCGCCTTGGGGCGACGCTTGTCGATGATGGCGAAGCTGCCCCCGAGTCGTTTCGCGAAGCCTCGCGCCATCTTCGCCGAACCCACGTCCGGCGCGACGATAACGAGGTCCTCAAGTTGCTTGTCGCGAAAATACTTGGTGAGGACTGGCGCGGCATACAGGTGATCCACGGGTATATCGAAGAAGCCCTGGATCTGGTGCTGATGGAAGTCGATCGACACGACGCGGTCTGCTCCTGCTGCGACGATCAGATTCGCGACGAGCTTTGCACCGATGGCGACACGCGGCTGGTCCTTTCGGTCCTGCCGACCGTAACCGAAGTACGGGAGCACCGCCGTGACGCGAGCAGCACTGGCGCGGCGGGCTGCATCGATCAGAAGTAGCAGCTCCATGATGTTGTCTGCTGGAGCGTTCGTGGACTGGACGATGTACACGTCCCGGCCACGAGCATTCCGGTCGATCCGCGCGAAAAGCTCACCATCAGCGAACTGCTTGATGGTGGCGCCATCCGGAGACTTCCCGATGATTTCCCCGATCTCGGAGGCGAGGGGCCGATTCGCCCGACCCGCCAGAAGGAGGAGCGGGCCCCGTCTGTAGGTGTCGTCCATGAGGGGTTTCGATTCCGTGACGCGCGAGACAGCAGCTTGACAAGCTAGAAAAGCCCCCGTGGGGGGTCAACGCGAGTCGAGGACCCGGAAGCCCGCCGCAGTCACTGCATCCGATCGGTCTGCGGTGCTCAAGGCGAGGCGGACCTCATACCTGCCGGGGTCGAGCGGCGGGAGATCGAGCACGAGATAGTGGAAGTCATGGCCGGGGCGATCCGGCGACGGCTCCGACCACGACAACTCGAGCGGTTGTGGTCGATCGGACAGCCCAAGGAATCCGCCAATGCGACTGAGGACGCTCCGATCGGTTCGCTCGACCGAAACCCGGAAGCGTAGCGTCTCCGCCCGGAAGCCGAGCCCTGCGACCTCCCAGGCAATCGCGAACGGCTGATGCCGTCGGACCTCGGCTCGCGGCAGCGCATGGGTCAGCACCTCCTCGAGGCGTTTGGGGTCGTACGTGGCCGGAGTGAGCAAGAGCAGGTCCGACAGTGTGGCCAAATCCTCCAGAGCCCTTCGTTCGGGTCGCCCGATACGGACACGGCCAGCCCGGCGTCGTCCCGGAGCCCAACTCTCGGCCGAAATGATCAATGGGCCCGTTGGAACCGTCACCATCAGCGTCCCGTCCGTGCTTCCGCTTCGCACAGCGCGCTCGATCGAGCTCCCATCCGGCTGCAACGCGAAGAGCCCCACCTGATCAGGAGTGTCGGCGTAGGGGCCATGCTCCATCCAGGGGAGCGGGTGGCCGTGCTCAGCGTGGAACGTAGTGTCCTCGGGCAAGAAGTACGTCGCGACGACCACGGTTTCCTCTCCACGCGGAAAGAGCGCGACCTGACCCTCCATTGGCAACAGAACGGGGGCGTACACCGGCGCATAGAGACTGCGTGGCGACGTTCGGTCGGCTCGCAGGTGGTCCACCGAGATTTCGGCCGGGCGCTCCAGAGCTGCACCCGGTGGCATGAAATCCCGTCCTTCAGGGTGCTGATGGCCGACCGCGTCATCGTCTGGAACGAATCCACGCCTGGGACGTCGTTCCCAGCCCATTTCCCACCCGTTGCGAACCGTGAGTTGTTCCAGATCACTCCCCCATGGAAGAAGGAATGGGTTTCGCGCGCCCGATCGCATAGCTGACGCCGTCCAGCGCGCATAGTGTTCCGTGAGGCGATCGTTGCCCGGCGCGAGGTAGAGTGGATCGGCCAACGTCCAAATCCGGTCGATCAGAGCCTGGCGCACGGCCGGCTGCTCCGCCACGGCGTCGAGAAGCTCGCGAGCTTTCGAATCGACCGACCAGCGAGGCACACGCCACGTCATCGCCTGTTCTGGATCCATCCCTTCCAGGGCCGCTTCGAAGGCACGCAGTGCGCCGTGGTATTCTCCGAGCCCCTGGAGGGCGAAGCCCCTCAACGCCTGACACCACCACGGTCGCGCTCCGCCACACTGGGTCGCGACAGACAGTGCTTCTTCGGCATCCCCGGCCTCCGCGCGGTACCAGACCCGCTGGCCGAGGATCCAGTCGCTCTCAGGGGCGAGGATCTGCATGGAGTCCAGCCGCTGAAGGAGCCGAGTCCGCAGCCTGACGATCTCATCGTCCTCCGGAACGGGATACCATTCGCCCTCCGAGTACGTCGTACAGATACGTCCGATGATCTCATCGCAGTCACCGCCGAAGCTGTCCAGATTGATCGGCAGGTAGCGGATTCGACGGCGTTCGAAGCTCGCCTGTGCTGCACGCGCAGCGGAGACCACACGATCGACATCGATCGTGTCGTTCACGACAACTGCCGACTCGTAGTTCGGCCGAGGCAGTGTGCCCGGCCGGGGGCAGGAATGCCAGGCTCCTACACAGGACGACACCACGACGAACGAGAAAGCGAACGACCCCATCATGTCGACAAGCTACGAGGCGCCCCCTCGGGAGGCGAAGCATGATGATTGGCCCGGGTGGATTCGAACCACCATTACCGGTTCCAAAGACCGGGGTCTTGCCATTAGACGACGGGCCAGCGACCGAATGCTATCAGAACCTCCAAGCGCGCCTCAACCCCTCACGTAGACGCGCACCGATCGAATCACATCGAAATGACCTCCGGCATGTGCTCCAGAGTGGTGCACGGAACGATCGACCAACCGAGAGAATTCGACAGACCATCGCACCACGCCTCGGCCCTGACCGCATCAACGGATTCGTCGAAGAGAGCGAACGAGGCCGCACCGCTGCCCGAGAGCATGGCGAACGCGGCTCCGGCGCTTCGCATCGCAGCAAGTGACTTCGCGACCGGCTCGTGACGCTCGGCTACGATCGCCTCGAAGTCGTTTACCCCCCCCTCACCGAGCAGGCCGTTCCATGACACCACGGCACCCATACCCGGTAGCTGAACCGTTTCGTGGTCGACTCGAGAGGCGTCCAGGGCCCGGTAAGCGGGGCCCGTCGCTACGTGTACCGGTGGCAATGCAACCGCGATCGGTCTGGACGGCAAAGCTTCGACTGGTTGGATCTGCTCACCACGCCCCCGTCCGATCGCGGTAGGAGACGATCCGAGGAAAAACGCCACATCCGACCCGAGTCCTGCCGCGATCTCAGTCAACCTTGGTGCGTCGTCGAAGTCGGTCAGGTACGCGAGGCACCGCAACACGGCCGCGGCATCGGACGACCCGCCTCCGAGGCCGGCACCCGCAGGGATCGTCTTCCGGAGACGAATCGAAACGGGCCGGTCCAAACGAGCCTCTACGGCGAACGCCTGTGCTGCCCGCCACGCAAGGTTCTCCTCGACCGGACCAAGATCGGGACCTTCTACGATCAGCCGGATCGCCTCATCCGCCTGCCCCTCTCTTGCCGGGGCCATCACCTCGACCTCGACTTCATCGGCAAGAGAAATCGCCTGAAAGATCGTCACAAGCTCGTGAAATCCGTCCAGGCGCTTCGGGCCGACATAGAGGGCGAGATTCACCTTTGCCGGAGCCAGCGTGCGGGCCACCCCGCGCACGTCAGTCGGCATCGGTCTCGGCACGCCCCTCGCCCCACGTCGCCTCTTCCTGAGCTTCATGAACCTGGTCGTCGGCAGATCCGATGTCGCTCAGAGAGAGACCCAGTTTCCACGTGTACCACAGGCCGATCGCCGTAATCGGGATCCAGCCACCGAAGTGGTAGGCGAAGGCGAACGCGAGTGACTGCGCCTCGGAGACTCCGTAGACCGTCGTCAGAGCGAAGTTCGCCGAGGCGTGGAACGTGCCGAAGAACCCTGGAGCGGATGGGAGCGCCACACCGAAGCCCACAACCGCCTCCGTGAACATGGCGGAGAACCAGCCGGTATCGATACCGAACGCAAGCATTCCCAGCCAGAACGAGAGGCCGTGCCAGGTCCAGAAGAAGAGCGACCACGCGAATCCCAGTGCGAGAAGCTTCGGGTCACGCATGATCGCCATCGAATCGAGAAGACCTTCGAGAAGCTCGACGATGCGCCCTGCCCAGCCACCGGGAAGGAAGCTCACGAAGAACCGCGCAACCGCCAGGAATTGTCGAGGCAGCGTGGCCATCAGTATGAGCGCGAAAAGCACCCCGAACACGAGTGCGACGGCTCCCTGAAAGATTGCCAGGCCACCGCCCTCGAGGAGGGCGGCCACCTCCGGAAACGCCGGGGTATAGACGGGGATGATGAGAAAAAGCAGGAGAATCACGCCGTCCATGAAGCGTTCGACCACAAGACTTCCAAACGCCGCCGTGATGCTGATCGGCTCGAGGCGACTGAACGCATACGGACGTGCGAACTCACCCATCCGCGCGGGCAGGATGTTGTTCGCCATGAACCCGATGGAGACGCCTGCAAACCTGGAGCGGAGACGACTCTCGGGAAGCACCGGCGCGAGCAGTACGTGCCAGCGTAACGCCCGGATGAGGAAGCCGAACGTCGCGACGAACACGGAGGCCGCCAGCAACCACATGTTCCCTGTCGCGATGTTCGCGAGTACCTCGCCGAAGTCGACGTCCTTGAGCACGAACCAGAGAAGGAAGACGGTGACCAGGAGGCCGACCGCCGCTTTTCCTGCGTTCTTCACGACGGTCGTTCCCGTCGCAGAATGTGCGCCATCTCGCTTACAGCTCGCTCGAGTCCCACGAATACCGCCCGCGAGATGATCGAATGTCCGATGTTGAGCTCTTCGAGTTCGGGAATCGCCGCCACGGGTGCCACGTTCTGGTAGGTTAGTCCGTGGCCCGCGTGAGCGGCCAGCCCGCACGACCGGGCCAATGCGGCGGCATCCGCAAGCCGGGCCAATTGAGCGACGCGCGCCGCACCGGCCGTGTTCGCAAATTCACCGGTGTGCAGTTCCACCGCTTCCACGCCAAGGTCGGCGGATACGTGGATCGCCGCTTCGTCCGGATCGATGAAGAGTGACGTTCGAATCCCGACGTCCTGCAGCCGGTGAATCGCCTCCGCTAACGGGCCGCGCTGGCTCTCCGCGCCGAGGGCGAGGCCCCCTTCTGTCGTGACCTCTTCCCTTTTTTCCGGAACGAGTGTCACCTGAGCCGGCCGCCACGCGCACGCCAGAGTGATCATGTCCTCGGACGCGGCGACCTCGAGATTGATCGGAGTGCGGGCCGTTTCCATCAGAAGATCGACATCACGGTCCTGGATATGACGTCGGTCTTCGCGCAGGTGGACCGTGAGCCCATCTGCTCCACCCAGTTCGGCGAGGACAGCCGCCCGCACAGGATCCGGTTCGTCCGTCATCCGCGCCTGCCGAACAGTCGCGATGTGATCGATGTTCACGTACAAACGCATATCAGTAGCCTGTTCCTGTGGTCTCGAGTTTGAGCACTCGGCTGAATAGGTCGTTCAGGGCTTCGTAGATTTCGCGATCCAGGCCACCCTTGGAAAGCTCGAGCGTCTCCGCTCCGAGCGTGGCGTAAAGGTGAGCCTGATCATGGTCCAGAGCTCTCAGGTGAAGCGCTACAGTATCGACGTCCCCGCATGCAATGGGGCCGCGGCTGGCATCCGGCACGCCTCCCGCTTCGATCGAATCAAGCGTGCTGCGAACCAGCGGGATGAGTGCAGCGAGTCCCTGATCCCCGTCGACACCCGCTCGCTGCATGAGCTCCACCGCCCTCGCGAGCAGTGGCAGCATCATCGTGCTCGCCAGCACCGCGGCAGCGTGATAGGTCGAACGACGGGCGGCCGGTACGGCGATGAGCCTGCACCCGATGGAATTCGTGAGCATGCGAGCGACCGAGACGACATCCGGAGCTCCCGTCACGGAAAACCAGGCATCACCGATGCAAAGCTCACCGACCGTCGGGTCCGTCACGGCCAGAAGTGGGTGCAGGGCACCGACCGCGTATCCCGCGTGATACAGAGGTTCGAGGACGTCGGTGGGTAATGCCCCGGAAAGGTGAAAGACCGAGCATCCGTCCGGTGCAGGGCCCAATGCAGCCAGCGAGTGCGCCACTTCAGGCACATGTGCTTCTGGAACCGCGAGGAGAACAGCCAGGGTACCGGGCAGAGGGCGTTCCAGACCGAATACATACCGGGCGTGCCCATCCCATGCGGGCTCGTACGGGGCGGTCGCCTGGCGCCCCGCCACCACCACCTCCCGAAACGCTCCGCTCTCGATGAACGCGCCGGCGAGCGTGCGGCCCATCCGGCCGGGCCCGATGATTACGACCGGCCCGAGACTCATGCGACCTCCTCGATTTCGATTCCCGCACGAGACGCAAGCCGGCCCACCACGCCACGCGGAAGGCGCGCCGTGAGCCGCACGTCCATCGCTTCGTCCACCCGGTGGACAACCTCTCCTTCACGGTACACCGCTGCAATCGCCTCACCGTCCGCATACGGGATGCGGACGGTCACAGATGCGAGCCGGTTTCGGATTCGCGCACGGAGCGTTTCCTTCAACGCCTCCAGCGAGTCCGCCTGGTGGGCGCTTACGAAGACCGCAGGGGTCGTTTCCAGCGCGCGAATCCGGCGCTGGAGCGACTCTCGCTCTACCTCGCTAATCCGATCCGTCTTATTGAAGACCAGGATCTTCTCTCGATCGTCGAGCGCCAGGTCCTCGAGTACCTCCAGGACGACCTGCCGTTGTTCTTCCCAATCGGGGTGTGAGGCGTCGATCACGTGAAGAAGGACATCCGCCTCCCCCGCTTCCTCCAGCGTGGAGCGGAACGACGCGACGAGGTGATGTGGCAGCTTGCGAATGAATCCGACGGTATCCGTAACGAGCGCTTCGTAACCACCCTCGAGATCGACGTTCCTCGTCGCCGAGTCGAGCGTGGCGAAGAGTCGATCCTCGACAAAGAGGTCCGCACCGGACAGCGCCCTGAGGAGTGACGACTTTCCGGCGTTCGTGTAGCCCACGAGTGCGACCCGAAACAGTCCTGCCCGAGATTTTCGCTGGACCGCTCGAGCTTTCGCCACGTCTCGGAGCTTACGCCTGAGATCACCAATCCGGGTTCCGATGAGCCGCCGGTCGGTTTCCAGCTGCGTCTCCCCCGGACCACGCAAACCGATACCGCCACGGATTCGGGAGAGGTGGTTCCACATACGGCGCAGACGGGGAAGCAGGTACTCCAGCTGGGCCAGCTCGACCTGCATCCGCGCCTCACTCGACTGGGCACGGGTCGCGAAAATGTCGAGGATGAGTTCAGAGCGGTCCATCACACGAACCTTGATGAGCTCCTCGAGATTCTTGCCCTGGGCGGGACTGAGCTCCTCGTCAAAGATGACGAGATTCGCTTCCCGCTCCGCGACGAGCTCCCCCAGGGACCTCGCCTTACCCTCTCCCAGGTAGTACCGCGGATGAGGCGAATCGAGTCGCTGCACCAGTGACCCAACGACCTCGCCGCCCGCCGTGTCGGTCAGGCGAGCCAGCTCGTCAAGGTGTTCATTCGCGACGTCGCGTGCCTCCGAACGAGACGGCGCTCCGACGAGCACCGCCCGGTCGACGGGCGTCCGCAGATCAATGAGTTGCGTGGGGATCCGATTACCTCCGACCCCAGAGTTCAGACCACCGTGGGGACGCCCGAAGAATACCCAAGGTCAGGGCAGCCACACAGTCCCGGATCAGCCCTTCTTCCGCCGCTCTCCCCACCATCTCAACCGCTCTGCAATGGTCTTCTCGAAGCCGAAGTCACCCGGCTCGTAGAAGCGTGAACCCGCCACTTCGTTCGGCAGGTACGCCTGGTCGGAGACGCCATCTTCAAGCGCCGGGTCGTACTGGTAGCCCTGCCCATATCCGAGGTCCTTCATGAGCGATGTGGGCGCGTTTCGAATGTGTAGCGGGACACCCGCCGCCGGGGTCTCCCGCGCCCGCCTGCGAGCTGCCTTCCACGCCCCGTACACTCGATTGGACTTCGGGGCGGTCGCCAGGTAGACCGTGGCCTGCGCAAGCGCGAGTTCTCCCTCGGGGGCACCGAGGAAGTGATAAGCATCCCTTGCCGCAACGGCGTGTCCGAGGGCAGCGGGATCCGCCAGACCGATGTCCTCGGTCGCCATACGCACCAACCGCCGCGCCACATAGAGCGGATCTTCTCCACCCTCCAGCATCCGAGCCAGCCAGTACAGTGCGGCATCCGGATCCGATCCCCGCACGGACTTGTGGAGGGCAGAGATGAGGTTGTAGTGCTCTTCACCACTCTTGTCGTACGCAGCGTATCGATGCTGGAGGGCCTCGCGCGCCACGTCCTCGTTCACGATCCCCCCTGTCCCGGCAAGGTGCGCCGCCGCCTCGAGTACACCCAGCGCGCGGCGCGCATCTCCGTCTGCGGCCTCTGCGATGAAGTTCAGCGCGTCGTCGTCACCCGTCACTTCCATCGACGCAAGGCCTCGAGAATCGGCCATCGCCTGATCCAGAATCGAGCGAATCGCTCGGGCGCTGAGCGCCTCGAGCACGTATACCGGCGCACGGGAAAGAAGTGGGCGGACGATCTCGAACGACGGGTTCTCGGTTGTCGCACCGACAAGGATGATCGTGCCGGCCTCAACGTGTGGCAGGAACGCGTCCTGCTGAGCCTTGTTGAAGCGGTGGATCTCGTCCGCGAAGAGAATCGTCTGACGCCCAGTGGCCCGGCGGCGCGTCCCTGCTTCGGCGATGATCTCCCGGACCCGAGCGACACCTTCGGTGACCGCGCTGAACGGCACGAAGGTCGTTCCCGACATATCCGCGATGATGCGCGCGAGCGTGGTCTTTCCGCTACCCGGTGGCCCCCACAGGATCATGCTCGCGACCTTACCACCATCAAGCATGGCGCGAATCGCTTTCCCCTGCCCCAGCAGCTGCTCCTGGCCCTGGAAGTCGTCGAGCGTGCGAGGGCGCATGCGAGCGGCGAGCGGAGCGTTCGGA
Source organism: Gemmatimonadota bacterium (assembly GCA_028873595.1). Classification (GTDB taxonomy): domain Bacteria; phylum Gemmatimonadota; class Gemmatimonadetes; order Longimicrobiales; family Gaopeijiaceae; genus UBA2589. The sequence continues at coordinate 100,160 of JAPPOV010000030.1, read as the reverse complement.
TCGACACCGTCAGACCCCGCGTCAGGCCCGCCCGTACCGAGGATCCCATCACCCGCCTCTTCCTCTGACTCTCTACCGAACAGGTCCAGGTCGGTCATCAGGATCGTCCTTCTGAATGCCTGCCCGAGTCGAGCCGACGTGTTACCTCTTCAGCCCGCAGCAGAAGTCCGTCCCTCTCATTTCGGCTCGGATCTCCCAGAACCCAGTCCAGCAGCTGCTGCAGAACGTCTCGGAAGACCGGACCAGGCTTCAGCCCGAGGGCGATCAGGTCGCGCCCGTCGATCGCCAAATCACCGACCACGAGAGGCGGACACGACCGAAGTACGGCTCTCATCGCGCGCCACGCCTCCACAACCTCCGTGGACGAGCGGTCCGCACACCCGGCGCGAGCGGCAGCGAGGTCCAGCCGGGCCACTCCTTTCATGACCTGGCCTCCATGACGACTCAGCCAACGTCGTTGTACTTCCTCTTCGGGAGTCGGTGGAGGCAGCTCAGGGGCACCAGACAGATGCGCCACCGCATCAGTATCGGCATTCGACAGGCGCAGCCGTACGAGAAACGCAGCGGCCGAGGCTTCGTCGACAGGACGAAGAAGCGCTCCAAGACGAAGCATGGGTCGGTTCACGGGGAGTGCCTCCACGATCTTCACGGCCTTCTCCCAGTGTGAGTCTGCGAGCTCGTCGATCTCCGGGTAGAGCACCGTATTGATCCCTGCGTCGCGGTACAGGCCGAGCGCTCGACTCGGGCGAGCGTCGGCAGAGAGCACCTTCATCAGTTCTTCCCGAATGCGCTCCGGCGAGAGCGTTGGTAGATATTCGGTCAGTGCCGTAAGCTCCGCCCAGGTGGTGTCCTCGATCTGGAGGTCGAACCGGCCGGCAAACCGTACAGCCCGAAGGATGCGCAGATAGTCCTCGCGGAAACGGTCCGCCGCCGCCCCCACGGTCCTCAGCGTACGGGTGTTCAGATCCGCACCACCCCCGAATGGATCGTAGAGTTGGTCTCGCAGCGGGTGCCACGCGATCGCATTGATGGTGAAGTCCCGCCTCGAGAGGTCCTCTTCGATACGCTCGGCGAATTCCACCACAGCGTGCCGCCCGTCTGTCTCGACATCTCTTCGGAACGTGGTCACTTCGTACATGATGCCGTCGCGTGCCAGTACGCCGACCGTACCGTGCTCAACCCCGATAGGGACCGTTCTTCGAAAGGTCCGCCGAACCTGCTTCGGGGTCGCTCTCGTTGCGAGATCCCAGTCTACCGATGGTCGCCCAAGCAGTGCGTCACGCACCGCGCCGCCGACCGCCCATGTCTCATAGCCGGCGTCTTCGAGGGTTCGAGCGATCCACCGGACCGCACCCGGCGCGATCGGACGAACGTCACTCATCCCGGAAGCACGGCCCCACCGTTGACATTCACGATCTCGCCCGTGATGTGTCGCGCGAGCTCGGAGCAGAGGAAGACGATCGGGCCTGCCACATCTGTGGCCGTGGCGATTCGGCCGATCGGAATCGTCCCCATGATCCGCTCACGCTCTCCACCCTCGAACGCGATCGCAGCCATCTCCGTATCGATCCAGCCCGGTGCGACCGAGTTGACTGTGATACCCCTCGGCGCCAGCTCGACACAGAAGCCCTTCACCATAGAGATCAACGCACCTTTCGTGGCCGCGTAGTCGGCATGGAACGCTTCTCCACGCTGCCCGGCCGTGCTACTGACGAGCACGACCCGCCCGTGGTCACGAAGGCGACCAGCCGCCGCCCGGCAGGCGTAGAAGATGGAGTGGAGGTTGGCGTCGATCGTCCGATGCCATCGTTCATTGGAGAGCTCCGCGACGGGCTCGTCTTCCGGAGGCCAAATCCCGTGGTTACCGACGAAGATGTCGAGCCCTTCGAACTCCACATCGCCTCGCGCGAATAGCGCCTCAGCCTCGGCCGGATCGGCAAGGTCTCCGCCGTGTGCCCACGCCTGGACGCCCAGCGCCCGACACTCTTCGACGACTGCTTCGGCGTCGTCGACTCGTGACCGGAAACCGATCCCTACGTTGGCGCCCACCTGGGCAAGCTGAAGCGCGACCGCGCGGCCCACACCCCGACAGCCACCGGTGATGATGGCGTTCCTTCCTCTCAGATCGATCAATGGATCCACGATAATCCCGTCCTAAGCGGTGTCCGGAATGGAATTGAGCGAGGCCTCGACGACGTCGCACACGATGTGCCCTATGAGCAGGTGGAGCTCCTGCGCGCGCGCGGTGGAGTCCGTTGGCACGACCAGGGGAAGATCAACCTTCTCCAGGAGCGCTCCTCCACCCCGGGCCAGAAGTCCGATACTGCGAACATCTCGGGCTCGTGCCGCGTCGGCTGCAACCAGAAGATTCGGCGAATCACCACTGGTCGAATGCAGGATAAGAATGTCACCGGCCGACGCCAGCGCCTCAACCTGACGGGCGAAGACATGCTCAAACCCGAGGTCGTTTCCGGCTGCGGTCAGAACCGACGCGTCCGTCGTCAGCGCAATCGCCGCAAGAGCCCGGCGGGCTCGGGCGAAGCGCACCACGAACTCAGCCGCCAGGTGCTGCGCGCCTGCAGCCCCTCCCCCGTTGCCGCAAAGAAAGAGACGCCCGCCGGACGCAATCGTGTCCGCGACCCACGAGGCATACTGCTCGATCTGGTCGATGAGCCCGGCTGCCGTATCCTCGACGACACGCGAATGCTCGGTGAAATGCGCCCGAAGGTGCTCAGCCTGAATCAACCCTGTCGCTCCATCGAGCGCTCACGCCGAACGATCATGCCTCGCAGACGCTGGAGAAGCGGCGAGGGTGCCGACACCGCCGGCACCGGTAACGGCTCGACATCCTCCAGAACCCGTGCCGGGTTCACGCGGAAGAGAAGATCGAGCGCCTCCTGTCCTCCGCGCTCTTCAAGCTCGGCCCAAGTCTCTTTCTTGTAGATCTTGAGGCGCGACTGACCGTGAAAGTCCGACGCCAGGTAGTCGGCCAGCCCGAGTCCAAGGATGCGCCACGCCACCGCCTGTGCCTCGGACCCGTATCGACCTGCGAGAGAACCATAGTTCACCTGGAGCCGCGCCCCAGCTTCCTTCCACTGATGCGGCAGCTCCGTCTTGTGCATCATGCCAGCATACCGCTCGGGATGAGCGATAATCGGGCGGTACCCCTGATCGCAGATGTGGCGAACGACTCTGGGTGTCCCAGGGGGAACCTGTAGTCGGGGCCATTCTATGAGGACGAAAGAGGTTCCAGTCAGCCGCAGGCGCGAGTCCGAGAGATCCGGCTCGGGTATGTCGATGAGCACTTCATGTCCTCGAAGGTATTCAACCTCCGGGAACTCTTCGCGGATCGCGCTTCGGGCCTGCTCCCAGGCCTGAGTGACTCCGTCGAGCCGCGCCTCGAGTCGTTCGGGTGTGAGTACCAGGCTGGCATCAATGTGAGGTGTCGTCACCACACGCCGTATCCCCGCGTGGGTCATGCGTTCGATGGCGTTCAGTACACCAGGGACGTGTCGCGCCCCGTCGTCTACGCCAGGAACGAGATGACTGTGGATATCCACGAGTGACATGGAGTCATCGAGGGTCACGCGTCCCTCCCGATCGAGATCAGTCCGTCGAGGACTGCGTCGGGATCGTCTCCCTCGAGGGCGGCCTCACAGGCATACGTCACCCATGCGTCCACAACGAGAAGATCGAACGCAGCATCTCGCACGCGCCCAGGCTGACTGAGGGCACGCGCCAACGCGCCCCTCACTGAACTCACGAAGGCATCGGAAGAAAGCGAGCGCTCAGGCACCGAACCGGCCACATCGTGCAGCCGCGCCAACAGATCCTCAGGAGGACGAGGACGTCGGGCCTCCAGCCAACCGAAGTTGGTCACGCCTGTGCCCCAGCCAAGAGAGCCTTCACCGTCTCCGCGCCGAACGCCAGAGCCTCGTCCAGACGCGAAGGGTTCTCGACCCCAGCCTGGGCCATATGGGGGCGCCCGCCGCCACGCCCTCCCACCACGGAAGCAACCTCCCGCACGACCGCATCGGCCCGCACCCCGCGCGAAATCATGTCATCGGTCACGAACGCGAAGAGTGCCCGCTTTCCACCCGGCATCTCTGCGGCCAGGACGGCGACCCCACTCTTCCCGTCTCGCAGGAACGCGTCTCCCCACTTCCGGGCGTCATCAAGGTCACGCGCCCGCAGACGCACCCCTCGGTATGACGCGCTGTCACTCCCCGCAATCTCGATCGTTTCGTGTATCGCGACGTCTTCGCCACCACCGCCCTGTGCTCTCACCTCATCGAGAAGCCGCTCCATCTCAGCCTTCTCTTGAAGGAGCTGCTCGACTCGCCGGGCAAGGTTGTCGGGCTGGGTCTTTAGCACCTCGGCGGCCTTCCCCAGCTCTTTCTCGCGACCCTCGAAGTAGGCATAGGCACCACGCCCGGTGAGCGCCTCGATCCGCCGCACACCCGCGGCCACACCCGACTCGCCCACGATCCGAAAAAGGCCGATATCTCCTGTAGCCGAGACGTGTGTCCCACCACACAGCTCCATACTGACACCCGGGATGTTCACCACACGGACCTCGTCGGCGTACTTCTCGCCGAAGAGTGCCATCGCACCCGCAGCGACCGCATCGTCGTAGGATCGGAGGTCGATCTCGACGGGGTGGTTACCCCAAACTCCCTCGTTCACGATCCGCTCGACTTCGGCCTTCTCTTCCTCGGTCAACGGCGCCGTATGGGCGAAGTCGAACCGAAGCCGCTCGGGCGCGACCAGCGACCCCCGCTGGACGACATGGTCCCCCAGGACCGATCTCAAGGCGGCGTGGAGCAAGTGGGTCGCCGTGTGGTTTCGAACCGTGTCACTCCGCACGTCGGCGGGGACCGTCGCACACGCCCGAATCACCGCAGCATCCTGCGGGAAATTCCCCTCGACAGGGCCAAAGACGGCCACACCAGCCGGTACCTTCGCCACGCGGGCTACTGTCAGGGTCCATCCGTCACCCTGCACAGATCCACCATCAGAGACTTGGCCACCGCTCTCCACATAGAACGGGTTCTCTTCCAGCAACAAGCCGACGCCATCTTCGATCGGTTTCCAACTGACGACATCCGTGTCCGCTTCCAGAACCCGATATCCAACGAAGGTCTGGGGGCCGCGGGAAAGCGATGTCCAGCTCTCCGCGTCCGCGGCTTCGTCGTTCTCGACACCGCTGGAAGCCCGATCCGCCCGTGAGCGAGCGCGCTGTTCCTCGAGCGCGGCTTCAAACCCGACCACGTCCACCCGAACACCCTTCTCATCGGCCATCAACTGTGTCAGGTCAATCGGAAACCCGAAGGTATCGTAGAGTTTGAACGCCTCGTCACCCGGTATCACCCCAGATTCGGCGTCCGCCAGTTCATTGAAGCGATCCAGCCCGCCCTCAATCGTGGCGAGGAATCGCTCTTCCTCAGCGCGCGCCGCATCGATGATGTGATCCCGCCGCTCGGCCAACTCGGGGTAGACGCCGCTCATCGATTCGATGACGGCGTCGACGACCCCCACCAGCGTCGGCTCTCGACGGCCCAGGAGCCAGGCATGTCGCGCTCCGCGTCGCAGGATCCGCCTTAGGACGTATCCTCGTCCTTCGTTCGACGGATACACACCGTCCGAGAGCAGAAACCCGACCGCGCGAGCATGGTCGGCGAGCACTCGGTAGCTCACACCCGCCTCAGTGTTCCACTCGTACGGTCGATCGACCAGCTCCGCCACGCGGTCGAGAAGTGGGGCGAAAACGTCGGTGTGGTAGTTCGAGTCGGCGCCCTGCAGAACCGCTGCAATCCGCTCGAGCCCGGCACCCGTGTCAACGCACGGCGCGGGAAGTGGGTGAAGCGTCCCTTCAGCGTCCCGATCGAACTGCATGAACACGAGGTTCCACAACTCGATGATCGTACCCGCGTCGTTCAGTTCGACGAATTCTTCGGTACTCGCGACCGGTGCAGGAACCTCCCGAAGATCGTAGTGCAGTTCGGAACACGGACCACAAGGGCCGGTGTCCGCCATCTGCCAGAAGTTGTCCTTGTCCCCGAGACGATAGACACGCTCGGGCGGAAGGCCGATCTCGTTCAGCCAGAGATCCGCAGCCTCGTCGTCGGAGTGGTGCACTGTCGCATACACACGCTCCGGATCTAAGCCATAGACCTCGGTGAGAAGCTCGTATGCATATCGAATCGCGTCGCGCTTGAAGTAGTCACCGAACGAGAAGTTCCCGAGCATCTCGAAGAAGGTGTGGTGCCGAGTGGTCCGACCGACTTCCTCAAGGTCGTTGTGTTTTCCTCCCGCTCGTACGCACTTCTGCGATGTCGCTGCACGGACGACGCCGATGTCTTCCTGACCGAGAAAGACCTTCTTGAACTGCACCATGCCCGCGTTCGTAAAGAGCAACGTCGGATCGTCCGCCGGGACCAGCGAAGACGAAGGTTTGACGGCGTGGTCTCGTTCCTCGAAAAACTCGAGGAAGCGGCTTCGGATTTCGTCGATCTTCATGGGTACAATCGGCAGACGCCGTTCACGGTACTCGGGTCGTTAGCCCGTCGGCGAGATACGGGCCACAGGGGCGAAAGATAAGAGCCCCGGACGAATCTGTCGTCCGGAGCCCATACCTCATTCAGATGGCGACGACTCTCGTCGAGGCGAAACGCTCAACGTAGCCCTGGCACGAACTCGGGCCAGAATCAGCCAGCGCTTGCCTCGACAGCCTCAGGTTCGGTGGCCTCATCCACCTCGGCGGCCTCACCCACGTCACCGGCCGTATCCTCCTGGGAGGCTTCCTCCACGAGGCCAAGCGCCACCCGCAGTTGAGCGTCGACCTCCTCGGCAATGTCCGGGTTCTCCACGAAGAAGTTCTTGGAGTTCTCCTTTCCCTGACCGAGACGCAGGTCACCGTAGGAGAACCAGGCTCCGGACTTCTGGACGATCCCGTGCTCGACACCAAGGTCGATCAGGAGCGCATTGTGACTGACACCCTCATTGTACTGGATATCGAACTCGGCCTGCCGGAACGGAGGCGCGCACTTGTTCTTCACGACCTTCACGCGCGTTCGGTTCCCGATCACATCCTGCCCGTCCTTGATGGCACCGATACGCCGAATGTCCAGCCGGAGAGAAGCGTAGAACTTCAGGGCCCGCCCACCCGACGTCGTCTCGGGGCTCCCAAACATCACACCGACCTTCTCGCGAATCTGGTTCGTGAAGATCACCGCGGTATGGGAGCGGTTCACAGCACCTGTCAGCTTACGGAGCGCCTGGCTCATCAGGCGAGCCTGAAGCCCCACGTGCGTGTCGCCCATCTCCCCCTCGATCTCCGCCCGCGGCACGAGCGCAGCAACCGAATCAATGACGACGACGTCGATCGCGTTGCTTCGAATCAGAACCTCGGCGATTTCGAGCGCCTGCTCACCCGTATCGGGTTGAGAAACGAGAAGGTTGTCGACATCTACGCCGAGCTTTCGGGCGTATCCGACGTCGAGCGCGTGCTCGGCGTCGATGAACGCCGCGATACCTCCTGACCTCTGGGCATTCGCAATGACCTGAAGACAGATTGTCGTCTTGCCGGAGGATTCGGGGCCGTAGATCTCACTGATACGGCCGCGAGGCATACCACCGATGCCGATCGCCGCATCGAGGTTGATGGCGCCCGTCGCAATCGCTTCGATCGCAGTGAGGCGACTGTCCGCGCCCATTCGCATGATCGCGCCCGTGCCGAAGGAGCGTTCGATCTGAGTCAGCGCAGTGTCCAACGCTTTCTGCTTCTTGTCCGCCTTCTTGTCCTTCGCCGCGCCTGCCATCTCGCCTCCGTTCCGTGGCTGCCCTGATTCGAGCATTGAATCGCAAAGTACCACACCCGAAGAGAAAGCGAAAGTACGTCATTTCGCCATTTCGGGACGCAGCAAGCTACCCCGGGGCATGCCACACCGGAATGCCATTTGGGGCCGGCGTCGTGTCATCCGGTACGCGGACTGGCATGGGTCACCGGGAACTGGCACAATCGCTGGCATATTCTGTCCCGGAGCGAGACAACCCTGTCGGAGTCGGCATGAAGCACCACGAGGAATACGATCTATTGTCCATCGGCGGGGGGACGGCTGGACTGGTGTCCGCAGCCGGTGGCGCCTACCTGGGTGTTCGGAGCGCGATCGTGGAGAAGAGCGCCCTCGGCGGAGACTGCCTCTGGACAGGTTGCGTGCCTTCCAAGGCCCTGATCGCCTCGGCGAAAGTCGCGCACGCGATGCGCGATGCCGACCGTCTCGGCCTCACCGCAGTGGCGCCGAAGCACGCCTTCGCCGAGGTCATGACCCGGATGCGGAGGGCCCGCGGGGTCGTCGAACACCACGACGACCCACAGCGTTTTCGCGACATGGGCGTGGACGTCCATTTCGGGGCAGCCCGCTTTCTCTCCAACCGGGAGGTCGAGGTCGAGGGTATTGGGATCCTCAAGGCGAAACGTATCGTCATCGCCACAGGTGCCGCGCCGGTTGCGCCTCCGATCCCCGGGCTCGAAGAGATCGGGTATCTGGACCATCACTCTCTCTTCGAGGCAGAGCACCTTCCCGATCGGGTCACTGTACTGGGAGCGGGCCCAATCGGCTTGGAAATGGCCCAAGTCATGTCTCGCCTCGGCGCGACCGTAACCGTCGTCGAGATAGCAGATCGCATCTTGCCGAAAGAGGACCGAGACATCGCGGATCGACTTCGGGCGATGCTCGAGGCGGAAGGCCTGCACATGCGCCTGGGAGAGCACGTCGACGCGATCGAGCGAAGCCCCGAGGGCAAAGTGCTTCACACAAGCGCCGGAGAGCGTCTGCTAACGGACGAGATCTTCGTGGCGACCGGACGCCGGCCATTCCTCGACGGACTGGGACTCGATCACGCAGGCGTGCGGGTCATCGATGGGGCTGTCGACGTCGATTCGGCCATGCGTACGACTTCGCGCAACATCTGGGCCGCCGGCGACGTCACGGGTGGGCTTCAGTTCACCCACGTCGCCGACCAGCAGGCCAAAGCGGTGCTCCGTAACGCCCTGCTCCCCGGGTCGACGCACGTACGGTACGACAACGTTCCGTGGGTCACGTTCACGGACCCCGAGATCGCCCATGTAGGCATGTCGCAAATCGAAGCGGAGGCCCAAGGCGGGAGGACTTTTTCGTACGAGTTGGACGATCTGGATCGCGCCATCGTCGATGGCGTGGGCCGCGGTGTCGTGAAGATCTCAGCCGACAAGAAAGGGAGGATTCTCGGTGCGACCATCCTGGGCGCCCACGCCGGAGAATTGATCATGCCCATCGTGCTCGCGAAAACACATGGATTGAGGCTGACACATGTCACCAATACGATCTTTCCCTACCCGACGCTGGTCGAAGGGGTGAAGCGTGCCGCCACCGAATATCAGAAGCTTCGTCTCGAGGGCACGGGGGGGCGTGTGCTCAAGAAGGTGATCTCATGGCTGCCGTAAACGGCACTCGTGGAGCGCTGACGCGTCTTGGCGTCCTCGTCGCCCTGCTCGGAGCCGGCGCCGCCATCGCTGCATTCACCCCCATCGGTGACTACCTCGGCCGCGACGGCGTCGGGGCGGCGATCAAGTGGCTCCGCGGCTCGCCTTCGGCGCCACTGCTGTACATCGCGATCTATGCCGCTGCGACAACGCTCGCGATTCCAGGGTCGATCCTGACCCTGGCCGGGGGCGCGATCTTCGGTGCCGTGGGCGGAACGATCTACACCACGATAGGGGCGAACATCGGCGCAAACGCGGCCTTCGGTATCGGTCGCTTTCTCGGGCGGGATGGACTCAGACGCCTGGCCGGAAATCGGCTCGAGGCGCTCGATCAAGCCACGCTGAACCATGGCTTCCGCGGGCTGCTGACGCTACGGCTCATCCCCGCCGTTCCCTTTAATGCTTTGAACTTCGGGTCGGGCCTGACATCGATCGGATGGTCCACCTACGCGGCCGCGACCGCGATCGGAATCTTTCCCGGTACGGTCGTCTACACGATGTTCGCCGACGCCCTTCTGGCCGGGTCACAGGAGGCATCACGAGAGGCCCTTCTGCGCGTGCTGCTCTACGGAGGCCTACTGATTCTACTCAGCTTTCTTCCCAGCATTGCTCGTCGCATCCGTGCCGGTATCCCGGGTACCACGACCCTGTGCGCTCTTGTCATGGCGACATCCCCGTCGATGTCAGAGGGCCCGTCGCTATCTCCACACGGCGTCTTCTCAACCGTGCTCTCTCAGGTCGAGGCGCAACCTGCAGTCGACGACTCCACCGTTGTTGCCGAACTAGCCACCCTGGACGCATACATCGCTGGAGCCGACCGATCGCAGGACGAGATCGAGCACTCGATCATCCGGCCGATGGGCGAACCGCGCATCCACTTCGCGGTCAACTGCACGGCCCCAGGTTGTCCAGTGTTGAGGCGCGAGGGGCATGAACCGAACATGGTCGACGCTCCGCTCGAACGCGCCGTCGAGAGCCGGGGGTCGACGCCTGAGCACTTCGTCGTCGAGCCGGGGTCGTTCTCATGAACCAGGTTCTGGATTCGTTCAAGGACGACTTTGGTAGCGTGGACGGTCTTCGGGCCTTCTTTGCACCCTACCTGTCCGACGAGGCTGCCGCCGTAACCTCGGTTCCTGAACCCCGGATCGAGTTCTTCGAATACGACTGGACGTGGAACGACCAGGGGTCGTGACAGGATCCGCGCTCACCTGCTCCGTCATCATCCCGACGCTGAACGAGGCGGCGGAGCTTCCGCAACTCCTCGACGATCTTCATGCCGTTTCGCGTGTGGACGAAATCGTCGTCAGTGACGGAGGGTCTGTCGACGGGACCCTCGACATCGCCCGCGCCGCAGGCGCGGTCGTCGTGTCTGGCCCGCCGGGCCGGGGTCGCCAGCTCCGGGCGGGAGCTCGGGCAGCGACGAAACCGTGGCTCGTGTTCCTGCATGCGGATACACGCATGGGGGGGAACGCCGCGGCAGCGCTAGACCGCTTTGTCGAGACCGCACCAGCCCGAACGTACGCCCACTTTCGACTCACTTTCGACACCCGCGGGGCCTTCTATCGCTTCATAGAGTTCGGTCAGCGGATCCGCGAACGTCTGCTCGGTATGCCATATGGCGACCAGGGGCTGATCGTCTCTCGTACCCTCTACGACCACGTCGGCGGGTTCCCCGACTGGCCGATCATGGAAGACGTCGAGGTTATCGACCGCCTCGCACGCCATGGGCGACGTCTCGCTCTTGACGCCGAGCTCGTGACCAGCGGTCGTCGATACCGTCGGGAGGGGCCCGTCCGTGCGGGGCTCCGAAACCTCGTACTCATCGTGGCCTTCCGACTGGGGGCGGACCCGGCTGCCCTGAGCGCACGCTACCGCCCCGAGCGCCCGGACCCACGAGTCGTGTCGACTCCACACCGCGCCTACACGGGCCGTCGCCCCGGCACGCTCAATGTCGTCGTCTTTGCGAAAGCGCCGGTCGAGGGGCGAGTGAAGACACGCCTGGCCGCTGATCTGGGAGCTGAGCACGCAACACGGATCTACCGTGCGCTGGGCCGACAAACCGTCGATGCCCTGCGAGACGGGCCCTGGTCCACGACCGTTCATGTCGAGCCTCCCGACCATGACTCTCTTGCCGCCGTGAAGCGGTGGCTCGGGGAGGGCGTCGGCTATCGCGGACAGACCGCCGGCGATCTCGGTGCGCGCATGATCGCTGCAATCGACGAAGCGCTCCTGTCGGCAGACCGCGTATGCGTGGTCGGTACCGACATCCTGGACCTCGACACCGCCCTCCTCGGCGCGGCTTTCGAAGCCCTCGACCACCACGACGTGGTGATCGGTCCCGCGACGGATGGCGGATATTACCTCATCGGTATGAGCCGGCCCCATCCGGAGATCTTTCACGCGATTCCGTGGAGTACGGAGCTCGTGCTTCGTCGCACACTCAACCGACTCCACGAGGCAGGGCTGAGCGTCGCGATGCTCCCACCCCGAAGGGATATCGACACGATCGACGATGTCCCCGCCGCACTCTTGGGAGTCTGACACCGGCCTCGCTGGCACCTGGCACACGTCAGTGGAAACGAACTCGGCGAGCGGCGCAGACCGCGTTCGTAGCGATGCCAGACTCCCGGGCGAACCGGAATGAAGATCACGTCGAGCGGCCGACTCGCATTGACGACGGCGAACACGGGAACTCCCCGATACACCCCAACACGCAGGATCTGACCACAGTCTACGGGGAACAGGTCTTCGGATTTTCCGAAGTCGCCACCCTCGAAGACGATCACTTCGTCGTCCAGATACCAGAATGCCGCACCCGCATAGCTCCCCGAGAAGGTCATCGCCGGCCGAAGTGACCGAATCGACACGGGAGGCGACCCGACCAGAGTGTCTCCTGCGGCCGTCACCTCAATGGAGACGTTCTGCCCCGTCGACAGACACATCGAGGCGGGATCTCCAACCGCCAAGACCGATCCCGAAGACGCGTCCTCGACGATGATTGTGTCTGGTGGTGGGGGCGGTATGTAGATCGTGTCCGGCTCGACCCGTCTCATTCCCCGTGGGCGACAGCGCAAGCCTGGTTCCCTGGGACAGACTGCCGCCGAGAGCGTAAAGCCGAACTTCGGCTTCTGATACTCGGAGAACTGCCCGTCTGTCGGCCACTCGTGGTTCAATGCCAACCCATGGACCCCGATGCGCACCCCGTCCCAGTCGAACTGGGCACCGAGATTCACGTCAATGCCGTTGTGTTCGGCCATGATGGTAAGCTGGGAGCGCTCACCGGCGGCCATATGGATCGCCGAGCCCAGGAACCACCCGCTGTTGGTCCCCGGGGCGTAGAAATCGAGTCCTCCACCGGCCCCGAAAAGGCCTCCACCGTACCCTAACGAGAACGTCATGTCGTTCTTGGGCAGGACGCCGCCGTCATACCCTCGCAGATACGCGGTCGCGACTCCATAAAGGCTCAGGTTGGTATGCAGTCCATCAGCGTTCGTGTATTCCCTCCGCAGGCGTTCATCCGGAAAGCCGAGTCGGCCAGGTGCGTACTGAACCGCTCCACCAACGCCAGGCCCTGTGTAGTTGGGCGATGTGAGATACCGCCCCCCCACAGCCAACCCAAGCCCCTGGTCGACAGGTTCCCACAAGCGAACCCGTCCGAAGAGTCCCCATAGGTCACCACCCTCGGCAGCATCGTTCAACGACTGGATGGTGACCCCGGCCTCGGCACGGTCGAAGAGCCCGACGGCTGTCGAGAAATCGCCGAAGAAGTCACTCCGTGCGGGCCCGAACCCGGACGGCTGGCCGGATTCGTCGATCTCGATCCGTCGCCCCAGGGAGTTCCAGAACCCGGAGAACGTGGCCGTCACGTTCAGATGGGGAAGCACACTCGAGACCGGGACATCGAGTAACCCCGACCCGTATCGAAGCGTGCTCGGCATGGTCGGTGTCTGAGCAGCCGAGTGGGTCGCGGTCATCGAAAAAACGACCACCACGAGACACGCAAGCCGAATCATCGGACCCTGGTCGTGGCCCGGATGATCAATCGGCCAGACGATCTTCGATCGCCCTCAGCCGGCGTGCGATCGAGACAGCCCATCCACCGATGAGAACGATGACAAGTGCGTATGCGGCAAAGACGTGCCAATACGGCCGCAGATTCTGCTCGGCCAGCGCACTCGCTTGCGGCATGGCCGCAGACTCCTGTGCTACACCTCGGACGGCCATGATGGCGAGCGCGGCCAACGAGAGTGCAACCGCGCGAATCGTGGAGTTCTTCATGATGGTTCGGTCGAGTCAGGCGACAGAGCGCGCGCGCAGGTCGGCTTCCGCGCGCAGCCCTTCCACCGCATAGCGGAAGAGGAAGAGGCCGAAAAAAAGAAGAGAGAAGACGAGTACGCCGAAAAGCAACGTGGCGAGCATGTCTCCGGGGAGTGTCGGGCCATCGGGCTTCGCGACCACGGGCTCGGGGTGGAGCGAGCGAAACCAGATGACGCTGAGATGAATGAACGGGATGTCCATGGCGCCGACGATCGCGACCACGGCCGCGAACCGTTTCCCTTTTTCCGGGTCCTCCGTCGAGTTTCGGACCATGAAGTACCCGACGAAGATGAACCAGAGCAGCAAGGTGAGGGTCAACCTCGGCTCCCACGTCCAGTACGTTCCCCAGGCGATCTTTCCCCACAGGGGACCGGTCGTGAGGACCAGAGTAGCGAAGACCAGCCCACCCTCGATCGCACAAAGCGCTGCACGGTCGAGTCGGTCATCCCTCAGCCACAGGTACATCCCACTGGCAAGCGCAGCGAAGCCGATCGCGAGAAAACTCGTCCATGCAGCCGGTACGTGGACGTAGAAGATGCGCTGAACCACGCCCTGGTTCACCTCGGTGGAGACCCAGAAGAAGGCCATCCAGTACAGGGCGATCAGCCCGAGGAGACCGAGAACCACCAGCGCGGTTCCACCTCGTCTCATTCCTGCCGTCGACATCAATCCTCCACCACGTATCGAAAGAGCACGGCCCCGGCCGCGACGGCGGCCAGCGCGAACGCACCCAGCATTCTGACGTTACCCTCGACTTCCACAAAGGGCCGACCGTTCATCAACCAGGTCGTCGCACCGGCACCGTAAATCACCATGGGAACAAGAAGGGGGAAGACCAGCACTGGGAGCAGTGTCTCACCCATACTCGTTCCCGTCGAGACCGCGGCGAAGAGTGTCCCCAGGGCAACGAAGCCGAGCGAGCCCACACCCAGCACCAGAACGACCCATCCGAGATTCTGTCCAGGACCGACACCGAAAAAGAGTCCGAAGACACCCAGCACGAGGAGCGACACCGCATAGAGAAGCGCGAAATTGGCCGCTGTCTTCGCGAGAAAGACCGCATCCTTGGGTGCCGGTGACATGAGCACTCCCTGAAGCGCACCGTCCTGCGACTCAAGGTGGAAGGTACGGCCGACACCAAGGAGTCCCCCAAAAACGAGGGTCATCCAGATCAGGCCCGCTGCAACGTCCTGGGGCCTCGTCGTCGTCGTGTCGATCGAAAAATTGAAAAGCACCCCAGCGAGCACGGCGAACGCTCCCATCGCCGCGATCCGTTCGCGAGAACGAATTTCGAGAATAAGGTCCTTCCAGATGATCGCCCACATCTGGGTCAGATACGTGTTCACGCTCGTGCCTCCACAACCTCGTGGTAGTGGCGCTCGAAATCCTCTCGATCCACCGACTCAATCCGCCCATGCCATGCGAAGCGACCGGCAACCTGGATCGCGACTCGCGTGGCCATCTCCAGTCCCTCGCGCAGGTTGTGCGTCACCATCACGACCGTGCGGCGTCCGTCCTTGAGTTCTTCCAGCACACCGCGCAGTACGCCTGCGGCAGAAGGGTCAAGTCCCGTGTAGGGCTCGTCGAGCAGGACGACGTCGGGATCGTGGAGGAGCGCTCGAGCAAGCGACAATCGCTGCCGCATGCCGTGCGACAACTGCCTCGCCTGGAACCGGGCACGCGCTCCGAGTCCGACCTGGTCGAGGCGGGCAGGGATACGTTCTTCGAGGTCGACGAGCCCGAAGAGCTTTCCGTAGAAGCGGAGGTTCTCCTCTGCGGTGAGCCGACCGTAGAGAAAGCCCCGGTGCGACAGCATCCCGATGCGGTGTCGCCAGCCGGTGTCGGAGAACGCGAGTTCCTGTCCACGTACACGGACGATCCCAGCGGTCGGTCGCATGGCCCCTGCCAGCATGCCGAGCAGCGACGACTTCCCCGCCCCATTCGGTCCGAAGATGGTCAGGAATTCTCCCTCGGCCAGCGAGAGATCGATACCGTCCACCGCGATCACCGGCCCGTATTCACGACGTAGTCCGTCCGCCTCGAGCACCACACTCCCGAAAAGGTTGGAATCGAGCCGATCTCCTTCCTCGGCGCCGAGCGTGTCCTCTGCGGGCGACACGACGTCGGTCACCCTGCGACAGCGTCCGTCAGCGCGTGTCCACACGCCGAGCAGAACCGGCTACCGTGAGCGTTTGTATATCCACACGATAAGCAGCGTGCACCCACCTTGAGCCCCGTCCGAAGCCGGGCGATTTCAGCTTCGATTTCCTGGTCAGATCCGTGATCGGCCCTGGACGCGTCATCCGCTTCGAGTGCTGCGAGTGCCTCAGCCGTCAGCTCGCTCTTGAGGGAACGGTAGTCCTGCTCGTCGAGCTTTCCCGAGAGGAAGTCGTATTCGACGTCACGGAGCGCAAGGAGCGCCACACGCTTTCGGGCCTCTGTCTCCGTCAGCTCGTCGTCATCGCGCTCAAGTGACGCATGAATCCCTTTCACAACCGGCTGGAGGATGAAAAGCACCACCGCGGCGGCGACGAGCGCGACCCCGACGTACAGAGTCATCCGAGGGATCCCGGCGGACTCAGTCTGCCCCCGCCGCGGCGGACTCCGTGGAGCCCACTGCTTTCTCTCGAGCCAACCGCGTCCGATCCACGCTCGGCCAAAGCGCGATTACGGTTCCAAGCGCGATGAAGAGACACCCGATCCAGATCCAGTTGACGAGCGGCTTGATCAGGACCTGAAGGTCGATGCCCTGTGCACCTGGGTCGTTTCGGAGAGCTCCGCCCGTGTCGTTCATCGCGGAGAGGATCAGGTAAAGATCCTCCTGAATGATCGAGCGGATGCCTACCTCGGTCATGGGTTGGGTATCGCGGTTCGTGTACTGACGCTTCTCGGTCGTGAGGACACCCTTGGGCACTCCATCCTGACGCACCGAGACGGTTGCGATGGCCTGCCAGAGAAGGTTTCGCTCCCCACGACCGATCGACATGGACAGGCCTTCGTATGTCAGCTCGTAGGTATGACCGAACGGCGACTCGACCTCCACGATATCGCCAGGCTCCACGTTGAAGCGGCTGTCCATGTTGTAGCCGGCACCGGCGAACCCGATGACCATGAGTACGAAGCCGACATGTACGGTGTAGCCACCCCACCGGCGTCGGTTGCGGGTAATCAGGTGGAAGAAGGCGAGTGCATATCCCTCGCCTTCGATCCGCGCCCGGGACCGCGTCCCCTTCCAGAACTCGGTGCCGATGATCGTCAGGACAAAGGCGGAGATACTCCACGTCACGAGCGATAGCTCATGACGCGCCCCGAGCGCAAAGAGCACGATCCCCGTCACTGCGCCCACGGTCACCGGAATGGTGAAATTCTTCTGCAGGTTCCTCTTGGTCGCGCGCCGCCAGGCGATGACCGGCCCGATACCGACGAGGGCCAGCAGCACCAGCCCGATCGGGAAGTTGACCTTTTCGAAAAACGGAGGACCGACCGAGATCTCCTGGCCGGTGAAGCCCTCGGAAATCAGTGGGAACATTGTACCCCACATGACCGAGAATGCCGCACCCAGCAGAAGCAGATTGTTGAAGAGGAACGCCGACTCTCGTGAGACGAAGGACTCGATCTGATTCTCCGAACGGAGCTCCGGCAGCCGGTACAGAATCAGGACGACCGAAAGTGCGAGCACCGCTCCCATGAAGCTCAGAAAGATGTAGGCGATCTTGAGCTCCTGCGCGAAGGAATGCACGGACTCGATAAGGCCCGAGCGCGTCAGGAACGTCGCGAAGATCGTGAGCAGGAACGTCAGGAGCACGAGCGACATGTTCCAGACCTTCAGCATCCCCCTGTTTTCCTGAATCTGAATCGAGTGCAGGAACGCCGTAGCTGTGAGCCACGGGAGCAGGGATGCGTTTTCCACCGGATCCCAGAACCAGTAACCGCCCCACCCGAGCTCTTCGTACGCCCAACGCATTCCGAAGACGATGCCGACGGAAAGGAAGAGCCAGCTCGTGAGGATCCACCGACGAGTCAGCTGAATCCAGCGTGCATCCAGGCGTCCATTCAGCAACGCGGCCACGGCGAAGGCGAACGGGATGGTGAACGCGGTGAAGCCGAGGTACAGCGTCGGGGGATGGATCGTCATCCAGTAGTTCTGAAGCTGCGGGTTCAACCCGCGGCCATCTGCCGGCGTAAACGCGAGCCGCTCAAACGGATTCACATCGGCGAAGAGCAGGACAACAATGAAGAACAACAGGATCGTCTGCAGCACACCAGCCACATACGGCATGAACTCACGATTCTTGTTCCGGTTGGTGATCACCGTAATCACGCCGAACAGAGCCACGAGCACCGCCCAGAACAGGAGCGATCCTCTCTGACCGGCCCAGAGGCCGGTCACCTTGTAGAAGAGCTCCAGATTCGTGTTCGAGTAGTTCGCGATGTACCAGTACTCGAACCGGTCACCCAGAAAGGCCGCCCCGACACCCAGGCACGCAATGACGAGCAGCCCGAAAACCGCATAGATGCTCCGCTCGGCGCTGAGCACGAGGTCGCCACGCTGCGAGCGTCCCCCTGCGAACCCAAGCACCACCCCCCACACGGCTACGGGCAGGGAGATCCAGAGAGCAAACTCCCCGAGAATGGTCACGAGCTGGTCCTTGCCAACTCCTCGGGAGACGCCTCATAGCGGCTGCCACATTTGGTCAGAAGCGTCGTCGCTTCGAACACTCCGTCGGCGCGCAACCTCCCTTCGAGCACGACTTCACTCTTGTCGGTGAACGTGTCGGGCAACGCGTCGCGGTATTCCACGACAAACGTCGTCGATTCGTCGACCAGGTCGTGGACAGTGAAGACGTGGAGGAGCTCCCCCTCGCCGCGTGAATACGTGCCCGGAACGACCATCCCACCGACTTTCACGCCCACCTCGTGAAAGGTCGGGTCTTTCTCGACCTTCTCGAGCAGCTCCACGGGAGTCATGTAGTAGACCATCGTCTCGCTGACGCCAGTCCAAATCAGATAGGTCACGACGGCGGCAACGCCGACGAGGCCGACCATGAACCGTCCATTCTTCTTCATGCCGCGCTCTCCGAACTCGGTCGTGCGGAACAACAGAGCAATCTAGCCTGCTTTGCGTTCCTGCGAAAAGTCCGGGAAACCCCCTACAACTCAGGGAGTTAGCCCTGATCTCTAGCCCATGCGAGCGACGCCCGCACCGCACGGTTCCATCCTTGCATCGCAACCCTTCGTTTCGGGCCTCTCGGTCCGGGCTCGAAGCGACTGGCCTCGCCCTGCGCGCCGAGAAAGTCGTCTGCACTCGACCAGACGCCTGCAGCGAGCCCGGCGAGGCCCGCCGCACCGAGCGCGGTTGTCTCCACGATCGGCGGGCGCCGCACCGGCACGTCCGTCACATCTGCCTGGAACTGCATCAGCCAGTCGTTCAGGGATGCCCCTCCATCTACCCGGAGCTCTGCCGTTTCAACCCCCGAATCGGCCTCCATCGCCCGCAGTACCTCGGTCGTCCCGTACGCCATGGCTTCGAGCGCAGCTCGTACGATATGGGCGGAAGACGTGCCACGGGTCAGACCAAACAACGCGCCTCTCGCATCGGCCTCCCAATGTGGGGCTCCGAGCCCAACGAAGCCCGGCACGAAATAGACGCCACCGTTGTCCTCCAGAGACGACGCCATCGCTTCGGAGTCAGCAGCCGAGGACACGAGCCCCAGCTCGTCACGCAGCCATTGTATGGCGGCTCCTGCAATGAAGACGGAACCCTCGAGTGCGTAGGAGAGTCCGCCGGTGGCATCACATGCAGCCGTGGTGAGGAGACCGTGCTCTGATACCACCGGAGTGTCTCCGGTGTGAAGGAGCAGGAACGCCCCCGTCCCGTACGTGTTCTTGGCCAGACCGGATGTCCAGCAACCCTGTCCGAAGAGCGCAGCCTGTTGGTCACCGGCGACACCTTGAATCGGAACCTCGATGCCGAGGTGTTCACCCGCGGTCGTCCCGAAGTCGCCCGAGCTGGGACGGATCTCCGGGAGAAGGGCCCCAGGGACTCCGAGCAGATCGAGCGCCCAATCGTCCCATGAAGCGTCGCCCAGGTTGAAGAGGAGAGTGCGCGACGCGTTGGTTGGATCGGTAACGTGGGCGGCACCGTTCGTGAGGCGTGCGATCAGCCACGAGTCGACGGTGCCGACTGCCAGTGTACCCCCTTCAGCTCTCGACCGAAGATCCGGATCCGACTCGAGAAGCCACGCGATCTTGGTCCCGGAGAAGTATGGATCGAGGACGAGACCCGAACGACGGCGAACCTCGTCCTCATGGCCAGCATCCTTGAGCGCTCGGCAGAGCGGCTGCGTTCGACGATCCTGCCACACGATCGCTCGGTGTACCGGCTCCAACGTCTCGCGATCCCAGAGGACGACGGTCTCGCGCTGGTTGGTGAGTCCCACCGATCGGACCTCGGCACCGGATGCGGACTCGAGTGCCTCTCGAGCTACAGCACACGTCACGTCCCAAATCTCGGTCGCGTCATGCTCTACCCAACCCGGACGAGGGAAATGCTGCGTAAACTCGGAGTAAGAGCGACCGAGCACGCGACCATCGGCACCGACGACGAGGCAGGTACTGCCCGTCGTTCCCTGATCGATGGAGAGGACGGCGGGGACAGCCATGAGGCTACTCCGTGGAGTGGGGCGTGATCGCTCCGAAGTCGTATCGGAAACCGGCGTCCTCCAGCAGACCCAGAAAGGCGGTCACGGGAAAGCCGACAACCGCATAGTAGTCCCCGTCGATCGAGTCGACCAACGCCGCGCCGAGCCCCTGAATTCCGTACCCGCCCGCTTTGTCCATGGGTTCGCCCGTGGCGACGTAGGCTGCGGCGGTGGCACGGTCGTACGTGCGCATCTGAACGGTGGCCGTGGCGACGGAACTCACGATGCCGTGCGGCCCGGCAAGCGCAATCCCGCTATGCACCGCGTGGCGAGTGCCGGACAGGGCAGCCACCATCTCGATCGCGGACTCTTCATCGATCGGTTTCACGAGCACGCCTCCGTCGTGCATGACGACCGTGTCGCCGCCGACGACAAGGGCACCCCCCTCTCGCTGGAATACGGCCTCGGCTTTTGATCGGGCGAGCCGCTCCACGTGCTCGCGCGGAGTCTCTCCCTCCAGGTACGACTCGTCGACATCGGCCGGCCGCACCTCAGGTACGAGGCCAAGTTGGTGGAGGACATCTGCTCTGCGGGGAGACTGCGACGCCAGAATGAAGCGGAACCCGCCTGCCCCATCCGTCATCGCTCGAGTACCAGCGTCACGGGACCGTCATTCACGAGATCCACCTCCATGGCCGCACCGAAGGTTCCGGTCTCGACCGAGCCCCTGCAACGTGCACGCAGTTCGGTCACGAATCTCTCGTACAGAGGCACGGCGATCGAGGGATCGGCAGCGTTGACGAAGCTCGGTCGCCGTCCCTTTCGCGTGTCGCCGTACAGCGTGAATTGGCTCACGATCAGGAGATCGCCTCCGACGTCCTCGAGCGAGAGATTCATCTTCCCCTCGTCGTCCGGAAAGACGCGAAGGGCGACGATCTTCTCCGCCATCCACGTAAGCGCTTGGACGTCGTCACCCGGCGTGAAGCCGACGAGGAGGACATAACCTCGCCGAACACGGCCAACGACCTCTCCCTCTACGCGTACGTTCGCCCGGCTCACCCGCTGAAGGACTACGCGCACAACGAATGCCTCCTCACCCCTTTTCGAACGGCTCGCTTCACGTGTCGCTCACCGAGTGAGGGGAAGCGCTCTCGTGTTCTTGCGGCGCACGTGCGATGAAAGGTGTTAAGCGGTGTCGACGATTGAACCCGTATCCATATCGATAGCTCTGACTCGGCACCCCCCATTTTGCGCCTTGATCCGGCCCATGTAGAGCGCAATGTAGTTTCCTGACCGGTCCGAATCCGTTATCGCGCCTGAGGCATCTTCCCAGACCTGTTGTCGAAAGACCTGAATCTTGACTCGCTGTCGAGAAGGTTTCGGTCGGTCTTGCGAGGGTGTCTGACGGGTGTTTCGACCCGGAGATTCGGGGAGACTCATGGACGTTGAGGACCCAAGGATCTTGAGAACGGGCCATACCAGGACGTAGTACAGGAACAAGAAGCTGAACTTGAGCGGCCACCACACGAAAACCACCAAGAGCCAGTACGCAGTGTTTACAACCAGGCTGTTCCTGGCTGCGCTCTTCGTTTGATCGATTCGTGATCGGACTCCCGTGAGCTTGCGTGCCCATCCCTCAATGTTCGACTTGACACTGCTCACTCGGCTCACTCCCGGTGACCTCAGCAATCGTGAAGACTGATTCTCTCTACTCCACCGTTACCGACTTCGCGAGATTCCGCGGCTGATCGACGTCGGCGCCGCGCATGACCGCGATGTGGTAGGCGAGCAGCTGGAGCGGGATCGTGGTGAGGACAGGCAAGAGGTGCGGAAGCGTGTGGGGCACCTTGATCATGTGGTCCACCTTGCCCTGCAGCTCGGGAGCGTCGTCGGACACGATCGCGATAATCCGCCCCGCACGAGCTTTCACCTCCTCGATGTTCGAGACGACCTTCGCGTAGATCGGATCCCGCGGCGCGAGCACGACGACGGGCATGTCTTC
Organism: Gemmatimonadota bacterium; assembly: GCA_028873595.1. Classification (GTDB taxonomy): domain Bacteria; phylum Gemmatimonadota; class Gemmatimonadetes; order Longimicrobiales; family Gaopeijiaceae; genus UBA2589. The sequence continues at coordinate 77,677 of JAPPOV010000030.1, read as the reverse complement.
GTCGATGAGCGCGATCGGCCCGTGCTTCATCTCCGCGGCAGGATACCCCTCCGCGTGAATGTAGCTGACCTCCTTGAGCTTGAGCGCCCCCTCGAGCGCGACCGGAAACTGATACCCGCGACCCAGATACAGGAAATTCTGCGCGTCCTTGTAGCTTCGGGCGAGATCCTCGATCTCGTCGTTGAGCTTGAGGACCTCCTGGATCTGCTCCGGAAGGACCTCGAGGTGCTGGACGAGCTCAAGCCCCTGAGCGGCAGACATATTGCGTCCGCGCGCCATGAACAGCGTGAAGAGTGAAAGCGCGACGAGCTGACTGGTGAACGCCTTCGTCGACGCGACACCGATCTCCGGGCCCGCGTGCAGATAGATTCCAAAATCCGTCTCTCGGGCAATCGTCGAGCCCACCGCATTCACGATGCCCATCGTGGTGAGGCCCCGCTGCTCTGATTCCTTGAGCGCCGCGAGTGTGTCCGCGGTCTCACCCGACTGGCTGATCGCCAGGGTCAGGGTCCCGTCTTCCAGAACCGGGTTTCGATAACGGAATTCCGAGGCGTACTCGACTTTGACCGGGATCTTCGCGAGTTCCTCGATCATGTATTCGCCAACGAGCCCAGCGTGCCAGCTCGTCCCGCAGGCGGTGATGACGACTCGCTGCACGCGACCCAGATCGAATTGGTGCTCCAGGATTCCGCCAAGGCGAGCGTTCCCCTCGTCTGGAAGAAGGCGGCCACGCATCACATCCGCGATACTCGACGGTTGCTCGAAAATCTCCTTGAGCATGAAGTGCTCGAAACCGCCCTTCTCGATCGAATCGAGGTCCCACGTCACTTCGTGGACGCTGCGGTCGACCTCATGGCCTTCGAGGTGATACGTCCGGTATCCGTCCGGTGTGAGGACGGCGTAGTCCCCGTCGTCGAGATAGACCACGTCGCGCGTTGCCTCGATGACTGCCGCGGCGTCGGATCCCGCGAGCATCTCCCCATCCTTTCCCACACCGATCAGCAGTGGGCTCCCGTGACGCGCCACGACGATCTTGTTCGGGTCTCGAGTAGAAACGACCGCGATTCCGTACGCGCCATCCACCTGACGGAGAGCAGCTGCGACGGCACGCTCCATCGGCTCGCCATCCTGCCACAGAAAGTCGATCAGGTGCACGACGACTTCCGTATCCGTCTCGGATTTAAAGACGTAGCCCTCCGCAGAGAGTTGAGTGCGAAGAACGTCCGCGTTTTCGATGATACCGTTGTGGACGATCGCGATCTCACCGTCGTTCGACGTGTGAGGGTGCGCGTTCGACTCGTTCGGTGCACCGTGGGTCGCCCATCGCGTATGCGCGATACCACATGTCGCGTGATGGGGGGTGGCCCCGATCGCTTCCTCCAGCACCCGAATCTTGCCGGGCTTCTTCACGACCTTTACACCGGCCCCGTTCAAGAGGGCGACGCCGGCGGAGTCATACCCGCGATACTCGAGGCGTTTGAGCCCCGTGATAAGGATGGGAGTCGCCTCTCGGGGACCTACGTATCCGACGATGCCACACATAAAGGGATATCTCCTCTGAGTGCCGAGACAGCGTCAGGCGACGCCATTGAGCAGCCTGCCTGCCCGATCGACCAGTTCCTGCGCAACGTCCCGGCTCGGCGCCTCCGCGATGAGCCGAACAACCGGCTCGGTCCCGGAGGGCCGAACGTGAAGCCACGCCCCCTTGTCCTTCCACGCGAGGCGCAATCCGTCCGACTCGTCCCGCGAGTCTGCGGCGAGATCCGCCTCAAGGGCTGAGTACCCGTCCTGAAGCGCCTCCCTCGGGAACGAGATCTTCTCTTTCACGATCTCGTACCTGGGCCAGCGATCGGCAGCTTCCGACGGGGTCAAACCCTCCTCTGCAAGGTGCTGGAGTATGAGCGCAGATGCCAGCGGCGCGTCGCGCGTGTGGTGCAGCGCCGGAAGGATGAGTCCTCCGTTGCCTTCCCCTCCGACGACTGCGCCTTCGGCCTGCATCCGGCGAGCCACGTTCACTTCGCCGACCGGGGAGCGAACGAGGCGTGAATCAAACGCCCTCGCGACGTCTTCGACCACTGCACTCGTGGACAGGTTCGTCACCACCGGCCCAGGGGTCCTGGCGAGCACCGCAGCACATCCGAGTGCGAGCGTGAGGTCCTCACCCATCGCCCGACCTGATTCGTCCACCAGGGAGAGTCGATCCGCATCCGGATCGATGGCGAGGCCGATCGCTGCGCCCGACTCCGAAACGAGTCGCCCGAGATCCGCGAGGTTCGCTGCGGTCGGCTCGGGATCGCGCGGGAACCATCCGTCCGGCTCCATCCCGATCCCCACCAGTTCGCATCCCAGGCGCTCGAGCAGTTCAGTGATCACAGGCCCGCCCGCCCCATGCACACAATCGACCGCCACCTTGAGGTTCGCGTCCCGGATCTTCTCCACGTCGATCTGTGGGAGGTCCAGGATCGCCTCCAGATGCCGTGACCACGCCTCGTCGTCCGTACTCACACACCCCAGCTCATCCCAAGTCGCCCGCGGCGGATCCTGCTCGACGAGGTACTCCCGAAACCGGGCCGAACGATCCGCGTCGAGAAAGATCCCCTCGCTGGAGACGAGCTTCAGGGCGTTCCACTCTGCAGGGTTGTGGCTCGCCGTCACGCCGATACCACCAATCGCACCGTGGTGTCGAACTGCCATGAGGATCGTAGGTGTGGGCACCACCCCGACGTCGATCACGTCGCACCCCACCGACTGCAGCCCCGCCGTGACCGCCCGGGCGAACATCGGGCCAGATACGCGAGAGTCCCGGCCAAGCACGACGGTACGCCCTTCTTCCACCTCTCGGAGGTGCGCACCGAGCGCGGCGGCGATCCCGGACATGAGTTCCGGAGTCAGGGGCGCGCCGACGCGGCCTCGCACCCCGGACACACTGACCATGAGCCCTTCAGGGAGATGAATCGGCACGGTCCCGAATCCTTCAATCGTTGAGGAATTGCGCGGTCGATCGGGCGCTGAGCCGGCACCCGGAAGATTCTCGCGGAGACGGGTGGTGCGCGTCAACGTGATCCCCGATCTTGCCCCTCATCCGGGCCGGCGAACTCGCGTTCCGGCCCCCCACTCCCACCGGACCTCTCCATGAGCGACGCCTCGAGCGATCTCTCCTTCGGCACCAAGGCCATTCACGCGGGCGTAGACCCCGAGCCGACCACGGGCGCCATCATGACGCCGATCTTCCAGACGTCGACCTACGTGCAGCCCGCTGTCGGTGAGCCGCGCGAGGGATCCTACGACTACGGACGAACGGCCAACCCGACCCGTGAGGCCCTGGAGGCCAGCATCGCTGCGCTCGAAAGCGGATCGCACGGCATCGCGTTCGCATCGGGACTCGCAGCGATCGAAGCGATTGTGAAGCGGCTTTCCGCCGGAGATCACGTGGTAAGCGAGGAAAATACCTACGGCGGCACGACCCGCATGTTCAATCACGTGCTCAGCCGGCTGGGGATCGAGTTCACGTACGTCGATGCGCAGGACGTGGATGCCGTGGCCGCGGCGATGAAGCCGAATACGAAGCTCGTCCACGTCGAAACTCCGACGAATCCGATGATGAAGCTGTGCGACATCCGCGCCGTTGCCGATCTAGCGCACGCGCATGACGCCCTGCTGTGTGTCGACAACACGTTCGCCTCGCCGTTCAATCAGCGTCCGCTCGAGCTGGGCGCGGACTTCACGATGCACTCGTCGACGAAGTACGTGAACGGGCACTCGGACGTCATTGGAGGCCTGGTCGCCGTCCGAGACCCGGACCTGGCCGACGAACTGTACTTCATCCGAAAGTCGTCGGGCGCCGTGCCCGGACCGATGGACTGCTTTCTGACGCTCCGAGGCATCAAGACGCTCCACGTGCGCATGATGCGTCACAACGAGAACGGCCAGGCGGTGGCCGAGTTTCTCGAAGGCCACTCGAAAGTGGACCGCGTCCTCTACCCGGGCCTCCCCTCGCACGCGCAGCACGATTTGGCAGCCCGTCAGATGAGCGGATTCACGGGCATGGTGTCGGTCGACGTCGGCACGCTTGAACGAACCAAGGCACTGACCGAGCACCTGAAGATCTTCGCGCTCGCCGAGAGCCTCGGCGGCGTCGAATCTCTCGTCAATGTTCCGGCACTCATGACGCACGGCTCAGTCCCGGAGGATCGTCGCGAAGCAATGGGAATCACCCCCGGCCTCGTACGCTTCTCCGTGGGGATCGAAGATATCGACGACATCATCGCGGATCTCGACCGGGTGCTCGGTGCGTGAGCCCTGCCGGCAGGAGATCGAACCGCGACACCGTGTCGGAGTAGTGAAACCGGGGTGAACGGGGTGTCGTAAGACCGGGAAGGCGACTACACGCAACGAGGACGAAGACATGGCGGACGAGCAGAGCACAGCCGAAGGCGCGTCACACCGCAGCGGCGAGACGCGTTCGAGACGGATTCTGACCGACATCGCGCCACACAACTGGGAGCACCCGGCTGACAAGGCCGCGCTCCAGGCGCTTCGGCGTATTCCCGTCTTCGACGACATCCTCAAGAAAGTCTTCGGCTTCTTCGGCGAGAAACCGGTCCGTCTCGCCTTCCAGGCAGATGCGGTCCGCGTCTCCGAGAATCAGTTCCCGGAGGTGTACCGGCTCTACAAGGAAGCTCTTCGGACATTGGACGCGCCTGAGGAGTATCCGCTCTTCATGTCGCAGACACCCATGGTGAACGCAGGCGCCTACGGCATGGATCAGCCGTTCATCATCATCAATTCAGGGACCCGGAGCATCCTCACGGACGAGGAGCTCCAGTACGTCATTGCGCATGAGATCGGTCACATCATGAGTGACCACGTGCTGTACAAGACGATGACCGTGCTCCTGATCAATCTGGCCAACATGGGCTTCCCGATCGTGGGCCTCGCCGCCCGTGCCGTGCTGGTCGGGCTTCTGGAATGGTCCCGGAAGTCGGAGCTCTCCTGCGATCGCGCCGGACTGCTGGCCATGCAGGACCCGGAGATTGTGATGAGCGCCATGCTGAAGATGGCCGGGGGCCCCACGTCAGAGGACGAGACCAGTCTGGCCGAATTCATTATCCAGGCAGACGAATACAGAGAGAGCGGCGACGTCGCCGACCAGGTATTCAAGGTGCTGAACGTGCTCGGTCGGACGCACCCATTCCACGTACTCCGAGTCGCCGAGTTACGCGACTGGATCGAGTCCGGCGACTACGATCGGATCGTGCGGGGCGAGTACACTCGCCGCGGCGAGCCCGACCCCGCCTACCAAGACGACCTCAAGGCCGCGGCATCGGCCTACGCAGAGGGAGCGAAGGATTTTCTGGACTCGGTTACCGACGCGGCGAAGCGAGCTGGATCAGACTTCCTGGGTGGCTTGCGGAAGTAACGCTACCCTACGCTGAGCGACGAGGGGCGGGCGTGTCACGCGTCCGGTTCAGTGACGCCCTGCAGGGAGCGGGCGAGTCCGTCTCAGTCGCCCCTTTTCTTTCCAACGGTGCGAGCTAGACTCCGCGCATGCGCATTCTCATCGTGGGAAACGGTGGGCGTGAACACGCCCTGCTCTGGAAGCTTCGGCGCGATGCTCCCGACGCCGAATTCTTCGCGACTCGACCCAACGGCGGTATGGCTCCACTCTGCCAATCCGTCGACATCGCACCGACTGACGTGGAGGGTCTCGCGGAGTGGGCGGCCGCCAACCGCGTCGACCTGACCGTGGTTGGGCCGGAAGCGCCGCTCGCGTCCGGGATCACGGACCGGTTCGAGGCGCTCGGACTTGCCGTCTTCGGCCCGAGCCGGGCGGCGGCCCGCATCGAGTCGAGCAAAGCGTATGCGAAGGATCTCCTTCGGAGTGCGAATATCCCGACGGCAGAGCACCGGACCTTCTCGAACCAGGCAAGCGCGGAGGCCTGGGTACGCGAACAGGGAGCTCCGATCGTCGTGAAAGCCTCAGGCCTCGCTGCCGGAAAAGGGGCCGTCGTGTGCATGACCGTCGAGGACGCTATCGACGCCGTAGCGTCGATGCTCGGCGACATGAATTTCGGCGAGGCTGGTCGGGAAATCGTGATCGAAGAGTTCATGGATGGCGAGGAGATTTCCGTTTTCGCCGTATGCGATGGAGAGGACTTCGTCCTGCTGCATCCATCCCAGGATCACAAGCGCGTGGGTGAAGGCGACACCGGCCCCAACACTGGTGGAATGGGCGCATATGCGCCGGTTTCGATCGCAACCCCTCAGGTGATGGAGGAGGCCGCGAGTCAGGTGATCGCGCCGACACTCGCCGCGCTCGCGGGGGACGGCGCACCGTTCCGTGGCCTGTTGTATGCGGGCCTCATGAACACCGAGGCGGGACTCAAGGTCGTCGAGTTCAATTGCCGCTTCGGCGATCCTGAAACGCAGGTTGTCCTGCCCCTCATGGCTTCATCTCTTCTCGACCTCATGCTCACCGTCGCCGAGGGACGCTCTCTCGCCGGGGTGACCGCCGAGATCCGACCCGGAGCTGCCGTCACGACGGTGTTGGCGTCCGGCGGATACCCGGGGAGCTACGAGAAGGGCAAGAGCATCACGATCCCCGAGGATCTGGAATCGGAAGGCCTCATCGTTTTTCATGCCGGAACCTCCGTCTCCGGACAGGGCCTCGTGACATCGGGCGGGCGGGTTCTCGCGGTGACCGCGATCGCGGAGACGTTTGCGTCTGCGGCGAACGCAAGTCGCTCAGGCGCAGCCCGTGTCGAGTTCGAAGGAGCGTTCTACCGCAGCGACATCGGTTGGCGCGAGCGCGCGCGACTCGATCCTCGCACCGCCCCCGACGAGGAGTGAAGCGAGGTCTCTCCTGAGCCATGCCTGAGCTACCGGAGGCTGAGACGATCGTCCGTGGCCTCAAATCCACAGTGATCGGCAAGACGATCACCCGCGCCGAGGTCATCAGGGCGGATATTCTGAGGGAGCCGAAGCGTCGCTTCACGCCCCGGCTGCGGGGTCGCTCCGTAGCCGATGTAACGAGGCGGGCAAAGAATGTCATTCTGGAGTTGGACGACGACTCCGTCATCTGGGTGAACCTCGGCATGACGGGGCGACTCCTTCCCTTCCCGGCATCCCCGCGCGGAGTTGGGCGCCCAACACATCCGGCGGTACGCTTCCGATTCGCCGATGGCGGCGTATTGGTCTTCGACGACGTCCGTCGCTTTGGATCCGTCGAACACCTCGACGCAAGCGCGCGCGCCGAGCGGTCTGCCGCCATGGGCCCCGAACCCTTGTCCGACGGCTGGCTGCCCGAGCAGCTCGTGGACGCCCTGGGTCGCTCCCGTAGCCCTGCGCGTTCCTGGCTTCTCGATCAACGGAAGATCGCGGGCGTGGGGAACATCTACGCGGCTGAGGCGCTCTTTCTGGCAGGGATCGATCCGCGTACACCGGTCTCCTCGCTCGACGAAGGGCGGGGACGAGCTCTGCACCGCGCGATCCGTGAGGTCCTTCAGGGGGCCATAGACGCCGGCGGCACAACGATCCGGGACTACCGCAACGCCGAGGGAGAGATGGGCGAATACGGACGTAAGCTTTACGTCTACGGTCGTGACGGTGCGCCATGCCACCGGTGTGACACGATCATCGAACGCGTCGTGTTCTCGAACCGCTCTGCCTTCCTGTGTCCGACGTGTCAGCCCCGATCGTGAGAGTCGGTCGACGGAAGCCCGCACTCACTCTGCTCGTGGTCGCGGCACTCCTGTCCCCGGTCGGAGCCAAGGCCCAGTCCCAAACCCCGGCGGCCCTCGGGGCAATACGGGATGGTGGGCTCCCTCACGTCGAGAAGCTCGTCCTGGACAATGGGCTGCGCGTCCTTCTCCTGCCCCGACCCGGAGCGCCCACGGTGTCATTCGTGATGCAATACGCCATCGGTGGCGTGCACGAGAAACCCGGGGAAACCGGTGTCGCACACCTGCTCGAGCACATGCTGTTCAAGGGTTCGGAGTCGATCGGCACGACCGACATCGAGGCGGAACGGGCGCTCTTCGAACAGATGGATCGCCTTCACGATGCCGCCGTAGCCGCAGCCGACGCGGACGACAGGGTCGAGATGGAGCGGGCGCGGATGGAGATCGACCGCCTTGAGGACGAAGCACGAAGCCTGGTCGTGAGTAACGAATTCGATCGCATCCTTTCGAGGGCCGGAGCTCAGGGGCTGAACGCAACGACGTCGTCCGAGTCGACGACCTACTTCGTCGAACTGCCCGCAAACCGGATAGAACTCTTCTTCGCTCTCGAAGCCGATCGCATGGCGCACCCCGTCTTTCGGGAGTTCTACTCCGAGCGGGACGTCGTCATGGAGGAACGCCGGATGCGGGTGGACGCCAGTCCGGGAGGTACGCTGTATGAGCGGCACATGGCGGCAGCGTTCAGAGAGCACCCCTACGGTCAGCCGGTCGTGGGACTGATGACCGACCTGGAACGGCTCGGCAGAAGAGACGTAGAGCGTTACTACCGGAACTACTACGGCCCGAACAATGCTGTGCTCGCTGTCGTCGGCAGCTTCGACCGAGACCAGGTCGAGACCTTCGCAAGACGCTATCTGGGGCCAATCCCCGCAGGCCTCCAGCCCCCGGAGGTCGAAGCAGCTGAGCCCCCGCAAACGAGTGAGCGCCGCGTTGTGATCCAGTGGGACGCAGAGCCTGCCATGCGGATCGGCTGGCACGTGACCGACGCCCTCCACGAGGACGCAGCCGCGATCGCGATGCTGTCCGCAGTGCTGACCGGAGGACGGACGTCTCGCCTGTATCGTCGCCTGGTAACGAGAGATCAAATCGCGGCTTCCGTCTTCTCGGCGACAGGTCCTGGAAGTCGCTTCCCTCAGCTCTTTCAGATCGACGTGACCCCCGTGCAAACCTCATCGACCGTAGACATTGAAGATGCGATCTACGACGAGATTCATCGTCTGCAGGAGCACGGTCCTGATCCGGTAGAAGTCGAACGAGTGCGAAATCAGATCGAGGCCGGTCGAGTGCGACGCCTCCAATCGAATCTGGGACTCGCCTTCCAACTCGCGGACGCTGAATCGCTGTTCGGAGACTGGAAGACGACGTTCAACTCCGCAGATCGACTCCGGGCCGTATCCGCAACAGACGTACGTGACGTGGCCCGGCGCTACCTGACCCGCGCCAATCGGACCGTCGCCATCCTCCAGCGCTCGACAGGCGCCCGATGAACAGGCCAGGGATACGAGCGGTGGCAGGATTCATCTTCGTCGCAGCTGCCAGCCATGGCGTGATCCCGGCCATCGCGGCCTCCCAAACGACGACCGGCGTCCGGTCGGGACGGGCGGCGATCGAGGCACTCCGATTCGAGCCACTGGACTTCGAACAGCCTGATGTTCGGCATGTCGAAGTCGCCGGCATCGATGTGCTCCATCTAGAGGACCGCTCGCTCCCGCTCGTCACGGTGCGCGCCTACTTCCGCGGGGGCTATGGCCTCTTCCCGCGGGACACCTATGCCGCGGCAATGGGATTGCCCGCCCTCCTGCGCTACGGCGGAACGGAATCCCGCTCGGCCTCCGAGGTGGACGAAGAGATCGCTTATCACGCGTACCAGCTTTCCTTCGGGAGTGCCGGAGGTAGCGTGACCTCCACGTTGAACACGCTCACTGAGCACCTCGCGACCGGGCTGTCGCTTTGGGGCGACATGCTGGTCAATCCAGCCTTCGATCCGACGGAGATCGGTGCGTGGCGCACTCGACAGCTCGAGGGCGTGGCTCGCCGTCTCGACGATCCGGCACGCCTCGCGTACTCGGAGCTCAACCGGTTGCTCTTCGGGGATCACCCCGTCGGATGGGAGATGGACGAGCAGGACCTCTCGACGGATCGACTGGAGCAGGACGACTTCAGAACGATCCATGCACGCATCATCTGCCGAGACAATCTGGTCCTCGGGGTCACGGGTGATGTGGCTCAGGATGAGCTGGAATCGCTTCTGCGACCGTTCCTCGAGAGTCTGAGATCCTGTCCTGAGCCCCTCCCTGCCGCGCCGATCCCGGAGATTCGTCGCGCCAGCGGCATCTTCCTCATCGAGAAGGAGCTGGACCAGGCGGTCATCGCGATGGCGCACCCGTCCGACGTCCGGCTTCGCGACGATCCGGAATACTTCTCGGCAATGATCGGGAATGCGATCCTCGGGGGAGGAGGATTTTCGAGCCGACTCCTCGGCCGGGTTCGGACCGAAGAAGGCTACGCATACTCTGCGGCGTCTCTGTGGACGACACCTCGGCGGCACGAAGGACTGATCGGTGCCACGACTCGAACGCGTCCTGACAACGTTGTCCCCGCAATCGAGATCGTGCTGGAGACGATGTCGGGGTTGACCCTTGAAGAGCCAACGGCAGACGAACTCGAGACTACGGTTTCACAGATCGTGAACGGCTTCGTCTTCAACTTCGATTCTCCGAGCTCGGTCGTTGCGCGGAGCATGTACTTCCTCGCACAGGACATGCCCGAAGACTGGCTCGAGCGTTACTGGAGCGGAGTGCAAAGCGTCACCCCCGCCGGGATTCAATCGGTCTTCGCCGAACACCTCCGACCGGAGGAGATGACCATTCTCGTCGTGGGTGACCCAGACCGAATCGGACGGAACGCTCTGGCGACACTCGGCCCGGTAACGACGATCGAGGTTCGCTGACGAAGCGAGGCCACGACACGGACAGCGTCAGGCTGCCCCCCAGTGAATCGCGGCGATCCCTCCCGAAACAAGCTTCCAACCCACGTCGGTGAAGCCGACGGACTCGAACAGCGTGCCGAACTCCGACGGTCCAGGGAATTCCCCCACCGACTTCGGCAGGTACGTGTACGCCCACGGATGGCCAGATACGATCCGTCCGATCAGCGGAAGGATGTTGTGGAAGTAGAACAGATATCCCGCGCGCACGATCGTGTTCGGCGGCGTGGTGAACTCAAGGACGACCAGGCGTCGGCCGGGCTTGAGTACCCTCCGAAATTCCGCGAGCCCGCGCTCCAGGTCGGAAAGGTTCCGAACTCCGAAGCCCACCGTAGCCCCATCGAACGTATCAGCCTCGAACGGGAGCCCGAGCGAATCTCCGCACACCGGCCGTACGGCGGCGCCTCCGATCTTCGGCGCCCCCGTGACCAACATCGGGTGAGCAAAGTCTGACGCGATCACCGCCCCGCCGAAGGCCTTCTTCGAGGCGAGCTCGAGGGCGAGATCGTAGGTTCCGGCACAGGCATCGAGAAAGGTACCCGCCGGAGCTGATTCCCACCGGAGCTCCTTCACGGCTCTGCGGCGCCAAGCTCGATCGATGTTGAGACTGAGAACGTGATTCAGCAGGTCGTATCGAGGCGCGATCTCCGAAAAGATCTGCTGGACCTGCTTCTCGCGCTCTACCCCGACCTTGGGGGCGGCGTCTGGAGTTTCTTGCATGACAGGGTTCGGTCTCCCGCATAGCTTTCGTGGGTCCGACAGGGTGACGGCCTCGACGCGGGGCCGAAAAGCTAACGGGAAGCGACGACGCCCCTCAACGCCCGCCCGAAACCTATGCACCCCCCAGTGCGTAGGGGCCAGCGATGAGTACCGAAGCCGCTTCCCTGCCACGAGCCGCCACCAGCGGGCTGACGAACTCCAGGCAGGATGGGAACCCTCTGGCCGCACTCGACTACGCGAGCCTCGACGACCGAGAACTTGCGACACACGCGGCGCGCGGCCACGAGCCGGCGTTCAGAGAGCTGCTCACGCGCTATGAGCGGCCGGTCTTCTCGCTCATCTACCGGATGGTGCGGGATCGGACTCGAGCCGAGGATCTCGCTCAGGAAGCGTTCATCAGAGCCTTCAATGCGATCGGATCGTACAAGACCAGCTACAAGTTCAGTAACTGGATCCTGAAGATCGCGAACAACCACACCATCGATTACCTGCGCAAGCGCAAGCTCGAGACGGTGTCGATCGACGGGTCGCCACACGCCACTACGGCGGACGAGGTGGCGCAGAGTCGCGTCGTGATCGCCTCGACCGACGAAACTCCGGCGGAGTACGTCGAGCACAGGGAACTCGGCAGCCAGATCGAGACGGCCATCGCCGGGCTTCGGGAAGAGTATCGGACGGTCATCGTGCTGCGGCACGTCGAGGGATACGCATATGACAAGATCGCCGACATCATGGACCTCCCTCTGGGTACGGTGAAAACCTATCTCCACCGGGCTCGGGGTGAGCTCAGAGAATCTCTCTCTCACCTGGCCTCGTGACGCATGGCACCTACGCTGATCGTCCGGCGCCCAGGCGGGATTGCGGCCATTGCAGTCGCGCGATGCGGTCAAGCATTTCCTTTGAAACTTGATGGGAAGCCGCCCCGTAGGATGGGGCATACGACGTCCACTGGAGTCGAACTGTGACGCACGACCACACCATCAGCCATCTGAGCGCCCAGACGTTGCAGGCGTTTCTCGACGGGGATCTCTCCCGTCGGGAGGCATCGGCGGCCGAGGCGCATCTGGCCGCATGTGCTCGGTGCGCGGCCGAGCTCGATGGATGGCGCGTGCTCTACGAAAACCTCGGAGGCCTTTCGTCGCACAGACCGCACGCAGGCTTCCACGACCGTGTGATGGCCCAGGTGGACGTGCCCGAGTCGGTATCCCTCGGGGCCGGCGTGCTGGGGCGGATCGAAGAATTCACGGTGAACGCCCACGTCGCCCCGGACGTCCTTCAGGACTTCATCGAGGGTTCCCTGGCGGCACAGCGCGCCGAACGCGTCAAAGCACACCTCGCCGCCTGCGCCGACTGCGCACAGGAAGCGGATGCTTGGCTCGGAGTCATGCGTCGACTGGACGAGCTTCCTTCATTCACGCCCGGAGAAGGGTTCGCAGATCGAGTCGTGACCGAAATCCGACTTCCCGAGACACCCTCCCTGGTCGCGCGACTGCGCGCCAGAGTCGCCGGGCTCGCAGGACGGACTCCGGAGCACGTTCCGATGGGGCTTCTGCAGGACCTCGTCGATGGAACCCTGCCCCAAGGGGCGGTGGCACGCATCGACGCGCACGTCGCAGACTGCATCGTGTGCACCAGGGAGCTCAAAGCGTGGCGATCCGTCTCGGCCCAACTGAATGGACTCGAACGGCTCGCACCGTCCGAGCATTTCCGTGACCGTGTCATGGAGGCCCTGGCCGCGAGTCACGCCAAGAAAGCGATCGAACCGCAACGCCCGTGGTCCCGTGCGGCCGCCTGGGCGTGGCGCCTCGTCCCGCAGACACGCCAGACGCTCGCCGCCCTGGCCGGTATCGCGGTGACACCCATGGTCATCGTCGGGCTGATCGCATATGCAGTCTTTTCGCACCCGACACTCACGATCGGATCCCTCCTCGCGTTCACCTGGTGGCAGGTTTTCGACGCGGTGACCGGCGCCGTGACCACCCTTTCGACTGCGGCCCTCGAGAACGCCGGCAGCCTCGGGGCAGAGAGTCTCTTTGAGATGTTCGCCGCAGCACCACTCCTGGTGGCTGGCGGCGTCATCGTCTACACAATTGCCAGCGCATTCGCCGTCCGGTTGCTCTGGAAAACCCTCTATGGAAATGCTTCGTCTGCTACGTAGAGCCGGTCTGGCTCTGGGCTTTGCAGCCCTCGTTCTTCCGTCGGCCGCCGACGGGCAATTTCGCGATATCGTCACGAAGAGCGTCTCGGCTTCTTCGTCCAGTGCGGAGCTCGAACTCCACTTCGGCAATGGATCGGTGCTCGAGATCATCTTCGACGGCGGCATCGTATACATCGACGGGGAACCATCCGGTGAGTATGAGCCGGGTGACGCACTGCACGAGGCCTTCCGAGGACTTCTCGGTCAGGCCATGGTTCTCGAAAATGGGGCGCTCGCCGAGGTGCTCGTCGACTGGTCCATCCCATCCGACCTCGAAGGCATCGGTTCGGCCCAGCTGATCGATGATGCGCTCGAGGGCTCGATCAGGGAGGTCAACCTGAGCGACGATGACGAGTCGATCTCTGTCGGGGACGAACCGTCCTTGATGCATCTGCTGATCGGGTCCGTGTCGCGGCTCGGCCTTCTCGAGGAGGCCCTCGAGGGCCTGGATGAGGAGTTTCGGATTCACGTGGACGAAGACGTGACCATCGAGGCCGATGAGATCGAACATCGAAACGTGGTCGTGATCGAAGGCACGCTCCGGGTCGAAGGTGAGGCTCGTGGCAACGTCGTGGTCGTCGGCGGCGCGCTCGACGTACGTGATGGCGGCGTGATTCAAGGTCAAGCCCGGATCGCGGACGCCCGGATCACGAGGAACAATGGTGAAGTGCGTGGCGGAATCGTGGATGTTCTCCAGACAGAGCGCGACATCGAACGCGAGCTCCGTGATGAACTCCGAGACGAGATCCGCGACGAAATCCGTCGGAATCTGGCCAATGAGCTGCGCAGTGCCGCTCGGTTCGAAGACGACAGCTTCTCGATCATGACCCCGTTCCGTCCGGTGATTCGCGGTGTCGGAGGGGTCCTGGAAAAACTCTTGATGGTCTTCATCCTCGGGCTACTCGGCGCCGGCTTCTTCGCCTTCGCGGGTGAGAACGTGAACGCGATCGCCGAAACGGCACGTCGCGCGCCGGGTCGGGCCGCCATGGTGGGCTTCGCCGGCAGCCTCCTGCTGGTCCCGGTTTGGCTTCTCGGTGCGGTCGCCCTGGCCATCTCGATCATCGGGATCCCGGTTGCCGTGGCGTGGCTGCCTCTCTTCCCCGTCGCCGTTGTCATGGCTGCGCTGCTCGGGTACGTCGCGGTCGCACGGAACGCCGGTGAATGGTTGGCGGAAAGCAACTGGCCCTGGACGGGCTGGATTCGGAAGTCGAACCCCATCTTCACGCTCTTCGGCGGGCTGCTTGGATTGACATTCGCCTTCCTGGCCGGACACGTGATCTCGATCGTGCCCTTCCTGGGCGTGTTCAGCGTCCTGCTCTTCGTGATCGGCGGGCTGCTGACCTTCTTCGCAATGCAAATAGGGTTCGGTGCGGTACTCCTGACCCGGGCCGGGCGGCGGAGAGAATACTACCCGCACGATGCCGACGCGGCCTGGGCGGACATCGCGCAGATGGATCTGGATGAGGACATCGGGGGGGATTCCACCCCGAGGGGCTAAGGGAACGGGAGCGTGTGATGCGGAAGGTGATGATGGCTGCGGTGGCAGCAATGGTGGTGACCCCGGCACTGGGCGAGGGACAGGAGTGGCGTGATGTCACCATGTCCCAGCAGCTCGAGAGCAATGACGAACTTCGTGTTCACGTGGAGTACGGAGCGGGCCGGTTCACAGTGCGCTCGGTGGACAATGGACTCCTGTACCGCATGAACCTCCGCTACGACGAAGATCACTTCGAACCCGTCGCGGAGCTTTCGGGGGACCGTCTTCGTATCGGGGTGGAATCGGTCGGCCGCAACATGAGCGTCCGCAACCGTGAGGCCGGGGAGCTGGATCTCGAGCTGGCACGGGGACTCCCGATGGAGCTGGACCTCGAGTTCGGCGCTGTGAAGGCTGACATCGATCTCGCGGGACTCGCGCTCCTGGATCTCGATCTGAGCACCGGAGCCTCAGAGTCACAGGTCACCATCTCAGAACCGAATCCTGTTCCCATGGAAATGGCGAGCTTCGAAGCGGGAGCGGCGAAGTTCGAGGCCCACCAGCTTGGAAACCTCAACGCCGAGCGAATCGAGGTCGACGCCGGCGTCGGTTCAATCGTGCTTGGCTTCGGCGGGCGCTGGGAGCGGGATGCCCGGGTCAGCATCGACATCGGGCTCGGCGCGCTCGAGGTTCGCATACCGGAGGGTCTCGGCGTTCGCTTGCGGAAAGACAGCTTCCTGACGGCGCTCGACTCCGAGGGGCTCATTAAGCGCGGCGACGTGTATGAGTCGCTCGATTACGACGACGCCGACTACCGGATCGACATCGACATCGATGCAGCTTTCGGAAGTGTGTCCGTCGTCTGGATCCATCCCGACAATTAATCGCAGACTAGAACGATGATCGGCTCACTCCTCACTTTCTTCGCCGTCGGACTGATCACCCTCGTGGTCGCCGGGATCGTCCTGAGTGTTGTGGGGGCGGTCTCTTCACTGACGATTGGGCTCGCCTCTTTCCTGCTCTTCAAGGTCGCTCCGATCCTGCTCGTCGGGTGGGTCGTCGTGAAGGTCTTCGAGAAGACACGCGGGGGCGGCTCTCTCTCCGAGGCAGACCGTCGCTGGCTGGACGGACAATGAGCTAGGCCGGAACTGCCAGCCGCCCTTCTACAGCACCCATCACGTCCCTCAGCGCTTTCGCGGCCGCCGACTCGGGGTCGGACACGACCGTCGGCGCTCCCGAATCACCCGCCTGTGCGACAGCAGCATCCAGCGGGACGCGCCCGAGAAACGGCACCTCCATCTCGACCGCGAGCGCCTCGCCGCCACCGCGGCCAAAGACGTCGTGGATCTCATCACAACTCGGGCAGGCGAACCCGCTCATATTTTCGACGATACCGAGGACGCGTGTATTCACGCGCTCGAACATCTTGATGCCGCGACGTACATCGCCGGTTGCAACCTGCTGAGGTGTCGTCACCATGACGGCCCCGTCCAGGTCGATGGTCTGGACAAGAGAAAGTTGGGCGTCTCCGGTCCCCGGTGGCATATCGACGATCATGGTATCGAGGTCGCCCCAGTCGACCTGCTCGAGGAATTGCTTGAGAATTCCACTGATGAGCGGCCCCCGCATGATCGCAGGCTGATCTTCTTCGAGAAGGAAGCCGAGGCTCATCAAGCGTACGCCATGCGCCTCGATCGGCTCAATCATCTCCTGCCCCTTCGCCCCGGTCACACTCGGACGGCGGCTCACGCCGAACATCAGGGGAATATTGGGCCCATAAATATCAGCATCGACCAACCCGACCCTGTGGCCGGCACGAGCAAAGGCAGCCGCAAGGTTCGCTGCCACCATCGATTTGCCGACACCCCCCTTACCGGAACTCACCGCAATCACCCGAGAGACGCCGGAGAGCAGGCCGGGTTTCGGCGTGGGGGCCGGGACCGAGCCGGGTTTCGGTCCGCCGCCGCCGGAGCCAGCTCCGCCCCCAGAGGCCATCTGCGGCAGTTGGACGTTAATCTTGACATCCGAGACACCCTCCAGACCCTCAACGGTGGAGCGCGCCTCCTTGAGGAGGTCGCTCGAATCCTCGGCCCCGAGCTGGAACTGGAAGCGGACGGAACCGGAGTCGTCGACCTCAAGATTCTGGACGACGCCAGCGGCGACGAGGTCACGACCGGACCCGGGATGCTTCACAGCCGCGAGTGCGGCCATGACGGAGAGACGGACT
Source organism: Gemmatimonadota bacterium (assembly GCA_028873595.1). GTDB lineage: Bacteria > Gemmatimonadota > Gemmatimonadetes > Longimicrobiales > Gaopeijiaceae > UBA2589. The sequence goes on along the minus strand of JAPPOV010000030.1, from coordinate 60,334 downwards.
TCTTCAGAATTCATAGAAACACCGGGACGCAGGGCCCCGCGGACGAAAGCGTATGGGTGGGAGAGTCTCCCGAACGACAGCCGCAAAAGGTACCCGAGACGAGAGAATAAGGTCAACGAAAGGGACGCCGTTGCGCCGCCCCTTTCGCACGTTGAGATTCCGCAGTGTCGAGCCTGTGCGGACGGACCCGGTCCAGTCCGCCAGGGAGCCCGCCCGCTACCCTCTCCCACTGCGATGAACGGTATTCCCGCCATACCGCCACCCGTCAACGAACCCATCTTCTCATACGCTCCAGGCAGCCCGGAGCGTGCCGAACTCCAGGCAGAGCTTGCTCGTCAAGCCGATCAGGTCGTCGACATCCCCCTGATCATCGGGGGTGAAGAGGTCCGTACCGGCAACACGATCGACGTCGTAATGCCCCACGATCACGGTCACGTGATCGCCACGGCACACATGGCCGGACCCGACGAGGTTCGCCGAGCGATCGACGCCGCGAATGCCGCACACCGCGAATGGTCGATGATGCGGTGGGAAGACCGTGTCGCCGTCTTCCTCAAGGTCGCGAGCCTCCTGGCCGGTCCGCGACGCGCCAAGCTCAATGCCGCCACGATGCTTGGGCAGAGCAAGAACGCGTTCCAGGCCGAAATCGATTCGGCTTGCGAAATCATCGACTTCTTCCGCTTCGGTGCACACTTCGCTCAAGAGATCTACGGAAAGCAGCCGATCTCGGAGCCGGGCGAGTGGAATCGTGCGGAGTATCGAGCTCTGGAAGGGTTCGTCTACGCCGTGAGCCCGTTCAACTTCACGGCGATCGGCGCGAACCTCCCGGGCACTCCGGCCATGATGGGCAACGTGTCGGTATGGAAGCCGTCGCTCGCGGCGCTCCTGTCGAACTACTACGTGATGGAGCTCTTCGACGAAGCCGGCTTGCCGCCGGGCGTAATCAACTTCGTTCCGGGGGACCCGGTCGAGGTGACGAAAGTCGTGATGGAAGACTCGAGCTTCGCGGGGATTCACTTCACCGGGTCGACCACCGTCTTCCGCAGCTTCTGGAAGACGATCGGGGACAATATCGCTAAGTACCGCTCCTATCCACGCATCGTGGGCGAGACGGGCGGTAAAGACTTCATCGCGGTTCATCCGTCCGCCGACGTCACAGCCGTGAAGACAGCCATCGTGCGCGGGGCCTTCGAGTATCAGGGGCAGAAATGCAGCGCGGCATCCAGGGCATACATCCCGGAGAGCATGTGGGGCGACCTGAAGGGCCCGCTCATCGAGGAAACGGCATCCCTCAGCATGGGCGACGTCTTCGACTTCTCGAACTTCGTGAACGCGGTCATCGACCGGAAAGCATTCGACAAGATCAAGGGGTACATCGAAGACGCGAAAGCGTCCGACGACGCTGAGGTCATCGTCGGTGGTGAGTGCGATGATTCCGTCGGCTACTTCGTCACGCCGACCATCATCGTTGCGCATCGTCCGGACTACGTCACGATGTGTGACGAGATCTTTGGCCCGGTCATCACACTCTACATCTACCCCGACGCAGAGTGGGAAGAAACGCTGGAGCTGGTCGATACCACATCCGAGTACGCTCTGACAGGCGCTATCTTCGCCAAGGACCGCAGGGTCATTCGTCATGCGACGAACGCTCTCTACCAGTCAGCCGGCAACTTCTACATCAACGACAAGCCCACCGGGGCGGTCGTAGGTCAACAGCCCTTCGGTGGGGCACGCGGATCGGGGACCAACGACAAGGCGGGCTCGATGTTCAACCTGTTGCGGTGGGTGAGCGCCCGATCGATCAAAGAGAACTTCGTCTCCCCCACGGATTACACGTATCCCTTCCTGGAGAAAGACTGAAGTCCTCCGGATCGGATCTCTTGCAACGGCCCGCGTCTCCGGTGAGGAGCGGGGGTCGCGTGCGTATGAGCCGGTGCGCTCGATTACCCGCCGAGCGCTTGCGCGAAGTCTGCCACGAGATCGTCCGCAGCCTCGATTCCGACGCTCAGGCGAACGAAGCCATCCGGTATCCCTCGCTCAGAACGCTCTTCCGGCGTAAGGCCCGCATGCGACGTGAACCGCGGCTGGGAGACGAGGGTTTCGACGCCACCGAGACTCGGGGCAGCCATTCCGAGGTGCAGATTGGCCACGAAGTCGTCCGCGGCCTCTCCACCCCCGGCGAGAATGATGCTCACCATGCCCCCGAAGCCGTCCATGAGTTCCCTCGCGAGCTCGTGATCCGGATGTGACTCCAGGCCCGGATAGATCACATGTTCTACCTCGGGGCGTGACTCGAAAAAGCGCGCCACAGCCATAGCGTTCTCGTTGTGACGCTTCACCCGGACGTCGAGGGTTCGCATGCCGCGGTCGAGCAGCCACGCGGTGTGGGGGTCGAGCGCCGGCCCGTACAGACGAGACATTCGAGTCACCTCTTCGATGACGTCCGATGGTCCGGCAACGACGCCGGCGATCAGATCCGAGTGGCCACCGAGGTACTTCGTCGCACTCTGCACCACGACGTCGATGCCACACGCCGCTGCCCGGAAATTCACGGGTGATCCGAAGGTCGCGTCGCAGACCACCCGAATCCCGCGCTCTTTCGCCAAAGCTACGATCGGCCGCGGGTCGAGGATCCGCAGCGTCGGGTTCACGGGAATCTCTATGTAGATGAGACGAGTTTCCGGCTGAAGCGCCTCCTCCCACCCACCCTCATCCGGATCGACGAAGGTGGTCTGAACTCCCCGGCGCGGAAGCTCTTGTGCCAACAGTACGTGCGTGGCTCCGTACAATCCGGAGGCGGCCACGATATGGTCACCCGACTCGGTCAACGCCAGCAACGTCATCGCGGCGGCGGCCATTCCGCTCCCAAGGGCGATGCCGGCCTCCGTACCCTCAAGCGCTGCAGCCTTGATACCCGCATGGAGCTGATTCGGGTTGTTTCCGTACCGCGAGTACAACAGCTCGCCGTCTGCCGGAGTCGCCCAGTGAAACGTGGCGCTTTGCGTGATCGGTGGAACGACCGGAGCCCCGGGCACCCGGTCTTCAGCACCCCCGTGAACGCTGATCGTAGCGGGGTGGAGGTCGTTGTCGTGCTGGGCCATCAGTCCGGTTCTCCAGAGATCTACATGAGGTGCGCTACAAGCCGACTCAGTGCGTGTATACGACCTGAATGGGGACTGCGGAACGCGAGCCCCCGATGCAGGAGAGACTCGAGCGCCCGCTGGTCCTGTCCCGTCGGCGCGATCAGGCCCATCGCGTCCGGCTCGACGGACCCCTCGTGCTCCAGCCGGTCCCAGACACGCTGCTCATCGGCGGTAAAGGTGCCGACAAGCGTGAAGTGATCCGGCTCAACCTCGACGACAGCCGCCAGTGACTGACGCTGAAGTACGCCTTCGACCTGCGGGTGGTGGGCGCCGCTCACGCCTCGAAAGACGAAGAAAGCGTCTCGCACTTCGTCGGCAAGCTGTTGCCGGAGCAACTTCGCCACGACCTCGTCCGCGCATGAATAATCGATGATTCCGACTTCCGAGAAATCGATGAGCGAGATCGAGAGACTCCCAGTTCCTTGCAGCTGGGTCTCGATAGCCATCCGTACTGCCCGTCCAGTAGGGCGGGTGACGAGGCTCGAGTAGAGCGACGCAACGCTTCGCTGGAGTACCTCACCCACGTCGATCGAGATCGAGTCCGGCCCCTGCCCTGTCATGGCTGTACCGCCGCGGGCAGGATGATGCCGATCTGAGCACCCGGAAGAGATGCCATTCCGTCGACCATCGGAGGGGAATCGTCCCACTCGGGCACCTGGGAGATGCGCGCGGTCCCGCTACGAACACTGATCAGGCCGCTCCATTTCCGCACCTGCTTCCGGATCTGCTGAAGCCCCTGGCCGCGCCCCGGGTCAGAGAAACGAGTGAGACCATGCAGGAATGCAGCCTCGAGCGCGGTCGAGTCGCTCCATCGATCGCCGTACCGAGCCGAGTGTTCGTCGGTGAGGGAGCCGCGGAAGCCCCGCCCTTTGTCCATGACCGAGATCACGATGACGAATCGTCCGAGTCGCTTCGCCCAGTTGTATGCCTGGGCCGCGACCCATCCGGAACCGTCAGCGTGCTCTATGATGTTCTGACAAACCTCGGAGAGCATGACCGAGAACGGAATCACGCTTGCCGCCGGGTACCCGAGCTTCGACGTGAGGATCGCTCCCGCCCGCGTCTGGACCCGGTCCACGATCTCATGGACATCGTGGTTCGTGTCGATCGCGGTGATCTCGAGCAGGACGTCCGAGGGCCGTGAGCCTCCCCGTCGAGCCGGAGTATCGAATTCGAAGACCTGATGCGCCTGGTCGTGGAAGCCCATTCGTCCCAGGTACCCGAGTACGTCCTGACTCTCGGGCATTTCAATGTGAGGGAAGGTCCCTGACGCTTCCCCCACGAGGGAGCCGCCCAGCAGGAGAGCAACCATCCCGTTCGGGTCGACCCAGCGCAGGTGCCGGGCATCGAAGAGCACGCGTTCACCCTGGCGACGCACGACCTCGTCCAGAAAGGCGTCGATCGACGCGTGGTCGAGCGATCCGGGGACGGAAATGACGTTCAGAGTGCTACCTCGGTCGTAGAATCCAGAAATGCACCGCCACCCCCATCCAGAGGAACGTCAGCCAGCCGGTCGACGAGCCCCTCGACACCGTGATGATCGAGACTGGCCGCAGCGACACGGTTCGCAGCCTCCACAGCTCGGACCTCGCCGGTGCCGGCGAGGAGTCGCCCGTACATGACCGCTCCCCAGATGTCGCCACACCCGGTCGGGTCACCGGAGCGCGGACGCAGGAGAGTAACGTCCTGGACAAGGATTCGCCCGTCGGCTCGAGCCGCGACTGTCGCACCTTGGGAGCCTCTCGTGACTGCCACGATGCGAGGCCCGGCCTCAAGAATGTCTTCGAGTGTGTCCGGCCCCCCGGGAGATGCCCGGAGGAGGGCGAACTCGTCCTCGTTCATCTGAACAATGTCAAAGCAGGAAAACCACGCGCCCCAATCGTCAAGGGTGCGGGGGGATCTCGTCCCGTCCGGTTCCACGCCGAGGAAGAGGGAGTGCACGTCTGCGTAGATCCTGGCCGAGAGCCGATCGTGGAGCACATGCAGCTCTGCCAGGTCCAACTCATGACCGGAGATGAAGTTCAAGAGAACGGCGTCACACCCGGTCAACGCCTCTGCCAGATCCGAACCAGACCAGCCGGACACGCCCCCAGAGAGGACCTCGGTCCGACGCTCGGCGTCACGATAATGCAGCTCAACGCAATTGTTCGGCTCGGGTACGGAGGTCAACCGGAGCTCGCACCGGGGCATGCCCGAAAGGAGGCGCTCGGCGTCTCCGAAGAGATCTGCTCCGATCCGAGCGACGACCCTGACACCCCAGTCCGCAGGTAATGTCGCCGAGGCAGCCGCCACCGCATACCCGATACCGCCCCAGCCTTCGACCGGATCTCCGTGCGTCGGAAGAATCCGGTCGAAAACCATCGTACCGACGATACCGAGAGTGTGTGGTCGCCGTGTCACGCCACGCGATCGATCACGAAGACCCCGGCTGCTCCGATCACGCCAGCGGTGTCCGGCAGGGCACCGGGCACGATCCGACATGCCCGAGCCGCACTTGGGAACGCTCGACGTTCGACGGAGTCACGGAGAGGAGCGAACAGGTGCTCCCCTGCTCGCGCGACCCCACCCACGAGCACGATCACCTGGGGATTGAAGAGGTTTACGACGTTGGCGAGGCCGATCCCGAGCAGATCGGCGGTCTCGCGGATCAGATCGGCCGAAAAGTCATCACCCTGGATCAGCGCGTCGTACACGGTTTCGGCGGTAATCCGAGAAACCTCACCGTCTACGAGGTCCGGAAGGAGCGACGACCGACCAGCAGCCAGTCCCTCTCGTGCTCGCGCTGCAATGCTGGGTCCCGAGGTATACGCCTCGAGACAACCCCGATTTCCGCATCCGCACGACCGCCCCGCGAAATTGATCGTCATGTGCCCGATCTCCAACGCGCTGCCACTCGCACCGCGCATGAGACGACCGCGCTCGATGTACCCGCCACCAATCCCGGTTCCCAGGGTCACACCAACGAGGGAAGCCACTCCTTGACCCGCCCCCTGCCACCACTCTCCGAACGTTGCACAGTTGGCGTCATTGTCGAGAGACGCCGGAAGCTGGAGCGCGTCGGCGATCCGGTTTCGGATCGGAAAGCCATCCCACCCGAGATTCGGGGTGGTGACGATGACCCCCTCCTCGAGATCGAGAGGCCCCGGGCACCCGATGCCGACCCCGGCGAAATCGGCCGCCTGCCCGACTTCCAACGCAAGGGTCTCTTCGATGACGGCATTCGCCATAGCGCCGATCCGTTCCAAAGCGTCTTCCGGCCCTCGTTCCGCCCGCGTGGGTTCGGATCGGATCGAGCTCGGCCGCCCACCCGTCGCGGGCACAGCGGCAACGACGAGGTTCGTCCCCCCGATGTCCACACCAAGCACCCAGCGTCCCTTCATAGGCGACCGGTCAGCCGTCGCCGAGGTTCAGGACGGCCAGGAACGCCTCCTGAGGGATATCGACCGTTCCCACCTGCTTCATCCGTCGCTTCCCCTCCTTCTGCTTCTCGAGAAGCTTCCGCTTCCGAGAGATATCACCGCCGTAGCACTTCGCAGTCACGTTTTTCCGAAGGGCCTTCACATTCGTTCGGGCAATGACGTCGTTGCCGACCGCCGCTTGGAGCGCCACCCCGAACTGCTGGCGCGGGATCAAGTCCTTCAACTTCCGTACGAGGTCCCGACCGTACTCGTATGCCTTGTCCTCGTGGATGATCACGCTGAACGCATCGACGGGGTCCCCGTTCACCAGCACGTCAAGACGGACCAGCTTGTCCGGTCGATACTCCTTGAACTCGTAATCGAGGGCAGCGTACCCACGGGTGCCACTCTTGAGCTTGTCATAGAAGTCGAGCACGATCTCGGAGAGCGGAAGATCGAAGTCGAGTTCCACCCGCTGCGTGTCGAGGTAGCTCATCCCCTTGAACACACCCCGTCTGTCATGACAGAGCTTCTGCACGTTTCCGATGTACTCGCTGGGGCAAAGGATGCGTGCCGAAACGATCGGTTCGGAAACCGACTCGATGCGGGCGCGCTCCGGAAGGACCGTCGGACTCTCAACATGCAGGCTCGAGCCGTCTGTCAGGTCGACGTGATACTCCACGTTCGGGACCGTCGTGATCAGATCGACGTCGAACTCCCGCTCGAGGCGCTCCTGGATGATCTCCATGTGGAGGAGACCCAGGAACCCGCAACGGAAGCCGAAGCCAAGCGCAATCGACGTCTCCGGCTCGTATTGGAGCGACGCGTCGTTCAGGCTGAGCCGCTCGAGGGCGTCGCGCAGGTCTTCATAGTCGTCCGAGTCCGTGGGGTACAGCCCCGCGAACACCATCGGACGCGCCTCCTGGTATCCGGGGAGCAATTCCGTCGTCGGGTTGTCGGCATCGAGGATCGTGTCTCCGACCTTCGTGTCCGCGACCTCCTTGATCGCCGCAACCAGGTACCCGACCTCCCCGGGGCTCAGCTCCTTCTGCGGAATCCGGCCAAGACGCATACATCCGACTTCCGTGACCTCGTAACGGACGTCGGCATTCCCGAAGGTGATCCGCATACCGGGCTTCAACGCCCCGTCCACGACACGAACCGATGGGACAGCACCGAGATACTTGTCGTAATACGAGTCGAAGATCAGAGCCCTGGTCGGCGCATCCCGGTCACCTTCAGGCGCTGGGACACGCTCGACTACCGCCTCGAGGATCTGCGCAATCCCGATCCCTTCCTTGGCGCTCGCCAGAAGGATCGACTCCGGGTCCACCCCGAGGAGGTCTGCGACCTCGTCGCGGCGGCGCTCGGGTTCGGCGCCAGGAAGATCGATCTTGTTGATGACTGGGATGATCTCGAGGTCCGCCTCGAGTGCCAGGAACAGGTTTGACAACGTCTGCGCCTGAACCCCCTGGGTCGCGTCGACAACGAGGATGGCACCCTCGCAGGCCGCGAGGGAGCGAGACACCTCGTACGTGAAATCGACGTGCCCAGGTGTGTCGATGAGGTTGAGCTCATACTCGACGCCATCCGACGCGGTGTACTCCATGCGCACCGCGTGAAGCTTGATCGTGATCCCGCGCTCGCGCTCGAGCTCATTGTCGTCGAGCACCTGCTCACGCATCTGACGCTCGTCGAGCGTGCGGGTGCCCTCGAGGAGTCGATCCGCGAGGGTCGACTTCCCGTGATCGATGTGGGCGACGATGCAGAAGTTGCGAATGAGGTCAGTCTGCACGAACGAACGACGCTTCGGGAACAGAGGAGCAGCGCGTCAAGTTAACCGAGCCTGTCGGGGTCACGTAGGCCCGAAGCGCCGGGTGAAACCCCAGAGGAAGACGCACGAACATCGAGTCGAGAGTGAGATCGGTCGGGGTACCCGGCACCACGGTACCCCGGTAGCTTCCGTGGCTGCCATGGCTGAGACGAAGACCCCACTCCGCACGCGCTCACGCGCCGACTTGCTCGATCCTGCCTCGCTCGCCCAGCTCGGCGGGATCGAGCTGATCGCGCGTGAGGTCGTCGAGGGCTTCCTGATGGGTCTCCATCGCTCTCCCCACCGAGGCTTCTCCGCCGAATACGCAGAGCTACGGGCCTACCAGGCAGGGGACGATCTCCGCTACATCGACTGGCGAATGTACGGCCGATCCGATCGCTACTACGTCAAGCAGTTCGAGGAAGAGACGAGTCTACGGGCACATATGCTCATCGACATCAGCGAATCGATGGGCTGGAGTTCGAACCCGGGCGTCCAGATGTCCAAGCTCTGGTATGCCCAGCATCTGGCGGCGTCACTCGCTCTGATCCTGCTTCGCCAGGGAGACGCGGTAGGGTTGGCGGCCTTTCACGATCGTGTCGTGACGCGCGTGCAGACGCGCGGCGGCCGCCGACAGTTCCATGAGATCGCCCGTCACCTCCGGGATCTCGAAGCCGAGGGCGGCACGTCCGCGGAGGGTGCGTTACGGGACGTGGCAGTGCGCCTCCGCCGTCGTGGACTCGTCGTGCTCTTCACCGACCTCCTCGTTTCACGGGACGAGACACTTACGGCCCTGAAGTACCTCCGACACCACGGACACGAGGTCCTCGTCTTTCATCTGATCGACCCCGGCGAGCGTGAGCTGCCAGCAGCATCCGAGGCGCGGTTCTTCGACCCGGAAACGAAGGATGAGCTCCTCGTGAGCGTCGCCGACATCAGGTCAGAGTACCGCGAGGCCGTTCGGGAAGCTCTCGATGAATGGCGACGAGACCTGCGACCCCACGGCATCGATTACGAAGTCGTCGATACGGACAGCCCGATGTCCCTTTCGCTGCGCGCCTATCTGCGCAAGCGCGAGCGTCTCTGGTAGGGCACTGAACGACGCATGGGTGCCCTGAGTCCGCTCTTCCTGCTCGCCGCCGTTTCGATCGGCGTGCCGATCTACCTTCACCTCTTTCAGCGCCAGGAGACGCGCCGCCTGTCGTTTCCCGCGCTACGCTACCTGGAGCGCACTGAGCGTGACCGCGCACGGCAGATCCGTTTCCGGCAGTTCCTGCTTCTCCTCTTCCGCGTTCTCGCGCTCCTGCTGATCACCGGGGCGGGCGCGCGACTCTTCTTCGCAGGTCGCGGTGGCGCGCATGCCCCCACGGCGGCTGTGATCGTGCTCGACAATTCTCTGAGCAGTGGTCTCGTGGTTGGTGAGGTACGCCTGCTGGAGGAATTGAAGTCACTTGCGCTACGCACCCTCGACGCAGCCTCCGACGAAGACCGCTTCTGGCTGATCCGAGCTGGCGAGCCATGGCTCCCCGCGATTCCCGGTTCAGCTCAGGCAACGCGGCAGGCCGTTGAGGACACAGAAGTCAGCGAAGCCGGGGGTGACCTCCATGCCGCGATCAACCGGGCCGTCAGACTCCTCGAGACAGCAGCGATCGAGCACCGCGAGATCCACCTCCTGTCGGATCTCCAGGGAACCGCGTTCGGACGAGTCGGCGAGGCCCCAGCCGGCGACATCCCAGTCGTTGTCTGGACCGGTCACCAACCCGAGTCGACCAACCGTGCACTCACGGCCGTCGTCGTCGGAGGAGGACTCCCCCCACTTGAAGGTCAGCGTGCCTCGGTGACGATCGAGGCACTCGAGCCGACGTCGGAGGCGGATACGCTCCACGTGCCCCTGAGGCTCGTCGCGAACGAGCGCATTCGGGGGGCGGCCACACTACCCCCGGGCGCTCAAACCACAATCGCCGTGCCACCATCCGGCACAGGTTGGGTGCAGGGCTATGCCGACGCCGACCCTGATGATCTTCGCGCCGATGACCGGCGCTTCTTCGCGTACCGGTCACGCCCTGCCCCGTCGGTGGTGGCATCGGGCGATCCAGGCGTCTTCGCAACCGAAGCACTTTCCGTGCTCATGGACGCTGGACGCGTTCGTCTGACGGGTGCTGGTCCGGTCGACGTGCTCGTCTCGGCGAGCGGATCAGGACTCGAGCAGACCGCTCGCACGGCGGTCATCGTGCCGCCCGCAGACCCGACGCTTCTGCCTGCTCTGAACCGACGCCTCACAGACGCCGGCGTTCCATGGAGGTTCGACGCCCGGGCAGCGTCCGGGGAGGCCGCGCTGGACGGACGTACTCTGCCAGAACCGCTGGAGGGCGTCCGGCTCACCATGTGGTACGACCTCTCGATCACCGGCGATCCACCGGCACCTCCGCGCGTCCTCGCCGAGGTCGATGGTCAGCCCTGGGCTGTGGAGGGGTTCGACGCTGCAGGACGTCCGTATCTGCTACTGGGCTCGCCGCTGGACGCCCACGCGAGCAGCTTGCCCGTGTCCACCGGGATGTTGCGCTTCATGGACTGGGTGACGAGCGAGTGGGCTGGGGCCGGCGGTGTGCCGACCGAATACGTCACGGGATCCACCCTGCCCGCGCCTTCTGCGGCAACCCATGTCCGCTTCCCATCGGGCCGCGAGATGGAGATCGATGGGACCCGGATGGTTCGTGGCACGGGGGAAGCCGGCTTTTACACGTTCCTGGCCGGCGATTCCACGGTTTCCGTGATGGCGCTCAACCCGCCGCGCCGCGAGTCCCTTCTGGAGCCTGTCGATCACTCGGAACTGGGCGCTGCCATCGGTGACGACGTCATCGACGTCGATCGTGAGGGAAGCTGGGATGGGGCGGTCTATCGTGTCCGGCAGGGACCGGAGCTCTGGTGGGCCTTCCTGCTTGCCATGCTGCTGCTGCTGCTCGGTGAGAGCCTCATGGCGACATCGGGACAGGTCAGCCCGCTGGACAGACTGGTCCCGCCTGAGGGCAGCGATGGAGAGTAACGTCGTCCTGAGAGCGCTCGGCTCCTCGCCGGCGATCCAATCGCTCTGTGCTACGCTACCCACCCCGGGTCATCGGCACGTCATCGGGGGTGCCATCGGGTCGCTGGCACCCGCTACGGTCGCCGCACTCCACCGCGCGCATCCAGGTCGAGTGTTCGTAGCGATCGCGGAATCACCGCAAGACGCGACCTGCCTCGAGAGCGACCTCGAAGCTCTCCTCGGTGACGAGCGCGAAGCGTTCCATTATCCGCAGAAAGAAGCGCTTCCATACGAAGAAGGGGAGCCACACTTCGAAATTGGAGGGCAGCGCGTCGAAGCGGTTGAGGCCCTGTTCGCCTGTCGAGCCAAGATCCTGGTGACGACACCGCGCGCACTTCAGGAGCGAGCTCCAATCCCCACGCAACTCGCGGAGCTGAGGGCGACGTATCGTGTCGGGGACGAGCTCCCGTTCAGTGAGCTCCCCGAGGCGCTCCTGGAGCGTGGGTTCGAGCGCGTAGGACTCGTCGAAGAAGTTGGGCAATTCGCCGTTCGTGGAGGGATCCTGGACGTATTCTCCGTTTCCGCAGGAGATCCCGTTCGAATCGAATTCTGGGGCGATGAGATCGTCTCGATCCGGAGTTTCGACGTCACGGACCAGCGCTCGACCGGTGAGTTGGCGGAGACCCACGTACTTCCTGTGGACTTCCAGCGCCCGAATGCTCAGGAAGGACCTGACACGGAAGTAAGCCGATCCTTGCTCGAGCTTCTCCCATCGGATGCGGTCCTGGTGCGTGTCGGAGCGTGGGACCTGACGGCAGACTTCCAGAAGACGTGGACTCGGGTCACGACACTGTACGACAACCTTGTGCACTCGGGCGCTACGCCTGCCTCGCCCGATCATCTTTTCCTGCCTCCGCACGAGCTGTCGGGTCGGCTGACCCGTTTGCCACGTGTCGATGTGATCGACGGTAGGGACGCTCCGCTCTTCATCGAATCAGCGTCCCCCCCGGCCATCGACCGGGATATGGCCAAACTCGAGGTGTACCTGCGTGAAGGCGCAGCCGACGGAAGAGACACGGTCGTGCTGTGCGAGAACGACGGTCAGCTTCAACGCCTCGAAGAGATTCTTGGTGGCGTACGCCGGCTTCCCGCCGGAACGAGTCTCGGGCTCGGTGCCCTCGTGGGCGGCTTCGAACTCTTGTGCAGTGATCCTCCTCTCCGAGTTCTCAACGACCACGAGGTCTTCCGTCGCGCTCGGCGGGTCCGGCGTAGCCGGAAGTTCAGGGGCTCTGTCGCAGTCGAGAGTCTTTCGCAGCTCACCCCGGGTGAGTTTGTGGTGCACATGGACCACGGGGTCGGCCAGTTTCGCGGGCTGGAACACATCCACGTTGGTGGGCAGGAACTCGAGGTGCTCGCGATCGAGTATGCGGCCGGCGATGTCCTTCGCGTACCGGTGGCACGCCTCGATCTGATCGAACGCTGGGTCGGCGAGTCGGACGACGCGAAACCACCTCGGGTTCACCGGATCGGTGGGAAACGGTGGAAGAAACTCAAGGAGAAGACCGAACGCGTCATCGAGGAGATGACCGCGGAGCTGCTCGAGCTCTATGCACGTCGCCAGACAGCTCGCGGCTACGCGTTCAGCGACGATTCCCGATGGCAGCTCGAGATGGAGTCGTCCTTCCTGTATGATGATACGCCCGACCAGCGGCAGGCCGCAGAGGACGTGAAGCGTGATATGGAAGCACCACGCCCCATGGACCGCCTCGTCTGCGGCGACGTCGGGTATGGAAAGACGGAGGTTGCGATCCGGGCGGCGTTCAAGGCGATCCAGGATGGGAAACAAGTCGCGGTTCTCGCGCCGACGACCATCCTGGTCGAGCAACACCGACACTCGTTCGCGGAGCGACTCGCGGACTATCCCGTCCGAGTAGGGTCACTCAGCCGCTTCCAGACCGCGAAGGAGCAGAAAGCCCTGGTCACGGAGCTCGCAGAGGGGAGCGTCGACATCGTCGTCGGCACCCATCGCCTCCTCTCGGACGACGTGGTCTTCAAGGACCTCGGCCTGCTCATTATCGACGAAGAGCAGCGCTTCGGTGTGAAGCACAAAGAGAAGCTGAAGAAGTTCAGAGCCTCGATCGACGTGCTCACACTGAGTGCCACGCCCATCCCCCGCACCCTCTATCTCTCGCTCTCCGGCGTTCGAGATCTCTCGTTGATCCGTACCCCGCCCCGCGACCGGATGCCGATCTTCACCCATGTGCTGCCCTGGTCGGACCAGCTTCTCTCCGAGGCACTGTTCCGAGAGCTTGACCGCGGCGGCCAGGCTTTCTTCCTGCACAATCGGATTGACACCATTTACACGATCGCCGAGGAGATCCGCGCGCTCGTGCCAGAAGCCCGCATTGCTGTCGCTCACGGCCAGATGGCCGGCGCGCAGCTGGATGAGGTCATGACCGCATTCGTCGATGGAGAGATCGACATCCTGGTTTGTTCGTCGATCATCGAGAACGGCCTCGATGTACCCAACGCCAACACCCTCATCGTCGACCGAGCCGACCGCTTCGGTCTCTCGCAGCTCTACCAGATCCGTGGACGGGTCGGACGCTCCGACCGCCGGGCGTACTGCTACCTGTTGGTGCCCAACGACGTAAACGAAGATGCGGAGCGTCGCCTTCGCGTACTCGAGCACTACACCGAATTGGGTGCGGGCTACTCTGTCGCGATGCGAGACCTGGAGCTGAGGGGCGCAGGAAACCTGCTGGGAGCCGATCAGTCGGGCTTCGCAAGCCAGATCGGGCTCGATGCGTACATGCGCCTCCTCAAGAAGACGGTGGAGCGAATCGAAAAGGGCGAAGAAGCGATTGAATGGCCGGTGCCCGACGTCACGGTCACCGGCGCTGCCTTCCTCCCGGACGACTACGTTCCCGATTCACACCAAAAGCTCCATCTTTATCGTCGTCTCTCGAAGGCGGAAACCCGCACCGAGATCGAGGCGCTTCGGGACGAGCTTGCCGACCGCTACGGGCGGCTTCCGGACGAGGTCGACCGTCTCCTCGACGTCGCTGCCATCCGTACTCTCGGCAAGCTCCTCGGGCTGGAGCGAGCCATCGTTCGAGAGGACTGGGCGCGTCTTTCTTTCAGAGAGGGAGTCGTACCGAAGATGGCTGCTCTGGAAGGGCCGTTGAAGCAACGTCAGGCGGGTATGGAAGTGCTTCGAGTACACCCGCTGTCCATGAAGATCAACCGCGAGGGGTTCGAGCCGATGATCGAGACCATTCTGGTCACGTTGTCGGCGCTGCGTTCCGCGCGGAGCGCCGCAGCGTGACACGCTGCGACGACACGGAAAATTGGGAAAACAGATGAACCGCAAGACAATTTCGATCCTGGCGCTCGCCCTGCTCACCACCGCATGTGCGGGTGAACAGAACACCGAGGGCCTCGTCGCCCGAGTGGACGAGTACACACTCACCGTCGATGCGGCGGTCGACCTCCTGGTCGACGAAGAACGCCTTGCTGCGGACGCCGGCGTCGTCGAAGCTCTGGCCGACCTGTGGGTCGACTACACGCTACTCGCCGAAGCCACGGCGAAGGATTCCACCTACGGCATGCTCGACTTCGAGCCGTTGGTTCTCCGTCAGGCCCAGCAGATGATGGTCTTCCAGCTTCGCGACTCCGTGATTCAGGTCGACACGTTCGTGACCGAGGACGAGCTGAGGGCACGGTACGAGGCCGAGGAGCCCGCGCTCGAGCTCCGTGCTCGGCACATCATGTTTCAGCTTCCGATCGGCTCGACGCCCCTTCAGCGCGACAGCGTGGTGACCGCGCTGTCTGACGTTCGAGTCAGAATTCTGGCGGGGGAGAGCTTCGAAACCCTGGCCCAACAACTCAGTCAAGATCCTGGGACGGCGTTCAATGGTGGAGACCTCGGCCTGTTTGGCCGCGGTGACATGGTCGCGCCATTCGAAGAGGCCGTCCTCGCCCTCCAGCCCGGCGACATCAGCGACGTCGTGGAGACGCCCATGGGTCTGCACATCATCCGCCTCGACGAGCGCCGCGTGCGCGGGTTCGAGGACGCGGCTCCACTCTACCGCCGTCAGGTACAGTCCAGAATGGTTCAGGAGGCCGAGTCCATCTTCGTGTCCGGACTCTACGATCAGGCAGGGCCGGAGATCGTCGATGGAGCGCTCGACATCGTGAGAGAACTCGCCGGAAATCCGGGCGCATCCCTTTCGGGCCGTGCCGCACGCCGGCCGATGATCGAGTGGGACGCCGGAGCCGTCACCGTGGGGGATCTTCGAACGGTGATGCAGCTCGAGTCGCCGACACTGCCGCTTCAACTGGCGGAAGGGGATGACGAGCAGCTCAGCGAATTCCTGCGGAGCCTGGCCCGCAGGGATCTCCTGATCCGCGCCGCCGAATCGGAGGGTCTCCGTCCGGCACGCGACTCGATCGATGCGATGATTTCGGAGGCAGCGGGGCAGCTCCGTGAAGCTGCCCGCGTGCTGGGCTTCTTCGACCTCGACCAGGCGCCTGGTGAGGATCTCGAGGTCGCCATCGCGCGAGCGGTCGAGGAGGCACTCATCGACAACCTTTCAGGTGCAACGCGAGTCGTACCCCTGGGCCTCGTGGGATTCCAACTTCAAGAGGATCGTTCTACCGGTTTCTTCGAAAGCGGCCTCGGTCAGGTCGTCCTCAACGTCGCTCAATTGAGAGCTGCGAGGCAGTTGTCACCTGTCGAAGACGCATTCGCCATACCTACCCTGCCGGATTCATCCGGTCGATAGCAGGAACCCGCGGATTAACGCGGTTTACGAGGTTTCATGATGAAGCGCAGTATCCTGATCGGCTCACTGTTCCTGATCGCACCCGGCGTGGCTCACGCGCAGCTGGAAGATCTGGATGTCGTCGACCGTCTGGTCGCCGTTGTCGGCGACTCCGCAATCGTCCAGACACAGGTGCAGGAAGAAATCCAGCGGATGCAGCTGGGTGGAGCTCCCGTTCCGGTGCCCGGCTCCTCCGAGTACGACGCACTCTTCGACCAGATCCTCAACCGGTTCATCGACCGCCTGCTCGTTCTGCAGGCAGCGGCCCGCGACTCGCTTCTGCAGGTCAACGACGAACAGATCAGCCAGAGCGTCAACGAGCAGATCACACAGCTCGCGTCACAGTTCGGCGGCCAGGCCCAGCTGCAGGAAGCGCTGGCATCTGAGGCGTTGTCTCTAGCCGAGTATCGCGAAATCCTGACCAACGAACAGCGGGTCCGGCAGATTGAGCAGCTCTTCTATCAATCACGACTGCGGGATGCACCGCCGGTCGCCGTAACGGAAGACGAGCTCCTGGAGCGTTTCCAGGAAGCGAGGGGCCAGCTCGAGCAGCGCCCGAAGCTGATGACGATCCGTCAGGTCGTGATTCAGCCCACGGCTACCGAGGCTGCGATAGACTCCGCTCGGGTTCGAGCCGAGGCTCTCCTCGAGCGTATCACCGGCGGCGAGGATTTCGCCGAACTCGCCCGTGAGTTCAGTAATGACCCGGGAACCGCTGCGCTGGGAGGAGACCTGGGCTGGTTTCGGCGTGGCCGCATGGTTCGAGAATTCGAGGAAGCGGCATTCAGTCTCCTGGACGGTCAGGTCAGCGATGTGGTGCAGACCGATTTCGGCTTTCACATCATCAGGGTTGAACGGATGCGCCCGGGTGAGCGCAATGCGCGTCACATTCTCATCACGCCAGAGAAGACGGAAGCGGACCTCGGATCAGCCCGGAATATCGCGATGGACGTTCGGCAGCAGGCCGAGTCCGGGGTATCGATGACCGACCTGTACGAGCAGTTCTCCGATCCAGCCGCGCCGGACTCCATCACATTCGCCTTCGAACAGCTTAGCGAATTCCCTCCGGCGTACGGAATGCTTCGCACAGCGAGTGCGGGCGATCTCGTAGGTCCGCTGGAATACGAGATGGCACCCGGCGAATCTCGCCTTGCCGTCGTTTCGGTCATTCAGGTCCGCGAGGCCGGTGCGTACACGTTTGAAGATCTCCGTGGCCAGCTCGCAGCGCAGCTCCAGCAGGAACGGCAAATCGAGCAAATCATCGAAGAGCTTCGCGCACGCACGTACATCGACATTCGCATGTAGGTGGGCGTACGCCTCGCACTCACACCCGGCGACCCACGCGGGATCGGTCCGGAAGTCGCTCGGCTCGGCCTCGAGCATCTGCGCGAAGCGCACCCGGAGA
The DNA here is from genome assembly GCA_028873595.1 of Gemmatimonadota bacterium. GTDB lineage: Bacteria > Gemmatimonadota > Gemmatimonadetes > Longimicrobiales > Gaopeijiaceae > UBA2589. The sequence goes on along the minus strand of JAPPOV010000030.1, from coordinate 42,724 downwards.
TCGCACTCACCGTATACGGTCCCGATGGGCCCGTGTCCGACGATTTTCTGGAGACGCTTCAGGCTCAGGGACTGAGCCGCGCGAGGGATGACGTGTGGGCCGGTGACGTCGGTGCGGCATCGATCGAACGGGCGATGGACGCAGCCCTCTCTGGTCAGGTCCACGGCATCGTGACAGCCCCGGTCCACAAACCGTCCCTGCATCGCAGCGGCCGGATGTTCCCGGGTCAGACAGAGATGCTGGCCGAGCGCGCCGGCGTGAAGCGAGTCGGGATGCTACTGGCTGCTGAGCGAACACGGCTCGGTCCCCCGCTACGGGTGCTGCTCGGCACCACGCACCTGCCCCTTCGCGAGGTCCCCGATGCCGTGACGACCGAGCTCCTGATCGAGCAGGCGACGCTCCTGAACGAGTGTCTGGGTTCAGACTGGGGGATCCCTTCTCCGGTCGTCGGTATGTGCGCGATGAATCCTCATGCGTCGGATGACGGTCTCTTCGGCCAGGAGGAGGCGCGCACCTACCAGCCGGCGCTCGACGCCCTGCAGGATGCTGGAATTCGGGCTGTGGGGCCGCTCCCGGCCGATACGGTATTCTCTCGCGCTCTCATGGGAGAGTTCGACGCGGTCCTGGCTCCGTACCACGATGTCGGGATGGCCGCGTTCAAGACTGTATCGTTCGGCACAGGCGTGAACGTGACGATCGGCTTACCCTTCATTCGAACGTCTCCGGACCATGGAACAGCCTTCGATATCGCTGGAACAGGAACCGCTGACCCCTCGTCGATGATCGAGGCGATGACACTCGGGCATCACCTTGCCGTCACACGCTTTGACACTCTTTCCGCCAATGTCTAACCTTCTCGACCGGAGCAAGGTTTCGCCCCGCGCCCACCTGATCCGGTGATCGAACTCACTCACGTATCGAAAGAGTACCCGAAACGCGGGTACGCCCTTCACGACGTCTCTTTCCACATCAAGAAGGGTGAGTTCGCTTTCCTGACCGGCCATTCCGGATCGGGCAAGTCGACGACGATGCGACTCATCCACATGGCCGAGCGCCCCACCAGGGGTGAGGTGAGAGTCGCCGCATTCTCGTCTGAGCGCGTGACCGAGCGTGACCTCTGGAAGGTCCGCCGCCGTGTCGGCATGGTCTTTCAGGATTTCCGCCTCTTGCCTGGGCGCACCGCCGTGGAGAACGTCGGATTTGCGCTCGAGGTGACCGGGACACCTCAGAAAGCGATTCAGTCGAGGGCCAATCGCTTGCTTACCCAGGTCGGGTTGGCCTCGAAAGCAGGTGCACGGGTAGAGGAGCTCTCCGGTGGCGAGCGGCAGCGGGTCGCCATCGCGAGAGCACTGGTGAACGATCCGTACATCCTGCTCGCCGACGAGCCCACGGGGAACCTGGACGACCGAGCGACTCGCGGGATCATGGACCTCTTCTGGGACCTCAACGCCAGGGGGATGGTCGTATTGATGGCGACGCACGACCTGGAGCTTACTCGACGCCACCCCCACGCCCGCTTCTTCGAGCTCGACCAGGGCAAGCTGGTGTACGACTCGGCCACAGCCGACCCGGTGGCGTCCTGATGTACGCCATGCGCGAAGCCCTGGCAGCCTTTCGCCGGGCCCCCGTTCTGACCGGTCTGTCCTCCGGCATGGTAGGTCTCGCCCTCTTCGTGGTCGGCCTCTTCTCTCTCTCGACCTACAACCTGCAGATTGCTCTGTCTGCGATCGAAGAACGTGTAGAGGTCGTCGTCTACCTCCGAGACGACGCGCGTCAGAGCGAAATCGATCACCTCCTTGGAGAGTTGGCAGCGTTCGAGGAGGTGTCGCAGGTCAATTACGTCTCGAAGCGAGACGCGCTGGAGCGGGCGCAGCGGGATCTCCCCGAGTTCGGTCAGCTCTTCATCGAGTCCGAAGTCAATCCTCTGCCGCAGTCGCTCGAAGTCGAGCTCCGACCTGGCAACAGAACCCCGGACGTCGTCGAACAGGTCGCGAGCTCGGCCCGAAACTACCCCTTCGTAGAGGACGCCCTTTACGGAGAAGAATGGGTCGATCGGCTCTTTGCGCTGAGGAGGATCGGGTTCGCCAGCACTGCGGTCCTCGGCCTTGCATTCGCGATGGTCGCGGCCCTGATCATCGGGACCGCGCTTCGCATCGCGATCTTCGCTCGGAGGGACGAGATCTACATCATGCGCCTGGTCGGAGCGCGAAACGGCTTCATTCGACGCCCGTTCCTCCTGGAGGGTGCGCTCGCGGGCCTGGTCGGTGCAGTTCTCGCCGCGGCCCTGACGTACAGTACGTATCGGATGGTGTACGCGTACCTCTTCGAAGTAGCCTGGATTCCGGGCAGCTGGGTGGGCATCGGGTTGCTGGCGGGAGCGCTGTTCGGTGCATGCTCGAGTGCCGTAGCGATCCGACGTCACCTGCGGGAAGTGTGATGCTTCGGACGGGCGTCATCTCGGCGGCGCTGCTCGTATTCGCACTCCCCACGGTGGTTGCCGGCCAGGACCCGGACATCAACCGGGAGATCCAGCAAAGCCAGCGCCGACTCGAGCAAATCCGCGAGGAGCGCAACCGACTGCAACGTGACCTGGGGGACGTCCGCAATCGAGTGCGTGATGCGGCGACGGAACTCGCAAACGTGGAGCAGCGGCTCAGCGCGAGCCGCTCCGTACTCGCTGAAGTCGAATTCCAGTCCGAAGCGACAGCCGAGCAAGTGGGTCAGACGACTCGAAACCTCGTGCTCTCGCAAGAGCAGCTCGCGATCAGCGAGGCCGTCCTGTTTCGGCGGCTTCGTGACATCTACAAGATGGGAGCCATGCACACCGTGCAGGTCCTCCTGGGCGCTCGTTCGTTCACAGATCTGCTGAATCGCTACCGCTACCTGCAGCGCATCGCGGCGTTCGATCGGTCTCTCGTCGAACGCGTACGCTCGTTGGAGGCCGAGCTGATGGAACAGAACGAAGCGCTGCGGGACCGCATGGCGTTGCTCGGCTCCCTCCGACAAGATCGCCTCACAGAGGTGGCACAGCTCCGCTCGGTCGAGCGGGAGCACCAGTCCGCCATTCAGCAGTACCGCGCGCGTGAGGAGACGGCGTCGTCTCGTATCGAGGAACTCGACGCCGACGAGAGCAGGATGACGGCACTGATCGACGCGCTGGAGGAACGGCGTCGAGAGCTGGCGAACCGACCGGGCGCGACCCTTTCCGCGGAGGATGCGGGCTCGCTCGACTGGCCGCTCGACGGGGAGCTCATCTACGAATTCGGGCGCGACCAGAGGCCAAACGGCACCGTGATTCGCTGGAATGGGATCGGCATCGCGGCACGCACCGGGACACCAGTGCAAGCCGTGAAAGCCGGCGTGGTCGCCTACGCAGGCCCGTTCGAGGGGTACGGTCCGACCGTCATGCTCTCCCACGGCGACGGCTTCTACACGCTCTACCTCTACTTGGAAGACATTGGGGTCGTCGAGGGCCGCGAAGTCGTGGCCGGTCAGGTCGTAGGGACGGTAGGAGGCACCGACACGCCGGAAGGGCCCCATCTGGAGTTTCAGATTCGCGCCCCACTCGACGGGACTTCACCGCAGGCACAGGATCCGCTCCTCTGGCTACGTCGTCGGTAGGCCCTCGATGAGTTTGCACGACCTGATCGGGCACGAGGCACTCCGTTCGTCGCTGGTCCGCGCTCACCAGTCAGGAACCCTCCCTGCGGCCCTGCTCCTGCACGGTCCCCGGGGGGTCGGGAAGCAGCGCCTCGCATTGTGGATCGCACAACTCACGGTCTGCGCGGAACCGATCGACGATGGGCCGTGTGAAGCGTGCGGTCCGTGCCGCATGACACGATCTCTCGAACACCCGGACGTGCACTGGTACTTCCCACTCCCTCGCCCGAAAGCAGCGAGTAAAGAGAAGCTGGCCGCGGCCCTCGAGGCTGCGCGCTTCCAGGAGCTCGCAGAACTTCGTGAAACGAGCCTCGTCCCGAGCTGGTCGGACGACGTCCGCGGCCTCTATCTCGGGACAATCAAGAACCTGCGAACCAGCGCCGCAAAGCGACCGACCATGGCCGAGGGCCCGGTCTTCATCGTCGGGCAGTCCGAGCTCCTCGTGCCTCAGGAAGCGAGCCCGGAAGCTGCAAACGCACTTCTGAAGCTCCTGGAGGAGCCCCCGGGTCAGGCCCGCTTTATCCTGACGAGCAGTGAACCGGGTATGCTCCTCCCCACCATCCGGTCTCGCACCGTCCCAGTTCACGTACCGGCGCTCCCTCGACAGACCGTCAAAGACTTTCTCGCTCAGCACCTCGAGCCCGACGAGAAGACACGCAATTGGGCAGCTCACCTGAGTCAGGGTTCGCCGGGGCGCGCGATGGCCTTCCTTCCGGATGACGGAGAGCCGGGCCCACTCGAAGCGCTGCGACGACGGGCCTTCGAGATCGTGACGTCTGCCACGGCTTCGAGTCCAGCCGCGGGGTACCGCCTCGCAGCCTCCTTTCCGCCAGCCCGTGCGCGTCAGCTGATCGATCTCTTCACCTTCGTGGAAGAATGGCTCCGTGACCTGGCAGCGGCAGCTGCAGGCGCCGACGATCTGGTCATCAATTACGATGCACTCGGCCGCCTCAAGAAGCACGCCGGTTCGGCCGGAATCGTCCCGTCGAAGGTTCCGGAAGCCTTTCCGGCCGTGGAGCGGGCCCGCGAACTCGCTCGAGGGAATGTGAATCCTCAACTGGTCGTGAGCGGCCTGGTGCGCGACCTTCGCGGAGCACTCCTCGATTCTCCTCCTCTGACAGGAACCGACCGATGAGCGAGCGCGATGATGGCCTGACGCACCTGGATGCTGATGGTCGCCCTCAAATGGTCGACGTCACGAAGAAAGACGGCACGAGACGTACCGCCGTCGCGGAGGGCCGTATCCTCATGGAAGCCGAGACGCTGTCTCGAATCGTCGAGGGCCGAACCGAGAAAGGCGACCCCGTCCAGGTTGCGCAGCTGGCAGGGATCATCGGGGGCAAGAAGACGGCCGACCTGATCCCCTTATGCCACGCCCTTCCCGGCGCGTCGGTCGAGGTCGTGCTCGAGACCGACGCCGCGCTCCCGGGCCTCCGAGCTCTCGCCACCGCGACGTACAAGGGAAAGACCGGCGTCGAGATGGAAGCGCTCACCGCCGTCAGCGTAGCGCTACTGACCGTCTACGACATGGTGAAGGCCGTCGACCGCGGTATGCGGATCGAGGGGATACGGCTCCTGAGAAAAGAAGGTGGAGCCTCGGGCAGCTGGACCCTGGACGAAGCCTAGCGCGACACGGGCTCAACGCGCCAACAGGATCGGGACTGTCAGACGCGCACCGACGCGCAGATACCGCGGTCTTACCTCGGGGTTGGCGGCCTGAAGGTCACCCAGTGCGACCCCGTATCGACGTGCGATATGCGAGAGCGTCTCCCCCTGTTCGACGGAATGCTCGACGACCGTCATCCGCTCACCGGGTGGAATCGCGGCGTAGTTGGTCGTGAACCGCTCACCCTGCCCTGCGGGCACGCGTAGTGCGTACGTCCGACCTGGTGGAGTGAAGCCACGGTAGAGTTCCGGATTCAGCCACCGAATTTCGCTCTCATCGGTCTCGGCCGCGCGGGCGAGCACATCAAGGGTGGTCGCTTCTGGAACCTCGACCGTCGCGTACCGGAACGGGGAACTCGGTAGCGGGGGGTCGTACCCGTACCGCTGTGGAGACTGTGCTACGATGATCGCTGCCACCAGCTTCGGTACGAACTCCTGGGTTTCCCGAGGCCAGTGTTCCCGATGTGCCCAGAAGAGCGAGTCCGAAGGTTGGGCCATCCGCGCCTGCTGTCGAAGGATCCGCTGTGCGCGACTGGGGCCCCCGTTGTACGCGGCGAGGGCCAGGAACCAGGAATCGAAACGCCGATGAAGCGAGGAAAGATAGTCCGCTGCCGCATCGGTCGACTTGAATGGATTCCGTCGTTCGTCGACGAACGCACCGACCTTCATGCCGTACGCCTCGGCAGTGACAGGCATGAATTGCCACATGCCTCCCGCACTCGCGCGACTTGTCGCGCCCGGGTCGTAGCCGCTTTCGATCAGCGGCAGGTACCGCAGAGACGGTGGCAGCGCGCGCTCGGAAAGCGCTGAGTCGACGATCTCTTCGAACGCACCCATCCGACGAAGGAACTCCGGAAACCACGGCTGAGCCGCGTGCTCCCAGTACTCGACCCAGCGCGCCACCGCATCCTGAAACTCCGCGTCGCGCAGAACGGGTGACGCCAGGAGTTCGTCGACGTACTCCACCCCCTGGGGTGGAGCCAGATACGCGATGTGGACAGGCTCGAGCAACGCGCCGCCCGAAGGGACGTCCACAAGGGGATCAGGCACGGCTGCGGGCACCCGGCCATCCAGGTCTAGACCTCCAGCCGCAACGCAGCCTGACCCTGCCAGTACGATCAATGCAGGCAGTCCCGCAAGACCGAAGCGCATGGGAAGAGATCCGATCATGCCGTCAAGCCCGCAGAGCTAACCGTGATAGTTCGGCGCCTCACGAGTGATGGTCACATCATGGGGGTGCGATTCACGGAGTCCACCCATCGTGATGCGGTTGAAGCGCGTCTCTGTGCGAAGCTCGTCGATGGAGCCGACGCCGCAGTAACCCATACCGGCGCGAAGGCCTCCAATCAGCTGGTAGATGGTATCGGAGACCGGTCCCTTGTACGGCACCCGAGCCTCGATTCCCTCGGGCACCAGCTTCCGCTTCTGATCGGAGGAATCCTGGAAGTACCGGTCGGCAGAGCCTTCTTCCATCGCAGACAACGACCCCATTCCACGTACCGTCTTGAAGCGCCGGCCCTCAAGAAGAAACGTCTCGCCCGGGGATTCATCAGTACCCGCGAACATCGAGCCCATCATCACGCTGTGCGCCCCGGCCGCAAGTGCCTTCACGAGGTCCCCCGAGTAGCGGATCCCGCCATCGGCGATAATGGGGACCGAGCCGTCCGCGCCTGCGACTGCGTCCATAATCGCGCTCAGCTGGGGAAGACCGACCCCCGTCACCACCCGCGTCGTGCAGATCGAACCCGGCCCCACACCGACCTTCACGGCGTCGACTCCACGATCCACCAGGGCCTTGGCCCCCTCGACCGTGCCCACGTTTCCTCCAATCAGCTGAACGTCCGGGAACCGCTCACGCACCGTCGCGACCGCCTTGAGCACGCCCTCGGAGTGCCCATGCGCCGTATCGACCACAAGTACGTCCGCTCCGGCCTCGACAAGGAGTTGAGCGCGCTCGAGGTCCGCCGCCGAAGCACCAATCGCCGCACCGGTACGAAGTCGGCCGTGTTCGTCCTTGCATGCGTCCGGATACCGGCGACGCTTGAAGATGTCCTTGACGGTGATCAGGCCTTTCAGCTCTCCGCTTTCGTCGACCACAGGGAGCTTTTCGATGCGGTGCTGGTGCAGGATTTCCTGCGCCTGATCGAGCGTCGTCCCGACTGGGACGGTCACCAGGTTTTCGGACGTCATCACCTCGGAAATCGATTTCGACAGATCCGTCTCGAACTGCAGGTCCCGGTTCGTGATAATCCCTACCAGCCGCCCGTCGTCTTCGACGATCGGAACGCCGCTGATCGAGAAGCGAGCCATCAACTCATGCGCATCCTGAAGTGATCCACCGCGCCGGAGCGTGATGGGATTCAGGATCATTCCGCTCTCGGATCGCTTCACACGATCGACTTCCTCAGCCTGCTTCTCGGCCGGCAGGTTCTTGTGAATGATCCCAAGCCCGCCCTCTCGGGCCATCTGGATGGCCATGGCGGACTCTGTGACCGTGTCCATGGCGGCGGCGAGGAGAGGAATACGAAGCTCGATTCCTCGCGTGACGATTGTGGACACGTCCGTGTCCTTCGGGTGCACCAGAGAGTGCCCCGGAATGAGCAGGACGTCGTCGAACGTGAGGGCTTCCTTGACGATGCGGCCGCCCGCGGAGGCGTCGGTCATAGACGATTCGGCCTTTGAGAAAAAACGAGCGCCCGTCTCCGCGCGCCCGGTGATCCGGGCCTCGCAAAGCGGGCGAATTCATGCTCGTAATGAGCCTTCATGGGTTCCATCCGAGACGATAGACGGACTCCCGGACATCGTCAACGCCACACCTCGGGCCAGAGCAATCGCATTCAGGTCTGTCCCCCCACGATCGGTGGGCGCGACAGCCCCAGGACGGGGCCGACTAGCTGTCGGCGACCCCCTCCGCATCGCCGGGCTGGGGTGGTGACTCGGTGTCCTTCGATGTTGCGGACGCGACCTCGGGGCCAGAACTCTTGCGTTTACGCGGGTCCGCCTCGATGCGCTGTGCTGCGCCTTGGTCCGCGGCGTTTTCTCCCGTGTCGGCCTCGATCACCGTGTTCAGGTCGTTCAGGATCTGGCGTCCGGCGGAGGACACGCCCGACAACACGCGGTCGGCGGCCGAGATCAACTGGAACGCCTCACGGATCGTCGTGGGACTCACAGCCCGCCGCCGGAGCTTGTCTTCGAGGCCCTCAGCGAACTTCTGAAGCCCGGACGCCTCGACATCAATCTGGCCTGCATACTTCGACTCGAGAAACTCGATATAGTCGAGGACCTGGTAAATCTGCTCGTCCGGAAGACTTTCGATCTTGCGGATCAGGCGTTGGCGAAGGACGTCGTGCATAGTCGTGACGCTGTTGGCTGGAGCGTTTCGGTAAGTCTAATGGGCACATGAGGGCCCGAAAAACCCTACGAGGACAGCAGGTCCGTGGTTCAGCATGTCCGAACGTCTTGCCACACACCTCAATCCGGATAAGCTCCTGCCATGTCTTTCTTTCCGCTCCGCCCCGTGCCCGTCGCCGACGGCGCCAAATCCCTCTACGACGAGTGGCTCGCATGGCTGAGGGAATCCCTGGATGATCCGGACTGTGATCGGGACGATCTGTGTCGAACCATTCTGGCGGACATTTATTTTCCGGGCCTGACTGCTTCCGACACCGCCAGCCTCTCACACACCGGTCAGGTCGCACTCGCCCAGCTGGATCCGCGCAACGTCACCCTCGAGCCCGAGTACTACGAGGAGATCGATCTCGCTCGGTACACGCCCCGCAAACCCCTTCTGTGGCTGTGGGAGATGTTCGATCGAAGCGCGCTCGGTGAAAACATAGAGCTGGGCATTCGCTTCCGACGCATACTCGCCAAACATGTGTTCGCCTCGTGCGGAACGAACTTCAAGGCGTTCACTCACGTGCGCTTCTCGTTCGGCTACAACATGGAGGTCGGCGACGGTGTCGTGATTCACCGTCACGTGCTTCTCGACGACCGTGGAGGGATCGAGATCGGGAACGGTTCGTCCGTCTCGGACTTCGCGAACGTGTATTCACACTCGCACAACATCGTCGACGGACGGATCGTCTACCTGCCGAAGACGGTGATCGGCAGGGGCGCACGCATCACCTACCATGCCACGGTCCTCGCCGGTACTCATGTAGCCGACGACTCCATGGTCGGTGCAGGCTCGATGCTGACCCGGAGCACCGAACCCCACTGGGTTTACGTCGGCGTACCGGCGCGGAAGATCAAGGAAAAGTCAGCCGAGGAACGGGCGAACAAAGCGCCCCCCATAGCGGATCCCTTCGCCGAGGACTAGCGACCCGGACCGCGTCCCACCTCGACGCCCACAACCGCATCGGGCAGCGATGCGCTCGGCTCAGCCTTCCTCTTCCTCGTGCATTTCCTGCAGCTTCTTCACCACCGCAGGATCAGCGAGCGTCGTCGTATCGCCTACTGCCCGGCCTTCGGCGATGTCCCGTAGCAGGCGCCGCATGATCTTCCCGGACCGTGTCTTCGGAAGGTCCGCCGTGAAGACGACCATCTCCGGCTTTGCGATGGCCCCGATCTTCGCCCCAACGTGATTGCGGAGTTCCGCCAGAAGCTCGTCACTCCCATCGATCCCCTCCCTCAGCGTAACGAACGCGGCGATCGACTCACCCTTGATCTCGTGGGCCTTCCCGACGACGGCGGATTCGACAACTGCGGGATGATCCACAAGCGCACTCTCGACCTCCATCGTTCCGATGCGATGTCCGGCCACATTCAGCACGTCATCCACTCGCCCCAGGATCCACAGATACCCGTCCTCGTCGAGTTTTGCCCCGTCACCTGGGAAATACACGTTGGGCCACTTGGACCAGTACGTGTCCTTGAACCGCTGCTCGTCACCCCAGACGGTGCGAAGCATGGACGGCCACGGCGCGGTGATCGCGAGATACCCCGCTGTAGTGTCTTCGCCGGCTTCGTCCAGAATCCCGACCTCGATCCCGGGGAAAGCGTGCGTCGCAGTGCCAGGCTTGGTCTCCGTGAGACCCGGGAGCGGCGTGATCATGATCGCCCCGGTCTCCGTCTGCCACCACGTGTCGACGATGGGGCAGCGCTCACCGCCAATCACCTCATGGTACCACATCCAGGCCTCGGGGTTGATCGGCTCGCCGACCGTGCCGAGGAGACGCAACGAGGAGAGGTCCGACTTGGCCGGCCACTCGTCACCCCACCGCATGAAGGCGCGAATTGCAGTCGGTGCGGTGTAGAAGATGGTCACGCCGTATTTCTCGCAAAGCTGCCAGAATCGTCCACGGTCGGGCGTATCCGGCGCACCCTCATACATGACGACCTGGGCGCAGTTCGCGAGCGGACCATACACGATGTAGCTGTGACCTGTAATCCAGCCGACGTCGGCGGTGCACCAATAGACGTCGTCGTCCTTGAGGTCGAAGACCGCCTTGGTCGTCGCGTACGCCTGCGTCAGGTACCCGCCGGTCGTGTGCACGACGCCCTTGGGCTTACCGGTCGTCCCGGACGTATAGAGAATGAATAGCGTGTCTTCCGCGTCCATCTGGGCGGCCGGGCAATCGCCCGACACTTCGGCCATCAGATCGTGATACCAATGGTCTCGTCCGTTCTTCATCGTGACCGAAGTCTGCTCCGTGAGCGCTCCCCCACGTGCCACGACGACCACGTGTTCAATCGTGGGTGACTGCTCGAGAGCTGCGTCGGCATTCGCCTTGAGGGGCACCACGCCCCCCCGACGCCAACCACCATCCGCGGTGATCAGCACTTTCGACGCCGCATCATTGTTCCGATCGGCGAGCGAGTCCGGACTGAAGCCTCCGAAGACGACGGAGTGAACCGCGCCGATCCGCGTACACGCGAGCATCGCGATCGCGGCTTCGGGGATCATGGGAAGGTAGATCGTGACCCGATCGCCCTTATCGACGCCGAGGCCTCTCAGCACATTCGCGAACCGCGAGACCTCGCGATGCAGCTCCGTGTAGCTGTACGTGCGTGTGTCACCCGGCTCTCCCTCCCAGATCAAGGCGGTGCGGTCACCCCGGCCTGCTTCGACGTGCCGATCCAGGCAGTTGTATGCGACGTTCAACTTTCCGCCGAGGAACCACTTGGCGTGCGGAGGCGTCCATTCCAGAACCGTATGCCAGGGCTCGAACCAGTCCAACTGCTCAGCCCACTCGGACCAGTACGCCTCGGGATCTCCGGTAGCACGATCGTACACCGTGGCGTCACTGAGATTCGCCTGCCTGGAAAACGCTTCGGAAGGCGGAAAGCGGCGGTCTTCTTGAAGCAGTGCGTCGAATTCGCCGGCATCACTCATTCGATGTCCTCGCTGGAACGGGTCTGAGGTTCGGATGCGCCCAATCTGCACACCGGAGTGCCCCGAGCAAGCCATGGATTCCGTTGGATCAGAACGTACGCGCCGCTAGCTTATCGAGAATCATTCTTGATACGGGACTCATGGGACTCTGCTGCGACGTGGAAGGGACGGAGCCGGACCGCCTCGGCCTTCAGCTGGCGTCGACGATCGCGGCATTCCTGGCCACCATCGCGGGATGGCTGCTTCCTGTGCTCGGGTTCCCCGCGCTTTCTTTTCCCGCCCTTGTCCTCGCGTACGCCGCGGCGGGCTGGGACGCCTCGATCAGGGCCGCTAGGGCGCTCAGATGCCGTGAACTGGACGTCGATGTCCTCATGCTGCTCGCCGCCGCCGGCGCTGCCGTCGTCGGTCACTGGCTGGAGGGAGCAGTTCTGCTCTTCCTCTTCTCGCTCGGCAATACGCTCGAGACCTTCGCATTTCGTCGCACCCGCCGCTCCATCGAGGCGCTTGTCGAACTGAGCCCCGATGAAGCCGTTCTCCTTGAGGACGGGAAGGAGCGCATCGTGGCCGTAGAGAGTCTGCGCCCGGGTAACGTTGTGCGCGTTCGTCCGGGTGACCGGATTCCGGTCGACGGCCACGTCGTAGATGGTGCCTCAGCAGTGGATGAGGCGACGCTCACGGGTGAGTCCATGCCCGTTGGCAAGCGCTCTGGCGACTCCGTCTTTGCCGGTACGCTCAACGAATCCGGGTCACTCGACATCCGGATGACCCGCCCTGCCGACCAGACCGCTCTGGCGCGGATCATCTCGATGGTCGAAGAGGCCCGGGGGTCGCGCGCACCAACGCAAAGCTGGATCGAGGAGATCGAAGGCCGGTATGCGGCGGGTGTGATCCTGGCCTCCGGGCTCGCGATCCTGGTTCCGTGGGGCGTCATGGGGTGGAGCTTCGACGCCGCATTCTACAGGGCCATGACACTACTCGTGGTCGCGTCCCCATGTGCACTCGTGATCTCGATCCCAGCCACGATCGTGTCGGCCGTCGCGAATGGCGCCCGGCACGGGATTCTCTTCAAGGGTGGCGCCCACATCGATGCGCTGGCAGACGTGACCACCTTCGCGCTCGACAAGACCGGGACCGTCACGGTCGGGCATCCCGAGGTGATGGCGGTGGAGCCGGTGCGCAGCCCTGAAGCGGAGTCTCCGGACCGCCTCCTGGCACTGGCCGCCGCCGCAGAGCATCGGTCGGAGCACCATCTGGCCGCCTCGATCGTGCGCGCTGCAAAAGAGCGCGGACTCACGATCGACGAACCCACACATTTCGAGTCCTTCGCCGGCCTCGGTGTCGAAGCTCGCGTGAACGGGTGTCGCGTTCGAGTGGGCAAGCCGGATTTCGTCCAGGCAGACGCCCCCGGCTTTGATGATTCCGTGGTGGAGACACTTCGGGTCTCTCACCCCGCTGCCACGCAGGCTCACATCTCCATCGACGGAATCCACGCGGGCGGATTCGCGATCCAGGACCATGCTCGGGAAGGCGCTGCGGCGGCCGTCGACGCACTCAGAGCGAGCGGAATCGAACGAGTTCTGATGCTCACCGGCGATTCGGAGGCGACCGCTCAGGCCATCGGTGCGGGGGTCGGGATCGACGAAATCCACGCGAGTCTGGCCCCGGACGAGAAGTCCAGGATCCTCGAGAGCACGCCGGGGCCCGGAGGGATTGCGATGGTCGGTGACGGTGTGAACGACGCCCCGGCTCTGGCCATTGCCGACGTAGGCATCGCGATCGGGGTCGCGGGAACGGATGTCGCTCTCGAGACGGCGGACATCGTCGTCATGGGGGAAGATCTCTCCAGCCTGGCCCACGCCGTCCGCCTGAGTCGTCGAACACGTCGGATCGTGCGTCAGAACCTCGTCTTCGCGATCAGCATGATGACGGTCCTCGTCTTCGCTGCACTGATGGGCTGGATCGGGCTCACGATCGGCGTCATCGGGCACGAAGGGTCGACCGTCGTCGTGGTCTTCAACGGCCTGAGACTCCTCGCCGACGGAAGAGCTTCGTGACGTCGACGCGAGGGCCCGGAGCCAGACGTTTCCTAGTCGAAAGGAGCGTCATCGTCCTCAGTCAGGAGAGCCAGTTCCGGCGACCGCAGGATCTCCGCGAAGGCCGATGCCACAGCGTCGAGCCACGAAAATGCCGCCGAACGGCCCCCGCGGATCACAGAACCAGGAAGCCGGACCTTGAACCGGACTTCCGTGGAGGCGGCTTCTACAACGCCCTCGGCATCGTCCATGCGAAACCGGAGAGAGAGGTCTGCGCTGCCCGCCACGCAGTTCCCTGGCGGACAGGCTCGCCAGAACCGACAACACATCCTCGGCTTTCCCGACCTCGCCCATCGGGCGCAGGTCCACGACGAGAGCAACGTTTCCGGTCATGCCACGACTGGTTTCATCCAGATACACATCGACACTGGCGAAGTCCGGACCGTCGCTTCGGTGGAAGAACAGGTAGGCGCTGCGGGTGGACTCACCCTTCCATCGTCCTTCGAATTGGTGGCTGGTCGTCTTCTGAAGGCCCGAGAGTTCCCACCCCACCCCCGCAATCGCCTCCCGGAGCGTGTCGATCAGAGGCTCGAGCGTCAGGAACGGCTCATTCACAGGCGGCGCGTCGACGCCGAAGCGCGTGTGAGCGCCCATCCCCCGGACGTCGCCATTGGCACGTTTGCGAGCGGTCGTGTAACGTTCATGAATACCACCTTCCGTCCCCCTGGACGGTGAGCAGGCGAAACCGTATGTCAACTCACTCTGCGACCGATGTGCGCCTCCGAGAGGCACTCGAGGCCAGTGGCCAGCGTTTCACGGAACAGCGCGCGGCGATCTTCCGCTACCTCGCTCACACCGACGTGCACCCAACGGCTGACGAAGTCTTCCTCGCGGTCCGGAAGGATCTCCCGGCACTATCGTTGGCGACCGTGTACAAGAGCCTCGAAACCCTGGTCGGTTGCGGACTCGCGGTCAAGCTGAGCTACGCGGACAACTCCGCCCGCTATGATGGGCGAACGGACCCACATCATCACGCCCGATGCGTCTCGTGTGAGCGAGTTCTGGATCTTCCAGGTGAGATCTCGAGCGGTGAGATCGAGGCGCTGCGGGGTACGGCAGGAGAGTTCACCGTGACCGGCTATCGCCTCGAACTCTCAGGATACTGCCCCGCCTGTCTGCCCTCGAAGGAACCGGCCGTCACGGCCTGACGTCGGGCACACAAGGCGAATGGTCCCCCTTTACCGCTCTCGAATGAAGTGTGCTCGTGTGGGCGGGGCTCTCCTGTGCCGCAGCGTCCTCGTGCTGGTCACGCTGGCCTCCGTGGTCCGACCGGTTCGGAGCGAGGCCCAGGACGTCGAGCAACTCCAGAAGGAACTGACGCAGGCCTTCGACAGCTACGCGTGGGGCGATGCCCAGTGGGGAGCCCTGGTATACTCTCTGGACTCGGGCGACACGCTGTTCGCCATCGCGCCCGACAGCGCCCTGGCACCGGCATCGAACATGAAGCTGTTGACCACGGCCGCGGCCCTGCACCGCCTTGGCCCCGACTACCGCTTCCACACGTATCTCCTGTCGGACGCGACCGTGCGCGACGGTGCGCTCAAGGGAAACCTGACGATCTTCGGTACCGGTGACCCCGGCATCTCCGATCGCTTCTACGGCCGAAAGGACGAAGTCTTCCAGAGACTCATCGATGACCTGGAGGCCGCTGGGATCGAGGAGATCGAAGGCGACCTGGTTGCAGACGCCTCCTTCTTTACGGGCCCACTCCGCGCCGAGGGATGGGAGCCGCGAGATCTCAACGAGCACTTCACCGCCGGCATCTCCGCGCTCTCCTACAACGAGAATGTGGTGTCCTTTCGCATCCGCCCGGGCGCGGCTGGAGCGGCGCCGCTCGTCGAAACCGTCCCACCCCACTCAGCGCTGCAGATCGAGAACACCGCGGAGACCGTGATCGGTCGCGCGCGCCCTCGCCTGGCGATCCTGAGAGACCATCCACTCGAACCGGTGCGGATCACCGGTCGCATCCCCTCGAACTCGCGAGATGTATGGCGGCAGATGACCGTCGCCGTGCCCGCAGACTTTGTCGGAGCGTCGTTCCGAGCAGCTCTGGAAGGACGTGGCATCATCGTTCGGGGTGAGACCCGAACCGTCGACCTTCCTCTCCAATCGGACCTCGGACACCTCAGCGCTCCTGCACTCGGCCGCCCGGGTGCACGGATCCTCGCCCGTCACACGTCGCGGCCCCTCGCCGACTATCTGGACGTCGTGAACAAGGAGAGCAACAATCTCTTCGCTGAGTTGATCTTCCGAGCCGTCGGGCGCGCAGCCTCCGGTGTCGGATCACCGGAGACGAGTGCCGAAGCCGTTCGCCGCACGCTGGTGGCGCTCGGGGTCGGTACCGATGGCTTGCGCCAGCGCGACGGCTCCGGCCTGTCCGGAAGAAATCGGGTCAGTGCCGCGACCTTCGTGGACCTGATTCGGCGCATGAGCAATGACCCACTCTGGCCGGAGTACTGGGCATCTCTGCCTCGAGCCGGCACGAGGCGGGAGCTCGGCCGCATGTACCGCACGGCCGCCGCCGACAACCTTCGCGCGAAGACCGGAACGATCGACGGGGTCTCGGCACTCAGCGGCATGGTCCGGTCGCGTGACGGCGAACGGCTCGCCTTCTCGCTGATGGTGAACGGCTCCCCGTCCCAGACGCGTGCGAAACGAGTCGAGAACCAGATCGGCGCCCGTCTCGCAGAATTCCGCCGAGCACCGGGTACGACCCCAGCCATCGTCTCCGAGACCCCACCTCCCGTGCCGAGCTCGACGGTATTCAACGATCGGCACCGGGTGCAGCGAGGAGAGAACCTATCCGGTATCGCCCGCCGCTACGGGGTCACGATCGACGAGATCCTCCAGGTGAACCCCAGGGTCGATCGCAATCAGATCACGGCGGGACAGTGGCTCGAAATCCCAAGAAACGGCGGCAGTTAGGTCCATCCCGGGTTCCAGCGACCCAGGGCAGCATCAGACGCTGGCGACGCCTCGACCCGTAGCAGAGCGCAGCCGACGACGCAGCTCAACCACCGACATTGAATCAAGCGTACGGCGCGCGGATCGCTCGCTGTTCCAACGAACGTCCGTCAACTCAACAAGCTCGCCGTCGTCGGCTTCGATGACGAGGTGGTAACGACCCTTGTAGTCGGTCGACTCCTCGGTCGCGGCCGTGGCGGTCCAGGACCGGCCTTCAGCGTCGGTGAATTCTCTCATGAGTTGTTCCGCGTGTTTGGGTCAGACTACGGGTCGTCAGCTCTGGCGGCGTGAACCCTTCAAACGCTATCACCGAGGTCCCATTCGTCAAGGAATCGTCGACGAATCGACAGTGGGCCGGCTTGACCCGCAGCGCTCAGGTCGTGGGTCGACTCCAGCCCGCGGGCCTTCACCGCAACGCGAAGAGACCGTCACCAACCTCGATCGGTGTCCGTACCACTTCGGTCGCCGGTGTGACCCGTTGGTGAGATACTCTTCGAAGTTACCTTGGCGCTGCGAGAAGGCACGACGTGGATGCCAGGAATTCAATGACGCCGCAAAAAAGAGACGTAGCCACCGATCTGGGACTCGTCGCGCTGGCTGCCATATGGGGCGTCAACTTCTCTGTGATCAAGATCGTCCTCGACGAGATCGATCCCCTGGCACTGAACGCTCTTCGTTTCCCGTTGGCAGCCGGCGTACTGGGATGGATCGTCTGGAAGCAGTCGGGCGACCTGCTGCCGCGACGAGAGGATGTCGGTCGGATTCTCCTTCTCGGAGCGGTCGGGAACGTCCTCTACCAGCTCGCCTTCATCATCGGAATCGACTGGACCTACGCAGGCAACGCGAGCCTGCTTCTCTCTACCACACCCGTGTGGACGGTCATCCTGTCCGCGCTCGCCGGCCACGAACACCCCAATCGCTGGGTCGTCATCGGGGTTGTCGGCACACTGATCGGGATGGTACTCGTCGTCTTGGGCAGTGGCGACCAACTGTCCCTCGGATCGGAGACGCTCCGCGGCGACCTGCTCATGATCGTCGGGTCAATCCTCTGGTCCGTGTATACGGTGGCCGGGGCAAATCCGGTAGGTCGCTACGGAGCACTGCGCATGACCACATGGACGCTCTGGGTGGGGACTCCGATTCTTGTCGCGATCGGTACCCCTGCTGTTATGCGTACCGATCTCACTGCCGCGAGCATGGGCGGGTGGATCGGCGTGCTCTACTCCGGCCTGTTCGCGATCGCGCTGGCGTACGTTCTCTGGTACTACGGGGTTCAGAAGATCGGAAACAGTCGCACCGCCGTGTATTCGAACCTCGTGCCCGTATGGGCGCTGATGACCGCATGGCTCTGGCTGGGCGAGCGTCCCTCAGGGCTGCAATGGCTCGGAGCAGCGAGCATCCTGGTCGGGGTGATGATCACCCGTGTGGGTCAGCCCTCGATCGATCCCGAGCCGAGTTCCTCAGGCGAACGCCCAGAGACAGCGTCGAGCTGATCTCGGTGCAAAATCTCCGGGAACTCGTAGAACAGCACCCCATCGTTGGAAATCTCGGAACGAACGCGGAAGCCATCATCGAGGGAGATCAGGATCTTCTCCGCATCAGGAAGCGCCAGGTTCAAATCCGCGGCGACTTCAGTCACTGTCAGTCGCCCACCTTTTGCGCCGGCCAGCTTCAGGATCTTTCGCTGGACCCCCTGCATGATTGCCTTCTTGCGCTCCATGAGGCCCTGCCAGCCCCAGTAGAAGGTGAGCGAGCCACCACCTCCGACTACGGAGCCGGTGGCAACCGCGGCCATCTCCCACTCGACGAAACCGATGAGTACCAGCAGGCTCGCAAGAAGCACCAACGATGTACCCAGGATGCGACGCTTGAGCCCGGCGCTGGGCAGCTTCTCGTCCGGCTCTGCCTCGACCAGTCTCTTTTCCGGCTCAGGGCCCGTGGCCGCCAAAGCGCGTGACGCATTCTCCCAGCCCAATCCACAGCGCGGACACACGAGGTGCTTGCGTCGCGCGAGCCAGTACACGAGACCACCGAATCCGTACGTGAAGAGTGATGCACCAACCAGCAGACCCACGTGTCCCGCACGCCGGAAATACGGCATGCCTTCGCCCTGATACGAGCAACGCGGGCAGCGTCTCACGCCGGAAGGTCTGGAGACAGCCATACCGACGGGCGTGGACGTCCCGCACGTGGGGCAGCGAGCCGCCCTGGGTTGGAGCATCTCGCCGCAGGTGGAACAACGCATCTGATCAGCCGGATATGGACGTTTGGTTCAACTCAAACCCCTACGGGGTTCTCCCGCGGAAGATTCAGCTGTGAAGCGACTGATCTTCCTTACTGTACTCGGATAATCCGCATTCGCAGGCCGGCCTGAGGAGCACTCGACCCACCCCCTTCTCCACCGAGTCGCACCGTCATGGTTCCCGACTCGGAGGGATCGACAATGTAGTACGCCACAGACGAAGAACGCAGCGTTCCCATGCGCTCGAAGTCCGCTCCACCCAAGGGAGTCGGCTGCAACGGAAACGGATCACCCAGGAACCCCTGCAGGTCCACGGAGGGATACGCCAGTGGTGCGGCGTCGGCACCGGGTTCATCAAGCACGACCGCCGCCCACCAATCCGACAAGACGTCCCGCCAGGGGGTTCCCGTCTCGGCTTCCACGTTCGCTACGCCGGTCCTGGTCGTACGGGCCAGACGACCCGGAAGATCCGAACCAAAGCGGTCCGTCAGGTAGGCCGTGTAGAGATAACCCGCCCCTCGCTCTTCGAGCGTGCCGTTCCCCGAGGAGATGATCAGCGAAACGTTCTCGGTGTCACCCAGGTAACGGCGAGAACGATCACGAACGCCCTCTCGAAACAGCTCCGTGTTTTCCACGTCTCCAGCTTCTTCATACGATCGCGCAACGAGTTCCTCGGCGAACTGCGCCAATCCTTCCGATAGCCACACGGCCTCATTCGCCTGCGCACCCCGGAGCAGGACACGCTCATTGAAGTTCACCATGTGTTGAAATTCGTGCGACAGCACCGCCGGTGTGATCTCCTGGAGCGCACTCTTCGGTCGGGGATCCGAATATTCTCCGTCAGGATCCGGCACGAGGCTGTAGAACAGCTCACCGGCGTTGCTTCCCGTCTCATCAGGAAGAAGATCGAGTCCGAAAAAGAAGCCTCCGATGAATCCGGTGGCGCCCCGGGGCGTCAATGCATTCACCACAGGTGTGAAGAGTATGACGATCCGCTCGTTGGCGTCGAGATCGGAAGGATCGCCGAAGGCGCTCGTGACGACAGGCCAGATCACATGGTCGAACTGATCCGAGAACGCCCGAAGATCATCGCTTGTGTAGCCGCCCTCCGGCGCGTCCTGGTCAACGAAGAAGGCGGCGCGGTCACCCACATACCGGGCTACCGCGGTCACCGAGGCGAAGTCACCCGGATTTCGGTAGACCTGGAAGGTTCGAACATCGTTGACCTGTGGCGCCGGCTGAATCACGGAAGCAGGTCCTCTCCCAGCACCTTCGGGCGTTGACCAGCGGTCGGCCGTGAGGGTCCTTTCGAGTTCCCGTAAGCGGGCGTCCCACTGAGCCGCGATGTCGGGTGTGGGCTCAGAGGGGCGTCGCTGAACCTCCTCCGACCGGAGCGCTGGACCTGTGGCTGAGCTGGAGCTGAGACCCGTCAGGGTCCAGGCATGTGCCGCCGCGCCTGCATTCGACGTCGTATGGACTTCGAGCACGTATTCGGCACCCCCTGCTCCGGGAAGGGTCACGCACGTCAGGCCCGGCGCGTCGAATGCGTCCACGACGTCTCCGATCCCGAGCGCCGCTACCTCCCCTCCGGCCCCTACGGAGAGTCCCAAAGAAGAACTCCCCACGGTACCAAAGCGAACCGAGACATCCACATCGCGTTCGGGCAGACAGCTCGGAACCCTCACGACCAATTCACTCGGTGTCGCTGCCGTGACCTCTCCGCGCACACCTGAAAAGAGCACGACGTTGTGACCGAGTTCAGGAATGAAGTTCTCCCCGGTCAGGATTATCGATTCGCCGGGGAGCGCGACGGCGACCGACATGTCGTTCAACACCGGGTGATCGACCAGAAACAGTTGAAAGTCGACCGACGCAGGCGACTGCCCCTGTGCGGTCGCACGGATGACGACGTCCCCGATCGTGGTGCCGAGCCGGACACTCGTTCCTGCCAAGCCGGTGGAATCCGAAATCGTGGCCGACACCCCTGCGATTTCCGCGTCACCTTCTACGACACTCCACGCAACCTGAACACCGGACTGTGGGAGCTGCGTCGTAAGGGCACGCACCTCGACCTGGAGAGGTGTCCCAAGTGTCTGGCCCACCGTCCCATACTGCTGATCGCCCGCAGCGACGAAGATCTCGACGGGTGGGCGCAGAACCGTGGTTGGATCCCCTCCACACGCGTAGAGGATGAGCACCGCCGTGAAGCCAACGGAGCGCAGGGCGCTCCGGCGCCCTCGTGTCGGGTCGCCGGAAGGATGCACAATCATCAGTCCTCTCGAGACCTCTCGAGACCGATAAGATCGATAATCGGTGCTCCCGTCAGCCGTGACGCGCCCGTACGTACACGACCGGTTACGGCTATGGTCTCGAGGGGTACGAGCCCCTCTACCTCGGAGAGCCGATCCGCCGGGATCGCGACGTACACGAATTTCCCATCGGGCCCTCCGAAGCGGGAGAGCAGGAACGGCTCACCCTCGAAGAAGTCGGTCCGCACAACCTCGGCGCGCTCGAGCGAGATGAACTGGACCGACCAGGCCACCACGCGCCCGGCATACTGCGCTGGATCGTCAGCCAGCGCGGTCGGATCGAGAACCTCGGGCTGATCGGCAGGTGCGGCCTCTGCCGAGGCCTCGTCGGTCGACGTCTCCGGCATCCACATCCATCCCTCGAGTCGGACGCGCGTCCAACTCCCTTCGCGAGCGAGCACCTCCACGTCGCCATTCGGAGCGATCGTGCCCAAGGTATCTCCACCGGGAGCGGCAAGGATCGGACCGCCACCGCTGGCGCGCGCGAAATTGTCTGGGGCCCGTGTCGACGCGACGACCAGCGGAGGATCAGCACGTGCTTCCGAGTCTGCAGGCACCGGGTCCGAGAGCGATGCGGACCAGATCCATCCAACGCGCGTAACGCGAGCCCATGCAGGGGCCCGACCAAGTTCTTCCAGAAGTGTCCCTTCCTCGAGTACGCCGATGATCGTACCCGACGGCCCGGACCGAAGGTTCTCTCCACCCCCCTGGCTCACGACAAGGTCAAACGCGGGCTCTTCACTGGTCTGCAGGGAGCGCAACCACACCCAACCCTCCACCTCGACCTGCGTCCAGTTCCCTTCCGTGGCAAGCACACGCAACGAGGCCCCTTCCCCTATGCGGGCAAGCACGACACCATTCGGCTCCCGCCGGAAGTTCTCTTCGGCCCGCACGGTCACGACGTCCTGGGACGCGCCCGATGCGGCCGTCGCGGCGAGTAGGCCTCCAGCCAGAAGCAACGGGCGATGGAGGGACGCACAACGAAGACGCATGGAGTCTGAAACGATCCGGTACAGAAGGTGTTACAACGAGCATTCGACGCGCCATCTGCGCGCTGCCCCACGAATGTGCCGGGCGCGCGAAATGGGGTCAATCAAAAAATCCGTCAGGGAGAGGAGCGAGTCCCTTTGAAGGGATCATCGTTGAACAGGTTCGTGGCCCTGGCCGCCAGCATGTGGCTGGCGTTCCCCGGAGCTGCCGCGGCACAAACGATCCCGTCTCCGTTCGAGTACCTCGAGCGTGGACAGGAGGCAGGTATATTCTCAGGGTCGATGACCGTCGGTTCTGGCCGGTTCGGGTACGCTCCTTCGGGTGGTTCGGTGTTCGGCGCCCGTTACGGGGTGGAGCTTTCCGGACCTCTCGGTCTCGAAGGGGTTGTCAGCTTCATCGACTCCGAGAGGGACGTCGTCGATCCGAGCCAGATCGAGGCCAATCGCCTGATCGGACAGACCGACGAGCTCCTGACCACATTGGAGGGCAGGATTCGGTTCAGCTTCGCCGGGCGTCGTATGTGGCATCGCCTCAGCCCGTTTCTGACCATTGGTGGTGGCGCCGTCTTCAGTGCGGGTGGCGACCATGCGCTCGACCAGACCCTGCTCCCCGAAGATGTGTTCAGCTTCGGCACCGGCTTCTATGGAACGCTAGGCCTCGGGAGTCGGTGGTTCGTGACGGACAAGATCGCGCTCCGCGGCGACGGCGTCTTCTCGCTCTGGAAGGTCGACACCCCGCCGGGCTACAGCGATCCGAGCCGTGCATTCGAAGAAGTCGAGGATGGGGAGTGGCTTCGGGGGACGGCGTTCAGCCTGTCGCTCCTCTGGCGCTGGTGACCCTCTCCATCACGTGACCGGGTCCCGGCGCGGGTTCGACCACGAACGACGAGAAGCCGACTGGCTTCCTGTCCGCGAAGCGCGTCGGCGAATCCTGGCCTCGGCATCGCCACTGCCAGCAGAGCGCGTCAGAACAATGGACGCCCTCGGACGCGCGCTCTCGGCCCCGATCCTCGCGACGGTCACTCTGCCGCCCTGGGACAACAGCGCGATGGACGGATACGCCGTCCGGGCCGCAGACGTCTCAGGAGCGACCCGAGACACGCCCGTGTCGTTGCCGGTGGCCGGAGTGATACGGGCCGGTGGTGACGCCGGGCGTACGCTCGAACCGGGGACAGCGATCCGCATCATGACGGGAGCGCCGGTGCCGATTGGGGCCGATTCTGTGATCCGCGTCGAACATACCGACCGTGAGGCCGAGGAAGGCCAGGTCCGGATCTCGTCCGACGCGGATGCTGGCCGGCACGTCCGAGCAGCCGGACAGGACATGACGCGCGGCGCGACCCTGTTCGAGCCTGGTCACTCGATCACGGCCGGGACCATCGGTGTTCTCGCTGCGGCCGGTCTGCAGGATGTCGATGTCCACGCGTCACCCCGCATCGCTCTCCTCCCCACCGGAGACGAGCTTCGTCGCCCGGATCGCTACGACGATGTGATTCAGGGTCTCGGGGTGCCAGAGTCGAACGGTACGATGCTGACTGCCATGTCCCTGGAGGTTGGGGCCCAGCCGCTCGACCTGGGGATCGCGCTGGACGACCCAGACGACCTGACCCGACGGATCGCGGCGGGAGCTGAAGCGGACGTCCTCGTGACCATCGGTGGTGCATCGATGGGCGAGGCCGATCTCGTGAAGCGTGTGCTGGACCAGGCAGGCTTCGAGCTCGACTTCTGGCGGGTGAGCATGCGCCCCGGCAGCCCTATATCGTTTGGATGGCTTGATCACGGCGGGCGCCGCCAGGCGGTCTTCGGCCTGCCCGGCAATCCATCTTCCGCCTTCGTCACCTTCGAAGTGTTCGTACGCCCGTACCTCCTGCGGCTCGCCGGACACCGTCGCGTTTTCCGCCGGACCGTGAAGTGCACAGCCGCCGAGTCCATATCGACACCTGCCGAACTGACCTACTTCCAACGAGTCGCGGTATCGCTGGGTGAGCGCGGTCCGGAGGCGCGCCTGACCGGCCCTCAGCTCTCCGGACTGGTCCGGGGGCTTGCTCTGGCCGATGGCCTGGCCATCATCCCGCCCGACCGCAGTCGAGTCGACCAAGGCGACGACGTGTCGGTCATGCTGCTGGACACGGGGCCCGCGTCTCTGGAGGCGGACCCCGCGTGACTCGCTCGCGGAGACGTGCAGCGGCCGTCCTCGCTGGGCTGCTCGGCGTTACGCTCTCCGCATGCCACCTGCCGCGGTGGCCAGTCGAAGCCCCGCTCACGTCCGGGTTCGGCCTGCGCTTTCTCGGCGTCCGCCCCGACATTCATCGTGGCGTCGATCTTGGTGTCCCGACTGGCACACGCGTCTTCGCCATGGCCGGCGGCACGGTCCGATTCGCTGGAACGATGAGTGGCTTCGGCAACGTGATCTGGATCGATCACGCCAACGGGTTCACGTCGATCTACGCGCACCTCTCCGTGATCGACGTTCAGACCGATCAGCGAGTCGACGCAGGCGATCCGATCGGTGCCAGCGGCGCGAGTGGAAGCGTCACCGCTCCTCACCTGCACTTCGAGGTCTGGCGGTGGGGCCGCCCTGTCGATCCGATAACCGTGCTCGGTGGTCGCCCGATCGGCTGATGCGCTCAGCTGCCCGGCGCCCCAACGCACCGAACGGTCTCCGCGGAGCAGACACCTACGATGCGAATCGTGAGTCCGTGGTCAATCGCCGGCTTTCAACGCTTCGACTTCCTCGGTCAGACGAGGCACGACATCGAAGAGGTCACCCACGATCCCGTAGTCCGCCACACCGAAGATCGGCGCATCAGCATCCCGATTGATCGCGACGATGGTCTTCGCGGTACGCATGCCGGCCAGATGCTGCACCGCACCGGAGATCCCGACCGCGATATACAGCTTCGGCGCCACAGTCTTTCCGGTCTGCCCGACCTGTTCCCCATGCGGGCGCCATCCGGCATCCACCACGGCCCGTGAGGCACCGAGCGCCGCGCCCGAGCCGAGGGCCGCGCGCAGTCCCTCCAGGAGATCCCAGTGCTCAGGGCCTTTCATTCCACGACCGCCCGACACCACCACCGAGGCTTCTGCCACATCGACTGTGCCCTCGGAGGCACCCTTCCGCTCCACAACCCGAAGCCGCAATCCCGCTGCATCGATCTCCGGCGTGAACGTCGACACTTCACCCGCTCCAGCCTGTTCGGTGGCCTGAAACACGTTCGGGCGGATCGAAACAAGCGCAGGGGAGGCATCGATCTCGAGGTTGGCAAAAGCCTTCCCGGAGAAGACCGGCCGAGTGACGGTGACGGTACCACCCGACATGTCGACACCGGTCACATCGGAGGCCAGCGGCACGTCGAGATGCGCAGCCACCCGAGGGGCCAGATCCTTCCCAAGCGTCGTCGCCGCGAAGATCACAGCCGCATAGTCTCCTGACCGGATCTGGTCGACGACCGTGCCAACCCACGCTTCCGGGTTGTAGTCGGCGAGCGCATCGTGCTCTCCGACGGAGATCGCCGCGGCTCCATACATCCCGAGACCCGCGGCAGCTGACGAGACACCTGGTCCACCGAGCACGAGGGCATGAGCCGTACCCCCGGACGCTTCGGCCAGACGCGCCGCGACCGATACCGCCTCGCGCGCGGCCGATCCGAGCTGGCCGTCTCTCTGTTCTGCAAAGGCGAGGACATTCGCCATGGAATCTTCTACTCCGCTGAATGCAATTCGATGGGGAACACCTGTCCGATCCGGTCCGGATCAGATGGCGTTCGCTTCTTCTCTCAAGAGGCGAACCAGCTCGGGAACGGCATCTGCCCCCTCGCCGACGATTCGGCCCGCGGCACGCGCCGGAGGTTCCGAAAGGCCGACGAGTCGGACGCGTGATGGGTTCTCTGCAGCAGGCTTCTCCTCGAGCGGCTTCTTCTTGGCGGCCATGATTCCCTTGAGCGCAGCCAGTCGAGGCTCATTCGGTCCCTTCGTCATGCACAGAACCGCGGGCAGGTCCACTTCGACCACCTCGCTTCCACCCTCGACCTCACGATGGCATGTCGCGGTGCCGCCATTCACTTCGAAGCGGGAGACGCCGGAGACACAGGGGCGGCCGGTGAGGGCCCCGACCATCGGTCCGACCTGCTGCTGATCGTCGTCGGCCGCCTTCACACCAAACAGGAATAGCTCGGCGTCCATCCCGTCGAGTTCAGCAGCGAGCGTCTTGGCCGTAGACAATCCATCGAGGCTGACGTCCCCGGTGAGCAGCACTGCACGATCCGCCCCCATCGCGAGTCCCTTGCGAAGCGTTTCCTGCGACGACGAGTCACCCAGGGTGACGAGGGTTACGTCTCCCTCACCGGCTGCCTCCTTGAGGCGTAGCGCCGCTTCGACGGCGAACGCGTCGTACGGACTCATGTCGAATTTGATACCAGTCTTGTCGATGCCGGTGCCGGACCCGTCTACGCGAATTCGCGCCTCGGTGTCGGGCACCCGCTTGATGCAAACGATGACGTTCAAAGTCTGACTCCCTGCAAATCCTCAGGACCGCGTGCCCCGGTGTGTGGAAAGCCTCTGAATTTCGACCTTCGACGAGAGGTCGGGTACCCCTGAGTTTCTAGAGCGTTGCGCCCAGAAGCGCGAAACACACCGTCGCGATCGCCCCACCCGTCAAGGCGTATGGAAGCTGCGTCCGAACGTGGTCAATGTGGTCGGTCGCAGCCGCCATCGAAGAGATAATCGTCGTGTCAGAAATCGGTGAGCAGTGGTCCCCGAAGATCCCGCCCGCCAGTGATGCTGCCACAAACGGGGCGAGCGGCAGCCCGAGAGTCGCAGCAGCAGGTACGGCGATCGGAAGCATGATCGCGAACGTTCCCCAACTCGTCCCGGTCGAGAAGGCGATCCCGCCCGAGACCAGGAAAACGAGAGGCAGGTAGATGAAGTTGGGCATCGTACCGGCGGTCACCTGGGCGACGTATTCGCCCGTCCCAAGCAGCTGGATGACGTCACCGAGCGCGAGCGCGAGCAGGAGGATCAAGGCGAGAGGCACCAGCGCGCCCGCTCCGCGGAGATTGATCTTCACCAGCTGTTCCACCGTGAAGATCCCCTGAGCCTTCAGCATGACCCACGCCACTGCCAGGCCGAACATCACCGACCAGAGGACGCTGGTCGAACCAGAACCCTCGGCGAGCATCGCTTGCAACGTCATATCGGAGCCCAGCTCCGTGACAGCATTGGAGCCGGTGATGTAGAGGCCGAGCGGCATGAAGAGAACCATCGCCGCGATGGGGAAGAACATGTTTCGGGCCCGCGGCTCGACCCCCTCGAGCGGTGGTGGCGACAAGACCTCTTCATCGATCATCGGCGTCGCGTCCGGCCAAAGAAGCGCTCCCCCCCTTGTCCGCTCCTCGGCCTTCTTCATCGGGCCAATGTCCAAGCCGGTCAGGATCACGACGAGGACGAGGATGACGGCGACAAACGCGTAGAAGTTGTACAGGATCGACTGAAGGAAGACGCCGAGGGCGTTGTCCACACCAAGACCTTCCAGGATACCCAGATTGTACGCTCCCCAGGCGTTCATCGGGATCAGGATGCAGATCGGCGCGGACGTCGAATCGATGATGTACGCCAACTTCTCACGGGAGCACTTGTATCGGTCGAAGAGTGGGCGGGAGACCGAACCCGCTACCAGCACCGTGATGTTGGACTCGATGAAGATCACGATCCCGGTGGCCCACGCGAGCAGCTGCGAACGCTTCGCCGAGTCGACCCAGTGATTCTGCTCAAGCAGGTGCACGAAGCCGCGAACGCCGCCTGAAGCCTCGACCGTGGCGATCAGTGCACCGATCACCAGGGTGAACATGATCACTCGGGCATCTCCAGCCTCACCGAAGACAGCGACGGTTCCGTCGATTGCCTGCCCAAGTCCGGTCAGCGGATTCCAACCCTCGATGATCGTCCAGGCGAGCCAGAGCCCGCCCGCGAGCGACAGATAGACCTGCCTTGTCCAGATCGCAAGCGCGATCGCGAGCACAGGGGGCAGGATGGAAATCCAGGTCGGGTCGCTCATGCGGATTCGGGGTCGAAAGGTGGGGCAGACGGCACAGATACGCCGAGAGATCCTGCAACATAGAACCGCAGCGGCCAATCCGCCGCAGCCGAGACGCCCACGCGCCCCGTTGTCACGATGTCACACTCCGGTACCGTCCAACCCTCCGCAAGCATGAGCGGAGCGCGATCCATCGGATGATCGTACAGGGTGTCATCCACACCGAAGGCTTGTGCCAGGCGCCCTGGGCCAGCCGCCAGCGGCATTCGTCCCCCGCGCCGAGCCGTCATGACGTCGAGCCCCGAGATGGGGTGGACACCGCGCAGCAGGACAGCTTCACCTGTCCCCTCCGAACCAGTTACGACATTCAGGCACCAGTGTACCCCATAGCTGCGGTACACGTACGCTCGACCAGCCGGGCCGAACATCGCTCGATTGCGCTTCGTAACGCCCGATCGAGTGGCTGCGTGTGACGCCGGGTCGCCCGGCCCTCCGTATGCTTCGGTCTCCACGACCATTCCCACACACACGGCACCGTCGAGCAAGGAGATCAGACGAGCACCAAGGAGCGCCTGAGCTACGTCGGCTGCTGCATGCTCGAAGAAGTTGGCCCCGAGGGCACGGAAACTCGCGTGATGTCGGTCGCCCTCCGGCGCAAGGTCACGCCACGTCGAGGGTCGTCGTAGAGTCAGCTTCGTTGCCGTCCTCGAGACCGCCCCCGATCGCCACTGCCGCCCGCGAACGCCGCAGCCCGGCGCTCGTAGTCGGCCCGCCACGCCTCGAGCACCTGCTCCGCCCGATTCTTCGGTACGATGCGTCCGATGGCCTCCGGATCCTCATGCATGGTTCGGAATAGGTCGGCACCCAGGGCATCGACCAGTGTCTCGGCCGTCTTCTCACCCACCCCCTTGTACCGATGGGTCAGGTAGCGGGCGATCGCACCAGGCTCGGACGGAAGCGCCAGATCGGAAACCGGAACGTCGGCCGGCCGAGTCGCATCCTCGACCGGGTCAGTGACATCGCCGCGCGCTTCCTCGGTCCTCTGCTTGCTGGACGTGGGCGTCGCCGGCGATCCGGTCCCCTCCGTCGGCGAGGGAGCCGGAACCCCGGTGGAGTCCGGCGCGGGCGACCCCGGTGTGGTGGAGGTCGACGCCTTGACGCCCTGGCCCTCGAACAGACTCGGGCCGTCATCTCCTCGTCGACGCGTCGTGCTCCGACGACCGAAACGAAGACCAAACCAACCTCTGGGCTCTTCTTCCTCAGACTGTGCCTCGGCTGCAGCCGTCTCGGTCGCTGTAGAAGACTGAGCTTCGACGTCAGCCTCGACCTCCACCGAGTCGGCTCCCCTATCGGTGCCACCGACCGCAGCAGAGTCGCTGGACATCTCGGCATCCCTGGAAGGATCACCATCGTCGGCCAGTGACACGTCCAGGTTCCCCGCATCGGTTCGCTGCAGCCCCACCACGCCGTGCGCTTCGGCTTGCACGAGGAACCGGCTGAACTTCGCAAAGCCGAGTTCCGTTTCATCGAAGCTTCTGTCCGCCTCAAGCATCTTTCGCTTCACATCCGAATCCCGGACAGGATCCCGCCCCGCGTCGCGGAGGGTCGCAAGGGCCGTCCGAAGCGCATCATAGGCGTCGGAAAGTGGGTCTCCACTGCCGCTGCTACCCTGCCCCGGAGCGGCTCCTTCACCGACCTCCGCAGAGCGCGAAGCTCGAGACTGCTCACCCCGGTCTCTACGCCCGCCGCGGCCGCGGCGTGACCGCCCACGGCCTTCCTCTCGGCGTCCGCTGCGTGCCTTTGTTGCGGTGATCTCGTACTGACCGTTCTCCATCTTCTTGAGACCGATCATCCCCCGAGACGAAGCTTCCGCGAGGAACTTGCTGAACTTGGAGAACCCGATCGAACCCTCGTCGAACGTGGGGTCGATCTCCTGCATGACCTGCTTGAGCCGGTCGGAGCGCATCACGTCGCCACGCTTCACCATCCTGGCGACCGCATCCTTTACGAGCTGCCACGGATCGAGTCCGGTGCGATCGAGTTCGGTCGTCTTCGTGAGCCCGGTGAGGCTCGTATACGAGTAGTACTCGTCACAATTCTGAACGAGTATGTCCGAGCTCGACTCCTGGATCCCCACTCCGATCACGTACTTGCCGTACTCCTTGAGCTTCAGCACGAGACTCGAGAAGTCGGAATCACCGGTGAGCAGGATGTAGGTGCCGATCTCGGGGCGAATGAAGACGAGTTCCAGCCCGTCGATCGCCATCCGGATGTCGGTCGCGTTCTTCTTGTTGCTTCCGTATGCCGGCGCGAAGATCAGATCGACCGACGCTTCGGAAAGTGGGACGATGTACTGCGGATATCGACGCCAATCGGCATATGCGCGTTGAACGCTGACCTTGCCCTTGATTACGTCGGACTCGAGGAGGGTCTTGAGCTCCTTCGAGAGGTCGGAACGCATCCCCATCGTGACGTTGTCAAAATCGATGAGGAGGGCAGCATGGGGCGATTCCGCTCCTGCCGCGCCTGGGCCACCCATGTGAGGCGCCCGCGTGTACGGAACACTCATAGTGTCTGTCTCGCATACTGAATTGTTTCGTCGCGAGACCTCCCCACCTCGTCACGTCGCTGGATCGCGAACGAGGTCGGGGAAGCCTATCGGGCGCGCCCACAGCGGGCGCGGCGGCCCCGTCAGGCCGACTGTCCCTCCGCCTCAACGGTTCGGGAGAGTGCGACCCGGCGTACCTGCCCCGTGTCCGTCCGGGGCAACTCGTCAGTGAACCGGACCAAATCTGGAAGCTTCTCATCGGCCAGTGTCTCTCGACACCATTGGACAAGCTCCTGGTCCGTGACGATCGCTCCCTCGACGGGGACGACGCAGGCACAAACGGCTTCTCCGAGGAGTGGGTCGGCAACACCGACCACCGCAACCTCGTGTACCGCAGGATGAGACCCGACTCGAGCCTCTACTTCCCTAGGGTACACATTGAAGCCAGATCGAATGATAACGTCCTTGGTTCGGCCCACCAAATGGAGAAAGCCCTCTTCATCCAACAAACCGAGGTCGCCGGTACGGAAGAAACCGTCGGCGTCGTGCGACTCCGCCGTCTCCCTGGGCTGTCGATAGTAGCCGACCATCACGCCTGGGCCACGCACGCGAATCTCGCCAACGCTCTCGACCGGAAGGACCCCATCGCCGGCATCCGTAGCGTCGACGATACGCACATCTGTATTCCCCATTGGGCGCCCCACCGTGAAGCGTCGCTTCTCGTCCGTGTCCGCCGGTCGCGACACACTCACCATCGAGGAGGTCTCCGTCAGCGAATACCCCGCCACCGCCGGGACCCCGAAGGCGTCGGAGATCTCCCGGATCAGCTCATCACCCACCGGTGCCCCTGCGACCACAGCGAGACGAAGAGTGGACAGGTCTCGGACGTCTGAGGCGAGTTCGGCGAGTTCCTGCACAAAGAGCGTCGGGATACCGAAATGCACCGTGGCACCCGTCCTCTCCACCGTGTCGAGCGTCGCGGCCGCGGTACCATCGGCCTGCAGCACGATAGAGCTGCCCGAGATGAGCGCGCCGAGCAAACCGGACGCGAGGCCAAAGACGTGAAAGAGGGCGGTGATCCCGACGACCCGATCGACGCTGGTCATGTCCAGCGCCTCTGCTGACGCCGCACCACCCCAGAGAAGATTGGCGTGACTGAGCTCTACGCCCTTCGGCTTTCCGCTGGTCCCCGACGTATAGAGCAGAGCGAACCGGTCGCTCGCATCAGGCGTCGTCGCTGCGAAGTCCCGGCCTGCTCCTGCGGAGAGGATATCCTCGTACTGGAAGATCCGATCGTCATACCAGAGATCTTCCTCACCCACGGTGACGAGGTAGCGCAGTGCGGGTAACTGCGGCATGAGCTCCTCGAAGAGCTCGAGAAAATCGAGGCCGTGGTAGCGCTCGATCGTAATCGTGCACACGGCCTCCGAATGTCGGAGCATGTACTGCAACTCGGACGTCGGCAGCATGGGATTCAGCGGCACGACCATCGCACCCAGTTTCGCGGCCGCGAACACCGACACGACGAATTCCGGACACGCGGGCAGGACCAAAGCCACCCGGTCCCCTGCACCGACCCCGAGACTCGCCAGCGAGGCGGCGAGCGCTTCGGCCTGAGTGTCGACCTCCGCAAACGTCAGCGTGGCTTGGGTTCCAGCGTCGACGAGATAGACGCCGGCTGGATCCGTCGTAGCACGAGTCGCCAGCGCGGACCCGATGGTCATGCCGTGGAGACGCTCGTGGAGCGCCATGTCACCTCCGGTGATGGCCAGTGCAAGCCATAAGATAGGAGAAGGCGTTGTCGGATTCGACCTCCGCTACCAACCGGAGAGCACGCCATCGAGCGCGGCCTTCACGTCGTCGTCATCGACCTCGCGGGCCCAACCCTCTGCTCCGTCGACTTCACCGATTCGACACAGAACTACGTACCGCGCCCGCCCGCCACGAGATTTCTTGTCGGCATCGAGGAAACCGAATGCACGCGATGGGTCGACGTCGAGCGCATCACGCGCAGTCACTGGAGCCAGCGCCTCGGTCAACCGATCCGCCGTCCCCGAATCGGTAACGCCGAGTCGCTCGCCCAGTCGGGCCTCGGCGATCATCCCATACGCGACGGCTCGGCCGTGCCCTATTCGATAGTCAGCTGCTGCTTCGATGGCGTGACCGATCGTATGGCCGAAGTTGAGAATCTGACGAAAACCGCCTTCGAATTCGTCCTGCGCCACGACGTCGGCCTTCAGTCGCACCGAAGCTGCGATGCACTCTGCCCACGCATCAGCATCCGCCTCGGCGAGCGAGTGGGCGGCCTTCACCACAGCGGTGAAGTGGGCTTCATCCCGGATGGCCCCGTGCTTCAAAGCCTCGACGAGGCCTTCTGAGCGGTTCGTCGCGTCGAGCGTGGCCAGTACTGCCGTGTCCGCCACGACCGCTCTGGGCGCATGAAATGCACCCACGAGGTTCTTGCCGACCCGCACGTCCACTCCAGTCTTTCCACCGACCGACGCGTCGATCATGGCAAGCGTGCTCGTGGGAACCTGGACGATCGGCACGCCGCGCATGTATGTCGCCGCCACAAAGCCTGCGAGATCGGTCGTCACGCCGCCACCCACTGCCACAACGACACAATCCCGTCCAAGGCCGGCGTCGAGCATCTCGTCGGTCAGAATCGACCACGTCTTACGCGTCTTCGACGCCTCGCCTTCAGGAAAGGTCATACATGTCACGTCGTGTCCGGCGTCGATGAGCGCTTCGGCGACCAATGCACCATGGACTGGGCCCACCTGGTCATCCGCGATCACGGCGAGGCGCTTCGCTGGCGCGTATGTGGACACGACGGCAGGAAGACGATCCAGGAGTGCCGGGCCTACGAAGACCGGATACGCGCCCGACGCCGAGGAGACCTCAATCGTGTGGCGCGCCGCCTCGGAAATGTCGGTGATCAAACCCCGCCGTCCGCCACCACGACGGAGACGTCGAAGCCGCTCGCCCCGATCCGTACGAGCGTAGCCGGCCGCCCTTCAACATCGATACGGTCGATGGACACCGGACCACCGAAGCCCTCCGAGCCTTCCTCCGCCACCTCGATGAACCGGTCACGCGCCCCCTCGTCCGACCAGACTGTGACCCAGACAAGCCCGCGGCCAGAGGCCGAGGTGACCAAGGCGTATCGGTCACCGTCCCACGTCTCGGCAAGAGCGCCCGCCTCCCCTGCCGCCGCGATTCCTCCACCGAGTCCGAGAACGTCCTCGAGGAGGATCTGAAGTTCGAAGGCGCCGAGGACGTCATCCAGGAGCACGTCCCCGCCTACCACACGCACCAACAGATCGATCGGTGCCGCTGCACCAGCGTGAATCACCTGTTCCGTAGATCCCGGCATCCTCGAACCGAACGGGTTAAGGCGGTCTCCTCCCGACCAGAGGCGCTGCACGAACACCGCACCCTCTACATACGGAAAGAGCAGAGACTCGCGGATCACCCGCGGGGCCTGGGCAAGCGCGGGAAACTGTTCGTTCATGGCGGCGAGCGCCGGGCGGATCTGCGACTCGAAGTCCGGAATCTGCGACAGATCGATCGGCGCGCCGGTCAGTTGCTCGGTCAGGTACTCGAACATGACGAGGGTAGCATGGCCCTCGATCGCTGCCAGAGCCGCAGCCGCACGGTCGTTGCCGAGCGAGGGGTCGGTAAGCTCGTCGAGTGGGACATTCTGATCCTGAACCGCATGCACTAGTTCGTGGATGAGCAACGCTTCCACCGCCTCGGCAGGCTGATCGTCGAGGACGAAGAGCGCCATCGAATCAGGTTCGTAGAAGCCTGCGACCTGCTCGGTGTACAGCTCGAGCAGGACCCCGCGCAGATCAAGATCCGGTTCGACCATGCCGAGAAATGCGTAGGCTTCCGTGCGCGCCTTGGCCTCATCGTCCGGCAGCTCCTCGTCGAGCTTCATCCGGAGATAACGCACCAGTTCTTCCCGGCTGCGCGTTTCAAGACGAACCGGAGAAGAGAGGTCCATACCGGCTCGCACCGCCAGTTCCGGCAACAACTCCGCCGCCAACGTGGCGAGTTGCCGGTCGGACGAGACGACGAGATCAGATGACGCCTGCCCCCCGCAGCCGGACGCCGCGTAGGCGAGCGCCAGGGTCGTCAGAACGATAGATCGCAAACGTGTCATGAGGCCGCTCGAGGTGACCGTGGCATCCGGAGCTTGGTCCAGGCCCTATCCGGGGTCAACCCGTGGAAGGCCTTCATTACGTCATGCTTGAGTCGGCCACGGAACTATCGGTAGCTTCGACACGAACAAAGGGGTGGCATCCGGCTTGCACTGAGCCGGAGTCGACGACGTAGACCGGCACTTGGGCGACTGACATGATGGCACGAGCGAAGCCGCGCAACGACGGAGCAGGCCGCGGCCGACTCCGCCAACGTTTCGCCAAGATATGGTATCCCAAGGAGTACCTTCTCGGACTCGGCTTCCTCGTCGCGCTCAACATCGGTGGCCTCTGGGGCACGTGGCAAAACCTTTGCGCGGGGGACGCCTGTCCGTCGATCGCCCGGATCTCGACCTTCGAGCATGAGCAAAAGAGCAAGATCCTGGCGGCCAATGGCGAACAGATCGCCGAATTCGGGTTCGAGAGCCGGACCCCGATCCGCATCACAGACTTGCCCGAATACGTGCATCAATCGGTCGTCGCAATGGAAGACAAGCGCTTCTACCAGCACGGCGGGTTCGATCCGATCGGCTTCGCTCGGGCAGCCGTGGGCGTACTCACGTTCAACTACGCGGGCGGCGGAAGCACCATTACCCAGCAGCTCGCCCGCAACATGTTCGCCGAGATTGGCTTCGAGCGCCGGTACACGCGAAAGCTCAAGGAACTCCAGGTCGCCTTCGACCTGGAACGGTCCTACTCGAAGGATCAAATCCTCGAGGCGTATCTGAACGAGATCTACATGGGGAGCGTCTACGGCTTTCAGGCCGCCTCCCTGCGCTATTTCGGGAAGGATGTCGCCGAGGTGAACGTCGCCGAGGCCGCTTTGCTCACAGCCATCCTCAACCGACCCACGTGGTACAACCCGTTCACCAATCCCGAGTGGGCGTTGACCCGCCGGAACACTGTGCTCGACCTGATGGCGCAGCAGAATTATCTGACACCGTCCGAGGCCGAGCGGTGGAAGGGCTTTCCCCTTCCTCAGACTGAGCCCGACCGCGCCTCGACCCAGTTTGCGCCATACTTCGAGGAGTGGGTCCGACAGATCCTCGCCGACCGCTTCGGCGACGAGATCTATAGGGGCGGCTTCCGGGTCTACACGACACTGGACGTCGAAATGCAGCGCGCGGCCCGGACGGCAATGGACCTGGGCTGGTCCGAAATCGAGGGGGACTCACTCAACTTCCGACATCCACACTACGAGCCACTCGACACCGTGTATGGCGGCGCGACGCCATATCTGCAGGGTGCATTCATCGCGCTTGACCCCGAAACCGGCCACGTAAAAGCCATGATCGGCGGACGAGACTTCCAGCAGTCGAAGTTCGACCGCGCTCGCCAGGCACGCCGTCAAGCCGGTTCGTCGTTCAAGCCGTTCGTCTACACGGCCGCAATCAATACGGGCGTCCCGGCGTCGTACATCGTCGAGGATATCCCGGTCGTCTATCCGCAGCTCGACGGCTCCGACTGGCGGCCATCGAACTTCGTCGACGAATTCAAGGGTCCGATGACGATTCGCGAAGGCCTCTACACCTCGACGAACATGATCGCCATCCGACTGGGTTGGGAAGAAGTCGGCATCGAGACCGTCGCCCAGACCGCTCGCCGGATGGGGATCCAGACCGAGATCGAGCGCTTTCCTTCCACGACGATTGGAGCCTCGGAAGTCATCCCACTCCAGGTGGCGGAAGCGTACTCCGCCTTCCCCAACATGGGCACCAAGGTTCGACCGTTCCCCATCCTTCGCGTCGAGGACGACAACGGTACCGTGATCTGGGAACCGCAGCCCGAACGGACGACGGTCCTCGAACCACTCCCCACGAGGATCGTGGTCGACATGCTCGAAGACGTGGTCCGGCGCGGAACGGGATACACCGCCGTCCGGGTTCGCGGCGGGCTCCCGTACGACATCCCGGCGGCTGGAAAGACCGGAACGACGAACGACGGTACCGACGTCTGGTTCACGGGCTTCACCGGGAATCTGCTCGCGACCGTGTGGTTTGGAATGGATTCGCCTCAGCCAATCTTCCGGCTTGGTGCCGGTCGCCGTCAGGCCACGGGTGGCGGGCTCGCCGCCCCGGTCTGGGGCTCGTTCATGCGGCGCGTATACGAAGGGGTCGCAGCCGATGAAGACGCGGGCATTGAGGGCGCGGCTCCTCTGCTCGCGCGACCAGAGGAGTGGGAGATCCCAGAGGGGATCAACGCAGTTCTGGTCGACCGAAAAACGGGTCTGCTCGCGTCACGTTGGTGCCCTGAAGAGGATCAGTACATCGAGTACTACGTTCCGGGAACCGAGCCGACCGAACTCTGTGATCGCTCGAGCCGCCGATTCCGCTTCCCCCGCGTCCGTGGCCTCCAGTAGCGTGCGCGATGGCCCGAAGGTCAACTGGGCAGCCGATCCTGCGCGGCACGTACGGTCTCATCGACTCGGCGCTTGAGTTCCATCGCCAGGTCGTCGAGACGGTTCGTCGTCTGACTTTTCGCCCGACGCGCAACCTTCCGAATCCTCCTCCGCGTCTTCCGGCCGGGCTGAGGCGCTGTCAGGATCGCCACGCCAGCACCGATCACGGCCCCGAGCAGGAGGCCGGACACGAAGCTCACGGCCTGCCGTTCTTCAGCGGATTTCATCGACGTCCCTCCGTGTTGGGCACAGCTTGTTATGTATATTAGCGTCGATCGGCCAAAGCCCCGACAGGAGCCACGATTGGGCAAGAGTGCAGGCACGTCCCGCGAGGTCGCGATCCCTGCGTCCGTCTTCGAATCCCTCCACTCCGAGGTCGCCTCGGAAGCGGGCACCCTGCGAACGGTCCGGGCGCTGCACCACGCAGGATATCACGCAGGGAGTGAGGCTGCCGCGTCGATGAACCATGAAGCCGGAGGGGACGCCTTTTCCCTGAGCCAGGGTGGATTCTGGTCTTCGCTGTCCGACTTCTTCTCAAAGCGCGGGTGGGGCACGCTGAATCACGACGCTCCTCACCCGGCCATCGGTATCCTTCGAGCGAACGACTGGGCGGAAGCCCGCCCGGAGGTGAACGCAGACGAGGCGACATGCAGCTTCAGTACCGGCTACCTGTCTGGACTGCTCACGCAACTGGCCGGTGCCCCGGTCGCCGTTCTGGAAGTCTCCTGTCGCAGCCGAGGTGAGGCCTCATGCGCGTTCGCCTTCGGATCTGAGACTGCCATCCACAACCTCTACGGGACTCTGCTCGAGGGCGCCGACATGGCCAGCGCGCTCGAGGCGCTCTGACGTCAAATTGAGTGGTTCGCGAGCACTTGGCGTCGACTTCGGTACGAAGCGCATCGGGATGGCGGTCAGCGACCCTACCAACACCGTTGCGACACCGCTCGAGACACTGGCTCGCCGCGAAGGTAAACGTCCGCCCTACGCCCGAATGATCGACATCGCCACCGAGTACGAGGTCCAACAACTCGTCGTCGGGCTTCCACTTGGTCTGGACGGCGAAGAAAACGAGTGGTGTGCCGAGGTCCGCTCGATGGCCGACCGGCTGGGTGAGCGGGCCGAGCTTCCGGTCGCATATGTGGACGAACGCATGACGTCGGTTCGGGCGGAGAGCGCCGTGCGCGCCGCCGGACTCACCCGCTCTCGCCGTCGAGAGAAAGGGCGCGTGGATGCGGCCGCGGCTCAACTCATCCTGCAAGCGTGGCTCGACAACCCGGGCATCGCTCGATGAAGAAACGACTCCCGTTCTCGTTGCGCACCCGCATGGCGATCGGCCTCAGTGGGCTTGTCGTCGCCATGGTTCTGCTGGCGGAGAGGAGCGAAGGAGAGTTGGTGATCCTCGACATCCCGCCCGGCGCGACGTCCCAACGGGTCGCTTCGGTGCTCGAGGCCAACGATGTCGTGCGGAATGCCCGCCTCTTCCATGCCTACGTACGTATCCGCGGCGCAGACCGTGGACTCAAGGCTGGCACCTACCAGATGCGTACAGGGAGTTCGATGCGACAGGCCCTGCGTCAGCTCTCGCGCGGGGAAGTCGAAACGGTGGCTGTTACCATCCCGGAAGGTCTGGCGTTGTGGCAGCTGGCACCGATCCTCGCCGGTGTTACCGGCACCTCTGAAGAAGCCGTGGCAGACGCCCTGCGGGATCCGTCCCTCCGGGAGCGTTTCGCCGTCCCCGGTCCAACGATCGAAGGATACCTTTTCCCCGATACGTATCGCTTCGCGCGCGGCGTTCCTCTCGACGCGGTCATCGAGGCAATGGTCGCGCGCTACAGAGTAGTCTGGACCGACCAGCGCCGGGCCGCGCTCGACGCTTCCAGCATGTCAGAGACGGAAATCGTTACACTGGCTTCCATCATTCAGACGGAGGCAAGACGGGTCTCGGAGATGCCGCGGATTTCAGGCGTGTACCACAATAGAATCCGCGATGGCTGGCTTCTTCAGGCAGACCCGACAGTGATCTATGCGCTCGGAGGCTATCGAGAGCGTCTCCTGTACGCCGCAATCGACTCCGTCGCCGACAGCCCTTACAACACCTACACACAGAGAGGTCTTCCACCGGGCCCGATTGCGTCGCCGGGCGAACAGGCGATCGATGCAGCGCTCCAGCCGGAGCATCATGACTACTGGTACTTCGTGGCGCGCCCGGACGGATATCACGTCTTCACGCAGACGCTTGCAGACCATAACCGCGCCAAAGAGGAGCAGCGCCTCGCCCGCCAGGGCGCCTGATCCGCTGCAAGCTGCGTCGTCGAAGCCCTCATCACGCCGCCTTCATGCTGACATCCGCCCAACTTCGCCTCATCGTGATCACCGATGTCCGTCTGGCAGCACCTCGATCGATCGTCGACGTCGTTCAGGCCGCAGTGGACGCCGGCGCCCCGGCGATTCAGCTACGTGCCAAGGAGACAACTGCGCGCGAAACCGCCGAGATCGGACGTGAGCTACGCACGATCACAGCGGAGGCTGGGGCGCTGCTCTTTGTCAACGATCGCTTTGACGTTTCCCTGGTCGTCGAGGCCGACGGTGTACATATCGGCCCCGACGACGTCCCCGTCTCGGAACTTCGGCGCATCTCCCCGCCTGGATTTCTCATCGGCTCGTCGACGGACGATGCCGTCGAGGCCCAGCGCCTCGTTTCTGACGGGGCCGACTACATTGGATGTGGGACCGTCTATCCGACCTCCACGAAGCCCGACGCCGGAGAGACCATCGGGATCACAGGTCTACAGACAGTCGTCGAAGCAGTCGAGGTACCGGTCATCGGAATTGGGGGCGTGGATGTGAACGGCGCTCAGGAAATCGCTGTCGAAACGACGGCCGCGGGGATCGCGGTGATTGGCGCGGTCATGCAAGCAAGGGACCCCGGGATCGTAGTTCGGGATCTGCTCCGACCCTTCATCCATCGAGACTGAACGCCGCAGTCTTAGAGCCCGCCTTGATGAAGGAGGCCCTCGATTTCGTCTGCGTTGACGTAGAAGTCCCCCAACGCACTGCCACGATCGGGGCTGTGCCAGTCCGACCCGCCGCTCATGAGCAATCCGGTCGTCTTGCAGATCGACTCGAGCCGGAGCACTTGAGAGCGCTTCGGACGAGGGCGATAGACCTCGAGGCCGCGCAGCCCAGCCTCGATCAGGGTCGGCAGCAGACCATCGACCAGTTCCGCGGGAGGGTGGGCCCATACAGGAATGCCACCCGCAGCAAGTACCAGTTCGACCGCATCGGCCGGTTCGAGAAGGTGCGTGGGGACAAACGCGTCATGGTCGTCACCGATGAGTCGGTCGAATGCATCCCAGACAGAGGTGGCGTGACCACGTTCGACGAGTGCCTTCGCCAGGTGTGGCCTGCCGATCACGACCCCGTCCGGTCCCGCAGCTTCGACGACTGCCTCGTACGACACGTCGACACCCTGCGCCTTCAGACGCTCGACCATCTCCTTCATTCGGTCGACCCGACGGCGGCCGGCAGACTCCCCATGCCGGCGCAGCGCATCCGAATCCAGGTCGACGAAATAGCCGAGCACATGGACGTCCGCGCGGCCGTACGTCGACGAGATCTCGATACCGGGAACGACATGGACTCTCAGGTCTCGGGCAGCCTCCTGCGCCGAGCGCACTCCAGTCACCGTGTCGTGGTCCGTGATCGAGATCACGTCGAGGCCACCCTTCGCGGCGCCCTGCACCACCGCAGCCGGGCACCACGCACCGTCTGAGGCGGTGGTGTGAAGGTGGAGATCCAGCTTCATGCGTTATCTCCCCCCGGGTTCGGCTGGAGGCCTACTCCACGTCCTCCACGAAGTCGACTGTGACATCCGACGGCGGCTCATGACCGGCGTACTCCGTGAGGAGCGTCACCGTGTCGCGTTCAACCTTCACGACGCCACCCGCAACGTAGAAGGTGTCGCTGCCGCCACCTGGGCGATCCACGGAAAGCGCTCCCGAACCGATCAAGGCGAGCATCGGCGCGTGACCCGGCAAGATCCCGACCTGACCGTCCCAGGCCGGTGCTACGACCGATGCCGCCTCGCCCTCGAAGAGGGTTTTGTCAGGCGAGACGACTCGCACGTTCAGGGAAGCCATGTGATCAGCCCTCAGCCGCCAGCTGCTCGGCCTTCTCAATCACTTCGTCGATACCTCCAGCCATGTAGAACGCCTGCTCCGGCAGGTGGTCGAACTCACCGTTCGCCACGCGCTCGAACGATTCCACGGTCTCGTCGAGCTTCACGTACTTGCCCGGAATGCCGGTAAACTGCTCAGCTACGAAGAAAGGCTGCGAGAGGAAGCGTGCGATCCGGCGCGCACGGCCGACGATGATCTTGTCTTCCTCGGTCAACTCGTCCATTCCGAGAATCGCGATGATATCCTGCAAGTCCTTGTAGCGCTGCAGAATGGCCTGAACCTGCGTCGCGACGCGATAGTGACGCTCACCGACGAACTGCGGATCCATGATCCGCGAACTCGAGTCGAGCGGGTCCACCGCCGGGTAGATGCCCTGCTCGGCAATGGAACGCGACAGAACGGTTTGAGCGTCCAGGTGCGTAAACGCCGTGGCAGGCGCCGGGTCCGTGAGGTCATCAGCGGGCACGTAGATCGCCTGCACCGAGGTGATCGATCCGGCGCCGGTCGAGGTGATGCGCTCCTGCAGCTCGCCCATCTCGGTTCCGAGCGTCGGTTGATATCCCACGGCGGACGGCATGCGGCCGAGCAGCGCCGAAACCTCGGACCCCGCCTGCGTGAAGCGGAAGATGTTGTCAACGAAGAGGAGGACGTCCTGGTTTTCCACGTCCCGGAAATACTCCGCCATCGTCAGTCCGGAGAGACCAACACGAAGGCGCGCTCCGGGAGGCTCGTTCATTTGCCCGTACACGAGCGAGGTCGAATCCAGTACGCCGGACTCCTTCATCTCGAGCCACAGATCGTTGCCCTCACGGGTGCGCTCACCCACACCGCAGAACACGGACTTACCACCGTGCTCCATCGCGATGTTGTTGATGAGTTCCATGATGATGACGGTCTTCCCGACTCCAGCGCCGCCGAAGAGACCTGTCTTTCCACCCTTCACG
Organism: Gemmatimonadota bacterium; assembly: GCA_028873595.1. GTDB lineage: Bacteria > Gemmatimonadota > Gemmatimonadetes > Longimicrobiales > Gaopeijiaceae > UBA2589. The sequence goes on along the minus strand of JAPPOV010000030.1, from coordinate 164 downwards.
TAGGGGGCGAGCAGGTCGACGACCTTGATGCCCGTCTCGAAAATCTCGGTCTTCGGCTCGAGCTGATCGAACTTCGGAGCGAGACGGTGAATCGGCCAACGCTCGACTTCGGCGCCTTCTCCACCCACGGGTCCCATTTCGTCCACGGGCTCGCCCAGGACGTT
>JAPPOV010000037.1 GCA_028873595.1 Gemmatimonadota bacterium | reverse complement strand
TTCCTTTCGAACTCTGCCGCTTGACGCCACCGGGCACACACCACAGATGATGGGACGTTGATTCACGTCCGGAGTTCCCGCATGCCTCGCACCGCCTTCGCACGCCTTCCCATCATCGCACTCACCATGCTTGGGACGCTGGCATGCGCCGGCGAAGAACCTCCCCCCGACCCGGACGCCGAGTTGCGGCGTGATCCGCTGCTGCGGGCAAGCAACTATGCCGAGACCGCGCCCGCACAATTCCAGGTCACACTCGAAACCAGTGCAGGCACCGTGGTGATCGACGTTCACCGCCGGTGGGCTCCGCTCGGTGCTGACCGCTTCTACAGCCTTGTCCGAGCCGGGTATTACGACGACACGCGTGTCTACCGTGTCGTCAACGGGTTCATGGCCCAGTTCGGCCTGAATGGAAATCCGTACGTGAACCAGGTGTGGAAGTCGGAGTTCCTCGTCGATGATCCCGTGGTCGAGAGCAACGCACGGGGGCGCGTCGCCTTTGCAAAGGGCGGACGCCATAGCCGGACGACCGAGGTCTTCATCAGCTACAAGGACAACGCGGCGCTGGACGGCGAGGGGTTCGCCCCCTTCGGCGAGGTCATCGAAGGCATGGACGTGGTCGATGCGTTCTACGCGGAGTACGGCGACGGCCCTCCGAGAGGCGACGGTCCGTATCAGGCCATGGCAGCGGCACGAGGCAACGAGTATCTGGACGCGGACTTTCCCGAGCTGACCCGGATCATTCGGGCTACGGTCCAGGTCGAAGGCTGATCCGCGCTAGCTCGGGGACTCGCACACGACCTCGTTAAGGCAACGGCCCGCCAGCGATACGCCGGCGGGCCGCAGGTACACGTCATGGCGATACACCATGCGATGCAGGTCAGCCTTCGCCTCCGGCTGCAGGCATGCCACCCGTCACAGCCGGCTGCTGCATGAGTGCGTTGAAAAGCAGCTTGTAGGTCCCATGCGTCTGCGCCCGATGCTGCGCCCGAAAGCCGAGCATGAGTACCGTTCCTTCGCCCTTGTCCACGACCGCGATCGCAGCCTTCTCGGCAATCGTCTGTTCTCCCAGGAGCCATCCGCTCTCGAGGATGTCGCGCTCGGGATAGGTCGCGAGCCGATGAACGTTCGAGCTCTCCGCGCCGGAACGCGTCTCGTAGACCTGCCCTCCCGCCAGGAATGTGGCAAGTGCGCGGTCAGGCATCCCATAGGCGAGCGGATGGGTGTTGTCGACCTCGATTCGAAGTGTGGCGCCCGGCGCCCAGAAGTCGTTGCCCCACACGCCTGCTACATGATTCCGAACAGGCACATCCAACTCCTGGAGCGCAAAGTCACCCGCCTGAGAGAAGGTGACCAGCATACCGCCCTGTTCGACGAACGCGTCGAGAGCCTCGGCACCCGCCTCACCGAAGCCACTGCGGTACGCGGGAGGCGCGGCAGCCGGATCGGTACGGCCATCGACCATCATGTCGCGAGAGTCGTTCGGCAGAATGATCACATCCCAACGCTCATGCAGATCTCCACGCAGGATCTCTTCGTCCCTGATCGTCGTGTACGGGAACTCGAAGTCCTCGAGAAGGAAGCGAGTCCAGCCCTCGTCCATGTTGCCACCGTAGTAGCGCTGGAACAGCCCGATACGCTGCTGTTCGATTGGATATGTGCCCGTGGCCGGAACGGCGGACAGAGGCATGAAGTCGACGCCCGTCTCCTCCGCGATGTCCCGCGCGACCGCCATGTCCGTTCCGGGGCCGACCAGGAAGTCACCCAACTGAAAGCCGTTCCCATTCTCCCTCGCGCGACTCACGGACGCACCCGCCGTGAAGAGCCGGTTTACGGCCTCGAACGAATCATTCAGCCGGCCGTCCAGCACATACCCACCGGCACCCTCTGAAACCGTTCCACTCGAGTCAGTCTCACCGCTGACGGGGGTCAACGCGGCTACGACCGAAGACGCGACCGGGTCGACCCTGACGCCCATGAACTCCGAAATGTTGTCCGTGGTCATGTCATACGGGCGGATCGGGTTACCGTCTCGGTCCCGTGTGTAGGTGTTGTCCGGGTAATACGTCTTGCCGAGCAACCACCGAATGACACCGCGCTTCGGCTGCGCGAGAGATACGACGTAGCTACCCGCACCGTACACGCGCCCTTCGTGCTCGAACTGCCGGGTCGCGCGCTCGATGGTGATTCCCTGGAGGAACAGCTTGTTCACCATCTTCTCCATGGTGAGCGGGTCGTGCTGCTCAGCCGGAATGATGAAGGCCTTGGTCTCTCCCTCCCCACCACGCGCCGTCTGTCGGCTCGCCTTGTTGAAGGCATTCCGGAGAACCATCTCACGGTTCTTGGCGGCGATCTCGAGCGGCGAGAACGTCGCGACAACCTGACGATCGACGATGTCGCGCACACGCCACCAGCCACCCTCCCACGGATTCGGGAAGGTCGTCTGCATCTCATATTCAGGAAGCTGTCGCGAACCCTGTAGCTGATCTGGATGCACGAAAAGCGGAGTCGCCAACCGGGCGCTCGCCGACTCCGTCAGCATGCCTGCGATGTTGTGAAACGGCGTGATCCAGTGAAAGCCGAAGTGTCCCCAACCCGAATAGATCGCCGCCCCGATCGCCCCCTCGAGCTCGTACTCGTCCATCTTGTACGCCATATGCGCCCCATACCACGCCATCTCGCGCCAAACGAGGGGATCACCGTCCGGGCGGATCGGCTCCGCGTACGGCGGCACATAAATCCGGGCCGTGTACGCACCCATCTGGTGGTGGTCAATGAACGCCTGCGGAATCCAGTCGCGGAAGAGGAGCCTCGCCACGTATTGCGACTCGACCGTGTTCTGCATGAATGCATCACGGTTGTTGTCGTGACCGATGTAATGGTGATAGAGCTCGGGCAGCCCGACTGCTTCGTACTCCGTCCCCACCCACTCGTCGTACCAGTCGGTGACAATGTTGATGCCGTCCGGGTTCATCCCGGGGACGATGATCGAGAAGGTCTCGTCGAGGATGAGTTCCATTTCGTCGTCATCCCGAGTCGCGAAGTGATACATGACTTCGGCTGCCGACTGACTTCCTGCGACCTCCGTGGAGTGGAGCGCGTATCCCTGGAGGAAGACGACCTTGCCGTTCTCGACCGCCTCGTCCACCTGGGCCTCGGTATGCCCTCGGGGGTCCGAAAGAATGGCGTTCATGCGCCGGATCTCTTCCCGGTTCGCCAGGTTCTCGGGCGACGACACGTAGATGACGAGAAAGGGGTTCCCAAGCGTCGACTGCCCAACGTCCTCGACGAGGATTCGATCACTCGCCTCACCAAGGAGCTCGTAGTACTCGACAAGCCGGTCCCAACGTGCGAGCTGTCGATCCGCACCCATCTCGTGGCCGAAGAACTCTTCGGGTGAAGGGATGGCACCAGCAGACGCCATCTCCTGTGCGCGAACCGTGGCGGGAGCAGCGAAGAGTACCAGGGTCGCCCAAAGCAAGCTCGAGCGTGCGCGGGTTCGAATACCGGTGGGGGCAAACATCATCAGGATCTCCGGGAGAGCACATACGGGAAGCTCACAGCCTAGAGAAGGCCTGAACGCCGGACAAGCGGGTGGGCGCCGACTAGAGGAGACCGAACCGAACCCCGGGACCCACGAACCCGATCATGAGTGCTGCCACGACACACGCCGCGACCATGCGAGGCGCCAACATGATAGGAAGCACCACCAACGCATATCCGACGAACGCCGCCACAACGGTAGGGGTGTCGACGCCTTCGGCTTCAGCTGACACAATCGGCGCACTCCGGCGCCTCGGGAAAGACGAAGAGTCGCTCGAAGGGAATCGCACCATCGCACAACGTGCACACTCCGAAGGCTCCCTTTTCGATGCGAGCCAACGCCTCGCGAATCTGAGAGAGGCGCACCACCTCTCTGTCTCGAAGGCCCCTGGACAGACTCTGGTTCTGTAGAGAGTCCATCCGGGATAGCCGACCCACGGCCGTCTGATCGAGCTCCACGGTTCGGAGTGCCTCGTCCGTGACCTTCATACTCTTCTGAAGCCGGCTGAGCTGACGCTCGAGCTCGCCACGCAGTTCGTTGATCTGCTCGGGGGAAAGGTGCTCACTCACGTCGATGTCTCCCGAGCGCCCGACAGCTCTGGACGAACGGAGGCCCCACGGCACGATTTCGCCTGCTCATCGCATCAGTATGGTGTGCTTCATTCTTCATGCGGCGCTCCAATCCCCGCGGTCGACCCGTGCCCGCAACTCCGCAATTCGGTCGGGGCCGATCCGACAGCAGCCTCCCACGATGGTCGCACCGGCCTGGATCGAGGTGTCGATCGCGGTCATCCACGGCTCGTCTGTCCCGAGCCACGAACGGGTCGTCGCGTCGTACTGCTCTCCGGAATTCGGATACACGATGATGGGGAGGTCAGTCGACGTACGGATCCGAGACACGAGCTCCGGCACGAGATGAGGCGCAGTACAGTTCACCCCGACGGCCGCGACCCGGGGGGTCTCGTCACAAGCGGCCGCCACGTGTTCGATGGGCGTTCCGTCCCAAAGGTGACCGCCATCGCCACAGCAGAAGCTGAGCCAGGCCCAGAAACGGTCATCGTCTGCCAGAATCCGCAGGAGCACCCGGGCTTCCACCCCATTCGGGATCGTCTCACACGCCATCAGGTCCGGTTCAGTTCGCGCCAGGATGTCCCAACGCTCACGATGGAACGCATCGATCTTCGACCGGCCTGCTTCATAGCACCCCGTGTACTCGGACCCGTCCGCAAGGAACGCCGCGTACGGACCGATACTGGCTGCGACGAGGGGTCTCGGACGATCACCGGAGTCGTACACCTCCACGGCCTGCTCGGCCAATGCGGTCGAGCGGAGAAGCATGGTGGTCGCTTCCGCTCGATCCATGCCCACCGCCTCGAATCCCTCGTACGAGGCCTGATAACTGGCTGTCGTAACGCAATCTGCTCCGGCCTCCAGATACTGCCGGTGCACGCCCTCGATGGCGTCCGGATCGTCTCGAAGCAACCGTGCGGACCACAGTTCATCGGCCAGAGAGTGCCCCAACGTCTCCAGAGCGGTTGCGAGTCCCCCGTCGAGAACCGCCAGCCCTCGCGACTCGAGAGCCGCGTTGAACGGGTTCCCGCTCAACGGCTCCATGGCGGCACGACTTGGTTGGTCCGGGCGTACGCGATGCTTTGACCAAGGTGTTCGTGCAAATGGACGACCGCGCGAATCCAGATGTCACCCACCGTTGTCGGGGTCCCCAGCACGACCTCGCGGTCGAGCTCACCTGCGCTCTCCTCCATGGCCCCGACAAAGAAGTCGAACGACGCATCCAGAACCTCGAGCATTTCTTCGCGTGGCATCTCTCGAATCTGATATGCGCGAAAGGTCTCGACGTCGTCCGTGACGCCCGTTTCGTCCGGGGCATCCCAGCCCATGAGCGCAGGCACGTACCAGTTGTCTGCGGCGACATGAATGAACACCTCCGACACCGACCGGACCCCCTCCATCGGCTCCCACGTCAGGTCTTCCTCGGGCATCGCCTCGGCGAGCTGCGTGAACTTGTCGTGGAGGATCCGTGTCACCCGGATCAAGTCCTCCAGTTCGAGGGCCGTGGACGCTTCCGCGGTAACCTCACCGGGTGACGACGTGCCTTTCTCCTCCGGCACCGCGCACGCCAACAGCGAAAAGACGGTGAGCGTGAACACGAGTGAACGAATGGGCGACATGGACAGCTCCCTGAGCGGTCGGGCAGGAAACACGGGGTCGAAGGTCGATCTCGTGGACGGTGACAGCAAGCCAGTGCCCTCGCCCCCATCCCTGATCACAAGTACAAAAAAACGGGCCACCCCCCGAAGGGGGCGGCCCGTTGCTTCAGCGAATTCGAATTACGCGACCGGAGTCACGTTCTCCGCCGCAGGGCCTTTGGCGCCCTGGACAATGTCGAATTCCACCGTCGCGCCCTCAGCCAGGGTGCGAAACCCTTCAGACTGAATGGCAGTGTGATGCACGAAGCAGTCCTTGGAACCATCCTCCGGCGTGATGAAGCCGAAGCCCTTCTGATCATTGAACCACTTCACGGTGCCTCTGGTACGCATCACTCGCGCTCCCTTGGTGTTGCGATCGTTGGAGTACGGTGGATCCGACGCCTCGACCACATGTGTTCGGCGCGGCCAACCCGCGCGGGCGCATGGCCACTCGGCTCATGCATGCAAAAAAGCCGCACCATCCTACGGGGTGCGGATACGAAACGGTGGCAGACGATCTGGCCCGCGTCAACTCGGCTTCTTCCAAGTCGTGGCATAGAGTGCCCGAACCTTCATCGAATCGATACGCGCGTGATCGAATCCAGAAGCGGGTATGTGCGATCGAGGAACGCGTTGCCCTGTGCCGCGATGGAATCTTCCCATTGCATCGGAGTTTCCCCGTATCCGGAATAAAAGGCTTCGACCGCGTCCATGCCGGACACGACCCGGCCCACCGGCGGGAACCCGATCACTCCGGTCCACGCTATCTGATCGAGGTTGGAGTTGTCGCCAACATTGATGAAGAGAATCGTGGATCTCGAGCCTGGCCCACCCCGCGCAAACGAGACCGTGCCGCGCACATTGCTGGATCGGCTCGGCTCGTCGGGGATCCCGTTTGTCACCCACTCCGCGTCTAGGTCGGGGCGGCCAGAATACCCCCACTGCACGTAACGGTCGTTGACCCGGTAGATGCGCGACCCATCCCAGTAGGACATCTGAGCCAGAGTCCATGCTCGGTCCACCGCGATCGGCGACCAGGCCCTGACGAATTCGATCTCGAACGGTCCGCTGCTCGTCTCGAACGCAACGGTGAACATCTCGGGAGCGGACGACGGAGTGTCCCCCGGCGCGCACCCGATGAGTCCGGCCAGCGTTGCGATCATGAGCTGACGGACCGGCGTCCCGGTCCGAGCCATCCGCTCGATCATACCGACGGCTCCAGCCAGGTCGTGTCCGTCCCCACGTTGATCGCGAGGTGTGCCCCGGTCCCACCCGACGCCGCGCCGTGCCAGTGTTCGAGTCCGGCCTCGATGACGACGACGTCACCGGGATCGAGGACCTCCTCGTTCCCGTCGCGGTCCACTACGACGCAGCGTCCACTCAGACCGAAGAGAAGCTGACTGTCGTTGTGCGTGTGCCAATGGGTGCGCGCACCCTCCTCGAACGTGACGCGGTAGAGCCGAATCGACTCGCCATCGTCACGGCCCAGCAGGCGCTGCATGGTGGCCGGCAGGACGAAGTTGTTCGGATCAGCTGAGTTGTGGGGTACACGTGCCCCATCGATGCGCTTCATTCGTGTACTCGCAGCTCCTCTTGTGAGTGGTTCGAACGCAGACGGTCATTCACCCCAGCAGGAGGAAGCGGACGAAGGTCATGTTCGCCGTCAGGGTGTGCGACGATCTGCGATGGACGTGCGAATGGCTCGCGCCGTGATCTCCGCCCGGTACTCGACCAACCGACGACCGTTCTCGACCGTCTGCTCCAGCGGGTTCAGGTCCACCCCGTTGATGCTGAAGAGACCTTCCTCAATGCGCTGCCGAGCTCGAATCCGTTCAGGGTCCGTCGTCGCGATGATCGACGAGTAGTGATAGTCGTCATGGTATTCGTTCCGGGTCGCAACGCAGTTGTCCGGCTCCTGGAAGATGCCCAGCTCCTCCTTCAGAAAGTCACAGCTGTAGATATCCTCGGTGTAGTACTCAGGGATGAAGTGGACGCGCGACGCCCGGCTCGACCACGCCTCGTTGAGCGCTGACGTCACATTTTCCATGCCTCGAACGTTCCCACCGCTATCTCCGATGAGCACGATGTCCTGGAAGCCATGGGCCTCGAGAGACATCACAACGTCCGTGAGCAGCGCCTCGAACGTCTCCTGACGTACCGAGATCGTCGCATGGTAACGCATGTGCCCGCTCGGCGGATCGATGCTTCCTTCCGGCACGAATTTCACGATCGGTGCCACGAGCGCGTTTCCGAGCTCCCTGGCAATCGCTTCAGTCGTCGCGCTCAGGACGAAGTTGTGTTTCCCCGACGCAACGTACGGACCGTTCTGCTCCACGCCGCCCGTCGCCACGATCGCCGTGGTCATCCCGTCCAACAGGGCATCACGTACTTCCATCCAGGTCATCTCTTCGATGAATACGGTCTCGGTCCCGGCAATCGGCCGCGGGGCATCCAGATCCTGGGCAAGGGCGTGAGCAGGTGCGGTGGCCGCGAGAAGGGCGACCGCGATGACGGCGGGGATAAGCGTGCGCATGAGGAACCTCCGGAGCGGATTCGAAGCGTTCGGCAGACTGTCGCGCCAAACGGAGTGCGGCAAGTCAGCAGGCGCGCGCGTCCGAGTGACCGTAGCTTGACCCTGCCCTGTATGGGTGACCCTTCCCTGTCTGGAGCTTCGACGTGACGGACCGCCTGGCCCGAGCCCTCAACATGAACAGAGGCGAGCTTCCCCTCGCCCTGCTCGCCGTGGGATTCCACTTCTGCGTGCTGTGTGGATACTTCTTCCTCCGCCCGGTACGGGACGCGATGGGTGTTTCTCGCGGCATGGACGATCTGCGCTGGCTGTTCATTCTGACATCCTTCGTGTCGCTGGGGCTCGTCCTCGCCTTCGGTGGCATCGTGGCAAAGACCAACCGGCGCAAGTTCATTCCGATCGCGTACCTCTTCGTAATCGTATGCCTCATCGCCTTCTCCGGACTCCTCGTCTGGGACGGCTTCGCAGGCGGCGGCCTCATCGGGTCAGACGCGGAGACCACTCTTTCGCGCGGGGTCGGCTACTCGTTCTACGTCTGGTTGAGCGCGATCAACCTGTTCACAACGAGCGTGTTCTGGGCCTTCATGGTCGACGTCTTCGACGTGGACCAGGGTAAGCGTCTCTTCGCGTTCATCGGCATCGGTGGCACGCTGGGTGCTTTACTCGGTGGGACTGCCACGACCGCGATCAGCAGCCTGACTACGTCGGTCTTCCTCCCTGCAGGCCTCATGATGCTCGGCGCCACATTCTTCGCCGTCGGCATCATGCTCATGCTGGTGCTCGACCGTGCGGCTCTCGCATCGACCCACTCCCGTCTGACTGCGAACGCATCGTCACCCCGGGCCCTGGAAAGGACAGAGAGCGCGGCGATCGGCGGAACGTTCTGGGACGGCCTCCGGGCCGTCGTCACCTCACCGTACCTTCTGGGGATCGGGGTGTGGATCATCTTCATGGCCATTTCGAACACGATGATCTACTTCACGCAGGCGAACATCGTACTGACCGAAGCCGACACATTCAGTCAGCGTGTCGCCGGCTTCGCATTCTTCGACGCCCTGGCGCAGTTCATGACGCTGCTCACGCAGATGTTCATCACGACCCATCTCATCCGGCGCATCGGAATCGGGTGGACGCTGGCCATCCTGCCTCTGGTGACGATGGCCGGGTTCGCCATCCTCTCCATCTGGACCGTCTACGGGGTAATGGCGCTGTTCCAGGCCATCCACCGGGCGACCCGGTATGCCGTTTCCCGTCCATCACGAGAGACGCTCTTCAGCGTCGTTCCAGCTTCGGAGAAGTACAAGGCAAAACCAGTGGTCGACGTCTTCCTCTATCGGGGGGGCGACGTCGCAGGGGTAGGCGTCGACGGGTTGTTCGCGGCATTGGGCTTCACGCTCCCGATGGTCGCGATGGCCACTGCCCCGATCGCTGGCGTCTGGGGGCTCTTGTCCATCCGGTTGGGGCGAGCTCAGCAGGCCCAGATCGAAGACGTGTCCGCCACCGAGGATGCCGCGGTCAGCTGACGAGGCGCTCCCGCGTCAGCCCTGAGTGGCCCGCCAGGCGTCCAGGACCTCGCGCTCACGCTCGCGGCTCATCCCAAAACGACGGTTGGCCCTCTCCTCGGCGGGGCGCGCCTTGTCCCATGCCAGGGTGTCGCGAGCCGTCACGGAGAGAGGGCGAAACGTCAGGCCGGCTGCGATTGCATCGCGTACATCGACGTACATGAGCGGATCGCCGGGAATCCACGCCGGAAGGTCCTGCCACGGCCTGACGCCCTGCCCCTCGAGAAACGCCTCGGGCACCCAGGTCAGCTCGTGCGGGGCGTCGATGACGCTTCCGATCTGCTCGAGCATCGCACCCATCGACAGCCGCTCACCAGGCCCCGTCGCGTTGAAGTCACCCGCCGTGCCGTTTTCGGCCAGCCGCACGATCCACTCGGTGAGGTCCCGCTGGTCGATCACCTGGTTGGCGTGGTCGGGGTTGCCCGGCGCGAGCACCTCTCCGCCATCGTCGAGCCGAACGGGCCAGTACGTGAATCGATCGGTCAAATCCCCCGGTCCCACGATGAGACCCGGTCGGACGATCGTGGCGCGACCCGGAAACGCTGCGTGCACGATATCCTCGCTCAGCGTCTTCATCAGGCCGTACGGCGCATCGTCCCCGTCGCGCCATCCCTCGGGGGGCTCGATCCGCGCGTAGTCCTCGTCGACCATCGGCTCCAGCATGACCTCTTCGGAGCGATCCCAGCCGAAGCCCTCGAGCGCGTACGCCGAGATCGAGGAAACGAAGACGTACTGCTGTGCCGCGTCAGCAAGAAGCGCGGCGCTCTTCTGCACCCACCGATAGTCCTGGGCATTGTTGTCGAGCACGACGTCCCAGGTCCGTCCTTCGAGGGCGGTGTGGTCGTCGTTCCGGTCCCCGACCAGACGCTCGACACTTTCGGGCAGGTCGATCTCGCGGCGGCCACGGGTGAATATGCTGACCTGGTGGCCGCGCTCCACGGCGTAACGGACCATGTGTGGCCCGATGAAGCCGGTACCGCCCAGCATCAGGATTCGCAGCGACTCGGGAGGCGATTCCGCCGACGATCCAGCGCCGGGCTGCGTACCGCCACAGGCTGCACTTCCGCCGAGGGCCAGGCCTGCACCTACGACGCCCGTCGTCCGAATGAACTCTCTACGTGTCGGCGACATGCTCCGCCCCCGTTTGCCTTGATCTGATCTGACGCCGCGAACCATGCCGGACCGTCGGCCGGGAGGCAAGACGGTCAGCGGCGTAGTGGGCGACCGATCCTCGCAACGAAACCGAACGATCGATTCTTCGCCGAAATGAAGTTGCCCTCGTACGCGTCACCGAGACCCTCGAAGATCCGGGCCTCGACCTCGGCGTGAAGCGACGAGTTGATGCGGGCGGCGATCCCGACCCCGGCCCCGACGCCGTAGGCCGTTGCCACCTCCTGGAGTGCCACCGCCAGCTCCGTACCAAAGCGGTTGCGGAGGACAATCTCGAGCATCGGGCCGGCGGCACCGAAGACTTCGAAGCGCCCGGCTGAAGCCGCGACCCGAGGCTGTACGCCGACCGTCAGGTAGTCGGTGCGTGTTTCCCCGATCAGGGGATCTCCATTCAGATCGCCGGAGACACTGCCCCCTCGCTGGGTCCACATGAATTCGGCTCGCATTCTGAGCCACGGGAGCGGCGTCGCCGCGTTCACGAAACCTCCGAGCTGGGCCCCTTCGACCGTCTCGGTCTCGTACTCCGAGCGCCACACCTGCTCGTTCGTCACCCAGCCACCGACGACCCCGACGATGGAACCGGGTGTCTGAGCAGCAGCCGGCACCGCGGCGGTAGCGGCAATACTTGCGGCCAGGACGGCCATCGTGAGTCGGGGAATGAGCGTCATCGTACCATTAGACATGGGGCTCCGTCGGTTGGGTCGTCGCGAGGGCGTTCTCGATGAACGAGGACTTGGCCTCGGTATACCCTTCCCGATTGTCCTCGAACACACCAGCCAACCGAACGCGCTCGTCCTCGAACCGCTGCGCCCATTCGGGTCGCCAGTCGACGACGCGGACCCGGCGATCCGGCCGGTCTCCGTCAGTCATGAGGGTGTCGATCCCGATGCTCGCGAAGGAGGTCACGGCCGAAGTCACCGTCGAACTCGCGCCACACGGAGTGGATGTGGTTGGCACCGTTCTGCGTGTTGTCGTACTCGATCAGGAAGGTGGGGCCCTGGACCCGGTAGTAGTGCGGCTGCCCCGGCTCCGTACTGCCCGCCCATGCGAAGCGGATCGAGTCAGTGTCGCCCCCGAGCAGACGGCCACGCCGATGCTCGGCGATCTCGTCGGACATCAGGGACAGATACACGTCGATCAGCTCGAAGAGCATGCCGCTCTGCTCACTCGTCAGCTCGCGCGCCTCAATCCCGACTGGGTCGAGCGGACCGACGACCGTCTCTGCCCCCGTGAGGATATCGCGCGGAGCCTCGACGTCGATGATGGCCCGGTCCTGCTGGCCAGCGTTCAGCGCCTGCACCAGCGCCCGACCGGCGTCCTCGCGATCACCCAGCACGCGTCGGCCGGCCTGCGGTCCCTCACGCACCTCGGCGGGGTTCGCACCGAGGAACGCCGGAGTCACGACCGCCACTTCACCGCCGATGATCGTGAAGTGCAGCGAGACGTGATGTCCCTCGAAGCGCCAAGCCCAGTTCTCTCCAACCGAGGGCGTTCCAAAGATGCTGAACAGGTACTCGTCGCGATCACGTGCGAAGCGCTGCCCTCCCTCGAGCGCGAGCAGAACATCCTCGAGTTCCATGATCTGGGTCGCGGTCAGGTATCCACGCTGGCTCAACCCCGCCTCGAGAAGGTCGAGCGCCCGATCGCGCTGCGACGGGTTCATGTCGACGATCATCACGCCCGACCGCTCGAACATCTCGATCGGGATAAAGTGGAACCGGCTCCGCTCGTCGTCCTCGAAAGCGAAGGTCGCCGCCGCCCGCTGGTCCTCGTCCAGACTCCGAAGGAAGGCGGAGGCCGCGCCCGTCATCCGATCGACGTCACGACGTTCTTCCCACCGGGCGCCCAGCGGAACCAGCAGGAGGGCGAAGAGACCCAGGAGGGCGAGGCGACGCTTAGTCATGCGGGCTCCTGATCGAGGAGAGGATCAGCGACGGTAGCCGCGGCGAACGCCCTCGGCTACCGAATCCCACCCATACACCCGCTGGATCCGGCGACTGAGCTCCGCGATGAGCGCACTCCCCTGGTCGGCATTCGTCATGATGGCGAAACCGTACCCCTTCGCGGTATGCGCCAGGAGCTGCGCTCGAAAGCCCCAGTTGCTCCCGCCGTGACCGAAGTACCAACCCTGGCCGAGGGGACCAATGGAGAAGCCGACCGCATACGGTCCAACCCCCACGGGGCGGAGCATCTCGTCGACCATCTGGCGTTCCAGAACGGCACCACCGTCCCCCCGAACCGTCTTTTGAACATCGATCGCGAACCGCGCGAGGTCGGACGGGGTCGTCCACAGGCCCGCAGCCGCCATTTCAGGATAGACGTGCCACTTCGGTCCCATGGATTGGCCCTCGCGATCATGCGCCCGTGCCGCATTCCGATCGTTCGCCGCCGAGATCGGTTGTTCGTACGAGCTTCGCGTCATGCCAATCGGACCCAGCACATAGGTCTGCATGAGTTCGTCGAACGGCATCTCACGCGCATCGGTGAGGGCAAGCTCCATCACGGTCACGCCACCGCCCGAGTACTCGTAAAAGGTCAGCGGCTCACGCTCCATGAACACGTCACCGACGTTGGAACGATCGTGGCCCTCGAGGATCTGCACGGTCGTCGGAAGTTCGACACCGGGGGCGTAACCCGGGAAGCCAAAACCGTCGCCGAGCCCCGACGTGTGACTCGTCAGGCCACGAGGGGTCACACGCCTCGTGGCTGTGAATCCCGCTCCATCGAGCGTCCAGGAACGCAAGATGTCGTTGATGTCGTCATCGAGACCGAACAGACCGTCCTGAACGGCACGAACGGTGGCCATCGCAGCCACAGGCTTACTGATCGACGCCGCCTGGAACATCGTCTCCGAATCCACCCGCCGGCCTGTCTCTATGTCAGCGACGCCGTACCCAGTGGCCCAGTGAATATCGAAGTCGTGGATCACCGCCACGCTGACGCCGGGCACGCCGAAGCGCGCCATCAGTTCACTCATCGTGAGCGAGCCGAGGCCTTCCTCTCCCGGCTCGGACTGAGCGCTCTCGATCGCCATCCGAGCGTCAGAAGCCGATGGCGCCTGACCGCAGACGCCAACCACGCCAGCCAGCATGCCAAGCACGGCGAGAGACACCCCCCGTGCGAAGAGTCCACCGCCATCGCGCCCCGTCATCTCATCGTTCCTCCACATGGTTCCACGACGCCCGTCAGAGGAGCGTCTCCTCCAGGAGGTCGCCATTGTACCCGACGATGAAACGGTCACCGGACCGCATGGCCGGAGCCCGCAGCTTACCGGATCGCCCCAACATCAGGCCGAGCAGCTCGTCGTCGGATGGGCGATCGGACGCCAGGTCGACATGCAGCGACGTCTTCCCCTTTGCTACGTAGAGGTCCTTCACGCCGTCCAGCAGATCGAGGGCCGCCGGCCCTTCGATCGGGTTCTTGCCGGTGCTCTGCACCTCGCCGTCGGCGATCCCATTCTGCTCGAGAAACTCTCGAGTGCGTTTGCAACTCGTTCACCCAGGGCGGTGATACCGCCACTCCAGACCCCGCGCCATGTGCGCTCCCTTCATTCAGATGAATGGATCCACTCGTCGCGGAGCACGCCCCGGACGAGACCGAGACCCAGTACCCCACGAATGCCCTGGTCGTGCCGAAGCCAAGCCCCGAGCGCCATACCGATCTCCTCCATCGTCGCTTGCGCGGTTTCTATGGCGATACCCTTGCCTCACGCCTGTCGCCCGCAGAGGTGAAGTACCCAATCAGCGCGACGTCAACGCTCGATGATCAGACGTTCGAGGAGTGATTCCCAGCTTGCCTGTCCTGCATCGAGGTCGCCGTCGAGCACGCTGATCGTGGCGAAGCCAGCCGACAGGAGCGCCAGGTCCGAACCCTCCTCCGCGCGGTCCGCGTTCGCGAGTGCGATTTCGACACGGGCCGGACCCGATTCACCGGCCACCGCGAACACCTGCCGAAAGCCTCGGAGCGATGAGACAGTCGCGAAGCGCACACCCTCCGGCTCCGAAGTGCCGACCGCCGGATAATTCACATTCAGAATCGTACGTGGTGGCAACAGTCCTCCCCCACCGGTCTCAGCCAGCTGCTCCACGATCTCGACAACGAGCTCGGCCGCCGGCGCCAGGGCGTTTCGGGTCTCCGCAAATGGAGTGGGTCGCTCAGCTTGCCGCAGATCCACCTGTACACTGACGGCGATCGCCGGGACTCCTGCTCTTGAAGCCGTGAGCGCAGCCCCCACGGTACCGGACGACATCACGTTCGCTCCCACGTTCTGACCGAAGTTGGCCCCCGAAATGACCAGATCCGGCGGGTCGGAGCGCATGACGTGAACCAGAGCGAGCGCGACGGCATCCGAGGGTGTCCCGTCGACGGCCCATACCCCATCCTCCTGAGGGTAGTAGTCGATCATGCCCGAGGTCGTGATCGCCGAACCGACCCCCGACTGATTGTCGAGCGGGGCGACCACGGTCACCCGATGTCCCGCCTGAACCAGCGCACGCCGCATTTCCACGATTCCAGGCGCTTCGAAACCGTCGTCGTTCGTCACGAGGACGTTGAGTGATTGAGCAGCTGCGGGAGAAGGTCCGATCCACGCCAACGCGCAGGCTGCTCCAAAAACGACCCACATCCGGCTACGAATCACCATCGACGCGCACACCTGTCTGATCACTGGGCTCCACCGCCTGGTCTCATGGTCCAGTCAAAGTCTCTTGTGTACAAACGGACGGAACCGGGCAGCGTCACGACAACCGCCACGGATTCCATCTGGATCTGCTCGACCTGTTCATTGGGCACAAGGTATCCATCGAGGTAAAGCGACCCACATCCGCCTCCGAGCGTCATCGCCTCCGCACGGGGAACTACCCTGCCCCGGCTGTCCACACTCTCGTCGAGATCCGGGGTCCGACTCCGTGCAAGGCCGTTACGCGAAGGCATACTGACCCCCAGAAACGAGTTGATACAGACCTGGCGCCCATGGGACACCATCACGTTCAGTCGTCGTAGGACCTGGGTGTTGTCCTCCGCGCCCAGCCTGGCCTGCTGCAGCATCGAACCCTGGAACGCCCGGTAGCCGAAGAGCGCATTTGGATTCTCCCCGAGTTCCAGAGTCAGGAAGTCTTCGAGCTCCTCGTTTTCAACCGTCACGGAGAGGGGGTCGATCCTGAACGGCTCGGGCCGCATCTGGATGTCCACCGAATACGTGCGTCCGGCTTCGGCACGGAAGAGAGGCGTTTCGTTTTCGAAGTACCCGACCCGCTGCACGTAGAGGTAATAGTCGCCCTCATCGGGGGTAGTGATCGAATAGAAGCCTTCCGTGTCCGACGCCGCACCGACCAGGACATCGCGTTCGGCGCTGAGAATGAAGACACCCGCGAGCCCTACAGCGGCTCCGTTCTCGGCATCGACGAGCCGCCCCTGAACGGTCTGCGCATGAAGTCGCGCGGGAGACCATATGAAGAGGCCCAGGGCAAGCACGCATAAGAAACGCGCAACCGGGCATACACGGAGGCACCTCCTCACGGGATCGCTCTGTATCCTGCCAGCGGATCCGGTCCGAACTGGTTCGGCCCGTCCGTCCCCTTCTGGAAGAGAAGGACGAAACCGAGGTAGATGTTGTAGACCGGAACCATAAGCAGAAACCAGTGCCACGCCGGTCGATCCAGATCATGCAGACGCTTGATGGTGATGCAGATCCCGGACCAAACCCCAGCCACGGCCACACCGATCGCCGGAAGAATGAACAGGGGGGTCTCAGCGAGAGCTGTGAGAAGCCCGAGCACCACGACACCCGTGACGATCGCCACATCATCGAGAAGAATGTGCCACAGATACCAGGCGCGGTTCGCACGTCCCGCGGTCTTGAAGAGGTCGATGATCTTGTCCACTGGATTCCTCGTGCCGAATGAGCCTGCCGCCAATCTATGGGAGCGGTCCGCGTGGAGCCCATCTACAGCCCGGACACTACAGATGATCCGCCCATGGAGCAGGCGATCTTCGTCGCTGGCTTGCCGTGGAGGACGGCCGCCGGATAACCTCTCGCCCCACGTCGTCTCCACTTACCACACGTCGTCCGACCATGCCCGATCGCCGTTCGTTCCTCAAGACATCCGCCCTGGGAGCCGCTGCCGCCCCCATCCTTCTCGACGGTTGCACACCGGACTCGGGTGAGACTCCGGAGTCCGATGCCCGCTCCGAGACCGGGGTGCGCCCTGTTGCCCTCTCCACGTGGGACCACGGATTGGCCGCAAACGATGCCGCGTGGCCGATCCTGACCGGAGGGGGCAGCGCGCTGGATGCAGTCGAAGCCGGCGTACGCATCTCCGAAGCGGACCCAACCGTGACCTCGGTCGGGTATGGCGGGAGACCCGATCGGTTCGGTCGCGTTACGCTCGACGCGTGCATCATGGACGAGCGCGGACGCTGCGGCTCCGTGGCTTTTCTTCAACACATCATGCACCCCATCTCGGTCGCACGTCAGGTGATGGAGAAGACTCCGCACGTGATGATCGTAGGACAGGGTGCGCTCGACTTCGCCCTGGCGAATGGCTTCGAACGCGAGGATCTGCTGCATCCCGACGCGGCAGCGGCGTGGGAGCGATGGAAGGAGGAAAATGGGGAAGTGACCCCGAGGATCGATGTCAACAACCACGATACGATCGGTATGCTCGCAGTCGACCAGGCCGGGAATCTATCCGGCGCGTGCACGACGAGCGGCGCAGCGTTCAAGTATCACGGTCGGGTCGGCGACTCGCCGATCATCGGAGCGGGTCTGTACGTCGACAACGAAGTCGGGGGCGCCACCGCGACCGGTTGGGGAGAAGCCGTGATCCGGGCCGTAGGATGCTTCCTGGTCGTAGAACTCATGCGTCAGGGGCATACGCCCCAGGCCGCCTGCGAGCTCGCCGTTGAGCGGGTCATCGAAAAGAATCCGGACTGGCGCAGTATTCAGGTCGGCTTCCTGGCACTCGGAAAGAACGGCGACCACGGGAGCTTCTGCATCGCCCCCGGGTTCAATTATGCCCTACACGCACCAGACGAAGGGAACCAGCTCATCGATTCGGGAAGTCGCATATGACGACATCACAGCTTGAGCTGCCCCCGCCGGCGATATGAACGACGAACGCAGATTCACAGACGAAGAAGTGGGACAGATCCTCGACGCGGCAGCAGAGGCACAGGCATCCGGAGGCAGTCTCGTCGCGGGCTCGACGGGGATGACGCTCAGAGAACTGAAGGAGATCGCCGGGGAGGCGGGCATCTCCGAGATCGCCATCGAGCGGGCCGTTTCGGAGCTCGATACACCCGCGCCGGTCCCCGTCTCGATGCAGAAGCACCTCGGACAGACGATCGGTGTCGGCCGGTCGGTCGAACTTCCGCGCCCACTGACTCGGGAGGAGTGGCACGAACTCGTCGTAGACTTGCGCCAGACCTTCGATGCCAGGGGGAAGCTCAGTGACGAGGGGCCATTTCGGCAGTGGACCAACGGGAACCTGCAGGCGCTCCTCGAGCCCACCAGCTCGGGTGAGCGCCTCCGTCTCAAGACGCTGAAAGGAAGCGCCCGTACCTACCAGACCATAGGCGCCGCGTTCATGGGGATAACGGGTCTGCTCGGCGTCGCAGAGCTGTTCGGACGCGCGGGGGACCCTTGGGACCTCTTCCTCCTCGGAGGCATCGGCGCCGCCTTCTTCGTCGGAGGCCGACTCACTGTGCCGACCTGGGCCCGCACTCGGTCCGACCAGTTCGAGGACGTCATCCGTCGGCTGCAGCGCCGACTCACATCACCCCCGACACGGACCGACGGGGAGTGACCACTCTCGGGAGCTAACGGACCGAGAGCATCGCCTCCGAGCGACCGATCATGGCTTCACGTCCTTCGATCGCGATGACAACGGTCGTCCCGTCGCTGATCGGGTCCTCGGAGTCGACTACGACGTAGCCGCCGCGCTCGATCCCGTTCTCATCGGAAAGACGCAGGGAAATCGCAGCCCAGCTTCCGTATGTCTGCAAGAGTCCGAGGCGCACATGAGACAGGCGGCGCTCCCCACCTTCCCCAACAGCCTCCAGAAAGCCCTCGGCGAACGCGTCACCACCACTCTGCTGCACCTCCAATGTGAGCCGGAATGGGAGTCCCCCGACACCTGAATCGGGAACGACCGCTCCATCGAACGAAGCGGAACGTCCTTCCTCCAACGCGAGGGGCCGCGCGGGATGAGCAACCGGTCGCCGAAGGGCACGCCCGGCTCGCTCTCCCGTCAGCGCACCATTCCGCCATGCAAAGACACCGTTCACGAGGACGTGCTCGATTCCGGTCGACGGCAGTGACGGCTCCTCGAAGGTGGCGTTGTCGATCACCGTCTCCGGGTCGAGGATGACCAGATCCGCAGCCAACCCGGGAGCGACAAAGCCACGATCGAGCATCCCGATGGTGGTCGCCGGAAGGCCAGACATTTTCCGGATGGCCTCCTCCAGAGTCAGAACTCCCCGCTCACGGACATATCGGCCCAGAACCCGAGGAAAGGTCCCGTACCCGCGCGGATGAGAGACCCCCCACACGGCAGCATCGCAGTCACACGACACCGACGTCGCCGGGTATCGAAGGATCCCTTCGAGGTCGGACTCAATCCCGAAGCGCAGGATTGCGGTCGGGTTCTCCGTCTCGAGAATGCGAACCACCGCTTCCCCTCCTGAGGACGCATCGAGCTCCCGCATCATGGTCGTGAGCTCGACACGCCGCTCCGGGAGGTAGACGCCTTCCGGGCCTCCGAAGCGTGCTGTGAGGGCTTCGTCAGCTTCTCTGACGATACGAGCTCGCAGCTCAGGGTCAGCGAAGCGGGCGCGTGCCGCGTCCGGACCACCTTCCTGTGCCCATCCGGGAATGATCAGCGCCGAAAGCGACGTCTGCCCAGCGAGATAGGGGTACGCATCGGCCGCCGTATAGACGCCACGGTCGGCAGCCGCATCCATCATCGCAGTGACCTCGTCGATCGAGCCCGCCTCGTGGCCCTGGACCTTCATGTGCGTGATGATCGGCATGAGGCCGGTAGCCTCGCCGATCTCCACCGTCTCCCGCATGCCCACCATCGAGCTGAACCCGCTCTCGGGCGTGATCCGGTCGTGGTTCGTGAAGACGGTCCGCCACGGGGCCGTGCCATCAAGCACCGTGATGATCTCTGCGGTCGTCGAGTAGTACGACGGCTTGTAGTCGAGGCCCGCCGCCACACCCCACGCGCCCTGCCCCAACCCCTGGAGCACAAGCCGGTTCATCTCGGCAAGCTGTAGCGCAGAGGGCCGGGTAGCCTCGGAGCCATTGACCTCTGCCCAAATGCGTCCCAACGCGACGTTCGTACCGACGTTGATCGCCAACCCCGCCGCCTCGATCTCCCGAAGTTGCCCGTCCAGATCGAGGGGACCACCTCCATCGGCGTTGATGATCTCTGTCGTCACGCCCTGCCCCAGCATGTTCCCGGCCGTCGGCAGGCCTTCGTACCGGGCATGGCTGTGCAGGTTGATGAAGCCCGGCGCCACAACCCGGCCCGTGACATCGATCTCCTCGGTGCCTCTAAGCGCACCGATGTCCCCAACCGCGGCGATCGTTCCATCGGTCACCGCGACATCACCGACGAAAGCCGACCGACCCGTGCCGTCGATGATGGTGCCCCCGCGCAAGACGATGTCCGCCGTCGGAGCGCGGCCACAGCCGGTGGCAAGGATGGCCGCAGCAAGCAGCACGAGCCGGAGTCTTTCGCGCCCCACGGTCGCACGCCTCATCGGGCTGCGCGAATTCCTACGACCGTCAGAATGATCACCCCGGGCAGCGTGAGCCCGATACTCCGGGCAACGCTGACGGTCTCGACCTCCAGACTGGTGACGTCGCTGATAAGGATTGCACCGGGTGCCGCCGTTGCTACGATGGCGCCCGCGCGAATGACCGGTCTTTCTAGGATCAGCGCGACACCTTCGTCGTCGACCACGCGAATGCGGTTCGGGGGCTCCGGTTGTTGCAGGAGTGCCTCGGCACTCATGCCGGCCGGGCTCCACGTGAGGCAACCGGCGAGCGGGAGAACCAGAACCAGCGAGAGCAGACGGAAACCACGCTTTGTCGACACACACACTCCTTGGGCAGTAGCGAGCCGGAATCTGAGCAAGTACAGGGATGAACGCGAATCCTCGGTACGACGGACCGACCTCCGCGAGGCTCACGGAATTGCTGCCAGAACCTCCATCGGCTCGGGTCGCTTCGTGTAGTCCGGATGGGCGGCTGAGTACACGATCGTTCCGTCCGAGTCGACGACGAATGTCGCCGGGATCGCGAGCTCCCACGATTCGTCCCCATTCATACGTGAAAGGTCGAGTTGCAGCCCGTTCACATAGATGTCACGGAGATCGTCCGGTAGCTCGAACGTCAGGCCGTACTGTCGCGCGACCGCGTTCCCGAGGTCGGAGAGGACGTCGAAGGTGATTCCGTCCTCGTCACGCCACGCCCGCGAGTACTCCGGCAGCTGAGGCGTGAGCGTAACGAGTGAGGCGCCTCGTTCGGTGACCTCAGGGAGGAGTTTCTGGAGAGCAACCTGCTCAAGGCGGCAGTAGGGTCACCACCGGCCGCGGAAGAAGCTCAGGATTGTCGGCCCACTCTTGATCAGCGATGTGAGTCGAACCGTGTCTCCGTCCAGATTCGGACGAGCGAAGTGAGGGGCGCGGGCGCCAACACGTGGCACGCCTTCGAGGATGTCGGTCGCTGCAAGGTCCTCGGTCGCGCGGTCCATGACCGCCGTCCAGTCAGGGTTGCGAGCTGCAGCCTTCTCCGTCTTTAGCGCTGAGAGCTTTTCGGCGAGCGTGTCCACATACGTCCAGGGTGGTAGGTGAAGAGAGTGCTGGAATCCAGGAGCGGAATGTAGCGATCCAGTGGGCCTAGACGGGCAGCTCGACAATCTCACCGGAAACGGCGCCATCATCTCCCACGAAGAGACGCCCCACCGTCACTGGCAGCGCGAACCGCCGGTGCCCCGCTGCACCGGGGTTGAAGTAGAGGACGCCCTCGCGCCGCTCCATCGCAGGCCGGTGTGAGTGCCCGTACACCACGACCGAAAAGCCGGCTGCAGCCGGATCCAGATCGAGACGGTCGATGTCGTGAAGCATGTATGCGAGCACACCTGTCGTACCCCCGGTCAGCGGCACGACCTCACGCTCCGCCCACATGGCCGATGCCTCGCCATGGTCCGTGTTCCCGCGTACCACAGCTACCGGTGCGATCCTCGAGAGTCGCTCCAGGATCTCGGAGCCACCTACGTCGCCAGCATGGAGAATGAGGTCACTGCCCTCGAGCGCGGCAACAGCCTCGTCCCTCAACAGACCATGGGTGTCGGAAATCACGCCTACGGTTCGCACGATCGGCCTCCCGTGGTATTGTCGGCTTCTGATATGACGGTTGCACCCAATCTCTCCCCGAAGCAAGAAACCCGATGGAACTCCCCTTCTACACGCTCGATGTGTTCACGGACCACACCTTCGGTGGAAACCCGCTCGGTGTCTTCCCCGATGCAACCCACCTGCCGACCGAGCTCATGCAGCGGATCGCCCTCGAGATGAACCTCTCCGAGACCGTGTTCCTGGGTCCACCGGAAACGGAAGGTGGATCAGCTCGAGTACGCATCTTCACTCCGAGAAGGGAGGTGCCGTTCGCAGGCCACCCAACGGTCGGCTCCGCCATCTTCCTCGCCGGAGAACTCGCGTCGGCATCCGAAGGCGATTCGGGCGGAGGCTGGTCCGCGTCGGCGGTGCCGAACGCACCATCCGACGGAGACGTCACCCTTGTACTCGAAGAGAACGTCGGGCCCGTGCCCGTGGTGGTTCGCTTCGAAGGGGGCACGCCCGTCTTCGCGAAGTTCACGACGGCACTGCTCCCCGAACACCGCCCCAATCCTCATCCGATACCAGAAGTCGCCGCACTCATTGGCCTCGACGAATCGGACATCGGCGGGAACGGTCCGGGTGGCTCCGAACTGGGTGTCGAGCAAGTCAGCTGCGGCCTGGAGTACTTCATCATTCCGGTCCGGACGATCGACGCGGTTCGTCGATCTTCATTGGACAGCGCCCGGTGGCAGCGGATGCTCGCCGACGCGTGGGCCCATCACGTCTACGTCGTTGCGATGGGGGGCGAGGGAGACGGCGTCGACGTGCACGTGCGTATGTACGCGCCCGGGTCGGGGGTC
Organism: Gemmatimonadota bacterium; assembly: GCA_028873595.1. Classification (GTDB taxonomy): domain Bacteria; phylum Gemmatimonadota; class Gemmatimonadetes; order Longimicrobiales; family Gaopeijiaceae; genus UBA2589. The sequence goes on along the minus strand of JAPPOV010000037.1, from coordinate 136,288 downwards.
GCAGAGGATCCCGCGACAGGTTCCGCGGCAGCCGCCCTCGGCGGTTATCTTTCGGCTGCGGAAGGAAGCGAAGAGGCCTCACTCGCCTGGGTCGTCGAGCAGGGCATCGAGATGGGCCGTCCCAGCATCCTTCATGTAGAAGCGGATCGCGCAGGGGGCACGACGTCGGCGGTGCGTGTAGGGGGTGGCGCAGTGCGGGTCAGCCGCGGCATCATGGCCATCCCCTCGTGAGCGAAGTGCGGCAGGCCCGGTACACGAACAGGCTATGAGTACCCTGAGAACACCTTCGATCCGACGATCCCTGTTCATGATCGTCGGCGTCTGCTTCTCGATGGCGAGCCCCACCCATGCGGGCGCGCAGACGATCCTTGGCCGTGTGCTCGATCAGGTGAACGAGGCACCGGTCGGTGGGGTCATCGTGCGCCTTATCGAACGTGATGGCGAAGAGCGTCTGCGTACGTTGACCGATCCGGAAGGTCGCTTCGTGATCGCTCCGCCCGAAGCCGGTGAGTACATACTCACCACGGAACGCTTCGGTTACCTCGAGACCCGGTCTCCGCTGATCGGACTCCGAATGGAGGGTGAGGCTCCTCTCGAGCTCATGATCTCACCGGAGCCCCTCGGGCTGGCCGGTTTGGACGTCTCGGTGGAGGAACTGGCCGCTGAAGAGTTGAACCAGATGGGGCTCAGCCCGAATCAACTCGGGAATCGGTGGATCAATCGTTCGGATATCGAAGCCATGCAGATGCCGGGGCTGGCCAAGGACGTGATCCGGTGGCAGAACATCGCCGGGGTCTACATCGACGAGTACGACGCCACCGCCGAGGCCCCCCTCTGCGTGCGCTTCATGAGACGGTCTACGCAGTGCGCGATCACCGTAATCGACGGGATCGTGGTGCCAGCCGAGCAAGCGTACGGGTTGATTGCCTCGAACGTCGAGGCGATTGCGATTCTCAATCCTACGGACGCGGCGACGTTCTACGGGACGGCGGGCGGAGGCGGCGCCGTCCTCTTCTGGTCGAAGAGGGGACGGTAGCGCGTCCCGGAGACCAGAGCTCGATCCTCCCAGGCCCCGCCTCCGGTTCCGTCGTGATTCTGGTCTAGGTCGCGCGCGGGAGATAGGCTGAGGCAACTTGAACGGAGCTGCCCCATGTTGACACATCTCGTCACGCGTGTCGGTGCGATTCTGCACGGCCGCGCACCCTTCCTTTTCCTCCTTGTTGCCTCTCTCGCGCTCGGTGCGTGCGATGTACCGAACGCCCCGGCACAGGACGAAGCCTCGCCCGAACCCTGGAACTGGACCGAGGAGTTCGTTCGATCTGCGGTCGATCAGGTCAGAGCCGGCCGCGATCTGAACCCCGACTCGTGGCCGGGTGGCGCCCGAGTCGCGGTCCTCCTCTCGTACGATGTGGACAACGAGACGGTTCAAGGGCTGCGCACCGGTAGTATCAGTATCGGCCCTCTGTCGCAGGGCCAGTACGGGTCCCGGGTCGCGCTTCCCCGAGTGGTCGAACTGATGAACGAACAGGACGTCCCGTCGACGTTCTTTTTCCCCGCGTGGAGCCTGAAGCTCGCACCCGAGCAGGCCGACTTGATTCAGGCATCGGGCATGCATGAGATCGCGGTCCATGGCTGGATCCACGAACTCAACACCTCGCTCGACGCGGAGACGGAAGAACGCCTCCTCCGTCAGGCGGTCGACGCCATCGAAGAGATCACCGGCACGCGCCCCGTCGGCTACCGAGCCCCGTCGTGGAATCACAGTCCGAATACGCTCCAGATTGTCCGGGACATCGGCTTCCTGTACGAGAGTTCCCTCATGGCGGACGACCGCCCCTATGAACTCGTCCAGAACGGCGAGCCCACCGGCATGGTCGAGCTTCCGGTCGAGTGGATCCTCGATGACGCCCCGCTCTTCAACCCTCGCGGAAACAGCTACATGAATCCTCGAGACGTGATGCAGGTCTGGATCGACGAGTTCGACAAGGCGTGGGAAGAAGGCACGATGTTCCTCCTGACGATGCACCCCCACGTGATCGGACACCGCTCTCGCATCGTCGCGCTCGAAGGACTCATCGAGCATATGAAGACGAAGGAGGGCGTCTGGTTCGGTACCCATGAGGAAGCCGCGCGCTGGGTTCGGCAACAGGCAGGGATGGATTGAGCGTGAGAATCCGACTCGAACCGGCGACGCGGTCGATCCGACGGTCCCCGCTATGGGTATGCCTCCTGATCACACTTGCCCTGGCAAGCTGCATCCCGGGATCGGACGAAGACCCCGGCACGACAGCTTCTTCGGCAGCAGCGTCCACCGACCTGAATGTCTCGTTCTCCGAAGCAATGGCCCACCGCACCCGCGTGGTCATCCTCGGCACCGGAACTCCGAACGCCGACCCTGAACGCTCGGGCCCTGCAGTTGCGGTCGTCGTGGACGATCAGGCGTTCATCTTCGATGCCGGCCCAGGTGTCGTCCGCCGTGCGGCGAAGGCCGCTCGCGATCTCGACATCCCCGCGCTGCAGGCCCAGAACCTCAACCAGGTCTTCATTACGCACCTTCACTCCGATCACACGCTCGGCCTCCCCGACATCCTCCTGAGCCCATGGGTTCTGGATCGTCCTGACCGGCTCAAAGTGGTCGGCCCTCCGGGAATCGACGCCATGATGGGTCACATCGTCATGGCGTATGACGCCGACATCGATCGGCGCATCAACGGACTCGAGCCGCGCGATGCGAACAGGGACTCGTACATCCCGGACGTCGTGGAAACGGAAGGCGGTGTGGTGTACGAGGACAGCGACGTCCGGATCGAGGCGATCCCGGTCACCCATGGCGACTGGTCGTTCTCGTTCGCGTACAAGGTGACCGGACCGGACCGCACGATCGTCATCAGCGGAGATGCGGCACCGAGCGAGCCGATCGTCGAGGCGTGCGACGGGTGTGATCTGCTCGTGCACGAGATCTACAGCGGAGAGCGCTTTGTGACGCGCCCACCCGAATGGCAGGCGTATCACAGTGTCTTCCACACGTCACCAGAGCAGCTCGCCGACATCGCGACTCGCGCGGGAGCTCAGAAGCTGGTGCTGTACCATCAGCTGTATTGGGGTACCGATGACGAAGGGCTGGTCTCCGAGATGAGGGCAGCAGGGTGGACGGGGCCACTTCAGTCGGCCGTCGACCTGGGCGTGTACTAGCGGCCCGGAGCAATCGAGGAGGAAACGACGAGAGGGCCGGCCCTGGACGGGCCGGCCCTCTCAGATTCTGCCAGACCACATGGTCTACATCACCATGCACCCTTCCGGCTGATCGCACTCGGGATCGATGATCGGGAGATCCAGGCCACCCAGAATTCGGTTCACCTCTCCAAGCTCCAGTTGCCATATCGCGTCGAGCTGCTGCTGATACCCAGTCAACTCTTCGACGAGGATGTCGAAGATCACCGGCATGTTGTTTCCGGGTCGGCCATCACCTCGCTCGGACATCGAGAGCAGATTCGCCAGCCGGTTGTTCACACGTATCGGGAAGTTGAGCGGATCCTGTCCGGCTTCATTGAGGACCTGATAGATCCACTGCTCGACCTCGGATGCCTCTGCGTCCAGCTGCGAACCAGCCTCCGCCAGTCGCGCGTCGTTCGACCGTGCCATTCGGTCTTCGAGTTGCGCCTTCACGTTGCGGACCATGATCACCTCACGGTTCGCCTCGGTGACCTTGTCCCGTACCATCTCACCGAACTCGAATTGAGCCTGGAGATCGGCGTCCGAGACATCCCTGATCCATGGATTGCGCTGCACCGTCAACGGCACCCTGAACACCTGACCACCCGACGTCAGGCGAACCGTGTATTCACCCGGTGGCACGGCAGGGGCGGAGGTGCGAACGCCCCAATAGATCATCCCCGGAAAGACCTCGAACGGCTGTGTTCGCAGATCCCAGTGCACATAGTTCAGGCCCGCCTCGTTCGGAAGGGGAGCACTCCGGTAGCGACCCTCGGGTCCGGCCTCGGGCGCATCCGGGTCTTCCGGGAGGAACGTCCGAAGTACGTCACCACGTGCGTCGAGAATCTCGAGCCGCGCGTCCGCGGTCGGTTGCGGCTGCCACCAGGAGAGCGTTACGCCACCCGCTGAGCGCGTGGCCTCGGGAGGTGTGAAGAGTTTCGCTCCCTCGGTCATCCCCGGCATCGCCTCTCGCAAGGGTGCCATGTTGTCGAGAACCCAGAAGCCGCGACCGTGGGAGCCCGCGACGAGCTCGTTCTCTTCAACGATGATGTCGATGATCGGAAGATCCGGCAAACCGGGATTGAGCGGCTGCCAGCGATCGCCGTCGTTGTAGGAGACGTACACGCCGCGGTTGGTTCCGGCGTACAGCAGACCGTCGCGGTTCGGATCCTCGCGCACGGCGTGAACGAACCCGCCATAGGGGATTCCCTCGACGATCTTCGTCCAGGACTCCCCGTAGTCGTCAGTCCGCCAGATGTAGGGGTTGAAGTCGTCGAGCAATGGCTTCCGAACAGAAATGTACGCTCGGCCTGAGTCGAACGAGGACGCGTCGATCTGGCTCACTCGACCGAAGTCCGGCATGTCCGGTGGGGTGATGTTGGTCCACGTCTCGCCACCATCCCGAGTCACGTGCACGAGTCCGTCGTCCGACCCCGTCCAGATCACATCGACATCGAGCTTTCCGGGGCCGACGGCGAAGATCGTCGCGTAGACCTCGGGTCCGTTCATGTCCCCCGTGATCGGACCACCCGTCCGCTGCAGCGTCATCGGATCGGCGCGTGTGAGGTCGTCACTGAGCTGCTGCCACGTCCTCCCCGCGTCCTCGGTCATCCACAGGCGCTGTGAAGACGTGTACAGGCGATTCGGATCGACGGGCGAGAAAATGATGGGAAAGGTCCACTGCCACCGCTCGCGAATCTCGATCGCCGGCTCGCCAGAATAGAACCACGGGTACGGATTCACCTCGCGGTTCGTCTGCAATCGTCTATTGAACTTGTCGAGATAGGCCCCGTTGTTCGTACCCGAGTAGAAGATGTCGACATCCTGAGGATCCGGCGCGATGTAGCCGGGCTCACCACCACCTGCCCGGTACGCGACCTCCATAGAGCCTTCCGTAATCGAGCCACCACCGCCGCCGCCGAAGAAGGGCGCTTGGCCGAAGCCCATACGGCTCGCGTTCCAGTTGCCCGGCAGGCACAGCGTCGTGTTGTCCTGCTGCGATCCGCACACGTGGAACGGCTCGTGAGCCGTCGTGACCGCGTGGTAGAACTGAGCGGTCGAGAACTCCTGGTCCGTCCACGTACCGCCTGTCGTGTTGCTGACTGCTCCCCCACCGTCGTTGGCCACGATCAGATGGGTCGGGTCATCCGGGTTGATCCAGAGATCGTGGAAGTCCCCGTGGGTCCCGTTGTTGATTGATTCGTACGTCTCACCGCCGTCTGTCGAGCGGAAGAACGACGTGTTTTGCATGTAGACCACGTCTTCGTCTTGCGGGTCGGCGAAGACGTGCGTGTAGTAGAACGCTCGTTGCCGGATCGCCCGGTCGTCGTTGATCAAGTCCCAGGTCGCGCCACCGTCGTCCGAACGGAACAGACCACCGTTGTCATTCTCGAAGAGCGCCCAGACGCGGTCCGAGTTGGCACCGGACACCGCGAGCCCGATTCGACCGACCAGACCTTCCTGCGGCATCCCCGGGTTGCGTGTCATCTCTTCCCACGTGTCGCCGCCGTCGGTGCTCTTGAACATCCCGGAGCCAGGGCCGCCGGACGACATCTGGTACTCTTTTCGATAAGCCTCCCAGAGCGCGGCGTAGAGGACGTCGGGATCGTTCGGATCGATCACGAGATCGATCGCACCCGTCTCGTCGTTGCGGAAGAGGATCCGCTCCCAGGTGTCGCCACCGTCCGTGCTGCGGAAGACACCGCGCTCTTCGCTCGGCGCCGAGTACTTTCCGAAGGACGCGACAAAGACGATGTCGGGGTTCGTCGGATGAATACGGATCTTCGAGATCCCGTGCGAGTCGTGGAATCCGATGTGCTCCCACGTTTCCCCCGCGTCACGGCTGCGGTACACGCCATCACCAGGGAGGATGTTGCCGCGGATGCACGTCTCACCCATCCCGATGAACACGAGATCGGGATTCGACTCGCTGACCGCGACCGCGCCCACTGAGGCTGAGGTGACCTGGAAGTCGGTGACCGGGAACCAGTTCTCCCCGGAGTCGGTGGTTTTCCAGAGCCCACCACCCGTGGCACCGAAGTATCCCTCCTCCGGACGACTGCGGACGCCACTCACGGCAATCGAGCGGCCGCCACGATCGGGGCCGATGTTGCGCCACTCGTATCCGGCGAGGAGTGCCGAATCGAGAACGACGTCGATGCCACGGGATTGAGCCTGGGTGGGCGAAGGAGCAAGAAGCAGGGCGATCGCAAAGGCGACACCCGGGGCCGCCGAGAAGCGAAGGAGACGCATCATGAGTCTGGCTTGAGGTACGCGTGGGAATGGCTCGGGCAGGATACCGCAACTTCGCGCGGGCCGTCGGTTCCCGCCACGGGCATGGGTCGCCCACTCAGCGTTCCCTGACGATGGTCAGGCACGACCCTGCCCTTCAAGCGCTCCCCGGAGTCAGCCTACGCCCGGCTGCATGGCCTTCTCGACCGCTTCCCGAACTCGGCTCGTCGGTGGCGCACGCACGATCGAATCTCCTTCGCGGTACACACGGCTCCGAGGTCCCGCCCCGGGCTCCCTCGCGGCCCACGGATGCGGCCCCGGCGCAACGTCCTCGCCATTCACCAGAATCGAGGGCGACCCGAGGTTGATCGCGTACGCGGGGCACTCCGGATCCTCGCTGCTCCATTCCGTCCATACAGCGGGCACTCCGGTATCCCGACACACCTCCGTGAGGATGTCACGCGCACGACCCACGTTCGGGCACCCAGGGTCGTAGACGAGCTCGATCTGCAGCTTCAGGCTCAGTGGTGCATCTCCAGGGGTAGCGGCCAGGATGGTGCAGAGGCAACGTACCGTCTCTACCTGACCTCCGGCCACGGTTTCGTTGCACATGCGCTTCTTCCTGCCCCACGCGCTACCCCGGCTCAACCTTGAGTCGAGCCTGATTACCGTCCTCCTCGCCCTTGTCATGCTGAGCATGCCGGGTGAGGCCAGCGCTCAGGCGACCGATCCGTCGTCAGAGGTAGAGCGTCATCCCACGCCAGAGCAGCGATACGGCGACTGGGTACGACGCCTTCCCTTCCGTGCGCAGGAGTACTCGTTCCGGCGCAGTAACATGCTCCGTCTGCTCAAGGAGAGCGGCGGTGGCCTCTTCATCGTGCCCTCCTCCGACGGCCTGACGCGCGGGGATACCTTCCGGCAACTAGAGGACTTCTGGTACTACGCGGGAATCGAAGTACCGAACTCGATGCTGGTGCTCGACGCCGATCGTGATCGGTCGACCCTCTTCCTGCCGGACGAGGACTACCGCTTCTCGAATCCAGGTCGCCGAAACGACTTCCCGGGTCGCCCCCTCCTGGACGACTACCAGCTCCGTAGCATCGCCGGCATCGAAGAGTACCGATCGATGCGCGACTTCGATGCGTTCGTCGCTCAGATGGTTCGAGCCCGACGAATTCTGCGTGTCAACGGAGGCGCACCCGGCGCACTCAGCGTGCCTGACCTGCCAGCGTTCGGCGCACTCGACCCGCTGCAGACAATGATTCTCCGCCTTCAGGCCGAACATCCGAATGCTCGACTGCAGAACGCGTTCGAGGAGGTCGCACAGGGACGGATGGTCAAGAGTCGATATGAAGTCCAGAAGATGCAGATCGCCGCAGACGCGACGGCGCAGGGCATCCTGTCTGCCGCCGCACTGATCCGGCCGGGCGTGGACGAGCGGACATTACAAGGTGAATTCGAGTCCACATGCCGCGCGCTCGGCAGCCAGACGATCCCCTTCACACCAATCGTGAAATCTGGCCCGAACAGTCTGTGGCCGTGGCGGGTCCTCGCGGCTCACTACGATCGACGAAATCGGCCCGTCGAGTCGGGCGATCTCGTCATTCTCGACGTGGGTTGCGAGATCGACGGCTACATCAGCGACGTCGGGCGTACCTTCCCGGTGGACGGTGTATTCACTGCCGAGCAACGCCAGAAGATGTGGGTCAGCCTGAGGGCGGCCGACGCCATCATCGACGCGATCCGGCCCGGAATGACGTTCCGGGAACTGACCGAGATCGCCTACGAGGCCATCCCCGATGACGAAGAGCGCTATATGCAGACACCGTCCTTTTTCGGGCATCACATCGGGATGACAGCGGGAGACCCGGCCCTCATCCACGAACCCCTCGAGCCGGGCATGGTCTTCACTGTCGAGCCCTGGTACTACAACCACGACCTCGAGATCGCGGTCTTCGTGGAGGATGTCGTGCTTGTCACCGAAGACGGCGCCGAGGTCCTGACGAGGAATCTCCCGAGAACGCCGGAGCAGATCGAAGCGGTCATGGGAGCAAATCGATGAGCGACCACATCGCCCCAGCCGGAGGGCACGCCACGGGCAGCTCCGACGAAGAGCTGCGAACTCGCACCGAAGACGGCGGCGGCATCCTGTGCGTCCGTAATCCCGAGATCCATCGTGGGTGGAACGGGATCCGCTACCGAACCGGCATGTCGTCGAAGAACGTAGGCTCAAAGAAGCTCTCGATGAACGTCGCCACGGTGCCGCCCGGCGCGGTCGCCTACGCGCACATCCATGTCGACTTCGAAGTCATGCTCTTCATTCTTCAAGGTCGAGTACGCCACGAGTACGGCGAGAGTCTCGAGAAGTCGATGGACAATGAAGCGGGAGACTTCATCTTCATCGAACCGGGCGTGCCCCATGAGGTGATCAACCTCAGTGAGACCGAACCGGTGATCGCCGTCGTCGCCCGCTCGGACGCGACGGAATGGGAAAACATTGTGGATGTTCCATCGAAACGGAGGCCGGGTGGATGAGCGGCAAGGTTGAGGCACTCTGGATCAAGCGCGCCCACCGTGGGGTCATGGATTCGACGAATTCAGTCACGCTCGTCGAGCGCAAAGGCATCGATACGGACGCCAACTTCGGCCGCTCGAAGCGACAGGTCACCGTCATCGAGAAGGAAGTCTTCGATCGCATCTCGGCAGAATTCCCCGAGGTCGAGCCGTCGATGCGTCGGGCCAACGTCATGGTGAGCGGTGTTCGGCTCGAAAACACACGTGACCACATTCTCACCCTTGGTGAGGTCGAGATCCGTCTTTATGGCGAGACCCGGCCGTGCGAGCGGATGGATGCTCAGGTCCAGGGCCTCACCGAGGCACTCGATCCGAACTGGAACGGAGGCGCATACGGAGTGGTGCTGAACGACGGGGAGATCAGCGTCGGTGACAATGTGTCGATCACGGGCCCGAAGCCTGAGTGACCCGGGCATAGCCGAAGCGTCGAGTCAGTCCCGCGCGACCTCTCCCAAGACCCCCATCGCATCCCGCAACTGCTGATCGCTCAAGTACGGCGCGGGCCCGAAGCGCAGCACGCTTCCCCGGTAGTCCGTCCGGACACCTTGCTCGAGCAAGGCGCGAAACAGCGCATCCGCATCAGCACACTCCAGAGCGAGGAACCCACCGCGCTCCTCCATCGGCACATCTGCTTCCAGTCGAGCGACATCGGGATCGAGGTCGAGCGACAGGAATTCGTTGCGCAGTAGGCCGACCTGGTGCTGGTTGATCTCCCGAAGCCGCTCGGGAGTAAGCCCTTGCTGGTCAAAGAAGTCCAGGACCGCCGCTCCTCGGTATTGAGACGTCGGATCGTACGTGGACCCCGCGAATCGGGCGGGACCGACACCGTACCGAACCTCTCCCGGCACACGGGTGTCAGCCAGCTCAGCGAACTCCGCAAACCATCCGGTGAGCACCGGCCGCATCTCACACTCGGGCGGCACGCGCAGGACGCAATTGCCTTCTCCGAGCTGGAGGTACTTGTAGCCTCCGCCGATGACGAACGCCGACTCCATCCCCTTCAGGCTGAACGGCACGACACCGAGCGAGTGGTAGCTGTCGATGAGCAACTCCGCCCCGTGGCGAGTGCAGGCATCCGCTACAGCCGGAAGATTCGGAACGATCAGGCCCGTACCGAACAGTACGGACGATACCATCACACAGGCGGTTCGCTCGTCCACAGCCTCGGCCAGCCGCTCAGCGAGGGAGTCGACGGGCGAGGCCGGGACCTTCACGACGTCCAGCCCCTCTTCGGCCAGTCGATCGAGCTGCCGGCGAATCGAGTGAAATTCTCCATCCGTGGTGACGACCCGTGGGCGCTCCCGCAACGGAAGCGCGGACAGGAAGCGGATCACGAGGGAGTGCGTATTCGTCTCCAGCGTCATGTCGCCCGTGCACCCGCCCATGAGCATCCGGTATCCCGATACGACCCGGGTCACCTTCTCGTAGACGGCGTCCCACTTCCCATCGGCCATGGCCGCTGCATCCAGCCAGGCTTGCTTTTGCCCCTCGAAGGCGACGTCAGGCCACGCCTGATGCGAATGTCCCGTCAGCAGAAGCCGGTTCGCGACATCGAAATGGGTGTAGTGTGCGGCGAGTGGTGTCGGGTGCTCGGAATCGGCACTCGTCATGAACCCGGCTCCATCACAGCTGAGCCCGGATCTCCCACAGATCCGGGAAGAGCGGACGGTTCAGGGTCGTGTGGAGATATCCGGACCCTGCGGATCCACCGGTCCCCTTCTTCAATCCAATCGTGCGCTCGACCATCTTCACGTGCCGGTAACGCCACTCCTGAATCCCCTCGTCGAGGTCCACGAGTCGCTCGCACAAATCGGCATTCCCGGGGTCGTCACGATACACCTTCACCAACACCGCCTGGACTTCCTCTGAAGGCTCTATGGGCGCCGTAACATCCCGCTCGAGCTGCGTCTCAGGCAGATCGTACCCCTGAGTCGAGAGGTACTTCAGCACCGCATCCCAGAGTGTCGGTGCATCCCAACGCTCCTGCAACGATACGCGTGCACGAGAACCCTCGGAAAATCGCTCCACGGAAGCACGCTGCTTCCGACCGAGTGCGAACTCGAGCGCCCGGAACTGGTCACTCTGAAAGCCACTGGCACTGTCCAACCGCTCCCGAAAGGTCAGGAACTCGGTCGGCGTCATGGTCTCCAATACGTCCAGTTGCGACACGAGCACTTTGAGGATCGTCAAGACACGCTTGAGCGTGTGTTGCGCGCGCCGAGCGGCACCTTCGTGAAGAAGCTGCGCGCAGTAGTCCAGTTCGTGCAGAACCACCTTGAACCAGAGCTCGTACACCTGATGGATCACGATGAAGAGCATTTCGTCGTGCTCAACGTCGTCTCGCGGCTGTTGGAGTGCCAGCAGCTCTTCGATCTTCAGGTACGTCCCGTATGTCACAGCCTCGGACATGGTGCTCCTCTTTGTGTGCGCGGCCGGGCAGAGGCCATTGAATCGGTCATCCTCATCGAACGGCAACTCGTGCGAGGGCACGCCTGGTCGGGATGTCCACGGTCTCTCACTCACCCCCGAAGTGAAATTCGAAGCGCGGAGTGTACCTCTGAACCGACTGGTACTGATTCGGCCACGGAAGTTCATACCCCAGCATATACGCTGCGTGTCGCGTCCAGTACGGGTCGAAGAGGTGGGCTCGCGCGATGAGGCAGAGATCGGCTCGTCCCGCGGCCACGATCGTGTTGACGTCCATCCATGACGAGATGTTGCCGACGGCCATCGTCGAAATCCCCACTTCGTGCCGGACCTGGTCGGCGAAGGGCGTCTGGTAGAGTCGCCCGTAGATCGGCCTCTGGAACGGCACGGTCTGCCCTGACGACACATCGACGACATCACAGTCGTGGTCCTTCAGCATCCTGGCGATCGCAACCGTGTCAGCCGGCTCTACGCCACCGGGCGCCCAGTCCACGGCACTCACCCGAACACTCATCGGCTTCTCGTCAGGCCAGTTGGCACGGCACGCGTCGAAGACTTCGAGGGGGAAGCGCATCCGGTTCTCGAGTGAACCGCCGTACTCGTCGAGGCGTTCGTTCGTCAGCGGTGAGAGGAACGACGCAAGAAGATACCCATGCGCCATATGCACTTCGAGAAGGTCGAAGCCCGCATCCGCGGCGTATCCGGTAGCGCGGACGTAATCCGCAACCACAGCATCCATGTCGGCACGCGTCATCTCCCGAGGCGTCTGGCTCCGCTCGGGGAAATACGGAATCGGCGACGCGGACACGAGGTCCCAGTTGCCGTCGTCCAGGGGCTGAGTGTCACCATCCCAGATGTTCTTCGTCGAGCCCTTCCGGCCGGCATGGCCAAGCTGGATCGCAATCTTCGCGGGAGTCTGACCATGCACGAAATCCACGATCCGGCGCCACGCATCGACGTGTTCAGGGCGATAGAGGCCAGCGCATCCAGGAGAGATTCGCGCCTCCGCAGACACATCGGTCATCTCGGCGAACACCAGGCCGGCGCCACCTACCGCTCGACTACCCAGGTGCTGAAGATGCCAGTCACCTACCAAGCCGTCCTCCGCCGTGTACTGGCACATGGGGGAGACGACTACGCGGTTCGGCACGACCATGTCCCGAAGCCTGAAGGGTGTGAACATGGGCGGAGGAGCAGGAGCGCGAGGCACGGACCACCCGGACTGTCGCTCGGCTTCCTGGGCGACGAAATCGTCGACGCGCTCCAGGAATGCCGGGTCGCGGACACGTAGATCCTCATGCGTGATGCGCAAACTCCGCGTCAGCAGAGTGAACGCGAACTGCGTCGGATCCATGTCCATGTAGCGCTCAGTCGCCTCAAACCACTCGAGACTTGCCTGCGCCGCACGCTGCAGCGATTCGACGGGCGGGCGCCGATCGCGCGCGTAGCTCTCCAGAGCCTCCGAAATCGATTCCGACGACACCAACGCATCATGGAGCGCAATGCCATCGAGCATGCCCAGCCGGGTCCCCGATCCGATCGAGAAGTGCGCGGTGTGTACCGCGTCCCCGAGCAGCACGACGTTCCCATGGTGCCAGTTGGCGCACCGGATCGTGGGAAAGCTCCGCCAGACCGAGCGATTCGGGATCAGCTCATGGCCGTCGAGCTCGTCGGCGAACACATCGGCACAGTAGGCGAGCGTCTCTTCCTCCGATGCCTGATCCAGCTTGGCCGCAAGCCACGCCTCTTCCGTGCATTCGACGATGAAGGTCGATCGACCAGGCTCATACTGGTACGCGTGCACACGCCAGAGTCCGTGCTCGTTCTCACGAAAATAGAACGTGAACGCGGGGAATGGCTTCGTGGTACCGAGCCACACGAACCGGTTGGGGCGGTAGTCGAACGTCGGCTGGAAGTGTTCCGCCCACGTCTCTCGCAACGTCGAGTTCACACCATCGGAGCCGAGAACCAAGTCGTAGTCGGCCGGGTCGACGGATACGGTGCTCACCGTGCCGTCGGCCCTGGCAGCCGAGACCGAGCCACCCGACTCGAGCCCCGCGAATTCACACTCGAAGTGGATCTCGATCCCGAGCGCGGTCGCCTGATCCTGAAGCACGGTGAGCAAGGTCTGCCGACTCAGTCCGGAAAAGCCATGCCCGGACGACCGCACCATCTCCCCGCCATAGTGCACGTCGATATCGTCCCAGTGCACGAAGTGGTCCGTGATCGCGCGATACGTCTCCGGGTCTGCGCTCTCGACCTCGGCGATGGTCTTGTCGCTGAACACGACACCGAACCCGAAGGTCTCATCGGGACGGTTCCGTTCCAGTACGACCACCTCATTCGTCGAATCGGCTCGCTTCATGAGAATGCCGAAGTAGAGGCCAGACGGGCCACCTCCGACGATGAGGATCTTCAACTGGCTATTCCTCGAGCATGGCACGGGCATCGGCAACCATGCGACCGGCGATAATCAAGTGTTGGATTTCAGTGGTGCCTTCGTAGATCCGCAACGAACGCACGGAGCGGTACAGACGATCAACGATGTGCTCCGCCATGACACCGCGTCCGCCCAGGATCTGAACCGCTTCGTCGATAATCCGCTGGGCCGCCTCGGTCGCGTACGCCTTTGCCATGGCGGCCTCAACCGTGATGCGATCCTGACCCAGGTCTTTCTCGTACGCTGCTCTGTAGACGAGCATGCGGGACGCCGTCAGCTCCATCGCCATCCGACCGAGCTTCTCCTGGATGAGCTGAAACTCTGCAATCGGTTTACCGAACTGCTCACGCTCCACCGCATGACTCAACGCCTCACGCAGAGCGCGCTCAGCCATTCCGCATGCGGCCGCGCCTACGGTCGGTCGCAGCTGGTCGAGCGTCGCCATCGCAAGCATGAAGCCTCGTCCTTCAATACCCACCATGTGGTCGACAGGCACTCGGCACTCCTCAAAGACGAGCTCGCCCAGAGGATGCGGTGCACTCATCACCTGAGCGCCCGCGAAGCGGAGGCCCTCGGTGTCGGCGGGTACGACGAATGCGCTCATGCCCCGGCTTCCCTGGTCCGGGTCGGTAGATGCGAAGACGATATAGAAATCTGCGATCCCGGCATTGCTGATGTACCACTTGTGCCCATCGATGACCCATTCGTCATCATGCAGCTCCGCCCGGGTCCTCATCGACGCAACATCCGATCCGGATTCGGGCTCGGTGATGGCGAATCCACCCATCAGCTTTCCGGCGAGTGCGGGCTCAGCCCATTTCGCACGCTGCTCCTCGGTACCGGCCAGCAGCAGCGGAGTGATTCCCAGCCCCTGAAGGGCCCACACCGCATCCGCCAGCGGGGATGCCGACGCAATCGCTTCACGGGCCAGACACGAACCACGCAGATCACGATCGCCGATGGGGGCGTACAGGCCGGCCTCTCCCATCAGGCCGAGAAGTTCGCGAGCGTCCGTCCGTGCCGCGTCGTCCGTGTCGGGTTCAGGGCGTTCAAGCAGCACCCGCGACGCGAAGGCCGTCATCTCGGAAGCCCAGGGGTGATGGCGCGCTTCAAGGAACGCTCGGACGGTGTGGGTATCGGACATCGGGACCGCCTCCGGGCTGAGTTAGAGAAAGTTCGGGTCGCGTTTCTCGACGAAGGCGTCGTAGGACTCGCGGAAGTCCGGGTGCAGCATGAGCGCCGCCTGGATTTGAGCCTCCGCCTCAAGGGCACTCGCGAGGTCCATACTGGCCTCGCGGTTCAGAGAGTCCTTCGTGATCTCGAGAGCGAAAGACGGCCCCTGAGCGAGCTTGCAGGCCAATTCGGTCGCCGCACTCAGTGCCTCTCCGTCGACAACCACGCGGTTGTACAGACCGATCCGGTGCGCTTCCCCGGCACTGATGAAGTCACCCGTCATGAGAAGTTCGCTGGCCTTCCCCAGGCCGACGATCCGTGGGAGCATCCACGCCGCACCCATGTCAGCCCCGGAGAGCCCGACGCGCGTAAAGAGATACGCGATCTTCGCCGACTCGGCGGCTATCCGCATGTCGCACGCCGTAGCGATCACTGCTCCAGCACCAGCCACGGTTCCATTGAGAGCACCGATCACAGGTTTGCGGCACCGCCGCATGGCGAGAATCAGGTCACACGTCATGCGGGTGAACTCGAGCAGCCCTCGCATGTCACGCTCGAAGAGTCGACCGATGATGTCCTCTACGTCACCACCTGTGCAGAAGCCGCGCCCAGTGCCGGTGATGATGACGACACGCACGTCGTCTTCATCACTCAAGGCGTAGAATGCACGGCGCAGCTCGTCATACACCTCGAAGGTCAAAGCATTCAGACGCTCCGGGCGATTGAGCGTGACCGTCGCCACGCCAGTCTCCGTGTCGAGCACGTAATCGAACGAATCCGGATCGAACATCAGATCACCGCCGTGGCTTCGATTTCAACCTTACCAAGTGGATCGACCAGGCGAGACACTTCAACGAGAGCCATCGCCGGGTAATGCCGACCCATACGCGCCCGCCATACCTCTCCGATCGCCTTCCGGCTCTCGCGGTAGGCATCGAGGTCCGTGACGAAGACCGTCATACGTCCAATTGACGTAGGGTCACCGCCGGCGTTGCGAACCACCACCAACGTCTTGGCCAGAGCCAGGTCGAACTGCCGGACGAAGTCTTCTTCCTCCACAATCCCCTCCGCCGTGGCGGCATCCTGTCCCGCCACCAGGAGAATCCGCCCACCGGCGGGCGCGAGCATTCCGTTCGTCCAACCTTTCGGCGGACCGAGCTCGTCAGGGTTGATCCCCTCCCAACCCTTCGCCTCGTTCATCACTGCGACCCCAGGCCGTCGAGCACCACCAATTCACCATTCGGCGCAGGCACACCGACGTGGCACAGCCCTACAATCGCCTGAGCAACCTCGGCGGCCCGGATGAGTCGGGGTTGACCGGCCTGTTCGAGCAATGACGCAAGAGCCTCGTGCTTCGACGTACCCGTATGGTGCATGATGCGCGCGATTGTTTCGTCCGTGAGCGGAGTATCGACGTATCCCGGGCAAACCGCGTTGACCGTGATGCCCGTACCGACCGCTTCTTCGGCCATGGCTCTCGTGAAGCCTACAACGGCATGCTTGGCGGCGGTGTAGGCAGAGATGTACTTGCCGCCGCCGAGGCCTGCGACCGACGCCACGTTGATGATCCGCCCCCAGCGCCGTTCGGACATACCGGCCCACACTGCCTGCGTGCAGAGGAATGTGCCCGTCGCATTCACATCCATGATGTGATGCCACTCGGCGTCTGTGATGCGAGTGATCGGGTTGGACGTCGCCGTACCGGCATTGTTCACGAGGATATCGATCCGTCCCATCGCCTCGATTGCCGACAACGCGAGATCCCGCACCTGGTACGGCTCGGTCACGTCGCATCGGAAGGCGAACGCTTCGTGTCCTTGCTGTCTGAGCTCGGCAGCGACGTCGACCACCTGACCCTCATTGCGGGAGGCGACGGAAACCGTGGCACCGGCCTCTGCGAGCGCGACCGCCGCCGCGGCACCGATGCCCCGACCTCCCCCCGTGATCACGGCGCTATAGCCGGCGAGTTCGCTCACTGCACCTCTCCATCGAGGATGGCTTCGGCCAGAAGGTGTCCCAGCGTTCGCACGGTCGTCCGTCCTTCCTCGGCCGTAGCCTCCGAGGGCCAACCGAAGTAGGCGCGCGGGCCTCCAGCCTGCTCGAACGTCTCGTGTCCCTCCCCGATCGCCGTCGAAAGCGACGAAGGGTTGGGTTCGAGATCTGCCGCGATCTCGGCACGATAAAGATCCGGACGCTCGGCCATGACAATGCTCCCCTCAAACCGGCCTGCGTGACACGCGCCGGTCTGAAACTCCGGAGTCAGTTGCTCCGCCACCCTGCGTCGAGTGAGGTCGAGAAATACGATACGAGCGCCCTCGGGAGCCCCATCGGACGCATGCCGAAGCGAGGTCAGATGGGCAGGGTCGAGGTGAGCATTCGCGATAGCCAACGTGCGGATCTCTTGCTCCCTTAGCGAAGTCGCGATCTGGATGATCAGCCCGGAGACGATCGCTCCGTCCACACCGATCGTGCCGGGAAAGTTACCGGCGAACCCGGCCGCAGTGTACCACAGCGGCGGCAGGATCAGACCTGTACGCCCAGCTTCGGAGAGCCCTTCTGCGCACACCCGCGCCATTCCTTCCGCGATCACGACGTCGGTCCCGAGCGGAAGATGCGGCCCATGCGCCTCAACCGCTCCCACCGGCAGGACCGCCACGGCTGACGTGCGATCGAGGTCGCGGACCTCTTCCCACGTAAGGTCGGCGAAACGGTGTACGGCCATCGGACTCCAGGGTCAGGGCGGCGATTGACCTCCATTCTAGCGTGAGCCTATCGTCACGCCATGACTGAACCCGCGCAGGCTCCGCTCAACATCTTCGACGAATTCCTCGGCGACCGAATCCACGACGGCGACGGTGAGCGCCAGGCCCTGCTCACCGAGCGAGGGGCGAGTACGTATCAGGACGTCTTCGATGCGTCCGGCAGATACGCTCGGCTCATGCTGGATGCGGGAGTTCAGCCGGGCGATCGTGTCCTGATCGCTCTTCCCGATGGGGAGGCGTACGTCGCAGCACTATTCGGAACGCTCCGAATCGGTGCCGTCGTCGTCATGGTGAATCCACACCTGCCCGTCGAGCAGGTCGAATACTTCTTCCGCTACACCGAACCCCGAGCAGCCTTCGTTGGCGTGGATTCGCATACCGCGTTCCGCAAGGCCGCCAGCGCCGTTTCCCAGGCGCCGGAGTTGACCGTTGTCTCCCCGGAATTCGAGGAGCGTCTCGACGCGCTCGACGCTGATGTACCTGTGCATGGCAGCAAGCCGGGCGACGCGGCCGTCTTCCTCTTCAGTGGAGGCACAACGGGACACCCCAAGGGTGTGGTGCAGACGCACGGATCGTTCAAGAACACGACACTTCTGTACGGCCAGCGCACACTCGGTATCGGCCCGGAGGACATCACACTTTCCGTACCGAAACTCTACTTCGGGTATGCCACGGGGACGAACCTGTTCTTCCCGTTCTCCGTCGGCGCGACGGCCGCACTCTTCCCCGAGCGCTGCACCGCCGACGCTCTTTTCGATGCTATCGAGCGGTACCGGCCGACCGTTCTCGTGAACGTGCCGACGATGGTGAACAACCTGGTGAACCATCCCGGAGCCTCATCACGTGATGTGTCGTCACTCCGGATCGCAACGTCGGCCGGCGAGGCGTTGCCCGTCGAGTTACACCGACGCTGGGACAAGCTCTTCGGAGTCCCGCTCCTGGACGGTCTTGGAACCGCAGAGATGTGGCACATCTTCATTTCTAACCGTCCGAGCGACGTGAAGCCGGGGACACTCGGTCGGGTCGTCGATGGTTTCGAGGTACTGGCCTGCACTGCCGACGGAGTGCCCGTGGGAGCCGGCGAAGTCGGAACGATGCGCGTGCGCGGAGACTCCCTCGCCCTCGGTTACTGGCGCGACGAGGAGAAGACTGCCTCGGCGTTTCAGGATGGCTGGTTCATATCCGGTGACATGATCAGCTTCGACAACGACGGATATGTCACGTACGCCGGCCGCTCTGACGACATGCTCAAGGTGAGCGGAAAATGGCTGTCTCCAAAGGAGTTGGAAAACTGCCTTCTGGAGCACGAAGCCGTACGGGAGGCGGCGGTCGTCGGCATTCCCACATCGGACGGTCTGGTGAAGCCGAGCGCCTTCATCGTGGCAGAGGACCGTGTGGAAACAGGCGACTCCCTCGCCAGGGAACTGCAGGAGTGGTCGAAGCAGCGCCTCGAACCATACAAGTACCCTCGGTCGGTCCACTTCCTGGGCGATCTCCCGCGAACGCACCTGGGCAAAGTGGATCGCGGACGGTTGGCTCGGGGCGAGGATTGAAGCGCGGCCGGCGCCTCGGTTTCACGGTCCTGACTGTGTCGAGCTCGGGAGCACGACCGGGAGTGCAGCGGATCCCGCCACTGGAGACGTGATTTCCATGATCCTGATGGATGCGATCGGCGCGGCACATGTACTGGAAGGTCCCGTGTGAGCTTCGACGCGCTGCAGGCACGGATCACAGAGTGCCACCAATGTCCGCGGCTTGTCGCGTGGCGCGAGCAGGTCGCTGTCGAAAAGCGTGCGGCCTTCCGCGGTGACACCTACTGGGGTCACCCCGTACCTGCGTTCGGCGACCCCAACGCTCGAGTGCTGGTCGTCGGGCTGGCACCTGCTGCGCACGGCGCGAACCGTACGGGCCGGATGTTCACGGGTGATCGCTCGGGAGACTGGCTCTACCGCGCCCTTCACAAGGCAGGTTTAGCCAATCAGCCCACATCCACGGATCGCGACGACGGGCTCGAGCTGAAGGACGTCCTGGTTACGGCGGCCGTCCGATGCGCCCCACCTGCCAACAAGCCGACCCCAGAAGAGCGAGATCAGTGCGCACCGTGGCTCCACGAGGAGCTCGACCTTCTGGCGAGCGTGCGGGTGATGGTCGTACTCGGAAGCTTCGGATACGTGCAGGTCCTTCGTGTGTTGTCCGACCGCGGCCTTTCGGTACCACGCCCCCGGGTCCGCTTCGGGCACGGCGTGGAGGTCCCGATCGACGACGGCCCGATTCTGCTGTGCTCGTACCATCCGAGTCAGCAGAACACCTTCACCGGCAGGTTGACCGAGGAGATGTTCGACGCGATCTGGTCACGGGCCCGGGTGCTCGCCGGCAAAGAGACAGATACGTTGGCGCCATGAACCATTTCGACATGCCGCGCCTCGGGCGCATCCCGACCCTGGCCGTGCTCCTCATGCTCCCCTCCATGGCCGCCGGCCAGAGCGTCGGCAGCGTGGAACTGATGGAGCTGACGATCGCCGATGCTCACGAGGCGATGTTGGCCCGCACGCTGACGTCCAGGCAGCTCGTCCAGGCATACCTGGCCCGTATCGACGCCTACGATCGGAACGGCCCCACGATCAACGCGATCATCATGACGAACCCACGAGCCCTCGCCCGAGCGGACTCGCTGGATCGTGAACTACGGCGCACCGGTGAGCTGACCGGGCCGCTGCACGGCATCCCGTTCATCGTGAAAGACAACTACGACACGCACGACATGCCCACGACCGGGGGGTCGGCATCCCTGGCGGGCTCAATGGCCGCCAACGACGCGTACCAGGTGCGAAGAATTCGAGAGGCCGGCGCGATCGTGCTCGCCAAATCGAACCTCGCCGAGTTCGCGTTTACAGCGCTGGAGACGGTAGGGTCGATGCTGCCGGGCTGGACCTTCAACCCTTACGCGCTGAATCGCGTGACGGCCGGCTCGAGCGGCGGCACCGCCGCGGCCGTGACGGCAAACATGGGGCTCATCGGCCTCGGAACCGACACCGGCAATTCGATCCGTGGCCCGTCGAGTCATAACGCACTGGTCGGCATCCGGTCTACTCAAGGACTCACGAGCCGCGACGGCATCATGCCACTGTACGCCCATCGGGACATCGGTGGACCCATGGGCCGGACCGTGGAGGACGCCGTGCGTGTCTTCGATGTCATCGCGGGATCGGACCCCGAAGATCCCGTGACCTCGGAAGCCGACGAGCGGCGGGCCGAGTCGTACATGGAGTATCTGGACACCCATCTCAGCGGCATTCGGATCGGGGTCGTCGGACAGATCGCGTACAAGGAGTCCGCAGACCCGGAAATTCTCATGCGATTCGCGGAGACGTTCGCCGTGTTGGAACGCCTCGGCGCGACCGTCGTGCGGGACTTCCATATCCAGGGGCTCGATGAGCTGCGACGGGGTACCGGGTGCTCCCGTTTCCGCTACGACATCGAGAGCTACCTCGCGGACATACCGAACCCTCCCGTGAGCACCCTGCAGGAGATCGCGAACAGCGGCCGGGTCTACCGAACCGTTCTCCCCACCGTCGAGCGATTCCTCAGCTTCGAAGGCACGCCAGATACGAACGAGCAGTGCATCCAGGGAAGAGCCCGAGAGGAGCGGTTCCGGGAAGGGCTACGCGCTGCGATGGCCGAATACGAGGTCCAGGCACTCATCTACCCCAGCTGGAGCAATCCACCACGTCTCGTGGGTGACATGTCTACGCCCCACGGGGACAACAGCCAGTACCCCGCACCGCCGACCGGATTTCCGGCACTCACAGTTCCGATGGGTTTCGTTCGAGATGGGACGTTGCCGGCCGGCCTTCAGGTTCTCGGCGACGCATGGTCCGAACCCACGCTGATCCAGATCGCGTACGCGTTCGAGCAGGCGACGATGCACCGCAAGCCTCCACCGACGACGCCACCTCTGACGAATTGACCCGGACATGACATCGTCCAACGCGGGACCTGACGCGCACGGAACCGAAGGCACCACGGCACCACGGGTGCGACAGACCACTCCCGAGGGGCCTGTAACCGAACGGGAGCGTGTCGAGTCGCTCGACGTGCTCCGGGGATTCGCCGTACTCGGCATCCTGACGATGAACATCGGGTCGTTCTCCATGCCCGCAACGGCATACCTGGACCCAACGGCCTGGGGCGACCTGACCGGGCTGAACCTCGGTTGGTGGATCGCGACCCACCTTTTCGCCGACCTGAAGTTCATGGCAATGTTCTCCATGCTCTTCGGAGCCGGGATCATCCTCATGTCCGAGCGCAGGGCCGCACGGGGTGACAAGGCAACCGGGCTGCACCTTCGACGCATGGGATGGCTGCTCGTCTTCGGTCTACTCCACGCGCATCTTCTCTGGTACGGGGACGTGCTGGTCTGGTACGCTCTCTGCGGAACCGGCCTGTACCTCTTCCGGAACGCACGTCCTCGTCAGCTCATCACCCTCGCGATCGTGTCGTGGACGATTGGCTCGCTCATCCTGGCGGCAGGCAGTCTGTCGGAGCCGTCGTGGCCGGAGGAGGATCGGGCCGAACTACTGGCCGATGCGCAGACACTCCAGCACGAGCTCGATCACTACCGTGGTGGCTGGTTCGAGCAGATGCAGTTGCGCCACGTGCAGGCCCTGGATGCGGAGACGAGTACGTTCGCCGTATGGGCCCTTTGGCGTGTAAGCGGGCTGATGCTACTCGGGATGGCACTCTTCAAGCTCGGTGTCATGAGTGGACGCGCCGACACTCGCGTCTACCGACGCATGATCGCCGCTGGCGTCGTCGTCGGGGTTCCACTCGTCCTGCTGGGTGTTCGCCGCAATCTCACCACCGGGTGGGCCGCGCCCGACTACCTCTTCGCCGGAAGCCTCTTCAACTACTGGGGCAGTATCCCGATCGCGCTCGGATGGATCGGAGCCGCGATGCTCGCGATCCGTTTCCGAATCGCCCCGAATTTCACGGCCAGACTATCGGCGGCCGGACGCATGGCGTTCACGAACTACATCATGCAGACCGTCATCTGCACGACCATCTTCTACGGTCACGGCCTGGGCCTCTTCGGTTCCGTGGAGCGCACGGGACAAGCCGCGATCGTGCTCGCCGTGTGGGCATTCCAGCTCTGGTTGTCACCGCTATGGCTGCGCCATTTCCTCTTCGGGCCACTCGAATGGACGTGGCGTACGCTCGTCTACATGAAACGTCAGCCGATGCGCAGGCCGGTGACTTCGTAACGGCCGCGGTCAGCCAACACCCGGGATCATCATTCGACGGTACACGATGTCTGCAGGCGGTGCCGTGACCTCGAAACCGAACACGGGGCGCGTCATGATGACCCCCTGAACGGGGACGTCTTCGAAAAGCAGACTCACTGTGATCGGTGTGTCCGCCGGAATCGTGCACGCCACGAATCGCCCGTCCACCCCGGTTCGAACCTCGTGCGCCTCGTCGAACTCGTGGCCCTCACGCCGAGTCTCTCGCCACTCGAGCACGACCTTTACGTTGCCCAGTCCGGTCCCGGACTCATCGACCAGGTGCCCGAGGAGTACCGTCTCCGCAGCAGCTCCGCTTCCCATACACACGACACGTGCCGTCTGACGGAAGCTCGGCAACGCCAGGTCAATGCTCGAGCTTCGGTTCGCGTTCACCTCGACCGTGACGAACGGAGACCCGAGACCCCATGCAGCGGGATCATCGTGGAAGAACGTGACCTGATGCTCTCCCACCGGAACATTCGTCAGGATGAACTCGCCATTCGGGTCCGTACGCGCCTGGAACCGTGTTCCCAGGATCGCGACGGTCGCGTCGACCATGCCACGTCCGCGGATCGAGTCGTACACGGTTCCCCGGATCGCTCCGACCTCGCCGAGGAGATCGTGATCCACCGCCACTGCCTCGAGCAGACTGACCCGGCCACCCACATCCACATAGCCAAGCAACTCGAGCTCATCCCCGTCCCTGAGTCCCAGGCGCGGCATTCGGATGAACCAGTCACGAACGATCCAGGCGCCTGTCTGCATGTACTCGAACGACACGTGCCCACCCGATTCGTTCTCGGGCACAGAGGTCATGTTCGCATACCTGAAATCGAGACTCTTCAGTTCGGCGGTGGTCGTATCGACCCACAGCGTGCCTTCGATGTCGGCGATGTCTCCGATTCGATTGGGCTCGAATGACAGTCCCACCAAGCGGTCTTCGTCATGAGCGGTGATCGAGAAGCAGTGATCACTCAGAAAGACATCGGACAGAAGCACGTCCGCGTCCGGGGCGTAATACTCCCGCTGCCCGACGAAGAGATCTCCCTGCACGAAGCCCCCACTCGACAGATACTCTGCATCGGCAGAGACGAAGGGCCGAGACGAGACGCTCATCTCCTGCCGCGCGTTGCTCGACACGACCCGGTTCAGGTCCGCGTCCCACTCCCGCTCGAATCGTTCGACTCTGAATTGGGCCAGCCCCTGCCCCGTGATGACCGAACTGACGTCGAGTGCGGTCCGCACATCCTGCCACCATCGCTGGATCTGCACGGCTCGCTCCGCGTCCAGCCGACATTGCTTCACCCGGGAGTCTACGACGAGCCCAGCGATCTCGACGGCACGCGCGCCCATGAGCACCCGCTGCTCGACTGGATCGGTCGAGAACACCATGAAGGCATCAGAGGTGGTGGTCGCCAACCCAATGCGCTCGGCACGGAGACGGTGCCGTCCGAACTGGGCCACCGCCATATCGAACCGGCCGTCCTCGTCCGTAAGTACCGCGCGCACACGCTCGCCGCTCTCATCGAGTAACGAGATCAGAACCCCGGTGAGCGGAGCCTCGGTCTGGGCGTCCAGTGCGCGTCCCCGCACCGTCTGTGCATACGTAGGCGAGGGCAACCCAATGATCAGGGCGACCGTAAGAGCGCTCACACCGAGCTCGCTCATGATGCGACTGCATGGTGACCGTGCTATCGTGTCGCTCCTCACCCTGGACCTGACCAAGGCTACCTGAATATGGATCGACGAGACTTCGTACGCACCACGGCCGCAGGCGTTGCCGCCGCGGCAAGCCCGTCCGCTCTGGGCGCAGTGGAAACCTCTCCTGCAGGTGCGCCAGCCGTCCACATTCGAAGGGCCCGTCCTCTATGTGTCGCCGACGTGAGCAGCATTCGGTACAAGAACGGTGGCCCGGAGAGTGCGATCGAACGTGCGTATCGGGGGATCACCGAGGGTGAGGACGTACTCGACGCGATCGTCTCCGGTGTGAACATACCCGAGCTCGATCCGGACGAGCGTGGAATCGGTTTCGGGGGGCTTCCCAACGCCGATGGTGTCGTCCAGCTGGATTCGTGCCTGATGCACGGCCCGAATCGATGGGCCGGCGGCGTCGCCGGGATCGAAGGGGTACGCACTCCATCGCTCGTTGCGAAAGCGGTAGCCGAGCTCACCGACCACCATCTCATCGTGGGTGCAGGCGCACGTGAGTTTGCGCGGCAACTCGGCTTCACGATCGAAGACGACCTGAACACCGACCGATCCCGCGCGCTGTGGATCGAGTGGAAACGTCGAATCGACCCAGGCCACTGGCTCGATCCCGAAGAGCGGATCAGCGGTCAGAGCCGTTCCGGGGAGAACACCGACCCCGATACGATCCGACGTCGGCGTGGCAGGGGCAACGACTGGCTACGTGATCTCGAGCACGAAGCTCGGCTTCAGCGATTCCAGGACGCGGCCCTCGCAGCCGGCCTTTCCATGGTCGACGACGGCCTCATCGACCCGGACTCGTTCTGGGGCACGACGAGCCTCGAAGCCGTCAACGCCAACGGGGACATCTGTGGTGTCACCACGACAAGCGGCCTGTCATGGAAAATCCCCGGTCGAGCCGGAGACTCCCCGATCCTCGGTGCTGGCCAGTATGTCGACAACGACGTCGGGGCAGCCGGGTCCACCGGACGAGGAGAAGCGAACCTGTACAGTTGTGCGTCATTTCTCATCGTCGAGAACATGCGGCGAGGCATGTCTCCGAAGGATGCCGGAATGGCCGCCCTGCAGAGGATTCAGCAGAACACAGTGGAGAGTCGACTTCTGAATGAGCGTGGACTCCCGAACTTCGACGTCCGCTTTTTCATCTTGAACAAGGCAGGCGAATACGCAGGTGTCGCCATGTACGGCTCCGGTGAGTCGATGTTCTGCGTATGCGACGAGAACGGCGCACGGGAAGAGCCGCTCGAGGGTCTGCTCGAGGGATCTCCGAGGGGTTGAGGACGTCGGGTCAGTAGACTAGAGGGGAGACGGCTTTCGGGCCACCACCACGCCGACTGGACCTTCGTTCCACACCCGGGCCGCGTCGAAGCCAACGGCTCGAAGCGCAGCGAGCTCGTCCTCGAGCGGGAGGTACGTGTCCTCGCCCGCCCAGACGTCGAAATGCGCCCAGGCCTGTTCCTCCGGGATGCCGTTCTCCATCTGGTGCGCGGCCCAGAGCGAGTAAAGCGGGCGAGCCTCGTCGGGGTCGGCGGGCATGTTGATATCCCCGTTTACAAGGACACCGCCCGGACGGAGCGCTTCGAACGCGCGCCGGAAGAGAGCCGTCTTCCCACCGAGTGTGGGGATATGGTGTAGCGAGAGCGAGGCCGAAAAAGCATCGCATGATTCGAACGCATCGTCATAAGACTTGAGAGCCGGCCGGGCCCGGGCGCCAAATCGGGCGACCCGACTCGCTCCACGCTCCAGCATCTCGGGGTCGATGTCGAGCAGTTGCACGGTCCCGACTGAATCGCGTTCGAGAATAGCTTCCGCCAGGGCTCCCGTTCCCGAGCCGATATCGATGACGAGGTCCGGACTGATCTCCGCGACGGCCTCGGCCGCGGTCCGGATCATGATCTCGTATCCGGGAATCCAGCAACGGATCTTCGCGTCGTAGTCGTCGATCTCCAACTGGAGATGTGTGCGCACGGAATGAGACATGAGCGCAGTGTCGGCAGCGACGGGATCCGTGTCAAAGCCGGCTGGTCGACCCGGGGCGTCTCACCGCCGGAGCAGGGCGCATTGCCCGCCCACGCCCTGTCCTCTAGCCTCCATCTTCCTCAGCGCTACAACGCTTCCAGGGGTCTTGAACTCGACGCCCACGAGTCCGGGAACCCACCGAATACTCAGGTCCCACACGGAGTTACATCGCATGTCCTTCCCCCACTGCGCGTTCGCCGCGGCGACACTCGCCAGCCTGGCCATTACGGCCCAGCCCGTCAGCGCTCAATCGCTCACGGAAGCGACCCTTGCCAATCTCGAATACCGTGAGCTGGGGCCGACCCGCCAAAGCGGTCGATTCGTCGACATCGCCGTACCGAGCGACGACCCACACACCTTCTACATCGCGACCGCATCCGGTCACCTTTGGAAGACGACGAACCGCGGGATCACGTTCGACGTCCTGTTCGACGAGCAGCCCGACATCTTCTCGATCGGTGCCGTCGCGGTTGCCCCGTCGAACTCGAACGTCCTCTACCTCGGCTCGGGCGAAGCGAACAACTCCCGCTCGTCGTACTGGGGCAACGGTGTCTACAAGTCGATGGACGCCGGCGAGACATGGACGAACATCGGCCTGCCGATGTCACAGCACATCGGCAGGATTGTCGTTCATCCGACCAATCCGGACATCGTGTACGTCGCCTCTCTCGGCCCACTCTATTCGGAAGGAGGAGAGCGAGGTCTGTACAAGACGACGGACGGTGGGCGCAGCTGGGAACGGGTGTTGAACCATCGCTCCGAAGGTCGTGACATCGGCGTGGTCGACGTGGTCATGGACCCGACGGAGCCGAACACGCTGTACGCGGCGACGTACGACAAGGTGCGCCTGCCCTGGACCTTCGATCTCGGCGGTCCCGGCAGCCGACTCTTCAAGACGACCGACGGCGGGGAGAACTGGATCCAGATCGGTCAGGGTCTTCCGGAAGGAATGCTCGGCCGGATCGGGGTCGATGTGTACGAACGCGACCCGAACGTTCTCTACGTCACGATCGAGAACGCAAACAAGGAAAGCATGTCGGACGAGGAGCGACGTCAGGAACTCCTCAGTCACATGTCGTCGCGCGGCATGATCGGCGGCGAGGTCTACCGTTCGGATGACGCGGGCCTCACGTGGGACAAGGTGAGCCCGGATGGACAGTCGATCGGTGGTGCACCCGCGTATTACTACGGCCAGATCATCATCGACCCCAACGACTCCGATATCGTCCACGTACTGTCCGCCGCATCATGGGGCACATACAACGGAGGCGAGACATGGGAGCGTCGTCCGTACGGCTTCGGTGGCGACGACCACGCTCTGTGGATCAACCCGGACGATTCCCGCCACATCATCCTGGGCTACGACCACGGGATGGGGATCTCGTACGACGGCGGTGAACACTGGTATCACCCGGACTTCCAGTCGCTCGCCCAGTTCTACGCGGTCGGCGTCGACAACTCGCGGCCCTACCGTGTCATGGGCGGGCTGCAGGACAATGGTTCACACATGGCGTACCACACGAACCCTGCCGGCGGCCCCGTCTACTTCGAGCAGTGGGAGCGCGTCGGGGGCGGCGATGGCATGTACAACGAGATCGAATGGTGCGAGAACCGCTACCTCTACAACGAGTCCCAATTTGGTCCGATCCGTCGCACGGATCTGCTGACCGGAGAGACCAAGGGAATCCGCCACGACGACCCCGACATGCGTTGGAACTGGAACTCGCCGATCCTCATCTCACCGCACGACTGCAATGTCGTGTTCCACGCAGGCAACATGCTCCTCCGCTCCGAGTTCCGCGGTGAGTCCTGGGACGTCATCAGTCCGGACCTGACGAAGGACGATCCGGCAACACAGACGACCGGACGTGGGGGTGACGGCAACATCCAGTACGGTACGATCACCACAATCGACGAATCACCACTCAAGGCGGGCGTCATCTGGGTCGGAACCGACGACGGCAACGTACAGGTGACGCAGGATGGCGGTGACACGTGGACGCTCTTGAATGACAACATCCCGAACAACCCGGAGTACTGGGTCAGCCGAGTGGAGGCGTCACACCACGATCTTGGCACGGCGTACGTCTCCTACACCGGGTACCGCCGCGACGACTTCAGGCCGTTCGTCTACAAGACGACGGACTTCGGAGCAACGTGGTCCGACATCTCGGCGAACCTGCCGAACGGACCGATCAACGTGATCCGTGAGCACCACCAGAACCCGGACCTGCTCTTCCTCGGCACCGAGTTCCAGGTGTGGGTGTCGAACACCGGCGGCGCCAGCTGGACCAGCATGAAGCTCGACATGCCTACGAGCCCTGTGCATGATATGAAGATCCAGGAACGGGACAACGACCTGGTCGTCGCGACGCACGGCCGGGGCGTCTACATCGCCGATATCGCACCGCTCGCCGAGCTCACCTCTGCGGTCATGGCGGAGGACGCCTTCTTCTTCACCCCCGAGCCGGAGATCCGTTGGGTCGCCCACGACCGGACCAACTATTCCTTCTCGAACTTCGAAGGGGAGAGTGAAGAGCCCGGAGCATCCCTTTTCTTCTACCTGCAGGACCCCGCCGAGGTGACCCTGACCGTGTACCAGGGGCAACTCGCCATCTCCGAGCTCGAACATGAGGCGACGGCGGGCATCAACGTCGTGCAGTGGGACATGCTCAAGAAGATCGAGCGGAGTGCCGAGGAGCAGGAACGCATTCGCGCACAGCGTCAGAGCCAGGGCGGAGGATTCCGCGGTCGTCAGCGGGGTGACACAACGCGCTTCGCGATCAGCGACGCGGCACCGGGAACGTACCGGGTCGTGCTCTCCGTCGACGGCATGGAGATGGAGCAGGAGGTGACGATCCTCCAGGACGAATGGTGGCAGGAGCGCAGATAAGCGCTTCCGTGGCTGCGCCATGTCCGACGCATGATGCTCGAGCGGCCTGCACCCATACGGTGCGGGCCGCTTCGTGCTCCGACCGGGGGGGCCGAGGGGGGATTTCGAACCTACACTCCGCGTACTGTGGTGGACATCACCCTTCCAGGTTGCCGCCCCCGGTAGACCAGCCCCACCTTAGACCCATTCACACCTGGCACCCCGAAGAGGTCGATGATGAAGAACGCGCGTACACCACTCCTCGCAACTCTGGCGCTCACCGTTGCCGCGCCGCTGGCGGCCCAGCAGGTCCCGTGGAGCCCACTGAACCGCGGGAGCGACAACATCGAGGTGCTCGGACATCTACCTCTCGGTCCGCAGCTTTCTGTGGCCGACATGGACCTCGAACAGGAGATGGACCGTCCCTTCGCGTACATCTCCCGCATGGTCTACGGTTGGGAGGGGCCGAAGGGCACCGACATCATCAGCCTGGAAGATCCGGAGAACCCCGAGCTCCTCTACGAGTGGAGAATCGAGAATCAGGATCTCCACCAGCGCACCGGTGGCATGGACGTGAAGCATTTCAAGTGGGACGACCGCTACTACCTGGTGCAGTCCCTCCAGTTCGGCCAGGGCGGCCCGAATACGGACCTCGGAGCGGTGATCCTCGACGTGACGGGTCTGCCTGACGCGTCAACGGTCCGCGAAGTCGCACGTATCCGTGAGCCGGAGATGCCAGGCGGGTTCCATAACATCTTCATCTACAAGCACCAGAACGACCGGGTGTACCTCTTCACCACGGCCAACGCACCGGGGGCCCTCGTCTTCGACCTGGGTATGATCGTAGAAGGCGACCTGGAGAACGCTCGCGTTGGTATGGTGCCGATCCCGGAATCCCCGATGGGACGTGGCAGCGGTCGTGGCTACCACGACTTCTACGTCGGCTACCACCCCGACACGGGTGAGGATCGTTTCTATGGTGGCGGAACCGGCGGGTACTACATCTACGACGTTACGAACCTGGAAGCACCCGAGCTGCGCATCACGCTGACCGGGGTCAGCGGTGTCAGCTACGGCCACACGTTCACGCCGAGCCCGGACGGCCGGTACGTGATCGCCGAGACCGAGTATCAGTATGCGCCGCTGCGGATCTTCGATCTGCAGCCTGCGCTCGAAGGCCAGACCATGAACGTCCGCTCACCGATCTCGGCATTTACCGCAGATTGGCGCAACCTCGTCCATAACCATGAGGTCCGCTGGCCGTACGTCTTCGTCTCCGGCTACCTTGATGGGTTGCAGATCTTCAACCTGCAGGACCCGCACAACCCGGTCACCGTCGGTTATTACGACACCTACATCGGCCCGACCGTCGAGGGCCGCCCTGCCATGTTCAACGGCGCATTCGGTGTCGACGTCCGAAACGAAGACGGCCTGATCGTCATCAGCGACATGTCGACCGGATTCTGGACCTTCAGGATGGACGGCTTCCAGGGCTGGAACGGTGAACATTGGGGACAGCCGAACATCTCATCCGCGCAGGACTGGGAGAACCCGGTTGTGAAGCGACCCGTGAGCGAGGAAGACCGCTAGACCGGTCTTCAGCGGCTGGCGTTGATCGTCCGATACAAAGGTGCGTGACGACCCGGGCTTCCTGCTGAAGTCCGGGTCGTTTCACGTCTCCACCCGACATGTTCGTGGCTCAACCAGTGCAGCGGCCAATCCTCAGTTGATCTGGAAGACCGCAACCCGCGTGCGACCGCAACCTCTCTTCGCGTCACTCGAACCACGATCGCGAGGAACGCCTACGCTTCGGAGGATCGACCAGCGAGAAACGTCCACACGGAGACGAGAGCGACCGGATACAGGACGAGCTGCGCGACGATGAACAACATCGGGTGAGGAAACGCGACCCAGTTCATGACGCTTCCGAGGGTTGCCAGGCCCACCACCGCCCCTGACGAACCCCGTACCGCATCGCGTGAGATGAAGCCCGCGACCAGAGCACCGCACGCCGCACCCGAGACCTCGGAGAGCATCGTCATGAGCCACGCCCCAATGGGCATCGTTGCGACGTGCTCGGCAAACGCCGCCGCATCGTCTGGATTCATCGGGTCCAGTCCGGGTGGGAGCGGGTACATCACCGAGGACCCGCGCTGCAGCAGCGTGACGACCACACCCAAGACCGCGAGCCCGGCTACCGTGCCGATAACGGTTCGGACCATTGTTCCTCCTCGGTGGTAGGCTTCTTCACGCCTTGTCGAGACCGAACCCGAGATGTACGCTCGAACATGATTCCGATTCTAGCCCTTTTGGCACTAATCGGCGCCCCTGATCCCGTCGACCCGACGCTCCACGACGAGACGCGCGTGCTGACCAAGGCCAGATCGACCGCCGTCATGTGCACCGAAGGGCCGCCGTATTACGCGTTCGAACTGGTCACCACGAAGAACATTCCCGGTACCGGACTCGCGACGGGCACGGTGGAGGCTTCGGTGTCGGCCAACTCGCCGTTTTCGGTACAACTCGCCGCCGACGGCAGCTACGCATACGATCTCCAGGTCTCGCTTGACCGCATGAGGGTGCCACGCCACGGCCAACTGGTCGCCTGGGTCACGACGCCCGAGATCGACCGAATCGAGCGCATCGGCGCCCTGGATGAACACCTCCAGGCCTCGGGCCGCGTCGACTGGAACAAGTACATCGTGGTCATTACGCTCGAGCCCGCAGACGACCCGAGCCAGGCACTGTGGACGGGGCCCATCGTCATGCGCGGGATGTCCCGCAGCGGCATGATGCACACCATGGTCGGTCACGGGGCGCTCCAGCAGGAGAACTGCGCGGCCTACGGATACGGCAATTAGCGCTCTCGCTGCTCGTGCAGCACACGCACTCCTTCATCGCTCTAGACGACACATGATCCGGGCTCGAACTGCAGCCGGCTTGGCCATACTGGCGAGCCTGTCCCTCCCCGGCACCTCAAGCGCACAGCACGAAATGCACGGCATGACCATGGGTGGCGGTTGGCGCATGGTTCCCATGGACATGAACATGCCGATGCTTCCCGGCCTCGAGGGAGCGCTCCCGGTCGTCGATCCCTTCATGCCCGGCATGGGCATGGATCCGGCGATGTTGCCAGAGGCGCGTCCGTCCGAACTCGTGCCCCTGGCGGACATGGACACGCTCGACATCTCGGTCTCGATGGTCCGGCGAACGATCAATGGGCACGAGATGATCATGTTCGGCTACAACGGGCAATATCCCGGTCCGCTCATCCAGGCTCCCAGGGACGCCACCGTGATGGTGCGTGTGACGAACGAAATCCAGATGCCGACGACGATCCACTGGCATGGCATCCGGATCGAGAATCAATTCGACGGTGTGCCGGGCGTGACCCAGGAAGCGATCCAGCAAGGAGAGAGCTTCCTGTACGAAGTCAACGTGCCGGATGCAGGTATGTATTGGTATCACCCGCACGTTCGCGAGGACGTGCAGCAGGACCTCGGCCTGTTCGGAAACCTCCTCGTCACATCTCCCGACCCGGATTACTACGGTCCAGCGCACCGGGAAGAAGTTTTCGTCCTCGACGACATTCTGATGGACGATCAGGGCGCTCTGCCATGGGGTGAAGAGTCCCCCACCCACGCACTTATGGGTCGTTTCGGCAATGTGATGATGGTCAATGGAGAAACGGACCATCGTCTCGAAGTCAAACGCGGTGAAGTCGTTCGATTCTACCTGACGAACGTCGCGAACTCTCGCACCTTCAACGTCACCTTCGGTGGCGCGAAGCTGAAGATCGTCGCCTCGGACGTGAGTCGCTTCGAACGCGAGCAGTGGGTCGGCTCGGTCGTCATCGCCCCTGCCGAACGCTACGTCGTGGACGTGCGCTTCGACGAGCCAGGCGAAGTGGTCATCGCGAATACGATCCAGGCGGTCAATCACTTCCGGGGTCAGTTCTACCCCCGGGTGGACACGCTGTCGATTGTGACCGTGTCCGACGATGCGGCTGAAGCTGCGGTGAGTGAGGCCTTCGACACGCTTCGTGAGCATGAAGACGTTGTCGTGGACATCGAATCCTTCCGACCGCACTTCGGCCGGCCTGCGGACCACGAGCTCGTAACGACCGTGCGCGTGCAGGGACTGCACCCGTCGATCGTTCTCTCCATGGAAGCCGACACGTTGTACGTCGCCCCCATGGAATGGAACGACGCCATGCCGATGATGAACTGGCTGTCGACGGGTGAAGAGGTCACCTGGATTCTCGAAGACGTCGCAACGGGAGCCCAGAACGGTGAGATCGACTGGGACTTCACCGTGGGCGACGTCGTCAAGATCCGCATCCACAACACGCCGGATTCCTTCCATCCGATGAACCACCCGATCCACATCCACGGGCAGCGCTTCCTCGTGCTGTCGATGGACGACGTGGAGAACCGGAACCTGGTGTGGAAGGACACGGCCATCGTACCCGTCGGGTCCACGATGGACGTTCTCGTCGAGATGTCCAACCCAGGCGAGTGGATGATCCACTGCCACATTGCCGAGCACCTCCACGCCGGCATGATGTTCGGCTTTACGGTAACCGAGAACTGACCATGAATCCCATGATTCGAAATGGGCTGGCGATCGTGACGGTCATCGTTGCGGGATCCCTCGTCTTCTTGAGTGTCGATCGGATCCTCGAACGCCAGCACACCGAGGACCGGATCAACGGCCTTCGAGAAGAGATCTATCGCTCCCGTGTCGCAGCAGACCGGTGTCGTGGGTCGCTTCAGACCAGCCAGGCCGCCCTCCTCGAACTCGGCGTTGCGATCGACTCACTCAAACGAGTCGTCGACGGCTATGAAACCGTCCCGGACCGCGGGGTCCCGGTGCAGAATTATGACGCCTATCTGTCGGTCTTCGACGAGTACAATGACTCCGTCGGCGTTTGGGAGGGGCGAGAGCATCGCCTCCGCACAGCAGAGACCGCATGTCGCACGACGATCGAGGAGCACAACGTGCTCACCGACTCTCTTCAGGCCGTGCTGGCCGCGGCGGGTATCATCGAGCACAGCAGCCAGTGAGCAACGTGCGTCCGGAGTAGTCAGGCTCCGGGGGGCACGCGTACTACCCTGCATCCATCACTTCTCTCATCAGAGAGCAGTTCGGAGAGCCTGCATCTCCGGCAGAATCACCCGATCGATGACGTGCATGATGCCGCTGGACGCCTCGATGTCCGTAGAGACGACATTCGCCTGCTGACTCGGCACGGCGACGAACTCGGCGTCCTGAAACGCCGACATTCGCCGGGGCACGTGCAGCGGTGGCAACAGTCGCACACACTCATCAACATGGAACACCATAATGTTCATGTTTTGTATAATTGATAGTCAAATCCTAGCGCCTACTGTCAACTATCTGTTCACCTCTTCTATTTGACATATATTGGACATGTGGGTAGAATGATGCATGCCTGAATCAACTGAGTCCCGGCACCCGATTCGAGTCGTCGCGCAGCGGACCGGCCTTTCCACACCCGTGCTGCGGGCTTGGGAGCGCCGATACGGTGTGGTGACGCCGCGTCGCAGTGAGGGTGGTCAACGCCTCTACTCGGACGATGACATCCGGCGTCTTCAGCTGCTCGCAACGGCGGTCGATGGCGGACGAAGCATCGGTTTGATCGCGGAACTGGATCTGCCCCAGCTCGAAGCCTTGATCGACGAGGATCGCGAGACCCCGATTCACCCGATCGGGGATTTCGTCGCTCCGGACGTGGAGCGCGTAAAGACGGCGCTGGACCTCATCGATCAGATGCGGACGGACGATCTCGAACAGTTCTTCATGCGCTGCGCGGTCGAACTGCGCCCGCACGAGCTCGTCGAGGGGCTCATGGTTCCGCTTCTCCAGGAGATTGGACGCGGCTGGCAAGCTGGTCGACTCGGACCGAGCACCGAGCACATTGCCTCGGTTGCCATTCGGCGCTTTCTCGAGTGGATGTCGTCGACAAACCAAAAGGACACGAACGCTCCTCTGGCGCTCACTGGGACGCCCGCGGGACAGCGGCACGAGTTCGGCGCACTCCTCGCCGGAGTTGTCGCCGCGTATGAAGGTTGGCGCGTCCGGTTCATGGGTCCGGATCTCCCCGCCTCCGAGATTGCCCGGGCAGCTGACAAGTTAGGCGCTCGCATGGTCGCACTCTCGGCAGTACATCCTCGACTGGATGCGACGGGTGTTCAGGAAGTTCTGGAGATCCGTCGACGTCTTCCGCTGAGCGTGAAGGTCGTCATCGGAGGAGCTGGAGCAGACGCGCACAGGGAACGTTGGCGCGATGCCGGCATCGTCAGTCCGCCTTCCTTCTCGGACTTCCGCGACAGCCTGCGCGTTCCCGACGACGCAAACTGACGCGGCGACCGTCCGGCGGGGTGCTACTCCTCGGAGAAGGCTGCGTCAAACGCTGTGTCGGAGGCCGGAAAATCCAATGCGCGCACGAAGGCGCATGCCTCCTCCGCGCCATGCTCTCGGTCCATGCCTGAATCTTCCCATTCCACGGACATCGGACCTTCGTATCCTGCTCGGGTCAGTGCTCGAACCACCTCCTCGAACGGAACGTGACCGCGCCCGAGGCTTCGAAAGTCCCAGTTGCGGTCTCGATGGCCGAACGGCAGGTGACCGCCGAACACGCCTGAGGGGCCCGGCCTGTCGGCCCACCACACATCCTTCATGTGTGCGTGATAGATCCGGTCGCCAAAACGGTGAATGAAGTCCACGCAGTCGACACCCTGATACGCCAGATGACTGGGGTCGTAGTTGAACCCGAACGCATCACGATGCCCCAGGGCGTCAAGCGCTCGTTCCGCAGTCACGTGGTCGAAGGCGATCTCGGTCGGATGTACCTCGAGCGCGAAGCGAACGCCGACCTCGTCGAAGACATCCAGAATGGGATTCCACCTCCGAGCAAAGTCGGCAAACCCTTCCTCGACCCAGGCTTCCGGAACCGGAGGGAACGAGTACAAGAGTGGCCATATGGAGCTTCCGGTAAACCCGTTCACGACCGGAACACCCAGGTTCGCTGCGGCGCGAGCCGTCAACTCCATTTCCTTCGCGGCGCGGCTACGCACACCCTCCCCATCTCCATCACCCCATACGTGCTCGGGGAGGATCGACCGGTGCCGCTCATCGATCCGGTCACAAACCGCCTGCCCGACGAGGTGGTTGCTGACCGCATAGACGTCGAGGCCGTATGAGTTCAGCAGCTCGCGCCGCTCAACACAATAATCGGACTCCGAAGCCGCACGTCTCACATCGAAGTGATCTCCCCAACACGCCAGCTCGAGGCCGTCGTAGCCCCAGGCCGCGGCTTTTTCTGCGAGATCCGCGAGTGGGAGATCCGCCCACTGCCCGGTGAAGAGGGTGACAGGGCGTGGGTGCCCGGCTCGATCACTCCAGATGCTCATGCCGTCGTATCCGGTTTGGCCGATCCGTCGTTCATGTCGATCCAGCGCTCGGCCAAACTGCTCTGGATCGCACGGTGCACGAAGTATACGCCGAGCATGCCGTCCTCTACCGTTGGAAAGTCGACGGCTCTGGGATCACCCTCACCTGGGTCGCTGCACCCACCGAACGTGCTGGAGTTTCGTCGAATGGCTTCGGCCGCGCCTCGATAGATATTCGCGAATGCTTCGATGAAGCCTTCCGGGTGCCCTCCAGGGAGTCGGGTCGCGGCATCGGCTGCGCCACCCACTTCACCGCCGCGGAACAGCACCGTCTCAGCTCCGTCGGGTGCCAGAATCCGCAAGCGGTTGGGATCCTCCTGACACCAATCGAGCGCTTTCTCCGAACCGTAGACCCTCAGACGCAGATGGTTGCGCTCCCCGGTCGCGATCTGTGAGACGATCATCACTCCGCGAACATCACCATCCAGATCCAGAAGCACGGTCGCGTCGTCTTCCATAGCGCGTCCTTCCACTACGGTCCCCAGGTCAGCGAAGAGTCGCCGCGCCTCCAGTCCCGTCACGTAGTGCAGAAGGTTGTACGCATGCGTACCGATGTCGCCGAGTGCGGACGACAAACCCGCACGATTCGGGTCGCCGCGCCACTCGGCCTGTTTTTGGCCTTCTGCCTCCAGCAGGGTGCGAAGCCACCCCTGTGAGTACTCTACGACAACCTTTCGAAGCTCCCCCAGTTCCCCGGCCCTGATACGATCCCGGGCCTCTTTCACCATCGGGTACCCGGTGTAGTTGTACGTCACCGCAAAAACGAGACCCCTCTGCGACGCCAGGGCACACAATGCATCTGCGTCGTCCGTAGTCGTCACCAACGGCTTGTCACAGATGACGTGGATACCCGCCTCCAGGAACGCGCGGGCTGCGGGATAGTGCAGGTGGTTGGGTGTAACGATGACTGCGACGTCGATCCCGTCGTCTCGCGAGGCTTCTGCGGACGCCATGTCCCTGAACGTCTCATAGACCCGGCCAGGGTCGAGCGCGAGTTCCTCCCCCGTCTGACGGGACTTCGAAACGTCGGACGAAAATGCACCGGCCACGAGCTCGTAGGATCCGTCGAGTGCAGCGGCCATTCGGTGGACCGCCCCGATAAACGCACCGGGGCCTCCTCCAACCATCCCATATCGGATCGGTCTCACGCGCTGGCCCCGATACTCTCCACCCGGTATCCCCCGGCCCTTCGGTCACGCATGTAGAGCCCAGCGAATACAAGTGTCAGCACGCCGCACAGTGGCACGACCCAGCGGAACGAGATCTTCCCCCCGTAGTTGTCGGCCGGACCGAGGATCGCCTGAGCCTCACTGACGAGTGCGGCATCCACGTCCGACGCGATCAGCGTTCGCAACGCATTCGCGGTCTCTGGAGAGGGCAGCACGTCCTCTGCCTGCCATGCCCGGGCCACGACCGAAATTGCCTCCGCGGCGGCCTGAGAATCCGAATCGGTACGTGTGGCCAGTGTGCGTTCTGCCCGCTGAAAGAGCTGTACGGTCTCCGCCACAGGGAGCTCAGCATGAGCGTACCTGTCCGCGATCGCACCCATCTGGGGTGACGTAATCAGCCCTACCGTGGCCATCCCGACCGTACCCATCAGTCCGAGGCCGAGCGCACCCGAACGAGGTACGCGCTCAGACACGACACCAAGCATTGTGGGCCAGAAATAGCAAACCCCCAGTGCGAAGATCGTCGCAGCCATGAAGGTCATTGCGATGCCGCTGGCGTAGCTGAGGGCAAGGAGCCCTACTCCGGAAATCACCGCAGACGCAAGAAGCAGCCCGGTCGGCGACGCCCGATGCACGACATCTCCCGCGCGATAACGCATGATCGCCATCAACCCGTTGATCCAGACAAGGACGAGGATCCCTGCCACACCCCCCGCCTCGAGTACCGCGGGCACCCAGCGATTCGGACCGAGTTCCACCGACGCAGTCATCGCCATGGCGATCAGCATCACCCACATCAATGGGGTCGTGAATGCGGCGCTGAACATCTCCCCCATGCTCACTCCGGCCTCCACCCCTTCGGTGGGTGGAAACGTCTCCCTCAGGAGCAAGGCTCCATACGCGAGCGTGGGAACGAGGATGAGCCCGATCTTGATCTGCCAGCCCGTGATGCCGACCGCATCGAGGGCGAACGCGGCGAGGCCTCCAAGGACCACCCCACCGGGAAACCATACGTGGAACTGGTTCAGCTTGACGGTCTTGTTGTCCGGAAAGAGTGCGGCGACAAGCGGGTTACACGCAGCTTCGACCAGACCGTTCGCCATGGCGATGATCAGTGCGCCGACGAAGAGGGTCGTGAAACCACTCGCAAAGATCATCGTAACTGAGCCCAGGAGATGACCCAGGAAGGAGAAGCGCAGCAGCGTCTTCATCCCCAGGGAATCAGCGAGCGGAGCGAACGCGAGCTGAGAGACCGCAAAGCCCCAAAGCGCCGCACCCCCGATCCAGCCCACCTCCTCATTGGTGAGCACGAACTCCCGCTTGAGTGCGAGCATCACCGCCCCCACCGTCGCGAATGCAACCGACGTGGCGATGAGCGCTACACAGCTCCCCAGAAAAAGACGATCAGCGTTGACGCGTTCCGTTGCCGTTTCTGTCATGACGTATCGATGCTGGTGTGATCAGGACCGAGTTCCAGGACTGGCTCGGATCCTCGTACTTCAAGTGCGTTATGCGAGCCCCAGGTGTCGCAGGACTTCGGGTGGCGGTGGATCCCACTGTGCAAGTGGGACGTTGCCGACGTACTCCAAATCGTCCATGCCAACCTGCGTCGTCCAGAAAGCCGTCGACGTCAGATCGCGGACACGATCGAAGAACCGGGCTGCAGCTTCGTATCCGTCCGGTGCATTGGGTGCGTAGCAGATATCGTCGCAGATCGCATGCTGCTGTTCGGGGCTCAGCCCTCTGAAGCGCACCCCGTCACCAAAACGCTGTGCCGCTTCGCGGTCGAGCCATACGAGGCCACCGCGCACCAGCACCTGATCGTTCGCATTTCCGTCGTAGGGAGCACTGACCCATTCGTCGATGAAGTCATGGGCCCCAACCTGACTCGCCGACGAAGATCGATCATCTGCAGGGATGATGACGTCACATAGCGCCGCCAGGGATTCCAATTCGTCGGCCGTAAGCGAGCGCTCCCACGGAACTGTCGGAGACACGAGGTCTGGATCCCATGCCGTGCCTGCGGCCTTGGGGTTACTCGCTGGCGCCGGGAGTTCAGCGAGATCCGATCCGGCCTCCGGCGTGCATGACGCCACGGTAGGTGCCGCGGCCGCAATCGCCATGACCTTGAGCGCCTGCCGACGGTCCATGGGCAGAAATCCGTCTACGTCCTCTTGCCTCAGAATCGGAAGCTTCTTTCCACTCATCCGATGCTCCCCTGTCCGAGTTGCTCGACAATGTACTCGGACGCTCGCCACGCGATCGCCATGATCGACAGGGTCGGGTTCTTGTCCGCGTTCGACACGAAACAACCTCCGTCTGTCACGAAGAGGTTGTCCACCTCCCAGGACTGGCAGTACTCGTTGAGCACCGAGCGAGTCGCGTCGTCACCCATGATCACACCGCCCACCTCATGGATGATTTGGCCCGGTCGCGCGATGGCGCGCGCACCATCGTCGTGCACCGTGCTCAACACCCGTCCGCCCATCGCTTCGATGATGTCGCGGAACGTGTGCTGCATGTGTCGCGCCTGATTGAGCTCGTGCTCGGACCACTCCCAGTGGAACCTCAGCGTGGGTATCCCCCACTGATCCACCTCATCGGGATTGATCTCGCAGTAGCAATCCTCGTTGGGGATCATCTCGCCGCGCCCGTCGAAGTACATGAACGAGCCGTAGTAGCGTCGGCAGTCATCCTTGAACGCCTGCCCGTAGGAGCCTTCGGTCAGCGGCTCGACCCCATTGAATGCCCCATATCCAGGCATCCGCCGGCCACCTCCGAACTCGATGTGGTACCCGCGAGCAAAATCGAGTTGGCCACGAGCCTGCTCCTGGTACAGCCACCACGGCATGTATAGATGCATGCCGGAGGCCCCATCCGTGTTGTGGGGTGGGCAGTTCTCGAGTGCGGGGATCTGTCCGGACACACCCGCACCGACCGTATCCATTACATACTTACCGACAAGACCGCTTCCATTGCCGATTCCGTCCGGAAACGACGAACTCTTCGAGTTCAGCATGATACGCGCGGACTCGCACGCACTCGCCGCCAGGATCACGACCCTTGCGCTGACGTGCTCGTCGAGGCGCGTGGTCTTGTCGATGTAGTGCACACCATTCGCGCGCCCGCGACCATCGACCGTGACCTCGCGTACCATCGCATCGGTGATGATGTCGAGGTTACCTGTGGCCAGGGCCGGAGGCAGAAGGACGGTCGGAGACTGGAAGTTGGCCTTGATCGAACATCCCCGCCCACACGGCGTAGCGTAGAAGCACGCGGCTCGTGAGCGCATCGATTCTGCCGTGACACGCTGAGCCAGTGGGTTGTCCGGCCAGAGCTCTCGAGACAGGCGGTCTGCTTGCTGGCGCTGCGTCATGATCGCCAGATGAGCCGGAATAACGGGAATGTCGAGTTCGTCCTCACATACCTTCTGCGTCAGGAGCTCGGTCGCTCGCGGAGCTGGCGGAGGCTGCAGTACGCCCGGCGAGGAATTCGGCGTATTTTCCAGGCCTTCATTCGAACCGTAAACACCGATGAGCATCTCGGTCTTGTCGTAGTACGGGTCCACGTCCTCGTAGCTCATCGGCCAATCGAAGCCGAGGCCGTCACGCGAATACGGCTTGTAGTCGTACTCGCCCATTCGCAGCGAGATACGACCCCAGTGGTTCGTGCGGCCACCAAGCATGCGCGCTCGCCACCACATGAAGTCGGTGCCGTCCGCGCTCGAGTACGGCTCGCCCGGTACCCGCCACCCCCCATCTACCGTGGCGTCGTAGAAGCCGAACGGCTTCTCCGGTGTTCCCGCCGCGCGCAACGGCGCGTCCTTCGGAAGCTGGAACATGGGCGTCTCCGTCACCGGGTCGTAATCCCGGCCGGCTTCCAACATGAGAACCTTCACGCCGGAGCACGCGAGCACGTAGGCGCACATACCCCCCGCTGCGCCAGACCCGACGATGATGACGTCATACTCGTCCTGGGCCTTCCTCCTCACGGTGCCCCTCCTTCCATCAGGCTGTCGAAGCTCCGCCGCACACTCTCGATCGAATCCTCCGGGTTGTCGTGCTCTACGAAGCCATAGCGCAGCCCCTGCATCTCGGCTGCAGCCAGTATTCGCCCGAAATCGATGACCCCGTCGCCTACGGAGACCATGTCGCCACCCGCCGTACGATCCTTGATGTGGACGCTCGTGACCCGGCCGGGATATCGCTCGAGCCAGGTCATGGGGAGGTGCCCACCGTGGACCGTCCAGAAGATGTCCATCTGCCAGTCCACAAGTGATGGGCTCGTCTCATCCAGAAGCACGGCCATCGGGGTCAAACCATCGGTCTCCTCGAACTCGAACGCATGATTGTGGTACCCGAATCGAAGTCCCACCCCCCGGGCAGCTTCTCCGAAGCGATTGAGTCGCTCGGCGACGGACCGATACCCATCGGCAGTTCTCAGATCCTCGGGTAGCCAGGGTACCACGAGCAGCTCATGCCCCAGTTCCACGGCCGCGTCGAGCGCGCGGCGCACATCGCCTCGCTGCCGCGGATAGTCCACATGACCCGAGACCGCTCGAAGGCCTGCGGCGTCGAGACTGCGGCGGAAGGCAGCCGGCGTCATCCCGTACGTGCCAGCCATCTCGACTTCCCGGTACCCGATCTCGGCCAGGGTAGCGAGGGTGCCATCCACGTCCTCGGCCATAGCATCGCGGACCGTGTAGAGCTGCACACCAGGACGTTCGAGGCGGGGACGGGTTTCGAGTCGAGCCGCAAACGGTGCCGCAGACAGTGCGGCTATGAAGGAACGCCGATCCATCAACCGAGCTCCCTGATCTTGATGTTGCGATACCACACGGGGTCACCGTGGTCCTGTAGACCGATATGTCCTTCTTCCGCCTGTCCGTATGCGGGCCACTGATTGAACTTGCTGGCGGCGACCAGCTCCGCCCACTCGCGAGAGCGGATGACATAGTCGACGATCTTCTCCCCATTGAGCCAGTGCTCGACCCGATCGTTCTCGACGCGGATCCGGATGTGGTTCCACTCGCCTGCCGGGTGCACGACACCACGCGGAGCAGGATGCAGGCCGTAGTTGGCACCGGCACTCGTCAGCTCGCTCTGCCCATCTGGATGTCGTGCGTCATCGAGTACCTGCATCTCCGGAGCACTGTGGTAGATGTTCTCCTCACCCTGTGCCGCCAAGTAGAAGATGCCACTGTTGCCGCGCTCTTCCACTCGCCATTCGAGTGTCAACTCGAAGTTCCGGAAGGTGCGATCCGACATGAGATCCCCCCCGGGCCCCGTCCTGGACAACATGCCGTCCACGACATCCCAGCCACCCGGCAATTCGGGGCTGTCATAGGCACGCCACCCATCCAGCGACACTCCATCGAAGAGCAGGGACCACCCCTCCGTCGTCTCTGCAGGGGTGAGCGTGTTGTGCGTGGGCCCATCCCGGTCCGCTCCGGCCACCTCCGCATCAGAGGCGTCCGTCTGCCCGGACGCACACGCTCCCGAGACCACGAGCATCAGTGCGACACAGATCGCGCGAATCCATTGATCCATCAGAGGCTCCATCCTTGGCGGTACTCCCGTGTGAGGAAGCGCGTGGCCTCCTCCGAGTTGGTCACCCGCATCGCAGCGGCGTCGTACTCAATCTTCATACCCTGTCCGGCGCGCAGCGCGACCAGCCCGAGCAACATCACTTCCGTAAGCGGCGCTGCGTAGGAAAACGGGCAACTCGCATCGCGGGCCTGCTTGCAGGCGTTCGCCCAGTTCATCTCATGGCTATCGTCGATGCGGTCGTAGCTCTGCGGTACCGCATCCGCCTCTTCATGCAGCGCCTCTGGGAAAAGGCGCGGGTTGCGACCGTACGTCTCGTGCATGAGCAGCCCCCGCTCTCCGACGAAGATCACGCCACCCTCACGCTCCAGCTCGACATCGGCTGGCAGAAGCTCCGGTCGCTGAGGCATGAGTCCACCGTCATACCAGTGCAGCGAGACCGGTGGCATGAGCCCGCGACGAGGGAATTCGTAGTGCACCTTGGTCGCCATCGGGTAA
Source organism: Gemmatimonadota bacterium (assembly GCA_028873595.1). GTDB lineage: Bacteria > Gemmatimonadota > Gemmatimonadetes > Longimicrobiales > Gaopeijiaceae > UBA2589. The sequence goes on along the minus strand of JAPPOV010000037.1, from coordinate 91,900 downwards.
GACACCGGGTTGTCGCTCGCGCCGCCCCACGGGGTCGACGTCGCCTCGATCGTGTCCGGGTACCCGAGGTCCAACGCCCAGAATGGGTGATCGATCAGGTGAGCCCCCATGTCACCGAGTGCCCCCACGCCGAAGTCGACCCAGCCACGCCAGTGGAAGGGGTGGTAGATGGGATGATAGGGTACATCGCGTACGCATGGACCCAGGTATTGGCTCCAGTCGAGATGGGGCGGCACCGAAAAATCACCCGCGAGCCCCCACGAATGCGCCTCAGCAAGAGAACCGGGCCACCACGATCTGTCTGCAGCGTTCGGGTCGAAGTCAGACGGCATGGCGGTCGGTCGTCTCAAACCCTGCCCCCAGATCGGGCGATTGGTCCAGACGTGGACCTCGCGCACGTTGCCGATCACACCGGCCTGCACCCACTCGTTGATCAGCCGGGCCTCGTCGGAAGAGTGCCCCTGATTTCCCATCTGGGTCACGACGCCGGTCGAAGCAGCGATCTCTTGTAGCGCACGGGCCTCGTGTACGGACCAGGTGAGCGGCTTCTGCACGTATACGTGCTTTCCTTCCTTCATGGCAGCGGCCGCGATGACCGCATGCGTATGATCCGGCGTAGCGATCAGCACGGCATCGATGTCGGACTGCCTCTCCAGCATCTCGTCAAAACGCGTGTACTTCACAGCCTGCTCGAATTGCTCAGCCCAGCGGTGGCCCTTCTCCCGGGGATTGCCGTCCCCGTCCGTCATCCGCTCCAGAGCCTTGTTCGCAACCAGTTCGAGATCGACGTCACATACGGCCACGATGTTCTCGGTCCCAAGCTCCTGCGCATTGTCGGCACCCATGCCACCTGCACCGACGATGGCGACATTCAACGTGTCACTCGGCGCCTGATAGCCAGGCCCACCCAGGACATGCCTGGGCACGATCATGCCTCCGAGCGCCACCTTCGTAGAAGTCGAGACGAAATCCCGACGGCTGACGTCCCTCACGAGCCCTCCCGATCTGGAAATGAGATCGGGACAAACTAGGCATGGGGCGTGGTTTCGCTAATCCAGCCCGAAATGCTCGCCCGCTCCTCATCGCGTCTCCACATGAACACGAACGCGCGAACCTCGGGATCGAGTGTAGGTTACGGACATCCGGCTCACTTCTACAGGTTTCGCCCTACCATGGAGACTCACACGGATCGCCTCCGCCCCCTCAGCGGACAAGTCGCGCTCGTCACGGGAGCGAGTCGCGGCATCGGCGCGGCCATCGCCACGACATTGGCCCACGCGGGTGCGCGACTCGTGATGACGCACCGGGACAGCGCCGAGGGTGCGAACGAGGTTCGCCGAGCTCTTCCGGGCGACGGGCACCGCATCGTGCAGGCGTCGGCGGACGACTCGAACGCACTGGTTGAGCTCGGCGAGTCGATCGCGCACAACGAAGGACGTCTGGACGTCCTGGTGAACAACGCAGCGGTCACACGCGTCATCGCGCACGACGATCTGGACCGGCTCGACGACGACCTCTTCGATCAGATCATGCAGACGAATGTCAGAGGGCCATTCGCAACCATACGAGTCTTGCGGGCGCTCCTGGACGCCGACAACGGCGGAGTGGTGGTGAACATCTCTTCGGTCGCTGCCCGCATGGCGAACGGCAGCAACGTCGCGTACTGCGCATCGAAGGCCGCGCTGGACAACATGACTGCATCACTCGCCCGTGCCCTTGCTCCAAAGATCCGGGTCTACTCGGTCGCGCCCGGACTGGTCGACACCGAGCTCACACGTGACTGGGCGCCGGAGCGTCGCGACTTGATGATCGCGCGGACACCACTCGGCCGACTCGCAACACCACAGGACTGTGCGGACGCCGTCCTCGCTGCAGTGACCTCACTTCGCTCGACCACGGGCGTGGTCATCCCTGTGGACGGAGGGTTTCCCCTGGGGTGATGGCCCCTCCTCAGCCTCCCGCGGGCGCGACCGCGATGCAGTCCAACTCGACCAGAGCACCGAGCGCCAGACCGCTCCCGGCGAGCGCCGCCCGAGCAGGTGGGTCGGATGGGAAGTACTCCGCATACACGGCGTTCATCGCCTCATAGTCGGCGATATCCGCGAGAAAGACGGTGCACTTCAACAGGTCCTCAAGCGTGGCGCCGGCTGCGTCGAGTACTGCGATGATGTTCTCCATCGTCTGGTGCGTTTCGGCCTCGATCCCGCCTTCCACGACTCGGGGCGGCGACTCGCCGGGAACGGCCCCGAGTTGGCCGGACAGAAAGATCAAATCACCCGAACGCACCGCGAGCGAAAACACCGGCAGACTCGCGACCCCTTCCGGCTGTATGATCTCTCGGCGGTTCGGTGCCTGGGACTGTTCGGATTCTCGGTCGGTACGCGGCTCGATGGTGCAACCTGCAGCGAGAAGACCGAGCGCCAGCAGCGCGGTGAGGCCTGTTCGAAACCGCATGTCCTGTCTCCTGAATGTTCGCGAAAGGATACGGCAAGGTCGTGGCGAGTACCGGACCACGCTATAGTCCGAGCCATGATGAACCGACGACACTTCACGCGCCTCACGTCTTTGGGGGCCGGAGGCGCATGGTTCAGCGGGATCACCCCGGGAAAGCTCGACGCCATAACGCCTCACACCCGACTCGGGCAGAACTTCGCGGCAAACCCTCAGCGCCTCATGGAGCGAATACGCACGCTGGCGACGTTCGGCGCAAACGATGCCGGAGGCATCGACCGGGTGGCGTTCAGCGACGCGAATATCGAGGCGCTGGAATGGTGCACCGAACATCTGCGCGAGACAGGCTTTTCCGTAGAACGGGACCTTGTCGGCAACCTCGTTGCCCGCAAAGCCGGGGCCGACGCGTCGCTGAACCCGATCATGTTCGGATCGCACGTCGACTCGGTCCCGGGTGGTGGCAACTACGACGGGCAAGTCGGATCGATGGGGGCGATGGAGGTCGCGGCCGTCCTGGCCGACGCAGGCCACACCACACGGCATCCGCTTGAGATCGTGTACTTCACCAATGAAGAGGGGGGCAAGACAGGAAGTCGCGCGCTGGTCGGAGAAGTCGCGCCCTTCGAGCTCGCGATCGAGACTGCGTCCGGCTATACGATTGGCGAAGGGCTTCGACGTCTGGGCGGCGATCCGGACCGGTTGGCGGATGCTCGCCGGGCCCCCGACTCTCTCACAGCCTTCCTCGAACTGCACGTGGAGCAGGGTGCAGTGCTCGACGAAGACGGCGTCGACATTGGCGTGGTCGAAGGGATCGTCGGGATCATGCGCTGGAACGTGGTCGTCGACGGAATGACGAATCACGCCGGAACGACACCCATGGACCGTCGTCGAGACGCCATGGTCGGAGCGGCCCGCTTCGTCACCGCCGCACACCGTGTCGCTCGTGACACACCGGGCCGCCAGGTGGCGACGGTAGGACGCCTCGAGGCGGAGCCCGGCGCACCGAACGTCATCCCGGGTCGAGTACGAATGACGCTGGAGATCCGAGATCTCTCCATGGAGGGTATCGAGCGCACGTTCGACGTAATCCGTGCGCGCGCCAGAGACATCGGTGAGGCGAGTGGGGTGAGTTTCTCGTTCGCACCCTTCTACGTCAGCCGAGCCGCGCCGACCGATCTTCGTATCCGGGACATGGTCGAAAGGAGCGCGGACCGTCGGGGCCTGTCGTCGATGCGGATGCCGTCCGGTGCGGGGCACGACGCCCAGAGCATCGCCCTGCTCTGCCCAGTCGGAATGATCTTCGTGCCCTCCATTCGAGGGATCAGCCACGCTCCGGAGGAACGCACGGAGGCTGCGGATATCGTCAACGGCACGAATGTCCTGCTCGACACCCTGCTGGCCATCGACGAGGGCGGGCTCCCCTAGACGCTCGGGTTCCGCGAGCGCGTCATTGCCCCGAAAACCGCGGGAATCAGCCTTCGGCGTACTCGTCGAAGACCAGCAGAGCGTGCCCGAGCACCCTGTACGGTTCGCGCTCACGGTACGACGCGAACGGGTCGCGCCCCTGCAGATACAAACCCTGAAGATTTGTCGCCGAAATCACCGTGAAACGGGGCCTCGCCTCCGCGCCCTCGGTTCGCGGCTGACCGAGCCGAAAGAAGCTGGGTAGCGCCACGTATTCGATGCCATACGCGGCAGGACGCGCACTTCCGAAATAGGAGAGGCGGACACTCTGGACTCCCTCTTCCTCCATGAAGAGTCGGAGTTCCTGGAGGCCCTGACCCCAATCCACGTTCGAATCGGACATGACCTGCCAGGCGTTGTCTCGGCCACCCGCCCATACGCTGGAGTACGACAAGTACCACGGATGGGCGGTAAGCACCGAGAATACGGAAAGTGCGACGGCGACCGCTGCGATCCCCCGAACGAGTACGTAGCGAGGCATCCCGTAGGCTTCTCCCACCCGAGTCGCCCCCGTGCCGGCCGCCCTCGGAACCCAGCTTCGCCCCAGACTGACCGCGGCAAGCACGCACAGGAGCGGGACAGCGGGGAGCGCGTAGCGAAAGCCGGCGTTGAGATCGGACCGAACGAGGAAGGCACCGAAGACCAGCGCTCCGACCAGAGGCGCTCGACCTCGCCACTCGAGCAACCTCGACAGCGCGGCCGCCCGGTCCTTCCGAACCATGGCCACGAACCGCGCCCCCAGAAGCGCCGTCCCCGCACCCAGGGCGAGGTGCAGACCCGCAGATGTCTTCAACAGGAAGGCCACGGGAAAGTAGTACCACCAGCCGCCCTCACTAACGGCCCCGAGCAAGAACGCGGGTGCGGGGTGACCACCCGTCGTATGCAGCACCGTTCGCCAGAAGTTGAAGCGCAGCAGAGACAGAGTGAGGTCTCCGCTGTAGAGAATGACGAGCACCAGATACGCAGCCGCCACACACGCGCCGACCGTCATCATGATGCTCCGACGCCATTCCAGATCCCTCCAACGTGAGGCTCCCTCCATTGTGAGGAGGAGTACGGCAATCGGAAGAAGCGCGAGCGCACTCATCTTCATACCGAACGCGCAGGCGAGCACGACACCGGCGAGCCCTCCCGTGCGCCAGCCTGGTATCCGGACCGAGGCGTCGAAGGCCCACACAGAAATAAGAAAGGCGAGCGCCAGCGGAAGGTCGTTGTACGCCACCCCACCGTGCCCGAGGACATCCGGCACCAGCGCAGTCAGGAGTGCGGCGAGCACCCCCGCCACAGGACCAGCAATCCACAGTCCGAAAAGCCCGGCCGCCAGAACCAGCGCCGCAGCCATCGCAGTCGCAACGAGCCGGGGCCTCGGCAGCAACACTTCAGGATCGTTGCTGCCCTCGAAGAAGAGCGCTCTCGCGTAATCCCACCGCTGGTTGAAACCCCACGTACGCTCTTCGGGGGGCAGTTCGGGCTCCGAGGACATGACCGCCCACCCGTAGAGCCACATCATCAACGGCGGCTGATCGGTCACCATGTCCCAGCGACCGTGGGCCACACCCCGTGCACCTCCAGAGACCAGAATGATCTCGTCGAACGTGGCCGACTGACGCAGAGAAGCAGCTCGGGTGAGTGCGCCTGCCGCCAGTGAGATGGCCAGGATGGCGAAGAGTGCGATCCGGTGCCTCGAGCCGGATCGAAGCATTATGTCACGCCGCCACCGGCGCGGCCTTCGGGTCCTTCACGCGCTGCAACAGAATGGCGCCGAACACGAACAGAACACTGATCGACATGACGGAGAGCTTCTGATTGCCTCCCGTCATAAGCGCGACTTGACCGAAGATCAGTGGTCCGATCACGGATGACGACTTCCCGCACAGCGCATAGAAACCGAACATCTCCGACTCCCGCCCATCCGGGATCAGACTCGCCATGAATGCGCGACTGGCCGCCTGAATCGACCCGAGCCCGAAGCCCGCCAGCAGACCGACCACGGCAAAAGCGGCCTTCGATTCGATAAAGAAGATCGCGATTGCGATGGTGATCCAGAGACCGAGCACACCCGTGACGACCTTCTTCGGGCCGACTCGGTCCGTGGGCTTGGCAAGCAGGAAGGCACCGATGAGGGCGGCGATCTGGATCGCCAGATACAGATAAATGAGTTCCGCCTGCTCGTATCCGAACGTGTTCGACGCGAGGGTGCTGGACATGTAGATCGCCGTGAGCACGCCATCGATATAGAAGAAGTAGGCCAGCAGGTATCGCCGAAGCTCCTTCTGGGCCATGACCTCGCCCCAGAGTTCTCGAAAGCTGGTCAGGCCCCAGATCGCTGCCTGGGGCACCGACATGGACCCCGCTTCGTCCTTGGGCAGATAGAGAAAGGTTGGCATGGAAAAGACCAGGAACATGCTCGCGACCATGACCCAAACGACCTGGATGTTGGTCGTCGCGAAGGGCAACACCATCACCAGCCCGAGCGCGGATCCGGCGTATCCCACGCCGAAGCCCAAACCTGATACCCACCCCTGCTTTTCCGGCGGAACGATGTCCGGCAGATAGGCATTGTAGAAGATCAGACAGGCCTCGAAGCCCACGTTGGCAATCAGAAAGACGACGAAGCCGTAGAGGACCATCCCGGGTTCGAGGGTCGTGAAGAGCACCACGCCGGTGATACACATCGCTACACAGAGCGCCATGAAACGCTTTCGGACACCGGCGCGGTCCGCGACGGCTCCGAGAACCGGCGCACTCAAGGCCACGATCAGTGCCGAGAGCGAAACCGCGCGCCCCCACCAGGCGTCCCCTTCCCCCGCTTCGTTCCCGACGATCGCTTCGATGAAGTAGATCTGGAAGACGACGGACACGATGACTGCGGGGTACACCGAGTTCGCAAAGTCGAACAACGCCCACGCGCCGACCTGTCGCTTGTTCATGCAGGACTCCCTGATGGATTCGACGCCACGGTAGTGCCACCATAGCCTCAACGTAAGGACCGCCCGTTGCCTGACCGCCCCGGCCAGGCGAATCTGAGCCGGCTTCTCACTCCGACATATCACTCGGCATGAACAGACTCGCTGACAAACGCGTCCTGATCACGGGTGCTTCCGCCGGAATCGGCGAAGCGTGCGCCCGACACTTCGCGGCCCAGGGCGCCCATGTCCTGCTCTCCGCCCGGAGGCTGGATCGAATCCAGACTCTGGCGTCCGAGCTTACGACTGCCCACGGCATCGAAACGCATACCGCCGCGGTCGACGTGACCGATCGCGACGCGGTTTCGACGTATGTGGAGGATCTGGTGGGTGAGGGACTCGTGCCCGACGTGCTGATCAACAACGCCGGGAAGGCAAAAGGTCTCGACACGGTTCAGGAGGGCAACCTCGATCATTGGGACGAGATGATCGACACGAACGTGAAGGGGCTCCTCTACGTGACCCGCGCGGTCTTGCCCCACATGATCGCGCGCGACAGTGGGCACGTGATCAACATCGGCTCGATTGCCGGGCGCTGGGTCTACCCGAAGGGCGCCGTCTACAACGCGACGAAGTTCGCGGTACGGGCGCTGAGCGAAGCGATGAACATCGACTTGCTCGGAACGAACATCCGTGTTTCGAGCGTGGATCCCGGACTCGCGGAGACGGAGTTCAGTGAGGTCCGTTTCGATGGTGACACAGAACGCGCGAAGTCGGTGTACTCCGATACGGTCCCGCTCACAGCGGACGACATCGCCGACGCGGTGCTGTACGTCGCGAACACGCCCCCTCACGTCGATATCTTCAACCTGGTCATGATGCCGACCGTTCAGCGCTACCCGGGCTACATGGACCGGAAAGGCGGTTGAAAGCTTCCGGCGAACCAACTCGCCTCGAGCCCTACCTCATCGTCTTCACACTCTGGCTGCTCGTCTTTTCGTCAGCCAGTCAGACGATGATCCTGTCCCCGATCCTACCCCGGATCGGAGACGAGCTCGACATCGCAGATGCCCTCCTCGGCACGCTGGTGTCCGTCTATTCGGTCATGGTCGGGATCTTCGCGATTCTGGCCGGTCCGGTCTCGGACAAGATCGGACGTCGCCAGATCCTGCTGCTCGGCTGCACGTCGATGGCTGTCGCGCTCTGCCTTCATGGCTTCGTCACGGGGTACTACTCGTTCATCACCGTTCGAATCTTTGCCGGCTGCGCGGGAGGGATGCTCAGTGGAGCCGCAGTCTCCTACATCGGGGACTACTTCCCTTACGAGCGCAGGGGCTGGGCGACCGGATGGGTCATGAGTGGATCGGCCTTCGGTCAGATCTTTGGGATCCCGCTGGGCATCTTCATGGCAGCGCGCTGGGGCTTCCGCTCACCCTTCTACCTCTTTGCCGTGACAATGACCCTCACGGTACTCCTCCTCTTCTTTCAGGTCCCGCAACCCGACGTACGTCGAAGTCAGGACCGACTGTCCGTCGGCAAGGCGGCATCGGACTATCTCGCGATGTTGAGACGGCCTGAGATCGCATGGGCATCGGCGGCATTCTTCATGATGTTCCTCGGCGTCTCGATCTTCGTCATCTACCTGCCCACCTGGCTCGAGCGCTCAGTCGGCCTGACGGGAGACCAGATCGCGCTCATGTTCGTCGTCGGAGGTGTCGCCAACGTCCTCACCGGGCCTAATGCCGGGAAGCTTTCGGATCGCATAGGTCGGAAAGGCATGATCCTGATGTCTTGCGTCGGCCTGTCGATCCTGATGGTCTTGACCACACGCGCCGTGACCGGGCCCGTACCTGCGTACGTCTTCTTCTTCGCCACGATGGTGCTGGTCGCGATGCGCATCAGCCCGTTCTCGGCCCTGCTGACCGCCCTGGTATCGGATGAGCGGCGTGGGTCACTGATGAGTCTGACTGTGGCTCTGGGACAGATCGGGTTCGCCCTCGGAGGGGCCATCGCCGGACCACTGTACGCGGACATCGGGTATGGATCGAACACCGCGCTGGCGGCGGCTTCCGTTCTGATCATGGGCCTGATCGTCTGGTTCTTCGTTCCCGAGCCCCCTCGCAAGGCCCGCTGACGTTGGCGAGTCCGCGAGCGGACGTCGTCTGCGCTCCAGCGTTCGTCTACCTTCTTGCCTCCCGCGCCACCTCCTGCCCTCCGACCCACGCGCGATCTTGAACCAGCCGAGCTTCCGAGTTCTCTACATCGAGGACGCCTTCGACCAGGCCCTATTGGTGAAGGCGATGCTCAACACGATGTCGGGCTATCAGGTCACACACGTTCAGGACGGAGACCAGGCGCTCACGCTGCTGAAGAATGAGCACTGGGACCTGATCATCACTGATCTCAACGTCCCTGGCGCCGATGGCTTCGCCGTCATCCGCACCGCCCGCAAACACTCGGTGGATACCCCGATCCTGGTGACGACAGGGTACGAACAAGCTCAGTACGAAGAACAGGCGCTGCGGGCAGGGGCCGATCAGGTCATCATCAAGCCGCTCAACCGGGACGAATTCGTCACCCGTGTCGTCGGCATGGTCGAGCGTGATCAACGATCGAGCGCCGACCTGGACCTCGATGAGATCGTCGTGGTGATCGAGGGTCGCCTCGGTGATGCGGAGATGGGGTGCGGTGGGGTCTTGATGAAATCGGTTGCGGAGCACGAAGTCGTCGTGGTCGTGCCGGTCCTGAACGACCCGGAAGCCGCCACACACGAAGAGCTCAAAGCAGCCTCGCTCGCCGCCGACATCCTGGGAATCGAGCGCCGCATGGACCGAGCGCTGTTTGGGGACCGCGACGCACAGAGAGACCTGATCGAGCAAACCCTGCACGAATTGCGCCCGACGACGGTGTACCTGCCGGCTCCGAACGATCGTGACGTCTCGCGGCGGGAGGCGTCACTCATGGGGGTCGAAGCGACGAGCGACATCCCCACGTATACGCATACGAGACCGCGACGACCGGCGTTGAGTTCCAGCCCAAACGCTTCGTGGACATCCGGGAGCAGATGGTCATGAAGATGGAGGCGCTGGCCGCGTATCAGTCCGTCGGGGCCCCACGCGTCGACCTTCGGCCACGTACGGCCCAGGCATACGCACGCTACTGGGGTCGCTTCGAGGGCTTCACCGAGGTCGAAGCCTTCCAGGAAGTGAGCCGGGACTAGTCTCGGCTCACCTCGCCCGGCTACGACGACCGAGCAGTGGCCCACCGCCTCCCGGAATCGCTTGCGGAAGACGGTTCAGAGCGGCGAGGTTATCGCCCCCCAGGATGTTTCTGAGGCCATATCCGAAAAACGCTGGCGATTGCCGTGCATTTAGATTTTGAGCGCGACATCGTCGAGATCCAGGAACAGATTGACAAGCTTCTGGACCTTGCCGACAGGCGAGGGATCGACGTGTCCGACGAAGTGACGGTCCTCCGGAGCAAGCTCCAGGACCTCAAGGAAAAGACCTACGCCAACCTGACTCCCATGGAGCAGGTTCAAGTCGCGCGTCATTCGCAGCGGCCGTATACCCTCGATTACGTCGCACGTGTATTCACCGACTGGGTCGAACTGCACGGCGACCGCGGGTATCGCGACGACGAGGCCATCGTCGGAGGGTGGGCACGCCTTGGCGGACGCTCCGTCATGATCATCGGCCAGCAGAAAGGCCGCGACATGAAGGAGAACCTCCGACGCAATTTCGGGATGCCGCACCCCGAAGGCTACCGGAAAGCGCTACGCCTCATGCAGCAGGCCGAGAAGTTCGGGCGCCCCGTCATCAGCTTCATCGACACCCCCGGCGCTTACCCCGGCTTGGGATCGGAGGAACGCGGGATTGGCGAAGCCATCGCCTTCAACCTGCGCGAGATGTCCCGCCTGAAGGTCCCGATCGTCTCCGTGGTCATCGGTGAAGGCATGTCGGGAGGCGCACTCGGGATCGGGGTGACCGACCGCATCCTGATGCTCGAGCACTCGATCTACTCTGTGATCTCTCCCGAGGGATGTGCTGCCATCCTCTGGCGTTCAGCGGAGCATAAGGAGAAGGCTGCGAACGCGCTGAAGCTGACCGCGAAGGATCTTCACGCAATCGGCATCTGCGACGAAATCGTACCCGAACCTCGCGGCGGAGCCCACGAAGACTGGGATGCCGCGGCAGACGTGCTGCAAGAGGCCCTCGACCGGACGGTATCCGAACTCGAAAAGCTGACCGTCAAGAAGCTTCTGGCGCAGCGCTGGGCGAAGTACGAGGCCATCGGCGCCTGGCGCGACAGCTGAGGTCGCACCGCACATGGCTGGCTTCGCCGAGATCCGATTCAAAGGAACCCGCAAGGAATACTTCACCTACAGGGGGATCGACCTGCGTCCTGGCCAGCACGTCATCGTAGAGGCGGACCGGGGCGAGGATCTCGGGGAGGTGTCCGCGGTCGGGGTGATCGCAGAGCGGAAGTGTTCGTCTTCGAACGGCGGCTGCGCGACCCCCGCACCTGACCATTCCGTCGTGAGACTCGCGAGCGAGGACGAGCTTGATCGCCGGGCCGTGCTGCGTAATGACGAGCACCGAGTTCGCTCCGAGACCAAGAGGCTCGTAGGAAAGCACGGCCTCAAGATGAAGGTCACCGAGGCCGAGTGGCAGTTCGACCGCAACAAGCTGATCATCTACTTCACGGCTGAAAAGCGTGTCGACTTTCGACAGCTGGTACGGGATCTCGCGCGTACCTTCCGAGCTCGCATCGAGCTGAGACAGATCGGTGTTCGAGACGAGGCAGCTCTCCTGGGAGGGATCGGCCGCTGTGGCCGGGAGCTCTGCTGCTCGACGTGGCTCCCCGAGTTGAAACCGGTATCGCTACAACTGGCAAAAGATCAGAAGCTCTCGCTGAATCCTGCGCAGATCTCCGGCTGCTGCGGGCGTCTCATGTGCTGCTTGATGTACGAACACAAGACGTACGTCGAAGCCCGCCGCCGCTTCCCACGCGAGGGACGCACCATCAAGACCTCACTCGGTGAGGAGCGGGTCGTGGAGGTCGACATCTGGCACGATCTGGTGACGTTGCGAAGCACGGAAGGCGAGCGCCGAACAGTCCCGCTGGCCGACCTGAAACAGGAAGTCGGCTCCCCCGTGGGGCGCCGCCGCGAGAAAGACGGGAGCAGGAGTTGAGCGGAACGGAGAGACGGTTCTTCACCACGCCGATCTACTACGCGTCGGGCGAGCCGCACATCGGGCATGCGTACACGACCATTCTGACCGACGTACTCGCACGCTTCCAGCGGCAGGACGGCAAGGACGTCTTCTTCCTGACCGGGACGGACGAACACGGGCAGAAGATCCAGGACGAGGCTGAAAAGCGCGGGGTCGAGCCCATCGAGCTCTGTGATCTGATGGCGGAGCGCTTCGAAGAGGCGTGGAAGACACTCAGCATCTCGTACGACCGCTTCATTCGTACGACGGAGGATGAGCATAAGGCGGTGGTCACAGCCTTCCTCCAGCGCCTGTGGGAACGTGATCAGATCTACGAAGGGACCTACTCGGGCTGGTATTGCGTCTCTGATGAGCGCTATTGGACCGAGAAGGACATCGGTGACGACCGCTGCTGTCAGGTATGCGGCCGCGAGGTCACCTACGTCGAAGAGAAGAATTACTTCTTCAAGATGAGTGAATGGCAGGACGCGCTCATCAAGCAGATCGAGGACAATCCGGAATGGATCGTTCCCGAGGTGAGGAAGAACGAGATCCTGGGATTCCTCCGGCAACCGCTCGGTGACCTGTCGATCTCGCGACCGAAATCTCGGCTCTCCTGGGGAATCGACCTGCCCTTCGACACCGATCATGTTGCGTACGTATGGGTCGATGCGCTGATCAATTATCTGACCGCGTCCGGGGCGATCGACCCGTCGCAGCCGACTGACCAGCAAGGGTTCGATGACGTCACGGCATCATGGTGGCCGGCCGACATGCACCTCGTGGGGAAGGACATCCTGACGACCCACTCCGTCTATTGGCCGACCCTGCTCATGGGCGTGGGGCTGCCCATACCGCGGCAGATCCTTGCGCACGGCTGGTGGGTCGTGGGCGACACGAAAATGTCGAAATCGCTGGGCAACGTCGTCGACCCTCTGGCGCTCCGTGAGACCTTCGGCACCGACGCAGTTCGCTGGTACCTGATGCGTGAAATGCCGACCGGTGGAGACGCGTCGTATACACCGGAACGCTTCCTGACACGATACGACGAGCTCTCGAACGTGCTGGGGAATCTTGCCAGCCGGGCCATCTCGATGATCTCGAAATACCGTGAAGGTGTCGTACCCGACGCAGAGTCGGATGGGCTGAACGCGGCGATCGATCAGGCGCTCGCTGATGCCCGGGCGTCGATGGATGACCTGAAAGTGCACGAGGCGTTCGCCGCCGCGATGGATCTCGCACGAGCCGCCAACGTGTACGTGGAGGAACGGCAGCCGTGGGCCCAGGCGAAAGACGCCGATCAGGCAGCGAGCCTGGACGAGACACTGGCGACGTTGGCTCGCGTTCTCGTGGTACTGTGCGCGCTCTTCCAACCGGTCGCTCCGGAGAAGATGCACGAGCTGGCCAACCGGCTCGGCCTCGAAGGCGTTCCCACGCTCGATGAGGCTGTCACGGTCGGCTTGGCAGGTCAGACCGTGACCCCGGGCAGCCCGCTTTTTCCCCGGGTCGACCCGGGCTGGACGGCCGATGCCGAGTAGGGGAACGCTCGCCGCCGCCCCCGTACCGCCGACTGAAGGATTCGGGTGGGGTTTCTTGACGGTCCGTGCGAGGGCCGTCAACTTGCCCGGCCGAGCCTGACATTTCAGGGCTCTCACTCCCCCCCTGAGCCCTCCGATACGCGCACCTTAACGGAACCCCAGGCGGATCTATGACCGGAGACAGGTGGACCTTCCTCGTCATGCGAGGACAGGACGACCCGGTCCAGCAATACTCTCTTTCTTCGCGCACGCTCAGGCTCGCAGCGGGCGTGGGCCTTGTCGCATGCATCATGTTCGTGGTGAGTGCCGTCTTCATCGGAGCAGGCACCTTCAACCGCATGCAGGCGCAGAATCTCCAAGTCCGGAACAACGCCCTCGAAGACGAGTTGGCCCAATTCCAGACGAGAATCGCCGACCTCGAACACACACTCGATCGGGTGGCCGAAAACGACGCTCACTTCAGAAACCTCGCGGGACTCGAGATCATCGACCCGGAAGTCTTGCAGGCGGGTGTCGGTGGCCCCGGACTCGGTGTTCCGGAATCGTCTCCCCTGTGGGCGACCGATTCGATCACCACGAAGCGAATTCACGCCACCGGATACGATCTGAGCGCACTCGAACGACGTGCACGACTCCTCTCCGAGAGCCTCGCAGAGGCTACGGACTCTGTCCGTAACCATCGTGACCTTCTGGAGTCGACACCCTCAATCCTCCCGACACAGGGTTGGCTCTCGAGCCGTTTCTCACAATCTCGGATGCACCCAGTACATAACCGGCCGCTCCCGCATGAAGGGATCGACGTGTCCGCGCCGATGGGCACTCCGATCATGGCCGCGGCCAAGGGCCGAGTGATCCGCTCCGGCTGGCTCGTCGGCTACGGGCTGACCGTCGAGATCGATCACGGCTTCGGATTCACGACCCTCTACGGCCACGCGTCGAAGCTCATCGCGCAGGTCGGAGATGAAGTGACGCGTGGGCAGGTGATCGCCCAGGTCGGAGACACCGGCATCACCACATCGCCGAACCTTCACTACGAGGTGAAGGTGAACGGTGTGGCGAAGGATCCTTCCCGGTTCATCTTGCCGGACCACATCCGGAACTGATCGACGCCACAAGCGATTCAGGCGTCAGAAGGCCTTTCCACACACAGTGCCGGGCCTCCGAGGTTGATCGGCCTTTTTGCGGACACTAGCTTCGAAGGCTTCAGGTACAACGTTTGACGACCGACGGAGACAGTTTCATGAGAAGGACCCTCCCGTTCGCCCTCGGCCTCATCCTCGCCGCAGCCGCCTGCGGCCCGGCCGAGGTTGTGGTGACGATGGAGATCGACGTTCCGAACCCGGAAGGCGACGGCACCATGCAGCTCACGCTCTCGGACATCGAAGTTCAGCTGATTCCGTTCGACCGTGACGTCCTGTTCGATTCGATGGCGACTGCGTACGGCACGCCCGAGCCGGAGGCGCCGCAGGAACTCCTCGAGCAGCGCGCCGAAGTCCAGGCCGCTCAGGCAGAGTGGGATGCGGCGACCCAGCGTTGGGCAACCATCCGGGACACGCTTCAGACCCTCAGTGAGGTCCTCGAAACGCTGAACCGCGGGTCCGGTGACTACGTCGTGCTGTTCCGTGAGTTCAACGAATGGGACGGTCAGCTTGCTGCCGCCGAACGGCAGCAGGAGCGGACGTTCGCGGTCTTCAACGAGCTCCAGCAAGGTACGATTCGCGCGTCGGATTCGATCCGAGTGCTCAAGGACAACTGGGCCGACGACGCCTTCGCGGACATCGGGATGGTGTACACCGAGAAGCAGCGTGCGCTCGGACTCGACTGGGTGGTGGACACCACCGACGCCAACGGGATCGCCCGCGGTGGCCTCAAGGTGAAGCCCGGCCAGTACTGGGTCTACGCTCGATACGAGATGGCCTACACGGAGCTGTATTGGAACGTCCCGATTACCGTCGAGGGCGGTGAGCCCCTGACCGTGACGCTCACGCGTTCGAACGCCGAGGAACGGCCCACGCTCTAGCCGGATGCCCATGCGGCACTGATACAGAGAAGCTCGCCAAGCCGTCCGGACGCCAACCGCGTCCGGACGGCTTTCCTTTGAGCCTCCGCACGGTATCCTTGGACGTTCCCCACGTGCTCGATCAGGCTCAACCACGCTCCGACACCTTCACTTCGCCGACATGACCGCCAGCCTCAGTCCCACCTTCGAGATCGACGACGATGCGATCGGCTGGATCAGGTTTGACGACCCGGACCGTTCGATGAACGTCCTCTCGGAACCGGTCATGAAGCGCTTTGCCGAAACAATCGACGAAGTCCAGCTCGCCGCTCGTGAAGCTCGCGTCCGTGCCGTCGTGATCGTCGGAAAGCCGAATTCATTCATAGCGGGCGCGGACATCGACGTCATCGATCGCACGGAGGACCCTGCGCTCGCGGAGGAACAGATCCGACTCGGCCAGGCGATCTTTTCGGACATCACACGCGTGCCCGTCCCTACCGTTGCGGCCATCCACGGGGTCTGTGTCGGCGGTGGAGTCGAGATGGCCCTCGCGTGCGACCACCGTGTCCTCTCTGATTCGGTACGTACCACCATGAGCTTGCCCGAGGTTCAACTCGGCATCCTCCCTGCGTGGGGTGGCACGACGCGGTTGCCCCGTCTGATCGGGCTGCAGGCCGCGCTCGATATGCTGCTGACCGGAAAGAAGGTGCGCCCGACGAAGGCTCGGCGCGTCGGGCTTGCCTCGGCAATCCTGCCCGCACCGATCTTCGAAAAGGCGATCCGCGAGTTCACGCTTGGCCTGGTCGGTGAAAAGGGCGCGCCGCGTCCCCACCGCCGCTCGCTCCTCCAACGCGCCCTGGACGGGACGCCGCCGGGCCGCGCCATCGTCCTGCGCACAGCACGAAAGAAGGTTCTGCAGCAGACCGGAGGCCACTACCCTGCCCCACTCGCCATCCTCGACGTTCTGGGCCAAACGCTGGGGGGATCCATCGAGGAAGGGCTCGCCGCCGAGGCGAGAGAGGCTGCGGCCCTCCTCGTCGGTCCCGTGTGCAAGAACCTGGTTCACGTCTTCCACATGCGTGAGGCGTCGCGCAAAGGCACCGGCCTTCCCGCCGACTCAACTGCGAAGCCGAAATCCGTTGCGAAAGTCGGAGTGCTCGGCGCAGGCGTCATGGGGGGTGGCATCGCTCAGCTGGCGGCATCCCGCGGGATCGAATCCTGGATGAAGGATATCGAGCACGAAGCGGTCACGGGTGGACTCCAGCATGCGCGTGGCCTCTTCGACAAGGCTACGAAGCGGCGCCGCATGACCCGCCGCGAAGCGACTCAGGCCATGGAGCGAATCTCCGGGGGAGTCGAATACCACGGGCTCTCCGGCTCTGATGTCGTGGTCGAAGCCATCGTCGAAAAGATCGAGGTGAAGAAGGCAGTCCTGACGGAGTTGGAGGCACACGTATCTGACGCGTGCATCATCGCGACGAATACGTCCTCTCTCTCAGTCGAAGAGATGGCAAACGCTCTGTCCAGACCCGAGCGCTTCTGCGGCATGCACTTCTTCAACCCCGTTCACCGGATGCCTCTGGTCGAGGTCATCCGAGCGCCCAGCACCTCGAACGAGGCCGTAGCGACGATCTACAAGCTGTCGCTGGATCTCGGAAAGGTCCCGGTCGTGGTGGGGGACGGGCCCGGGTTCCTCGTGAACCGTATCCTGGGTCCCTACCTGAACGAAGCCGGTTTCCTGCTCTCCGATGGAGCACCGATCGAGGTGATCGACCGAATCGCGAGGCGGTTCGGCATGCCGATGGGGCCACTGCGACTTGTAGACGAAGTCGGGATCGACGTCTCCGGTCATGCGGGGGCGTCGCTTCACGCGGCACTCGGCGACCGACTGACACCCGCACCGGCGCTTCTGGAACTGGGCCGAACGGGCCGACTCGGTAAGAAGGGAGGGCTCGGCTTCTATCGCTACGAAGGCGGTAAGGAGAAAGGGGTGGACCCGTCGATCTATGCGGAGCTTCCGTCTGTGCCCTCGCCAGGCAACGCACCAGCCGGAACCATCGCTGGCGACGAGGGAGAGCGGCTCGTCCGACGTCGACTGATTCTGGCCATGATCAACGAGGCAGCCAGAATCCTCGGCGACGGCATCGCTGCCTCCGCCGCCGACGTGGACCTCGCCATGATCATGGGCACCGGCTTCCCTCCCTTCCGCGGGGGCCTGCTCCGCTTCGCCGACACCCTGCACCCGCGAGGGATCGTCGACCGACTCGAACAGCTGGCCGACGAGTGTGGCCCGCGCTTCACGCCCGCACCGACACTGGTCCAGCTCGCATCGGAAGACCGAACACTGTACACGGCCTTCCCCGATGGCCGTGCTTGATGCCCGCGTGTCCGTCGCTTCCGACCTGAAAATCGTCGGTGTCGTGCCGGCATCCGGTGCTTCGCGCCGCATGGGACGCCCCAAGGCGGCCATGGAGCTCGCGGGCCGTACATTCGTGCAACGCGCCGTGGACGCGCTGAGAGCCGGAGCGTGTCATGACGTTATTGTCGTCATCCGCCGCGGAGACGCCGCAGTCGAAGACGCAGCTCGAGCGACGGGCGCCCAGGTGCTTGTGAACGACGATCCCGGCGAGGGCCCAATCACATCCATGCGACTCGCGATCAAGCAGCTGACCGACGACGTCGATGCGATTGCCTGGCTACCCGTCGACTTTCCCCTGGTCGATGGCGAGATCGTTCGGCAATTGCGAGACCGTGTCGCAGTCGAGTCACCTCCTCTCGCACTCCCGGTGCACGAGTACTTCGTGGAGGGTGTCCGGCATGAGAAGCGCGGCCATCCTGCGATCTTCACCCGTACCCTCTTCGCAGAGCTCATGGACCCGGCACTGGAGGGTGGCGCACGCACGGTCGTCCATCGGCATCTGTCGCAGGCCTCGGTCGAGCTGGTGCGTGATCCTCGAGTTGTCGTGGATATCGATACCCCCGAAATCTTCGCAGCAGTCGAGGCAGGCACGCCCCCGTACACCGACCGACCCATGACCTCTGTGTCGGAGCAACCTACATGACGGCGGTGCCGCTCGGTGCAGCTGAGATATCCGAGCTCCTTCTGACTGCGTCCGCCGCCGGGGGCAGCGCAGCAGCCGCGACCGTCATCGGGGCAGCAGACACCGCCGGGATACGGCCGGGAGCCCGGATGGCTCTTGTACGCCATCCGTCCGACGGCACGACAACTCGAGGATCGCTGGGAGACGCATCCCTCGATGCTTTAGCGGTACACCACCTGGATGCGGCCCTCGACGACCGTCGCTCTCGCGACGGTATCCGCACGATCGAGGCGCCCAGAGGTCAGATCGAGCTCTATGTCGAGGTCCGGCGACCGATCCGGGAACTCATCGTGGTCGGAGCCGGACACGTGGCTCAGCCGATGGCTCATATGGGCGCCATGCTCGGCTACCTCGTAACGGTCCTGGACGACCGTCCCGACTTCGCGACACGTGAGCGCTTTCCGGATGCAGATCGCCTGATCCGAGCGGACTTTTCCGACCCATTCGCGGACGTCGTGCTCCACGAGCGGAGCTTCCTGCTGCTCGTCACTCGTGGTCACAAATACGACTTCGAGTGCCTGATTCGTGCGCTGCGTGCAGATCCGTCTCCCGCCTACATCGGCATGATCGGGAGTCGGCGGCGCGTGCGAGCCACGTATGTCCAACTTCTCGACGAAGGGTTCGATCGAGCTTCTCTGAAACGCATCCACGCACCCGTCGGGCTCGATATCGGCGCGGAAACTCCGGAAGAGATCGCTGTCGCAGTTGCGGCAGAGCTCGTCATGCTGGACCGTGGTGGCACGGGCGTGCCACTCCGGGGTGTGGAACGAGTCGCGGAGCGCTTCTTCACAGATGACGGGGGCGAGGACACGGCGGCGCACGGAGTCGAAACCGAACCATGACCCACGAAGACGACAAGACGCTGGCCGAAGCCCTCGCTGCCGCCCGCAGCGCAGGGCATGCGTGCGTGCTCGCGACCATCGTCGGTACGCGAGGTTCGACACCCCGAAAGGTCGGCGCACGCATGCTCGTCGACCCATCCGCAGGACTGACCGGAACAGTCGGTGGTGGATGCGGCGAAGCCGAGGTCATCGAGTCTGCGTATCGTGTGCTCGAAACCGGTGTCGCCGAGCGGGTCCACGTCGACCTCACAGAGGATTTCACGACGTGGAGTCCGGCCGTATGCGGCGGCGTCATGGACATCTTCGTGGAGGTCGTCGGTGTTACGAACACACCTGCGACGGACGACAAGGCCCCGTGAGCCCCAACGCCCGGGTCGCCATCCACTACAGGCGACCTCCCAACCGTGTACGCATATACGAGCAGCGCGTCGTCCATGAAGAAGACGATGTGATCGTGACGCTCTCTCAACCGGTCGAGACGGACACGGCGATGTATCACGACACCGAGGTCATACTCGAACGCGACTCGCTCGCACTCTGGTTCACCTTCCCCGACGTCTGGCACGACATCGGGCGATTCCACCGCGCCGACCGGACCTTTACCGGCCTGTACGCGAACATCCTGACGCCGCCGGTGATCGACGGGCCAATCTGGCACACGACCGACCTCTTCCTGGACGTCTGGCAGACACCCTCCGGCGTCACAGTCCTGCTCGACGAGGACGAATTTTCGGAAGCCAGGGAGCAGGGGCTCATGGATCCACCGACGGCGACCCGCGCCTGGGACGAGGGGCAGCGGATTCTGTCGGATGCCGCTCAGGGCACCTGGCCACCGCAGTGCGTTAAGGAATGGACGCTGGAGCGCGCGCTCGAAGTACTGGGCGACGCCTGAGCAGCGCAACGCACCGCTCAGACGTCTTCAATCCAAGTCAGTCGTCGAGGTATGCCGAGACGAGGCGATCGACATCGACGAAAACCTTCTTCTGAACGGCATCATCTTCCCGCAGACAGTCAATCAGACGCTCATGTGCGTCGATCGAGGCGGCGGGGATCTCGACCGTTTCGTGGTGATAGTCCCCGTCGTCGACGAAGAGTAGCCGGACCTTCACAAGCTTGCTCACGGTCGGTTAGCGCCGCCTCCGGCTCCCATCAACTCATCGATCGCCGCCGAGATGCTCTGGAAGTCGTTGGAATTGACTCGTCGCAAGTTTCCATTCGCGTTCACGAGCACCGTCGGCGTGCCGTTCACGCCCATCCGGCCACCCAACTCCATGTTGGCCGTCACGACGTCTGCGTACTTGTCGCTGTTGAGGCAGGCACTGAACGCGCCGCCGTCCATGCCGACTTCCTCCGCATAGTCCTCGAAGGCACTCGACGGCATCGTCGCGGTTGCCCACCGAGCCTGGTTCCGGAACAACGTCTCATGGTACTCCCAGTACGCGTCCTGCTCATCCGAACAGCGAGCTGCGCGTGCGGCAAGGAACGCGTTCGGATGAATCGAGATCAGCGGAAAGTCGTAGAACACGAACTTCACCTGACCTGACGCAACCATCGTCCCTTCGATCTGCGGCTTCACCGAAAGTGCGAACGCACCGCAGCCAGGGCACTGGTAGTCCCCGAACTCCACGACCGTCACCGGGGCCTGATCGTCGCCAAGCGTCACGCCCTGCGCGAGTGCCACGAGCGCCTCGTCATCCGCCAGGTCCAGCTCAATCGGCGCGGTCGCGGCCGAGCTGAGCACGCTGTTTCCCACGTTGAAGGCCACCACCCCGATCCCGATCACGATGACGGCACCGAACAGGTAGTAGAACTTCTTCATGTCGGACTGGGTTTCGCGGGCAGCCCGCCGATCTTCACCTCTGGACACGTTGTACTCCTTTGAACGACCCGGCATCCAGGCCGGTCAAGTGATCTCCGCACCCTTGGATGCGAAGCTTTCCTCAAGCTTCGAGCACAGGAAGATGTTTCGCCCAGGAGGGTCGATCAAGGAACCTCGGGCTTGGACGAGCCCTTCGTTGAACGTCTCAGCCAAGGAGGAGATCCACGACAGCCGTCGTAGAAGAGAAATCTTCGAGAACGTGATCAGGGTCATGGACGCTCAACTCTTCGGCCGTAAACGACCCGGTCGCCACCGCCATCGTCCTCGTGCCGCCGGCCTTCCCGCACTGGACGTCACGGGGCGTGTCGCCAACGACGATCGCCTTGTCGGCTGTTACGACCTCACCCCACAACTCTCGTGCGCGTGACACGGCGATCGGGGGAAGTTCGTCCCGATGCTCATGGTCGGAGCCATAACTGCCGAAGTCGAAACGACCCCAAAGACCTCCCGACGCCAACTTGAGCTTCGCGCCCCCTGCCACATTGCCCGTCAGAAGCCCAACGCCCACATCATCATACGCAGCGAGGGCATCCAGCAGCTCAGGGACGCCCGGGAGCACCGTGACGGGGTCCTCGGGGAGGCGAGCCTCAAGGTAGCCCAGGTACCGACGAAAGAGCCCCTCGAGCCCACGTGAAATCTCGTCGTGCGGCACCCCTGAATTCACGAGGAGTTCTCGAGCGATCTGGGGATCGGTCTTCCCGGAAAAGCTGACGTTCTCGATGTCCCCGGGCGTTCCGTACGTCTCGTTCATCGCGTCGACGAAAGCACTCTTGGCGGGTCCACCCCACAGGAGCGTTCCGTCGATGTCGAAGAGAATGATTCGGCGCATGGATGGTGCTTGCCTTTGTCGGACAGGGAGAGAGTTCGCCGGGTGGTCAGGTGACCCGGAACGGCGCGGCGGGACAATCCGCGCACTCCGCTGGCGTCCCCAGGTTCCCACCCGAAATCACCGCAGCGACCCGCCCCCCTCCGTGGTCCACCTTACCTGAGAGAAGCGCGGCCGTCGTCGCCGCACCGCTGAACTCGGACACCAGCTTGTGCCGATGAACCAGAATCCCGGCCGCCTTCCTGATCGATGCGTCGTCCACCGTGACGACGTCGTCCATCAAGTCGCGCGCATGCTCGAAGGTCAGCTCTCCTGCAATGACAGGCTTGAGCCCATCGGCGATCGTGTCGACGTCGCTGAGGAGTACAGGCGATCCATGGTCAAGCGCCCGTCGCATCGAGGCCGCGCCTTCCGGTTCGACCCCAATCACCTTCGCCGACGGAAACATGCGCTTCACGGCCGCTGCCACTCCACTCGCCAGGCCACCGCCTCCAATGGGGGCGAGGACCAGGTCGACATCGTGCCACTCGCGCGCGATCTCCAGGCCAACCGTACCCTGACCAGCAATGATGTGGCGGTGGTCGAACGGGGGCACGATCACGAGCCCTTCCTGCTCGGCAATCAACTCTGCGCGGCCCTTACGCTCGACGGACGTCGTACCCTCGAAGACGAGCTCTGCCCCAAGACGCTGTGCCCCGTCACGTTTGACCTTGGGGGCGTCGGTCGGCATCACGACAACCACACGCACGCCTCGAAGCTTCCCCGCCAACGCCACCGCCTGCGCATGGTTCCCGGAGGAATAGGTGATAATGCCGTTCGCCACCCGATCGTCGGAGAGCTGGGCGACGAAGTTGTAGGCGCCTCGGATCTTGAACGAGCCGGCCCGCTGAAGGTTCTCGCACTTCAAGCGGACCTGAGCCCCGACCATCTCCGATATGGCGTCGGCCGGGATCAGGGGCGTGGGGACGATGATCCCCGCGAGCCTGTGGGCTGCCGATTCGATCTCGGTCAACCCGACCAGGCCCTGCCCCTGCACGACGTCACTCACGATTCGTCATCGCCCGGGCTGCTGCTGTCCGCATCTGTCGCATCCGCGACCGTGCTCGCCTCGGTGTTCGAGGCCTCGGGACTCGTCGCCGCAACGTCATCTCCGACGGGCGCCTCCGTCCCTTCCAATTCATCGCCGCTCTCTTCGTCGATGATCACACGAGCCACGTCCATCACCACGTCTCCATCGTCGAGGCTCACGAGTCGAACGCCCTGGGTTGCCCGACCGATCACACGGATCTCTTCGACTCGCTGCCGGTTCACGACGCCCTTGCGCGTGATGATCATCAGCTGCTCGTTCTCGGACACGGCACGGACCGTGACAACCTCACCCGTCTTTTCGGAGACCTTGAGGTTGATCACACCGAAACCACCGCGCTTCTGCAGGCGATATTCACTGATGGGGGTCCGCTTACCCAACCCCTTTTCGGACACGACGAGAACCGTCGAATCCTCACGGGCGACCACCATGCCGACGACCTCGTCGTCGTCGCGCAGGTTCAGTCCTCTCACGCCACCGGTCGCGCGACCCATCGGACGGGCGTCCGACTCGTTGAAGCGGATGGCCATCCCTTTCCGACTCGCGAGCAGGATTTCGTCACCACCGGACGTGACCCGGACTTCGATCAATTCATCGCCGTCGGCGATGTTGATCGCGTTCAGGCCGACAGACCGGACATTCCCGTACGCCGACAGCGCAGTCTTCTTCACGATGCCACGGCGCGTTCCGAACATCAGATAGTGGTCTTCACTGAACTCACGAACCGGCACGACCGCGGCGATCTTCTCGTCCGAGCCGAGGTTCAGGAGGTTCACGATCGGTTTCCCACGCGACGCTCGGCTGCCCTCGGGAATCTCCCAGACCTTCTTCCAGTAGCATCGACCGCGCCGGGTGAAGATCATCAGGTAATCATGCGTGGACGCGACGAAGAGATGTTCGACGAAATCCTCTTCCTTGGTATCCATCCCACGCAGCCCGCGACCGCCCCGGCGCTGCGCCCGGTAGGTGTCCACGGGCAGACGCTTCACGTATCCCCCGTGGGACACGGTCACGACCATGTCCTGCTCGACGATCAGATCCTCGACGTTGAACGAGCCGATCGCGTGCGTGATCTCGGAACGACGCTCGTCCCCGTATTTGTCACTGACCTCGGCCAGTTCCTCCTTCAGGATGCCCATACGGACCACCTCGGAGTCGAGAATACGGCGCAGCTCGGCAATGAGTGCTCGCACCTCGGTCAGTTCTTCCTCGAGCTTTTCGATCTCGAGCCCTGTGAGACGTGCGAGACGCATGTCGAGGATGGCCTTCGCCTGGCGCTCGGACAGATCGAACGCCTCCTGGAGCTGGCTGGAGGCAGTCAGCGTGTCCTTCGAGCCACGAATGATCTTGATGACCTCGTCGATGTTGTCGACGGCGATCTTGAGACCTTCGAGGATGTGCTCCCGCTCGAGCGCGCGCTCGAGGTCGTACTCACTGCGCCGGACGATTACTTCGAGACGATGGTCGATGAAGTGCTGCAGCGTCTCGCGCAGCGACATCACCTTAGGCACCCCGTCTACCAGCGCGAGCAGGATGGTTCCGAAGGTCGACTGCATCTGCGTGTGCCGATACAGGCGGTTCAGCACGATCTCCGGCACGGCATCCCGCTTGAGTTCGACGACGATACGCATGCCTTCGCGATCGGACTCGTCACGAAGGTCACGGATATCGGGGAGCTTCTTGTCACGCACGAGCTGAGCGATCTGCTCGATCAAACGCGACTTGTTGACCATGAACGGAATCTCGGTGATCACGATCCGCTCACTGTTCGCATCGATCGGCTCGATGGTGGCGCGCGCCCGCATCACGATCCGACCCCGCCCGGTGCGATAGGCGTCCCGAATGCCGTCTCGACCACAAATGAAGCCACCGGTCGGGAAATCCGGTCCCGTCACCAGGGTCTCGAGCTCGTCCTGGGACAGATCAGGGTTGTCGATCAGCGCCGTCGTCGCCGCGACCACCTCCCGGAGGTTGTGGGGCGGGATGTTCGTCGCCATGCCGACCGCGATCCCCGACGAACCGTTGATGAGAAGGTTCGGCACCCGCGCCGGAAGAACCGTGGGTTCCTGGTGACTCCCGTCGAAGTTGTCCGCGTAGTTGACGGTCTCCTTCTCGATATCCGCCAGCAACTCGGTTGCGAGCGGCATGAGGCGGGCTTCGGTGTATCGGTAGGCAGCAGCGGAATCGCCGTCGACCGAACCGAAGTTCCCCTGCCCATCCACGAGCGGATAGCGCAGGGAGAAGTCCTGCACCATGCGGACCATCGAGTCGTACACTGCGGAGTCACCGTGCGGGTGGTACTTACCCAGCACGTCTCCGACCACCGTCGCGCTCTTCTTGTAGGCTCTGCCGGGGCTGAGGCCCGCCTGGCTCATCGCGTACAGAATACGGCGATGGACGGGCTTCAATCCGTCTCGCACGTCCGGGAGGGCTCGCTGAACGATGACGCTCATCGAATAGTCGATGAACGACTCCCTCATTTCGTCTTCGAGGAGACGCGACAGCACTGTCTGTCCGCCTCCTTCACCACCTCCAAGCTCGAGCTCGTCACTCATACACGCGGTCGTCCTGTCGGGCGTTCGGGCGGGCTTGCTCGGGGCCGTTCACAGGGCCGCTGGAATGAGGCAAGCACTCGCTCCTCGTCAAAGCCGTCCGCAGCACGTACGGAGGCATTTTCAGGGGTATCCAGGGAGGGTTCCCGAGACGTCGAAAACTAACCCTTCAAGAGCCTCAAACCAAGCGATTGTCCGGTATCGCTGACCTTCGGAAAAGCCTTGTACTGCAAGGGTTTGTTCGTGCTGAAGCGCGACCTCGTCACGCCACGGCGACGAAGTGTTCACCGGGTGCCATCCCAGCCCCCTCCAGCAGGCTCTCGATCCGGGCCCGCGCGCCACTCTGACCAACGGCCGAAACGTGCAGCGGACCGCGGATCTCAAGCGCTTCATCCGTGGCAAGCACCGGGGCTCCGTGGATCTCCTGCCCGATCTTGCGGGGGTCCAGCTCCACGAAAGCAGCCACTCTCGCGCCGCGCTCCTGAATGGCCCGAGCGAACGCCTTTCCGACCGGTCCTGCCCCCCACACGACGACGTCTCGGCCACCCGTCAGAGGACCCTGGAGCAGATGGTGGATGCGACAGCGCAAGAACGCCTCCGGAGCATACCGTGCATCCGTACGCGAAAGACGACCTCTCCCTTCTCTCCATCGGTGCAGGACCTCCGGAGCGTTGGCGAGCCTGTGGCCCGCCCCATGAAGTCGGAGCACCAGGTCGTAGTCCTCCGGCCAGCCGTGGTCCTGATACCCACCCACCCCATCCACGACATCCGAACGAAGAAAGAACGTCGGGTGCGCAAGCGGGCATTCGACCCAGACCGCTCGTGCCACGTCCGCGGGGGATCGTACGGCATTGAGCCACGCCTCGTATCGCCGCGCACCGTCGCGCACGAGCTCTGCGGGGAAGTAACGGACACCGCATCCACACCCCACGAGTGATTGGTCGCTCTCGAGGAGTGCATGTTGGACCTCGAGTCGGCGTGGGTCCGCGATGTCGTCCGCGTCCATGCGGGCGAGGTATCGACCTCTTGCCACGCCGCGGGCGATTTCGAGTGCGGCGACGATGCCGACCGGCGGGGAAGGAATGACGCGGACACGATCGTCCTGTGTCGACCAACGCTCGAGCTGAGCACGCGTATCGTCACTCGAGCCGTCATCGACGGCGATGACCTCGAAGTCGTCGAGCGTCTGCGCGACCACGGATGCCATCGCTTCGAAAAGATGCTCGCCACCGTCGCGTACGGGCATCAGAACACTTACGGTGGGGGAAAGCGGAGTCATGTGCGCAGGTCGATCTCTACGTCCTCATAATGCTCTGTCGCGCCGCCTCTCGCATTGCTTCGGCGAGGTAGCGCCCCGTGTGACTCTCCGGAATGCTCGCGATCGTCTCCGGACGGCCCACGCCCACGATCTGTCCACCACGTACGCCCGCATCCGGACCGAGATCGATCACCCAGTCGGCTACCCGAATGATGTCGAGGTTGTGCTCGATCACGAGCACGGTATTGCCTGCCTCCACCAGCCGTCCCAGGACCTCGACGAGCTTGCGAACGTCCTCCCCGGCAAGCCCCGTGGTGGGCTCGTCCAGGATGTAGAGCTTTCTCCCCTTTTTTCCGGACACCCTCGCCAACTCACGCGCCACCTTGAGCCGCTGGGACTCTCCGCCGGACAGGGTCGTCGCAGGCTGACCGAGGCGCAGATAACCGAGCCCGACCTGCTGGAGCTGCCACAGCGTCTTTCCGAGCCTGCGCTCTCGAATGAAGAAACGGATCGCTTCGTCTACGGTGAGTTCCAGGACTTCGGCGATTGTCTTGCCGCGCACCTTCACGTCGAGGACTTCTCGCTTGTACCGTCGGCCGCCGCATGCCTCGCACGGCACGTACACATCCGCCATGAAGATCATCTCGACCTCCACAGCGCCCGCACCTTTGCACTCCTCGCAACGGCCACCCTGAACGTTGAAGCTGAAGTGGCCGGGCGTATAACCGCGCTCTCGGGAGACGGGTGCGGCGGCAAAGAGCTTCCGAACCGCATCCCATGCCTTGATGTACGTGACCGGGTTGGAACGGGGTGTGCGCCCGATGGGTGCCTGATCCACGAGCACGACCTCGTCGACGTGGGTCAGTCCCTCGAGCGCTTCGTAGTCACCGACGACCTCTCCCAGGTGCTCTTTCGCACTTGTCTCACCCGAACCGAGCTCGCGCTCTGCGGCCCGGTACAGCACATCGTGGATCAGCGTCGACTTCCCGGACCCTGAGACTCCGGTCACGACGGTCAGCGTCCCCAGGGGGATCTCCACGTCTACCCCCTGAAGATTGTGCTGGGTGGCACCCCGCAGGACGAGGCACGGGCCATCAACTGGCCGGAGTCCGTCCGCACCCTCGATCGGCGAGCGGCCCGAGAGATAGCGCCCGGTCACCGTATCCTGCGCCTCCAGCTCCTCCGCGGCGCCCTGAAAGACGATCTCCCCGCCGTGTTCGCCAGACGCGGGCCCGAGTTCCACGATGTGGTCCGAGGCGCGAATCGCCTGCGTATCGTGCTCCACGACGACAACCGTGTTTCCCGCCGACCGAAGGCGCTGCAGGAGATCGAGGAGCGCGCCGGTGTCTCGGGGATGAAGCCCGACCGTGGGTTCGTCGAGAACGTAGAGTGTGTCTACGAGAGCGGAGCCAAGCGAGTTCGCCAGGTTGATGCGTTGTGCCTCTCCTCCGGAGAGTGTCCGCATCTGGCGGCTCAAGGACAGATATCCAAGTCCGACGTCGACGAGGAAGCCGACCCGAGATGCCAGTTCCCGCATGATCGTCTCCGCAATCTGCTCCTCCATCTCGGTCAACTCGAGGCGATCCAGCCACGGCGCGAGATCTTCCAGCGGAAGCTCGGACACCTCTGCGATCGTGCGCCCGGACACGCGCACGTTCAGCCCTTCGGCGCGGATGCGCGCACCACCGCATTCGCGACACGTCTTCGGCGCCTGGTACTTCCGAAGCCAGACGCGGATGTACTGCTTGTACCGCTTTTTCTCCCGTGAAACGAGGAAAGGGATCACGCCCTTGAAGCCCTTCGTCCCGAACATCACCTCCTCACGGAACGTCTCCGGCAACTCCTCCCACGGGGAATAGAGCGAGACACCGCACTTCGTCCCGAACTCCTTGAGCTTCGCTCGCTCACGCTTGTATCGCGGCGCGGACCAGGGGTCCACAGCGTTCTCGGCGAGGGAGCGCTGGGGCACGGGGATGATCAGCTCGGGATCGTAATCCAGCGTCGCGCCAAACCCGGTGCACAGCGAGCAGGTGCCGTAGGGATTGTTGAATGAGAAGAGCTGAGGCGTCGGCTCGAGGAAGACAACGTCAGGGTGGTCCGGGCAGCGGAAGTTCTCGGTGAAGAGGAGCCGCTCGGGCCGACTCACGGCATCGGCCACCAGTACCACGGCTTCCCCCTCGCCCTCCACGAAACACGTGCCGAGAGAGTCGGCCAGGCGGTCGGTGTCGTCCGGGTCCGTCCTGATCCGGTCGACCACGACGAGGAGCTCGTCCGACGCGGTCAGGTCTCGCCCAAGACCTGCTGGCGTGTCGGCATCTGAGCCCGAAATGTCGACCGCCGCTCCGTCCACGAGGAGGCGAACGAAGCCGAGCGCCCTGAGGTTCGCCACGACGAGTTCGTGCTTGATCTCCTCACTGCGCGGAAGAGGAAAGGCGACCTGGAGTCGCACCCCCTCCCCGAGCTCCAACACTCGATCGACCGCCGATGAGACCGTGTCGGGCAGCACGTGTCGATCGCACTCGGGGCAATGGGTCCGGCCGACCCGAGCCCAGAGCAGGCGCATATAGTCGTACACCTCGGTGGCCGTCCCAATCGTCGATCGGCTCGACTTGGTCGGGTTCTTCTGCTCGATCGCGACAGCCGGTGAGAGGCCCTCGACGGAGTCGACATCAGGCTTCTCCATGCGCTCCAGGAACTGCTTGGCGTACGTCGA
This sequence comes from Gemmatimonadota bacterium, assembly GCA_028873595.1. Taxonomy (GTDB): domain Bacteria; phylum Gemmatimonadota; class Gemmatimonadetes; order Longimicrobiales; family Gaopeijiaceae; genus UBA2589. The sequence continues at coordinate 62,068 of JAPPOV010000037.1, read as the reverse complement.
CAGGGACTCGACGTAGCGGCGCTGTCCCTCGGCAAAGAGGGTGTCGAGCGCGAGTGAGCTCTTGCCGGATCCCGACGGACCGGTGATCACGGTGAACGCACGGCGCGGGAGATCGAGATCGATCTCCTTGAGATTATGCTGCCGGGCTCCCCGGATCCGGATCGGATCGTTCATGGCAGGATGATAAAACCAACGTCCACCGGGTTGGCGCTCTCCACGACGATTTCGACCTTTCTCGCCCTATGACAAAGCTGATCGACGTCCTGCATCATCAGCATCACGCGAGCCACTCGGGTGGCAAGAGGCTGCTGTAGCCGGACGTTTTCGAACTCAGCACGACTCCTCCTCAGCACGACTCCTCACGGCCCTTCTCAGCCGGGGCGCGTTCTTTTGCACCTCGATCCGGGCGGACCGAACCTGAACCGACCGACGGATATGGACATGAATACGGACTCACACACTGCGCGCGGAAGGAATCGGGCTCGACGCTGTTCTGGCGGCGCTGGAGGCTCGCTCGAGATAGATCGGCCTCGGGCGGTCGCATCCGGACCCCACCTCCCTGCATCGGGTAGCCCGTGACCATGGGCGACGGATCGACACTGCATGAGGAAGAGGCGCTGGGCAAAGCGTACGACGCACGCCTCATGCGCCGACTGATCCAGTACCTCAAGCCGTACCGCCTGCACGTCGCGGGGGCACTTCTCGTACTGCTCCTCGGATCGTGGATGGCGATCATCGGGCCGTGGGTCACCCAGCGGGTGATCGACGAGGCGATCCCGGCCGGTGATCGTGCCCTGCTCATCGAACTCATCACGATCTACGGTGCCGCCCTGGTCGCCGGCTTCGTGCTCGAATACCTGCGCGCGCTGGTGACGACGTGGCTCGGCCAGTCGGTCATGTACGACCTCCGCCGCCAGATCTTCGAAAAGCTCCAGCGCGCAGACCTTCGGTTCTACGATCGAAACCCGATCGGCCGCTTGATGACGCGGATCACGAACGACGTCGAGACGCTGAACACCCTGTTCAGCTCCGGTCTCGTCACGGTCTTCGGCGACATCTTCACGCTGGCCTTCATCATCGGGGCCATGTTGATGATGAACTGGCGTCTCGCGCTGGTCTCATTCAGCATCCTGCCCTTCGTCTTCTACGCGGCCTTTCTTTTTCGATCCCGGATTCGTACGGCCTACCGGGACATCCGCGTCCGAGTCGCACGAATCAACGCGTTCCTCCAAGAGCGCATCACCGGTGTCCGTGTCGTACAGCTGTTCAATCGTGAGGAGGCGGACGCAACACGATTGGCCGAGTTGAACGAGGATCACCTCCAGGCACATCTCCGCTCGATCACCTACTACGCCCTGTTTTTCCCCGTCATCCAGTTCTTCACCGCACTCGCGCTCGCCCTGATTCTCTGGTACGGGGGGCTACGCATGATGGACGGGTTTCTCACCGTGGGCGTGATCGCGGCCTTCCTGCAGTACGCTCGACGGTTCTTCCGCCCGATCCAGGACCTTTCCGAGAAGTACAACCTGCTCCAGGCGGCGATGGCATCGTCGGAGCGGGTGTTCCAGCTGCTCGACGAAGAGATCGACATTCAGGATCCCGAGTCGCCCCAGGTCTTCCCCGCGTCAGGACGCGGAGAGATCGTCTTCGAGGATGTCTGGTTCGCGTATGGTCACACGGAGGACGGAGAGCCCGACTGGATCCTGCGGGACGTCAGCTTCACGATCGCACCCGGTGAGAAGGTTGCGATCGTCGGGCATACCGGCGCGGGCAAGACGACGCTCATCAACCTCCTGATGCGCTTCTACGACGTGCAACGGGGACGGATCCTGCTCGACGGGGTCCCAATCCGGAATGTCCGGCTTCTGGACCTTCGGGAGCGCGTGGGTCTGGTGCTTCAAGACGTCTTCCTCTTCAGCCAGGACGTCGCATACAACGTGCGCCTGGGCTCGCCCGACATCACGGAGAAGCAGATCACCGCGGCAGCGGAGCGGATCGGTGCCGCCGACTTCATCGCTCGGCTCCCGGACGGGTACGACCAGTCGTTGGGGGAACGTGGCTCTACCCTCTCGGTCGGTGAGCGTCAGCTCGTGAGCTTTGCACGAGCGCTCGCCTTCGATCCGCAAATCTTGGTACTCGACGAAGCGACGAGCTCCGTAGACTCCGAGATCGAGGAGAAGATCGAGCATGCGACGGACCAGCTTCTCGCCGGACGGACGTCACTCGTGATCGCGCATCGACTCTCGACCATACAAAACGCGGATCGCATCATTGTCCTTCACCGTGGCGAGGTTGAAGAAGAAGGCACACACCTCGAACTCCTCGCCGAAGGTGGGCTCTACGCCAGGCTGCACGAGCTCCAGTTCACAGCAGCGTAGTCGTTCCTTTACCCGCGAGCCTCAGCCTTCGCGCACGGCCAGCGTATCCACGGGCGCAATCGAGTCGGCCACAGGGGCAGTCGAGTCCGTCGCGGGCGCAGCCCCCGTCGGGACCGGATCAGGCAGAGTCGAATCAGGCGTAATCTCACCCACCTGCTCTTTCGACGCTCCGGCGATCGGCTGGCCGACATCGTCCGTCGGTACGGTCTCTCGATCTTCCAGGGCTTCCGCCGCCGCGAATAGAGCGATCTCGTGCGCCGACACGGAGTCCATCACTTCGTACCGCCGGGAGGTGGGTGTCAGCACCCCCGCGATTCGCACCAGCGGCTCGGTTTCAAATCCATCGATCGGCTCGAGCGCAGCCAGCGAATATCGAGTCGAAGGATTCCACAGAATCCACTCGAACACCCCGAGGTCATACGAGGCCTGGATCTGTGCCCGCACTTCAGCAGGGCCATACGCCGGCGGGCCAAGGCTGAAGTCCTGCAGCCAGGGACGGATCAGTCCCGCCCCTTCGACCGTGGCGGACCGGCGAATTCCATCACGTAGCGCCGAGTAGACGATCTCGTACGGATAGGCGTTCGGCTCCGTGTAGCCGAAGCTCCCCTCCCAGTAATGGCTCGGGTACACCATGGGTAACGCCGCATCGACAACGTCGATGAACGTTTCCCACAGCTGCCCGATTCCGATGTCACGGCGGAACGAGGTGGTGACGCCGAAGACGTCCGCGGTCGAGCGCACGGGCAGGTCGGCCAACTCCTGCTCGGCGTAGCTCAGAAAGCCACGCACCGCGTCCACCCTCAGGCGATCCTCTCCCCCGACGAAGACCGCACGCGCCATATCCGAAGCGGGCGCATCCGGGAAGCGGATGTAGTCCCACTGGATTTCCGGAAACCCCATCTCGGCGACCTCACGCGCGAGCGCAACGTTGTACGACCAGAGCTGCTCGTTGAAGAGGTTCTGCCAGATAATGTCCTTACTGTCGATCCAGATGCCGCCGGCCGTGTCCTGCACTGCGGTTTCCGGCCTCGCGGCGGCCAGAAGTGGATCCTTCACCACGACGATTCGTGCGATAGGATAGATACCGGCTTCCTCGAGACGATCGAGGAGCCCGGGCAAGTCCCGGATGCGGACCTCACCGTCGGCGCCGATCTCCTTGGCCAGTGCGAGATTGGTGTCGTGACTGATGAATCCAGTCGCGTCCTTGATGTCGATGACCAACGCGTTGACCTCGGTCGTCGCGGCGATCTCGAGCAACTCGGCGATCCGTCGGCTCGACCCGGCTGCCCAGGCGTTCACATAGAGTCCGCGGATGTTGGCGGGCCTTGGAAAGCGAGCGTTCTCGAAGTCCTCGGCCACGTCGAGCGTGGGGTTGAGGAGCGGGCCGGACTCGGAAATACCGGACGGGGGGCGGTATGGACGATGGGTCGGTCGCGCCGGCTCAGCCGGACCCTCGTCGGCAGCGGGTTCGACACCACTGCCAACGTCCGGACCTTCGGGCTGCTCCTCGCCGGATTCAACAACGTAGAGATCCTCACTTCCGGGTGCCCGTCCTTCGCCGGAAGAGGCGGAGGCCCGAGCCGAATCTGCGACTTCGATCTCGGACAGTGGCCAGCTCTCGCCTTCCTGAGGGGCGTCGGCACACGCCGCCACGAAGCACAGGAGCAAAGCGGCGGCGGAACGAGTCCGCATGAGTGAGAACGGAGCCCGCATCAGGGAATCAATAGGCGCGCAGGGTCGGATCCACGTCGGCACGCCAACCGAGCACTCCGCCCTTCAGATTCAGGACTCGCTCATAACCACGCTGCATGAGGATCGCCGTCGCCCACGCGCTCCGCCCACCCGAGCGGCAATAGAGAACGACGTCGGCGTCTGGCGAGACCTCATCCATGCGCTGGGGAAACTCGCCCGTAGGAATGCGCAATTGATCATGCTGAGGCAGATCGGCGATCTCTGCTTCGTGATACTCCCGGACGTCTACGAGTACCGGCACGTCACCCGCATCGAGGCGATCCTTGAGTTCCTGAGGTGTGATTTCCGGTACATCGGGCGATTGGTTCATCAGCGTTTCTGGATCAGTGGGTCGAGAAGAGTCGCGCACGTGACGGCAGCACCCCGATGGCGGTCAATGTACGCGGACGCTGCGGAGCTGGCCTGAAGACGACACGTCTCGTCGGTAAGCCATGTAGTGAGGACCCCCGCCAACGCCTGTGGATCCCCTGCAACCTCCGCGCCGCCTTCACGGACAAGCTCGCCCGCAGCTCGCGCGTTTCGATGCCGTGGGCCGAAGACGACAGGGCTCCCCGCTGCCGCAGGCTCCAGCACGGAGTGCAATCCACGACTGTGAAAGCCTCCTCCGACAAAGGCCACTGAAGCCATTTCGTACAACTCGGCGAGAACGCCGACGCGCTCGACTACGATCACGTCGGGCCCGAGTGCATCCTCCGGCTCATCACCCCTGCCGAGAGTTTCGAACACTTCCAGGGTGACCGCTCTCCACCCCGCGGCCCTCAGACGGTTCAACAGACGGGTTACGGCGCGTCGAGACGGTTCGTGGGGTGCGATCACAGCACGGAGATTTCCGACCTTCTCCCGCGTGCCTTCGAGCGCGGGAAGGAGCACATCTTCGTCCGCCCTCCACGTCGAGCCTGCGACGACTGTCGGTCGGTCATGCAGCTGGAACGGCGAGAGCCATGGCGCCTGACGGTTGCGGCCATCGAACCGTGTCGCGGCCGAATCGATTCCCGGATCACCCGTCACCTGCACAGCACGGGGATCGACGCCCAGGTCACGCAACGTCTTCGCATCCTCCTCGGAATTCGCGCACGCCAGCGTTAAGGCACCCCAGGCTGGCCGGAGGAGTCGTCGCGCCACCGGCCTGGAACGGCCAGCTCCCTCTGGTACCGTGGCGGCCACAAGGGCCACCGGCACGTCCCGCTTCACCGCTTCCGCCACGAGCGTGGGCCAGATCTCGGTCTTGGTGAACACGAGCGCATTCGGGCAGAGAGCATCAAGAACCCGACTGAGAGGCCCCTTCAGATCCCACGGCAAGTACGCCGCGACGTCCGCTGCCATATTGCGCGCGAACTCTTCGGCGGACGGCGAAAAGAATGTGTAGACGACCTGGATGTCGGGCCGGCATGCGCGTATCGCTTCAATGACGGCCTTCGCCTGCAGACCTTCCCCGACGCTCGGCGCGTGCACCCAGACAACCGGACGGTCGGGGTCGCGCAGAGTCGTTCCCCACAGCGTCAGCAGCTGATGTGCGGCACGCCGACCCGCCACACCACGCGCCACCTTGGAGTGTCCAAGGGAAAGCAATGGTGAAGCAAGTCGAATCACGCCCCACATGAGCCGATAGAGAAAGATCAACGGCGTTTCGAGGTCAGGGTCGGGCCCGGCGCATGCACGGAGCATAGGGCGAGGCTCGTGTGGTCGGTAGATTCTGTCATGAACTACCAGATCACAGTCCGCTTCGGTGGGCGGTACCAGCGGTATCACACGCTCAGCATCTCTGCGGATGACGCCGCGGGTGCACTTCGACTCGCAGCGGACGAGATCCCCAGCGAGATCGCGTCCGATGTGGATCTCGTCGAACTCCGCATAGCCGTCGACCCGGACCAGCGTACGTATCTGGGTGAAGACGACAGCAGTGCCTGAGCGGCTCCCCGGTACCGTCTGTCGGACGTAGAAGAAACGAATCACTTCGGCCGTAATAAGGCCGGGACACAACGCTTTCCGCCTCAGGAGCAGCCATCATGGGTCAGATCGTTCTCGCCATCTTCGTGATTCTCATCGGTGGGGTCATACGCGCCGTGGGCCCGGCCACAGGAAGACCCGACGCCGCCGGAGCGTCCAAGGTCGCGGGGTACGGTTTCATGTTCGCGGGCCTGGCCCTCGCCCTCGGAAATGGGTTTGCCGTCATATCCGTCGGTGAGGTCGGGGTGAAGCACTTCCTGGGTAGCGTCGATCCGGTCCCGCTCGAACAGGGCATGCACCTCGTGAATCCGCTCGCGAGTATCGAGAAGATGTCGGTGCGTGAGCAGAGCTACCCACCGGACGGTGGAGTGGAGCGAATCGAGGCTCAGACGAGCGAGCAGCTCAACGTGTCGCTCGAAGTCGCCATTCTCTTCCAGCTCGACGGAGGAGCAGCGGCCGAGCTTTATCAGCGCCTCGGGAGCGAGCGAAGCATCAAGAGCAGCATCGTGCTCAACGCCATCCGAAACGGTGTCCGGGACGCGGTCGCGACGAAGTCGATCAACGAGATTTTCTCACCTGATCGGCGCGAAATCGCCAACGACATGCGCCTGACCATCCAGGACAAGGCGGGAGATCGCATCCAGGTGGTCGACGTCTTCGTGAGAGACATCCAGGCACCCTCGCGTGTTCGCGAGGCGATCGAGGCCCGAATCGAGCGAGAGCAGCAAGTCGAGCAGGAGCGCTTCCAGACCGAAATCATTCAGGAGCGTGCGCAGCAGGCGATCGAGGAAGCGCGGGGTCTCGCCGAGGCTCAGAAGATCATCTCGGAAGGCCTGACGCCGGAGTACCTGACCTTCAAGTACATCGAGCAGCTCGGAACGATGCCTCCGGGATCGGTTGTGTACGTTCCCACCGAAGGCGGTGTCCCTCTGATGCGCTCGATCGGTGGAGGCGGAAGCTGACGATGGGCTCGATCGACTACCTCACTCGGTCGCTCTCCGGGGTGGGCGTGTGACACGCGGGTCAGTCCGGGTGCATCCGCGTCGCGGCCGCGCTCTGCTCGCGGTCGCGACAGTCGTCATCGCTGCCAGCTGCACGGCCTGCTCGCCGGTTTACGTGGTGAAGGCCGGTATCGCCGAGATCGGCATCCTTCGCGCTCGCCAACCGATCCACGAAGTCCTCAACGACAGTACCGTCGACGCCGACACACGTGGCAAGCTCGCTTACGTCGTCGAGGCTCGGCGCTTCGCTGCGGAAGAGTTGGGGATCGACGTCGGTGACTCATACACGATGTTCACCCAGCTCGATCGTGACACCCTCGCCATGGTCGTAACAGCGGCATACCCCGACCGGCTCGTCCCGAAGACGTGGTGGTTCCCGATCGTGGGCCATGTCCCGTACAAAGGCCACTTCTCGCTACAAAGCGCTCTGGACGAAGAGGCGGGTCTCATCGCCGAGGGGTACGATACCTGGGTCCGACCCACTGCGGCGTTCAGTACGCTGGGCTGGTTCAACGACCCGATTCTGTCGACAGCGCTACGCACCGACGAAGTCGAAGTCGTAACGACCGTGATCCACGAGCTCTCACACCAGCACCTCTTCGTGCCCGGCCAAGTCACGTTCAACGAGAGCTTTGCGACGTTCGTCGGTCGGGTCGGCGCCGCACGCTATTTCTGTACACGCGCGGGAGGCGGCCCGGACTCCATAAAATGCCGTCGAGCGCTCGCACGATGGCGTGATGTTCAACGCTTCAGCAGCTACCTTGACGACTTCGTGGCGAAACTCGAAACCGTGTACGGAAACCCCGACCTCACACCCGCGCAAAAGGTGGTCGATCGGCTTCCCGTCGTCGCGGACGCCCTTCGTGAGTTCGACGAGCGTGTCGCACCCGAGCTCGAAGCTCTCAGCTTCTCCGGATTTCGGAACCAGCCGGTGAACAACGCGACGCTGCTCTCACGCATCCGCTACTACAACCGGCTCCGAGATTTCGACGCCTTTCTGGCCACGCACGACGGCGACCTCGTCGAGGCACTCGCGGACCTGAAGGCACGAGCGCCTGACGCAGACGACGCGTTCGATCTACTACCGGATACGAGAAGCCAGTCTACTGCTCCGGGATCGTGATCTCCCGAACAACGCTGCCGTAGCTTTCCCAGTACGTGATTTTCTGCACCATCAACGGATCATCCATGGTCGGCTGTATCTCACCGTCCACCGAGATCGCGCGCGAAGTCACGACATGTGCCCCGGGCGAAGCATCCCAGTCGAGGTGCCAGAACGTCCACGTGTGAGGATCGTCCGTGCCTTCCCCGAGTGTGACGCGCTGCCATTCACCTCCATCGATGCTGACCTCGACGCGACCGATCGGCTTTCCCCACGCCGCTCCGTGGATCCGATACCCTCCGTCGGTCCGCACGACCTTCGCGGGGATCGAATTGATGTTGGTCCGACCGACCGAAGTCTCTGCCCATACGCCATCGGCATCGTCACCCTCCTGCCGGAGGGTCACGTAGTCGCGTGCCATGAACTTGCCCATGAAGCGCGTGTCCCGAACCTCGATGCGGGTCAGCCACTTCACGTTGGCCACACCGTACCAGCCAGGCACGATCAATCGCAGCGGGAACCCGTGATCGGTCGGCAGCGTGTCTCCGTTTACCGCCCAGGCAAGAATCACGTCCTCCGCCATGGCATCTTCGATCGACAGGCTTCGCGCGAACTGCTGGTCGACCTCGATGTCTCGGATCGTTTCCGTACCCGTGTCCGCTCCGAAGAAAACCACCTCGATACCGCCATCCTGCACCCCAGCCTCGCGCAGGAGTGGAGCGAGAGGAGTACCTGTCCACGTCGCGTTGTGCAGAGCGCCCATGAAGGTGGCGAAGCCGCGATTGCCGGCGCACTCCAGGAGCATCGTCACGTCTTGACTAGGACGCGATCGGATCTCGTCGAGCGTGAACGTCACCGGACGATCGACCATGCCCCCAACCTCGAGACGCCAGGCGGCGCCATCGAGCTCCGGCATCCCGTAGTGACCCACTCGGAAAAGCTGCTCCGTGGGCGTGACGAACGACTCCAGCGACTGCCAGTCCAGCGTGTTGGCCCTACCGCCTGCCTCCGGAGCGTTCGTCCAGGGGATGACCGCATCCTGAGGTGCAATGCGAGCCAGACGATCCGCAAAGTCGGACGGAAACACAGCCGCTGCCGCGGCCACTGCGCCACCGCGACGAAGCGCCTCGCGGCGCGTCAAAGCCTCCTGTGTCACAGTATCGAGTCCATAAAGGTCCGCCGGTGTCCGTGCACCGCGCTGTGAGCGATCCGGCATTCGTCGCGCCTCCGTTCGTGTGAATGCGTCAATGTGCGGAAAGAATGCGCACGTCGCCAATCACATACCTTTGGCCATCCCCATCCCGACACCAGCGGAGCTCCCCTGAGGCACAAGCACCCGACAGACGTCACGCGGCGCGCCGTCCTGCGCCTCGCCTGGCCGGTTGTCATCGCGAGTTCATCCGTTCCGTTGCTCGGAATCGCCGACACGGCAGTGCTCGGGAACACGGGGACTGTCGCCGAACTCGGCGCGATCGCGGTCGGAGCGCTCGTCTTCAACTTCGTATACTGGAGCTTCGGGTTCCTGCGCATGGGCACCACCGGCTTCACCGCCCAAGCCTCAGGAGCCGGAGACTCGGCAGAGGTGCGCGCCACTCTGGGTCGTGCCCTCGGCCTTGCCGTCGGGATCAGCCTGACGCTCCTGATTCTGCAGCGCCCGATCATCCACCTGGCCCTCGGTCTGTTCGGCGCAGGACCCGAGGTAGAAGGCCTGACCAGAGTCTACTTCGATCTGCGTATCTGCGGCGCCCCCGCCAGCCTCGCCACGTTCGCAGTTCTCGGCACCTTCGTGGGTCTCGGACGAATGCGGCATATGCTCGTCACGCAGCTCGCGCTCAACGGGCTCAACATCATCCTCGATGTGGTTCTGGGCGGTATCATGGGCCTGGGAATTCGAGGGATCGCGATCGGGACCGTGATCGCGGAGTGGGTCACCCTCGGTCTCGCCATCTGGCTCGCCGTCCGCGTGCTCGCTCAGGACCACGGCGATGATGAAGCGTTCTGGCCGAGGAATAGGATCTTCGATCGAGAACGCGCGCGTCATACGCTGGAGGCAAACGCGGATATCATGATCCGAACGCTCTTCCTCCTGCTGGGTTTCGCGTGGTTCACGAATCAGGGCGCCGCATTCGGCGACGACACCCTGGCGGCGAACCACGTGCTTCTTCAGCTGATCAGCCTGTCTGCCTATTTGCTCGACGGATACGCGCACGCCACCGAGACCTTCGTCGGGCGAGCCTTCGGTGCGGGGGACCTCTCCACCTTCGATCGAGTCATTCGAACCTCGACCGAGCTCTCTGCTGGGTCGGCGGTCGGGCTCGCAGCGTTGGTCGCGTTCATCGGGCCCGCAGCCATCACCGGTCTCACTGATCTGGAGCCGGTGCGGGATCTCGCGGAAGCCTACCTTCCGCTCACGGCCACGTATGTCCTCGTCTCATTCGCGGCCTTCCAGCTGGATGGCATCTTCATCGGTGCGACGGGCACGCGCGATATGCGCAACGCGAGTGTGCTCTCTTGCCTCTTTTTCATCGGCACATCGTTCCCTCTGATCGACCTATGGGGAAATCTGGGCCTCTGGATGGCATTCGTCGGCTACGTCATCATCCGCGCGATTGTCCTCGGATCTCGTCTGCCGCGGCTTCGCTCCGAGCTTTGTCCTGAGAATTCCGCGCAGACGCTGTAGGACGTTGCGCGAATGCGGCTTCAGGACGGACACTTCCTCATGCCGCTCCGGTCCGATTTGTCCGAGTCGGTCGTGCTGGTTCAGAACTGAGGGCAGAGCCTCAACGAATGACTCCTGAACCAGGTCAGCCCGTCAGCAGAAACGTCGCTTTCACGATCAGCCGTCGATCACGGAAGGTGAACGCAGAGAGCGGATCGGTCGGATCGCGGCGCAATTCGTCGTACGCGATGAAGACGTCACTACCCGGCCGGTAGGTCCAGCGGAAGCGGGCACTCGTACTGAACTGCTCGACGAACGAGTTGTACTGAGTGATCGAGCGGATCGCCATCGTAGGAGAGATCGCGAGATCGACGCGAATCGACGCCAGATCGACCTGGAAGTCCCCGCCGGGCAGACTCACGTCATTCCGCGTCCACGACGCCTCCGTCGAGAGGCGGTCGGTCAGGCGCGCCCCGATCTTGCCCTGCGTGTCGAACCGATCTCCGCCATAGAACTGCTGTGGCGCCAGCATCATGCCGTAGTAGAAACGCCGTGAAGGATTCGAGTCAAAGGAGACCCGGTACTCGTTGAAGTTGTAGTCGCCCGTCGGAATGACGACATCGTTCAGCGAGAAGTCACGATCGACGCGGTCGAAGTTGTCGTTCCACCAGAGGTTGAGGAACGCACCGTTGTCGAAGCGAACTCCGAGCATGTAGTGCCACCGATCAGCGAGCCGCAGCCCCGTCTGATCGGTGGTATAGATGTAGTTCACCATCGGAGACAGAACCCTGATGCCCCAGAAGTCGGGCCGAGGATTCCGCTCGATATGCCACTTCGATGTTCTGATCCCGTTGCGCGGCAGAAAACCGACCTCAGGGTTGTAGTCGTTTTCGAAATCCGCGTACTCTCCGTAGATCCGCCAGTTGGCATCGAGCCAGGTGGCGTTGATGTACGATCCCATGCCACCCCATCCCTCGTCTTCACGGACGGGTGTGGCCGGGTCATCGACCGGCGCGTTGAGTCCCGACGTCTCCGTCGCGGACACGAATCCCTGAATGGTAAAGTTGGGGTGTGGTGCGAACGACGCATCGATCGCGTATGTCCGGTTGTGGTAACTGGTATCGTTCGCCAGATCGCCGAACGCGTCGATGTCCGTCTTGTTGATGAAGAGGGCCCCCACCCGAGAACGCCCGAAGTTCCGGCTGAACTTGGCAACCGAGAAGTTCTCCGCAGCCGTCCCCAACGCCTCGTCGGTCTGAACGCTCATGACCGCGATGTCGTTCTCACCGATCTTCCCTGTCATGCGAGCACCACCGAGGATCGGCACATTGTCGCCCGACCGAGTGAGCCCGATGCGTCGACTGAAGAAGAGCTCCGCATAGCGGTTGAACGGGTTCGCAGAACCGATCCGGAACTGGCCCGAGTTCTCCAGGAAGAAGTCGCGCTTCTCGGGGAAGAACAGGGCGAATCGGGTGAGATTCACCTGCTCGTCATCGACCTCGGCCTGCGCAAAGTCGGTGTTGATCGTCAGGTCGAGGTTCATGCCGGCGGAGAGCCCGTACTTCAGGTCCAGGCCCGCATCCCGCTGCCAGGAGTTGTCCTCGATGCTGGACTCGAGCGTGCTCGTCCCGCCACCCGTGACAAAGGGCGTCACACGCAAGTCCATCCCCCGATTCAGTGACTCCATGCCGTCCAGAACTCCCGCCATGCTCACACGGGTGATCGTGAACTCCTTGGACAGCGGTGCCCAGAACGCCTGCTCGTTCTTGCCACCCATGTTCCGCATGATGTTCATCCCCCAGCTCTGCTGGTCGGCATCACTGAACCGGAGCGTCACCATCGGGATCGCGATCTCGGCGACCCATCCATCATCGAGGATCCGCGACGCCGTATACCAGACCCCGTCCCAGTCGCGGTTGATGTTCGAGCTCGAGAAGCCGAACTGGCTGGCACCACCCTCACCCTCGTTGAAGACCTGCTGGTCGAGCTGCGCACCGAGTGGATTCGTCACGAACATGTAGCCTGAACGGGAGTCCCGGAACGTGTCGAAGATGAGCTGGATGTTGTCCTCATCGAGAATCCGATCCGAATCGCGGCGCATCTCGGTTGCCACGACCCCGTAATCCGATCTCTCCCAGGCGCGAACCCCGATGTAAAGGGTTTCAGCGTCATAGAGAATGTGGATCTCGGTGTCCTCGGTCGCTCGCGCGCCCTCGATCGGCTCCTGCTGAATCAGCTCGTCGATGAGAGCCCCTCGGCCCCACACATGCTCCTCCAGAACGCCGTCAAGGACGGGCGCAATGTCGGTACGAATCGCACGAATCCTGTAGTCGCCCCGCCCCTGCTGAGCTTCGAGGTGTCCGCTCGGGACAGCCAGCAGTCCGAGTGCCAGCATTGCCCAGGCGGCTGAGAATCGAGGGGTGCAGCACATGTAGGTTCCGGATTCATTCGGTGAGCAAGAGCGACACAACATCACGGACACCCAACGTGGTGTCGATGATGAGAAGAAAACGGGAGCATTGCGCCGTCGCGAGTACCCACTCGATCTTGGCGGCCGAACATATTCGAACTGAAGGCACTCAGGGAGCAGACCCATCAAGAGCGATATCGAAATCGCCCAGGAAGCAGAACTCCGCCCCATTCAGGAGATCGCTGCGAAGATCGGGCTCGAGCCGCAAGACATTCAGCCGCACGGCCACTACAAGGCGAAGATTCCGCTCGACGTCGCCAAGTCGAAAGGTGGAGCCGACGGCAGACTCGTTCTGGTTACAGGGATCAGCCCGACGGCGGCCGGCGAAGGGAAGTCGACCGTCTCGGTGGGTCTGGCCGACGCTTTGAATCTGCGCGAACGCAATCCCGTCCTCTGTCTCCGAGAGCCGAGTCTCGGACCCGTCTTCGGGATCAAGGGAGGTGCGGCCGGTGGCGGTCACAGCCAGGTCGTGCCGATGGAGGAGATCAACCTCCACTTCACAGGGGACTTCCACGCGATCAGCTCGGCGCACGCGCTGCTCTCCGCCGTTCTCGACAATCACCTGTACCGACCGAACACCCTCAGCATCGATCCCACGCGTATCACATGGCCGCGCGCCGTCGACATGAACGATCGAGCGCTACGCAACATCATCGTCGGGCTCGGCGGACGGACGGGCGGTGTTCCGCGCCAGGACGGCTTCGTCATCACCGCCGCGTCCGAGATCATGGCGATCTTCTGCCTGGCCGACGGGACGAGCGACCTCAAGGAACGCCTCGACCGAATCATCATCGGCTACAGGAAATCCGGTGAACCCATTCGGGCCGAGGGGCTCGGCGTCTCCGGCGCGATGGCTGCGCTTCTGAAGGATGCCGTGAACCCGAACCTGGTACAGACTCTGGGGGGTACGCCGGCTCTGGTCCACGGCGGGCCATTCGCGAACATCGCACACGGGTGCAACTCGTTGACGGCCACCCGGGTCGGCCTCTCACTGGGCGACGTCGTCGTGACGGAAGCGGGATTCGGCGCGGACCTCGGAGCGGAGAAGTTCTTCGACATCAAGTGTCGCTTCGGAAAGCTGAAGCCGGAGGCTGCAGTCATCGTGGCGACGGTCCGGGCTCTCAAGATGAACGGCGGCAAGGCTAAGGACGATCTTGCCACCGAGGACGTGGACGCCGTGAAGCGTGGCTTTGCGAACCTCAAAGGCCACGCTGAAAACGTTCGCAAATTCGGCGTCCCACCTGTCGTCGCGCTGAACCGATTCGCCACGGATACCGAGGCCGAGATCGCGGCCATCGTCGACGGGTGCGCCGACATGGGTGTTCGGGCCGTGGTGGCGAACCCGTGGGGCGAGGGTGGAGCCGGCTGCCTCGATCTCGCGGACGCCGTATGGGACGTCCTGGAAAGCGGAGACGCCGACTATGCGCCGCTGTATCCGGAAGACATGGGCCTCACAGAAAAAATGGAGACGATCGCCCGGGAGATTTATGGTGCAGACGGGGTCGACATCGACCCCTCGGCTGCCAGGGAGATTGCGGTGCTCGAAGAAGCGGGGCTCCGGAGCGCCCCGGTATGCATTGCAAAGACTCAGTACTCGTTCTCGGACGACCCCAAACTCCTCGGCCGTCCGACTGGCTTCCGGATCTCGGTGCGTGAGGTCACGCCTTCGGCGGGCGCGGGCTTCGTGGTAGCCAAGACCGGAGCCATCATGACGATGCCAGGCCTCGGTGCGGCCCCGTCCGCGATGAACGTGGATCTGGTCGACGGGGTCGTGAGCGGGCTCTTCTGATGTCGGCAAGACGGGTGATGGTTACGGTTGCCGTCTACGGCTTGCTCCTCGCGGCGCCCGCCGCCGGTCAGGAAACGAGGTGGCCCGTCGATCTCGACATGATCGCGAAGATCAGGGAAGAGGGTCTGCAGCGGTCGGACTTGCCGAACACCTTCTCGTACATGACCGACGTCATCGGTGCACGTCTGACCAACTCCGACGATATGGTGCAGGCACAGGAGTGGGTCGTCGCCGAGATGCGGCGCATGGGGCTGGAGAACGTCGAGCGTGAGCCCTTCATGGACTATGGTGTCAGCTGGGACAATGAGTACGTGTCACTCCACATGCTGGAGCCGGACTACTCGCCGATGGTGGGGTACCCGATCGCGCACACCCCGGGGACAGAAGGGCGGCAGCAGCTCACCACTGTGATTGGAGATGTGCACACGCGGGCCGATCTCGAACGGTACCGCGGGAAACTCCGCGGGCTGGCGATTCTCTCAACACCACCCGCGACCGTTAATCAACGACGCTTCCAGACCGGCACACCTCGACGGACCGCGGAAGAACTCCGGGAACTCGAGCAGGACGTGATCGTCCCTCCGCCGGGCCCGGATCCATACTTCTCGCGTCTGTACCCACCTCCTCCGTCGAACCCGGAGGTTCTCACGGCGGCGGAGAAGCTGAACTTCTACGTGGAGGAAGGTGCGGCTGTCGTGCTCGAGTCGAGTAGCGGCTGGCCTGGAGCCGTCCGCGGATTCGCACGAGCCGGAGCGAAGATCGATCGCTGGGCCAGGGACGAGACGCTTGGCTCGGTCCCCGTCATCGCGATCACACCGGAGCATTACAACCGGATGTATCGCATCGCAGCCCGCGGCATCCCCGTCGAAGTCGAGGTAGAGGTCCGGAACCGCCACGGTGAGCAGGTCAGCCAGGCGCACAACGTGATCGGCGAGGTCCGTGGGACCGACCGCGCGGACGAGATCGTCATGCTGGGTGCTCACTTCGACACCTGGCACGCCAGTCCGAATGCATCCGACAACACTTCAGGTGTCGCCGTCATGCTCGAGGCGATGCGGATCCTGAAAGCCGTGGGTGCCACGCCGCGACGCACGATCCGGATCGCGCTGTGGTCGGGGGAGGAGCAAGGACTGTGGGGATCGCGTGCCTACGTACGCGAGCATTTCGGCGACCCCTTCGACCCCACCGTCGGAAAGAAGGATGACTACGATCTGTTCTCCGTGTATTTCAATCAGGACTACGGGCCGGGTGAGTACCGTGGGATATGGCTCCAGGGGAATGAGCACGTTCGTGCGCCCTTCTCGGCGTGGATGGAACCTCTGCACGACATGGGTATGTCGACGATCTCGCCGCAGGGCGTGGGAAGTACGGACCACGTGCCATTCGACGACGTGGGACTACCCGCCTTTCAGTTTCTCCAGGCACGCGTTGGCGGAACCGGGGGGCATACCAACCTGGACTTCTTCGACACGGTCCCACTCGACCACCTGAAAAAGAACGCGGTGATCATGGCGATCTTCGTCTACCATGCGGCGATCGCAGAGGACGTACTCCCGAGGAGGGGGCTCGTTAGACGCTAGCGTCCGGCTGCCACGGTGAGTGCCCGGCGCAGAAGCCGTCCCTCCACATCCCTGAACACGTCGTCCATCTCCGCGACGGCATCGGCGAGGGCGGACGCCACATCCGTGTCATTCCGTGCCCCTTGGCGAACGCTCCTCAGAAGCCGGGCCATCGCTCCCTCCTGACCATTCCCGAAGTGGTCGAGCTCAGATCGGCGCCCGAGCTTTTCGAGCGCCAGCGCACCCAGGAGGTCGAGACGGGTTACGTCACCACCGCGGAAGGCCGATCGGGGCGTCGCCCGTGCCACCGCGGTCCACGCCTCATCAGCCGCCCGAGCATCTCCTGCGGCGGAGAGAGAGACACCCATCAGGAAGCGTTCCAGCCGCTCCTCCGGCTCGTACGGTCGCCCCTGCCCGAAGCGTTCTGGCCACGTCATCGCAGTCTCGAAATGCCGAGAGGCCTCGTTCGGCTCGTCCACCTCCAGGGCGGCCAGTCCAGCCATGACATGCGCATGTGAGAAGAGTTGATGCGCCGCCGAAGAATGCTCCGAAGGAAGCACCTCGATGTCGTCCATGATTCGGATCGACTCTTCGAATCGCCCGAGCTGGTTGAGGCTCTCCGCATGGAGCAGCGCCAGGTCGAAGTCCTCGGCGAACGCATCGAGCGCGGTCCGGGAAGCGGCGAGCGCCATCTCCCATCTCCCCTCTCTCTGCAGCTGTCGGACGAACGGGATACGAAGAAGGCGGTCGCCGGGATCGAGTTCGATCGCGCGACGAAGGTCTCGTTCTCGATCCTGACTGTGGGCGCCGGCGAGCAGGGCACGGGTCGTGTAGGCGGGCGCGTAGTCGGGCGCATCCCCGAGGGCTCGAAGGATATGGGCGGCCTCGCCGGTGCGATCTCGAGCGGCGAGCAAGAGGGCGTACAGGTAGGACCAGCTCCAGTGATCAGAGGTCTCGGCCGCCCACTCGAGCGCGGGCAGCATTTCCGTCCGGAACGGAAAGACGAAATCCACGGACGTTTCGCCCGCCAGTGCGGACACCTCATCGGAGCGGTATGCGAGCCACGCTCGTGCCAGGGGCTCGCCCCGCGTGCCCTCGACAAGCGCCATGACCCGTTGCGCGTCCTCAGCGCGGCCCATGGCGTCGTATGCCAGCGCCAGTTCAAGGATCTCCTGCCCCGGGTACTCCCCGCCGAACCGCCCTCGCATGCGCTCCGCATCCTCTCCACCGACGGCCAGCCACCGTTCGATGGCTGGAACGTGGGACATCGGATCGAGTTCCTCGATGCGGCCAAGCGTTTCTTCCGCGGCCTGCATGTCGTGCGAAACCCGTGCGATCAGGGCCGAGAGGTGTAACGCAGGGTGTGCGTACGCATCATAGTCGAGGGCCAGGTCGGCATACCGTGACGCCTCCTCCGGGTTACCACCCCTGAGTTCGAGTGCCCCGAGCTGTTGATAGGCCACCGACCGGTATGCCATCGAGCGTGCAGCCCACCCGTAGGTCTCGCGAGCGTTCAGGTCGTCCCCGACTCCGGCATACAGGTTGCCAGCGATGAAATTTGCCTCCGCATCGTACGTGTCGAGTTGAAGTGCCTTCCGTGCCAGGTACAGGCCCTCTTCATACCGCCCCCGCCGATACTCGAGGTCGGCGAGACCGAGCAGAGCGTCGCGATGCCACGGCTCAACGTCGAGGATCGCCTCATACGCTTCGCGCGCCTCCGGCAGACGCCGACCCTGTACGAGTTCGGACGCAGCTTCCGCTGTCCGATCCGCCCAGGAGATCGATGGAACGGCGTCCGGGGGAGTCATGAACGGTCGATCGATCTCTGTCGCCTGCGGATCCGTCTCGTAGCGGAGTCCCAATCGGGGGAATTCGACACTCACATCCTCTCCGACAGGGACTGAGGCGCGCCATGAAACCGGCTCGAGCACATCGAAGTTCACGGGAGCAACGAGCACCGTATCGTTACCGGCCATCATCACGAGTGTGTCCGTCACCGCCGCGAATGCGTGAGCACGAACCAACACCTCTGTTGTGTTGCGCTCGAAATACAGGGCGCCGTCGCGAGATGCTTCGGTCAGGCCACCGAGTCCCTCGACGGGGAACCAGGTCTCCATCCAGCGGTCAGATGCGCCCGGCTCGAAGCCGACCTCCGAGATCGGATTGATTTCCCCGTTGGGAGAGTACTGGACAAGCAAGCGACCGGCCTGGAACTCCACGTACTGCCCATCGGTGTCGGTAAGCAACTCTTCCCAGATGCCGCCCTGCCTCGAAAGCGCCCAAAGCCAGAGCTTCTGACCGGGGATGTCTTCGTAGCGACCCCAATGCCCGAAGCCATAGTCGTCATCCTGGTAGTACCCCCCGAAGAAGTCCTGGTATGAACCCACGATGTGATACGACTTGTTGCCTCCGAACTGGTTCTCCTCGTACACGGGCAGGCGGCGGCCCTCCTCATCTACGGGCCAGCGCCGCTCCGCACCGGGATGCTCCAGATAGGCTGATCCGGGGATCGACAGCACCAGATCATTCTGAGCGAACGCAGCCCCGGTCATCCAGTTGTAGTACGGTTGCTCCAGTGTCGTCGGGTTACGCCATTGCGCGTGCGTCTCGAAGTATGCGCGGTCGGCCGGCAACCGGATCTCGACCCGCCAGCGGGTACGAGACGGCAGATCCGTCGCCCCGACGAAGATACTCGCACTGCCGTCATCATTTTCCCGCGTCAGGTACTCGACCGGAGTCGCGGTAGCCGGTGTATGCCCGATGACTCCGAAGTTGAACTCGATACCCCCGGACGTCCACGGCCCCCGTAGCGCGATGTTGCGAAATTTCATCACCTCGTTGCGGTAGATGAATTCGTGACCCGTGGCTTTCACCCGGGCACCCCACACCTTGCCGCCGACCTCCGGCAACACCCAGACCTCGATCCAGTCGTTCTCCAGAGTCAACACCGTCCATTCGCGCGGTTCCGATTCATGCGCGTACCCCTCGAACCGGTGGTACGGGTAGAGGCGGGTATCCTGGGTGAGGATCGGTAGGGGATTCGGGTCCGAGTAGGGATACGTGGATAGGGTGCGCCGTTCCTCGGTAACAGTCGCTCGGGCCTGCGCTGAGATAGCGGAGGGGGCCACAGCCAGCTGCGCGAACAGGAACAGGCATGGAGCGAAAAGCGCGAATCGGCGAGTCGACATCGGAAGGGCCGTAGGTATGGGATTCAGGAAGGCTCGACACGATGGGTCTTTGACACACCCTTCGGCAAACCGCGCAGGCCCCAACCGGGACCCGAAGTGTTGCAGCAATTACATCACCATATTACCATATACTCATATAGTAGACTCTTCCCTCGTGACGCTCATGGCGAAGCAACTCCCCACCGAAGCCCTCGCTCTCATCGCGGAACGTTTTGGCGTTCTGGCCGAGCCCGCCCGGCTCAGCATCCTGAACACTCTGATGATGGGTGAGCACACGGTGTCGGACCTCATCGAAGAAACCGGGCTGAACCAGGCCAACGTATCGAAGCATCTTCGCGTACTCCGCTTGGCCGGCT
Source organism: Gemmatimonadota bacterium (assembly GCA_028873595.1). Classification (GTDB taxonomy): domain Bacteria; phylum Gemmatimonadota; class Gemmatimonadetes; order Longimicrobiales; family Gaopeijiaceae; genus UBA2589. The sequence goes on along the minus strand of JAPPOV010000037.1, from coordinate 41,867 downwards.
ACGTGGCTCGCCGAAAGGAAGGCCTGTACGCGTTTTACAGGATCGCAGACCCATCCGTCGAAGTGCTGTGCCAGATCATGTGCGGCCGCCTGGAAGAGCAGGCCAAGGCACAGAGCGCCAGCCTCGCCATCGCTTGAGCGACTGCTCTGCCGCCTCCATCGGCTGACTCCGATAACGCATGAACATGGATTTCCTCACTGGCCCTTGGCCATGGTATGTGGCCGGCCCGCTCATCGGGCTGACGGTCCCCTATGTCTTCCTGTACGCCGGCCGTAAGTGGGGCGTCTCTTCGACCTTCCGCGACATATGTGCGGCCACGGCACCGCAGGGCCTTGAATACTTCCGATACGCGTGGCATGAACGAGGAGCATGGCGCCTGACCATGGTGCTCGGGCTGATGATCGGCGGCGAGTTGGCCGGTCTGACGACGACGGAAGGTCAGCCGATCTCGGCAGCGACCCAGGCTGATCTTGGCGCACTCGGCATAACCAGCGTCCATGGGCTCGTCCCTGCGGAGATCTTCTCATGGAGCGGCCTCGCTACGCTGCCCGGCTTCATGATGATCATCGGTGGAGGCTTTCTGGTCGGATTCGGGGCGCGCTACGCGAACGGATGTACATCCGGGCACGCCATCTCCGGGCTTTCGGCACTACGTGTGACCTCGCTGGTCGCGGTCCTCGGATTCTTCGCCGGTGGATTGCTGTCCACCCACGTCCTTCTCCCTCTGATTCTGAGAGGTGGACTCTGATGACTTCGCCAAGCGGGAGACCCCAGGGAGCGGGATTCCAGGCCAGATCCACGGTCATCAAGCCTGAGCGACTCTGGCCGTACCTCCTTCTCGGTATCCTGCTCGGTATCGTCTTCACACGATCCGGCGTCATCTCATGGTTCCGGATTCAGGAGATGTTCCGGTTCCAGTCGTTCCACATGTACGGGGTCATCGGATCGGCTGTCATGATTGGCGCGATCAGCGTACAGCTGATCAAGCGGCTTCACATGCGCTCGATCACGAACCGCCCGATAGAGATCCCGGACGAGTCGTTCAGGATGCCCGGGTGGCAGTACTGGATCGGAGGTACCGTATTCGGACTCGGCTGGGGCCTCCTCGGCGCCTGCCCCGGCCCGATCTACGTGCTTTTCGGCAACGGTGTCACGGTCATGGCCGCCGCGTTCCTCAGCGCTGTTGCCGGCGTATGGGCCTACGGCGCGATCCGCCACCGCCTGCCGCACAGCTGATTCGCAAGGAGAAGCCCTCCTGTGCTTTCGCCAGATCTTTGACCCCGAGCCTGCCCCGTACTCCTAGATCCTGGGCAATCAGCGTACGGGGGAAGCGCTCGTAATCGACCCCGAGCGCGACATCGAGATCGAAGGTGCAGGAGGCCTGCGCATCGTCGCGGCCTGATTAGAGGACGACGTCGCCTCCCGGGTCGCGCTTCTTCAGCTCATCGATAACGCGCTCGGCTTCGGCCTTCAGCTCTTCTTCGGCCTCGCGGTCTCGCTGAGCCTGATCCCAGATCGGCTCACCGACATCGCCCAACGGGACGACGAGCACGGCCCCCTCCACCGCCGAGACGCCGAGGAGTTCGGCTGCCATCTCGATCAGAGCCAACTCTTCGGCGTCGCCGGCCTCGACCAGAACGGCCACACCGTCCTCGATCGAATCGACAACCCAGACCTCGGGTTCTTTCGGTTCACTCTTCTTCATACACATACCTTGCGATCGCGATGCCGCCAGAATCGAAGAGGGTCGCTTCATCGCCATCGTTATTCCAGACGGGCCGGCCATTATTCATGAAGAACGAGACACCGTCGGTCGTACCGTAGCCGGTATAGACAACGACCCGGCGGCCCGCGGCGATACTGGCTCCCGGTGGAAAGCGAAAACAGCGACTCGAAAGATCACAGAGCTTCCACAGCCCGATCCCGAGCCGCGTTCGACTTCGGTTCTCGATCACGACGTACTCGTCGTTCAGATTCTCCCAGTCGTCTCCACCCGCATCGGGGTGCACGGAGACCGAGAGAATGTCGCTGAGACCGGTCCCCACACGTATCTCGCCGTACTCACCGACGGACGAATCGACACGCTGAACACTACGACGAGCCATGTCGACGTACGGGGTATCCCCAAGCACTACATCGTGACGCCCGTCCGCATACCCCAGAACTGTCACAGTGCCATCTCGATCGGTGCGGAGCACGCGATCGGCGAACGAAGTATATGCGGCGAGCGCTTCGGGTCGTGGGTGCCCGTACGAATTGTCCTCACCGACTGAGATCACGACCACCTCGGGATCCGTCGCTTCGAGGAATTCGTAGGTAAACCCGTTGACTGCCCCATGGTGCGGCGCCTTCAGCAACGTAACGTCCTCGACCACACCCTCGTTCAACCAGAAGTCGAGCTCGCTCCGCTCTGAATCACCGGTAAGGATCGCAGTAAATTCGCCGTATCGCACCAGCAACCCGACGGAACGGTTGTTCTGCCCATCGCTCGACCGCGGAAGGGGCCATACTTCCACGGCCACCTCACCGAGGAACAGGCTTCGCGGAACAGCCTCGAGATACCGAACCTCAAGTCGCTCGACGTGAGCCATGAGCTCCCGGTACGTCTCTGTCGTATGGGGTGTCCCGTTGTCCAGGTATGTCTCGACCGGACGGGCGGTCAGAACATCGTCCAGCCCACCGATGTGATCGGCATGCGCGTGGCTCGCGACCACCAGGGCCAGTTCCTGTACCCCCAGACGGGTCAGCTGTCGGAGCGGCGAGCCCCGTCCGGCGTCGACCATCGCGAACCGACCATCAGGAGCCCGGATCACGATTGCGTCCCCCTGCCCGACATCTAGGAACGTGAGTGCAACCGGCGCCTGCTGCCCGAGGAGGCTCGTCGCCGCTATGAGCGCGACGCTGATCGTGTACGCGACCCGCGCGGCCACGCGCCGGATGCAGGATTGCCCGAGTGTGGTCATGACGAACGATACCCTCCACCTTGGCGCCATGTCATCCGATTCGCCGCACCATCGTCCACACGATCCGTGGGCTGCTCACTACGAACGTGTCATGGCGCTCAGCTTTGGCGAGCTGTACGAGCAGATGACCCAGGACACCCTGGCCGAAGTCGATCGTCGGACCGAGCCGGACGCGACCGTTCTGGATCTCGGTGCCGGAGCCGGCCGGATGGCCATTCCTCTCGCGAAATCGGGCAGGCGAGTGATCGCGGTGGAGCGATCGAGCAACATGCTCGCGGCGCTGCGTACCCGTGCTTCCGGGCTCACGCCTGCGCACGTGGCGCGTATCGAGACCCGACACGCGTCGATCACCAACGCGGGGCGGATCGGCCCGGTCGACCTCACGCTGTGCGTCTTCACGGTCATCGCTTACTGCCTGACCGAGGCCGAGCTGGCCGATACGTTTCGGACATCGTTCCGTGCACTCCGCTCCGAAGGGCACCTCCTTCTGGACGTCCCCGACGCCGAGGTCTTCGAGTCGATGGAGATCGAAAGCGCAGACCTCATTCGTGACGTCTCGATGACCGAAGTGGAGCCCCACGTCTTCGAGTACCGCGAGCACACGATCCTTCGTACTCCGGACGGCCCTGTCGAGCTACGTGACAGCTTCCGTATGCGGCACTGGCGTGTCCGCGAGGTCACGACAACGCTGAGGGAGGTCGGGTTCACGTCGATCGAGGACGTGACCGACCGATTCCCCAGCCTCGGAGCCCGCTACCTGATTGCGCGAAAGCCGAATATCAGTTCGACGGAACGGTAAAGGACATACCCCACCCTTCTTCCGACCTGACTGGCATCGTCGGCCTGAGCTCCACCCAACCCACAGAGAACTTACGCGCGAGGATCGCCACAAACGTGCCACCGACCACACCGAAGAAGAGTGCGCCCCGCTTCTGATCCCGCTGCTTCTGTTGGGCATGGAGTTCCTCCCGGGTCAGCGGATTCAGGCAGTAGGTGTCTGTCTCTGCGGCCGTGCACCCGTCGACCTTCCCGAAGCCGACCGATGGCCCGATCGCATAACCCACGGCGGAGAACGCCGCGCCCCCGAGTACCAGACCGCCGAGCGCCCAGACCGTCGGGGTTCCCTTCGCAGCCCGTCGTTCGAGGATCACCTCATCGATCGCAAGCGTCTCACGATTGAGAGGTGCTGGATCGCAGATCGGGGCGTCGCCATGCATCTCACCCGCTCTGCACACGGGTTTGCCGCGGCTGAGCAGAGTGAAGTAGTTGCCCTCGACCGAAAGAACCCGTCCGACGACCGATCCGTTCACACGTACCGAATCTCCAGCAAAGAGCGCCAGCGCAGGAGCGACCTGATCAGGATCCTGTGCGGCAGCAGCAGCAGGCGCGAGCGCGATCAACGCATAGATGAACGTCCGCGCGAGGCGGTCATGAGATCGTCGAGTCAAAGCAGTCATCTTGATGTCAGCAGGCGGCCTTGTGCGGCCAGCATCGTCGAGGACGATCACAAATAACGCGCGTGAACGGTTGAGCGGGAAGGGCACCCGCTCGCGTCAGAAGTCTTTACCGACCTGTTGCGCCCGCTTGTAGAAGAAGATCCCGACGCCGAGGGCTGTGAGCCCTGCAAGCGAAATCAGAAGAATCTTCAGCGCCATAACCAGAAGACCCATGGCCCATACCGTAATCGGGACCATAAGGATCTTCAGGGCTTCCACGATGATGAAGCCCAGGATACCGGCAACCGTCACCCCACCCGCAAATCGCATCATCATCCCGCTCGGCCCTCCTGCTTCACCTCGTCACCGGCTTCTACGTGAACCCGCCGTCCGGGGTTTCAGACGGCACGGGCGGACGATGGGTTCACATCACGCCACAATCCAGAATCCCCCTGGCTAGATTCGTCCCCCTAGTTCCCGGGGACATCCAGCGAGAAGGTCCATACGGTCGGGGCGTCACGCTCCGGGCGATCCCCGCTGGTCGCACGACCGCCGAGGATCGTGACGTACTGACGACCGCCGACGGCATACGTCATCGGCGAAGACGTCCCGCGGCCCACCTCGGCAGACCAGACTTCCTCTCCTGTGCGGGCGTCGAAGGCAACCATCCGGTCACCACTACCCCAGAACACCAGGCCACCGCCGGTGGACAGCGCACCCCCGTTCTCACCCTGAGACTCGACACGCCACACTTCGCGATTCTCGGCCGGGTCCCATGCGAGCAAGAATGTCGTCGGCCCGCGGACCTCGGGTCGTGCGGGACGCTCACCGCCGCGGAAGATTGTCCCCGTGTTCCAGACACCCTTCGTGTACTCAAGGCTCTCCGTCATCGCATAGAAGAAGTTGTTGTTCTTCGCAGGCAGGTAGACGAGTCCTGTTTCCTGATTGAACGCCATAGGCGGCCAGTTGTGTGCACCCGTCGGACCGGGAGACAGATAGACCCCCTCCCCCGTCCGACCGTACCGCGCTTCAGGCGTCTCGATCGGACGGCCTGTATCCGGGTCCACGCCGGAAGCCCACGTCACGTCATCCGCGAAGGCCTCGGCGGAGATGAACTCACCGGTAGCACGGTCGATGACATAGAAGAACCCGTTCTTGGGCGCCTGTACGATGACCTGGCGCATACGGCCATCGATCTCGAGGTCGAGGAGCATGAGAGGCTGTGTAGCCGTGTAGTCCCAGTCGTCGCCGGGCGTCGTCTGGTAGTGCCACCTGTACTCACCGGTGTCACCGTCCAGCGCGACGATCGAGGACAGATACAGGTTGTCGCCGCCCCCGGGGCTTCTGTGGTCGCGGCTCCACGGTGAACCGTTACCGGTGCCGATGTAGAGCAGGTTCAACGCCCCATCATAGACCATCGCGTCCCAGACCGTGCCGCCTCCGCCGATCTTCCACCACTCACCGCTCCACGTCTCGGCGGCGCGCTCCATCGCCTCACTCTCGAAGCCGTCGGCCGGGTTGCCGGGCACGGTAAAGGTTCGCCACAGCTGCTCACCGTCTTCGACGGCGTACGCGGTGACGTAACCGCGCACCCCATATTCAGCACCGCCGTTGCCGATCACGACCTTGTCCCGGAAGACCCGTGGGGCACCGGTGATACTGTAGTCCTCGCCGGCCGGTGTGGTCTGCACGGTCCATTCGACATGACCGTTGTGCCGATTGAGAGCAACGAGCCTCCCGTCCAGCAGTCCGACGAAGATCTTGTCGCCGTGCACCCCGACGCCGCGGTTCACGTCTCCGCAGCATGCGGACGGTCCGCCCTCAGCCTCATCCGGAATCCCCGGGTCCCAGTACCACAGCTCTTCACCGGTGACCGCGTCCAGCGCGAACACCGTACTCATGGGGCCTGTCGCGTACATCACGCCATCCACCACGAGCGGCGTCGCCTCGAGTCGGGCTCCGCGACGGGGGATGTCGTATGTCCAGGCCACCCCGAGCCGATCCACATTGTCCTTCGTGACCTGGGCCAACGGGCTGTAGCGCTGTTCACCGAGATCCCGGCCATGGCCTGTCCAGTCTGCGTCAGAAACCACCGGTGCATCATTCGGCGCCACACGTGCGACGGGCTCGCTCACCTCAGCAGCGTCGGCTGGCGGCGTAGCCAGGCCCGGAGTCGCGGAAGGCACGCCGGGGGCGGGCCCCGAGCAGGCAACGAACAGACCAAACAAACACGCAGCACTCGCACTGCGAGAGAAACGCTTCATCGATCAAACTCCAGACGAATGGATCCTTACATGATACGCTGCCGGCGTTCCCGGTGCATTAGACCGCCGACGGGATACGGTCTTCAGACGTCGACCCAGACACCTCCGGGACCGGCATTCACAATCCGGGTATCACCCACGATCGACTCCTGCTCCCAACAGGCATGAATATGGCCACATACGACGAGCGTCGGACGCACCGATACGATCGTCTCCAGGATCGCGTGGCTCCCGAGATGCGTCCCCTTCTCTGGCTCATCCACGTGCCCGAAGGGCGGTGAGTGCGTAACCAGGATCGACTCGGATGGGCATCCGGCGAGCATCCTTCGTGCCTCGTCCTCGGAGAGATCGAAGCTCCACGACCCGAACGGCGTGATGGGTATGGCAGCACCGACGCCCCAAAAGGAAAGGTCCCCGACCGTGCACCCTGAGCCGTGCAGCACATGCATGTTTGGGCGCGACCCGCATGCCGCCGAGAGCTCGCGATCCGACTCCCCATTTCCGGGCACGAGAACGATGGGGCACGCCGCTTCGGCCAGAATCTCCACGACCGGCTGCAGGCCGCTTCGCATGACAGCCATATCTCCGGCACACACGAGCACGTCGGCTGCGCTCGAACGTGCGACCAGGCTTTGGGCAGCAGCATAATCGCAATGTATGTCGCTACAGAGAAGAAGCTTCATCGAATTCGGAGATCGGCGATGAGAGGACGGTGGTCGGACGCCATCGACTCGGGAACGACAGCGTGATGAAGCACCGCGACGGCATCGGACGCCCGGACCATCACGAAGTCGATCTCTCGATCCGGCGTGTCGGCCGGGTACGTGAAGCGCGGACCGACCTTCTTCACGATCGTCCAGTCGCGCTCGAGGCGAGCGAGCACCGGGCTTCCGGGCCTTCCGTTGAAATCGCCGACGAGAACGACCGGTGAAGTTCGGCCTCGAAAGAAGCTGGTGACGGCGTCGGCCTGCGCCATTCGTTCGTCTTCCGAGCCCGCGAGGTGAACAGACACGACGGACAGCGTCGGCGCCGCAGCCCCGTCCAGCTCAACCTCCACTTCCTGCACGGCCAAGGCGCTTCCGGCCGCAGGCGGGATTTGGTGGATCCGATGGGACCGCACGGGAAGACGGGTCAGGATTGCGTTCCCGTAGAAGCCACCCTGGTACGGACGATGGGGACCGTGCAGGCCCTCGTACCCGAGGAGCTCGGCGAGGACGGCCACCTGAGCCACTCCCCCGGTTCGCTCGGTACGGTCGTCGACTTCCTGCAGCGTAATCACGTCGGCGTCGAGCGCCCGCAACACGTCGGCAATCCTCGGGAGGTCTACCTGATCGTCCATCCCGCGGCCGTGCTTGATGTTATACCCGGCCACTCTCACCACGGCCTGGCCGTACACGATGGAGGGCGTGATGACGGTGAGCGCTGCCATGGCGAACAGGACGCCCCCAGAGACAGCCCTCCTCCCTCGATCACTCAGACGGCGAAGTAACGTTGTGCGATGCATGAGATGATTCTGAGACCATGGGCCCACCCATGGCAATTGCGAGGAACCCGTTGGTCTGACATGCTCACCTCATGAGCCCAACCTCGGACCGCACCGGCCACCGCATGTGCTATGATCGTTCTCCCCATCACATCTACATCCGCTTCGAGAAGCCCATCCACATGACCCGAACTCTGGTCCTTCTCACCGCGCTGTCGGTTGCCGCCGCCTGTAGTGGCACCACACACGGCCCCGTACCCCTAGATACCCCCGATGTCGACGCCGCTATGGCTTCCATTGAACCGGCAACGATCGAGCACCATATGGACGTGCTGGCACACGACTCGCTCGCAGGTCGCGCGCCGGGAACCGCCGGATACGCAAGCAGTGCAGTCTACGCCGAGGAACAGTTACAAGAGCTCGGACTGCTGCCGGCCGGGCCGGCCGGTAGCTGGCGTCAGGACGTCCCCTTACGCCAGAGCACTGTCGTGGAGGACGAGAGCAGCCTCTCCGTTTGGACACCGATCGGCACCCACACGATGAGGTACGATCAGGACTTCTACCTCGGTGCCGATCCCCTTCGGGAGCGGGTGGAGATCGAACTCGCGGAAGTCGTGTTCGTGGGCTTCGGGGTCAGCGCACCGGATCTCGGCTATGACGACTATGCGGAGGCGGACGTGGATGGAAAGGTCGTGATGTACCTCAATGGCGCGCCGGCACACTTCCCGAGCAACGAGCGCGCGTACTACTCGTCCGGGGCCACCAAGGCCGCCGAGGCAATCGCTCGTGGGGCGATCGGTACGATGACATTCTGGGCGCCCGACGATCCGCGCCTGCGCTGGGATGTGAACGCAGCACGTTCCAAGCGCGGGGCGTATGCCTGGCTCGACGACAACGGTACGCCGAACCGCGGAGACACCCGGCTCATGGGCAGCGCTTCACTCAATCACGCCGCGGTGGAAGCACTCTTTCAAGGCGCCTACGTCTCGCTCGAGGATGCAATCGCCGCGGCACAGGAGGGGATACCGCAGTCCGTGCTCATGGCCACACGAGTCTCGATCACGACGGCGACATCACATCGGGACGTCGACAGTTGGAACGTCCTGGCCAAGCTCGAGGGCAGCGACCCTGAACTACGTGACGAGTACGTCACGTATGTGGCGCATATCGACCACTTCGGCGTCGGGGTCGAAGTAGACGGTGACGACGTCTACAACGGAGCGCACGACAATGCGTCCGGTACGGCGATCGTACTCGAGATCGCACGCGCATTCGCGAATCTGCCGGAGGCACCCCGTCGATCAATCCTCTTCATGATCGTGACGGCCGAGGAATGGGGACTGCTCGGCTCGGACTACTTCGTCCAGAACCCGACCGTCGATCAGTCGAACCTCATCGCGAACTTCTCCCTCGACATGCCGTTCCTCTTTCACCCTCTTCGCGACATCGTGCCGTACGGCGCCGAGCACTCGAGCATGGGCGGCTCGGTCGCACAGGCCGCGGAGCACATGGGCATCTCGATCGGGCCTGATCCGATCCCCGAACAGGTACTGTTCATCCGAAGCGACCACTTCAGTTTCATCCGTCAAGGGATCCCGGCACTCTTCATCAAGAGTGGCTTCGAGACGGGTGACGAGCGGGATGGCAGCGCCATGAACACGGCATTCCGCCAGGATCGTTACCACACGCCGTTCGACGACATGTCGCAAGACTTCGATTTCAGTGCGGGCGCGGACCACGCGCGCGTGAATTTCCTTACCGGCTACATCATCGCTCAGGAGCATGACCGGCCGCGCTGGAACCCGGGCGATTTCTTCGGAGGGCTGTTCGCGGGAAGCTGAGGGGCAGAGTATCTCCTTCAGACACCCAATCCGCAGTACGCGGAGTCACGCAGCCAGGCGTGCGGCGTCAGGCAACTCCGTCTCGGTTCCTGGTGTCCAGCCCCAGCGGCACATAGGCGGGACACGAGCCCGCCGCGCTCGTCAGAATGAAGATGACGCCAACGATGGCCAGCACGACCGCGACCGTGCCACTGATCATGCCGGTGAAGTAAAGACCGCCTATAACGATCCCGATGACTGCGCGAATGCCTCGGTCCGCACCACCCATGTTCTTCTGCATGGCAACTCCTCAAGCCTGGAGGCAGGTCATCTGCCCGTTGCACGAAGGGGGAAACTTGGCATCCAAGATAGTCGTCGGACACGCAGGAGGGGTTCGGGGAAATCCCTGATGGCCTTGTGGGAAGGTCCAGAAGCTCCGCAAGCCTGCCCGCTAGCCAACCGGTCAGGCGCACCCCAATCTGTCGTCCCGCACCATCGACCGACCGACCATGAGTCCTGTCATGCCCACGGAGACCGAGCACTCGCCTGGCTGGCCTCCTTCCGGCGCCCCCGACTGCATCATTTCGCATGGTGATACGATCCAGGTCGAGCTCGACGCCATCGCCGAAGTTCTCCGATCATCGTGATGCCGGCATCTCGTTCAGGGTGGCGCGGGATTTCGCCGAAGTGGCTTATCGGCCTGTGGATCCTGCTGGGCACGCTCACGGCCGTGGCATACGTCGCGCTCCCCGTCTATATGGAGTCCCTGGAGTCACGGATCGTCTTCCGAGCACCCGACTGTATGGACACAGCCCGCGAGCAGATCCGAGCCAACCCTGTCGATGTTTCAGAGCGCGGCGACTCACTCCGGGTGTGGATGACTGACTGCCTGCAGGGGCGCCAACAGAAAATGGTCCGGCACGCGGACGTGGTTGGATACGGAACCACGGGCTCGCTGCTCGTGATGGCGATCGTACTGACGGCCCTTACAGGCCAGGCAGTCTTCTCCAGGCTGGATCACCTGCGCGCCTGAACGGACTAACTGCCCAGTGGCTACTCCTCGCTGGCCTGCTCCAAAATCACCTTATGCGCCTTCAACCGCAGCGCGTTAAGCCGGATGAAGCCGCGCGCATCTTCCTGATCGTACCCGCCCGCGACATCCATGGACGAGAGCTCCTGATCGTACAGCGAGCTGGTTGAGCTCCGGCCACGACAGATCACGTTGCCCTTGAGCAACCTGATGTGCACCTCCCCGTCGATCAGTCTTTCGGACTGACGGAACGCAGCCTGAATGAAGTCCATCTCCGGCGAGAACCAGAAGCCGTTGTAGATGATCTCGGCAAAACGGGGAGAGATCATGTCGCGGAGGCGAAGAACTTCCCGGTCCATCGCGATTCCCTCGAGATCTCGAATCGCATGGTGCAGGATGGTGCCACCCGGGGTCTCGTACACGCCACGCGACTTGATACCCACAAAGCGGTTTTCGACCATATCGATTCGACCGACGCCGTGCTCCCCTCCCTTGATGTTCAGGTAATCGAAGAGCGCGACCGGCTCGATCAGATCGACGTCCTCTGAAGCACAGACCACCCGAACCGGCCTCGCATCCTTGTAGAAGATGGTCAGATCGGTCGGCGTATCGGGCGCGTCTTCGATCGACCGCGTCAGCTTGAACATGTCCTCGGGCGGAATCGCCTCCGGGTCCTCGAGCATCCCCGCCTCGTACGACCGGTGCATGAGATTCTCATCACTCGAGTACGGCTTCTCGACCGTCGCCTCGACCGGAATCGAGTGGAGCCTCGCGTACTCGAGCAGGTCACTTCTTCCCTGGTACCGCCGCAGAAATTCGGGGTCCTTCCATGGTGCGATGATCTCGAGATCGGGAGCCAGCGCCGCAAAGGCGAGTTCGAACCGGACCTGATCGTTTCCTTTCCCCGTCGCTCCGTGTGACACCGCCTCGGCACCCTCCGCCAGAGCAATTTCGACCTGGCGCCGGGCGATCGGCGGGCGAGCGAGCGACGTGCCCAGCAGGTATCGATTCTCGTAGACGGCATTTCCTGCGATCGCAGGAAAGATGAACTCCGTGACGAAATCCGTCTTCAGGTCCTCGACGAACACCTTGGATGCCCCGGTCGCCTTGGCACGCTCGGCTACGTCGTCGAAATCTTCCTGTTGTCCTACGTCCGCGACGTATGCAATGACCTCATGTCCGCGCTCCTGCAGATCCTTGAGGATACACGCAGTGTCGAGTCCACCGCTGTACGCGAGAACGACCTTCTTCTTCGACATATCTTCTTCCTGATTCGTGCGGTGACGAGGTCGTCGTTCCGGTCTATCCCTGAGCCATGTTCGCGAAGTACTCCCGCATTCCGGCCATGCGCTCTTTCGAGCCCGGCCATTCGGCTGCAACGGCTTGAACGTTCTTGAACAAAGTCGGCTGTCCGAAATGCTCCCGCACCTCGTCGATCATGTGTTCGAGCTTGCAGTAGACAGCGAGCATCTCGCCACTGACATCGTGGAACATGGCCGGAGCGATGGCGCCATGAACAACGAACGAGGCCGCCATTTCCCAATAGCTGCTGACCATGCGGACGTAGGTGTACTCCTCGGTCTGCATCGCTGCCGCGATATCCTCGAGCGACGTGGGGTTGAACGATCGGATAACCCAGTGCCGGGCCTCACGCATCTTCGGCTCGCGCCGAAGGTCGTAAAGCTTCATCAGCGACTGAGCGCTTTCATGGGGGTTAGCCACACAGGCCTCCGGGAATGGAAATCCAGGGTGAACGCCGGCGGGTCATCGGCATGACCCGCACTGAATCGACGGCGCGCCATCATAGCCGCTGAGCGTCAGTTCGCCACCCCGAGTGGAGGGTCGAGTCAGCCGATGCCCCGTCGCATCACTGCCCGGACGACCTGATCGATCCGCTCCAGCCTCGAACCTTCGTCCCTCAGCTCCAGCAATCGCTGGTGCCATGGCCGATCCATTTGAATCGTCTGCGCCAGAGGAAAGGAGACCTCTTGCCCAGCGTCGAGCTCGCGCAGCCCCTCCGGCCGCTCGGGCAGGAGGTCGATCAAGTCCTCGAACAGCCGGATGGACTCGCGACGCCGAAACTCCATTTCCTCCCCCGTCATCGCAGAATCGTCGGAGTACGACGTGACGATCCCCTCGAAGTAAAGCGACTGTTGCTCTAGTCCTTCGTCGATCACGAAACGCTCGACACCTGAGACCATCAGGAGGTAGCGCCCGTCCTCGAGCTCCTCATGCTGCCGTATCTCGGCTACGCAGCCGACTCGCCCTGTGTCGGCCAGGAAAGGTCCGTGCTCGTCCCAATCGTGATAGATGAGGCCGAAGCGCCGATCCTCCTCGAGCACATCGGCAACCATGTCCCGGTACCGCTGCTCGAAGATATGCAGCGGCATCACCGCACCTGGGAGCAGGACGACGGGGAGAGGGAAGAGGGGTAGGCGGTAGCGGAACTCGGGCATCGGCTGAACGTTGAGGGGACGTTCTGTTACCCCGGACCCTGAGGAGTGTGACGTGTCCCACCCGAGACTGATCATCTGTCTGATCATGGTCGCGCTGGCCGGCCTCCCTTCAGCGGGTCAGGCTCAGACGTACGACCTCGTCATCATCGGCGGCATGGTGATCGACGGAACCGGCGCTGATCGGTTCCGGGCGGACGTAGCCGTCTCGAACGGTCGTATCGCGCTGGTCTCGCGAGAAGGCATCGATCCCAACCTCGCTCGGTCGGTCATCGACGCGGACGGCCAGGTGGTCACGCCCGGATTTATCGATAACCATGCGCACGTTCAGCAGTCGATCGCACGCTACCCGCTCGCGGAGAACTTCCTGCGCCAGGGGATCACGACACTCGTCGCGTCCCTCCACTCAGGCGATCAGCCCTGGCCGCTCGAGGAGTTTGCGTCGTCACTCGAGACAGCCCCGAACGTAGGCTTCTTCGCAGGCCACTCCTGGACGCGGAAGCAGGTCATGGGGATGGACGATCGTGCTCCGACCGACGCTGAACTCGACGAGATGCGTGCGCTCGTCGATCAGTCCATGGAGGAGGGAGCGCTGGGGCTTTCGACAGGCCTCCTCTATGTGCCGGCCAACTTCGCCGAGACCGAGGAGATCATCGAACTGGCGAAGGTCGCCTCGGCCCACGGAGGCATCTACGTCAGCCACATGCGCAACGAGGGTAGTGGGCTGATCGAGTCGGTCGCCGAGGTGATCCGCATCGCCGACGAGGCGAACATCCCGGCACAGATCAACCACCACAAAGCAGTCGGCGCTGGTCAATGGGGGTGGAGCGAACGAACGCTCGCGATGATCGACTCCGCGAACAGCGCAGGGCTCACGGTTGTGCACGATCTTTACCCATACACGGCGTCGAGCACTGGTTCCTCGATCCTCTTTCCGCAGTGGGCCCTGGCGGGAGGCGTGGACGCCTTCGCACAGCGGGTCGCCGACCCCGATATGCGGGCACGGATGGAAGAGGACATGATGTACATCTTCCAGAACGACCGTGTGGGGAACGACATCAGCCGTATCCAGTTCCGCGTTCTCGCATCGGATCCCAGCTACAACGGTCGGACTCTCGCCGACTATGCGGTCGACCAGGGGTTGGAAGCCAACCTCGACAACGGCATCGACCTCGCTATCGAGCTTCAGCTTCAAGGGGGCTTCAGCGCCATCTACCACGCGATGGATGAAGAGGATGTGATTCGCATCATGAAGCACCCACTCGCGATGATCGAGACCGACGGTGACGCCGTCGGCTACGGTATCGGATACCCTCACCCCCGAAGCTATGGCGCTTTCGCACGCGTTCTCTCGCGGTACGTCCGCGAGTTGGAAGTGCTGACCCTTGAAGAGGCGGTGAGGAAGATGACGTCCATGCCGGCCGGCTGGCTCGGCCGTTCGGACATGGGGGTGCTCGCCGAAGGGATGCGCGCGGATGTAGCGGTATTCGATCCGGCCGAGGTACGCGACCTGGCGACGTACACCGATCCACACCAGTACAGTGTCGGGATCACGGACCTGCTGGTGAACGGTGTGCCGGTGATCCGAGACGGTGGCCTCACGGGCGAGAAGCCGGGCCGCTGGATCCGGGGCCCCGTTACGCAACCCATCAGCTGATCCCCCGAGGACGAGCGGCCAAGCACGAACGAAACACACCGACCTCTATCTCCGTCTGGTCATAAGGCGGCACGGAGTTCACAGCACCAACTCGGTAGCAGCTCCGACGCTACGAACGGTTTATCCAGTCATGGAGACGCGTCGATGCGCGAGGAATTCAAGGTCAAAGGCGAGCAGGTCGTCACAAAGCTCAAGGAGCTGCTGCACGAAGGGAACGTGCGGCACATCGTCATCAAGAACGACGAGGGTCGGGTCCTCATCGAGTTTCCCGTGTCCATCGGGCTCGCGGGCGCACTGCTGCTCCCTGTATGGGCCGCCGTTGGCGCCGTGGCAGCGATGGTGACCAATTGCACGATTGAGGTCGAGCGGACCGACGAAGAAGAGGACCCGTCGCACGAGGACAATGACGAAACGACTTCTGCGGAGCCGGTCGTGGTTGAAGCTGAGGTGGAAAAGGCGTCCGACGAGGCGTAGTACGTCGAACCGCTCGAGTGACCCCGCGCGGATCGGTCGACGGATGTGTATGCTTGGCCGATGTCGAACACTCAGCTCAAACCGGAGCCGTGGGGTGTGCACCTCTGCGGCCTGGGTCCCGTACTGGCGGTCATAGTCGGCAACATCGTCGGCGAGCTTTGGGTACTCGCGGGCCTCGTCTACATACTCGGTATCAGCCCGATCTTGGACCTCGCGCTCGGACGCGCGGACCAGCCACGTCCGGCACGCAAATCGGGTCGGCCCTTCGAGATCCTCCTGTATGTCCATGCCGCGCTACAATTCGCGGCGGTAGGCACGCTTCTATACCGGGCCGGCGTGGATTCGATGACCTGGACCACGTGGGGTGCAGCACTGAGCACGGGCGTCAGCTCAGGCATATCCGGAATCGTGGTGGCTCACGAGCTGGGCCACCGGCGACCAGGGTCTTTCGCGTGGTGGATCGGCCGCCTGAATCTGCTCTCGGTCCTCTACCTCCACTTCACCACCGAGCACAACCACACGCACCACCGGCACGTCTCCACGACGGCTGACCCTGCGTCTGCGGCACGCGGAGAATCACTCTGGAGGTTTGTCGCACGGACGATTCCCGGACAGTTCTTCGATGCCGTACGCGTCCATGCCGATAAAGGTCACCGCGGTCTGAGTAACCCGGTCGTACGTGGGGCTCTGATCCAGGTTCTCTTCGTTACCGCGCTGTGGGCCTCACTCGGGACGTGGCCCACAGCCGCGTTCGTCATGCAGGCAGCGTTCGCTGTCTTCCTCCTGGAGTACATCAACTACATCCGGCATTACGGCCTTCGTCGGGACGTCGGCGAGCGGCAGACCGAGCTCCACTCCTGGCAGTCGGAAGAGCGCTGGTCTCGGTGGACCCTCCTGGAGCTGACGCGGCATCCGGCGCACCATCTGAAGGCGAGTACTCCGTTCTGGGAGCTCCGACCGTATCCGAACGCGCCGACACTCCCGACCGGGTATTTCGGCTGCTTTTGGCTCGCAGTCATTCCCCCGCTCTGGCGCCATGTCATGGATTCGCGGATTCCTGCGAGTATGAGGGACACTGCAGCCGGGTGAAGCCGCCCATCCTGATCGCGCACGCAGACTGGAGTCTGCGGCCGGAGAAACGGTGGATGTGCATCGCGGAACCGCTGGAAGACGGCTCACTTCGGATGTCCGCCCCGGAGGCCGTGGGCGCATCAGATTCGCTGCTCAGACGTCTGGTGGATCGCGCGAGGACGAATGGCGTCAGCGCTCACGTGCTGTTCGGACTCGACGTTCCGATCGGGCTCCCCAGGGCATACGCGACAAAAGCGAATATCGAATCGTTCCTGGACGTTCTACCCCGACTCGGCCACGGTGAGTGGGCAGACTTCTACAACGTCGCGGAGCGACCGGACGAGATCTCGCAGCGGCGACCGTTCTACCCCATGCGGCCCGGCGGAGCTACTCAGAAGCATCTGGCCGACGGCCTGCGCGTGGACGGAGTAGCATCCCTGCTTCGCGAGGCCGAGTGCCCCACCACGACCCGCGGCGGCGCCGCTCCACTCTTCTGGACCATGGGCGCCCAACAGGTCGGGAAAGCCGCGATCACGGCATGGAAGGAGATCCTCGCACCCGCGCTCTCTGCCCCCGCGCACGATATCGCCATATGGCCGTTCCAGGGATCGCTGCCCGACCTTGTGGTGAACCACGAGGTCACAATCGCGGAGGTCTATCCCGCGGAAGCATGCGTGCAGCTAGGGCTTGGGGCTCCCGGACGCGGGTGGAGCAAGCGATCCCGGGACGACCGACGCCGCCACGAAGGTGCCCTCGCCACGTGGGCGACGTCCCGCCGAGTCGAGCTGGCTCCCGAACTGGCAGCCCTCATGCGAGACGGATTCGGGGAGCAGTCGACGAGCGAAGACCGGTTTGACGCCACCGTCAGCGTGCTTTCCATGATCGACGTGGTGCGCGGGCATCGTCCGGCGGCAGCTCCAAACCGGCCAGAGATCCGCGACGTCGAAGGATGGATCCTCGGCAGAACGGAGTAGCGCTCGCGCGGAACCCGCAGGCTCAAGACACGACGATCGGCACGTGCGCGTACCGCTCCGCATCACTCGCGACAGCCTCGACCATGTCGTTGAAGATCAGCGCGTGAAACGGGTAAATGCCGTACCAATATGCCCACCCCCAAAAACCGGTAGGCGCAAAGAAGGCGGTCTGTATCAGTCGCGTGCCGTCCTTTTCTGCCAGAGCCTCGAACTGAAGCCAGGCCGTGCCCGGCACCTTCATCTCGGCTCTCAGGCGCAGGAGGTTCGGTCTTCGGACTTCCTCGACTCTCCAGAAGTCGATCGCCTCCCCCGGGTATACGTGCTCCGGATCTCTACGACCAACTCGGAGCCCGGGGCCTCCGATTAACTGATCGATAAAACCACGGACCTTCCATGCCCAGTTCCAGACCCGCCACCCTCGCTCACCACCCAGTGACGAAAAGGCACGAAATGTCGAAGCAGTGTCTGCGTTCACCCAGCGACTGCGCACTTCCCGAACGATCCCCTCGCTGTCCACCAACCGAACACCGTCATGCTCACCGGAAAGGGTCCAGCGCGTGGCCACGTCTCCGTCTTCGATTCGAAACAGTGCCCGTTCGACCGCCTCCTCGTAGGACCTTGGCTCGATTTCGGGAAAGAGTGCGCCCGCCCTTGAGGTATCGCCAAGGACGGGTTGGACCACTCCTTCAACGAGAGGTACGGCGAGTGAGTTGGGAATTGGTGTGACCAGTCGGACCCAGAGAGCTGCCAACTTCGGCGCGAGGACCGGCACAGGGAGAATCACTCGAGGCAAGCCGCGCACCTTCGCGTACAGCGTCATCATCTCTCGGAATGTGACGGCGTGCGATCCGATGTCGATGATACCGAAGGCGTCGTCTCGACCCAGTGCTGCAACGAGGTAGTCGAGGACATCCCGGACCGAGACCGGCTGGACCTCGTTGAGGATCCACCGAGGCGCGATCATCGCCGGAAGGCGCTCGGTCAGGTACCGAACCATTTCGAACGAAGCGGATCCACTTCCGATGATGGGTCCTGCCCTGAACTCGGTCGTCGGGAGGCCCGCCCGCAGGATGCGGCCGACTTCAGCCCGACTCTCGAGGTGGTTCGAAGCAGCTCGCTCTTCCTCGTTTCCCGGGACGATCCCACCCAGATAAATCACCTGACGAAGTCGCTGTCCGGCGGCGACGAAGTTCTCGGCAGCTTGCCGATCTTTCACGGCAAAGTCGCCACCGCCGTACATCGAGTGGACGAGGTAGTAGGCGGCATCGACTCCCTCGAGCGCCTCGTCCAGAGTCTCTGGCTGCAGGACATCACCGACAAAGATCTCGACCTTGTCTCCCCACGGGCGAGCGAGCGCACGCGCTCGGTCTCGGGTCAAAATCCTCACCGAATGGCCGTCTACCAGGAGGCGGGGGATGATGCGTCCGCCGATGTAGCCGGTGGCACCCGTCACCAGAACCTTCATCACTCCCCCCTGCACGCCGTTCATTGAGTGTTTAGTATTTCGGTCTAGTTATACGCGATGCCTTGCTATTTGTTCATGTTTTGGTAGAGTTTGTTCAACTAAGCATAAACAGTGAGGTCACAATGGCGGTATCGACGAATCCCGGCGACGTGCAGTTCTCGTCCCTTCTTTCGGGCGCCTACGGCAGTGCAGCGATTGCACTCTTCTTCCTGATGGCAGATGCGATACGGGGAGACATTCTCTTCACGCCGTCTTTCATGGGACAAATTGTTCTGTTCGGTACGCTGCCGGCTGACGTCACATCCACGCGACTCGACGCCGTAGCGCTCTACTCACTCGCGCACCTTCTTGCGTTCGTCTGCATCGGTACGGCCGTGACGGTTGCATATGCGAAGACATCCATCATTCCGCAGAACGCGATTGCGGTCGGTGTCGCCGTGCTGGCCGTACTGACCCTAGGGACCATGAGTGTGGACCGTCTTGTCTTCCCGGGAATCATCGACGGGATCGGGCGTGTCCCACTGGCGCTGGGGAACGGCTTCGCCTCCATCGCGATGGCCGTCCTGATCTACCAGACATTCGAGGGCCCGATTCTGAGCAGGAAGGCCGAAGCCCCTCAGCGGCAGAATGCCTAGGCGGACTGTTACTCCGGGTAGGGAGTGCCGAACGGGCGGCCCTCCACCCGCTCGGACGGCCTGTGGCTGCCTGACTCTCGAGTGCCAGAGCCGCAATTCCGGGTGGAGGGCTATCGATTCACGGCCCGAGTGAACGCTTCCACCTCGTCGGTATCCCAGATAGCCTCGCCATGGCGAAGCAAGACAATCCTGCCCGCTCGGTCGACAATCCACGATGTGGGAAGTCCCCGCAAACCAAACTCCGGCGGCATCCGATCGACCTCGAGGTAGATCGGAAGATCGTAGGAATACCGGCGGAGGTGCCGTCGAACAGGGCGCTCACCTTCGGCGGCGACGATCAGGAACTCGACATCCGTGTCGGCGAGGCGATGCCGGAGGTCTTCGATCGTTTCCATCTCGCGGATACACGGCGAACACCAAGACGCCCACAGGTTGATAAAGAGAACCTTACCCCGGAATTCCTCGAGTTCGAATTCATCTCCGTCGAGTGTGCGGATGGTCCAATCGAAATTGGCCTGGCCGTACACCTCGATGTCACCGGATGCGACGTCCTCGACCTGGGCATTCACAGGCACAGACATCGCCCCGATCAGTCCGACTACAAACCCCAGCTCTCTAGATCTACCCATAGCACCTAGCGCCCGACTCCGTAACGGACCCCGAGCATGAGATGTCGGCCCCGAAGGGGACCGAAGACATAGGCGGTATCGAAGTCGTCTCCAAACGGATGGGCGGGATCGATGAGTGCGCTGGGCTGGACGTAGTCGAAAACGTTCTTCACGGAGAGGTAGAACTCAGCACCGCTCTCGATCCGCCATGAGCCTTGCACGTTGTGTAGCGAATACGTCGGGGACTGCTCAGCCCGGGTGAACGGTGCGTCGTACGCCGGGAGTCTCATCGATCCCGTGACACTGCCCGTGTAGTCGAACCGCACCGGGTACCTCCTGGCGTTGTAGGTTGCGCTCAGAACAGTCCGAACGTTCGGCGCGAAGAACTCATCCTCCGGATCGCCATCGTCGACGGTGAATACATCCTGCAGCGTGACCCCGACGCTGTAGAGAAATCGATCGAAAGCCACATTCTGATTTAGCGTGACTCCGACGCCGCGGCTGATCGCATACCCACTGAGGTTACCGTAAACGATCTGGTTCGGATCGGCGTCGTAGTCGGGGACGATCTTGTTCGAGAAACGTGTGTAGAACACGTCCAGATCGATCATCATCGGGTTGGGCCCGAACTGGACGACCTGGTTCACGTTGAGCGTCAGGCTGTGTGAGCGCTCTGGCTCCAGTTCCGACGTGATGACGACGTCTCGGGCGCCGGTGAGTGCCGCATGATCCTCCGTGAAGAGATTCACTACGCGGAAACCGGTGCCGGCATTGATTCGAACCTGGGTGTGCTCCCGTGCGTCCCACTTGAACGCGACCCGGGGCGAGGTGATGACTCCATGCTCCTCGTGATGATCCACACGCAAGCCCCCGAGCAGAGTTATCCCGTTGTCGAATCGGACCTCGTCCTGCCCGAAAATTCCAGGGATGAGCCTGCGATCGACGGTCCGCGTGGCCGGTGTGTTGTCGTCATATGTTTGCTGCCGGATGCTCGCGCCCAGTAGCAGGTCGTGACCGCCGAGCCTTGGACCCCAGAGCATCGTTCCGAAGGCGATGTGCTGAGACGCCTCGTAGGGACGATCCCCGTACCAACTGTCCTGATCGTGCCAGCTGTACGAGCCCTCGAAACGGATCGCATCAGACCAGCCGGGCAGGTACGAGCCCAGCAATTCCACGCGATTCGTGTGGATCGATTCGCCATACACCCGATCGCTCCCTCGGTCCGCGCGCGTCCACCCCTCCACACCACCGAAGCGGTCCTCGTAGAGGTACTTCGCGGTGAGAGTAGCCCGCCGCTCACCGCCCGGCGAAACGTCAATCTTCCCGAACGCCACGCCACGACGGTTGAGCGGGAAGTCCGTGAAGCCGTCTCCGTTTCCATCCACGAACCGGTCGTTGTATGCCACGTTTCCGCTTACGAAGCCACTGACATCACCCGGGCGTGTCGAGGCGGCAAAGTCGATGTTCCCTTCGGCGTCGGAGGTACCCCACGCGTCGATCGCAAGACGTGGTGTGAACCGCGGATCCTTCGTGATCACGTTGATGACGCCGGCCATCGCCTCCGAGCCATAGAGTGTCGATGACGGTCCCTTGATGATCTCAATCTGCTCAATGAGCGCAGGATTGATCCCGTTCAGCCCGTACACCGAAGCCAGTGAACTCATCAGCGGCATGCCATCAATCAGTACCGCCGTGTATGGTCCCTCCATGCCGTTGATGCGGAGGTTGTTCGTGTAGCACACACCGCAGTCCACCTGGTTGTAGATGCCATTCACATACTGCACGGCGTCGACCAGGTTGTTCGTAGCGTTGCGCTGCAGTACAGCTCTCGGAACGACGTTCACCTTCACCGGAGACTGCGCGACCACGGTGTTCTTCATGGTCCCGGTGATCGTCAGCGCCTCGAGTACGACTGGATCCGGCGCGAGCACGATGATCGCCAAGCTGACGGTATCGCTTTGTATGGCATGCTCGACGGGACCGAAGCCTTGGGCTGATGCGATTAGAACGTGCTCGCGTGCCGGCAGTCCCTCCAGACGAAAGCGTCCTTCAGCGTCCGCGATCACCACCCGCTGTGTTCCGACGACCGCGATGCTCGCGTATGGAATCGCCTCCCCAGACTGTCGAACGACACGCCCATCCACGGGCTGGCGTGCCTGCGCCCCGACCGGGTCATAGTCGAGAACGGCAGCCGCCAGCAGCGCGAGCAGCGCAACAACTCGCCTGATGCATCGAAGCCCTCGGTGCGTGTTCAGAACAGCGTACCACCGGCCGAAGTGAATCTTTAGGGCTGCCTAAACACAGGAATTTAGGCCACCCTAAAATACTGTCAAGAATTCGGACGCAGACCCGCGACAGCGTGACGCATGCGTTCACACAGTGTCACTGCATCATGACCATGGATGTTGCTTGCCACCCCGGCTCACACTCGCTGCCTCGGACCGCAGTCATCCCATACGGCGGACGTCCACGGTCATCCAGCCATCACGGGCCGCCGGGCCGCCGGTAACGCACGGGCGCCGGTGGTTCGGGCATGAACTCCACGGCTTCTGTCTCGAGCAACCGAAGGGCCTCTCTGACAGCGGCTTCGAGTTGCGGATCACGCCCCTCGGCCACGTCCCTCGGAGTATTGACGACCTCGATATCGGGTGCGACGCCCTCGGCCTCGACGGCCCACTCGCCATCGACATCGAAGAACCCACCACGGGGCGCAACGAAGCGCCCGCCGTCAATCAGCGGCGGGGTGTCCCAGGTCCCGACAAGGCCACCCCAGGTCTTCGTCCCCACGAGTGGACCGACCTCGCGGAAGCGAAAGAGGTAGGGCATGAGGTCGCCGCCCGACCCCGCACGTTCATTGATGATCATCACCTTCGGTCCGAAAAGGCCGGCCATGGGCTGAGTCCACGGTTTGCGGTCCCCGGCCCTGGAGTTGAAGTAACCAGTCAGTTCGCGCGCCATGACGTCGATGATATAATCGGCGGCAGAACCACCCCCGTTGTTGCGTTCGTCGATGACGGCGCCTTTTCGGTCCTGCTGGGCGAAGTACATGCGATTGAAGTAGGTGTAGCCACCCTGCCCGGTATTCGGCACGTAGACGTACGCCAGGCGACCGTCGCTCATCTCGTCGACCTTCCGTCGATTACCCTCGATCCACGCCCAACTGCGCAGCTGGCCTTCGCTCGCCGTCGGCTCGACGACGACATTCTTCGGAGCGCTACCAGACGGCGTGGTGCTGACGGTCAGTGTCACGGGGCGCCCCGCTGTGCCCTCGAGTAGCTCGAACGGGTTTGTCGGCGCCCGAAGATCATGCCCATCGATCGCGACGATGAAATCTCCCTCAGACACACCCAGACCCGGGTGGGCGAGCGGCCCCTGAAGGCCGGGGTTCCAGCTTTCGCCCGAGTAGATGCGGTCGATCCGGTACGCTCCGTCTGCGACGGAAAGATCGACGCCGAGGAGACCGGTTCGCGGGTTGGTCAGCTCCGGATAGTCGCCACCACGCACGTAGGAGTGGCCAACGGCAATCTCACCGGAGAGCATGTCCAGCAGGTGATTGAAATCCGATCGATGCTCCAGGTCCGGGAGCCAAGCCGAGTACCAATCCCACACGTCGTCCCACGGGGCTCCGTGCTGATTGTCGACGTACAGGAAATCTCGCATGAAACGCCAACCGTCCCGCAGCATCTGAGACCATTCCCGTGTGGGATCGATCCGAATTCGGAGATCACCCAGGGCAAGGCGCCCATCCGAGTTCGACGGCACGGGTCCGGCCGTTTCGGTCGCACGCCACGTCGATCCGGACCGATGCAGAATCGTGCTCCGGTCCTCCGAGACCGTGGCGATCGCAACGCCGGTCGCGTACTCGGTCGACTCACGCTCCTCGAGACTGTAGCGGTGGACGGTGGCCCCAGACTGGTTGGGCACCGACTCCGTAACGAACACATGCCCCTCGGGAGCGGACAACAGGCCGGTGTAGTTCCGTAGCGGGAGGTTCGGCGCCGCGACAATCCGATCGGCGATACCATCCACGTCGATCGTGACGCTCACCTCGCCTTCGCCCGCCACGTCAGTTCCGTCGGCGGCCTCCTCGTCACTGAGCGGTAGAAACGGCGAGGTCCCATCCGCCGAGAGGATTGCGGCGTAGAGCGCCCGCGTGATCGGGCGGTCGTACGATGTCATGTCGAGCCATCCGGTGTTCAGCCCGAAATCCGTCGACGCGAGGAAGTACAGGTAGTCCCCGGACGCGTCCCAGACCGGCGTGATCGCATCGGCCATCCCATCGGTCAGCCGATGCCGTGTACCGGTCTCGGTATCGTACGCAATAATCACTCGCAACTGAGTATCGAGTCGCTGGGCGTACGCGATGAACCGCGAGTCGGGCGACCACACCGGATTCATCGTCCGCTCCGGATGCGCATACCGATCGGTATCGACGTGCTGCACGTCACCCGTCGCCATGTCCATCACGAGCACACGGTAGTGGGTGTCCGTGAAGGCGAGCTTGCTTCCGTCGGGTGACCACTGCGGCTCAAAGTAGAAGGACGGCTCGGATATCCCGACGGTGCTCTGGTTCCGACCGTGCTGGTCGGCGACAACGAGCTGATATTCGCCCGAGGCATCGCTGAACCAGGCGATCTGGGTTCCGTCTGGAGACCACACGGGGGAGCGGTCAGCGACCCCCGCGGAGCGCGTAAGATTCCGCCAGCTGCCCTCCCCGACGGGGACGGTGAAAATGTCTCCTCGGTGCTCGAACACCGCCCGCTTACCCGTAGGAGAGAGACGGGGATTGGCCAGCTGCGAGGAAGAAACGTCCTCCCACCGGACCCTCGCCCAGTTCTGATCCCCTGCTGCCCGGATATCGAGCTGGCGCGTCTGCCCTGTCGACGGGTCGAGTTCATGCAAATATCCCGCCTGCTCGTAGACTACGACACCATGCCCCGCGTCGAGGCTCATCACGTCGAAGTCTGCGTGGAAGGTCAACTGGCGGTCCTGGTCGGTATCGGGATCGTACGCCCATACGTTGCTCGCCCAGTCCCGCTCTGACATGAAGTAGACAGTCCCATCCATCCATGTCGGGTCGAGATGGCGCTCTCCCTCCCACGATGGGTGTTCGAGGTCCAGCGACCCTGTCGACACGACCCGAATCGGCTGGGCCTGGCCGCCCCGGTAGTTCCTCCATCCGGGGTCCCAAAGCTGAATCTCCTGATAGGCGTAGTACGCGCCGTCGTCACTCATCTCACCCTGATACGCCTGATGCAGGCGCGACCGCTCCGGAAGGCCACCTTCGGTGCCGACCGTGTAAAACGTCCAAAGCCTCGTTGGCACGGCTTCCCGACCGGACCGGAAAAGAATGTCACCCTCAGGGGTCCACCCCTGTACGACATCGGCAGACGGATGCCACGTCAGCCGCCGGGGTTGTCCACCCGCCGCCTCGACCAGGTACACGTCCTGGTTCCCTCCGTATTCCCCGGTGAAGGCAATCCAGCGTCCATCCGGGCTGAACGCCGGCTCCGTTTCAGCCCCTTGAGCCGAGGTCAGCCGTCGAGCATCACCACCGTCTCGGTCCACGACCCAGATGTCGTTTGCGTGTACAAAGGCAAGCTCTGTAGGGCTGACAGAAGGCTGCCGCAGGAAGCGCGTCTGTGCATGAAGCGTGAGTGGCAATGTCGAAAGAGCCGCGGCCAGCAGAAGCGTCGAGACGGTCGTCCGCATGTAGGTCTCCGTGGGGAACAGCGTGTACGCAGATTGGAGAAGCTAGGCTGTGGATTGACCGCCGACCACGCGCAGCGCACTCTGATTGCCCCATCACCCTCACTGCACGAAGAGAAAGGGCATGCGCACTCGCTCGATTCTTCTCACGGCCGCACTCACGGTCGGACTCCTCGCTTCGGCGCCGAACGCGCTCCAGGCGCAGATCGACATCGCCGAACCGTTCAAAGTCGGCACCTTCGAAATCCAGGGAACGCCTTCCGTCGGCATCGTCCTCCGGGACCAGTACGTCGTTGACCTGAGTCCCGCGAACGCGGCGCTCGAGCGGAATCCTGCCTACCCGGCGATTCCGGAGCCGGCCGACATGCTCGACCTGATCGCGCGATACGAGTACGGCATGAAGACACGGCTGTACGAAATCGTGAATCATGTCGTCGAGAACGACATGATCACGGGCACGCGGTCGGACTACGTCTACGATCTCGACGAGGTCACGACGCTGCCACCGATCCTCTACCCGGGTAAGATCCTGAACGCGGCGGTCAACTTCTACAGTCACGTGAACGAAGCGGGCACTCCCGAGCAACAGGCGGAGGCACGCCGCCAGCGTCGCGAAAACCGGGGCGTGCCGTATCTCTTTCTGAAGCCGAGCCGCGGTGCGGTCATTGGAGACGGCCACCAGATCGTCATCCCGTGGGGGCGCGACCGCATCGACTGGGAAGTCGAGCTAGGCGCCGTGATCGGCCGAGCCGGGAAGTACATCTCAGCCAACGATGCGGAGGCGCACGTCTTCGGGTACATGGTATCGATCGACGTATCCGATCGTGGTGGTCGTCCTCCGGGAGGCAACCCGATGACATCTGACTGGTTCGTCGGCAAAGGGCACGACACCTTTGCGCCACAGGGTCCATGGATCGTCCCGAAAGAGTTCTATGGAAACCCGATGGAGATCCTCCGTCAGACGCTCTCAATCGGTGACCAACAGCTGCAGGAAGCAACGGCGGGCGACATGATCCACTCGCTGTGGGAGCTGATCGAGTATGGTTCCTCGATCATCACGCTCTACCCAGGCGATGTGGTCAACAACGGCACCTCCGGTGGTACGAACGCAGGCTCCGATCGAGGCTACCTGCAGCCCGGCGAGACCGTCTCGGCAACGATCGACGGGATCGGCACGTTGACGCTTCCCGCGGTCGCGGAGCCGGAACCGCAGGGGCTGACGGGAGCCCAGCTCACACCAGTGTGCAACTACCGGAACTGCAATCGCCGCTGAGCACCATCGCGCTTCGGTCGCTTTGGAAGGTCCGTTGACGCTCCACATCGGACGTGGCGACGTCCTCCATGCAGCTGCACGATTGGCCGGCCTGGACGCCATCGGTGTCCAGGCCGGTCCGTTACAGGCGTAGCTCGCCGCAGTGCAATCTCACGACTCGCGGGTGCGCCAATGGACTGAGCTGCGAGCCGGGGCGACGCCGGCCTCAGAATGTCGCACGTCCCGATCGTACTACATGCGGAAGCGATAGCTCAATTTCACGAAGAGCCCGTCACGCACAGCCTGCACCTCATCGAAGCTGAACGCGGACGTGTCCCGGAACTGCCGCGTGTACCCGAAGAAGACCACGGTGCCGGGGGACGGCTCAAAACCGAGCAGACCCTCGACACGGAAGTCGTGACGGTCCGATCCGACGCGAGCAGCGCAGCCACTCTCGGAACAGGTGTAGACCTGGTCGCCGGTGACCGGATCGAGGAGATCGCCGCGCTGCTGGCTCGAGTACTCTCCGATGCCACGCAGGTACATCGCACGGCTCACCTGGTACCGAGCCTGGAGTCGCGGAATCGTAGCCTTCGAATACGTAGACCCGTCGAGGCTGCGAAGAATGGTCACATGACGCGCTCCGACCTCGGCCTGAATGGATCCGGTGGGATAGAACGTGAAGCCAATGTCTCCGCTCCACTGCTTGCCGACGTCCATCGGAAGGCGGCTCGCAAAGATCGGTGTCTGGCTCCAGCCGCCACCCAACGAGATCCGTACCCGCTCGAACGTGCTGATCCAGCTCCGGAGGCTGACGCTGTGCAGACCCGAGTAAAGGTTCGAATCGTCACTGACCGGAACGACCGACGTCTCGGAGGGGCCGGAGAAGAATCCGTCATACAGCGCGGAATCGAAGTTGAACCCCCGACGTCGGTAGTTCAGGAAGCCGCCGATGTTGCCACGAAAGGAAGCGCTGAGTCCCGCTCCAAACTGGGTCTCCTGCGGTGCGCTACCGGCCCAGAAGTCCTCACGCAGCCATGTCATGTCCGCATCGAGGGAAGGACCCCAGCTCTCGACGAGGGCACCCCGTTTGCCCCGGAACGTATAGCTCGAACGTCCGTCGACCTGAGTGATTCCAACACGACGGATGAATCCGCTCCCGGCTCGAAACTCTTCGGACGAGTCCTCGAAGGAGGCGTTCATGGAAAGGGTGCGACTCGAGCGACGTGCACTGAGGGAGAACATCGAACCCCATTGTGTGTCATCTCCCGCTGTACCGTCCGCGCTTCCGGCGGCGAGCATCTGAAGCGTGTATCGCCCGCCGAGCACGAAGCGCGCGTCTGCCCCGACTACGCGATTGAAGTCGACACCGGGCTCGGTGCGGTCCGTATACACAGCGCCGATGCTGGAGGACGTGCCGATGTCACCCCGCACGCGCATGAGATTCACGATCGGGTTCGACGCTCCGGAATTGACCTCATCCACCGCACCGAGGTAGGCGACCTGTAGACCGCCGACCTTGCCTGACACTTTCGCAGCCCCGACCGGGTTCACGATCGAGCGCGTATACACCAGACGCTTCGGCATATTGAAGACGTCTGTCCCCTCCAGGAAGAAGGGACGCTGCTCCGGTAGAAAGAGCGCGAAGCGCTCGTTCACCGCGATCTGGCCGGCGTCCGCCTCGACCTGACTGAAGTCGGGGTTTAGCGTCCCGTCGAGCGTCAGATTGGACGTAAGCCCGTACGTCATATTCAGTCCGACTTCTCCCTGACTTCCGTCACTGACCAGACCGTTGCTCTCGGCGGAGGGCTCCCCCGTACGCGACCCGACGACCGTGGGGTTGATCTCCATGAACAGGCCGGCGTCCAGGCCCTTCAGTCCCTTCAGAGACCCCGCTTGCTCCAGCTTGTTGGCGCGCTCCTGAGTGATCGGCGCCCACGAGGACTCGTATCCTGTCCGGCGGATCGTACGCTGGATCTGGAGACCCCAATCCTGGAGGTCGGCTTCGGGGAAGCGAAGAGTCTTGAGCGGAATCTTGATCTCCGCCGAGTACCCTGCGTCATCGATTCGCCCGCTCGACTCCCATAGAAAATCCGGGCTCCAGTCGATCGGATCACCAAAGCGGCTACCGCCACCCTCGACCCAGAGCCCGTCACCCTGAACACCGTAGGGGTTGATCATGAACACATAGGCACGCCGCTGGTCGTTGAACGTGTCGAGGATCACCCGCACGTAGTCATCCGAACGACCATATCCGTCCCGCTGAGTGAGCGTGGCTCGAACGCCCCCGCTCGAGTCCTCGGCACGAATCGCAAAGTACAGGGCGTCGTCGCTCACAATCATCCGGACCGTCGTCTCTTCGGATGCGACCGTTCCCTCGACAGGCTCGTATTGCGAGAAGCCGGTCAAGACGGCGGCAGAACCCCACGCCAAGTCATCCAGGCGGCCGTCGATGGAAATGTCCGGAGCGACGACGACTGGAGCAGGAACTTCGGTCTGGCGAGCGACACCGCTGTACTCGACGGCGGCCAAGCTCCTCGGACTATCGGAAGATCGTGTCGCGATGACATCCGCTTCCAGGGCGCTCTGGCCCGGTGCGAGTTGCACCAGCGCGGCCAGGACGAGCGACGATTTGAGCATGAGACGTACTGATGTCCATATATTGTTTCAGTTTTTCTTTGACAATTGTACACAAACAACGTGCGGTAGGGCAATACGTCTGGGCACACGGTGACAGTCTGCCGCACCCGGCGTACCTTGCGGCCCGCTCATCCCTGACGAACACGAACCGAGGAACACATGAGAGACGCATTCGCGATCGGGAACGGACACATCGAAGCCGGCACCATCGGCCGCGCCGCCCTGCCTGTTGGCCTGGAAGCCGATGGACGTCCGAAAGAGATCCCGCTTCTCGTGTGTCACGGTGCCGAAAATGGCCCAAGGCTCTGGATTAACGGTGCGACCCACGGCGACGAGCCAGAGGGAGCCTTTTCGATCTTTCGTCTCTTCGACCAACTCGACCCAGCCCAAGTCTCGGGGACCGTGGTCGGCGTTCCGGCAATGAACGTTCCGGCGTTCGAAGCGGGCAAGCGCGGAGACCCCCTCGACTCGTTCACCTACGACATGAACCGCATGTACCCGGGCCGGGCGGACGGCTATCCGACAGAGCGGGCTGCATGGGCCCACTGGGTAGGGATGAAAGACGCATGTGACCTGCAGATCGCCGTACACTCAGGCGGGGAGCACAGCTATCTGGCGCATATGATTTTCGCCTCAGACAACCCTCAGAGCCTGGAGCTGGCGGCCGCGATGGGCGAGGCGTGGGATCTCGTTTTTCGGTCGGGTGTCGGCGGAGGAAACCCCGCTTCGAAAATGGCCGGGCTGGGTAAGGCCGGCATAACGGTCGAGCTCGGTGGAAACTGCCGAACCCTCACAAGCGACTTCTACACGGTCGCGGACGACCTCGCCGCCGGATACCTGAATGTGATGCGACACTACGGTATGACACACGGGGATGCGACGTACGCGCCGGAGTGGCGCATGGGCCATCAAGAGGCCCTGCTCGCGCCCGCATCCGGGATGTGGGTCGGCGAGGAGAAGATGGTGTTCGAGACCGAAATGTCCTCCGGCACCCCGCTAGGAAAGATCTACAGCCTGTATGGAGACGTCACCGCTGAAGTCGTAGCGCCGGAAGACGGTGTGGTGTTCGGTCTCCGCTCCCGTCCGTCCGTCCTGGAGGGCGAGTGGTGCTGCTTTTTCGGGATCATCGACGAGGTGCGCTCGGATCTGATCCCGTAGGGTCAAGGCAGACTCGCCGACGCAATCGGAATCCGCTCGACCAGCCGACCGCGACCGCGCTCAGCCACCAGTTCACCGTCGTCGATGATCACATCGCCCCGAGCGATCGTCCACGTCGGAAAGCCCCTCAGCATCATCCCCTCGTATGGGCTGTAGTCGATGTCGGAATGGAGCACGTCGGCTGTGATCTCGACTTCGCGCTCCGGGTCCACCACGATCAGGTCGGCATCGGCTCCCGGCTCGATCCGGCCCTTGGTGACCAGGCCGAAGATGCGTGCTGGGGCTGTGGCCGTCAGTTCGACGAAACGCTCGGGAGACAGACGCCCAGTTGCGACACCTTCCGTGAAGACGATCGGAAGTCTCGTCTCGATCCCCGGCAGCCCATTCGGGATCTGGGTGAAATCGTCACATCCGCCGGTCTTCTGACCTTCGTACCGAAATGGCGCGTGGTCGGACGACACCTGCTGGATCGATCCATCTGCAAGGGCGTCCCACAGTGCATCGACATGGCTGTGCTCACGCATCGGTGGACTGCATACGAACTTCGCCACCTCACACCCCGCGCCGGGATCGTAGACGGACGAGTCGAGAACCAGGTACTGCGGACAGGTCTCAGCTGCGACGGCCGCACCCCGCGCACGCGCCTCGGCCACGTGCTGAGCTGCACCGGACGAGGTTACATGCGCGATACAGATGGGAGCGCCTGATAGCTCCGCCAACATGATCGCCCGGTTGGTGGCTTCCGCCTCGACAGCC
This sequence comes from Gemmatimonadota bacterium, assembly GCA_028873595.1. GTDB lineage: Bacteria > Gemmatimonadota > Gemmatimonadetes > Longimicrobiales > Gaopeijiaceae > UBA2589. Next base: position 10,019 of record JAPPOV010000037.1, on the reverse strand, counting down.
GGAGGCCGGCTGGTCGCGTGGTACGCCGGGCCGGTCTTTCCTTCCGCCAGATGCCTCTCAATCAGGTGGGTGACCGCACAGTCGTTCTCGCAATGCGCGTAGATCAGGCCACCATGCTCTCCGGCAACCTCCAGAAGCAGGATCAGATCGTCGTCCCCGATCTTCTTGTCCCCGTACGTCATGTACACCTTGAAGGACGGGAAACCCGAACGAATGAGATCTCCCATCTCCGCGAGCACGCCGTCGTTCACATCGGTCACGATGAGGTGGAACCCGAAGTCGATGACGGCGTCGGGATCGATCACCCCAAGCCGATGATCGCGAGCATCGTGGAGTGTTCCACCCTGATCCTGAAGCCCGAAGTCGATGATCGTCGTGACGCCGCCGAACGCGCCCGCCACCGTGCCTGTGTAGAAGTCATCTGCCGTGTTCACTCCGAGTCGCCCGATCGGGTGAGCCAGGTGCGTATGCGTATCGATACCACCGGGCATGACCCAATGACCGGCCGCCTCGATTACCCTGTCGACGGTCGAATCATCTTCACCGAGTTCTCTGCCTACCGCCTCGATGCGCCCGTCCCGGACGAGAACATCCGCCTGTGAACGCCCCGTTGCCGTAACGACGGTGCCTCCACGAATCAAAAGGCTTCCTTTGTCTTCCATCACAGAACCATGCCTCATCAATGTGTGTCCGGCGGCGAGCATACTAGACCCGGGTTTCCAGACATCAAGGGCCCCGACATGACAATCGACCGTAGACCATTCACGAACGTGGCCGGAGCGGGGACCGCAGCGCTGGCGCTCGCGTGACAGCAGGCGTGCACACAGGTCGCGGATACAGGAGACGTCTCGGACGACACGGTACGAACGCTTCTTGAGGCGCAGGGGTCCCCCGGCATCTAAGTCGATCCACTTCATGACCGTTCGCGAGCAGGCGGACCTCCCTGCAGCGGGTGATGTCACGTCGGTCGAGCTGACTCGACACTTCCTCGAATCGAAGACGGATGCAGCCAGCCGGTATCAGTCCCTCAACGCGTGCTCGGCCTCGAGGATCTCACCATTCTTCGTGCCATGCACGAGCGCGACGTAGTACTGCGCCAACTCCGCCGCCCAAATCCCCGGCATCGGCGCGAGCCCTATCGCCTGCCTGGACTCCGCCACCCAACCCGGGCTCACCGCATTGACTCGGTAACGACCGCCGAGATCCAGTGCGGCAGCCCGGACGAACGACTCCACCCCGCCACCCACCATGGCGACGGCCGCGCTGCCGACAGTGGGCCTGACGCTGAGGGTCCCTGAGGTCAGCGTAAACGAGCCCCCCTCTTTCACCGCACTCAGACCGAAGCGGACAAGGTTAACCTGACCCATGAGCTTGTTCGCTATGCTCGACCCGAAGGCCCCATCGTCCAACTCTTCAACCGCGCCGAAGTGAGCTACACCGGCCGTGCATACGATCGCGTCGAGCGATCCGACGAACTCGATCAGCGTACGCACGGAATTCGGATCAGCCAGATCTACCGTGTACTGACCGGATGAATGCCCCGCTGAGACGACCGTGTCGCCTTCTGCTTCCAGCGCTTTGGCTACGGCACTGCCGATCATACCGGTCGCGCCTACCAGGAGAATCTTCATAGAGGTTCACACTCGCGTCATAGAGTGTCCGGGCAGTCCAGCGTTGCGCTCGGATCTCAAGCCGACAGTCAGTCGGCTGACCGATGAGAAACGGATAGGTACGTCGGGAGACTACCCGGGTTCCTCAGTCGTTCCCGTTCCCGGTGTCATTCTCGGGAATTGGGGCGACGGTGAAGAGGCGAACCGTTGTTTCCGTGGGCGTCCAGCTCACGCTGCCGTCCTCCGTACCGGGCCGTCGGTACCGCATGAGCGCCGTGCCCACGAACTGCACGAGTGCCCGCCCGTTCGGGAGCGAACAACCTCAGCCTGACCGCGTACGGGCCGACACGAGCGGGATCCCCTCGGAGTTCTTCGCGTGATGACCGACTGAGTCTCCTCAGTTGTTCCCTCCACCCACCACACTCGCGCGGTAATCGAGCGGCGGATCCCGATCTCCAAGCAAGGGCTCGTAGATATAGCCCGGGCCACGCCGCCGCTCGAACTCCTCGTGTGCCGCATCGATCAGTTCAGGAGTCGTGAAGAGGTCGTACAGGGTGAACGCGAGCGTCTTCGCGGCGTTGATCATCCCCTTGTTGCCGATACTCGTTCCACCCGCCGCGACAGCCTGCCACGAGTGCGCAGACGTGCCGGGCACCCACGTCGCCGTTCCCAGTCCCGCCGTCGGAACGGTCCAGGACACATCTCCGACGTCGGTTGATCCACCCTGCCCCACTTCAATCACCTCGAACGGCTCGATCATCGCGGCGCGTTCGATCGGCGGTGCATCCCCCGGGAACGTGCTATGGATGGCCTCGGCAAACGCCCGCTCTTCGGCGTTGTACTCGACACCCCCGACGATGTTGAGGTTCTCGAACATCGCCCGTGCGAGCGCCTCGTTCGGCAGAACATTGTAGATGCCGTGGATGACTTCATGCTCCATCCGGGTCTCGGTGCCCATGGCGGCCGCCTCGGCAATCTGGGTCACCCAATCGAACATCCGGCGCGATTCTTCAGGGTCTGGATGCCGCACATAGATGTACGATTCGGCGAAATCCGGCACGACGTTCGGCGCCGAGCCGCCTGATGTGACGACGTAGTGGATGCGCGCGGCGGGCGTGACATGCTCACGCATGAGGTTGATCATGTAGTGGAAGGCCTCCACCGCATCGAGCGCCGAGCGTCCACGCCATGGGGCACCTGCTGCGTGGGACGACTGCCCGTGGAAGCGGAACATGCCCGACTTGTTCGCGAGCGAGGAGGACGCGCTCGCGCTGTTCACAGAGCTCGCGTGCCAGTGCAGCATGACATCCACGTCGTCCATGAGCCCGTCACGGACCATGTAAACCTTGCCGGCTCCACCCTCCTCGGCGGGCGTGCCGTAAACACGGATCGTACCCGGTGTGCCCGATTCGTCGAGCCAGTCCCGCACCGCCAGCGCAGCCGCGACGGACCCTGTTCCGAACAGGTGATGGCCGCAGGCGTGCCCCGCGATCTTGCCGGGGATGGGATCGCGCTGCGGCGAACGGCTCTGGTTGATGCCCGGAAGCGCATCGTACTCGCCCATGATGCCAATAATCGGCCCACCACCACCGTACGTGGCGACAAAGGCAGTCGGCATTCCAGCAACACCGGACGCGACCTCGAAGCCCGCGTCGCGAAGAACGCCCTGAAGCGTCTCGGACGACTCCGTCTCCATGTATCCGACCTCCGCGAGGTCCCAGATGTGCTGGGCCGTGGCGGCATACTGGTCTGCATTGGCATCGATAAAGGCGGCAAGCTGATCCTTCACAGACTGCGCCTGGACAGGCTGCGCGAGCAGCGTGGCAGCGAATACGGCTGCGCCGGTCTTCTTCACGTCAGGGACTCCTGCTTGAGCGGTTTCACGCGGGCTGTCAGGGTAGGCGCCGGGACGAAGCCGTACAAGATGGCAGTCGTGCGCATGCTTGGCGCTCGATGCCCCACGAATCAGGTCTCGATGCGCGCCGCAGCCGGCCCACCCTCCCCGGAATGAAGTGTATCACTCTAGATTCAGCGCTTCGTGCCACGACTCCGGAACCGAATCGAACATCATGAAGCGTCTTCTGACACAAGCCTCTGCGCTCATCTTCATCGCGATCGCAACCGCAACTCCGCTCGCAGCCCAGTCCCAGGATGACTACGACCGGCAGATCGAGCAGCTCATGAACCACCCCGCGGTTCGCTCCGCGCTCGACCACATCGTCGAGACGGACGACCAGACGATGGAGGATCTCATGACGCTGACGCAGATCCCAGCTCCTCCGTTCATGGAGGATGAACGAGGAGCCGCCTTCCTCCAGATGATGATCGACCTGGGTGTCGACAGCTCGTGGACCGACGAGGTCGGCAATGTCATCGGGCTCCGCCGCGGATCCGGCACGGGCGAGGTGCTGGCGATCGCGGGTCACCTCGACACCGTCTTCCCGCCGGAGACCGACGTCACGATCCGGATCAGCGGTGACACGCTCTTCGCCCCCGGCATCGCGGACGACACCCGTGGACTCGCGACAGTCCTCGCAGTCCTACGCGCCATGAACGAGTCCAACATCCGCACCGAAGCCGACATCCTCTTCATCGGAAACGTCGGAGAGGAAGGAATCGGTGACCTGCGCGGCGTCAAGCACCTGTTCCGCGACGGAGGCCCACGCATCGATCACTTCATCTCGGTCGACGGAACCAGTGCCAACGGCATCACACACATGGGGCTCGGGTCCCATCGTTACCGCGTCACCTTCAAGGGTCCCGGAGGTCACTCGTGGGGAGCGTTCGGCCTCGCCAACCCGGCCCACGCGATGGGTCGTGCTATTCGCTACTTCCAGGACGGCGCAGGGCCATATACGGCCAACGCCCCGTTCCGAACGAGCTATAACGTCGGCCGGATCGGCGGTGGCACGTCCGTGAACTCGGTCCCCTTCGAGTCCTGGATGGAGATCGACATGCGATCCGAGGGTGACGAGACGCTCGACGCCGTGGACGCGATTCTGCAAGGTGCCATTCAGCGGGCGCTGGCGGAGGAGAACGCGCTGCGAACCCGAGGTGAGCCGCTTACGGTTGATGTCGACATGATCGGTGACCGCCCGTCGGGCGAAGTAGCCATCGACCACCCATTCGTTGAACAGACGGCGGCAGTCACACGCGCGCTGGGCCTGTTCCCAGGCTTCGGCCGATCCTCCACGGACTCGAACATCCCCATCTCTCTGGGAATCCCGGCCGTCACCATCGGAGGCGGTGGCCAGGGCTTCGGCGCGCACTCTCTCGATGAGTGGTTCCGTAACGAGGACGGCGCCCTCGGGGTTCAGCGCGTGATGCTGGTCGTGCTCGCTCAGGTGGGGTTAGCTCAGACGAGCTAGCGGGAGCACGCATGATGGATCGCCGGGAGGCGCTGCGCTACTTCGGGTTCGGTGGCGCAAGCGCGGGTCTGATGGCCCATCGAGCGCTGGTACGAAAAGATCAGGGGCGCATGCCTCGAACACGATCGGATGATCGCGTCGTCGACGTCGTACTGGAGAACGCATCCGTTTTTCGGTCCGGGCCGCAGGGCAGTCGCGTCGAGCACGGCGTCTCGGTCCGCATCGCCGGCAACCGGATCGTCGACGTCGGCCCCGGCCCACTGGCAGGGAGCGAGCGGATCGACCTGACCGGGAGCCTCCTGCTTCCGGGTCTCGTGAGCGGCCACACCCACGTGGCTGCTGGTTCACCGACCCGCGGCATTATCGAAACGGGGCGGTCATACGCTCGACCGCTCACGCTGGTCGCCGAGGAACTCGACTCCGACGATATCGACGCACTCACGGAGTACAACCTTGCGGAGTTGGTCCTGAGCGGCTGCACAAGCCAGATCGAGATGAGCATGGATAGCTCCCAGGCCATGAGCTACGCGACCGTTGCCCGGCGGCTCGGCGCCCGAGGCTGGGTCGGTGGCATGATCCCGAACATCAAGCGCCTCTTCCCGATCTGGCTTGGCTCCGACGAAGACGTCGTCGCGTCCGAACCCGACACGCTGATCGAAATCGAGGCGAACCTGGCGATCGCCGCGTCCCATAGCCGCGAAGGCGACGGGCTGGTGCTCGGCATGATGACTCCCCATGCCGCCGACACTCAGACACCCGCGACACTCGAAGCCTTTGCTCAGGCGGCGGCTCAGCTCGGCACCGGAATCCATATCCATCTGTCTCAGGGCCAGCGTGAGACCGAGGCGGTTCGCCGAAGGCACGGGGTCACGCCTACTCAGTGGCTTGCCGACGCCGGTCTGATGAATGGACCCTTCTTCGGGGCTCACTTCACGGCTCCCGACTGGGAGACAGACCCTGACATCCTGATCGAGCACGGGGCCGTGTACTCCACATGCCCTTCGGCAGGAGGCGCCGGGGGAGCGACACAACCGTACCCGGAAGCGCTCGCAGCGGGGCTCGCGGTCAACGTTGGGATCGACACCCACAGCAACGATATGCTGGAGAACGTGAAGATGGCCGTCCTCCAGGGTCAGGCCCGAGCATCACTGTTGCAGCAGGTCGGCACCGACGTCCCGGTCCGTGCCCCGACCGTTGAGGACGCTATTCTGGGCTGCACCGTGGTGCCGGCTCAAGCGCTCAAGCGCTCGGATCTGGGCGTCATCGAGCCCGGTGCTCTCGCGGACCTTGTCGCGGTGGAGTTGAGTGGCCCGCTCACCGGCTCGGGAGCGCCCTCTCGCGAGCCCCTGAACAACCTCCTGTACGCAAACGGTCGCTTCGTGTCGTGGGTGTTCGTAGACGGACGCCCTCTCGTGTCCGATGGGCGGTTCATCCTCGACCTGGAAGCGATCGTGGCCGCGGGAGGGCAGGCCGTACAGCGCCTGTGGGGTCTACTCGAGCGAGAAGGTTGGTTCGACGAGGGCTGAGTGCGGCTCCGGCTATGGCTCGACCCGAACCACCAGCTTTCCTGTGCTCTGACGCGACTCCATGAAACGATGGGCCTCGGGCAACTCTTCGAACGCCCACGTGGACCCGACGATCGGTCGCAGATCATGTGCCTCGACGAACTCCGTCAATGCCGTCCACACACCGAGCAGCCGGTCTTCGTCAGGGAGCAGATATCCGATGTGCGTGGCCAGAAGACCGGTCGAGGCCACCGCGGCTTCGCTAACGCTGATCCGTGGTGCGTCTCTCCATGCCCGCCACCACGAGAACGGATTCCATTTCGAATAGTCGAGCTGAGCATACCCCACGACGACCAGACGCCCGAAATTGGCGAGTCGTTCATTGCACGCCCGGAAAACGTCACCGCCGACGACCTCCAGTACCACGTCGAGGCCACGGTCGACAGTAACCCGATCGAAGCGGCGTTCGAAGTCCGCCGCCCGGTAGTTCACCGTATGCAACGCGCCGAGCGTCCGAGTGAGACCCAGCTTCTCTTCGCTGCCAGCCAGTGCAACAACGTCACAGCCAAACGCGGCGGCGATCTGGACCGCTGCGGTTCCCACGCCACCAGCCGCTGCCGTGATCGCGACCCGGTCCTCAGGTCGCATGCGGGCCATCTCCGTCAGGGCGACCCAGGCGGTCATGAAGTTGACGCCGAACGCAGCCGCCTCGTCCATGGAGAAACCAGAGGGAACCGGGAGCGCCCGATTGGCCCGCACGACGACCCGCTCAGCATAGCCGCCGTGCTGCATGCCACACAGAACCCGTTCGCCGACTTCACGACCTTCGACATCCTCGCCGATCGCCTCGATACGCCCGGCGACTTCCATCCCCGGGACGTACGGGCGCTTCGGTGCCCAACCGTAGAGCCCTTTTCTCGAGAGCACCTCAGCGTAGTTGATACCGATGGCCTCGACCGCGACGACGACTTCACCCGGCCCAGCTTCCGGCAACGGTGCATCGCCAAGCGACAGGACCTCCGGTGGGCCCGTGCGTTTCAGTGTCCAGACGCGCATCGGCGACTCACTCAAGCAGGGCGATCAGGAACTCTCTTGTCCGCTCCAGCGATCCAATGAGCGCGAGCGGGTTGTGCGTCCCTCCGTCGTACAGGAAGGACTGAACGTCCGGCTCAGTCCGACCATCGGCCAGCAGGGCCGTGATCAGCGACTGCGCCTGACTCACATCCACGACGATGTCGGCTGTCCCGTGGTGGATCTGCACGGCGGGAAGGCGATCCGCGAACAAGGTGGACGACCGACGAATCAGTTCGAGCCGGACGGTGGACACATCAATCAGTCCGTTTCGGAGCGGTTGGAGGAAGTCCCGATCGAGGACATCGACGCCCGGAAGATCGGGTGGCGAGCCGTCGAGCACGTCCTCGACGACCCCCTGAACAAACGGGTCGAAGAAGTCAGTGGGGCCGAAGAACTCGACGACGCGATCGACGCGATCGTCCCGAATCCCTGCAAGAAGTCCGACACCTCCTCCGCGGCTGAATCCCAGCACACCCACCCGTGACGAATCGGCCTGAGCTTCGACCTCGAACGTGGCGTCGAGGAGCGCAATGGCGTCATCCACGTCGCGATCCCATGGGCTCGCGGTTCCCTCAGACTGCCACTCTCTCGACCCAAAGACGAGGGGTTCCGACCGGAACGATGGTACGACCCATACGAACTCTTCTGCCTGATCGCCCAGAGCGGGAACGGTCAGGAGCACCTCGTCGAGCTCGACGCCCGATGCGCCACCGTGGGCATAGATGATGACAGGGGCCGCCGATGGCAGGTTCACCGGAGTGATCACCGCACCGTAGTGACGGACGGTTCCGTCGACGACATGCGACACGACCCGAACCCGAGTCTCCAGCGCGAGGACTGTCAAGGTGGTGTCCAGCTCGACCGCGACGTCAGTGGCATCGGGCGTACGGGCGGCCCAGTCCGCCGCGACCGCCGCGATCTCAGCATCCGTGGGTGCCGCGAAGAGAGCAGCGAGATCGACCCCACCCACGATGTGATCGTCGACGTCGATGGCACCATCTCCACACGCGGCAAATCCAAGGACGAGAAATCCCAGGACCGGGCGACGGTGTGCACGAAAGATCATGCGTGGACCCTACCGAATCGTGCGCCGACTGGCGAGCCCGGTTACGCTCTTGTCCCGTGCGATCGCTGCGGCGGTGCACCCTACCCCCACCCGAGCACTCCAGGAGACCCTTCATGCTCGAGATCCTGTCCCGTCGACGACTCCTTCGCGGAGCTGCGGGCGCGTCCGTCGCGTCACTCATCCCTGGCGCGGCTCGGGCCCAACCACGCCTGTCGGACGCGCCCTGGCAGGTCAGTCCCGAAGCACGCCTTCGCGAGCTGGGCATCGAACTGCATGTCCCGCCGCCGCCCGTCGCGACCTACGTCGGGACACGGATCGTCGGGAACACGTTGTACGTCGCAGGACACACCCCGAGAATGCCCGACGCCTCTCCGGGACACATTGGAATCGTCGGACAGGATTTGACCATCGAGGAAGGTCAGGCAGCCGCCCGGCAGTGCGGCATCAACATCCTCGCCACGATGCGCGCCCGCCTCGGCAGCTTGAATCGCGTGGCCAAGTTGGTCCGCACCTTCGGCATGGTGAACGCTGCACCGGGCTTCGCTCAGCAACCGACGGTGATCAACGGGTTCAGCGACCTCATGGTCGATATCTTCGGAGAGGAAGCCGGTACGGGCACTCGAGCTGCTGTCGGCATGGGATCGCTCCCCGGCAACATGGCAGCCGAGGTCGAGACGTTCTGGGAGCTTCGCTCCTGATTCGAAGGGGGCCGCGGCCTGCAGCCGCGGCCCCCTTCGCGTCTCAGTGAGTTCGATCAGCGGGTCCCTGGAGGACGCAACTCGTTCCAGCGTTCGATGAAGCCCAGAGCCGCCGCGACCATCGAAGCGGTGTCTGCCCACCCCCGCTCGATGGTCGCCTCACGTGGGTCACGGACACCCCATACACCGGTCGTTGTCATCTCCTCAGCTGACGTGCCTTTCCCCGTCGCCTCGTCCTTCAGCCCTTCCGCGAGGAAGACGGCCAGGGCAGTCGGGTCACCCGCGACGACGTCAGTGAGCATCTCGTCCATGTGAGGGAGGAGTGTCAACTCGGCCGGAACCGCGGCATCGAGATCCACGAGCCCCGGCGTCATGTACATGGAGTTCGATGTCTCACCGGAGCCTCCGTGCCGATCGAAGACAGGGGTCGACCGGTCGGCCGGTCGATCGATGTTCGGCCGGAACGGCTCGAGCACCGACCCCAGATCGACGGCGATACCCTCCGTCTCCTGGTTGATGCGATCCACGATGAACGTCGTGATCGCCCGGTTACCACCGTGTGCGTTCAGAATCAGGAATCGCTTGAACCCATGTCGCATCAGGCTCTTCGCGGCCTCGACATATACCTCCTGCATGAGATAAGCCGGACACAAGAGCGTGAACTCGAAGCCCATGTGAGACGGCGACTGCCCCGGGAG
>JAPPOV010000042.1 GCA_028873595.1 Gemmatimonadota bacterium | reverse complement strand
CTGGTGAGTACTCGACATCGTCCGGCGTCCACGCGTTCCGCGTCGTAGGCGTCGGCGTTCCGTACACCTGTGCCCGCCCACCCGCGAGATTGCCCATCTGGGCCTTCCCGACGATCAGACCTCCGGCGGCCCTCATCGTCGCCACAGCCGTCGCGTCGTAGTCCGGCTGAAAGCCCTCGTAGACCAGTGAGCCTCCCTCGGTCAACATGTCCGACGTGTAGAAGTTGTCCTTGGGCGCCAGACAGACTCCCCGCAGCACGGCGTCCACTCCGTCCACAGGATCGGACCTTGCCGCCTCGAGGAGCGCGTCTAGAGAGGGTCGCGCAGCGTACGCCTGGTACGAAGAATCGAAACGGTCGATACGGTTCACGTGGGCGCGCACAAGATCTTCCGGAGACACGATGCCGCGTCGTACCAGCGAGACGGTCTCAGCGAGTGTAAGGTCCGTTAACTCGTCGATGGACTGGAGTGACGATGACGTGTCGGGGATCTGACTCAGGTGCGTTCGCGCCGTCTCACGGGCCCATGCAGGGCGAGGGACCATCGCCCCGCCACCGGCCGCTGCCGTGGTGACCCATGCCATTCGCTCGAGGAACCAGCGGCGGGATACCACGGAATCTTGCGGGGGGCTCAACGTCCCACCTCTTCTATCCATGCGACGAAGGGCGCCGGGTGCGTGACCGGCAGATTGAATTGGGGGTCAATCTCGAAGTCGGCTGCGATCACGTCTTGCCGCAGGATCGATCGACCGTTTGCGAGCAGGCGCTCTTGATCCATCGGCGCGTCTGGATCGGACTCGGGCAGGACCGAGATATCCACGCCGAGTAGTGTGTATCGAGTTCGGATGTATGCGTTCAGTTCTTCGTCGGTCGGAGCCGGGACCTGGCCATGTCGTGTCATTCGTTCCTCGGTGGCGTCACTTCGAGCAGTGTGAGGTCGTCCTCAGCGCGTAGGTCTACGGTCGCGAGGCCAGCGGGCAGCAGCACGGTGTCCCCGGCCGAGACAGCGAGGGTTCGTATTTCGGTTTCGCCCCAGTGGATCGAGCCTGCGCCGCGGATCACCATCAACACGGCGAGCTCATCAGAGCAAAACGAGTGCTCGGATTCTCGAAGCGCCGTCCACTCGCAGATCGTGAAGTGCTCACACGAGACGAGTGGCCGTGCGAGCCAATCACCATCCGCGGTCGTCTCGGCGCTTTCTTCCACCACCGACTCCTCCGGCGGGGAGAAGTCGATACACTCGATCGCCTCATCAATGTGGAGCTCGCGATCCGTGCGCCCCCAGTCGAAGACACGGAATGTGGTATCCGAGGCGGTCTGAACTTCCGCGACGAGGATACCGGCCCCCAGGGCGTGGACCGTCCCGCTACGGAGGTAGACGCACTGCCCTGGTTCGGCCCGCTGACGAAGCATCAGATGCTCGACCGATCCGTCTTCGATTGCACGACGGAACGTATCGGGATCAGTTCCCTCCACCACACCTCGGTAGATCGTCGCTCCGGGGTCGGCCGCAACGACGTACCACGCCTCCGATTTGAGATGCGCGCCAGGGTGCTTCGCAGCATACGCTTCTGACGGGTGCACCTGAACCGAGAGGTTCTCACGCGCATCCAGATATTTGAGGAGGAGGGGGAAGGACCCGTCCGCCGCCAGCTTCATCGTCCCGGTCACGATCGTCCCAAACTCGCGGATGACCTCTCCCAAGGTACGCTTCCTGAGAGGCCCATTCCGAACGACCGAATGTGCTGCCTCACCCCCGCCACCTGACGGGCTCGTCGCCGCGAGGTCAGCGAGTTCCCACGACTCACCGATCTTGAGATCCGGCCCTCCCGGCAGAGGACGCGAGAAGCGCTCGAGCGCGCGGCCGCCCCAGACTTTTTCCTTGTAGATGGGGGTGAGCAACAGCGGGTACAGAGGCACGGACAATCCTGCTTGGTTCAGATCAACGGGTCGAGCGCAGCGATCAAGCGGTCGACTTCGGCGCGCGTGTTGTAGTGTACCATACTGGTGCGCACAACACCGTCTTCGGTGCAGATACCAAGTTCGTCGAGGAGCCGGGCCGAGTAGAAGTGTCCGTATCGGATCCCGATTCCGTGGGCATCGACCGCCGTGACGATGTCGCGGCTCGAGCGCCGCGACGAGACGAACGAGACGATCGACACTCGCTGGTCCCGATCGGCCGACGTGTGGCCCACGATCCGTACGCCCTCACGGTCTTGCAGCATTTCGAGGAGAGGGCGCGCCAGATCCTCTTCGTGTGCCGCGATTCGCTCATACGAGGACTCGACGATCGACCGCGGAACCTCTGATCCTGCGGGCCCTGTACCCCCCTGGCTCTCCAGCTCACCCAGGTAGTCGAGAATGCCGAGCACCGATACGCTGAGCTCGTAGTTCACGTTGCCCGGTTGGAATTTGTACGGAACGTCGTCTTCCGAGATGGATTCGAAGCCATGGCCGGGTAGCTCGCCCAGCACGTCTCGACGTCCCCACAGGACCGCGTGGTGCGGGCCGAACGTCTTATAAAAGCTGAAGACGTATAGATCAGCCCCCAGGGCCTGCACGTCGACCGCCCGGTGGGGCGCGTATCCGACGCCATCGACACACAGAAGTCCTCCGACCCCGTGCACAAGTTCGGCGATCTCGGCCACGGGATTTATGCTACCGAGGATATTCGACGTATGGGTCATTGCCACCAACCGCGTGGCCGGCCCCAGGAGCGGCTCGAGCCCCGACCGTTCGAGTTCTCCACTGTCGGGACTCGCGTGCCACCAACGTATCCGCGCCCCACGTCGTTCCAGTTCGAGCCAGGGACCAATGTTCGCTTCGTGGTCTCCCGTCGTCACCACGATCTCGTCCCCTGGCTCGAGCACGCGACCGACACTCCCTGAGATCATGCGCAGCAGCGCCGTCGTCGACGGCCCCATGACGATCTCGTCCGGATCGACCGCGTTCAACAGCGTAGCCACTCCCTGTTGTGCCCGGTCCAGCGCTTCACTCGCCGCGACAGAGGCGGGATAGGTCGCACCCAGCTGCACATTGTGCCGAACCAGGTGGTGGTTGAGCCGATCGAGCACGGGCTGAAGGATCTGCGATCCTCCCCCGTTGTCGAAATACACAAAGGGCCCGGTGAGGGATGGAAACCGACCGCGGACGAAGTCCATGTCCAGCGGTTGAGGCCTCCCGTTCACCGGGCCCTCCAGGGTGTATTCGAACTCAGTTGGCGATCCTGTCCCGGATGATGTTCGCGGTCCGCTCGGAGCGGGCATCCGCGATCTCCTCGGCCCACCCGAGCGCCTCGGTCAGGTCGCTGATGTCGACTCCGTTGATCGTCGCCTGACCGGTGGCCACGCGCTCGGCCCAGCGAACCGAGTTGATGTCGTCGAGCATCATGTTGAGCGTGATCCCCGGGCTGTCGTGAATGTTGTCGCTCGGCATGCCTTCACGAGTGACGCCGAACTCACGCAACACGTTCCTGGAGCCCTGTGGTGCCCGATAGTACTCACCGATGAAATGGGCACGCGCGCTGCCGCCCCACTTTTCCGTGAGCGCCTCGGCGACGTTCTGCATGCCCCGCTGATTCCCTCCGGAATCACCGATGAAGACGATATTCTCGAAGCCGTGCTGGTGTAGACTCTCGGCCATGTCGGTTAGAACGGCCTCGAACGTCTCCTGTCGCAGGCTGATCGTGCCCGGGCTCGTCATATGGCCCGTCTGAGGCTCGATCCCACCCTCCGGCACGAGTTCGAGGACCGGGGCACAAAGTGCGTTGCCCAGATACGTCGCGATCCGTGGGCAGTTCTCTCGAAGCACGTAGTTGTGCTTCCCTGTCACCAGCCAGGGACCGTTCGGCTCTACGCCACCCGTCGAGATGATCGCCGTAGTCTTTCCGGCCTGCAGTGCGTCGCGGACGTCCATCCACGTCATCTCTTCGATCCAGAGCGTTGAGGTCGGCGGAAGCGGGTTCGGCGTATCTACGCAATTCCACTCGTTGTCTGCGCAGCGACCACCACCCATGTCGCGGGGATCCGGCTCCGGGCGTTGGAAGCCCCCTGGCAGCCCCTGGCGACGCTGGTTCTGTGCCCGAGGCGGCATGGGCATCGTGCCACCCATCGCAATCGCATCTCGGATGTACCCGGCCGTCCAGTCCGCTCGGAAGTCGACAATGTCCCGTGCCCACTCCACGTTTTGCACACGATCCTCGAGAGACACGCCATTGATCATCGCAAGACCAGCTTCGACGCGCTCGTCGTAGCGGATCGAAAACGGGTCATCGGCAAACATGTTCAGCGAAATGATCGGGTCGTCGTGCAGGCCGTCTCCCTCACCCTCAGGAAAGCCGCGCGACGCCATGTACGCGCCTACGGCGCCGTAGTCGTAATACTCGCGGACATGAGCAACCACGACGTCGTCCCACATGCCGTTGAGCTTCTCTGCGACGTTGCGCATACCGGCCTGGTTCCCGCCGCTGTCTCCAAAAAAGATGATGCTGCGAAAACCATGCATCTTCAGGCTGTGGGCGACATCGGTCAGCATCGCCTCGAAGGTGGGCTGCGACATCGAAATCGTGCCCGGGCTCGTCATGTGACTCGACGGCGGGTCAATATTGCCTTCCGGGACGAGCTTGATCACCGGTGCGCACAGGGCGTTTCCAAGCTCGCGAGCGATCGCATCGCAGTTGGCACGAAGCACGAAGTTGTGCTTCCCAGTGGCCAGGAACGGCCCGTTGGGCTCCACTCCGCCCGTGGTGATGAGCGCGGTGGTTCTCCCACTCTCGAGCGCATCACGGACGTCCATCCACGTCATCTCCTCGATCCATACCGTGTTCGGTGCGGGAAGGGGATTCGGCGTGTCCATACAGTTGTAGACGTTACCGGCGCAGTCACCTCCACCCATCGAGCGCGGATCACGCTGCTGCTGAGCGTCAGCGGCCTGCGACGAGACGATGAGCCCACAGAGCGTGAGCGTGCCAGCCGCGAGGAATGTCTTTTTCATGGGGTCTCCCGTGAGTCGAGTCACCGGGAGACTGCGCCGCATCCGGCAAACGCGCCAGAGGCTTCGACCCGCTGGATTACATGCTCGCCATCGGGCTGATGCAGTGCTCGGTCCAACCACGCTCGCATGCCAGTGCATACAGCTCACCGCGGTCCGTGATGGTCACCGGACCCTTGCTCCCGCGGATGACGACCGGGAGGTCCTTGTCGGGCGGCAGAGCGGTCGCGAACGACTCGGCTCCGATCGCAAGACGCACCACGTTGTCACATCCTGGGCCGAAGTCGAGCGCGCAGGCCCGCTCAAACTCTCCGCGAGCCTGTTGCACCATCCCGAGCTTCGTCGCGAGAAGGATACCTCGTTCATTACACGCCCAGCCCGACTCTCGGGCGCAGTACACGAGCTGCATGTCCGCCAGGTGCTCGCACGCACGATCGCTGCCGACCTCGCATGCCTGATCCCAGAACGGCAGGTACTGACCAGGGTGATCATCCCCCACCCCACCGAGCGCCCGCACGACGAGGAAGGTCACGATCCAGAGACTCGCAGTACGAAGCCTCGTTTCCCGAATCGGTGCAAAGGCGAGAAGTCGACCGGGCTCGAGCAACCGGAAGAAAGGCTGTTGAGCCAGCCGGTCAATCCACCGCACCGAGAGATTCAGAATCGGTACCGGCAGGAGCTTGTCGTAGAACTCCGGGGCTCCGAGCGCGTTGAGCACGACCACGAGTCCGATACAGCCCATCCCGTACAGCACACCGAAGATGACGCGCCCTCCTTCGGACTTTGGTGACGTCGACGGATCGGTGAACAACAGATGCATCCCGAGGAAGACCGCGATCGGGATGAACGAATCGTAGAAGTAGTAGATACCCGTGATCTGGTAGTACAGCAGTCCGAACGCATATGCGCTCACGACCGCCGACCACGTCATCGTCGCCACCCCGAAGAGCAGTTGGCCGGGGAGAGACGCGAGGAAGATGACGGCGAACATGTACGGCGGGTTGTACTGCGTCTGGGCGATCTCAACACCCCAGGTGATGTCTGTCGAACCCGTTGCGATGAGGACCAGAGATGCGACGGCCAGCGGAAACGACGAAGGATTGAAGATGTGCGCCGACTTGCCGTCCTTCTGCCAGCGGATCAACTCCTTGGCAAGAAAGCCGACGGCAACCATGGCGAACTGGAAGTAGAACCATTCCGGCTTGAACCATAGAAACAGGTTGATGCTGAACATCACCGGAATCGGCCCGACGCCCATCGAAAAGGTGTCCCGTCGAGACCACTGCAGAAGCGCATCCACCCCGAAGGCGAAGAGAATCTGCGCCAGGATCAGCGGTGCCCATTCCTGAACCATCCGCACGTGCCAGCCCCAGTACACGAGGACCGTGCCCTGAGCAAACATCTGCACGTAATGGGGCTTTCGAACTGCCGACTGGATCGAAAGTTCGCGACCAGCACGCGTAGCCGTGACGAAAAGAACGGAGGCCCAGAGAACGAGCACTCCGGCTGCGCCGAGAAAACTGCTCAGCAGATTCGGGTCCTGCCCGATCCGCGGGAAGGCCAGAATACCGAGTAGTGCAGCCGCGAAGCCGACGGGCAGCAATACGGCTTGAGCGGTGGGGAGGCGCCTAGGAATGGTGCTGAACTCCTTACACCCAAACCACAAATCCACGGGAAACTTAGGAGCTTTCCTTGGATTCGAAAGGCCCATGCCCGGATCCACGTGGGTTGCGCAACTCGGTCGCGAACACAGAATAGCGGAGCCCGACGGGACGTTCGCCCCCAACCCCTGAGATGCAGTCCCATGCGCATGCTCACACGATTGACCACTGCCTCACTCATCGCGCTCACGCTGTCCCCTGCCCTGGCCCAAGCCCAGGCCCCGGATCTGCAAACCACGATGTCGTCGCTGACCTTCCGAGAGATCGGTCCTGCCCTGATGGGCGGCCGGATCTCCAGTCTCGCCGTCGTGGAGTCGAAGCCGCAGGTCTTTTACCTCGGTACTGCCACCGGCGGACTCTGGAGAACGGACAACCACGGGACTTCGTGGACCCCCCTCTTCGATGACCAACCCACGAGTACGATCGGCGATGTCGCGGTCGATCAGAACAATCCGAATCTCGTCTGGGTCGGAACCGGCGAGCCGCAGAACCGGCAGTCGTCCCCGTGGGGTAACGGGGTCTACAAATCGACCGACGGAGGGGCGTCATGGTCGCACATGGGTCTCGAGGCGACGAAACACATCGGCCGCGTGCTGATCCACCCAAGGGATCCCCAGACCGTATATGTCGCTGCCGTCGGCGACCTTTGGGCATCGAACCCCGAGCGGGGCGTGTACCGCACTCGTGACGGTGGCCAGAGCTGGGAACGGGTCCTGCATATCGACGAGCACACGGGCGCGATCGATCTGGTGATGGACCCGAACGACCCATCTACGCTGTTCGCCGCCATGTATCAGCGTCGTCGCACCGGCTTCGGCTTCAACGGTGGAGGTCCGGGCAGCGGCATCTACCGCACGATGGACGCGGGTGATTCGTGGACGGAGCTGACCGAGGGTCTGCCCGAAGGTGACAAGGGCCGGATCGGCCTCGCCGTCTTCCGCCAGGACGGGAACGTCGTGTACGCGCTTGTAGAAGCCGATGCGCGGAGCGCCGGACAGGGCTTTGGGCGGAGCGCGGGTCCTTCGCAGAGCGGTCTCTTTCGCTCCATGGATCGAGGTGCCACATGGGAGAAGATGTCGGACACGAACCCGCGTCCCATGTACTACTCCAAGGTCCGCATCGATCCGAGCAACCCAGACCGCATTTACGTGCTGGGCAGCGCGCTCATGGTCTCGGATGACGCGGGCAGGACGTTCAGGAGCGACGGCGCGACACAGATCCATGTCGATCATCACGACCTGTGGATCAACCCGGAGGACCCGGACCATCTGATCCTCGGCAGCGACGGAGGCGTTTCCGCGAGCTGGGATGGGACCGCCCACTGGCGCATGTTCGACAACATCGCGCTCGGGCAGTTCTACACGATCTCGCACGACATGCGTGACCCGTACTACGTATGCGGCGGATTACAGGACAACGACCCTTGGTGTGGACCGTCGAACACACGTTCCTTCCACGGGATCCGGCACCAGGACTGGTATGAGACCGCCTACGGCGACGGTTTCTGGACCGTCGTCGATCCGACCGACTCGACCATCGTCTTTTCCGAGTCCCAGAACGGAAACATGAACCGGTACGACTTGATTACCGGCGAGAAGACGCCCTTGCGCCCACTGACCGGACCACGAGAGAACGGGGACACCGCAAAGACGTATCGCTTCAACTGGAACTCTCCACTCCTGATTTCCCGGCACGATCCTGCCACCATCTTCCTCGGTGGGAACTACCTGATGCGGTCGCGAAATCGCGGCATGTCGTGGGAGGAAGTCGGCGGTCTGGACCTGACCAAACAGATCGATCGCGACGAGTTGGAGATCATGGGCGTCCCGGGCTCCGAGCCGATGATGTCGATCCATGATGGAATTTCGACCTACGGAAACCTCACGGTCGTCGCCGAATCGCACTTCACCGAAGACGTCATATATGCAGGCACCGACGACGGAAACGTCCAGGTCACGATGGACGGTGGAGACACGTGGACCAACGTCGTCGACAAAGTCCCGGGCCTCCCGGCTCGAACGTACGTCAGTCGACTGGCTCCTTCGGCGCACGAACCCGGCCGTGTCTACGCCTCTTTCGACGGGCACCGAAACGGCGACTACGCCCCCTACGTGTATGTCAGCAACGACTTCGGGCAGAACTGGGAGCGTATCGATGACGGTCTGCCCGATGGCTGGTCGGTCAACGTGGTGGTTGAGCACCATCGGGCACCGAACCTGCTCTTCGTCGGCAACGAAGTCGGCATCTACGTTTCGATCGACCGCGGCGACAGCTGGACTCGACTGAAGAACAACTTCCCGACGGTGCCGGTTGACGATCTCGTCATCCACCCGCGGGAGAATGATCTGATCATCGGGACCCATGGGCGAAGCGCCTGGATCCTGGAAGACATCGGTCCCCTCGAACACCTGTCAGAGGACGTGATGGCGTCCGCAACGCACATGTTCCCGATCAGGAACACGATCATGTGGGCGCAGAAGGGAGACTGGCCCTTCTACGGAGCAACGTACTCGGCACCCAACCCTCCTCGTGCGACCCGTTTGCGATACTACGTCCGCGACGAAATCGACGAGGCTGCCGACTTCAGCGTGGTCGTCACCGACGCATCCGGAGAGCAGGTGCGAGCGTTCGATGGACCGCATGAACCCGGGATCAATGAAATCCTCTGGGATTGGCGCTACGACCGGCCATACGATCCACCCCGGAGTGACGAAAACACCGGCGGTGGCGGCTTTGGCGGGGGAGTTCCGCAAGGGCCGATCGCGATGCCCGGAACCTATACCGTCACAGTATCGCTCGACGGGATGACGTCTTCCGAAACGGTGCACATTGAAGCCGATCCTCGGCGCCCCATGACCATGTCGGACCGCCGCGCTCGGCAGGATGCTCTCATGAGCCTGCACGATCTGGCCAGACCACTGAATGACGCGACACAGGCTACGCGCAGACTCAGCGGCCAATTCGACGAGGCCGCAGCGTTGGTCGCAGATTTCGAAGGCGAGTCCGAGTCTCTGCAGGAAGAACTCACCGCGATGCAGTCCGAGCTCGAGGAGATCTCCGCCGGCCTGGGAGAAGCACGGCGCTGGGCCGGCGTGGCGAGCGCCATTCAGGGCTCGTCGACGTTACCCACCGACGATCAGATGTGGCAGATCGACTCGGCCTGGGATGCGGTACCGCCACTCGTCGAACGACTCAACGTGTTGATCACGGAACGTGCGCCCGCGTTCAACGCTTCGATGGACGCGATGGGGGTACGGCCGAATCCGGGTGAGGCCGTGGAGGTCCCGCGACGAGGAGGGTGAGCCCGCGCGACTCGAGGCCGCCGAACACCATCGGTCTCGTGAGGACCACGATCCTCGCCGACCGACACCGTCACCCTCGGTGGTGCCCCTGCCTGGCGCGGACCGGTCGAAGCTCGTGTCGACTCGTTGCGCGTCAGGGCTGGACGATCGGGGACAGGTCGAGCGCGAGGCTGTCGAAGAACGCGATCCGATTCGGGATGGCCTCTTCGATCCTCACACGAAGTGACTCCGAGATTCGGTCGGACCGATACCGCACCGCGAGGTAGGGGCCGAAACTTTCCGCGATGTCTTCGCGATTGGGAAAGTCACGCGCGTAAGTCGAGATGAAGGTGGGGTCCGACGATTGTGCGGCGATCCACCCTGGTGAGGACGCGTACCGGCCGTCCAACGACGAGTGTGCGGCCTCGTGCACCAGCGTCTCCTCGAGGATACCTCGCCCGATGTACTCGGCACTTTGCCCGGTATGGATGAGGATGTTCCGGTTTCCACCGCCGTACAGCTCTACCCCCTTGTGGATCCACATCGTCTCGACGTCCAGTCGAAGTGCGGTCGGGAGTTGGCCGACGGCGTCGGCGTAGAAAACGGCCTCGTTCTCCGCCAACGCGATGGAACCGAACTCGGGGTTCACCTGGACCTCGATCGTCAGCCCGTCGCTGAACGTCGCGTCAAACAGGAACGGCTCGAGGGTAACCCATGTGTCGACCCGACGATCGAACATCTCGCGCGACGCCTGCCCCGAATAGACAAGTCCGGTGAACGTCGTGGGATCGGCGTCCGTGATGATGTCGGGGTCGATGAATATGGTGCCGTCGAAGGGAGGACGAACAACGGTCGGAGGCACGAGCCGATCCTCCCCGCTGCACGCCGTCAACAGCGCTACCCAGAGCAGCACGATGGCCGACCGGAGAGACATGGATCTAGAGGTCACGTCAGTTCATCGACGGGTCGAACGGCATCTTCGACAGGCGATCATACGGAGACCCTTTACGACGGAGTACCCGACTCCAGAGCAGGTCCGGCGAGGTCGTGAAGACGTCCTCGACGTTCGCGGGCTCGATGATCCAGGAATCCACCGCCATCTCGGCTTCCAGCTGACCCGGCCCCCAGCCCGAATATCCGGCGTATACACGTGCGCGCCGAATCCCTCCTTCGACCGGCATCATCACATCACCCACGAGAAAGCCGACCGAATCGAAGACGTGAAGGTCGGCCGTGGTGGCATCCTCGAATTCGGCGAGCAACACCGGGCTCTCTGGCTGAACAGGCCCCCCCTGGTACAGAGCTTCCCCAGGCGGCACAAGATCAACCAGCTCGGGGATCGCCTGGTCCACCGTGACGTTCAATGCGCGATTGAGTACAACACCCAGAGCTCCGTCGGCGTTGTGCTCTCCGATCAGCACGACCGTGTGTCGGAAATTCGGGTCGTAGAGTCCACCGCTCGAGATGAGGAGATGCCCCTTCAAACTCGTCGGGATACGCTCAGTCACGACCCGAGACCCCCTGTCCCCGGAGCTCGCGATGTACCGCATGAACCACCCTTGCACTCATCATGCGCCTTCCTCTCCCGCTCCCACAGTTCCGGCTCGCAGGTAAACGAACCAGTAGATGCTCGCGACGAGCAGCGTACCACCGACCACGTTACCCAACGTTACCGGCACGAGATTGCTGACGAATCCCGCGGTCGAGAGGACTTCTACCGGGATCCCGGCGGCCGCCGCCTCTGCGACGAGACCCGCATCCGAGCGCAGCAGCATTCCGAGCGGAATGAAGTACATGTTGGCGATACTGTGCTCGAACCCTAGAGCCACGAACGCCGTGATCGGCCAGATAATCGCCAGGACTTTGTCCGTTGTGCTTCGGCCCGACTGAGACAACCAGACCGCGAGGCACACGAGCGCGTTGCACAGGATGCCTCTGGCGAAGGCCTCCCCGAAGCCGAGTTGTGCCTTCTTCGCGGCAATCCGCATCGCGGTCATTGCCACCTCGTGTTCACCGGCGCTCCACGTCCCCGACCAGAATACCAGCACCCCCGTGATCAAAGCTCCGATCAGGTTGCCCATGAAGACGAGCACCCAGTTTCGAAGTAATGCACCCGTCGTGATAAACCGGCTGGCCCAAGCCATCGCGACGAGGTTATTGCCTGTGAAGAGTTCGGCTCCAGCCACCACGACGAGGATGAGGCCGAGAGAAAATGTGACGCCGCCCAGCACGCGGGCAGGTCCGAGCCCCAGCCCCGTATCCGTCATCGCCAGCGTGGCAAACGCAGCACCGATGCCGATGAACGCTCCGGCGAGGACTGCGAGCGCAATCGTATCGGGGGCGGTGAGCCGGGCCTTCGCCACTCCCAGATCGAGGACTCGGCGCGCCATCTCATCCGGTGCGTACGCGTCGATCAGTTGTCGTCGAGACTCGTCGACCATGTCATGACCTTCCCTGTTCGAGCCGTGGCGGAGGATCAAGAATCGGGATTCGGAAGAACCGGGTGAGCCCCGAAAGAGCTGCAGCCCAATGATACCGACTCAGGAAAACGACCAACATCCCGACCACCTGTATCGGGTGCATCCTGAACCTCAAGGTACTCAGGACAGTCGAAGCATCGCGTTCGGCACCACGACCAGCCTGACGCCCAACCCGAACAAACACACGACGAAACCGAACACGGACGTGTCGCGTCTGATCGTATGCCGAGCGGGCCACCCCCGATGACTTCAGATCCGGACGATTCACCCACGTGAGACCGACCCGTTGACCCGAGAACGTTCACCCGCGACCCTTGAGTCGACGTACATGCGTTGTCAGAAAACAGTATGGGCGGTGGTCTCATAGTTGGAGGCTAACGCCCTCTTTGAATTTTGCGGCCAAAGTGGCCGCGACAAGCGTGGTGATTCCACGTGAACAACAGCAGTAACTGGAAGTACGCCATGCGTTCTCCCTTGCTGCACCACCGAGGAGCGCGATACATGCGTACTACGGGAACCGTGAAGTGGTTCAATGATCAGAAGGGCTTCGGCTTCATCACTCCGGCGGACGGCAGCAAGGACTGCTTCGTCCACCACAGCGCCATCCAGGCCGAGGGCTTCAAGACCCTCGCGGAGGGAGCCAGCGTCGAATTCGATATCGTGCAGGGCGCCAAGGGTCCGGCGGCGGAGAACGTCGTAGCACTCTAAGGGCACCTGCCCCGAGTTCAAGCCTGGAGGTCGCCCCCCGCTCGGGGGCGGCCTCTTTGCGTTATGCCCTGGGAGCATCAACGTCGGTCAGGAGGCTACCCGCTTTTCGTCCGGATTGAGGCCCGCGAACGCGAGTCAGCGACCAGAGAACAGCACGATATGAATGATCGGGCGTGTGCCACACTGGGGATCACGGGGCGTGTCCAAGGTGCCGGTCCCAGCCGGAGCCTGACACGGACCGAACCGTCGCACTACCGCTCTGCCCGGAACCAGTTCGATGTAGCTGATGCGTTCGTTGAAACTGCGACGAAGCGTCTCGACCGAGCCGGCGAGCTGGCCGTCGATGAACACCTCTCTGGCCCTCCGAACCCAACTCGGCCTGAGCGCCTCCAGAGCTAAACGGATGTTCGTGTATTCGGCGACCTCCGCCCCTCCCACAGGGCCATCATCCCTGGGCGTCCCGGTTCCGCTCGACGCGCACGCCACGAAGAAGAGCGACAACGCAACAATCCAGCCTCTCCAAGCACGCATCACCCTTCTCCAAGGATCTGGCTCGCACTCCGGCGACCGACGGACAGGGCTACCGCGCCATCCTCTCCTTGGCCAGCGCGATGATCGTGCGCTCCACCGCGAAGGAACTGCGGCGTCCGTGAATCGGACATCGAACCTGGCACGGCTAGCAGAGGGCGGCGACCGCGTCCATCGCCGCGTCGATTTCGTCTTCCGTGTTGAAGAAGTGAACCGCGAGCCTCAGGTCACCGGCCTGACGTACAGGGGAGCTGAGGATGTTCCGTTCGTCAGCGAGCCGGTTGTAGACCTCGGTGGCGTCGCAGCCTGACGGAAGTCGAAGGACAAAAACACCCGAGCGGTCCTGCTCGGCACGAGGGGATGCCAGCTGTACCTCGGACCGCGCATCCACGACGTCGACAGCGTGGGTCACGAGATGTTGAATTCGGGTCAGGACGCGATCGAATCCCAATTCCTCCATCCACGATACGGCCGTGTGAAATCCAGCGAAGTCGGCAAGCGCTCGTGTTCCGAACTCGTATCGAGCAGCCGAGGGGAGGAGCGAATAGGACCCCTCGTAATCCATCGTCGCATGGCTATGGCTCCCGGCCCACGAGAGTTGGATACGGTCCAGCATGTCCTCACGCACGAAGAAGGCACCCGTTCCCTTGGGACCCAGCAGCCACTTGTGACCACAGGTGCTGTAGCAATCACAACCCAGCGCGGAGAAATCGACGTCGACACAGCCCGGCCCCTGTGCCCCGTCCAGATGGTACACAATGTCTCTGGACCTCAGCAGCTCACCGAGTGCGGCCGATTCGTCCGTGCGCACCCTTCGACCGTTGTTCCGAGATACGTGGCTGATACTGACCATGCGCGTCCGGGAGGAGAGGGCCTGCCGGACTTCATGGATGAGATCCGTCCCGGCATCGAGGTTGATCTCCCGCATGACGATCCCGAATCGGTCCCGGAGCACGTACCACGGCACGACATTCGCCGGGTGTTCCTGGTTGCTCACGATCACTTCGTCACCGGGCATCCAATTCTGGGACCAGGCCGCGATGCTGATGCCCTCCGACGTACTGTGCGTGAGGGCCACGCCGTCCTGCCCGACACCAAACACAGACGCGAGGTAGCTGCGAAGGCCCGGCTCGATCTGTGCCATCGTGCCCGAGTATCTTGGGTCGGCAGGGCCACGATTCTGGAAATGAAGTTTCTCGGCAACCTCCGCCATCGTGCGCCGCGAGGACGGGCCGACCCCGCCGGTCTGGAAATACGAACTCTCCGTGGAAGCCGGGATCTCGTTGCGCGCTGCACGGACCCAATCCTCTTGAGGCCGCCCTGACCCAGCTAGACCAGCAAATCGTGCAAGTGTACCGATCGGGACCACTGCCGCAGCGGACAGTGAGCTCTTCGCCAGGAACTCTCTTCGATCAAGACTTCGGTCAGGCACCTTGTTCTCCTGCAGCACGATCTGACGACCTGCAATCCTGCATTGGGCCCCCTCCGATCCATCGTCCGGCTAACTCGTCACAGCGTCGCGATTTGATTTCATGACGGTCGACCGGTCCGGGCTGCCGTCTTGCCGAAGCGGCGTCCTGGGCCCGGAATTGAGCAGCAACACTCCCCTCACGCCAACGAGCGTTGACGAACGTCCCAACCGGGTCGTGTCGACTGCATCAATTCGATGCAAAGTGTGTTCGGATCAGCTCCGTACTCTACAACGTCAAGAGTATAAGGTGATCCTAACGGAAGGGAGCTCTGCCGCGCCACCATCTCGCGCGGGGGGCCAGTAGCACCTCGCTTCCCGGCCCTCCCCTAGAGTCGAAGACTTGGTCTTCAGAGCCATCTCTTGCCGCCCACGCCCACGACGGACGACTATGCTCCCACCCCTGTACCCCAACCCTCTCGAGGTGGAGAAACCATGGTGCTCCGTTACCGCGTGGTCGTGTCGGTCGGCCTGCTTTTGGGCTTCGGGTGTTCGTCCGACGTCGCAGATGACGGTCATGTGACACGCGAAGCACAACTCCAGGCGGATCATCAGCAAACCTTCGGACTCCCGCTTGTCGACCTGGCCGATGAGGCCGGGCGACAGGTGGTTGTCGATCGAGAGCCCGGACAGTATCTCGGGCACCCCACGACTCAGCTCCTGGCGAGCGGAACGTTGCTCGCCGTGTACCCGAAGGGGCATGGCCAAGGCCCTGTCGTCTACAAGCGCAGCGAAGACGGAGGACTGACGTGGAGTCATCGGCTACCTGTACCGGACTCCTGGGAGACCTCCAAAGAAGTCCCCACGCTCTTTCAGGTCCAGCTACCGGACGGAGCGACTCGATTGATCATGTTCTCCGGCCTCTATCCAATACGGAGCTCGATCTCGGACGATCTGGGTGAGACGTGGTCAGAATTGAAACCGATCGGTGAATTCGGCGGCATCGTGGCGATGGCCTCATTGCACCAGCAGACAAGCGGAGATCTTCTGGCGTTCTTCCATGACGATGGCCGTTTCCTCAATGACTCAGGGGAGACCGCAGCCTTTCAGGTCTTCGCGACACGCTCGTCCGACGGTGGTACGACCTGGAGTGCCCCTTGGGTCATCGCCGAACACGAGGAGGCAGATCTGTGCGAACCAGGACTCATTCAGTCACCGGACGGATCGCGACTTGCACTTCTTCTGCGTGAAAACTCCAGAGCCCACGAGTCCTTCATCGTCTTCTCGGACGATGAAGGCGAGACGTGGTCGGAGCCCAGAGAAGTCCCGCGAGCCCTGACGGGCGATCGGCACACCGGCAGGTACGCTCCCGACGGCCGCCTGGTCATCACATATCGCGACATGGCCCAGGACAGCCCCACCAGGGGTGACTGGGTAGCATGGGTCGGGCAGTGGGAAGATCTGGCCCAGGGCCGGCTCGGCGGCTTTCGAGTTCGCTTCATGGACAATACGGACCCTTGGGATGCCGCGTACCCCGGCATCGAGCTCCTGAATGACGAAACGTTCGTCACGACGACGTACGGCCACTGGACGCACGGCGAGGAGCCCTACGTCGTCAGCGTCCGTTTCAGCATGGACGAACTCGATGATCGATTGCCCCGGAACTAGCTCGGTGGCCGAAGTGGCTCGCGCTCAGGTTCGGGTGGCGGGCCCCGACGGGTGTCACGGTCAGCGTGGCCTCACCGGTTTCACACGTCCTCTGCGGCGGCGCCAGCGAGTTCGTCAGCGTCCGCCAGACGCTCAGTCTCAAGTCGCCGTAGCGCTACCACGTAGCCAGCGAAGTGCGGCCGAGAGCAGTATGAGCAGACTACCACAGACAGAGTAGAACCATGCGTCCCAGACCCACCCGACTCTGACGACACTCATTCCGGCGAGAACATAGACCACACCAATCATCATCGAGATGCGGGGTCCGAGCGGATGCCCCCTACCTATGAGCGTCATCGCCCACATGAGTGCGACGGCCACCCCCATCATGCCGACACCAAGCAGACCGATCAGCCCCACGGCAAGATCTTGACCTTCCACAGGCGGGGGTGAAGCAAACTCCTCGAGGCCGGAAACGGGGTTCGCGAAGAAGCTGATGCCGTAGGCCAGGGCTTGAAGAACCAGCACCAAGAGTAGGGCCAGCATTGCGACACGCACCACGACGCGAGCCCGCGTTCGAATCCCCATCAGGTACGGTATCCGGTACTCGAAGCGATCAGCGTCTGACCGCGACCCCCGGAAACACACAGACCACTCACCTCCGAGTCAGTCGAAGAGCACGCCTGCGCTGAATGCACCCGTTATCGCGCTTCCCAGGCATCGACGAGAGCACCCGCGACCGTCTCGGAGCCGTGCACGAAACCACCCGTTGTGGAAGCCATGAACTGCGGGAACACCGCAACGTATTCGTCTTGGTCCGGATAGAGACGTCCATGAGTGTTGGCATAACCACTCCAGAAATTGCAGTGAGTGTGTTGCGATGACTCAGGCCGCAACGCCCACCCCAGGGTGAAGGTCTGCCCGGCTGACTGCGAGGTGCCGTCCACCTGTAACGCAGCGGCCAGAGCATTTTGGCGAGCCACGCCCTCCACGGTGCCGTGCGTCAACTGACGCACACTTTCAGGGCTGAGGATGCGTTCGCCCGATTCGCTCCTCCCATCCCGAAGGATCATGTCGTAGAACTTTCCGTAGTCCGCCGCCGTCATCAGTGCGCCCGTGTCTCCGCTCTCGCACAAACGAGCACCCGAACAATGGTTCGTCCCCACTGTGACAGGACCTGGAAGGCACTGCTCGATAGGACGAACATCGCAGCCGTCTGACGGATCCGACGAATCTCGCAACACACCCCCATACAGGGCGGGTACGCGCTCTGCTCTCTCATCACCATCGTCCAGGAAAAATGCTGCCGAAGTCATCTCAAGCGGACGAAATAGCAGCTCGTCGCAGATGTCTGCAAAGCCGAGCTCCTGCCCTCTCAGACCAGCGTATGCGACCTCACAAACGCGGCCGGCTACGAGAGCGCCCAGCCCATACGAGAAGGAGCCGGGCTCATCAACGAGCACTCCAGCCTCTGCAATCGCATCACAGTACTCGGCCAAGCTCAGGTTCTGGCCAATGATACTGCTGGACGAATACCCGGCCGCCCCCTCCGCACGTCGCAAGCCCTGGGCCGCGCCAAAACGGTGCCCGAATCCCAGACCGAAAAGAAGATCGAAGTCGGTCCACATGTCGTACCCGATACCGGAACACTCGGCGAGACAGTGGGTCAGGGTCATGGGTTTGTCGGACCGGAACGCGCTGTAGTCGAGCGTGTGGTTCGTTCCTGTCAGGAAGCTGCCGTAGTCCACGGACCCCGTTTCTCCGCAGGGCTCTGAGGGCTCGCAAAGCACACGCCACGTACGGTCAAACGTCGGGATAAAGGCGCTGACCGGGTCATCCAGGTTCAGGGCGCCTTCGTCCCTCAGCCACAGAGCGATCGTTGCGGTCAAGACTTTCGTCATGGAGAAGACACGGAACTGTGCATCGAGCTCCATGAGCTTGCCGGAGGACAGATCGCTGTACCCAAACGCCTTGTGATAACGGTGATCGCCCCGCCGCGCGATGGCGACCAATCCGGGAATACGGCACCGCGAATTGGAGACCATCTCCTCAAAAGCCCGGTCGAGTCGATCTTCCCACGCGGGGGCACCTGAAGCCCCACCCATTGATGCCTCAGCCATCATTCACCTCTCCCGGTCATCGACCACAATCAGTCATCCTGAATCGCCGCGCGATCGGCAATCGCTCGGGAGATAATCCACTGGCGCACATACTCGGCCTCATCCCTGGACAGGACGTCAGCAAAGCCCGGCATGCCGGTCGCAGCCAACGCTCCATCCACGACAATCTGATCGAAGATCGCATGTCTCTCGGGCGACAGCAGTCTCAGATCCGGGAGGACGCCACTGGAGGCGGCGCCACCGCCGTGACAGCCCACGCAGAGCATTGAATAGTTCTGCTCGCCAACCTTGAGCTCCGCCTCAGTCGCCGTGAGCTCCGGTGGCTCTGGAATGCTCCGATCTACAATCTGCGGCTGCTGGAGGACGACATCACCCCCGAGTGCGTACACGTACAGTCGCCCGAAATTGCCGAATTTCATCGTCGCGACCTCGTCCATGCTCCCGAAGAAATTCGTAATTCTTCCGCTCCCTCCGGCCAGAATCGCGACGTACTGGGTGCCGTCCACCTCGTACGTGACCGGAGGCGCCAGCATGGCAACGAAGTTGTTGTGAGACCAGAGCTTCTCGCCCGTGTCTGCGTCGTACGCGCTGAAGAAACCCAGAGCGTCACCCTGAAACACCAGGTCTCCGGCCGTCGCGAGCACCCCGCCATTCCAGTAAAAGGGGTGCTCGACCGACCAGATCGTCTCACCACTGAGCGGATCGAAGGCGATGAGGTTCCCCTTGTACATGGGCTGTTCATCGAGGTAATCCGCAACGAGTGAAAAGCCGTTGCGCATGTCGGTACCCAGGTTGAGTGTCCCCGGGTTTCTCTTGAAGACGCCGGTTTCCTTGAACTCTGCATCGACGGAATAGAAACCGGCGATATCCTGAGTCGGGATGTACACCACACCCTTGGCTTCATCGAAGGCCATCGCCTGCCAGTCGTGGCCCCCGAGAGGACCGGGCAAGATCCACTGGGGTCGATCGAAGTAGTCCAACTGCGTGTTCTCTACCGGACGCCCCGTCTCCATGTCCACATGAGAAGCCCAGGTGACCTGCGAGTACGGGTGGGCTCTGAGTAACTCACCGTTACTTCGATCGATGACGTAGAAGAACCCATTCTTCGGAGCCTGCATGATGACCTTTCGGTCCTCACCATCGACGCGCATGTCCGCGAGCGTCATGTCCTGAACCGCGGTGTAATCCCAATTATCCCCGGGCACCGTCTGGTAGTACCACTTCATCTCTCCGGTATCGGCGTCCACTGCGACGATACTCGTCAGGAAGAGGTTGTCTCCTCCCCCCGGAGACCGGATGACCCTGACCCACGGAGCCCCGTTCCCCACTCCGAGGTAGAGGTGGTTGAACTCGGGATCGTAGACAATCGAGTTCCATACGGTGCCCCCACCTCCTACCTCCCACCATTCACCGCCCTTCCACGTCTCGGCCGCGAGCTCCATTTCGGGATGCTCAAATGGCAAGGACGGATCACCGGGGACGGTGAAGAACCGCCATACCTGCTCCCCTGAGAAGGCATCGTACGCGGTTACGTAGCCACGCACCCCGAACTCAGCCCCGCCATTGCCAATGAACACCTTTCCCCTCGCCACCCGGGGGGCTCCCGTGATGGAGTAGTTCCGTTCCTGGTCGATGACGGTGTTCACATTCCACACTTCCGCACCGGTTTCTGCATTCAGGGCAACAAGCCGACCGTCGAGTGTCCCCACATAGACCATCCCCTCATAGACGGCCACGCCTCGATTGATGGGACCACAGCAGGCCCTGCGGTTGAAGTCTTTCGGAATCTGCGGGTCGTACACCCACAGCGTCTCACCACTGGTGGCATCAACCGCGTACACGACCGAGTACGTGCTCGTAAAGTAGATCCGGCCGTCGACCACCAGTGGAGTCGCCTCCAGAGCCCCGGCAGTCGGCACATCCACGACGAATTCCAGCCCCAGATCGGAGACTGACTCCCTGTTGATCTGCGTCAACGGAGCGAACCTTTGCTCACGGAAGTCTCGACCGTATGCCAGCCAGGTCCCCGGTTCATCTGCAGCATTCTCGATCCGGGCATCATCGATCTGCGCGACCGTCGTCGAAGCGCCTGCACGTCCGTCCAGGCCGGGGTCCGCGCTGCGTTCCGTTTCGTCTTGAGCACATGCTCCGAGAACCAGGGGGACGACCATCCCCACAAGCAGAGCCCGAGAACCACGCATGGTTTCGAGCGTCCAAAGCTTACGATGCGTTTTCATCCGATTAACTCCTGAGACGTGACCCTCAATGTCCTTCGATCGTGCACCGCGCGAATGACTACTCACTCGTGTCGCCCACCTCGCATCCCCTGTCGTACGCGCATATCGTGTTTACCTGACTCATTGTTAGTTGCGCCTATAATGCTTGTCAAAAAGCCTCATCAAACGTCCTGGACCACGGCAACGACTCGTCGATGAACCTCCCACTGACCCGAGCACAAACCCACCGGATCTTCCTACTCGCGATGATCCTGAGTGGCCTCATCGCATTCGGTGCCACCGTGGCCTGGCGTGAAGGCCTGATCCTGGCTGCGTTGGAGTCCGACTCGAGCAGGCTGACGTGGCTGATTCTTCTGATATATCTGCTCGGCAGCGTGCGTTGGCTGTACCTCGCGTACGACATTTCCTGCAAGCGAAGCAGCCTTGCTCTGGGGGAGCCCACCCGTCGCTCAGAGGGGATGGACCAGATTCTGCTCTCGCAGGAGAGCAAGGTCGAGGCTCAGGCTCAGCTCGACGTCTTCGCAGATCGTCTGTCGAAACGCAATGTGAGCGGTCGATTCCTGGCCGATCTTCTTCTGCGCCTTGGCCTGCTTGGAACCATCGTGGGATTCATTCTCATGCTGCTCCCCATTGGAAACATTCAGGACTTTGACATCAACCTCGTGCAGCAGTTGATGATTCAAATGAGCGCCGGGATGGCCGTCGCGCTGTACACGACGCTCAGCGGCCTCATCACATCGACGTTGATGAAACTTCAGTACCTGCTCGTCGACGATGCCCTGGTTGACCTGATCCATGATCTTCAGGAACACGTCAACAGGTGCAGCTCACCATGAGACATCCCTACGTAGAGCAGCGGGACAGCGAAGGGATCTTCACCGATCTCCTTTTCAACGTCCTCCTGGGTTTTTCATTTCTCTTCGTCACCGCATTCGCCCTGATTACGGATCCATTCGAGACAGGCAAGGTGGATCCAAATGCAGAAGTCCTGATCACGGTCACCTGGGCCGACAACCATCCCGACGATGTCGATGCCATTGTCGAAGACCCCAACGGCAACCTGGTCTGGTACTACAACAAGGAAACCAGCCTGATGCATCTCGATCGGGACGACCGGGGAAATCTGCAGGATCTGATCCAGGTGGATGGCGTGACCATAGCAAACCCGGTCAACCAGGAGACCGTGACCATCCGGGCCCTGACCCCGGGTGAATACGTGGTGAACCTGCTTCATTATCGCAGCAACTTTCCGGACCCTTTGCCCGTTGCGGTCAAGGTGGAGAAGCTGAATCCGCGAGCGACCGTGGAGTATTACGGCCAGCATGAACTGACCGGGTCGGGGACCGAGATCACGGCCGTCCGCTTCACGGTTTCCCCCGAGGGTGAACTCACGGGACTCTCACGCCGCCCCAAACCGCTCATTGTGAGCGCCCTGAAGGCGACGGGAAGCCCGTGAGCGCAACGCTGATCGGCCTCTATGTTCTGCTGGGCCTACTTCTGCTCAGCCTGAACCTTCGAAGCCTCTGGCCATGGCCGGTCAAGCTGTTCGCGATCCTCGTCACGAGCGGCGCCTACTTCCTGACGTATGACGCGATCCATGAAATCAAGGGCTGGCCCGTTCCCGGGCCCCTACCCGAAGAATTTGCGGTGCACTTCATCGTTGTCGACGAGCCAGACAAGGCCGGAGGCGAGGACGGTAAGATCTTCATATGGCTCAGTTACCTTGATGATCTGGGATCGCCGATAGGCAAACCGCGGGTGCATGAGGTCTTGTTCTCCGAGGCGCTCGCCCAGAGGTCTCAGGAAGCCATAGGCGTCTTGATGGACGGCGGCAGGGTGAATGCTCTCGTCGGAGCGGAGAGCGATGACGAGGGGTCGAACCCTTCTCGGGGTCAGCAGTCCCCACGCGGGACCTCCGCAAACACAGATCAGCCCATGATCGAATTCTTCGAAGTAGGCCCGGTCGACCTACCCCCGAAAGCAGATCCCTCGGCTCGCCCAGTCCCCGAAGGCCCTCAAGTCTAGCGCGGTCACAAAGCCCACGTCCCAGGGGGTCGAGGCATACCCCCTCACGGACCGCGCCTCGTCTGACGGAACGCTCGTTCCTGCCCGGCATTGAGCATACGCCCCGCAAGGATGACTCGATGACTCGGTGTCCTGCGCCGATTCAATCGCACGTCACTCCGCTCGCCACCACGAGTGTCGTACCGGGTCCTCCACCGTCTGAACCGAAGTCGTGAATCCCCAGGCGCGTGCACGGGTAGACACGCGCGTCGCTACAGGCTGAATCCACATCCCTGATGCATCCGAACGAATCCGCCGCGCACCCCCTGCTCGAGGAAGCAGCCGAATTTCTCGAGCTGTTCGTACGTGAGCAGGGGATCCATCAGGAGTTCAACCTCAAGGGACGACTCGAGGACATCCGCGCCGAGCTCGAGCATGAGGGTACATATCACCACTCCCCGGCGGAGCTCGCATTTGGTGCCCGCATCGCATGGCGAAACAGCAATCGGTGCATCGGACGTCTTCCGTGGCGCTCACTCCACGTGCTGGATTACCGAAGCGCTCATACACCGCGGGAGGCCTTCGCTGCGCTTCGGCAGTATGTGGCATTCGCTACGAACGGTGGGCGTATCCGCCCTGCCGTCGCGATTCTACCGCCCTCGCACCCCGAGGATGAGCGTCCCCCCCGGATCCTGAACAGCAAGCTGATTCGGTATGCTGGCTACGGGGTCGACGGGGATGTCCGAGGTGATCCTGACGAACGAGTCTTCACTGCGGTCTGTGAGGATCTTGGTTGGCGGGGTGCTCAGACGGACTTCGATCTGCTGCCCGTCGTGCTCGACATGCCCGGTCATGAGCCAGAGTGGTTCGAATGGTCTCGGAGGGAGGCCCTCGAGGTGTCGCTGGCCCATCCGAACCTCGGCTGGTTCGAAGAACTGGGGCTCCGTTGGTATGCCGTGCCGATTGTCTCTGATATGACGCTCAACATCGGTGGCATCGAGTACACCGCGGCTCCCTTCAACGGATGGTTCATGGGAGCAGAGATCGGCGCTCGAAATCTGTCTGACGAGCAGCGCTACAATGTGCTCCCTGAAATCGCAGCTCGTATGAAGCTGGACACGTCAGAGCCCGCGAGCCTTTGGAAAGATCGAGCTCTTGTGGAGTTAAATGCCTCGGTCCTGCACAGCTTCAAGGAGGCAGGAATTCGGATTGTCGATCACCACTCCGTCTGCCGTGAGTTCATGACATTCGTGCGCCAGGAAGAGCGCGATGGTCGGCAAGTGTGCGGTGACTGGAGCTGGTTGATTCCCCCACTTGCCAGCTCGACGACGGAGGTATTCCATCGAAGCTGGCCAAACGACATCCGGACACCCGGGTTCTTCTACCGCGACCCCGTCGACCTTCCACGGTGAGAGGAGTCGCGCGTCGAACGCGATGCGCGGTCGAGGTCGGGGGCTCAGCGGAGGCCAAAATCCACGGCTGACGTCACCATGCTCTCACCTCGTGACGAGGGGTACAGGCCAGTTGGAGGCCGACTACAGTGAGTCCGCGAACCCCTTGATATCTCGCACCGTGGCCGCAAACGCATCCGGAAGAGCCTTCGGGAAGGCCATGTCACCGGCATGGCAGGTGCCATTGACCGTCCGGCTGTAGCCTCGAACTCCCGCACTCATGAGCTTCTGGTAGTACTTCAGCCCCTCGTCCCTTAACGGGTCCAGCTCATTGACCGAAATGACGTGCGGCGGAAGACCTCGAAGATCCTCGGTTTCAGCGAAATAGGGCCAGCACAGTGGGTTGTGATCGTTTTCGTGGTCAGGATCGTAAGCAACAGCCAACACAGCTAGCGCCGCGCAACTGATGAAGTAATCGTCGTTCTCGTACAGCGATGGCAATTCGGCGATCTTGTTGGCCCATGCGTTGGAGATGTACGGGCACATCGCATATGCGCCATCGATCTGCTCAAGCTTGTCATCCATCTTCGCTTTCAGGCATGCGGCCAACGAGAGGTTGCCGCCGCCCGATTCACCCGAGACAACGATCTTGGAGACGCCAAGGGCGGCTTTATTGTCGAACGTCCATTGAAGCCCGCTCATACAATCGTTGAGTCCGGCGGGAAACGGGTGGTTCCCAAGCCTCCCTGCGCCGTTGCGGAACTCCACGCCCACGACCACCAACCCCACGGCAGCCAGCTCATCGCGCCAGCGTGTGGCGACTCTACCCGCGGCTTCCATAATGACCATCCCGCCCCCGTGGATGTGATACACGCATGGCAGGACACCTGAAGCGTCCTTGGGCTTGTGGATGTAGAGATTGATGTCGTGATCATCTACGCCCTTTATCACCTCTGTTCGCCGCTCCACGTTCTCGATCGGAGGCAACCCGGAGAACCAGGCCGCAAAGATGTCCTCGTAGCCTTTCTCAGCTTCTGCGAGGAAGTCGAATATCTCTTCCAGCGGAGAATCAGCACTCACCGGCGCCGGCGCCGGCACCTCGTCGAGACCAAATTCGGCCAGAGCCATGACCATCCTGGGGTCAGCGCGCGGATCAGTCTTCAGCACTCTGTGGGGGTCCGAGAGTCGACCAGGTGCGACCGGTCCGGCTGAGGGGGAAGGAGATTGATGAGACCTGGTCATTCTATTCCTGCTCCGTGCTCGAGGGCGCTCCCTGGTGTCGCGACTATGCTGCTGAGGCTACACCGCAATGAGAGTCCCGCGCAACGGTCCAGATTCGAGGAGCAGCACTCTTGAGCCCGCCAGCGAACCCTGGCCGAACCACCAACCAAGGTCATGCCGACCGCGACAAGGCTGTGTTCGGTGTCGAGCCTGCCCGATTACCGAGCTGAGACGAACTCGGCGATGAGGGTCCCGATTCGGTCGTCACCAGCGTTGATGGCCGTGATCAAGGAGCGGTGGTCTCGGTCGGGCACTTCTATGACCTGGACGGAGGACAGACCTACCTCCGCCACCTCGGCGCCGAACCGCTCGTTCTGTTCTCGGCGCCATTCGGCGTCACCGTCAGCGTAGATCAAGAGCATCCGCGCACGGGCAGATCGGATGTGAGGCGAAACCGACGCCTCTACCCAACCCGCAGGGTCCGCACCCCACACCTCCCTGGGTCGATCCGGCGCGGTCTCTTCCACGTAGAGGAACGCGCTGATCGGTATGAAGCCCTGCACAGCTTCCTGTGAGCCACCGGCAGCATGCAACCACGATGGATCAACGCCGAGAAGCGCCGCAAGGTAGGCACCGGCAGAATGTCCAGACACGTAAACCTTGTCAGGGTCCCCGCCGTACGCCTCGATGTGCTCCAGAACCCAAGCCGTCGCAGCGGCGGCGTCTTCGATGTGCGACGGATGAGAGACTGATGGTGTCAGACGGTAACTCGGTGAGACCACGCCGATGCCCAGCGGAGTGAGTCGCCGAGCAACACCTGCACCGACATTCCGGTCGCCCTCCAAAAGCCCGCCACCGTGAAAGAACACCACGACCGGTACATCAGTCGCGTTCTCGGGCATGTAGATGTCGAGCAGGTCCTTACCACCCTCATACTCGACGGACGGCAGATAGTCCACGGCCATGTGACTCGTCTGCGCCGCCAACTGTGAAGCGCTCAGCTGCCCCCAGCCCAACACCGCAACGCTGACCATCATGACAGACCGCATTCGTGCCTCCTTGGCAAACCGACGTCCAACAACTTGCCAGTCTGCCGCTTGTCCATCGAGCAGACAAGCACGCAGCGCTTGCCACTACAGTCTCATGCTACTGCAGCGGTCACTCTGCCAGGTCATGTCTCGTAATCGCTTCTCGCGTCCGGAGCCGCACCCTGACATCGCAGCGTGGGAGGCGACTCGGTGTTGGAACGTCGCATCCCTTACCCCTGTCCATCCAATTCCCGTCGAATGAGTTCGATCAGTCGATCGACCTGTTCCGAGACGGTCTGAAACTGGCCCGAAACAAGCTGAAGTCGTAGCCAACGCTCGGCGATTACGTCCTCGAAGGCAGGGTCTCGAAAGAGGCTGTCCCAGTCGGTAACGTGCCGTGATGGTCCAAACGGCACGTTCCTGCCCGCAGCGAATCGGCCTTGCCTGATTCGCTCGATTCGGGAGATGCGCCCTTCGATGATCGGCTGGATCCGGAGTTCCCATGTGGACCACGCCTGACCTTCCAAGTACTGAGCCCGAGCCACGGCCGCACCATATCGACCGAGGGCCAAGCGAAGGCTGTCCGACCGGATCAGCTGTGTTCCGCCACTCGAGACTATGTCGTCCAGCACAGCTCGAGGAGGATCAAAGCTCAGCTGGAGAGAGGCGCCGGAAGCCCAGAAGAACAGTGAGTCCTCCTGTGCCCGGGGGGCACCCTGGATCTGCTCCAGAAGAGCCTCGTGAGCATGCACGGCCGAAGCACGAGACCGCCATCCATCCGGTAAACCGTCACGTACCTGCTCGAATTCATCGAGCAGTGCCCCGAGGTAGTCGCGCTCCCGCTGTCTTTCCTGCTCGTTGTCCCACCAGGCTTGGATCCCGAATGCGAAGAGTATCGAGCCGACGATCACGACGGCCTCTACAACACTTCGCAACCAGGGTCGGGTTGTTGTCATCTGTCAGGAATCCACGCTTTCTCTTGTCAACATCGGTCGGTCTGGCACGGCAGCTTGAGACGTGGAGAGGTCCGCTTGGTCCGACTAGTTCCGTTCGGGAAGGCGGTAGATTTCCATCGACGGATTGGTATCGCGCTCCAGCAATTCATCGACGTAGAGGGCGAAACTCTCATTCAGGTAGCTTCGACGCTGGCGCCAGTACCGACGCAGGCCGGGGGTGTCCTTCACCCCCAGGATCGCCGCGGTCAGGGAATCCAGGAGTTCTCGATCCAGAGTCCCCTCCACCGACAACCAATAGCTGTTCTGAAAGGCGAGAAAGACTCCGTGGAAGATCATCATGAACTGGAACTCTTCCTGATTCGGAAGAGCATCCTCGCTCATCATTCCACGATAGAAGAGGTTGCTCGTCTGCTCGTCGGACCCCAGTTCGAGATACCAGTTCTGCAATGCGACGTTGGCGTCGTTCACCGATGCTGATCGTGACGCTCCCACGCCGTCGTTCACCTGGATTCCCACGTAGGCCAATGACACGACCACCGCGACAGCCCCTACGATCTCGGCCATGTGGGCCAGGTCAGCAAGACGAGATTTCACAGAGTTCCCCTGGGAGAAAGACCTTGGATGCAGGCGGCCTGGCGCTACCACCGACCAGGCCCTGATCATATGCGGACCCAAGGCAGCCTGCCGCACCCTGACGACACGTAATTCTGCTGCGCGGCCCGCCCGAACACCAGCACAACGGACAGGCCAGGCTAGCCATGACTAGCGCGATTGTCGGTCCGGAGGCCGAATCACGCCTCAGCGTTCACTCAGAGCCTTTGCGATCGCGGCATCAGCGAGTGGAGCCATCAGGCGATATCCAGCTTCATTCGGGTGTACCCCGTCCGATGAGAGGTCCGGGCCAAGCCCCAGATGTTCGTCCACCATCGCGGAGTGGTAGTCGAGGTACACGACACCGTGCTCAGCCGCGTAGGCTCGCATCCACGCGTTCAGCGCGACGATCTTCGGACCCGGTTCCAGACCCGGACGCCATCGGTAATCAGAGGCTGGCAGAACCGAGCTCAGAACCACGCTGATCTGGTTCGCTTCGGCGAGCTCCACCATTGAGACGAGGTTGTCCTGAATCATGGCCCGCGTCGACGGGCCCGTGTTGCCAGCGATATCGTTCGTTCCCGCCAGGATCACCACAACAGAGGGTTGCAAGGCGATCACATCCTGGCGAAAGCGGACCAGCATTTGAGGCGTTGTCTGGCCACTAATGCCTCGCCCCACGTATGGCTTGCCAGGAAACATCTCGCCGAAGTGGGGAGCCCATGCGTCCGTAATCGAGTTCCCGTAGAACACGACCCGGTCCTCACCCGGCGAGGGAAGACCGAGTTGTTCGTTTGCCTCACGATACCGCGCCAGAGACCCCCAGTCCTCCGCCTGCCCGGCCAGTGGCGCAGCGACGAACGAGCAGGCGACAACGGTGCACACTGTGAACAGGCGCATTCCGCCTCCCAGGGCGGTGGGTACGTTCCCAGAACGAGGCTTCCAGACGATGTGCGATTCTGCTTTGTGTGCACCGAGAGCACAAGCGCGTAGCGCTTCCATCCGAGGCTCGAGCATCTGCGGGTATCGCTTTGTGGAATGCCCGTGCCCGGGACGGCCCGAATTGGGACGAGCCTCCTCCGCGGCCGCATTGATCCACATCGAGCAGGAAGCTCTTTCGGAGTGCTTGATGGAGAACCCGGGTTACCGAGACGTTGCGAAGTGGTTGGGTGCGTGCCGGACACCGAACCGTCTCTGGCCAGCCCTCGAGCGAGCGGTGGCTCCGCTTCGAGACCATATGGAGCACAGAACACCCTGCAAATCGACTGCGCGCGGTAGCCAATACCCCCTAGCCTGACTCGAAGCTATGTGCGGGCAGGGTGAAACCACGTTGCGATACTCAAGCCCCGCGAGTCCTCGAGAGGGTTTGAGCTCTGATGATGCGATACACGTGGACCGCTCACTGGCGGACTACAGGATGCCGCTGCAGAATCATGAGCCGTCAGCGCTCCTACCCGTGGGTCGCGTATCTTGGCTGAGGTCGCTCTTGGGCTTCGAGATGCGGCGATGAGGTCATGGTCCGATGAAAGACATTCCTGGCACCGACGAAGATGGGAATCCGAAGCACGGCCCCTTCAAACTGTTCTTCAAGAACGGCCATGTCTCGTGTCAGGGGGAGTTCGACGACGGCAAGAAGTCCGGGAGGTGGAAATACTTCCTGAACAACGGCCAGCTCCAGTCCTCCGGCAGCTTCAAGGACGGGAAGATCACCGGTCGCTGGAAGTGGTTCTACAAGACCGGTCTACCGCGGGGCACGGGCGGCTTCGACGACGAAGAGCGAAAGCACGGTATCTGGAAGCGTTACCACCCCAACGGAGAGCTTTGGGACGAAGGACGCTTCGAACACGGCAAGAAGAAAGGCACATGGAAGGTCTACGATGAAGACGGTGCCCTCCTGAAGACCCAGTCCTTCAAGTAGGCCACTGGTGTGACCAGGGAGGCCGCGAGGCAATCTCCAAGAGGCGGTGGGACGATGGTGCGATTGGCTCGGTTTGCGATGTGTCTGAGCTGCGGAATGGCGTTGGGGACGCCGACCATGCTCGCATC
Organism: Gemmatimonadota bacterium; assembly: GCA_028873595.1. GTDB lineage: Bacteria > Gemmatimonadota > Gemmatimonadetes > Longimicrobiales > Gaopeijiaceae > UBA2589. The sequence continues at coordinate 7,668 of JAPPOV010000042.1, read as the reverse complement.
GCAGACTCTATGTCCTTCCGAAGGAGTGGCCGTCCAGGTCCTCGGCTCTGGTGGACCCCGAACAGGCTCGGACCGTGCGTCAGCGAGCTACCTCGTCTGGGTTGACGGTAGAGCACGAGTGATGGTAGACGCCGGGGGCGGATCCTTCGTACGCTTCGGCGCATCCGGTGCCCGCCTGGCGGACCTCAGGCTCATCGCTCTGAGCCATTTACACCCCGACCACGTTACAGATTTGGCTGGTCTGCTTTGGCTTAGCGATGCGGCTCGCGTGGAGCCTCTCCGGATGGTCGGCCCGTCGGGGGCCGGCGACTTCCCAGCCTTCGATGACTTCCTCCAGCGACTCTTTCATCCTGAGTCCGGGGCCTTTCCAGTCTTGAGTGGCGTTCTCGGCGGTCAGGGCCGGGGTGTGCGCACCCTCCCGAACACAATCGACGTGACCCACCACGTGTCGTCAGTCGTCTTCGAAGAGTCCGGACTCCGAATCCTGGCCCACCCGGTTCCACACGGACCGGTTCCTGCGTTGGCATTCCGCGTCGAGATCGACGGGCTGAGCGTGGTGTTCAGTGGAGACCAGAACGGGAGTGACCCCGCGTTCGTCGAGTTCTCCGAAGAGGCCACCACGCTGGTGATGCACCTGGCGGTGCCTCCGCGAACCTCCGGCTTCGCTCGCGACCTACATGCAACGCCAGACGTTGTCGGCCAGGTCGCGAAGTCTGCGTCCGTTCGCGAACTCATTCTCAGTCACCTCTTCGCGCACGACGATCCCGCGGATCTGGAGATGGGGGTCGACGAAGTCCGTGCCCGATACAACGGCTCGATTCGTGTCGCCGAGGACCTGGCTTGCTACCCGGTGCGTTGAGAGGTGTGAGGAGACCAGTGGAGGCTGAAGTGCCCCGAAACCGTGACCAGCGCGGGTAGCGGGATCCGGCAAGCGGACGCACACCACCCCTCCATATCGTTTCTCTGTTCAGCCACCGAGTTCGGCGATCCGCGCCCTCGATCTCTCGACCTGGGGCTGCAGGCGGCCGTCACCCGACTCCCACATGTCTACGAGTGCTCGGTGGGCGGAAACAGCTTCTTCACGTCGCCCTTCCACCTCGTACAGGCGAGCCAGATTTCTGATGGCGATCGCGCGTTCGAAGCCCCCCACGAGCATGAGGGGTCGGGACCGAACGCGTTCCCAGATCTCGATTGCCTCAGAGTAGCGCTGCAAATCCTCAAGTACGACTGCCCGCTCTCGTTCAAAGCACCGGGGGCATTCAAGCTCCTGTGCCACCGACTCTAACTCCGTCAAGGCGGCGGGAGCTTGTCCATCAGCCAAATTGATCATGGCCTCAGCCACTCTCCGGTGCGCTAGACCTCGCGTTGTGAACGCCCGCGCCTCGGTGTCCCAGTCGCTGAGCCATTGGCGGGCCACATCTTCCTCGCCCGCCAGGGCCTGCAGGACGATGAATCCGGCCCACCGCCGCAACGATGGGTCAACAGCCTGAAAGCGGCTCCGATAGTCGGCTTGAAGGGTCGCCGCAGCCCCCTCTCGGTCATCGAGCAACCAGAAGTCCAAATCTGCCGCACCCGTGCTGATCGCTGGGATGGCCACCCCATCACCGTCCTGCTCGGGTACGTACATGTCGGCCCACTCAAAGGCACGTCCCAGAGCCCCGCCTTCGGACGCCTGGGACATACCGAATGTCGGGGCTGTCAGGCGACCCCAGTTGGGCAGGTCACCGTTGCCTTGAAGCGCTCGGATACGACCTTCCACCCCTCCGGCCTCTCCGACTGCCAGCGTCTCAACGAGATCCGCCACCGGCTGAAAGATGTGGGACGGGTATTGTGCTCGATAGGCCTCGACCGCTTCAACAGCGCCCTCATCGTCTCCAGACTGGAGCAGGGTCATCGCACGGTTAGCGAACGCCACTGAACTGTAGCTCTCTCGGTTTTCGACAGCCCGATCAAATCGGGCCAACGCCTCGTCATACCTCGTCAACCGCCAGAGCGCCAACCCGGAATTGTTCAGAGCTGTCGGGTCACCCGGGTACATGTTCAGGACCGCATCATAAGCCCGCAGAGCGGCGGCCTGATCTTCGGTGATTACGTTGTGGTAGTTGGCTTCTGTCAGATAACGTTCCCGCTCCGTCAGGCGATCACGGAACTCGAATGCGCGGGTAGCCGCCTCGCGAACCAACTCCCCCGATCCCCCTCGGTTCGAGAGCAAGACCGACACTTTCCGATAGGCCATCGCAAACTGTGGGTCGAGCGTGATCGCTTCCTGAAGAAGCCGTTCAGCCAACTCGTAATCCCCTTCGTCCTCGGCGATCTCCGCCTGCGAGAGCTTGCGTAAAGCTTCGAACGAGGTCGTTGTGACTTCCTCGAGTGGGGCTCCGAGCCTGATGTCGCGAAGTGACTCCCCGAGCCTCTCGCGAAGGCTCTGCGAGATTCGATCGATCGCGGGAAGAAGGCCATCCTCGTCGGCAGCCTCTTCACGGAAGCTTCCCAACACGTCGCCGGACGCCGAACTGACAATTCTTGCGACCACGAGGAAGCGGGACCCGATCGGGGTTACCTCCCCCTCAATGAACGCTTTGACGTTCGCTCGCAACGACACCTCGCGAGCCAGATCATTCGTTACCGGTGTCCGATCATCCTGGCCCATGAGCTGAAGAGCGACCGCCATGGCATCTTCACCCAGAATGGACACCACGCGAGAAGTGCCCAAGTCCACAGCCAGGGCCTCGGAGACGATGAGGCCGAGGTCACCACTGCTCGTTCGATCATCGAACTGCGCGAGCAGGATCGGGTCCCTGGATTCCAGTACCCCCGCCGCCACCAGGGAACCCGCAGGGCCAATCCCCAGGTTCCACATGACGAGGTAAGCCCCACCGCTGATCATCAGGAGTGCTCCAGCACCCATCCCCCCGACCAGCGCGTTACGCCAGGTGAAGAAGGAGCTCAAGTCACGACTAGGCTCGACAGATCTCGAACTGTCGGCGTCATCTCGCGGCCCGGTAGCGCGCACTCCGCCATCTCGTCCGCCTGCTTCGCGCACGGGAGTGCCATTCTGGATGATGGCGGTAGCGATAACGACGGGGAAGCCGAGCAAAAGCAGCACAGTCGCCATCGAGGGGGTCCAGTCTGGCAACCCGGCCAGCCCGGTGACAATGTCGACGACATTCAACACCGCCCATGAGGTCGCAGCATAGGCTCCCGTCACCTGCCATACAGAGCGCCGGTGCACCTCACGAAACCAGTTGCTGATGCTCATGCTCGTCTGCTTAGCCTCACAGTTCTTGGACGACGACTGCCCCTGTACCGCCCGCACGGATTCCCCGTTACGTACAACGTTCATGAATGTCGAGTCATCTTAAGCGCATGACCGCCGTGCAAGCGAGCGTGAAGTTTCGGGTCGCGCGCGGCGCTTCACTGGTCGACTCTTGCGCAGATGGTATCCCGGGGCCTTGGTGCCGAGGCTTGGGGCTTTAGTCACGGATCGGGAGGGACCGAAGCATCCGCCAGTGGTAGGCATGAGCCTTCAGGAACGGAAAGCAACCCCTCATTGCCTACAGTCCTTTGGCTCCAGAACCACGAAGCTCTGCTCTAAAAGGCGTAACCAGCGGCCGCAACCCTCGCGCGGGCGCCCATCAAGTGATGGACCACATGAGGAAACCGAAGACTCACGGGTGCCCCCTCAGAATCATCGCTAAAAACCAGCGAAACGAAGCCTTAAGCGTGGCACCTCTCGGCCCCTCGTCGAGACAGTCTCGGATACTGAAGGTCCTGACCTCCTGAACCCTTGCAGCGAAACGTAGGTGACGATCAGTTTGTCACCGCTAGCGCCGGTAGCTGATCGGTCTCCTCCTTTGATTGAAAACGATGTCATGGCGAGCATAGAGCAGACGATGATGAAGGTCCAACGGATCCTGACCGGCCCGATGGGTCTTCGTGTGACGTTGGACAAGGATCGCTTTCGCGTCTCGTTCGAGGGTAGCAGCACCGCCCTCATGGTCAGGGTCGCCGAGTTGGGCAAAGGTAGTGACGGTGAGGGCAGAACGGTGGTTCTCGTGGAGTCTCCTATCCTATTCGGCGTAACCCCGACTCCCGAGCTCTTCGAATGGGTGGCCCGCAACGGTGGTTCTCGGTGGTTCGGGCACATTGAGGTGCACGATATCAAGGGATCTGACAACATCAATCTCTTCTTCACCCACACGCTGCTCGGCGACTTCCTCGATCATCCCGAACTCGAGACCGCGATGTTTGGCGTGCTACAGGTCGCGGACGAGTGGGATGATCAGTTGCAAGCGAGGTTCGGCGGCGAGAAGTGGGCGGACGTGTGATCCGGCTGGTATGCTTCGATCTCATCTGAGAGACGGAGCGTTCTCCTCGGCAAAGGCTTGGTCACACCCTGAGGTAGAGCCCCGTCACGTAGCGTATGCGATCGCTAAACATTTCCGCGATCGGTCAGAGGTACTCGACCTCCTCCCCAGAGCAAAACAGGCACTGGAGCCGCATGGGATCGCCCACGAGGTACCCGTCCTGACCAGTGAAGCGGGCACTCTGCTCGATTCGATTTCGTCCTTCGAAGATGCCCTAGCTGCCCTCAAGAAGATTGCTGGGGACGATGACTCCGCCGCCGATACCGATACTGCGGTGGCAGAGGAGGTCGTCGAGATCGAGCCGGTGTCTCTACCAGACTCAACATCCGTCGGCAGCGCGCAGCAAGCTGAAACTATAGATGCTGTGCTAGCGGAGCTCGACGGGCTGGTTGGCCTGGACGCGGTCAAGCAGCAGGTCCGAACGGTGATGGCAGTAGTTCGCGCCAACCAAACACGAGCCGAGTCGGGACTCGCAACCGTAAATACGGGCCTACACCTGGTGTTTACAGGGCCACCGGGAACTGGCAAGACCACCGTCGCCCGACTGATAGCTCGTCTCTATGCCGCGTCCGGCGCGCTTCCGGGTTCGCAGTTTACAGAGGTGGATCGATCAGACCTAGTTGCCGGATACGTCGGACAGACTGCGATGAAGACGTCCGACGTCATCCGCAGGACTATGCCCGGAGTCCTCTTCATCGACGAGGCCTACTCTCTGGCTCCGGCCTCCGGCAACGACTTTGGAGGAGAAGCCATCGCTACGCTCGTTAAGTCAATGGAGGACCACCGGGACCAGCTAGCCGTCATCGCTGCTGGCTACAGAGAAGAAATGAACGAGTTCGTCGAATCGAACCCAGGCCTTCGCAGTCGGCTGAAAACGTTCATCGATTTCCCAGAATACTCCTCGCGTGAGCTCGTCGAAATCTTCACGAACTTGGCGACCTCTATCGGCCTGCGCCTTGGAGATGAGGCGCTGGAGAAAGCTGAGGAGCTATTTCAGCGAGCGAGGAGCGGCGGCAATTTTGGGAACGCACGATTTGCTCGGTCACTCTTTGAGGAAGCGTACGCCCGGATGGCCCTCCGGGCAGCGGAGGACGGCGAGGTACGCACGGATGAGCTTATGGAGCTGGAGCCAAACGACCTAGAGTGGCAGGAGCTCGGCCTCGAGACGAAGTCGCGTCGCATTGGTTTCGCGGGGCCCGAAGACACAGGCGAATAGGGCCAGGCGCCTTAGCTGGCCAGAGCTCTGCCGAAGGATCGCGAGGCGACACAGTGGCTCCCCGATCAATGACCAGCGCAGAGGCCAAACCCAATTCCACAGAGAGTTTTGCCATGACCGCATCAGCAGTTGGCGATTGAATCGAAACAAACTACCACTCGCACCCGAAATGAAAGGCCCCGCCCAAGGATCTAACCTCAAGCGGGGCAGGGTCTTCCGTCAGTGGAGCCAGCCGGGCTCGAACCGGCGACCCCCTGCTTGCAAAGCAGGTGCTCTCCCAACTGAGCTATGGCCCCATTACTAGCTTTTATCAGGGTAGCCGACTGATTCACACCCTGTGAAGTACCACTGAAGTACCATTTTTGACGCTGCGTCAGCCCATTTCGGGCCATTCAGCCGGTACCGCGAGCGAAACTTACCACTCTTCCCTCTCAATTGGAGGGGGTCAGTCTTTGACAGACTAGATCCCCGTCTGTCATTTACTGTCAGGTTACACCCTGATCGAGTCTGATATGAAGCCCCGCCGCCTGATTCCGATCCTGATGCTGGGGCTGCTCTCTTGTAGTGGAGAGACACCGACCAGCCCTGGTGGAGGTGGCACGCCTACCCCTCAGCCACCGACCCCAGTCCCGACGACGATGACGTTGTCGGAGTCATCGGTCAGGCTGACACTGGAATTGAAGGGCCCGGGAGCCGAGCAGTCTGTCCAACTATCAGCGACGGTCCTCGATCAGAACGGAGCCCAGCTCTCAGGTCAGACGATCAGCTGGGCATCAAATGCGCCGACAGTTGCTTCGGTTACCACTGGTGGTCTGCTTACTGCGGTCGGCAAGGGGACAGCGACGATCACAGCTACGGCGGGTAACGCATCTGCGACGGTCACGGTCCGCGTGACGGGCAACATGCTTCCGGTGGCGATGCTGATCATGGCCGGTGACGAGCAGGTCGATACGGTGGGCAAGGAGGCAAAAGATCCTCTGATCGTTCGGGTCATGAACGAAGACTCAATCCCGGTCCAAGGTCAGATCGTCAATTGGGTCATTACAGCAGGAGGCGGCTCGGTTTTCGCGGGTACGGCGTTGACCGACTCGCTGGGTCAGGCCCGAGAGAGTTGGACGTTGGGCACGATCGTGGACTCGGCCCAGGCGGTCGAAGCACGTGCAGTCGATACCCAGAGTGGCGAGAAGCTTACGTTCGCGACTTTTACGGCAACGCCCGTAGCAGATGTGCCTGCGGCTGTCTTGCTGATCGGAGACTCGGTCCTGTCTGGTGACGCGGGCACCTATGCGGCATCCCCCGAAGGCAACGACACCCTGACCGTCGAACTGCAAGACCAGTACGGTAACCTGGCGAAGGACGCGGCCCTGACTTGGTCCTCACCTGTCGGGGGTGGCACAGTGGAGTCTTTGGCATCGAGTACGGACAGCTTGGGCCGCGCACACGCTAGGTGGCAGCTGGGTCCCGACCTGCGGACGACCCAGGAGGTTCAAGCTCAGGCGACAGTGTCCGATGTCAGCTCGAGTTCGTTTACGGCGGAAGCTTCGGTCCCTAGCGATGCTGTGCTAACGAGGGTTGCAGGAGATGCACAGGTTGACTCTGCCGGGGATGTGCTGCCTGACTCACTCGTCGTCGCGCTGGCTCTGACCGATGGTCAGAAGGTGCACGGAGCCAAGGTGAGCTGGTCCGTGATCGGCGAACGCGGCAGCGTCGCGGGCTCGGATCTCTCGACGGACGCTGAGGGCGAGGCGCGAGCGGTGTGGACACTGGGCCGGACGATCGGAGAGGACTCGGTCAGGATCGCTGTGGATAGTACAGAGATCGCGACCCACTTCACCGCCACTGTCCAGGGGTTCGTGGCATCCGTCACACTCAATGAGGAGACGGTGACCCTCAGTTCACTCGGTGCAACGTCACAGCTCGTCGCGACAGCCTTTGACGCAGACAGTGACTCCATCGTGGGTGTCGATGTCACATGGGCGTCATCAGATACCGACGTGGCTACGGTCAGTGCAGCCGGTCTTGTGACCTCGGTGGCTGACGGTACGGCGACGATCACAGCGACGAGTGGATCGGCGAGTGCGACAG
>JAPPOV010000016.1 GCA_028873595.1 Gemmatimonadota bacterium | reverse complement strand
GAGGGTGGACGTACGGTCGGCGCAGGCGTCGTCACCGAAATCATCGAGTAGCACAGTGCAGGGGGATGCCTTCGGGTATCCCCCTGCACTGAAGCAGTACGCAGGGGACCGGGTAGCAGTGCAGGGCCGGTCAGAAGTAGGAATACGCGGAGCGACACGGTCCGCCCAAGGAGGCATCTCATGCCGCGCGACAAGATTATCCTCGCCTGTCAGGACTGTAAGGAGAGGAACTACGACACCACGAAGAACAAGCGACTTCATCCCGAGCGGGTGGAGTTCCGCAAGTACTGCCCGCGGTGCCGTACGCACACTCAGCATAAGGAAACGAAGTAGTGTCGGCGCTCGAGAAGGCGAAAGGCACACGCACCTTCATGGAAGAGTGCTGGGTCGAGCTTCAAAAGGTCACGTGGCCGGACGGGGAGCAGCTTCGGTCGGCGACGATCGTTGTGCTGGCTTTCACCGTCGCGGTCTCCGCGATCATCTGGCTCATGGACAAGTCCGCGAGCTTCGTGATCAACGCGATCATGGGTGTTTTCGGAGTCTGACATGAGCACAACGACGGACTCCCGCTGGTACGCCGTTCAGACGTATTCCGGACACGAGAACAAGGTGCAGCGCCTCATCCAGCTCAAGATCGACGAGGGCGAGGATGAAGGAGAGCTTCTGGATGTTCTCGTTCCGACCCAGGAGGTGCTGGAGATCCGAAACGGCAAGCGAGTGACGGTCACGCGTCGTCTCTACCCGGGGTACGTCCTGGTACACATGGCGCTGAACGAACGCACGTCTCATGCGATCAACAACATTCAGGGCGTGATCAAATTCGTCGGATCGGGCAGAGCTCCGCAGCCTCTCCGAGAAGATGAGATCAACAAGATTCTCGGAATCGAGACCGAGTCCGAAGACAAGACACAGGAAGAGATCCCCTTCCACATCGATCAGGTGGTCGAGGTCACCAAGGGGCCGTTCACCGATTTCAGCGGAACGGTCCAGGAAGTGTACCCAGACAAGGGCAAGGTGAAAGTGGAGGTGTCACTCTTCGGCCGCCCGACATCGGTCGAGCTCGACTACACGGATCTCAAAGGCTACTAGAGCGGGAACACCAGGATCATGGCGAAGAAAGCAGTCGGATTTATCAAGCTCCACGTCCCGGGCGGGCAGGCCAACCCGGCCCCCCCGGTCGGCCCGGCGCTCGGCGCACACGGCGTCAACATCATGGAGTTCTGCAAACAGTTCAATGCGAAGACCTCCGATAAGCAGGGGGTGACGATCCCGGTGGAGATCACGGTCTATGCGGATCGCTCGTTCTCCTTCATTACCAAGACACCGCCGGCTGCCGTCTTGATAAAGAAGGCGATCAATCTTCCGAAGGGGTCCTCTGAACCGAACCGGGAAAAAGTCGGCACGATCACACGAGCTCAGCTCGCGGAGATCGCGGAGACGAAGATGGAAGACCTCAATGCGGACAATATCGATTCCGCGGTCGAAATGATCGCCGGTACCGCGCGTTCCATGGGAGTCGTCGTAGAAGATTAGTGCGGGACATTCGTCCCACCCGTGTACCACCGCCTGAGAGCCGTCAGCGGTGGGAGGGTCAACGAAGCGGCTCGTGAACAGGATGCCAAAGAAAGGGAAGCGCTACGAGTCGGCCCGCGCGGCCGTGCCCTCGGGCGTGAAGATGGCCCCCGACGATGCGCTGAAGCTCGTGCGTGAGCTTGCCACGGCGAAGTTCGACGAATCCGTCGATGTCGCCACGCGTCTCGGAGTCGACCCCCGAAAGGCGGATCAGTTGGTCCGTGGCACGGTTGTCCTTCCGCACGGAACAGGAAAATCTGTCCGTGTGCTGGCGATCGTTCAGGGGGAAAAGGAAGCAGAGGCCACCGAGGCCGGTGCCGACTATGTAGGGGTCGAGTATGTCGAGAAGATTCAGGATGGCTGGCTCGACTTCGACGTCTGCGTCGTTACGCCTGACCTCATGGGTAAGGTCGGACCGCTCGGCCGAGTGCTCGGTCCGCGTGGCCTGATGCCGACCCCGAAGGCCGGTACGGTCACGTTCGACATCGGACGCTCCGTGAAAGAGATCAAGGCCGGTAAGATCGAGTTCCGGGTCGACAAGACCGGGAACGTGCATGCGCCGATCGGAAAGGCGTCGTTCTCTGACGAACAGCTGGCGGAGAACCTGGCGGCCTTCATGGATCAGATCGTGAGAGCGAAACCGTCGGCGGCAAAGGGCACGTATCTCAAGAGCGTCACGGTCTCGAGCACGATGGGACCGGGCGTGGCCATCGACACCAACGCGTGGAGGGGCTGATGGATCGCGCCAAGAAAGAGACGTTCGTCGAGGAGCTGAAGGAACGTGTGGGTCGCGCTCCCGTGCTCTACCTCACGGACTTTACCGGACTGAACGTGAAGGCGATGACCGAGCTCCGCACGACGCTGCGGAAATCGGGCGCCGAGTACGTGGTCGTGAAGAACCGCCTCGCGAAGCGCGTCTTCGACGAGTCAGAGACGCTGCCAGACATCGCGGACAGTCTCGTCGGGCCCACCGGGTTCGTCCTCGGTTACGAGGATGCGGCTGCCGCGGCGAAAGTGCTCAGCGAGTTTGCCAAGGCGCACGACAAGAAACCGACCGTCAAGCTCGGTGTGATGGAGAATAAGATTCTTCAGCCCGAGCAGGTCGAAAAGATCGCGAAGCTTCCGCCGCGGGAGCAGCTGCTCGCAGAACTGGCAGGTGCCTTGGAGGCACCGATGTCGATGCTGGCGACGGCCCTCGAGGCGAAACTTCAGGAAACTGCCGGTCTACTCGACGCGCTGAAGGAAGAGCGCGCGAAGGCAGGTTGAGCCCGCATCCCGGGCATGTAGCACGAGGGGCGCGGGCGCGTTCCTGGTAATTCACAGGTTCAAACCAGAAGCCGACACGAAGTCGGGGGACATCAGGAGACAAGAAAAATGGCGAATCAGGAAGAGCTGCTCGAAGCGATTGGTGGCATGACGGTTCTCGAGCTCTCCGAGTTCGTTGATGCCTTCAAGGAGAAATTCAACGTTACGGCCATGGCCGCGCCGGTTGCGGTTGCGGGTGGCGCGGCTGGTGGCGGCGAAGCGGCGGCCGAGGAGAAGGACGAGTTCGAAGTCGTCCTCTCGGGCATCGGTGACAAGAAGATCCAGGTCATCAAGGTCGTGCGTGAGCTGACTGGTCTCGGCCTCAAAGAGGCGAAGGAGCTCGTGGACGGAGCTCCGGGCACGTTGAAGGAAGGTGCCACCAAGGAAGAAGCTGAGGAGATGAAGGCCAAGCTCGAGGACGTCGGCGCCGCCGTCGACCTCAAGTAGGTCGAGTCTGGGCCAGCGAGTGCCCCGGCATTCGTATCCAGGCAGAACGACCGGAGTGGACTGCGTCGCGGTTACAGCTTCGGACGCAGCATCATGCTGCGTGACAACTCGGGCCAGCACGGGACCCGGCTGCGGGAACGCTTCGGCAGAGGCGTGTCTGTGGCCGGGACTCGCGCGCTTGTCCCAATTCGAACACGACAACGCCCCTCGTCTGCGTTCGCAGACGAGGTCGTAAGGGGGACGCACGTTGGAACTGCGCAAGGATAACCGACCCATCCTGAGCTTTGCGAAGCTCAAATCGGTCATGCCGATGCCCAACCTGCTGGACGTCCAGCTCCGCTCATTCGAGAAGCTGGTGGAGCAGGATCCGGAAGAGCAGTGGGACTTTGGACTGGATCGCGTTTTTGGGGAAATCTTCCCGATCGAAGACGTGAACGAGTTCTTCATGCTGGAATATGTCTCATGCACGCTCGGTGAACCGAAGTACTCCGTTGAGGAGTGCATTGAACGAGACATGACCTACGCGGCGCCGCTGAAGGCGACGCTTCGGCTCATCGTCTTTGAGCAGCCGGAAGACGACGAGCAGGCGAAGGGCAAGAAGAAGCGAAAGAAGAAGGTCTCGACGCCGATCGAAGATCGCGTCACCCAGGACATCATCGAGAAGGAAGTGTATCTCGGTGATCTCCCGCTTCTGACGGAACTCGGGACATTCATCATCAACGGTGCGGAGCGGGTGGTCGTAAGCCAGCTGCACCGTTCGCCGGGCGTCGTGTTCGAGGAGAACATCCACCCGAACGGGACGAAGCTGTTCAGCGCGCGGATCATCCCCTTCCGCGGGTCTTGGGTCGAGTTCACGCTCGACATCAACGACATCTGCTACGTACACATCGACAAGAAGAAGAAGTTTCCGGCGACTGCACTGCTGAGGGCGCTCGGATACTCAAGCGATGCCGACATCTTCAACCTCTACTACGACGTAGAGAGCGTGAAGCTCGGCAAGTTCGATGACGCCAAGAAGCAGGAGATCGAAGGCAAGGTCATTGCCGAGGAGTTCGTCGATCCGGAGACGGGTGAAATTCTGATCGACAACGGAGAGGAAATCGAAGAGGAAGTCATCGAGATCCTCGAGCGACTCGGCGTCAAGAAGATCAAGGTGTACAAGAGTGATCGTGAGACGGCTCGCGGTGAGAGCCCCTTGATCAAGAACACCATCAAGAAGGATCCCACGGAGGACGAGGGTGAGGCGCTCAGCGCGATCTACTCACTGCTCCGTCCGGGTGACGCGCCCAACATCGAGACGGCCCGTGAGGCGCTCGAGCGGGTCTTCTTCAACCCAAAGCGGTACGACCTCGGTCGCGTTGGTCGCTACAAGATCAATCAGCGCCTGCAGGTCGACGTGCCCCGCAGCGAGACAGTCCTGACCAAGGACGACTTCGTCTCGATCGTCGGGCACTTGATCGAGCTGAATGAAGGACGCGGTTTCACGGACGACATCGATCACCTCGGGAACCGTCGTGTGCGGACCGTGGGTGAGCTCATCGCGAACCAGTTCAGTGTCGGTCTGAGCCGCATGGCGCGCCTGGTCAAGGAGCGCATGTCGATCAACACGGATCCCGAGAAGATCAACATCGACGATCTGGTCAACGCCCGGACGGTGTCCGCCGTCATCCAGGCGTTCTTCGGATCCAGTCAGCTTTCACAGTTCATGGACCAGACCAACCCGCTGGCCGAGATGACGCACAAGCGTCGTCTGTCCGCGCTGGGGCCGGGCGGTCTTACGCGGGAGCGTGCGGGCTTCGAGGTCCGAGACGTTCACTATTCCCACTATGGACGGATGTGTCCGATCGAGACCCCGGAGGGTCCCAACATCGGTCTCATTACGTCATTGACCACGTACTCTCGGATCAACGACCTGGGCTTTGTCGAGACGCCCTACCGGCGGGTGAAGAACGGAAAGGTCACGGCGCAGATCGAGTGGCTTTCCGCGAACGAGGAGGAAGAGTCCCGAATCGCGCAGGCCAATGCTCCGCTCGACGATTCGGGGAACTTCAAGAACGAATACGTTCTGTGCCGTGAGCGTGGTGATTTCCCGCTTCTCAAGCCTGAGAACATCGAGTACATGGATGTGGCGCCAGACCAGTTGGTTTCGGTCGCTGCGGCACTGATTCCGTTTCTCGAGCACGATGATGCCAACCGGGCGCTCATGGGATCGAACATGCAGCGCCAGGCCGTCCCGCTCCTTTACACGGACGCCCCGCTCGTCGGAACGGGTCTCGAAGCCAAGGTGGCGTCGGACTCCGGCGCCGTGATCGCTGCGCGTCGCGGTGGGACCGTGGTGCATGTAACCGCGGACGAAATCGTGGTGGACACGGGTACGATCGCACCGGGCAGCGGGGAGCAGCCGCTCGCCAAGCTGGCGCAGTACGATCGCTATCGCCTGCGGAAGTACTGGCGGACCAACCAGGATACGGCGATCAACCAGCGTCCTCTGGTGAAGATCGGCGAGGAGGTCCACCCCGGCGACATCATTGCTGACGGCCCGAGCACGGACCAGGGCGAACTTGCGCTCGGCCGCAACCTGCTCGTCGCCTTCATGCCCTGGTATGGGTCGAACTTCGAGGACGCCATCGTCATCAGTGAGAGGCTGGTGAAGGACGATGTCTTCACGTCGATCCACATTCAGGAACTGGAACTCCACGTCCGTGACACGAAGCGCGGCATGGAGGAGATCACACGCGAAATTCCGAATGTGGCCGAAGAAAGCCTCGTGGATCTCGACGAGCGCGGGATCGTGCGCGTTGGTGCGCGCGTGAAGGCCGGCGACATCCTGGTCGGAAAGATCACGCCGAAGGGTGAGACAGAGCTTTCTCCGGAAGAGAAACTCCTGACCGCGATCTTCGGTGAGAAAGCGAAGGACGTAAAGGATTCGTCTCTTCGGGTTTCGCCCGGTATGTCGGGGACGATCATCGACGTGAAGATCTTCAGCCGTCGGGTCGACGATCCGCTCCTCGAGAAGGAGCATGGCGTGAAGATCGGCGACCTGCGCGCCATGGAGCGTGAAGAGATCCAGCGCATCCAGGACGCCCGCGACGAGGAACTCCGTTCCGTGCTCCAGCGTCAGACCGTGGCGCTGATGCTCAAGAAGGGTACCGTCGAGCCGATCCTGGATGAGGGGACGAAGCTCACGAAGGACATGATCGACGAGATCAACTTCAAGCGCGTCGATCTCACGACCTTCAAACTTCAGAACAAGGCCGCCGGTGAGCGTCTGCGCCGGGTCGTGGATGAGTCCAACCTCCGCATCCAGCGCGTGAAGGAGCGGACGGAAGATCAGATCGACAAGGTGTTCCAGCCCGATGAGCTTCCGCCGGGTGTCGTCCAGCTCGTGAAGGTTTACGTCGCCGAAAAGCGGAAGATCTCCGTCGGTGACAAGATGGCCGGTCGCCATGGAAACAAGGGCATCATTGCCCGGATCGTACCGGAAGAGGAGATGCCGTTCCTTCCCGACGGTACTCCGGTCGAGATCGTGCTCAATCCGCTCGGTGTGCCATCGCGAATGAACGTCGGGCAGATCCTGGAGACCCACCTCGGGTGGGCAGGTCGGGTGCTTGGCTTCGAGGCCAAGACACCGGTCTTCCAGGGCGCGACCGAAAACGAGGTCGGTGCCCTGCTCAAGCTGGCAGGCCTGAAGTGGGTGGATGAAGCGCTCAAACTCAAAGCCGATTCTCCGACGTCGAATGCCGACATCGAGACGCTGGTTGGTATTGCGGGCGCATTACCGGTGGTCATGGCTGGCGGCGATGACGACTCCAACGGCACGGACCCGGTTGGTCACACCCATGGGATCGGCCAGTCACTTGATGCCTATCTGAATGCCAAGCTGACTAAGAATCAGGAGAAGTATCTGAGCAAGGTCGTGACCTTTCTTGTCGACGCCGCCGAAGAGCTTTCGGAGCGTCGGGGTGAGAAGATGAGCGATCTCTTCCCTGCGATTCAGAAGTTGAAGGGCCGTTCGACCGTGAAGTCGGGTCTCGATGACGCCGTGGTCGAGCTCCTTGAACACGCCGAGATCTTCCCGAATGGAAAGATCTGGTTACGCGACGGACGCAGTGGCCGGAGGTTCGACTTCCCGGTTACCGTCGGCGCGATGTACATGCTCAAGCTGAGCCATCTCGTGGATGACAAGATCCACGCGCGCTCGATTGGGCCGTACTCACTGGTGACGCAGCAGCCGCTGGCCGGTAAGGCCCAGTTCGGCGGGCAGCGTTTCGGTGAGATGGAGGTGTGGGCTCTGGAAGCGTACGGTGCTGCGCATACGCTTCAGGAGATTCTCACCGTCAAGTCGGACGACGTGCAGGGGCGCTCGAAGGTCTATGAGGCCATCGTGAAGGGCGACAACCTGCCGAAGCCGGGTATCCCGGAGTCGTTCAACGTTCTCGTGAAGGAACTCCAGGCCCTCGGCCTCTCTGTCACTCTTGGAGAGGAGGAGTAAGAGATGATCGATTTCCCCAGGACCCGCGATCAGCGTTCCGCCGACTTCGACTTCATCCAGATTCGACTCGCCTCTCCGGAGGAGATTCGTTCCTGGTCGTTCGGAGAGGTCATCAAGCCGGAAACGATCAACTACCGTTCCTTCAAGCCTGAGCGCGACGGCCTCTTCTGTGAGCGTATCTTCGGTCCGGTAAAGGACTGGGAGTGCCACTGCGGGAAGTTCAAGCGCATCCGCTTCCGGGGTCATGTCTGTGACCGTTGTGGCGTCGAGGTCACCCTCTCGAAGGTTCGGCGCGAGCGCATGGGCCACATCGAGCTGGCGGTGCCGGTGGCGCACATCTGGCTCTTCAAGACGCTCCCGAGCCAGTTGGGGTACCTGCTTGGCATGACGCTGCGTGACCTCGAAAAGGTCATCTACTACGCAGCGTACGTCGTCACGAACCCGGGCAAGCAAGAAGTCGAGTTCCAGCAGCTGCTGGATGAAGACGAGTACTACGACCTCCGCGTGAAGGCGCGCGAGGAAGGAGACGATGACTTCAAGGCGGAGATCGGGGCCGAAGCAGCCCGTACTCTCCTCCAGATGCTCGACGATCCCGACAAGAAGAAGATCAAGGACCGAAACGCGGATGGTCGCGGACTCGACCGTCTCGCCGATTGGCTGCGGTACGAGATCGCCAACGAGACATCCCAGCATCGCAAGAAGAAGAAGCTGAAGAGGCTCAAGGTCGTCGACGCACTGCGCACGTCGGGTGACACACCGGACACGCGCAACAAACCGGAGTGGATGATCCTCGACGTGGTTCCGGTCATCCCACCGGATTTGCGTCCGCTCGTTCCGCTCGACGGCGGTCGGTTCGCGACATCCGATCTGAACGATCTGTACCGACGGGTGATCAATCGGAACAACCGTCTCAAGAAGCTCATCGACATGCGCGCTCCGGAGGTCATCCTCCGCAACGAGAAGCGCATGCTCCAGGAGTCGGTGGACGCCCTGTTCGACAACGGCCGCCGCTCGAAGGCGATTCGCGGTCGCGGGAAGCGGCCGCTGAAGTCGCTCTCGGACATGCTGAAGGGTAAGCAGGGCCGCTTCCGGCAAAACCTGCTTGGAAAGCGTGTGGATTACTCTGGCCGCTCGGTCATCGTCGTGGGTCCCGAGCTCAAGCTTCACCAGTGCGGCCTGCCGAAGGCGATGGCGGTCGAACTCTTCAAGCCGTTCATCATCCACGAGCTCGAGAAGCGTGGTGAAGCGGAGACCGTGAAGCGCGCCAAGAAGATCGTCGAGAAAGAAGATCCGAAGGTGTACGAAGTCCTTGAAGACATCATCAAGGACCACCCGGTTCTGCTGAACCGGGCGCCTACGCTGCACCGTCTCGGCATTCAGGCGTTCGAGCCGGTGCTCGTCGAGGGTAAGGCGATCCGCCTGCACCCGTTGGCGTGTGCCGCGTTCAACGCGGACTTCGATGGCGACCAGATGGCGGTACACTTGCCGCTGTCGTTCGAGGCGCAGCTCGAGGCCAGAGTTCTCATGCTGTCTTCGAACAATATCCTGCTCCCGTCGAACGGCCGTCCGGTCGCGGCGCCGACGCAGGACATGGTCATCGGCTCGTACTACCTGACCAATTCCGGGCTGCAGATCGGTGATCTCGAGCGTGTCGCCAACGACACGAAAGTGGCCAAGAGCCGGCGTGAGAAGGCTGACGAGCAGCTCAATGAGCTCTATGCGGATGCGCCGCGCTTCTCCTCATACGGAGAAGTGGAGATGGCGCTCGCTCAGGAACGGGTGACGTTCAACACGCCCGTATGGTACTTCGTCTCGGCCGAGTACGGTGGTGTCGAGGAGAAGGATGCGCGTTGGGAGCGTACCACCGCTGGTCGCGTGCTCTTCAACTCGATCATCCCCGACGAACTCGGCTTCATCAACAAGACGTTCGGAAAGCGTGAGCTCGGGGATCTTGCGTTCGAGTGCTTCACTGAGACCGGCATGGGCCGGACTACGGAGTTCCTCGACGCGATCAAGGACTTCGGTTTCCGCTACGCCACCATGGGTGGTATTTCGGTCGGCATCGAAGACCTCGAAGTGCCGAAAGAAAAGCGTGAAATCCTCGAGGAGGCTGACGAGCAGGTTGCACGCTTCCAAAAGGCGTACGCGAGCGGCTTCATCTCGAACGGTGAGCGCTACAACAAGGTCATCGACACGTGGACACACGCGAACAACGACGTTGCGGACGCGATGGTGCGGCACCTGGAGCGGTCTCACGACGGCTTCAATCCGGTCTTCATGATGATGACGTCCGGTGCGCGGGGTAATCGCGACCAGATGCGTCAGCTGGCCGGAATGCGCGGCCTTATGGCGAAGCCGCAGAAGAAGCTGACAGGTGGCATCGGCGAGATCATCGAATCTCCCATCAAGTCGAACTTCCGTGAGGGACTCACGGTTGTGGAGTACTTCATCTCCACCCACGGGGCTCGGAAGGGTCTGGCTGACACTGCGCTCAAGACCGCGGATGCCGGATACCTGACGCGTCGTCTGGTCGACGTCGCGCAGGACATGACGATCACGTCAGAGGATTGTGGCACCATCCTCGGTCTCGAAATGACCGCTTTGAAAGAGGGCGAGGACATCATCGAGCCGCTCTCGGACCGTATCGTCGGGAACGTCGCGCTTGATGACGTCTATGATCCGATCGATGGTGAGCTGATCGTCGAAGCGGGCTCGCTCATCGTCGAGAAGCAGGCGGAGGAGATCGAAGACGCCGGGCTGCAGATGGTCCGAATCCGCTCCGTGCTCACATGCGAGGCGAAGCGTGGTTTGTGCCAGATGTGTTACGGTCGCAACCTCGCGACCATGAAGATGGTCGACGTCGGTGAGGCCGTAGGTATTCTGGCGGCGCAATCGATCGGCGAGCCGGGCACGCAGCTCACGCTACGGACGTTCCACATCGGTGGTACGGCGTCACGCATCGCGGCGCAGACGCAGCGTAAGTCGAAGATCGACGGGATCGTGGATCTCGAGCGCGTGACCACTGTCACAACCCCGGACGGGATGGTCATCGTGACGTCGCGTGAGGGTGAGATCCTGCTCAAGACGCCGGAAGGTTCGGTGCGGAGTCGTCTCGCGGTTCCGTACGGCGCTACGATCGACATCGAGAAGGGCCAGGAGATCTCTGCGGGAGATCTCCTGTTCAGCTGGGATCCGTACTCCGAGCCCATGGTCGCGGATTCGAAGGGTGTCATCCACTTCGAGGACATCGTCGAGGGCGTAACGATGCGTGAGGAGCTGGACGAGTCTACCGGTCGTAGGCAGATGGTCATCATCGAGGACCGGGACAAGAAGCTCCATCCGACCATCGTCATTCGGAAGAAGACGAAGAAGGCCGAAAAACTGCGTGAGTTCATCGTCCCGGTCGGAGCTCAACTCACCGCGAAGGACGGTGAAGAGGTCGAGCTCGGCGACACCATCGCGAAGATCAGTCGCGAGGTGTACAAGACGCGTGACATCACCGGCGGTCTGCCGCGAGTCGCGGAGCTCTTTGAGGCCCGTAAGCCTAAGGATCCGGCGGTCATCACCGAGATTGACGGCGTGATCTCGTTCGGCGACATCAAGCGCGGCAAGCGTCAGGTCCACGTGACGCCCGAGCAGGGTGAGCAGCGGACGTACCCCGTGCCTGTGGGTAAGCACATGCGCGTCCACACGGGCGACGTGGTGCGGGCCGGTGACCGGATCTCGGAAGGTCCGGTGAACCCGCACGACATTCTCGCCATCAAGGGGCCGCGGGCCGTTCAGGAGTACCTGCTGAACGAGATCCAGGAGGTCTACCGACTCCAGGGCGTGAAGATCAATGACAAGCATATCGGCGTGATCGTGCGCCAGATGCTGCAGAAGGTTCGGGTCACCGACTCTGGTGGCACGACCCTCCTCGAGGGCGAGAACGTCGATCGTTCGGAATTCCGGACGGTGAACACGGCGGCGATCGAAGAGGGTGAGAAGCCGGCGCGTAGTGAACCGCTTCTGCTCGGGATCACCAAGGCGTCTCTCACCACCGAATCGTTCATCTCGGCTGCTTCCTTCCAGGAAACGACCCGGGTGCTCACCGACGCTGCTGTTCGCGGGGCGAAGGATGAGCTCAAGGGTCTGAAGGAGAACATCATCATCGGCCACCTGATTCCGGCAGGAACCGGTATCCACCGGTACTCGAACGTCGAGTTCATGGTCGAGCAGGGGTACTACGATGAGGAGATCCTTCCTCTCGGCGAGCCGGGTGAGCTGGTGCCCGGTCTCGGTATCGAAGGTGACGAGATGCTCGGACAGGAGTAGCGCCAAGCCCTCCGGGGCAACCGGAGTCGGCCCCGGGGGGCGAATAGGCCCCGGGCGGCGGAGGTTAGGGGGGAGGAACACCACCGAAAAAAGAAAAAGAAAGAGTAGAGGAATAA
>JAPPOV010000039.1 GCA_028873595.1 Gemmatimonadota bacterium | reverse complement strand
ATGCGATCCCAATCGGCGAGGTTCTGGGGGCGACCACTTGCCGACGGGGCGAAATCGCGAGCGGGGGACGCCGAGACAATGAAGACAAGTTCCGCCCCATCGAGGGCGAGAATCGTGCCGGGCAGCGAGTGCCATGCATCTTCGCAGATCAACATGCCAAAGCGGCCGAAGCGAGTATCGAAGGCCTGGACCTCCGTTCCGGGCTCCACGAATCGCGCCTCGTCGAACACTCCGTACGTCGGAAGGAAGAGTTTCCGATGCACATGTCGGACCTGGTAGATTCCGGCGCCCGGTTGCAGGTATGCCACGCTGTTGTACAGGCGGCGATTCCCGCGCTCGTAGAAGCCCAGGACCACATCCGGTGCACCCTCCGGCGGGGGCCCGAGCGCCTCGATGACGTCATCGACGGGGCGTGCGGCCTCCCCCACGCCGCCCTGGAGGAAGTACCCAGACAGAACAGCCTCCGGGAAGACGGCAACGTCCGCCTGCCCGGCCAGCACACCGACACGTTCCCGCACGCGAGCGAGATTCCCCGTTACGTCGGCTTTGAGTGGCTTCAGCTGTTCCAGCGAAACCCTCAGCGGCGTGCGTTCTTGATCTTGATTCATCGGGGCGACGGACGTATCGGTGAAGGGTTTGGCACGCACTCGGCTCGGCACTCTCGAAGATACCCCTTCCAATGTGAGTGGTGCAGGTGTGCGTGCCGTTTCTGGCCATGACTCCACCGGCGGTCCGATCGAGGAACGACGGCCTGACGGCCGGGGTTACAGATTGAGCATGAATACAACGACCCGGACGGGCTGAATGATCAAGAGTTCTGCGACGTTTACTGCCCTGTTCATCGCGCTCGGTGCTCCCGCGCTATCCGCGCAGAGCGTGGACAGTCCATCCGGCGAATCTCCGCCCGCAGTCGACGTACTGGCCAGTGCTGTGGACGCGATTTCCAGAATGCACATGGAATCGTTCAGTGATTCGACGCTCTGGGAAGCAGCGATCGACGGGATGATCGACGCCCTCGACGACCCGTATGCCGAACTCTTCACGCCCCAGGAAGCCGAAGCCTGGGAGGAAGACACCACCGGGAACTATTCCGGAATCGGTCTACAGATCACGCTCCTCAATGATGAGATCACGGTCACGGCAGTCTTCCGCGGTTTCCCGGCCAATGAGCATGGGATCACGGTTGGAGACGTCATCGTCGGGGTGGATGAGCATGATGCGAGTGAATGGGGCACTGACATGGCTGCGGATTCCATCCGAGGGCCGGTGGGTACGGACGTAGAGGTGCGCATCAAGCGCGCTGGATACGCCGAGCCGATCCCGTTCACGATCACCCGTGACGAAGTGCATGTTCCCGCGGTCACCTGGGGCGTGCTCGACAGCGACATCGGGTACGTCATCATGGATCGGGTCGCACGGAACGCGGCCCGGGAAATGAACGAGGCGCTCGCCGAGCTGGGGAAGACCGATGGCCTGATTATCGACCTGCGACGCAACCCCGGAGGATTTCTCGACGAATCACTGATGCTCGCGGACCTCTTTCTCTCCCCGGGATCCACGCTCGCGAGCACCGTTCAGCGCGTGCCTGGAGGATCGGCTGAAGAGCCGGAGACGGACTCCTATGGTGATCGGTGGCCCGTGCAGGTGCCGGAACTCCCCATCGTGATCCTCGTCGACGAGTTTACCGCCTCCGGAGCAGAGATCCTGGCGGGAGCCCTCCAGGATTACGATCGCGCGGTCGTGCTCGGGCAGCGAACCTTCGGGAAGGGCGTCGTTCAGACCGTAATGCCCCTACCGTACGGTCGGCGACTCCGGTTCACGACCGGCTCGTGGCTCACGCCGCTCGGGCGCTCCCTGCAGCGTACTCGTGATCGTCAGGGGAGGCCCCTGCCCGAGGTCCTCGACTCGCTGCCGCGCGTCCAGACGCCACAGGGTCGATCATTGATCAACGGCGGTGGCGTCTTCCCGGATTTGGTGATCCAGGATGACACGCTGACACTCGTCGAGCGTGACTTCATTCGCGAAGCCAACGAGGCACAATTCCCGCTCGGACTCAGAATCGCCGAATTCGGCTTCGCGGCTGCGGAGGCCCGCCGAGCAGCGGAGGAGCGCCCGGGGGTCACCGAGGAAGAGTTCGAGGGTTTCGTCTCGGCCCTGAAGGACGAGGGCCTGGGATCTGAACTGCTGGACGACGATCAGGTTCACCGCTACCTGATGTGGCGTGCCGAGCTTGCAACGGCTCAGCGTATGAACGATATCGCGGCAGAAGCCTCCGTACGAACGCAGCGAGATCCGGTCCTGACCGAGGCCATCCGGCTACTCCGATCGACAGCGTCGCAGGAAGAGTTGTTCAGCGCTGTGGATTCGGACCCCGAGGCGACACAGGGACCCGTCTCGAATTAGCCCTTGGGCCTACTGGCGGGGGTGATACTTCCGGTGGATCTCCCGCAGGTACGCACGGTCCACGTGCGTGTAGATCTGGGTGGTCGAGATG
>JAPPOV010000025.1 GCA_028873595.1 Gemmatimonadota bacterium | reverse complement strand
GATCCACGAGGGACGTGAGCTCCAGCACGGCGCGACGTTCGCCGATGGGCTGGCGAACCAACAGGTGCTCGATGCAGTGAAGATCTCGGTGGACGCCCTAACATTAATGAAGCCGGAGGACATGCTCGGTGAAGACTGAGGGACAAACCGTCCTCGTCACCGGCGCGGCCCAGGGCCTCGGCGCCGCGATCGCACGTCACTTTCATGCGGAGGGCGCTCATCTGATCCTGATGGATCGCAACGAGCAACGCCTGGCCGAAATCGCATCGGCCTGCCCGGGCGCGGTCACGGTGGTGGTTGATCTGAGTAACGCTGCCGAGACTCAGCGTGTGCTCGACAAGACCGTGGTGGGGCCCATCGATACGGTTATCCACAACGCCGCGATCCTTCGGGTGGAAGCACTGGAGGACGTCACGCTCGAGGCGTTTCAGACGACGATGGATGTCGGAATTCAGGCGGGCTTCCAGCTCGCGAAAGCGGTCTGGCCCGCGATGACGGAACGAGGCGGGGCACTGATTTTTGTCTCATCACGGTCCGGGATCGAAGGCTTCGTCGATGAGACGGCGTATTGCGCTTCCAAGCATGCGCTGGAGGGCTTCTCAAAGTGTCTCGCGATGGAAGGAGAGCCCTACGGCATCCTCTCCGTAACGGTCACGCCGGGCATGTACATGCATACGCCCATGTCCGAAACGACATACCCGCCGGAGCTCAGAGAGAAATGGGTCGACCCTATCGAGCTCGCTCCGGCGTTCTCCTATCTCGCCACGCGACCGATGGAGTTGTCAGGCCAGCGGCTTAGCGCGTGGGACCTATCCAGGGAGCAGACCCCATGAGCATGCAGGACATCTACGACTGGATCGACGCGAATGCCGACGAGTGTGTTCGGGACCTGCAGCGCCTGGTCCAGCAGCCTTCCATCTCCGCGCAGGGCGTTGGGCTACGCGAGTGCGCTGCGCTCGTGCGCGAGATGATGCACGATGATGGACTCCCCGCCGAGTTCCACGAGCTGGAAGAAGGCCCTCCCGTGGTGTTCGGTCACCTCGAGGCGAAAAAGCCGGCAAAGACCATCCTCTGCTACTCGCACTACGACGTTCAGCCGCCGGACCCACTCGACGAGTGGACGCACGGAGGCCCCTGGTCGGGCAAGGTCGTCGACGGCGTCATGTATGGCCGCGGCTCGACCGACAACAAGTCCGGGGTGCTTGCCTTCAACAAGGCGGCAAAGGCATTCCTCGCGGTGCGGGGCGAGGTTCCAGTCAACCTCAAGTTTCTCATCGAAGGGGAGGAGGAGATCGGGTCACCCAACCTCGCCGCCTGGGCTGAGAAGAACGAGGAACTGCTCAAGGCGGACGGGATGCACTGCCTCGACGGTTCGATGGAGACGGGAACGGAGGTCCCCGACGTCTCTCTCGGCCTCAAGTCCGTGCTCTTCGTAGAGCTCATCGCCCGCGGTGCGAAGATGGACGTTCACTCACTCAACTTCCCTCTGGTCGAGTCGCCAGTGTGGGAGCTCATCTGGGCGCTGAACACCATCCTGGATCGAGATCGGAAGATCCTGATCGAGGGTTGGGAAGAAGGGATTTGGCAGCTGGGGCCGGATGACGAACAGCAGCTCACGGACAAAGCCGCCCGGGTTGACCTGAACGCGCTGAAGGAAGAGTGGGGGATCTCGGAGTTCGCACTCGGTCGGGATGGGGTCGATGCGATCCGGGCACGGACGTACGAGCCGACCGCAAATATCCAGGGCATGATCGCCGGGTACACGGGCAAGGGGCGGAAGACGATTATCCCCAACGAGGCTCGAGTCCGCATGGATTTCCGCCTCATCCCGAACATCCAGCCCGCTGACGCCATCCGAAAGCTCAAGGCGCACCTCGAGAAGAACGGCTTCGGGCACATCGAGGTCCAGGCCTTCGATGGCGCCGAGCCGCCGTACAAGATTTCGGTGAAAGAGGACATCAGTCAGGCGATTATCGCCGCTGCGACCGAAGTGTACGGTGAGCTACCTGTGGTGAATGGTGTATCCGCCGAGGGAGCCATCCTGCGCCATGTATGGATTCCTTGCGTCCTCACCGGCTTCGCCAATCCTGGAGCCAACCTCCACGCGCCGGACGAGAACATCCACATCGACAAGTACCTGCAGGGCATCAAGTACGCGGCCGCGATCATGGAGCACTTCGGTCAGACCTGATAGGACATTCGGGGCCGTCGGGTACACGAGACGATTGGAGAAGTGCATTCCTCGGGCGGATCTCTGTCCAGTCGGTCGTTGCGATACCACATTGGGTCCACGTCCGACCTCGCTCGTGCGAGGTTGCGCCGAACGACTGCCGCCACGTAAGGGTGCGCTCATGTTACGTACGAGACCGTTCTTCTTCACCGTGCTTGCGGGCGCCTTCTTCATGCCCCAGACGGCCGCCGGACAGGCGGCCCACGATGCGATGGCGTCGCACGATCACTCGAGCCCGGCAGTGGACTGTGCCACGTTGGCCACGCCGCCGTGGAGTGGGCTGTCGGTGCTGGATCGAGAGCGATTCGAAGAGGCTCGTGCCTCGGTCTCTGATCTCATAACGCCCGAGGCTGCGCTAGCGGCCGGCTTCCGGCCCGCACTGGGAGATATTCCGGGTATGGGTGTGCATTACGTGCACGCGGATCGGAGCGAGGACGGGATTCACGTCGATCAGCCGGACCACCTTATGTTCGCGCCGGTCGATGGTGAGCCGACGCTGGTGGGTGCCGCATACGCGTTCGTCGACGTTCCCGAAACCCAGGAGCCGCTCCCATACGACAGTGACCTGGCCCATTGGCACGACCATCCCCAGTTCGCGCCCGACGGACAAACGCTTCACATGCTTCATGTCTGGTTCGTACCGTCGTCCAATGGGCCGTTCGCGGGCCTGAACTTCTGGCTTCCCTTCCACGGACAGGGCATCACGCCCCCGAGCGCGTGTTGGATGTCCGACGACATGATGGCTCGCATGATCCAGCGGGTTGCCTTCGCGCTCGTTCCCGCCGACAACCCGATTGCCGCTCAGGTCACCCGGGCGCGCGGATGGACGGTAGTGGACGAGCTTCCGTTGGATCGACAGGAGATCCTCGACGAGCTCGACGCAGCGGCTGAGGCCGAAGACATGCAGGCCTGGATGCGAGCCGGAGAGCGCTTTCTGGGTAACCTGACGGAGCGTGAGCGCTTGAGAACCGGGGTGATGCTAGAGTTGCTCATGAATGAGCAGATGTCGTCGATGGAGCGGACCCGGGGCGGAAACGGCTGATCGCGGGGTACTGTCGCACCTAGGAGCGGGGCGGCCTCGGGACCAGGATAGGCGTCGAGGCCTTGTAAGCCTCATAGTCGGGCTGACCGCCCCATACCTCGTCTGCCCGGTCTTCCAAGAGCGGAATGCCGCTGCCCATCGTGAGCAGAATCGTCACGAAGAGTGGTGAGATCAACGTCGCATATTGCCACCCCTGGAGTGCGGGGGCCGCGATGAGTGCCACGCCGGTCCAGAGCACGATTTCGCCGAAGTAGTTGGGGTGCCGGGACCATGCCCAGAGCCCGGTCGAGATGAAACGCCCCTTGTTCTGGGGGTTCTCTCGGAACTGGCTCTTTTGACGGTCGGAGACGACCTCGATCCCGAATCCTGCGATCCATACGATCAGACCGATCCACCCGAGTGTCTGAATGGGTACGGAGCGGGTCGAGGTGATCGCAGCGAGCGCAGCTCCGGCCGTAAAACAGATCCAGAGGCCTTGTAGCGTCCACGCAAGTAGGAAGCGACCGAAGGACTGCTTCACAGCGTCGAAACGACGATCGTTCCCGTCGGCGTGAATTCGACGAAAAAGGAAGGTGCCCAGGCGTGCGGCCCATACGCCGACGAGCACAGCAAGGAGTCCGGAGCGCACGTCGAGCTCAGGGCCCAGACCGGCCGCAATGCCAGTGACGCCGAGGTATGTCAGGCTCCCGGTGAGGTCGTAAAATCGTTCTGTGCGCGCCATGAAGGCCGGTACGAACGCGACCCACTGGATCAGGAGGGCGAGTCCCATACACAGCGCGAAGAGCGGGACCGCACCGGCTTGGGCGCTACCCTGACTGCCGGCCCACGCCAGGCCAATGACGAGGAGCAGACTCGGTGGGATCGCGAGGAGGCCGTTGTACGATGTCGATTCACTCATCTGGGATCTCTTCGGGCGACCGGGCCACCGGGTGAGTGGCACGTGTACGTCAGGAGAGTACTCGCCGAGTCACGTATGGTGCCGAGCGGATTGCCCTGAGGGCACCGATCGCCGATCGTGTGGCGCGTTCGCTCATCGACTACAGAACAGGATGACACGGTGTACTCGACCGTCGTAACGACGCTCGGCTTCTTCGCGATCGTGGCCTTCGCCGGAGGACTGGCTCTGCTGGGAACGGTCGTGCTCGGTGGGAATCGCTCCGGAGTTGTGACCGCCCTCCATGGACAGGGGCATCACCCTCTGACATGGGCCTGGGTACTCGCGCTCGTTGCCTCGACGTCGAGTCTCTACCTCTCGGAGGTGGTCGGCCTCGTCCCCTGCTCACTGTGCTGGTACCAGCGAATCGCCATGTACCCGCTGGTGGTCCTTCTGGGTGTGGCGGCGTTCCGGCGAGATGTGGGCATCTGGCGCTACGGACTCCCCCTGTCGGCCGTCGGACTCGTCATCGCGATCTATCACGTCGTGATTCAGTGGCAACCCACGCTCGAAGTGGGTACGTGCGCGTCCGGCGCGCCGTGTACCGGCCGCTACCTCGCAGTATTCGGCTTCATCTCGATTCCGACGATGGCCGCAAGCGTCTTCCTTGCGGTGTCGGCATTGATGCTTCTGCTGCGCTCTCTCGAGTCAGTCGATCATGAGATGAGCGATTTCGATACCGGTCAGGAGCAGGACTGGGACGTCAGAACCACTTAGCTCTCTTGAAGCTCCTGGATCGCGTCGGCCATGGCTTCTCCTGCCGTGAGTTCGCATGCACCGTGGGATTCCTCGAATCGGAGAATCTTCACAGTTCCGTCTTCCACCAGCATGGAGTGACGAGTCGTGCGCCCGTAGAAGCCGACGACCGGCGCGTCGAAGTCGAGGCCCAACGCTCTGGTCAGTTCTCCGGCGCTGTCGGCGAGCATCGTGACTCCACCTTCAGCTGCCCCGGTACTCTCTGACCAAGCTTTCATCACGAACGGGTCGATGACCGCGAAGCAGATGACGTCGTCCACCCCCTTCGCCGCGAGGCGTTCGCGCGCTCGGATCAGACTGGGGACATGCGCCTCGGTACAGGTATCGGTAAACGGCCCCGGAAGGCCGACGATCACGACGGTCCGGCCCTCCGTGTGGTCGCTCAGAGTGACCGTCTCGGGACCGCTGCCCGTCATCCGAAGAAGGGTGGCGTCGGGAAGTTCGTCGCCGATGGCGATGCTCATAGACCAAGTTCGTTGGGGAGAAGAACTCCATGGGGCACGATACTCGCACCGCGAGTAAACGCGCAGTCGCGTGGCAGCTACCCGTATCCTGATTCAGGAGATCCGCGTGGATCCGAACTCCACAGCCAGAGCGGGGTGGGGCTGCAGTGACGGTGGTCCGGTTAGGAGATCGGACGCACCCGCTTCTTCAGCATGAAGAGCCCTTCCTGCATGCTCGTCACGATGATCGTACCACTGTCGAAGAACGGATACGTGCTCCATGCACCTCCAAATCCAGCTCCGGTTCGGTACGGCGACGTGTCGAACATGCCCACCTCGATCGGGTTGAGCGGGTCGGAGACATCTAGGATATGCAGCCCATAGTTGTAGTTCGCCTGGTAGGTGAGGTCTCCTTTTACATACAGGTTATGGGCGCTCGCGGGCAGTGACCCGAAGAACTCTCGGGCCAGCACCGGGTCTTCGAGGTCGTCGAGGTTCCAGATCAGGGTTCGTGTCGTCTCGACGTTTCCTGCGATGACGTCGCTTTCGTCGTCCATGATGAAGTAGCGGTGGTCCTCGGTGAGCCAGCCCTGGTGCATGTACGCGGGGTTCGGGTGCGATGCATTCGCCAGCTCGACCGGGTTCGACTTGTCGGTCACGTCTGAGATCTGGAACACGTTGCCAGACATGCGCAGACAGATTTCACGTCCGGTGAAGTCGTCATCCGGTCCGTGGTAGACCACGCACTGAGCGTCGTGCGTGCTCCCCGGCTCGGAGCATCCGACGAAGTCGGGGTTCAGTGGGTCATTGATGTCGATCATGTGCAGACCGGAGCAGCCTCGACTCGTGAGGTAGGCGAAGCCGGTGTCCTCATTGATGATCACGTTGTGGCTGCTTTCCACGACGTTGTTCTCGACTCCGCGGTAAAGCACGTCGGGCTCGAACTTCGCGGGCGGATTCGTAACGTCCCGCAGGCGGGTGAGGTCGAAAATCTGCATACCGTGAGCGCCAGCGCCATCCGCCACCACGTACGCGTGGTTCTTGAAGGTCTTGATGTCGCGCCAGAGCTGTGACCGGGGTGTACGGGGCGTCTTCGGAAGATCACCGATCAGCACCGGATTCATGGGGTCCGTGATATCGATGAACGAGGTCCCATCGTTGCGCCCGACAAGCGCGTACTCGCGTCCGGTCTCAGGGTCGGTCCAGCCCCAGTTATCATTCGCGCGGACGCCGCGTGCGTCCTCGGGTGCAGTGAGGAGAGAGGTCGGGACGTAGGCGTAGAGCTCTACCTCCGTGCACTCGAAAACCTCAACCGCTCCCTCCTCGGAGCACCGACGCTCCTCACCCAGGACGGCCCCCATCTGATCGGGTGGGCTGATCAGCAGCTGTGCCTGAACCCACTGGCCGTCACCGGCTTTTTCGTAGACGAAGACGCCACCCGCCTGGTGGTCCAACCCACTCGCTGTAATGGCGACTACGTCGTCTGAAGCCACGATACGATGGCCGAACGAATCTTCGTTGTTGGTTTCCTGTTCCGTGAAGCGGAACTCTTGCAACCCGCTTTCCGACAGACGGTATGTGATCCCCGTCTCTAAGCCTCTGGTGACTGGAGCACCCACCCAGAGGGCGTCGTCAGACATGGCGATTGCTGCACCAAACACATCACCTTCCTCGCCTTCCGGATGCGTAATGCGCATGGGTTCAGCCCATCCATCCGGTGAGTCGTCGACAGCGAATGCGAACGCCGCCCCGACACCCTGATCATCGAACGGTGCACCGATGACGACACCCGCTACTCCCTGGACGGGTGAGCTTTGTGTGGGGACGATGGGGGCACCGAAGGTCGCGTCAGTATTCGCCTCAACGGTGAGCTCCCCTGAGTGCTGCCAGCCCCCACCATCCATCCGGTACTCGAAGACCCGTCCCGCGCCACTGATCCCGTCGGCGCTCGCTGCACCCGGTGCGCCGACGAGCAGTCGATCCTGGATAAATGCGATCGCGGCTCCAAAGCCGTCTGCGTTTTCCTGCGATGGTGAGGAGAAGCGTTGGCGCTCCGTCCATCCGTCGGACCCACGACGGTATGCAATGACTTCACCTGCGGGTTCGTCCGGAACGGCCTCAGTTGCTGTACGCTGCCGGGGGCGAAGACGGGTACGGTCCGTCGTCACGTTCGCATGTCCGACCAGGAGCCAGTCGCCATCGGTCGCGAGCGTGATGCCGAAGTCGACTCCGCAGTAACCATTGAAGTCACAACGCGGGTCCAAGCCTGCCGACACGTCCTCGGTCACGATGTCGCTGAATGTCCAGCCCACACCGCTGCGCTCGTACGCGAAGACCGCACCCCCGCGGTTCGCGACAAACAGCGTGTTTCCGGAGACGGCCAGCACGGCACCAAAACCGTCGGCCCGTTGGGCGTCCGGTGCGGTGAGGATCGTTGTTTCGGTCCACTCGTCACCGGTCTTCCCGTACACGTAGACCATGCCCGGCCGGAATGTGTTGTTCGGCTCCCCGATCAGCATGGCGTCGCCGTCGAAGACGACGGAATTGCCGAATGAGCCCGCCTGGGCGGACGCAGGTGCCGCGCAGAGCGCGAGCGCGACGAGGGACAGGACGAAGCGACGAAGCATAGCCATGGAATCTCCGGACGTTGGCGATACGCGATCTCGACGGGAGGGTCGTGACCGCGCAGCGGCAGACAGCGACCGCAACGCTACGGTGCCCTCGGCGTCACGACAATGCGTGAACAATTTCCGAGGAGAGAGTGTCATACCGTCATCCAGGTGTCACGGACCCCATTGGCCCAGAAATCGCCATGAAGCTCACGATCCGGATCTCATTCCTCACGATGCTCACGGTAAGCCTTGTCGGAGCGTCGTGGAGCGTTCGCCACTTTGGGCTTGCCAAATCCATCCCGGATGCGGGCTCGAGTGTGCAGTCGCCTGAGCAACTCCAGCTCTGGTTCACTCAGGCTCCACAGGACGGGTCCGTGACGATCCGATTGATCGACGCCGCAGGTGATCTCGTGCAGACCGGTGAACCCGTGAGACATGCCGACGATGCGAAGCTGATGGAGGTCGAGGTCGGTCGGGTTCTGGACGAGGGTACATACACGGTGGCATGGCGCGGGATTGGTGACGATGGCCACGTGGTGCGGAACGACTTTGACTTCAGAGTAGCGGTTAGGCGCTGACGCCACGGGGAGGCTCGGCTGGCCGTCCCCTCATGGCTCGTTCCGGTCCCCCCTCATCAGCGGATGCACTGGAAAGACGAGTGTATCGTACACGGCATCGGCAGGGCGATTGCCGTCGGGGAAGTCGGATTCCTTGTCCGGGTAGACAGGTCGTTCGTGAGAGTTCACGTATGCCGAGATGAGTTGGGCCTCTTCATCGGTGAGTGTCCCCGGTGCCGTCAGCGGCATCGCGTACTTCACGTACCCTGCGAGCTTCCAGACCCGTGCTGCTCCGGCGCCGTCGTTCCAGGACATGGGCCCCCATAGAGGGCCGGGCTTCGCGAGGATGAGGTCGATGCCCTGCCCGTCGAGTCCGTGACACGGTGCGCAATGCATGTTGTACAGGGCTTCACCCTGGTCGACATCGAGCTCTTCGATCGGAATGCGTGCCTCGACGGCGAGCTCGTTCTGTCCGAGCCACTCCGGCTTCTCGCCCATCACGAAGCCCTCGGACAGCCAGTTCAGATAGGCGTCCAGAGCTAGCATAACCGGGTGATCGTAGGGGGGCGGTGTACCGTTCATGCTGCGCTTGAAGCACCCACCGATCCGGTCCTCCAGACTGACCAGCCGATCGTCTCGCCGGCGATATTGGGGGAACGTCGCAGCCACGCCCAGCAGGGGAAGCGCACGATTTCGCTGACCGGCATTCAGGTGACAGTTCCCGCACGTCAGATCGTTTCCCACGAACTCCGCCGCGTACGTCTGGGGGTCCTGGCTGATCTGGAACCCGAGCCGGATCATTTCGGCCATGCGCGGGTCCGGATGGATCGAGTCCGCCATCGGATTCATGAGCAGATCTCCGACTCGCTCCAGCGTCGCCGTCTCCGGGATGAGCGGAGTTGAGACCTCCACGACCGTCGGCGTGTCGACAGGCTCCGGCGTCGGTGCAGTGCAGGCGCCGAGTGTGAGTGTGCCGAGGAGGAGCAGAACGGGCGGCACGCCGGATCGCGGAATCCGGCCGACGCCGATCGAAGAAGAGCGGATCATGAGGTCCACATTGCGTCGGACCGGCCACCGCGTCAAAGGTCAGGAATGTCCGCCGAAGCCGAAACGGAGGACCTCATGGCGGACGGATCCCCTGTCGTGAGGGAGTCCATGAGTGCTGCTGGCGGTACGGCGACTCGGGACGGTTATTTGCGGTTCATTTCCGCCTGCGCACGGCGGATGAGTTCGGCCCACTGATCGAAATCCTGTGGGTCCCATACTTCGTTCATCGTCGCGAGAGCTTCGGCTTCGGGGACGCCCTGCACGAGCGTGCGGTACATGAAGACGAAGGCCGATGCGCGCATGTTTGCGAAGCAGTGCACAAAGACGTTCCGCCCGTCATTCGCTTCCATGACGTCGAAGAACATTTCAACGTCCTCGAGTTCAGGGCTCTCCCAGTCGACTGGGATGTGCACGTACGTCAGGCCGTTCTGGGCGACGAGGAACCCCTCTTGCCCATTCCTGCGCTCATCTGCGATCGCGAGGTTGACGACGACGTCGTAGCCTTGCTCGGCGAGGAGCGGGATCTGCTCGTAGCCGATCTGGCCGGCTGAGGAAAGCGTTTCGTCGACGATCTGGAAGTTACGAACGGTTTCGAGCGGCTCGGGAGCGGTCTGTGCGGCAACGGGCGCAGCCATGACGGCGAACGCGCAGAATGCCGGCGCAATACGTGAGATATTCATGGATTCGGGTAGCCCCGGTCGAATCGAGGAGTTCCGGGGTCACCTGCCGGGAGGGGAAGCCTTCGCGGCCCCGGCCCTGAGCACACCCGGTGTGCTTCTACTCCAACCCAACCTGCAACACCACCCACCGTGACCGAAATGCCTCGGGTGTGATCCCGGATACGGTGGCCGTCCGTCGCTCTCCCTGCTCGAACCAGGAGATGGTGAGGCTGACCGGGCCGCCCCCTGGCGGCAAGCCGAAGTGCACGGGTCCGACACTCTGTGATGCGTATCCTCCTCCTGTGTCGAGCAGACGCGCGGACACGAAGCCGTCGGATTCCCGCCGGAGCGTGACCGTAGCTCCCGCCCGAACCCAGCGTCCGGCCTGGTCGACCGCGGCCACCTGGAGAGAACGTCCGGCTCGATCCGAGGGCAGTTGGTTCCGATATAGCGGATGTGTTCCGTCAGCGTGGTTGTTGGCGAGAGACAGGTCGAGATCTCCGTCGATGTCATAGTCGGCGAAGCTCACCCCGTGGCTTGCACCCCGCTCCAGCATCGTCGCGGGCAGGACGTCCTCAAACCCTGAGGCACCGCCGCGGAAGAGGTAGTCGCGGGCTTCGGCCTCCGAGGAGAGGAACGTGTCGACGTAGAGATCCAGCCAACCGTCGTTGTCGATGTCGCCCCAGCCCGCTGCGACCGAGTGATGGTCGCCGGCCAGGGGTGTGCCCGGAGCGACGTTCACGAAGGTGCCGTCGCCCTGGTTCTGCCAGAGAACGTCGGGCCCGTAGGAGGCGACGAAGAGATCCAGATCCCCGTCGTTGTCGTAGTCTCCCACGGTGGTGCCGACGCTGCCGAGATCGTCGGCTCGTCCCGGTTGATTCATGCCGAGTTCGGCGGCGACGTCCTCGAACGTCCCGTCTCCGTTGTTTCGGAAGAATCCGTCCTCGTCACCGTTCTGATTGGCGACGAAGGCGTCGAGGTCGCCATCGCCATCCATGTCGAACCATGCGACACCGACAGTCCGCCGGCCATCTCCGATGCCGCTCTCAGCCGTGGCGTCGGTAAAGGACGCTCCATCGTTGCGGAAGAGCGTGTTGGCTCGGTCCCGGAACCCGACGAAGAGATCGAGGTCGCCATCTCCGTCGTAATCGATAAAGGCTGGCTGCCGGGTCGTACCGCCCTGGGCAACGCCGAGGTCGCCTGCGACGTCGACGAAGGTGCCGCCGTCATTCCGATACAGGCGATTGCCGATACCCAGGGCTGCGAAGCCCACGTAGAGGTCGGGGTCGCCGTCACGGTCGTAGTCGCCCCACGCGGCCGCTCGGGTTTCCTCCTCTGCCGCGAGTCCGACCTCGGCAGCAACGTCTACGAAGGTCCCCTGGTCGTTTCGGTAGAGTCGGTTCGGGGAGCCCCTGAAGCCGACGAAAAGGTCGAGGTCACCGTCTCCGTCGTAGTCCGCCCACGCGTTCGTCTGAGCGCCCGGAGCGGCGAAGATCTCCTCCTGGTGGCGCGAGAAGTCGGGCTCGAGGACGGTTGCGTCGACGGCCGCCGGATTTCCCGAGGTGGTCGACCGGGGGGCATCTCCGCATGAGGCGACGGCGATCGCAAGCGCTGAGGCGAGCGAGAAACGGGTCCATCGGTTCAATGTAGGCATGCCCGAATGAGCTTCGGTGCCGATCCGATTGCAAGGGGCGAGGTAACACTGTCGAATCGGAGGGCTCCCAACCCGACCGCAACGCGAAGGCTGACTCCAGATTGGCGGCCTGCAAGCCGGGACGTCAATTTGCTCACTCATCCCCGACCCGGAGCATCGATGGACACCTCATACGACTTTTCTCCCAGCGCACGAGGCGTGTGTCCTCGAGCGATCGCACTCGCACTCGCACTCGTATGCGTCACGCTTTCTTCCTGCGGCGGCGAGGCTGACGCGGCTCCGTACCGAGTCGCAGTCGCATCGTTTCAGCATGAGACGTGCACCTTCTGCCCGGGCGGGGACATCTCGGCCGAGGACTGGCGCGTGCGCATGGAGGGCGACGAGGTCCTGACGTCTGGCTCGTACGTGAGCGGCTTTGTTGCTCAGGCGGACGACTACGGGGACATGGAGCTGATCGGGCTCCGCTCGCCGTCCGGCGTCTTCGGCGGTTCTTCGCGCAGCTGGAATACCAGAGAGGCATTCGAGGGCTTCCTCGACGCGATGCTCGAGGATCTCGAGGAGGCCATGCCGGTGGACGGCGTGTATCTCGCGCTTCATGGTGCGATGGCCGTTCGGGACGTGCCACGCCCGGAAGCGGAGATCGCACGGCGTTTCCGGGAGGTCGTCGGTCCGGACGTGCCGATCGCAGGCACCTTCGATC